>NZ_DAISLT010000013.1:0-122040 GCF_036820275.1 Novosphingobium sp.
CCCACTGGCTGCCTAATTTAAGAAAACTGGCCTCCGGCAATCCCGGTGCGGTTCAGGTCGATAAAACGGCGTTCGTCTACGGGGTGGAAGGTCGGGCCTACAATCGCAGTCGACAAGGAAAATCTGGCAGCACTTGGTTGCGCGGATGAAGGAACTGCCGTCACCATAGTTACAAATCGTCGCCTCGTAGAAGTCGAGGGCGCGGGGGTGCGTGCCGTAAAACTCTCTGAGGAATTGCAGCCGCCGTTTGCCATCGGAACGGCGCTGATTAACGGAAACACGATTTGGATTGGTTTCAACGCCGGGGAATGGGGTGGTGGGCTTCGACGGATAACGCGCGGCGAAGGAAAAATCGAAGTCGTTGAGAAGAACCAGTCTGGAGAGCTTTGTGGGGGGCCGCTCAACACAGAGTGCGACCCGGTGAATGGGATCGTCGCCTCGCCCTCAAATCCTTCCTGCGTGGTGGCAGCAGTCGGTCTTGTGCACATGATGTCCCACGGTCGCATCGTCGAGGTGTGCGACGAAACGGTACGACGCCTGTATTTTAAACCGGATAATCCTCAGCCTCCATACGGTAAGCTTGATAAGGGAGAGCCCGCGAGCACAACTGCCTTCTTTGGCCTGACGCGCGCTGGCGATACGGTGTGGGCGCTTGGCACAGATGGGCTTTATCGGTTTGACGGGTCATCGTCGCCCCAGTTTCGTTCGCTTCCAAAGTTTGAAAATAGAGGCGGCTATCAGGTCAGCTTTGACGTGCCCGGTGTTGTTCTGCTGATGACCGATGTGAACCAGCGTCGATCGCTAAGTGGCGCGGTGCCAATTATGGTGCCACGCTGAATGTCAGTAATGCCGGCGGGTCCGGAACGGCACCTTTCAGATTAAAATCATGAAATCCGGTCGTTCCGGTTTCGAGAGGCCAGCACACGGCCTGAAACGCCAAAATTACGGGGAAAGCTGCCGTCGCAAAAAAACTTGCGATGCTTAAATGATCCCAAGAGTTTCTGGAAGATTTGATACAAATTCGACGCGGTCAGGATAAGACCCCACCCAGGATCGGATGCCCTGCGTGAGCGCAGCGCGAGTTTCCGGTGTGGCCATCTGTAAATTGGCTGCCAAATCCTCCAGCGCTGATACGGCGGCGTCAGGGTCGACGATCCGATCATCCGAAAATTCCAAGAACATTGCGACGTCGATCAACGCCTTCGCCACCTGCGGATCAAACATATACAAACTCCTGTGCACGAGACGTTACAAGGCGCAGCGACCGCAACGGCGCGAATTAAGCGAGTTCGAACTGCACCGGCACTGTGAGTTCCACTGTGTCCGGGCGGCCGGAGGGAATGGGAGGTAACGGCTGTGCGCGCCGGAGCGTATCGAGTGCGGCCTGATCCAGTGTGAAGAAGCCAGATTTGCGAACAATGGTGCTGGTCAGCACCGTTCCGCTCCTGTCCATCGTGAAGCGGACGTAGACAACTCCTTGCTGACGTGTGGCACGCGCGCGGGGCGGATAGCGGCGAAAGCGTTCGAGATGGGCAAGCACCGAGGCTTCCCAGTCCGGCCGGGTCTGGCTGGAGAGGCGTTCGGCTGTCGGGGCCGCGATGCTTTTGGGGGCAGTCGTTTGCGGCACGGGCGGGCCGGGATCGTCAATATCCGGCGGTTTGGGCGCAGTCGTTTCCGCAGGTGATGCCGGGCGAAGCACGATGGGCGGCGGCGGGATGTCCTGCTTCGGTTGGGGTTTGCTGTCCTGCCTTTCCACCTGAACCGGCCCCGGCGGCAGTTCCCGCACCGGATCGGGAGGCGCAGCGAGGGGGCGAAACTCGACCACGAGAGGGCGAGAGGGGGCGACGAACGCCGGTCTCACCACCTGCCAGGTGAACAGCAGGGCAAGCGCCGAGAGTCCGGCGATGCAGGACGTTCCCGCGAGGCCCGCGAGGCGGGAACTCCAAGCTGTGGGGTTCTCGCTGTAGCGTCCCCTCGGGTTGCTCGCGGCGGTCGTCGTGAGGCTATTCGGGTAGGTCGGTGCAAAGCGAAGGCCTGGCCTCATGCGTTTCCTCCCGGTTCCACTTTCGGTTCCGGGCGCCGGAGGATCCAAAATGCCCAGAACAGCATGAAGGCGCCGATCGCGGCGGCGGTCAGCGGGCGCGGATGGACGTGGAACCAGAACAGCGCGAAGCCCAGCGTCATACCGATGCAGGCGGCGATCTTGGCATGGCGCGGCACCGCACGCTCCTGCCGCCATGCCCGGAGGCTGGGGCCGAAACGCGGGTGGTTCAGCAACCATGCTTCCAGTCTCGGCGACGAGCGGGCGAAGCAGGGCAGGGCCAGCAGCATGAAGTCGGTGGTCGGCAACAGCGGCACGAAAATGCCGACGAAACCGACCGCGACCAGCGCAAGGCCCAGTGCCAGCCATGCACTGCGTACCATGCGCCCGCTTTTCAGCAGATCCGGCGTCGGTTCCGCTTTTGCGACTTCAGGCGCCACCTCAGGCAAGGTTGGCATCGATGTGGGCCTGAACCCGCGCAAATGCGGCAAGAGCGCCTTCATCGGCCATTGCCTCCTCAGCTTCGGAGAGCGGCACGGCGTCGAGCGCGGCGGTGAAAGCGCGCCAGTGCGGCGCCGGGCCGGCTTCGGCCGGGGCGAGATGGCGGGCGCCGAAGGTGTCCGACAGCGCAAGCTTCTGCGCTTCCTTGCGCAGCAGTGCGGCGCCCATGTTGGAACCCTCCGCGACATAGAGCCAGCCCAGCGCGGTGCCGAGATCGGCCGGGGCATCCAGCGTAAAGGCCGGGGTCTCGGCGGCGGGCAAGTCGAGGCCGAGATCGTCCATGTCGTCGATCACGCGGGCCATGCGGCAGCGGCTGGCGAGATCGGGGAAGGCATCGCGCAGGCGGGCGTCGGCATAGAGCGCCTCGACATCGCGGTGGAACAGGTACTGGATGCGCAGGAATCGTTTGTAGCCGTCGAGCGTGGCAAAGGATGCGGCGGACATGATCGAGCTGTCCACTCCTTCGTGAACGGGGCTGGTGGCGGCCTTGAGGCGCTTGGCCCGGCTTTGGCCGACGTTCTGGGCGGGATCGGTGATGGTCATGGTCATCATGGTCTCCTGGTGCTGGGTGGTTTTCAGAAAGTGCGGCTGAGGCGCAGGCTCGCGCTCGTGCGGCGGTAGGAATAGAGCCAGTCGATGTTGCTCTCGACGCGGGTGTGCTGGAGCACGAGTTCGGGGACGAGCCTTGCGAATTGCAGGGCCGGGAAACGGGCAATGGCGGTGGCGTTGTACTGGTCGTCGCGGCGGCGGGCGGCGAAGACCTCGTTGAAGGCACGGGTGTCGCGGTGGCGCCAGGAGCCGATCAACAGCAGGCTGGCCGCCTTGCCGAACGTCCTGTTCACCCCCAGTCGCGCGCCCCACTGGCGATAGGCATCGACTTTGGCCGGGGCGTCCTTGCTGGCGAAATCCGGCCCGGCAAACAGGCTCCAGCCGGGGAAGGGGGCGTACCAGGCGGTCAGGCTCAGGTCCGTCATCGCACCGTCCTGCGAGCGGAACACGCGCTGGCGATAGCGGTAATCGCGGTAGTTGGCCTCGATCCGCAGCAGCGTTTTTGGCGAAAGGACGTGCTGCCACAGGGCATTGCCGCCCGGTGCCTCGTAGAGCAGCGCGGATCCGAAAGTGCCGAGATCGAGCGAGGGCGACAGCGTTACGGTGTCGCGCGCGGACTGATATTGATAGCCGATCCGCAGCATCAACGTGGACTGCGAATAGCCGTGATGTTGCGGGTAGATGTCGCCGAACAGCAGGGCGTTTGCCCGCAGCGCGTTGTGGCCGGACAGCGGCAGGGTACGGCCCAGCGTGCCTTCGAAATTGAGACCCGTGGCACGGATCGGATCGGGCACCTTGCGCTCGAACAGGCACGATCCGTCGGTGGCGGCCAGCAGGCAGGTATAGCTGGCCGACGACTGGTTGAGGTTGTTGCTGTAGCCGGGGCCAAGCGCGACACTGCCTTGCCAGCCGCGCCGTTGTTTCAGGGCGCCGAGGAAGGCATCGACGGTGGCGAGAACCCCGCGCGTCTGGTCGCCCTGCGCGCTGAGCAGACGGCGGATGTCCTCGAAAGCAAGCCTGGCTTCGCGGTCCTTGCGGTTCTCGAACAGCACGCGCGCCAGGTCCAGCCGGGCGGGCATGAAATCGGGGCTGAGCCTGAGCAGCGCGCGGTAGTGGCGCTCGGCTTCGGCCAGCTGGCCGCCCTGGCGGGCAAGGGCACCCTCGGCGCTGAGGACCAGCATCGGGTCGTGATCGGGATAACGGCGATAGGCGGCAAGGAAGCGGTGCACGTCGCGCCACTGCCTGCGCCCGATCGCGATGTAGAGCGCGCGGCCCATGTCGTCGACATTGTCGCCGACCACATAAGTGGTGCCGTCCACTTCCAGCGAGGTGGGCAAAGTGTCCCAGTCCTCGGCATCCTTCAGGCGCTCGCGTTCGGCTTTGCGCTGCTGCACGTCGGCCTGCTGGTCGAGGCGCAGGCGGGTGTCCTGATCATTCGCGCTTTGCGCTGCCGCTTGGGCGGGCAGCAGCATGACTGCCGGAGCGGCGCAGAGGAGGAGCCGAAAGGATATGGGGTGAAGCATCATGTCTCGTCCGAGGGACGTTGGCGAAGAGGACGGGGCCGGACCGTTTGTGCCGGATTGGCCCGACCCCGCCTCCTCGTTCAGGCCGCCGGGGTTACTGCGTGCCGCCGAAAGCGGTGTCGTACTGGCGGCTGCCCGCGAAGGTCGCGACACCTGCCAGTGCCTGCGCGGCCGAGCCGAAGAACTGGCCGCTGACAGTGCCACCGGAAGCCAGCGTGGCGTTGGTGGCGGCGTTCGAGGCCGTCGCGGTTACGCCGGAGATCTGCGAGCCGAGGATATCGGCGGTGCCGATGTCCACCTTCAGCGAGGCGTTCTGGATCGAGCCGGTGAGCGTGCCGGCACCGAAGTTGGCCGTGAAGTTGCCGGTCAGCTGCGCGCCGCTACCGGCGTAGTTGCTGATGCCCTTGACGGCGTAAGTGGCGGTGCCGCTGGTCGGGACGCTGGCGTCCGCCGTGGCGCCGGTGCCGCCGTAATAGACGGTGTGATCGCCCGCCGTGGCGCTGCCGGTCTGCGACCATTCGCCGTAATAAACGTCATGGGAGCCGACCTTGGCATAGTCGAAACGGCCGTACTTCGAGTGGTCGGTGGTGGCCTGCGTCGTGTTGACGAAGCTGGTCACGCCGTTCGCATCGGTGCCGAGAATGCCCTGGAGGCCCTGGAAGTCGATGTACTGGGTGGGCAGCATGCTGGGCACGTTGACGCCCACGCGTCCCGGAACGTGGATCGAGCCTGCGGAGACGGTGCTGACACCGATCTTCACCTTGGTGGTGTCGCTGGATTCACCGACGACCTGGGCATGGGCAGCGCCTACCATGGCGCCAGAAATTGCAAGGGAGAGACCAAAGGCCTTGAGATGAGAGAATTTCATTCTACTTCTCCTGCGTGTTGGTGCGCCTGATCGTCAGGCGCATTCCTCCAGGGTCGCTGTCGTTGTCCGGGTCTGTCAGGATTGCTGGACGCGGTGGCGGCCCTGAAATTCTGTCTAGAACTTCCCCGTCAGGCTGAGCCGCACCGTCCTGCCCGGAGCGGGCAGCATGGAGCGCGACAGGGGATCGAGATAATAGCGGTTGTTGAGGTTCAGCCCGGTCAGTTCGGCGCTGAAGCGCGCGTTTATCCGGAACTTGGCATAAGCATCGAGCGTGACGATCTCGCCCCAGGTATAGGGGATGTTGAGCGCACACCCGCCCACGCAATCGTTCTCCTGCGTGAATTCCGAAAGCTGCGGATTGTCGTAGGCGCTGTACCAGGTGAGCCGTCCGCCCAGTTCCAGCCGGCGATCGAGGAAGCGCCCGCCCACCGTCCAGTTGAACGAGTCCTCGGGCGTTGCCTGCGTGAGCAGGAACCCGGCAAGGAAGCCGTATTTCACGCAGTCCGGCACCCGTCCGCGCGACGGGTCGAGCTGGGTGGCGATGGATTCATCGCAGGCCTTGTTGGTGGTCATGTGACCGGCGCTGATGTCTGTGAAGAAGCGGCCGTTGTCGAAGCGGGCCTGAAGTTCGAATCCGGCGATCACCTGCCGGTCGAGGTTGGAGAACATCATGTTGGTGCTGCGCTCGATCACGTTGCGCGTGGTATTGTGATACCAGGTGAGCTTGAGGTCGGCGTGCTGGTCCTCTCCGCCGAGGCCCAGCAACGGTCGCAGATCCTGAATGAATGCGGCTTCCCACGAGCGCATGCGCTCCGGCTTGAGTTTCGCCAGCGGATTGATCGAGGCGCCGAAGCCGATCGTGCTTTCGAACATGCTGGGGAAGCGCAGCGCCTGCGCATAACGCACGTAAGCGCGGCTGCTGTCGCTGAAGATGACGGTGGCCGAAGCCGTTGGCGTCCAGCCATGGGCGGACTTGCGCGTCGCTTCGGTGATGGGAACGGCTACGAGGCTGGGGCTGACGACGCATGAACCGGCCACGAGATTGGTCAGGCTGTCGAGCGAACCGTTCAGGCAGATGTTGTCGGCACGCCTATACCGGCCGTTCGCGCCTGCCTCCCATCGCGGGCCGGTATGGGTCCATGTAAATGGCGTCGGGTTGGCGGCGTATCGGGCCACATTACGGGCGATGACGCGCTCGATCGTCTCGGGGTTTGCGCCGCTAGAGGCGTACTGTTCGCGTAGTGACGCTTCATAGGCTGCAACGCCGAATTCGTTGGTCCGGTACGATGTGGTCCAGTCTCCCACCATATAGGTGTTCACCGAGCCGCCTTGCAGCGCGAGATACCTGGGCAGGAAGTCGTCCTTTGCCCAGTAGCCGGAATAGGCAAGACCCGCGTTCAGCTTGAGGAAGCGGGTGGGCTTCCATTCGCCGCTGAAGTTGATGCGATATTCCTCGCGGCGACCGGCGCGTGGCAATTGCCGCCAGCCATTGGCGACGGCATTCGAGTATTCGTCGTCCGAACGCAGCTTCTCGTGCTGCCAGTTGCCTTCCAGCAGGAAGCTGAGCGTGTCGGAGAGCGCGAACTGGTTGCTGGCAGTGAAGCCGAAACGGTTGTTGCGCGCGTTCATGATCGCGCTGTTGATGATGATGGGATCGGCGATCGATGCCGAATTCGGGAAACCGCCGGAGCTGTAGGTGTCGCTGACGGTATGCGTCAGCCAGCCGGTGGCACGAAAGTCCAGCCAGCGGCTGCCCGGCTGCCACTTGTACTCGGCGTTATAGGCCTGCGCGTGAACCTTGCTGAGCGGCCACTGGATGTTGCCGAAGTAATTGCCGTCGGTGGTCATGATGCGCGAGGGCATGATCTCGCCGAATTTCGTGCGGCTGTCGCGGAAGCCGAGTTGCAGAGCCTGATCGTCGGCGATGTGCCAGGTGGCCTTGAGCAGCACCGATTCCAGCTCGCTCGAGGTGTTGGGCACCTCGTTGCCCGGCTCGTAGTTGAGGCCGAGGATACGCACGTAAGTATCGGCGTTCTGCGGCAGACCCTCCTGCTGGTAGTAACCCGCGCCGGTCTTGCCCGAGAAGTAGTTGCCGCGTTCGCGGAAGGCATAGGCACCCATCAGGTCGAGATCGCCCACGCGGCCCGCCACGGCGAGCCTGATCGCGCGGTCGCCGAAGGAGAAGCTTTCGTTATCGTCCGAAGTGCGCAGGTTCACCCGCAGTGAGGAATCGCAATAAGGGAACGTGGGAGAGCCGCCGCTTGCACAGAGGAAGCCCGGCACGTCGTTGTAGTTCTGCCCGGTCAGCAGCGTGGGCAGGCGCGGGTTGGTGGAGTTGTTGCCGCCTTCCAGCCGCAGCTCGAAACCGAAGCTCTGGCCCGGTTGCAGGATGTCGTCGGCATCGAGGGTGTTGATCACCACGGCGCCGCCGGTCGATCCGTTGATCCCGCGCGCCGAGACCGGCCCCTTGAGCACTTGCACGCCCGAGATCAGGCTGGGGTCGATGTAGCTGCGGTTGCTGGCGCCGTTGTAGCCGCGCCATACGGTCAGCGCCTGTTCGGTGCCGTCGATCACGACGGGAACGCGGCCCGGTCCCTGAATGCCGCGAATGCTGGGGTCGATGGCGCCGCCGTTGCGGGCATCGCCGCTGTAGACGTTGACCATGCCCTTGAGCACGTCGGCGGTGTTGACGCCCTTGTAGCGCTCGACCTCGTCTTTGCCCGCGTAGACGGAGGACATGTCCTGATCGTAGACGGCGTCCTTGCGGCGAGCGTCGCGCTCGGCGCCGGTTTCCGAGGTTGCCTCGATGCTCTGCGCCTCGACCCGCAGCGTGCCGAGATTCACGGCGCCTTCCTCAGCGGGCAGATCGGCAGCGGCCTGCCGCACGCGGGCGAGAGTGACGACGTTGCCTTCGATGCGGAACGTGAAACCGCTCGCTGCCAGAAGCCGGGCTAGTGCGTCCTGCGTCGACATTCTGCCGCGAAGGCCCACACTGTGCTGGCCTTGGAGGTCGGCGGCGTTGATGCTGACCTGAAGGCCGGACTGGCTGCCGAAATCCATCAGCGCTTCATCGAGCGCCTGCGCAGGAATGTCGAAGCTGCGGATTGCCTGTGCCGAACCTGTCTGTGCCGCTGCCACGCTCGGCCACGCCAGCACGCTTGTCGAAGCCGTTGCCAGCAGAATTCCTGCAATAGCTCGGACGTGCCCTGACCGCCCGTATTTTCCCCCCGAGATCACACTGTCGCTCCCTGTGCCTGAATGTCGATGCATCAAATGCTAATGATAAGCATTCGCATATCTCATTGACGGGTGGGCGAGAGAAACTTCCGGAAGAAAATGCAAAAAATTTATAAAATCATGATTTAAAACAAGAAAAGTTCTACAAATGGGAGGGGCGACTTACTCCACGGTGACGATTTTCAGCCACGGCGTAATGCGCCTGATGCGGATGGGGTGCGCTTTCCCGAGCGCGGACAGGGCCGCTTCCGGATCGCGAAGATCGTAGATCCCGGTAACCCGGCGCGAAGCCACGCCCGCCCCTCGAACGACCATATAGCCACCGTACCAAGGACGCAGCGCGTCGAGCACTTCGCCGACCGGCCGGTCTTTCACGAACATGCGGCCATCGACCCATCCGGCGACGCGCTCTGCGCGCATCGCGCCGCGTTGGGCATGACCGTCTGCCGCAAGCGAAACCGTCTCGCCCCGGTGCAGCACGGTGCGTGGGTCGTGTCCGGCGTAATCGACCGCGACGATGCCGCGGCGCACGGCCACGGCGGCATCGGCGGAAACACCGTCCACTTCGAACGCCGTGCCCAATACGGTGACCACGGTATCATCGGCCATGACCCGGAACGGACGCGAATCATCGTGCGCGACGTCGAAATAGGCGCGGCCGCGCAGCAGGTGCGCGGATCGCGCCTTGCCGTCGATGTCGAAGGACAAGGCGCTGTCCGGCGCCAGCGTGACGCGGGTGCCGTCGTCCAGCGCGACCGACCTGACTTCGCCTGCGCCGGTCAGTTCCTGCGCGCGAAGGCGCAGCGCCATGTCCGGCGCGAACGCGAGGCAAAGGCAGGCGGCAAGCCCAAGTCCCCCGGCCATACCCCAGCGTTGGTTGGGAAAACGGCGCCGTTCGGTCCGCTGCGGGAGCTTGAAGACGTTGTCCGAAGCTGCCACTTCGTGCGCAGGCGCATTGTCCTGAACGATGATCGAGGGGAACGCGGTTTCGACCGTGGAGGCCAGATCGAGCGCCGCATTCCAGCTCGCCCGATGCGCGGGGCTGCTGTCCAGCCATCCGTCGAACGCGGCGTGCACGTTGTCATCACCCGGCTGGTCGTCGAGGCGTACCAGCCAGTCCAGCGCCTCCCGGTCGAGCGCGCTCATGTTCCTGTCTTCGCTAATCATGGAACCTGCGTCTTTCCCGCCGAATGTCCGAAGTTTTTTCTCTCGTTATCTGGACGACGAATGATGCCGCAATTTTTCCGGAAAAATGTGATCATCGCCGTGGCCCTCCTGGTCGAAGGGCTTTGCGGCAGTGCTCCAGTGCGGAAACGACTAACTCATGAACGAGGCTCTTCGACAGCCCCAGCCGCGTGCCGACTTCGACCAGCGTCAGCCCTTCGACCCGGTGCAAAAGAAAAGCGTTGCGGGTTCGCTCGGGTAGGCGGGAGACGGCATCCATGACATGGGCGAGCTCGCTCGCTGCTTCCACTCTCGCCTGTGCGGAAGGCATGTCGCTGGCGATCCGCTGTGCCGCGTCGATCTCATCCTGTGCAAACAGGCGGCTCTCGAAAGCGCGCCGCCGTCTGGCATCGAGCGCAAGATTGCGGACGATCCGGAATAGCAGGCGGTCGGGTTCGTGGATCGTCTGGACGGCGGCAGCCGCGATGAACCGCGTCCATGCGTCCTGCACGACATCTTCGGCCCACCCGGCGTCGCCGGTAATCGTCGATGCGTAACGGATGAGGGCGACACGGTTCTTGGCGAACACGCCGAGATGATCCCGCGTTTCCGATTCCGCATTGCTCCCGAGGGACTTATCCATTTGCGGGCCACTAGCAGATCACTTGTTGCGAACCAATCGCAAAAACACGAAATCATGCGCGATGACCCTGTCCCCGTTTCGGCACCGGCCGGAACTCCCTATAAACCGCTGCATCAATGAAGGGCATCTGTGGACGCCCCTTCGGATGCAAGCAGTAAATCGGGGTATGTTGGCACGTAGTCGGATGCTGTCATCTGTCCGGCCTCGATGAGCAGCGCCATAAGCTGCGGGCCAGTATGGGAGTTCGCGGACTGGATCCATTACAGGTTTACGCGCTTGGCTAGCGCTCTGCCATTCCCTGGTTCTTCCAGCCCCGTCTCGCCGACTGTTGTGCCATACCCTCCTTCGACCGTCTACGTCCCCGACGCCTCTGACCGCAGTCTTGGCTTACGCCGCGACAGCTGTCGGAGCTCTGTAATTTTCCTTTTTGGTAAGCAGCGCCCAGACCATGCGCGCCATCTTGTTGGCGAGCGCTACCGAGACGAGCATGCGCGGCTTGCGCGCCAGCATCCGCTCAAGCCATGAGCCGGCAGGCGCGCCAAACCGGCATGCCTGGCGTACCATCGAGCTGCCGCCGATGATCAGTAGCCGTCTGATCGTCCGCTCGCCCATCTTCGATATGCTGCCGAGCCGCTGTTTGCCGCCGGTCGAGTGCTGACGGGGGGCGAGGCCAAGCCAGGCCGCAAAGTCGCGCCCCTTACGGAACGTCTCGATCGGCGGGGCCAGCGCGATGATGGCGGTCGCCGCGATAGGACCGATCCCTGGGATGGTCATTAGCCGCCGGGCTGCTTCATCCTCCTTGGCACGCCGTGCGATCTCACGGTCCAGCACGGCAACCTGCTTGTCGAGATCGGCCAGCATGTCGACCATGAGCTTGAACATGGGTCGTGCCGCTGCAGGCAGACTTGAAGTCATTTCCTCATCCTCGAGCAGGTCGGCGAGCATTGTCATATGCGCTGTGCCGCGCGGCGCTACCCAACCATACTCCGCTAGGTGCCCGCGGATGGCGTTGATCAGCTGAGTGCGCTGCCGCACCGCTAGGTCACGTGTGCGGAACACGAGCCCTGCGGCCTGTTGCTCTTCGCTCTTCACCGCCACAAAGCGCATGCCTGGGCGCTGCGCAGCCTCGGCAATCGCTTCAGCATCAATCGCATCGTTCTTGTTCCGCTTCACGAATGGCTTCACGTAAGATGGCGGGATCAGCCGCACATCGTGCCCCATCGTCTGTAGCTGACGCGCCCAATGATGGGCGCCACCGCACGCCTCGAGCGCTACTATGCATACCGGCTGACCTGCGAAGAACTCGAGCAGTTTGCCTCTCGTCAGCTTGCGGCTGAAAACCATCGCGCCCCGCTCGTCAGCGCCATGCGCATGGAAAACGTTCTTCGCGATATCCAGACCGATTGTGGTAACCTGTGACACGGACGCCTCCTCAGTGGTGCTTCAACACCTCCACTTTGCCATAAAGGCCGTCGGGGGGCGTCCACCCCATCAGGTTTCGGGGAGCGCCTTGCCGTCGCCTACGGCAGCTATCTACCGATCTGAGCCGGTGAGGCGCCGCGTAGCCACCCGAACGTCACAGCCTCACGAACTGGGTAAGTTGCACTAACGCATTTGAAGTACGGGCAAGTGAGAGCAATCCGATCACGCTTGTTGCGGCCATCCCATCTTCAGCGACATCCAGGCCCCGTCAAATTTTCCGCTCAAGGGAGCCAAGCCGGCGTTCCTGCCGATCGCGTCGATATAGTCGGCGATCTCGGCGCGCTTAGCCGCGTCGGGCACCACCGGTCGCCCCGGCGGCGCGAACCAGATGGGTAGGAAGCCGGTTTCGACGTTGCCATCGGGATGAATCCGGCATCGACCGACCAACCCGTTGACGGCCTCGGGGTGGAAGGGGGCCAGCGGATAAGCGGGGTCGGGTTCGAAGCCGAACATCGCCTTGCGCCGCTGCGCCCATTCGGCGCGGGCGGGATGGTCCTGGGCGGGCGCCAGTGCACGCGTGACGACGCAGCCGTTGCCCAATCCGTGAAAGATCGGCCGTCCCCGGTGGAACTCGATGCCGCGGGCGATGTGGGCATGGTGACCGATGAGGACATCGGCGCCCGCGTCGACCGCCGCCTGCGCCAGCGGCCGTTCGTAAGGTGCCAGTGCTGCGGGGCGATGCGTGATGCCCTTGTGCAGGGCCACCACCAGGAAGTCAGCCTGCTTGCGCACTTCGGCAATGTCGCGGGTCATCTGCGCCACCGACGCCGGATCGGCAGCGACCAGCTCGGCCTGGGGACGAGAAGGACCGCCATCGGCAGCGAGGACATTGACATAGGCACTGCCCGCCCGCGTGTCGGTGGCCCAGCTGATCTCGGGGCCGACGCAGTTGTAGCTGAGCAAGGCGATGCGCTTGCCGCCGCGACTGACCACGGCGGGCCTGCGCGCCAGCGACAGGTTCGCGTCGGCACCGGCGTGGGCGATGCCGAGGCGATCGAGTTCCGCGTTGGTGTCGGCAATGCCGATCGCGCCGCAATCGGCGATATGGTTTCCGGCCATCGAGAGCATGACGATCCCGGCGCGGGCGATCGCGGCCAGGTGCGCGGGCTCGGCGCCGGGTGCGGGAACGTCGCCCTCCAGTTCCTCGCCGCGCAGGGTATGCGGCACTTCCAGGTGCCCGATCGCCAGATCTGCGGCGCGCGTGACTTCGGCGATGCCCGAAAGCCAGTGGTCCGGTTCGGGCACGTCGAGGATGATGTCGCCCAGAAACAGGATGTCGATCGGATCGCTCATGCCGCCATACCCTCGCCGCGCAGCGCCGCAACGGCAGCTGCGTCGTAGCCCAGTTCCGCGAGGATCGCCTCGCCGTCCGCGCCGAGCACGGGCACACGGCGGAGCGGGGCGGGGGGCGAAGCGCCGTCGGGTTCGCCAGCGGTGATGAAGCCCGGGCCCATCGTCGCCAGCGGCCGGTCGTGACCGGGAAGATCGACCATGTCCAGCGAGCCGCGCTGCACGATGTGCGGATGGGTGACGATGCCGCCGACGTCGCGGATCATCGCGGCGGGCACTTTGGCGTCCGTCAGGGCTTTTTCGAGATCCTCGGCCCGCCATCCGGCCAGGCGATCCGTCAGCCAGGCGCGCACGAAATCGTGGTTCGCCACGCGCGCCGCGTGGTCGGCCATGCGGGGATCGGAGAGCATCGCTTCTGCGCCGAGCGCCCGCAGCAGCGCTTCCACTTGCGTCTGGTTGTTGGCGCCGAGCGCGATCCAGCCTTCGCCGGTCGGGTAGAACTCGGAGGTGGGAACCATGCGGAAGCCGCGATTGCCGCTGCCGCCCGGCGTCTGTCCCGTATAGCTGTGGACGGAGACGGTCTGGTTGGCCAGCTTCAGCGCGGCGTCCAGCATGGCGACGTCGACATGCTCGCCCGCACCGGTCGCGTCGCGGCGGCGCAGGGCGGCAAGCGTGCCGATGACCGCGATATAGCCGGTGAAACTGTCGATGATCGGCAGGCCGATCTTGCGCGGCTCGCCGTCGATGGCGCCGAGCGCGGCGATGCCGGAAATGGCTTGGGCTATGTGATCGTAGGCGCCCCACTGCGCGAGCGGGCCGCTCTGCCCGAAGCCGGTGATCGAGACCACGATCAGGCGCGGATTGCGGCGGCGCAGATCCTCGATCGCGAAGCCCAGTCGGGCCAGAACGCCGGGGCGGTAGTTCTCCACCAGGATGTCGGCGCGTTCGACCAGCTTCCACAACACGTCCCGGGCGGCGTCGATCTTGAGATCGAGCGCGATCGAACGCTTGCCGGCGTTGATCGAGGCGAAGGGAACGCTGAGCAGCGGCTCTCCCGCGTGTTCGGTATAGTGGCGGAAGCCGTCGCCGACATGCGGCGGCTCCACTTTCACCACTTCCGCGCCCAGCTGCACCAGGGCATTCGTGCAGGTGGGGCCGGAAATGGCATGCGTCAGGTCGACGACGCGGATTCCGTCCAAGGCATTCATCGCGAGGCTCCCTGACGGCTGGAAAAGACACCCGCCGCTTCGAGCGCTTCGGCGTCGAAGCCCAGTTCGGCGAGGATGGCGGCATTGTCCGCACCCGGCAGCGGGGCGGGGCGATGCTGGACCGGCGGGCAGGCGGAGAGGCGGAAGGGCGTTCCGACCTGCTCGACCGTTTCCTTCTCTCCGAGGGCCGCCTCATCTCCGATCGGGAGCGTCACATGCATGCCCCGGGCTTTGGCGTGCGGGTGGCGCAGCGCCTGGCCGGGCGTCAGCACCGGCATGACCTGGGTATCGGCCGCTTCCAGCAGCGCCAGCCAGTGCGCCCGGTCCCGGCTTGCGAAAAGTGCGGCGAGGTCTTCATGCATGGCCGGGTGGGCGGCGAGGTCGAACTGACGCGCCGCATAGTCTGGCCGCTCCATGGCCTCGCAGAAGCGCGCCCAGTAGCGCGGCTCCATGTCCGTGGTGCAGAGCCATTCGCCGTCCGCGCAGCGCCAGACGCCGCCCTTGGGATGCCAGTCGCCACTGGGGAAGCCGATCTCGGTCGGGTCCTGCGCACGGCCCAGCGCCACCATCAGCAGCGGCATGGCAGCGTCGGTCATGGCGACATCGACATGCTGCCCGGCGCCGCTCGCGTTGCGGGACTGGAGGGCGGTGAGGACCGCAATGGAGGCATGGGCGCCCGCCAGCACGTCCGCCACCTGGGCACCGGGGAGGGTCGGCTCGGGGGTGCCGTTCAGCCGCGAGAGCGCGCCCGCCAAAGCAAGTGCGGCGGGGTCGTGCCCGGCGCGTCCGGCCAGGGGGCCGGTCTGGCCGGTGAACGAGACCGAGGCGTAGATCAGGCGCGGGTTGATCGCGGCGAGATCCGCGTAGCCCAGCCCCATCGCCGCCATCACGCCGGGCCGGTAGTCCTCCACCAGCACGTCGGCCCGCTTCACCAGCGCGTGCAGCACCGGCGCGGCTTCGGGGTGGCCGGGATTCAGCAGCAGCGAGCGCTTGTTGCGCGTGTAGCTGGGGCGAGCGCGGCGCAGGCGCTCGGCCTGCTCGTCGGCGCCGGAGCCGAACATCGCCTGCGCCTTGGCGAGTTCGCGCGGATGTTCGATGCGGATGACTTCCGCGCCCATGTCGCCCGCCAGCCAGCCGAAGTAGGCGCCGGGCAGGAAGCGGGAGAAATCGAGGACGGTGAGCCCGGCCAGTGCGGTCATGCGGCGGTCCTTCTGCGGTCTTGCGCCATTTGCGCGCACGGCCCCTCGATGAAGGCGGCGATGCGGGCTTCGAGGTCGTTTGCGTCGGCGCGGTCCAGCGCATAGTTGTCGACGCCCAGTTCCAGCACCGGGATCCCGGCGGCGACCAGCGCCCGCAGGACGAAGGGATCGGCATCGTCCAGCGCGACGGCGCCGTCGATGCCGTGGGTCTGCGCCTCGTGGACATGCCAGGGCGCCGCCCAGCTCGGCATGCGCAATTCGTCACCCATCGTCAGGAAGCGGGCGGCGAGTGCGCGCAGCGGGGAGCGGGGGGAATCGCCCGTGCCGCCTTTCGCGTCGAACTGGCGGATGTACCCGTCGGCGGCCAGAGCGAGGTACATCGACCAGACGAAGACGGCGCCGTGGCTGTCTTCCCACTTCTGGTAGAAGGCGGTGTTGCTCCAGAGGCCGCGGCCGACCCACATGAGCCGCACTTTCTCGTCCGCGATGGCGCCGAGACCGGCGGCGGCCCTTTCCGAGACTTCCTCATAGAGCGCGCGGGCGGCGTCCCGGCCCCATTCGGTGCCGCGATGCCACTGGGGAACCATCGTCGCGGGCATGGAATCGACCACCCCGATCGGCGCGGGTACGGTCCGCGCGATCAGGTCGCGGGTCATGCGGTAGTATTCTTCCTGTTCGTTGACGAGGTTCATGACCTCCACGAACCGGTTCTCGTCGAAGCGCTGTCCGGTGGCGCTTTCGACTTCGGCGATCACCTGGCGAAGCTCGGCGACGAGCAGGTCGAGCCGTTCCGGTTCCAGCACTTCGTGCCAGCGGTCGGGCAGGGCCTCCCACCAGCGCGTCTCGATGGCCCAGCGGGGATCGACGGTGCGTTCGTAGACGAAGGCTGCGGCTCCGCTTTCGGAAGCCCAGGCCTCGAAGATCGCGGGCGTGGCGTCGCTGGACGCGATGGCCTGGACGAAGTTGGGGCGCGGCAGTCCGCCCCAGGGGGCCTGCTCGGCGTCCCGGTCCAGCGCAGCCGCGACCCCTTGCGCGCTGTAGGCTTCGGCGTCGGTCGGGTAGTGGCGCGAACGCAGGAGCGCGCGATAACGGCTGCTCTGCTGCTTGGCTGCGACGATCGAGGCCCACCATTGGTTGACCACGAAAGGTATGCCAAGCGCCCGCAGAATCTCCTGCGGGGCATTGGCGTTGACCATGGCGAACGGCGCCCCCGAAGCCACTTGGGCGCGGACCGAGGCGAACCAGTCGCGCTGGTAATCGCCGGAGGAGGCGGAGGCCTTGAGCACTTTGCGGCTGCGCGTGCGCGGGGCGGGGGCGGCAGAAGCGGCTGCTGCGGGTTTGGGAATGGCGGTCCCGGGCGCTGCCTCGTCCTTGCGCAAAGCTTTCACCAGCGGGGCGGTATCGTCGAGCGGGCATTTGAGTGCTGCGACGGCGGGCGCGCCGTCATGCTCCTGCCCGTTCAACGCGCGGTGGAGGGCCGCCACGGTCCACGGCGCGGCCTCGTCTCCGTCGAGGGTCAGGTGCAGGATCCGTTCGACCTTGCGTTCCCGCACGGCGGCCTGCGCTTCCTGCGCCAGCACTTCGCTGCGCGCGGCGGCGGCGGGGATGGTGTAAGCGGGGTCGGCCCACTCCGCCAGCGAGCGCGGGGTCGGGTGCATGGCGCGTGTGATGCCCCAGTCGTGCACTTCGCCGACGATGCGCAGGCCTTCGCGCTCGATCGCGGCATAGTGCAGGTCGGTCTCGTGCGGCGAACCGGCGCAGAGCGTCGCCGTGCCGGAAGCCTCGGGAAGGGCGGCTGCCTCATCGCGCAAGCCGCGCAGCAGGGGGATCAGCTCCTCCGGCGGCAGGATCGCCGCACAGCCGATGCTGCGCAACATATCCGTGCCGGAAAGGCGCGGGCGCAGCCTGTCCAGCTCGCGCAGCAAGGCGTTGACCGCATCGGCGGCCTCGGCCTCCCGCGCGAGGTCCGCCTCGGTGAAGGACGTGCCGCCCTGGGTTTGCAGCCAGTCGCGAAGCTGCGCGAGACGCGCAGCATTGTACGCTCGGCTGGAGGGGCGGTCGATGTGGAGCAGGTCGAGCAGAGTCACCGCCATGCCGGTCGGCGCGCCCAGGCGAGCGTTTTCGCGCAAGGCGGAAAAGACTTGCGCCTGTTCGGCGTCGGCGCGGGTGAACAGGACCGGATCGATCAGCCCCGGATCGAGCAGCCGTTCGGCGAGCAGGTGGGCGCGGCGCCGGGCTGCGGCAGGGCCGAGCAGGGCATCGGCACGCGGCGTCTCGACCATCGGGCGTGGAGCAAGTCGCACCGGCGCGAAGCCGGCGGCGCGCAGCAGCGGCAGCGGCGCGTCGCTGCCGATCGTCCGCAGGACCCGGCGGCCGTCGCCGCGCAGGCGGTCGGCCACGGCATCGGCATCGCCATAGGCGGCGGCGATCGCGGTCCGGATCGCCGAGGGAGCGCTGCCGACCGGCACCTCAGATCACTCCATCGGCGCGCAGCTGCGCGATCTTCTCTTGCGAATAGCCCAGGCGGCCCGCGAGGATCGTCTCCGCATGCTCGCCCACCCGCACGGGCAATACGTCGTCGAACCCGGTGCGCGCACCGGAGAACACGATGGGGATACCGGCGGTGCGCAAGTCGATGTGGGTATCGTAGTGCGGATGGTGGACTTCCATCGTCTCCGCGCGGGCGACCACGCGCGGATCCACCAGCGCGTCCTCCGGGTGCCGCACGGGCGCGACGGGCACGCCTTCCGCTTCGAGCAGGGCGACGACTTCGGCCGTGGGCAAAGCCCGCGACCAGGCGTTGATCATCGCTTCGAGCACGGCCGCATTGGCGACCCGGGCATCGCGGTTGGCATAGCGGCTGTTCTGCGAGAGATCGGGACGACCCATGGCGCGGAACAGGCCCTGCGCCAGCTTCTCGTGCACGGCGACCACCGCGACGTAGCCGTCGGCGCATTCGAAGACCCCGAACGGCGAAAGCCGCTGCACGGTCAGTCCGGTGCGCGCCTGCATCCCCGCCGCCGCCATCGCCGACCAGTTCTCGATCGCCACGAAGCTGGTGAGCGCGCCCAGCATCGATACGTCGATATGCTGGCCCAGCCCGGTGCGGTGCCGTTGCTCCAGTGCGGAAAGGATGCCGATCACCGCGAAGACGGGGGCGAGCATATCGGCGATGGGAATGCCGATGCGCACCGGCGGCTCGTTGTGCCCGCCGCTCGCGAACATGGCGCCGGACAGCGCCTGGATGATGATGTCCATGGCCTTGCCGTCCGCCGCCGTGGCTCCGAAGCCGCTGAGCGAGCAGTAGATCACGCCCGGATTCTCCGCCCGCGCCACCTCGTAGCCGATGCCGAGACGGTCCGCGGTGCCGGCGGTGAAGTTCTCGACGACGATGTCCGCGCCGCGCACCAGGTCGCGGAACACGTCCTGCGAACCCGGCTTCTTGAAGTCCAGCGCCACGCCGTACTTGCCGCGCGCGCGGGTGAGATGGGAGACGGAGACGTCGTCCTCGTGCCGGCGCTCCACGCCGATGCCGTCGCGCCCGACATAGGGGCTGTTCTCCCGCGCGAGGTCGCCGCCGCGCGGGTCTTCGATCTTGATGACTTCGGCACCAAGCCCGGCCAATAGGAGCGTGGCGTAAGGCCCCGCGAGCGCGCGGGTGAGGTCGACGACGCGCAGCCCTTCGAGCGGGCGGCCCAAAGCCGAGAGGTCGGGAGCGGAAGTGGCGGGATCGATGGTCATGGGCGGTTCTCCGTCGGCGCGCAGGCCTTGGCGCTGCCGGTGGTGATGAGGTGCTGTGCGGCCCGGAACACGGGCAGTCCGTCGATGCCCAGTTCGGACAGGCGCTCGGCCTGTCCCAGGGCGTCGGCGTTGTAGAGGCGGTCGAAGCGGGCCTGCTCGGCGGCGGGGAGCGGCGAAAAGTCCACGCCGTCGCTCTTGCCGAAGGCGATGCCGTCGGCCTCGGCCTGGAGCAGTTCGCGGTTCAGCGCCGCTTCCCAGTCCTTGCGGGAACGGACCAGCAAGGCCTGCAGGTCCTCCGGCAGCCGGGCCATGGCGCGATCCGAAATCGCGCGGGCCGGATAGGCGCCGCGGCTGAAGCGGATCGTGGTGAAGTGCTTGGCGACTTCGGAGAAGTGCAGGCTCTTTATGGTGTCGGCCGGAGCGACGACGCCGTCGATCACGCCCTTGGCCAGAGCGGAATAGACCTCGCTCATCGGCATGTTGACCGGATCGGCGCCGAGTTCCTTGAGCACGTCCACGGCATCGCTCTGCGCGCGCAGGCGCAGGCCGCGGAAGTCCTCCAGGTGTCGGATCGGCCGGGTGCGGGTGAGCACGCCCGGGAAATTGCCGCCCTGGACGGCCAGCACGCGCAGCCCGTCAAGTTCCTTGCCGAAGCCGGGGAAGCGACCGGCCAGGCAGTCGTAGACGGCGATCTGCTCGCCGATGTCGCGGACGCCGCCGTAGAAGCCGGACTGCACCCGCAGCAGGTGGGCGCCGCCCTTGGCGTAGATCGGCGTGATCAGCCCGATGTCGGCCACGCCGTGGCGGATTTCCTCCATGCTCATGTCGTTCGAGAGCAGCGCGCCCGACCAGTAGGAGCGGAAGGCGATGCGCCCGCCGCTGTCGCGGGCAACCTTGTCCATCCACTCCCGGTCGGCGCGGCTGAACGGGTGGCTGGGCGGATAGGGGCTGGCATAAGTCAGGGTATGTTCGGCGCGCGTCGTCGGGGCCTCGCCGCAGGAGGCGAGGGGAAGCGCGAGGGCGAGCGCGGCGGGGGCAAGCAGAAGCTTCAGGCGCATCGGATCAGCCTCCCGTCACGCTGGGCAGCCACAGGGTCAGCGCGGGAACGGCGATGATCAGGGCGAGGTGGAAGAAGTCGGCGACGAGGAAGGGCACGATGCCCCGGAAGATCGCGGCCAGCGGGATGTCCTTGGCGATGCCCTGGATGACGTAGACGTTCAGGCCCAGCGGGGGATGGATGAACCCGATCTCCATGGTGCGCGTCAGGAAGATGCCGAACCAGATCGCGCTGTAGCCCAGCTCCTGCGCGATCGGCAGGAAGATCGGGGTGGTCAGCAGCATCAGCGCCAGCCCGTCGAGGAAGGAACCCAGCAGCAGCAGCAGCGCGGCCATGGCGATGATGGCGATCACCGGGCTGGCGTGCATACCGCGCACCCAGTCGGACATGACGTCGGCGATGCCCGTCACGCTGATGAACGTCGCGAAAAGAATGGCGCCGATGATGACGACGTAGATCATGCCGGCCGTGCGCAGGGTGGAGGCCACTGCCTCGCCGATGGCCGCGCGGCTGAAGGCGCCGCGCAGCGCGCAGAGGCCGAGCGCCGCGACGACGCCCACGGAGGCCGCCTCGGTGGGCGTGAACCAGCCGATCATCAGGCCGCCGATGACGAAGACCACCAGGGCGATCACGTCGAGGATGCGGCCGAGGCCGAGGATGCGCATCCGCCAGCCCACGCGCTCCGACTTGGGGCCGAGTTCCGGGCGCAAGTGGCACAGGATGCTGATGGCGATCATGTAGAACAGCGCCTGGGTGGCGCCGGGAATGATCGAGGCGGCGAAGAGCTTGCCGATCGACTGTTCGGCGATGATGCCGAAGACGATCAGCGCGCCCGACGGCGGGATCAGCGAGCCCAGCGTGCCGCCCGCTGCCAGCGCTCCGGCGGCGAAACCGGGCTGGTAGCCGGCGCGGCGCATCTCGGGCAGGGCGGCGGCGCCCACGGTGGCGACCGTGGCGAGGCTCGATCCGCTGATCGCGCCGAAGCCGCCGCAGCCGGCGATCGAGGCCAGTGCCAGGCCGCCCTTGCGATGGCCGACGAAGCGCGCGGCCACGTCGAAGAAGTCGCGGCTGGCTCCGGCGGCGAAGCACAAGTGCGCCATGAGCAGGAACAGCGGCAGGACGCCCAGTTCGTATTTCATGACGGTTTCGAAGGCGACGACGCCGCCTTTGATGACGGCCGCCTCGGGCGAGATCAGCACGGCCAGGCCGATCAGGCCGACGCCGGCAAGCCCGACGCCGATGGGAACACCGACGGCCAACAGGCCGAGCAGCGCGAATATGCCGATAAGGCCGATAACCTCGGGACTCATGGAGCGCTCCGGCGGAAGAGGCTGCGCAGGAACAGCGCGGCGATGAACAGCAGCGCGCCGACCTGAAGCAGGCGCAAGGGCGTGATGGGAATGTGGAGAAGCTCGGTCCGCTCGTGACCGCCCCACAGGTCGTGGATCAGCCAGAGCCCGGCCCCGGCCAGGACCAGGAACAGCACCGCGGCCAGCGCCGCCGAGACCCTGGCAAGGCGCTGGACGGTGGGCGCGCTCAGCCGCTCGGTCAGGATGTGGACGGCGGCATGCGAACCCTTGAGCGTCGCGAAGATCATGGCCGAGGAGGCGATCAGGACGATGCAGCACTGCACGACTTCGATCGAGCCGAGCAGCGTAAAGCCGGTATGGCGGCCCAGCACGGCGACGGCGTCGGTGGCCATGGCCACGAACAGGCCGGTGCCGCCGATCAGGTAGGCGACGCGGGTGGCGCCTCCGGGCACCTCGGGCGACTCGCTTGCCGAGGGCGCTTCGCTGCCCGCGTCCAGGTCGTTCTGCATTTTCCTCTCCTAAGGCGGCCTTATTGACAGCCTTGCGGTTCAACCGTCTAATAACGTGACAGGCAGTATGGTAGATATATTCAACTATCTGTCAACTACACTAAATGAGATTGAGGCAGGGACGAAAACGTGGTGGGCGGGAGCAGCAAACGGGAACAGGCGGAAGCGGAAGAGCCGGGCATCAAGCTGGGCCGACTGGACGAATTCATCGGATTTCGCCTGAGGCGCATCCAGAACCAGCTCTCGCGCGATTTTGCGGCGGCCACAGCCGATCGCAACATGCGTTCGGGCCTGTTCTCGTCGCTGTCGATCGTTGCGGCCAACCCCGGTATTTCCCAGAACGAACTGTCCAAGGCGGTCGGTCTGGACAAGTCGATCACGGTCCAGATCGTCGACGAGCTGGAGAAGCGCGAGCTTGCCGTGCGCGAGCGGTCTCCCACCGATCGGCGGCGCCACGCCTTGTTCGTCACCGATTCGGGCAAGACCTATCTCGATGAGCTGTTCGCGATCCTGACGGAGACGGAAGACGCCGTCCTGCACCAGCTCACCCGGGCGGAACTCGCCCTTTTGCGGGAATTGCTGGACCGCATGTACCTGGCCTACGATGAGTCCAGAATTTCGCTATAAAGAAAAACAATACCGTCCAGTTAAAAGATAGTTGACATTCTCCACGATTGAGTCGCATCATCGGGTTGTCGATGGCGCCAGGAGCGCCTGCGGACGGCGACAACGCCGCTGCGACGAGTGGAGAGGTCATGTCGTGTCCCTAGGGGCACTCCCTGCTGTTGCTCCTTTCGCGCCGGCGCCATCGCCGAAACGATAAATGCCCGGTATTGCCGGGTTGGGAGGTCAATAGATGTCGCGCCTTACCTTGCGTCACCCCGTTTCCCGCCTGGTCTCCTATGGGGCCATGGCCGCTTTCGCGCTGGCGGCGTCTGCTGCGCAGGCCCAGGACCAGGCAGAACAGTCGCAGGCCCCCGTCACCGATGCAGGCCAGGCCCAGCCGGACAGCGCGGAAGACAGCGCCTCGCCGACGATCCAGGAAATCATCGTCACCGGCACCAGCATCCGCGGCGCGGCGCCGGTCGGTTCTCCGCTGGTCGCCGTGGGACGGGCCGAAATCGACCAGTCCGCCGCCACCACCACGATCCGGGTGCTTCAGGAAACCCCGCAGATCACCAACTACGGCGTTTCGGACACGAGCCGCAGCGGTGCGGGCGGAGCGGGCAACGTCGTCTACGGCAATTCGATCAACTTGCGCGGCGTCGGCCCCTACGCCACGCTGACGCTGATCAACGGCCGCCGCGCGGTGCCGCAGGGCACGACCGGTGCCACCATCGATCCCTCCACCATTCCTACCCTGGCGCTGGAGCGTGTCGAGGTGATCGCCGACGGCGCTTCGGCGGTCTACGGCTCGGATGCGGTGGCGGGCGTCGCCAACCTGATCCTGCGCCGCAACTACGAAGGCGCGCAGATCGAAGTGCAGCACGGTGTGGCCGATCACTACTTCGAAAGCCAGGTGGGCATCGTCGCCGGTCACAAATGGTCGGCCGGCCAGGTCACGGCCTCGTTCCAGCATACCTACCGCAGCAATCTGAGCGGCCGCGACCGGGATTTCTACAACGCCGACCTCACCGGGCGCGGCGGCGCGGACTACCGCGTAAGCCAGTGCGCGCCGGGCAACATCGTGACCGGAGGGCGCAGCTACGCGATCCCGGCAGGCGGCGCGACGCCGGGCAACCTCGCCGCGGGCACCGTCAACAAGTGCGACAATCTCAAGGCGATCGACCTCGTGCCGCAGCAGGAGATCAACGCGGGCACGATCAACTTCGACCAGGACATAACCGACGGCATCAGCTTCTACGCGGACGTCTATGCCTCTCGCCGCGACGCCCTGCGCCGGGGCCAGGTGGCTGCGCAGAACCTGACCGTCCCGCGCAGCAATGCCTTCTTCGTGGCGCCCGCCGGAACCAATCCGGCTAGCGAGACCGTGCAGTATTCGTTCGTCAACGACTACGGACCCTATTCGACCTCGGACATCACCTCCAAGACGATCCAGGGCACCGCCGGCATCACCGCCGACCTGTTCGGCGACTGGCAGCTCGATCTCTACGGCAGTTACGGCTGGAACAAGGACCGGGTGTTCACGCAGGGCAGCCAGACCGATGCCGCTTCGCTGGCCGCCGCTCTGGCCAGCAGCAATCCGGCGACCGCATTCAATCCCTTCGGCACTTCGGTCAACGATCCTGACGTGGTTGCGGCGATCATGAACAACGTCAGCACCACGCAGGGCATCAGCCGCATGAAGGCGGCCGAGGCGAAGCTGGACGGCACCCTGTTCACGCTGCCGGGCGGCGACGTGAAGCTGGCGGTGGGCGCGGAATACTACAAGCTGAACTTGCGGACCGGCCAGCTGCGCGGCCGCCTGGAATCGCAGACCGGCACGGATATCCGGCTCTCGCGCAATGTGAAGTCCGCCTATGCGGAAGTGCTCGTGCCGATCTTCGGCCCCGGCAACGCGATCCCCGGCTTCCACAGCCTGCAACTCGACGTGGCCGGCCGTATCGACAAGTACAGCGACGTCGGCACCACCAAGAACCCCAAGATCGGCATCAACTGGGAGCCGGTCGCCGACCTCAAGCTGCACGGCAGCTACGGGGAATCCTTCCGCGCACCACTGCTGACCCAGCTCGTCAGCGCGGGCGGATCGCAGCTCTATATCCAGAACTACTTCGATCCCACCGTCGGCGCGACCGTGCAGGGCGTGGCGCTTTCGGGCGGCAACCTCGATCTCCGGCCCGAGACGGCGCGGACCTGGTCGTTCGGCGGCGAATATTCGCCGGCTTTCCTGCCCGGCGCGCAGTTCAGCGTGAACTACTTCGACATCGTCTACGAAGGCCAGATCAACGGCTATCTGTCGAACCTGAACGTGCTGCGTCAGGAGAACCTCTATAGCTCGATCATCACGCGCGGCGCGGCGGCACAGGCGCGCATCGCCGAGCTGGTCAACTCCGGCCTCACCGTCAACGGCGGTACGGCAGCGAACGCGCTGGCTGCCGGCGTCTTCATCGACGGGCGCCCCAGCAACCTCGGCACCACGATCACGCGCGGCCTGGACTTCGGTCTGGCGGTGCCGATCCGGACGGACAATGTCGGCGACTTCCGCTTCTCGCTGCGCGGCACGCACTTCTTCACCTACAAGGTGGGGATCACGCCTGACAGCCCGGTGATCGATCAGGCGAACAACATCGACTATCCGCTCAAGTGGCGCGCACGCGGCGTGGCAGGCTGGTCCAAGGGCGGGTTCGACGGCAGCGTCGTGGTCGCCTGGCAGAACGGCTACAACAACACTTACGTCGCGCCGGTGGAGCGCATCAAGTCCTACACCACGGTGGATCTGCGACTGGCCTACGATCTCGAAGGAACCGGCATTCCCGGGACCGAGGGCGTCAAGATCGGGCTTGACGTGCAGAACCTGTTCGACCGCGATCCGCCATTCGTCGACCTGGCGCCGACGTCCAACGGCGGCGGCGGCGGCTTCGATCCGCAGACCACCAACGCCATCGGCCGCATGATCTCCGTCTCGCTGAGCAAGACGTTCTGATGCGCCGCACGGCTTGCACCCTTGCGGCGATCGGCGCAGCGACCGGCGCGCTCGTGGCCGCCGATCCCGCACTGGCCGGGATCGACAAAGTCGACGGGCCGATCCCCGTCACCGCCCGGAGCCAGGTCTACAACACGGCCTCGGTCCCCGGCTCTGTGCCCGCGGTGGACCTTGCCGCGCAGGGCTATGTGGAGGAGGAATACTTCCTTCACGGCACCGCCGACGCCTATCGCCACGATCCCTCGGGTGCCTTGGCGGTGCTGGCCAAGGACGTCCCCTACGGCACCCGCATCGTCGTGCGGCGTCCGAAGGATGCGGCGAAGTTCAGCGGCGTGGTCCATTTCGAGCCGATCCACCCCTCGCAGGGGGGAACCTCGCACTGGGTGGCGATGTCGGGCTACATGATGGCGCATGGCGACATCTACGTGGCGGCAGGGCTGGGCGACGATGCGCCGTCCCGCGCGATCTCCGCCAAGGGGCCGGTGCCGACCGCGCAGAGCCAGGTGCTCCAGTGGTTCGATCCGCAGCGCTACGGCGCGATCCAGTGGCCCGCGGAGGACGGCATTCGCTATCAGGTCATGGCGGACATCGGCATGCTCCTGCGCAGCGACACGCCGCAGAACCCTTTGCACGGGCTGAAAGTGCGCCGCATCCTGGTCGGCGGCTGGTCGTTCACCGGCAGCGTCCAGCGCACTTTCATCAACGAGGGCTTTCATGATCGTGCCCGCCTGCCAGGCGGCAAGCCGGTGTTCGACGGCTATCTCATTGGCATTTCCTCGCGCTGGAACGGCGGCGGCTACATCCCGCTCAACAGTGAGGAAGCGGTGACCCGCAACGACGATCCCCGCCGGACGCTGAAGCCGATCGACGTGCCGGTGATCGAGTTCATGTCGGAGTTCGAAGTCGGCACCGGACCCGGCCCGCAGACGCCCGACAGCGATGCGAAAGTGGGCGCGCACCGGCTCTACCAGCTTGGCGCCGTGGTCCACAGTGCCAGCATGATCGACGGCAATCCCCCGCGCGAGAAACGACCGAACTTCGTCCAGCTTGCCGCGAAGGGCTATCCGGTGGCGGGCGTGAAGGGGGAGGAAGCGCTGAACGTCTGCCCTCTGCCGATCAGCGACGTGCCGCATGGCGCGCTCGCCCGCGCCGCCGTGGAGAACCTGCGGCTCTGGACCGACAAGGGCGTGGCTCCGCCCCATGCGCCGCCGCTCGCCTGGGACGGCGACAAGATCCGCCGCGATGCGGTGGGCAACCCGGTCGGCGGCCTGCCGGTGGCCGAGTTCAAGGTGCCGCTGGCGTCCTACGGGCCGTACAAGGGGACGGACTTGCCCGCCTGCACGCCGGCCAAGGGCCGCCCGATCTTCGTGCGTTCCGATCTTGGCGGCGCGGCGCTCAAGGCGCGCTATGGCTCGGCCGAGGCGTTCGTCCGGCAGTACGATGCGCAAGTTGACGGCATGGTCAGGCAGCGCTGGCTTCTTCCCGAGGACGCCGCCGTGCTGAAGGAAAAGGCCCGCCGCGATGCCAGGGCGCAATTCGCTGCAGGCTCCTGACGTCCCAAGGCCAGAAAGTTGAAGGTTCTCCTGACATGATGAAGTCGCTTTCCGTCTCTCTGCTTGCCGCGACGCTCCTTTGCGGCACGGCACAGGCGCAAACCGCACCGGCCAGCTTCGGCCACTACCAACCGGCTGCGACTTACGACGGCATGGTCTCCACCTCGCGCTATGTCGAAATGCGCGACGGGGTGAAGCTGGCGATCCGGGTCGACCGGCCGACCAAGGACGGCAAGCCGGTCGACGGCCGCTTTCCGGTGATCTGGCACCACACCCTGTCGATCTCGCAGCAGACCGCCGACGGCGCGGGCGGGCGCGTGAGCGGCTTCCGGCAGGTCCAGGATCTCACGCGCTACGGTTATATCGTGGTGCAGGTGGCGCGGCGCGGGAACGGCCAGTCGACCGGCGTGCGGCGCGGCTATCATGACCGCAACGAGGCGCAGGACGCCTTCGACATGACGCAGTGGCTCGCAGCGCAGCCCTGGTCGGACGGCAAGGTCGGGGTCTACGGCTGCTCCAACACCGGCGATGCGGCCATGCATGTGATGACCATGCGCCCGCCCGCGCTCAAGGCGGTCTTCGCGGGCTGCTTCTCCTGGAACAAGTACGACGCCTTCCGGCGCGGCGGCATCTTCGCGCAGTGGGGCACCGGCCCGACGCGCACGGTGGAGGACGACATGAAGGTCTCCCCCGTCGATGGCGACGAACGGAAGATCGTGCTGCGTCAGGCGGCGGAGGAGCACCAGCTTTCCACGCCCCTGTTCGACATGTGGAAGCAGCTCCCCTACCGCGACAGCTGGTCCAGCCTGGTCGCGAGCCGCTTCTGGGCGGAAGGCAGCGCGTCCAGCTATGCGGACCAGATCCGGCTCGGCGCGGTGCCGCTCTACATCCAGGGCGGCTGGCGCGACGAACTCCGCGACCAGGGCTTCATCGCCCATGCCAACATCCCCGGTTCGCGGCTGGTGATCGGCCCGTGGAAGCATTGCAACAGCGACGACTTCGCCCTGCTGGAGGAGATGCACCGCTTCTACGACCGGCACCTCAAGGGCATCGATACCGGCATCGACCGGGACGCGCCGATCCACTACTTCACCGTCAACGCCGCGCCGGGCACCGAGTGGCGCGCATCGGCGGATTGGCCGCTGAAGCAGACCCGCATGCAGCGCCTGTTCCTCGACGGCACCCGGCTGAGCGAGAAGGCAGGGCGCAGCAAGCCGCTGACCTTCACCGCCGACTATACCGTGAAATGCCCCGGCGCGGGCGAGGGGTCGCAAGTGCAGCCCTGTCATGTCGCCGGATCCGGAGCCAGCCTGAGCGGTGCCCCGCTGGCCGCCGATACCGAAGTGACCGGCAATGCCCTGGCCGACTTGTGGATCTCGGCCGACCAAAGCGATGCCAACGTCTTCGCCTATCTCGAAGATGTCGCGCCGGACGGCACCGTGCAGGTCGTCACCGAGGGACGGCTGAAGGCGTCGCTGCGCAAGGAGGCGCAGGCGCCCTGGGCGATGCCGCCGGGCGTGCCGTGGCACCGATCCTACCAGGAGGATGCGCAGCCGCTCAAGGCCGGGGAGCCGGTGCGCCTGCGCTTCGACATGATGCCCACGTCATGGCTGTTCCGCAAAGGGCACAGGATGCAGATCACCGTGACCGGATCGGATCATCGCGAGCGCGCGCGGGACATCGCCGCACCGCCGCGGATCACCGTCTATTTCGACCGGGCGCATCCCTCCACGGTCAGCCTGCCGATCATTCCGGCGACGCCCAACTGATGCCGCTGCTGGCGCTGTTCGCCGCCGCGGCGGCGCTGGGGGGAGGAGCCGGGGCGAGCGAAGCCTGCGCCCGGGCGGCGGGGCTGGCAGCGCCGGACGTGCGTATCGTCCGGACCACGCCGATAGCCCCCGGCAGCGGCTTCGTCTCGCCGGACCCCCGGGAGCCCAGGGTCGATGCCGGGTTCTGCCGGGTCGAGGGCGTGATCGAACAGGAGATCGGCTTCGAACTCTGGCTGCCGCTACAGCGCGAATGGAACGGCCATCTGCTGACGGGCGGTGTGGGCGGACAGGCGGGAAGCTTCAATTATCGCGAACTGGCGCGGGCGGTCTCGCGCGGCTATGCCGGTGCCAGCACCGACACCGGCCACAAGGCGAGCGATCGTCACTGGCTGCTGGGCGGGGCCATGCGGGCGGCGAACTATGCCGAGCGCGCCAATCACCTGCTGGCGGTCAAGTCGAAGGCGCTGATCTCGGGCTTCTATGGCAAGCCGGTGCGCCGCGCGATCTTCTCGGGCTGCTCGGGCGGCGGGCGTCAGGCGATGACCGAGGCGCAGCGCTACCCGCAGGACTATGACGGCATTCTTGCCGGAGCGCCCGGCGTGAACACGCCCGCCATGAGCGCCCGGCGCATGTGGGAGATGATCCGGCACCGCCGCCATGCCGGACTGATGTCCGCGGCCGACTGGTCGCTGGTCTCCCGCAGCGGCGTGGCGGCCTGCGACAGCGACGATGGGCTGCGCGATGGGCTGGTGGCGAACCCCGCCGCCTGCCGCTTCGACATGGCCGTTCTGCAATGTCGGCCCGGCGGCACCGGCCAGTGTCTCAGCCCCGAGCAAGTCGCGTTCGCCACGCGCATCTACGCGCCGCTCCACGATGAGAACGGCAAGCGGATCGACGGGGGCATCCTGCCCGGCGTGCCGGTCAGCGCCACGCCGCTGCCCGAGCCGTTCACGCCCGGCCCGCCCTATCTCGCGGTGGCCCTGTTCGGCGACGGGGTGCACAAGGATCCGAACTGGGACGCTGCGACGTTTCGCCTTGCGGACGATCTTCCGGCGATCGACCGGGTGATGAACCTCCATGCCGACGATCCCGACCTCTCCGCGTTCCGCGCGCGCGGCGGCAAGCTGCTGATGTACCAGGGCTGGGCCGATCCGCTGGTGCTGGCGCAATCGACCACCGACTATTTCGGCGCGGTCGGCAGGCGCATGGGCGGGGACGTTTCGGATTTCCTGCGGCTCTACATGGTCCCCGGCATGGATCACTGCGTCGGCGGCGCGGGGCCGGACCTGTTCGGGGCGACAGGGGGCGAAGGGCTGGACCGCGCGCCCGCCCACGACATACTGGCGGCGCTGGAGCGCTGGCTCGACACCGGCATCGCGCCCGGTACGATCCTGGCCGTGAAGCGCGAGGAAGGCGCGGTCACCATGCAGCGCCCGCTTTGCCCCTATCCGCAGGCGGCATACTATCGCGGCAGCGGCAGTCCTCTGCTGGCGAGTAGTTTCGAATGTCGCTGACGAGCTGCTCCGGGCGCTTGCATGGATTTCTCTAATGCTATAATCAATAGCTAAATCTTTGGGAGATTCCATGCCATGAAGTTCGAGCGCATCAACCCGCTGACCGGAGATGTCGCATCCAGCGCAGAGGCCATGACTGCCGGGCAGATGCCCGCCGTCGCGGCTCGCGCGGGGGCCGCCCAGCCTGCATGGGCCGCGCAGGGGCCGAACGCGCGCCGCGCCGTCCTGCTGCGGGCGGCGGATGCTCTGGAAGCGCGAAAGGACGCTTTCGTCGATGCCATGATGGGCGAGATCGGCGCGACTGCCGGCTGGGCCATGTTCAACCTCGGCCTCGCCGCCGGCATCGTCCGCGAAGCCGCTTCGCTCACGACCCAGATCGCGGGCGAGATCATTCCTTCGGACAAGCCGGGCTGCCTGGCGATGGCCATCCGCGAGCCGGCAGGCGTGATCCTGGGCATCGCTCCGTGGAATGCCCCGATCATCCTGGGCGTGCGTGCGATCGCCGTGCCGCTGGCCTGCGGCAATGCCGTGATCCTCAAGGCCAGCGAGCAGTGCCCGCGCACCCATGCCTTGATCATCGAGGCTTTTGCCGAAGCCGGTTTCCCCGAGGGCGTCGTCAATGTCGTCACCAATGCGCCTGCCGATGCGGCAGAGGTGGTCGGCGCGCTGATCGATGCACCGCAAGTGAAGCGCATCAATTTCACCGGCTCCACCGCCGTCGGCAAGATCATTGCCAAGCGCGCCGCCGAGCATCTCAAGCCCTGCCTGCTCGAACTGGGCGGCAAGGCGCCCTTCGTGGTTCTGCATGACGCCGATCTGGACGAGGCGGTCAAGGCCGCTGCTTTCGGGGCCTTCATGAACCAGGGCCAGATCTGCATGTCGACCGAGCGGATCATCGTCGTCGAGGCGGTGGCCGATGCCTTTGCGGAGAAGTTCGCGGCGAAAGTCGGTTCGATGGCGACGGGCGACCCGCGCGAAGGCAAGACCCCGCTCGGCGCCGTGGTCGATCGCAAGACGGTGGATCACGTCAACGCGCTGATCGCCGATGCGGCGGGCAAGGGCGCGCGGGTGCTGACCGGCGGCGAGGCGGACAGCGTGCTGATGCCCGCCACCGTGGTCGACGGCGTGACGTCGGCGATGAACCTCTACCGCGACGAAAGTTTCGGCCCCGTCGTCGCGATGATCCGCGCCCGCGACGAGGAACACGCCATCGAACTGGCCAACGACACCGATTACGGCCTCTCCGCCGCCGTCTTCACGCGGGACACCGCACGCGGATTGGGCGTCGCGCGGCGGATCAAGTCGGGCATCTGCCACGTCAACGGACCGACCGTGCATGACGAGGCGCAGATGCCGTTTGGCGGGGTCGGCGCCTCGGGTTATGGCCGCTTCGGCGGCAGGCAGGGTATCGACAGCTTCACCGAAACCCGCTGGATTACGGTGGAGACGCAGCCCGGTCACTTCCCGATCTAACCGCCCCCTTCACGGCGGGCCTCTCCGGCCCGTGTTCAGCGCCAGATGGCGTTGAGCGCGGGCAGGAGATGGTCGCGGTGCTCGGCGGGGACGCGGTCCAGCAGTTTCCGTTCGAACGCCTCGATCACTTCGGCCAGTTCGGCCACCTTTCCGCTTCCTTCTGCCGTGAGCACGATCGCCAGCGACTTGCCGTCCAGCGGTTCGCGGCGAATCCAGCCCGCCGCTTCCAGCCGGTTGAGCAGCGGGACCATGTTGGCGCGCTGGATGTCGAGCGTCTTGCCGATCTGGCTGCTCGTCAGGTCGGAGCGATCCTGCACCAGCAGCAGCACGGCGGCTTCCGTGATTCGAAAACCCTGGTCGCCCAACAGGTCGCCAAGTTCGCCCATCACGGCATTGGCCGCGCGGCGAAGCGCATAGCCGGGCAGTTGCCCCAGAAGATCGGTCATGGTCCCTCACATTTATGTTATTGACGATAACAATTCGGTTGTTATGAATTACAGCAGTCAAGGAAAGAGGATAGCCATGCAAGAGCGCACCGAACACGATACCGTCTCCTACACCGTCGAAAACCGCATCGCCTGGGTTTCGTTCAACCGGCCCGAGAAGCGCAACTGCATGAGCCCGAGCCTCAACCGGCGCATGAAGGAAGTGCTCGACGAACTGGAGTTCCGCGAGGACGTGGGCGTGCTGGTGCTGACCGGCGAGGGCACCGCCTTCTCAGCTGGCATGGACCTCAAGGAATACTTCCGCGAGAACGAGGAAAAGGGCCTTGGCCATGTCCGCAAGGCGCAGCGCGAGGCCTATGGTTGGTGGGAGCGTCTGCGCTGGTATGAGAAGCCGACGATCGCCATGGTCAACGGCTGGTGCTTCGGCGGCGCCTACGGTCCGCTGTTCGGCTGCGATCTGGCCGTGGCGGCCGAGGACGCGCAGTTCGGTCTTTCGGAAATCAACTGGGGCATCCTGCCCGGCGGCGGCGCCAGCAAGATCATCGTGGAGCTGACCGGTTTCCGCAACGCGATGTACCACGCGATGATGGGCGAGAACATCGACGGCAGGAAGGCCGCCGAATGGGGCCTCGTCAACGAGGCGGTGCCTGCGGACAAGCTGAAGGAACGCGTCACCGAAGTCGCCACCGTGCTGCTCGGCAAGAACCCGGTCGCGCTGCGCGGCACCAAGTGGGCGGTCCGCCGCGTCAGCGAGATGACCTTCGACAATTCGATGGACTACCTCGTCCGCACGCAGGAAGCGGCGAACTTCTTCGATGCCGAAGGCCGCAAGGAAGCCACGCGCCAGTTCATCGACGACAAGACCTACAAGCCCGGTCTGGGCGCCTACGATCTGAACAAGGCGCGCTGAGCGCCAGCCTGGGAGAGGCAGCGATGAACGATACAACCCTTGGCAGGGACGCCGTCGCGCGCCTGCTGCGGCCGCGCTCGATCGCGGTGGTCGGCGCCAGCGACAAGCCGGGCGCGCTCGGCGCCTCGGTGCTGAGCAACCTCGACCGCAACGAGTTCGCGGGCGAGGTCTACCCCATCAACCCCAAGCGCGAGGCGATCGGCTTTCGCAAGTGCCTGGCCTCGGTGGAGGATCTTCCCGGCGGCGTGGATGTTGCCGTGCTGGCGATCCCGCAGGCGGGCGTGCTGGATGCCGTGCGCGGGCTGGCCGCGCGCAAGTGCGGCGCCGCGATCATCTTCTCGGCGGGGTTTGCCGAGGGCGGAGAAGAGGGCAAGGCGCAGCAGGCCGAGATCGCCCGCATCGCCGCCGAACACGGCATGGTGATCGAGGGGCCGAACTGTCTCGGCCTCGTCAACCACGTCGACGGCATCCCCTTGACCTTCGTGGAAACCGATACGGTGGCGCCCGAAGGACGCCGCGCCGTGGGCGTGGTCTCGCAGTCGGGCGCGATGGCGGCGGTGCTCTGCACCACGTTCCAGGCGCGCGACCTGGCGATCAGCTATTCGGTCTCGACCGGGAACGAGGCGGCGAGCGGCGTGGAGGACTACGTCGACTGGCTGGTCGACGAGGAAAACACCCAGGTCATCGCCATGATCGTGGAGCAGTTCCGCCGCCCCGCCCGCTTCCTGGCCGCCGCACGCCGCGCGCGGGCGGCGGGCAAGCAGATCGTGCTGCTGCATCCCGGCAAGTCCAGCGCGGCGCGGGAATCCGCTGCCACCCATACCGGTGCCATGGCCGGCGACTACAAGCTGATGCGCCGCAAGGTGGAGCGGGCCGGCGTCGTCTTTGCAGAAACGCTGGAAGAACTGGGCGACATATCCGAGATCCTGCTGCGCGCGCCCGCGCTGGCGCAGGAAAGCTTGGCGGTGCTCGGCGAATCCGGGGCCTTCAAGGCGCTGACCCTCGATCTGGCCGAGGAGCAGGGCATGGTCCTGGCGCCGTTGAGCGACGGGGACTCGCCCGCCCTGCGCGCCGCCTTGCCGCCCTTCGTTCCGGTCAGCAATCCGCTGGACATCACCGCGCAGGGACTCAGCGAGCCCGAGATCTACACGAACACCCTGGCCGCCTTGCTCGACGATCCGCGGGTCGGCGGGGTGATCGCGGGCATCATCCAGACCGACCCGGTGACGTGCACGATCAAGGTGCCCGCCATCATGGCGGCGCTGGAAGAACGGACGATCGACAAGCCGCTGGTCTTCGCCGGGCTCGACGAGGGCGCACCGATCCCGCCGGAGCACATCGCCGCACTGCGGGCCAAGGGCATCCCTTGCTTCCCCAGCACCGAACGCGCGTTCCGGGCCATGGCCCGGCTCGGCGCCCTGGCGCGCCGGGTTCTCGCAACTGCGGATACCGCAGCTTTGCCGGTGCCCGGCCTTGCCGACCATCACGGCGTTATTGCGGAATATCGCGCCAAGGAACTGCTTGGACCGCTGGGCTTCGCCTTTCCGGCCGGACGTTTCGCGGACAGCGCCGAAGCGGCGGTCTCCGCTGCCGAGGCCCTGGGCTATCCGGTGGCGATGAAGGCGCAGGCAGCCGCGCTCGGTCACAAGAGCGATGCGGGCGGCGTGATCCTGAACCTTGCCGACGCCGATGCGGTTGCCGAGGCCTGGGAGCGGATCCACGCGAACGTCGGCGCCTATGACGCCGCGCTCGTGCTGGACGGCGTGCTGATCGAGAAGATGGGCGAGCGCGGGCTGGAGATGATCGTCGGCGGCCGCAACGATCCCGAATGGGGGCCGGTGGTCCTCGCCGGGTTCGGCGGCGTCACCGCGGAAATCCTCCAGGATGTGCGCCTGTTCACCCCCGACATGCCGGTGGAGCAGGTCGAGGCGGAACTGATGCAGCTCAAGAGCGCGCCGCTGCTGGCGGGCTATCGCGGCTCACCCGCGCTGGACGTTCCGGCGCTGGCGCGGCTGGTGGCGCAAGTCGGCGCGATCCTGGCGGCGGAGCCTGCGCTCGCCGAGATCGATCTCAATCCCGTGATCCTCCATCCCGCAGGCCAGGGTGCCGTCGCCCTCGACGCGCTGATGCTGGTGGAGCGGGAGGAACGTCCTTAGCCATCCATCCCTAAGTTTCTGCGCTTCGGATGCCTCGCTTATGGGGGAACGGTCGCGCAGCGCCATGTCGGGTTGTCGAAGGCTCTGCAAAAAAATGGCCGAGGCAGCGGACTGCCTCGGCCAAGGATTGCCCGTCCGTCGGGGGGAGAGCGGAACGGGTCGGGTCAGGTCAGCGCATGGCGCCGTGCGGCGATTATTGCGTCACCGGGCGCCGGGCCGCGCGGCGCCAGGCGGTCGGCGTGGCGCCCACGGCGGCACGGAACAGCCGGGCGAGATGGGCCTGATCGGTCAGCCCGCAGGCGCAGGCGATACGGGCGAGGGAATCGGGGGTCTCCAGCATGAGGATCTGCGCCCTGCGCACCCGCTGGCGGACGAGGAAGACGTGGGGTGTCTCGCCTGTGCTTGCCTTGAAGGCCCGTGTGAAATGCCCGGCGCTGAGGCCGACGAGCGCGGCAAGATGCTCCGCGAGGATCGGTGTGGCGAGGTTTGCGTCGATGTAATCGACGACGCGGCGTTCCTGCCAGGGGGCGAGACCGCCTTTGCGCTTGCTCGGCCGGTCGGCAATGCCGTCGGAGAAAACGCTGGCAGGAAGAACGCTGGCGGGCAGGAGGTCCCGCTTGCGTCCGGCAGCCCCGGCTTCGGGATGGAGAAGCGCTTCGAGGCGTTCGAGGTAATGGCGTGCCAGAACCGGATCGCGCTCCAGCGAACGGCGGACTTCGGCGACCAGGGTCATGGCCAGGGAGCGCTCGTTCAAAACGGTCCGGCAGATGTCTGGAGTGATCGTCTGGTGCAGCATTTCCCGTTCCCGAATCTTGCGGGAACAGGTTCGCCGATCGGGCGCTGCGAGGAAATCGAACGGCGGGCGAGTTCGCCTATCGCTTTGGGCTGGGCGTTTTAAACCATGGTTTAGCCTTTGGTATCCGCGGTCCATCTTGCAGGAGCAGCCGGAACGACCGGCGTCTCCTGCAAGATGTCCGGGTTCGGGGATTATTTGCGCTGGAGGCAGGCGTCCCGGCGCTGGGCGTTGCAGGGAGGATAGGACGCGGCCGGAACCGGGGGCGGATAGGCGCTTGCAGGGGCGATCGATGCGGCCGTGATGATCTTCGCGTCGGCCGGTGTGCCCGCGGGAAGCGGCGGATTGGCGGGCTCGTAACCGCCGGATGTCTCGACGGCGCGGAACCCGCCGGGGTCGGTGAACGTCCGGTCCTGGGCTTGGGCCGAGACCTGGAAGCAGATCGCGCCGATCGCGGCGACGAGGACGGTGAGAATTGTGCGCTTCATGGGATAGCTCCTTTCGCGTTGTCGAAGTCGGGGATGAACAGACGCGTGCGATCGGCCGGTGCGCGTTCGAGCATTTTCTAATCAGGCGGGATCACCCGATGACTCGGAAAATGCGGTAAAACAAAAACTCTAAATTCCCGGGCCAGGTCGAACCCGAGACCGCGTCTGTAGAAGAGGCATGACGACCGAGCGACTGCCGAGATGTAACTTGGGATCGCGATCAAGGACTTGAAGACAGCCCAAGGTATGGAGCGGACAAAACTGCGGTTGACGGGGGCTTCCGGTACGTTTTTCGGCACGATCTCCAGTCCGCATCGCCTGCCGGTTTGACGGACCTATACTTTGGCATGACGCTACCCTCGTATAGTTCATCGTCATCGCATCGATCTCCACACTGTATTCGTCAGTAACGGTGATGGAGAATTCACATGCGTAAGACGTTTCTTGCCTGCGCCGGTCTTGTCGGTGTCGCCGCTTCCCTCGCCGCCGCCGTTCCGGCATCCGCGCAGCGCCTGGAAAACAGGGGTGCGGACCTCGACGATCCGATCATGCTCATGGCCGAGCAGGACCTTCCGCGAAACCAGTTCATGCTCGACAGTTCCAGCGATGTCGAACTCGTGCGTTTCAGGAAGCCGCACGACCTCGAACTCTGCAATGCCCGGCCCGATCCCAATTCGGTGGACGGCACCCGTCGGGGTTATGCCATCGAGGCGTCCTGGGACAATGACGTGGCCGTCATCATGCCGGGCAACTGCCTCGCTTTCGATGCGCAGCGCCTGAAGGTGAAGGCGGCCGGAAACCTGCCCGACAATGTGATCCTGACCGGCACGGTTCGGGTCATTCGCTGAACCGGCGACGCGCGGCCCGCTTCGGCGGGTCGGCAGCCTGTGCCGATCGGGGAGCACGGACGATGTTGGAAAATGTTTCGAGGGCGCCGTCCGGACGCGCCTCGGCGACCCGTTTGCGGGGGCTGGTGGCCTGCACGAAGGAGCGGCACACGCCGTCCGGTGCGGGCCTTCCGGATGAGGCCGGAGTCCGGCGGACCACATGCAGGATCTGCGGCTGTGCGCTGGTCAGGTCCGGCGTGTCGCGGTGGTATCGCTCGGGATTGATGGGATGAGCAGATACGCGCTCCTCTGTGCGGCGGGCCTTGTCGGCATCGGCGCCTGTCCCGGCGTAGCTCTGGCCGAAACGAAGGCGGATGACGGGCAGAACGCGCCTGTGAGCATGCACGACCGCGTGACCGCGGGCGTGGGACTTGCCAGCGTGCCCAGCTACATCGGCTCCGATCAGAATGTGATCGTTCCAATGGCGGCGGCGCAGGGCCAGATCGCCGGTCTGGGCTTCGAGCTTGAGGGCACTTCACTCTCGCTCGATTTCGTGCCGCATGGCGATGCCAGGGGCTTCAAGATTCAGGCGGGTCCGGTCGCGTCGCTGCGGCTGGACCGCACGACGAAGATCCGCGATCACGCCGTCCGGGCGCTCGGCGAACTGTCCACGGCGGTCGAACTCGGCGGCTGGATCGGCTTGCAGAAGACGGGGGTGCTGACCAGCCCCTACGATACCCTGTCCGCCAGCCTGTCCTACCAGCACGACGTAGCCGGAGCGCACCGCAGCTACATCGTCTCGCCGGAGATCGACTACGACACGCCGCTGTCGCATCGCCTCTACGCCTCGCTGTCCGTTTCCGCGGATTACGTGGGCCGCCGCTTCGGGGCCTATTACTACGATATCGATGGCGCGGGCAGCCGGGCGAGCGGGTTGCCGACTTACTCCGGCGCCCACAAGGCGGGCTGGAAGGACTGGAACGCCAATCTCATGGTGGCCCGTTCGATCACCGGCGATCTCACCCACGGCATGAAAGTCTTCGCCAGTGCCGGCTACGGGCGGCTGCTGGGACGCTATGCCCGCTCGCCCGTGGTCGCGATTGCCGGGCGCCGGGGCCAGCCCAGCTTCGCCGTCGGACTGGGGTACACGTTTTGAGACGCTGGATCATCCCGGCAGCGATCGCGCTGCTGCTGCCGCTCCTCGGCGTGACCGGGTACTGGGCCCATCTCGGCTATTTCAGTTCCGATCCCTTCGTGACGGTTCCCGCGGTCCGCGCGCCGATTCCTGCCCGGAAGGGCGTGGTCGCGGTCATTCTCTCGGGCGACATGGGCTTCAGGATCGGCATGGGGCCGAAAGTCGCTGCCCGGTTGGCGCAGGACGGCATTCCGGTCGTCGGCGTCAATTCGCTGACTTATTTCCGGCAGAAGCGAACCGCCGGGGAGGCCGCCGCGCTGATCGAGGAAGCCATGCGGCGCGCTCTGGCGATGGAGCCGGACGGTCCGGTTCGGCGCGTCGTGCTGATCGGCCAGTCGTTCGGCGCCGACATGGTCAATGCCGGTTCCCCGAAACTGGCGCCCGACTGGCGCGGCCGGGTGCTGACGACCGAACTGGTCGTTCCCACCGACACGATCAACTTCCGCGCCTCGCCTGCGGAACTGCTGAACTGGACGCCGCCGGACGTTTCGGCGCTGCCTTCGGGACGGACACTCGGCTGGGTCCCGACGGTGTGCATATACGGCCGGGAAGAGACCGAAAGCCTGTGCCCGCACCTCCATCAGGCAGGCGTGCGGGTCGTGCCCCTGCCGGGCGGCCATTTTCTGAACAAGGACGTGAATGCGGTCCACGCCGCGCTGCTGAAGGGCATCGACGACGCCCTGTCCGCACCGCGCCGGACGACGACCGCGCATCGGGAGATCGCACGATGAAACCTGCCGTTTCCACCGTTTTCGCCGCTCTGGCGCTGGTCACGGCCATCGCATCACCGATGGTCCAGGCTCAGACTACCCTCGCCCCGGGCGAACTTTCCGGCACTTGGGTCAATCCCCGGGGCAGCGTGAAAGTGAAGACCGGCGAATGCGGGACCGACCTGTGCGGCTGGATCGTCTGGGCCGACGATCAGGCCACGTCGGACGCGCGCGAGGCAGGCGTCGACAAGCTGGTCGGGACGATGCTGCTGAAGGACTACCGCACGGTCAGCCCGGATCACTGGGAGGGGCACGTCTACGTTCCCGACATGGGCGGCACCTATTTCTCGCGCATGGAGCGTCTCGATCCCGAGCATCTCAAGATCAGCGGATGCGTGCTGGGCGGCTGGATCTGCAAGTCGCAGGTCTGGCTGAAGGACTGACGCCCATGCAACTTCCCTCCTGCATCCGGACGGCGGCTTCGCTTGCCGCGCGCCATCGCATGGCGCTCGGCGTGGCCGGCGTGCTGCTTCTGGCCCTCCTGGGGTTGGGCGCCCTGCGGACCCTGCTGCACAGCATCAGGGCCGCCGATATCCGCCATGCCTTCCACGCCATCGCCGCCTGGCGGATCGCCGCGGCACTTGCGCTGACCGGGGTGAGCTATACGCTTCTCACCTTCTACGACGTCTTCGCCCTGCGTGCGATCGGTCGGCCCCTGCCTTACCGGACCGCGGCGCTCGCCTCGTTCACGAGCTACTCGCTGAGCAACAACCTGGGCCTGTCGGTCCTGACCGGCGGCTCGGCGCGCTACTACGTCTACAGTGCGGCGGGGCTGACGGCAGGCGACGTCGCGCGGGTCGTGGTGATCGCCGGGCTGACCTTCTGGTCCGGCATCGCGGCGCTCGCCGGAGCCGCGCTCGCCTTTCATCCGATGGACCTGCCGGGGGTGTGGTCGCTACCGCCCTGGCTCCAGACTTGCGCGGGCGCGGCGATCCTGGTCCTGCTCGTCGCGAGCCTCGCCGCGGCCGGGCAGATGCGCAAGCACGGCTGGGATCTCCGAGGCCTGCCGAAGCCGGAGCCGCGCACCCTGCTGACGCAGATCCTGCTGGCCGCCGCGGACCTGTCGGCGGCCTGCGGGGCGCTTTTCGTTCTCGTGCCCGATCTTGCTCCGGCGATGTTTCCGGCGCTGCTGCTCGCCTATGTTGTCGCGATCGTCGCGACTCTGATCAGCCATGTTCCGGGCGGACTGGGCGTCTTCGAGGCGGTGGTCATCGCGCTCATGCCGGACATGCAGCGGGCCGATCTTGTCGCGGCGCTGCTGGCCTACCGGGCGATCTACTATCTCTTGCCGCTGCTCCTGGCCGCGCTGGTGCTGCTGGTCTCGGCCCGCAGGCGCTGGGGCGCCCCGGTCGCAGGAGCGGTCAATGCTGCACAAGGCCTGCTGCGCCAGATCGCGCCGCCGCTGCTCGCGGCGCTGTGCTTCTGCGGCGGCGCGATCCTGCTGATTTCCGGTTCGGTCCCTCCGGCGGCGACGCGGCTGCATGCCTTGCGCCACATCCTGCCGCTGCCTTTCGTCGAAGCCTCGCACATCGCCGCGAGCCTTGCCGGAACCGGCTTGCTGCTGCTGGCGCCGGGTCTCTATCGGCGGCTCGACGGAGCTTTCGTGGCGGCGCGGGCGCTGCTGGTCGCGGGCGCCGTCTTCGCGCTCATCAAGAGTCTGGATGTCGAGCAGGCCGTGATCCTGCTGGCGATCGCCGCGATCCTTCAGGGCGCGCGCCCGGCCTTCTATCGGCGTACCGCGCTGGCGGCGGGATTCTCGGCGCAGTGGGTCGCGGCCATCGCCGTGGTTGCGGCGGTCATGCTCTGGGCGGGCTTCTTCTCGTACCGCCATGTTCCCTACAGCAACACGCTCTGGTGGCAATTCGCCTGGCGGGGCGAGGCCTCGCGCTTCTTGCGCGCGAGCTTCGCGGTGACCGTGCTGCTGGGCGTGGTCCTGCTGGCGCGCCTGCTGCGGCCGGTGGGACCGGTCGACCGGGCCGAGGGCATGCAGGATCGGGACATCCGCGTGCTCGCCGGAGCGGTGCGGACCGATGCGATGCTGATGCTCACCGGCGACAAGCGGCTGCTGCGATCGGAAAGCGGGGACGCGCTGCTGATGTACCAGGTGCAGGGCCGGAGCTGGATCGTCATGGGCGATCCGATCGGGCCGGTCGAGGAATGGAGCGCCTTGCTCTGGCGCATTCGCGAACTGGCGGATGCGCAGCAGGGGCGGCTCCTGCTCTATCAGCTCAGCGCGAGTGCCCTGCCGATCGCGATCGACCTGGGATTGCAACTCATCAAGTACGGCGAGGAAGCCCGCGTCAGCCTTCCGGCCTTCTCGCTCGACGGACCGGGCGCCAAGTCCCTGCGGGCGGCGGCGCGCAAGGCGGAGCGGCAGGGCATCACCTTCGAGGTCGTGCCCGCCGCCCGGCTGGAGCCGCTGCTGCCGATCTTGCGCAAGGTTTCGGACGCCTGGCTCGCGATGAAGGGCGGCCACGAAAAGTCCTTCAGCATCGGCCGCTTCGATCCCGGCTACATCGCCCATTTCGACTGTGCGGTGGTGCGCTGCGACGGCGAGATCGTCGCCTTCGCGAACATCTGGAAAACCGCCACGCGCGAGGAGCTTTCGGTGGACCTGATGCGCCATGTCGAGACGATGCCGAACGGAACGATGGACTACCTGTTCATCGAACTGATCCGCTGGGGGCAGGCGCAGGGCTACCGCTGGTTCACGCTGGGGCTGGCACCGCTGTCCGGCATCGAAGCCCGGCCGCTGGCGCCGCTATGGGCGCGGGCGGCCGGCTTTCTCTATCGGCACGGCGATGCGTTCTATCGTTTCGAGGGGCTGCGGGCCTACAAGCAGAAGTTCTCGCCGGAATGGGAACCGCGCTACATTGCCGCCGGCGGCGGCCTCGGTTTCGCGCGCTCCCTGCTGGATTTGCAGACCCTGGTCGGCGGCGGCCGCGCGAGCGCCGCAAAGCCGATCTAGCGGGCCGCGCGTCACATCCGGCGCAACGGCGAATTGGCAAGACTTGCCGCGAGCAGGCCGAGCAGGGCGCCGGCGATGATGATGAGTTTCGCCGACTATCTCGTGTCAACCTTCCAGGACGATCTTGCCCGAGCGAACGGCGTGGGCGGCGTTAGGGTGTTCGGCGCGGCGCCGCTGCAATTCTCTGGGGAAGACGCAAGATCGGCGGGACGCCGGGTACTGTGTCAATGCAGCCACAGTTCGGCGAATTCCTGACACGATATTGCGAATAAGTACCAATAGCGTTAACGGCGCGCAATCTGACCTGAGATTGCAAAGGAATTCCGATGGCCTCCGTTCGCGCGCTTGCCCTGTGTGGCGCGGCGATTTTCGCCGTTTCGATGACGACTGCCGCTTATGCGGAGGACGCGCGTTCGGATGCAGTGGATAGCGCCAACAACGAAGCCGACAGCATCGTCGTCACGGCCCCGACCGCAGGCACGAAGACCGACACGCCGATCGTCCAGATCCCGCAACCGCTCACGATCATCACGGCGGACGAGTACCTGTCGCAAGGCGCCATCAGTATCAGCGATACGGTCAAGTATGCGGCCGGCGTTCTGGCCAATCCTTACGGCCGCGATACTCGCGTGGACGGCTTCAACGTTCGCGGTCTCGATGCGCTCCAGTTCCGCGACGGTATGCGCGATATCTTCTCCTATTACGCCAGCATCACGTCGGACCCGTACAATTTCTCCCGCGTGGAAATCGTGCGCGGCCCGGCGTCGGTGCTGTTCGGGCAGGGTTCGATCGGCGGCCTCGTCAATCTCGTGACGAAGACCCCGGACTTCAAAACCGGCGGTGAAGTGAACCTCGTCTACGGCAGCTACGACCGCAAGGAAGTCCTGGGCGACGTCAATGTCGCCCTGGCGGACAACCTGGCAATCCGCGCGGTGGCGCGCGTCCGCGATGCCGATACTTACGTCGATCACGTTCCCGACGACCGCGTGATGTTCGCGCCCTCGATCCGCTGGCAGCCGACGCCCGATACCGACATCGTGCTGACCGGCCTCTATCAGGAAGACGACACCGGTTCGACCTCGCAGTTCCTGCCGCTCGTCGGGACTTTCCGCCCCAATCCCGGCAATCCGTCGGGCAGGCTCGATCCTTACACTTTCGTCGGCAAGCCGGGCTGGGACCGTTATGCCGGACGCTCGCTTCAGGGCGGCGGCTCGGTCGTCCACAAATTCTCGGACACCGTCCGCCTCAGCGTCAAGGCCCGCTACATCGACAGCGACCTCGACTACAACTATCACGGGGTGAACAGCTATTATAATCCCGGCGTCCCCGGTTTCACGGAAAGTTCCATTTTCCCGACCAATCCCTACGGTCCGGACGGCCGCACGGTGATCATGAGTTCGTCCGCCAGCCAGGCGCGGATGAACGTCTTCTCGACCGACAACAATCTCCAGTTCACCTTCAACACCGGTCCGAATATCGAGCACAAGCTGCTGGTCGGTATCGACTACAGCTGGAACAAGGTCGGCAAGCGTTCGGCCAGCGGCGCGGGCCAGCTGGTAGACCTCTACGACATCGATCGCGACGCGCTGGACGAACCCGTCGCCACCGGTCCCTATGCCTATGACTCGCAAAAGCAGCTCGGCGTCTATGTGCAGGACCAGATCCGCTTCTACGACCGCGTCTCGGTCGTGCTGGGCGCGCGCCGCGACCGGGTGACCAGTTCGGCAGGTTCGAAGGACAAGGCCACGACCTTCCGGGCGGGCATCATCGGCGAGCTGGGCTGGGGCTTCTCGCCCTTCTTCAGCTATACCGAGAGCTTCCTGCCCGTCGCCGGTTCGGTCCAGGACATCGACGGCAATCCCCTCTCGCCCTACAAGCCCTTGACCGGCACGCAGTATGAAGTCGGCATGAAGTGGCAGCCGGAGCGCAACACGCTCGTCACCGTCACCGCGTTCAAGATCAAGGAGCAGAACCGCGTCCTCTATGGCGAATTGAGTTCCACCAGCCAGGCGGGCGTGCTGAACACCAAGGGGATCGAGGTCGAGGCCAGCCACACCCTGCCGGGCAATTTCGAACTGCTCGCGAACTACGGCTACAACAAGCTGAAGTCGGAGACGAACACCAATCTCGACTACATGCCGCGCCATACCGCTTCGCTCTGGTCGACCAAGACCTTCGGCCTGTCCGACGCAGCGCAGCTGCGTCTGGGCGGCGGCGTGGTCTATAGCGGCAAGAGCATTTCGACGAGTTCGCTCTGGTCGATCGTGACTCCCTCGCGCACCACGGTAGATGCTTTGGCGGAAATCACCCGCGACAACTGGCGCTTCTCGGTCAACGCGACGAACCTGCTGAACAAGAAGCAGTTCGCGTCCTGCCTCGCGCGCGGCGACTGCTTCGTCGCCGCCCCGCGCAACGTCATGGGAACGATCGGCTATCGTTTCTGATCGGTGTGACGGCAGCAACGGCTGCCGGGATAACCGGATAAACCGGGGGCGGGATCTTTTCGAGGTCTCGCCCCTCGGCATTCCTCGCGGATGAATGCGGGGCCCGATCGGCAGTGCTGTTGGCCTGCCGCGCGGCGGGCCGGAAGCAAAGCGTCTCCTTCGCGATTTGCCAAGTCCGATCGGCCCGTTATCATGGGTCTCATGTCGCTGGGAAATCGCGTGGGCCGCAGGGGCCGATGAAGGCCGACGCCGACATCTCCGGTTTTCCGTTCGGGCAGAAGACATTGTCCAGGCGCTCGATGGCGGTCGCGGCCTTCTCGACGATCGTCGAGTGGTACGACTTCACGCTCTACCTCTATCTCGCCACCGTCCTGTCGCGGGTCTTCTTCGGCGGCGGCGAAGGTTCGCTGGCGACCGTGCTCGGCGGTTTTGCGGTCGCCTACCTGATGCGGCCGCTCGGCGCGGCGGTGTTCGGACATATCGGGGATCGCCATGGGCGGCGGCGGATGATGCTGCTGTCGATGACGCTGATGACCTTGGCCATGCTCGCCACGGCGATGATGCCGACTTACGCGGCGATCGGCCCGGCGGCGGGCTGGTTGCTTCTGCTCCTGCGCTGCGTCATGGCCTTCTCGGTGGGCGGCGAATATACCGGCGTGGTCGCCTACCTGATGGAAGGTGCCCATCGTAATCGGCGCGGCCTGGTGACCTCGTCCGCTGCCGCGGCGAGCGAACTGGGCGGTTTGCTGGCGGCGGGGGTTTCGGCCCTGACGGTCAACGCGCTGGCACCTGACGCACTGGACGCCTGGGGGTGGCGCATTCCCTTCCTGTTCGGCGCCGTGCTCGCCGGAATGGTGCTGCTGGCCCGCGCCACCCTGGAGGAATCGCCCGAGTTCGAGCGGCAGGTGATCGGCCGCAGCGTGCCCGAGCGGCCCTTGCGACAGGTTCTGGCCCGTCACCGCGCGGCGATCGGACGGGGTTTCGCGATATCCGCGCTGGGCTCGATCACGTACTACGTCGGCATCACTTATGTTCCCGCCTTCGTCACGGAATCGGGCGTCATGGTGGAGAGCGAAGCGCTCTGGCTCTCCACGGCGGCGGCGTTCATGGTCATCTTCGTCACGCCTTTCGTCGGCGCTCTCTCCGATCGCATCGGCCGCCGTCCGGTCCTGCTCTGCGTCGGCGTGCTGGCGGTGCTGGTGCCTGCGGCTTCCTTCGCGGCGATGGGCGAGGGGGGCTATGGCGCCGCGCTGATCGGTGCGCTTCTGCTGGCCTCGCTGGGCGGAGCGGTGAGCGCCGTCGGCGCCGTGGCGACCGCCGAGCAGTTCCCCGGCGAAGGCCGCCTCTCCGGTCTTGCGCTGGGAGCGACCGCGGCGACGGCGGTGTTCGGCGGCCTTGCGCCTTTCGTGGCGCAATTGCTGGTGACGGGGACGGGCTGGCAGGCCGCTCCGGGCGTGATGATCGCCGTGGTGGCAGCCTGCGTATTGCCCGTTTTCGTGAAAACACCGGAGACCCGGCCCACCCGCTGAACGCCCGACCTAAAGGACGGCGACGAAACGCCTTCCCAGTCGGACCAGTGTCGGATTTCACAAAATGAGAAATCCGGCTTTGCCATTTGTCGATGGCAGAGTGCCTCGAATCGCGCCATTTACGTCGCCGTATCGCAGCAAAGTGCCGAATCCCGTTCGGACGCTGCCCTGTAACGAGGTATTTCGATCCATGACGGCTTTGACTGAAACGCAGTACGTCTATCGCTTCGGTGGCGGCGTCGACGACGGCGGCAAGGGCGACAAGAACCTCCTGGGCGGCAAGGGCGCGAACCTTGACGGCATGGCCGCGATCGGCCTGCCGGTTCCTCCGGGCTTCACCATCACCACCGAGATGTGCACCCGCTACTACAACGACGGCGGCGTCTATCCCGAGAGCGTGAAGGCCGAAGTGGCGCGGGGCCTGGCCCATGTCGAGCAGATCACCGGCAAGACTTTCGGCAACACCGCCGACCCGCTGCTGGTCTCGGTGCGTTCGGGCGCGCGCATTTCGATGCCGGGCATGATGGACACCGTGCTGAACCTCGGCCTCAACGACGAGACCGTCGAAGGCCTCGCCGCGACCTCGGGCGACGAGCGCTTCGCCTGGGACAGCTATCGCCGCTTCATCCAGATGTATTCGGACGTCGTGCTCGAACTCGACCACGGCGCCTTCGAGGAAGCGCTGGATATCGCCAAGGAAGATCGCGGCTACGACCTTGATACCGAGATGACCGCCGCCGACTGGAAGCTGCTGGTCGCCGAGTACAAGGCGATCGTCGAGAAGCTCTGGAACAAGCCTTTCCCGCAGGACGTGAACGACCAGCTCTGGGGCGCGATCGGCGCCGTGTTCGGCTCCTGGCAGTCGGACCGCGCCAAGGTCTATCGCCGCCTGAACGCGATCCCCGGCGAATGGGGCACTGCCGTCAACGTGCAGGCCATGGTCTTCGGCAACATGGGCGAGACTTCGGCCACCGGCGTTGCCTTCACCCGTGACCCGGCGACCGGCGAAAACGCCTACTACGGCGAATACCTCATCAACGCGCAGGGCGAGGACGTCGTCGCCGGTATCCGCACGCCGCAGTACCTGACCAAGGCCGCCCGCGAGCGCGCCGGGGCCAAGCCGCTGTCGATGGAAGAGGCCATGCCCGAGACTTACGCGGAACTCGCGGGCGTATTCGAGATCCTCGAAAAGCACTACCGCGACATGCAGGACATCGAGTTCACGGTGCAGCAGGGCAAGCTCTGGATGCTCCAGACCCGCTCGGGCAAGCGCACCGCCAAGGCGGCACTGAAGATCGCCGTCGACATGGCCCGCGAAGGCCTGATCGGTGAGGAAGAGGCCGTCGCCCGCGTCGATCCCGCCGCGCTCGACCAGCTTCTGCACCCCACGCTCGATCCCAAGGCGCCGCGCGACGTGCTGACCAAGGGCCTGCCCGCCTCGCCGGGCGCGGCTTCGGGCGCGATCGTGCTCGATGCCGACACCGCCGAGAAGCTGGCCGAACAGGGCAAGGCCGTGATCCTCGTCCGCGTCGAGACCAGCCCGGAAGACATCCACGGCATGCATGCGGCGCGCGGCATTCTGACCGCACGCGGCGGCATGACCAGCCACGCCGCCGTGGTGGCGCGCGGCATGGGCCGTCCCTGCGTCTCGGGCGCGGGCAGCCTCCAGATCGACAACGTCGCCCGCACCATGCGCATCGACGGCCGCGTGCTCAAGGAAGGCGATACCGTCACCATCGACGGCGCGACCGGCGAAGTCATGGCCGGCGAAGTCGCCACCGTGCAGCCGGAACTCGCCGGTGATTTCGGCACGCTGATGGAATGGGCCGACAAGGTTCGCCGTCTCAAGGTCCGCGCCAATGCCGAGACCCCGCTCGACTGCCGCACCGCGCGCGAATTCGGCGCCGAAGGTGTCGGCCTCTGCCGCACCGAGCACATGTTCTTCGACGCCGCCCGCATCACCGCCGTGCGCGAGATGATCCTGGCCCAGGGCGAGGCCGAGCGCCGCACCGCGCTCGCCAAGCTGCTGCCCGAGCAGCGCGACGACTTCGCGGAGATCTTCACGGTCATGGCCGGTCTGCCGGTGACGATCCGCCTGCTCGATCCGCCGCTGCACGAATTCCTGCCCCATGCCGAGGCGGAATTCGAGGAAGTGGCACGCGCCGCCAATGTCAGCGTCGACACGCTCAAGCGCCGCGCCTCGGAACTGCACGAGGTCAACCCGATGCTCGGCCATCGCGGCTGCCGCCTCGGTGTGACCTATCCGGAAATCTACGAGATGCAGGCCCGCGCGATCTTCGAGGCGGCGCTCATCGTCAAGGACAAGACCGGCGAGGCGCCGATCCCCGAAGTGATGATCCCGCTGGTCGCCACCGCCAAGGAACTGGAGCTGATGAAGGCGATCGTCGATCGCGTCGCCGCCGAAGTCTTCAGCGAACGCGGCGCCACGGTGGACTACCTCGTCGGCACCATGATCGAACTGCCGCGCGCCGCGCTGAAGGCGGGCGAGATCGCCGAGCTGGGCGAGTTCTTCTCGTTCGGCACCAACGACCTGACCCAGACGACCATCGGCATCAGCCGTGACGACGCCGGCAAGTTCCTGACGCAGTACGTGGACAAGGGCATTTTCGCCCGCGATCCCTTCGTCAGCCTCGATGTCGACGGCGTGGGCGAACTGATCGAGCTGGCCGCCGAGCGCGGCCGCAAGACCCGTCCGGACATCAAGCTCGGCATCTGCGGCGAGCACGGTGGCGATCCGGCCTCGATCGCGTTCTGCGAGAAGACCGGCCTCGATTACGTCTCGGCCTCGCCCTACCGCGTGCCGATCGCGCGTCTGGCGGCGGCGCAGGCGGCGCTCGCGGGCAAGTAAAAAGGTACAACCGCGTCGGGGAGGAGGAGCTACCTGACCGGGAATGCGGACTGCGCGCGAAAGCGTGCGGTCCGCATTTGCTTTTGGCGTCGGCGTGCTGCCGCGTTACGCATCTTGCTTCGCTACGCTCGGAATGACGAGATAGGCGGGATCACCGCCCGGCGCAGCGCTCCACCAGGAAATCGATCAGCAGTCGCGCCGGGCCGGTCAGGCTGGCGCCGTTGGCGGTCAGCAGCATCTGGCGCTCGGCCCAGGACTCGTCGAGTTCGACCAGCTTGAGACCCATCGGCACGATGAAGTTCTTCGCCGCCTCGCTGGGGAGCACGCCGATGCCGAATCCGGCCTGGATCATCCGGCAGACCGCATCGTAGCTGTCCACGGCGGCGCGCAGGCGGAAGGGCCAACCCTGTTCGTCGGCGGCGCGCGCGAGCAGGCGGGTATTGGCGGTGTCGTAGCCCATCTGCACGAACTCGTGCTCGGCAAGATCCTGGAAGCGCACCGAATGGGTGCCGAACAGCAAGTGCGGCGGCGCGACCACGGCGAGCCGGTCGCAGCGGTACTTCCAGGTATCGAGGCCGACCGAGCCGGGCTCTTCCAGGATGACGCCCACTTGCGCCTCGCCCGCACGGACACGGCCGACGATCTCGGAGGAATAGACTTCCTGGATATTGAGCCGGATCTTGTCGTTGGCATGGCCGAAGGCGGCGAGGTCGGCGGGCAGGAACTGGGTTATCGCCGCCGTGCAGGCGAGAATATCGACGCTGCCCTTGAGGCCGTTGGCATAGTCGGAGAGGTCGGACACCGCGAGGCCCACTTCGCGCATGATCCGCTGGGCATGGGCGAGCAGGGCGTTGCCCGCCGCCGTCGGCATGACCCCGCGCCCGTTGCGGACAAGGAGCTGGACGCCGAGGTCCTGCTCAAGCTGGGTCAGGCGGCGGCTGATCGCGCCGATCGCGAGATTGGCATCGTCCGCCGCGCGCGACAGGCTGCCCAGCTCGGCGACCCGGATGAAGAGTTGCAGGGTCGTCAGGTTGAGCATCGGGTGTCGCGCATATCGGCCATCTGCTGACTCTATAATTCGCAAGCGGAGCGGCGGCTAGGCTCGCTGGTCGGTGCGGCCCGATGTGGCGGTTTTTCCACACTATGACAGGCTTCGTCATTAATTTCGTGGAAACGTCCCAGCAATCTTGCGAGTCAGTCGCACTATCACTAGCAGCGCGAATGCGACTCATTCTCGAAAGGTTAATCATGTTCAGAACGACGGTCCGCGGCCGCCTTCTCCTGGGAGCAGCCACCGGCGTGGCGGCAGTTGCTCTTCTTCCGCTGTCCGCACAGGCTGCGGCGACTGGCTCGGACGACGCCATCGTCGTCAAGGGGGATCGTCCCGCCACCGTCGCATCGTCGGGCACGAAGAGCGACACCCCGATCACCGAAACGCCGCAGTCGATCTCGGTAATCGACGCCGCGACGATCGCCGACCTCGGCATCCAGAATCTGAACCAGGCGCTGCGCTACGTCGCGGGCGTGACCCCGGAAACGCGCGGATCTTCGGCCGAAGTCTACGACCAGTTCAAGCTGCGCGGCTTCGATGCGCCGGTCTATCTGGACGGGTTGAAGATGTTCAGCAGCGGCTCCGGCTATGCTGCTCCGCAGATCGACATGTCCCGCCTCGACCGCATCGAAGTGGTGAAGGGTCCGGCTTCGGCGCTCTATGGTTCGTCAAGCCCGGGCGGTTTCGTCAACGAGCAGAGCAAGCTGCCGATCGACCGCGAGTTCTACGGCGCGGTATCCGGCACCTACGGCAACTACAGCAGCTACCGGGTGGACGGCGACGTCGGCGGCAAGGCCGGCGAATCCGTGCTTTGGCGTCTCTACGGCAGCGTCAACGGTGCCGATGCCCAGCAGCGTTACGGCAAGCGTCGCCGCCAGACCGTCTCGGGCGCAGTGACGTTTGGCGCGGGGTCTTCCACGACCTTCACCGTGCTCGGCGCCTATTCGCACGATCCGTTCAACGGTAACTACGGCGTGTTCCCGGCCAGCGGCACCCTGTTCGACAACCCCAACGGCAAGCTCACAACCAAGTTCTACGGCGGCGAGCCGGGTGACTTCTTCAAGCGCGAACAGGCTGCAGCAACATTCATCTTCCGCCACGATTTCGGCAATGGCTGGGCCTTCCGTTCCTCGGGCCGCTATCAGTATGTGAAGAGCCGCCTGGGCATCGTCTACACTTCCGGCGCCGTCGTCGATGGCAGCGACACCGAATACCAGCGAGCTTCCTATGCGACCAATGAGAAGCTGAACAACTGGACCTACGACAACCAGCTCTCCGGTGAATTCACCACCGGTCCGTTGCATCACTCGGTGCTGTTCGGGGTGGACCGCCAGGTCGCGCATTCGACCGAACTCGCGAAGTTCGGCACTGCGACCACGATCGACGGCTTCGATCCTGTCTATGGCTCGATGCCGACGCCGACGAACCCTTACGAGGTTCCTGGGGTCGACCAGAACGGCAACTTTATCGATCCGGATTACACGGCCACGAAACAGCGCCAGCAGGGCATCTACGCGCAGGACCGCATCTCGGTTGGCGATCTCGACGTGACGGTGAGCGGGCGGCAGGATTGGGCGCGTCTCGAACAGAATGGCCAGGTCCAGCACGACAAGAAGTTCACCTGGCGTGCGGCCGCGCTTTACAAGACCAGCCTCGGCATCGCCCCTTACGTGACCTATTCGACTTCGTTCGAACCGCAGTCGGCGACGCTGGAGAGCGGCGGTCTTGCCAAGCCTTCGCTGGGCAAGCAGATCGAGGCGGGCGCCAAGTATCAGGTTCCCGGAACGGATATCCTGCTGACCGGCGCCTGGTTCCAGATCAACCAGACGAACGTGGTCGTCTACAACCCGCTGACCTTCGCCGCCTTCCAGTCGGGTGAAGTACGTTCGCGCGGTGTCGAGGTCGAGGCCAGCGGCTCGCTGCCCTATGACTTCAACTTCCGCCTCGCCTTCAGCACCCAGAGCGTGAAGACGCTCAAGGACGAGAACGCCGCCAATGTCGGCAAGGGCCTCGCCACGGTCGGCAAGGGCGGTATTTCGGCGAACCTCGCATGGGCGCCGAAGTCCGGTTCGCTCGAAGGCTTCACGATCGGCGGCGCGGTGCGCCATGTCGACAAGGTCTATGCCGGAAGCGACGAAGGCGTGAGCATCTACTCGCCGTCCTACACCGTGTTCGATGGCATGCTTCGCTACAACCTCGGCAAGCTGAGCCCCGATCTCGGCAACGTGACGCTCGGTCTCAACGCCACCAACATCTTCGACAAGAAGTACCTGACGAGCTGCTTCGCGGCTTATAGCTGGTGCTGGTACGGCAACCGCCGCACCGTGCAGGGCACCATCGGCTTCACCTGGTAAGCCAATCGAAAACCCCGCATCGCCCCAAGCGATGCGGGGTTTTCGCGTTTTCAGATCGTCCTATCCGGCGCGGTGCCGCGCCGGAAGACGAGCCGTTCGGACGGCGGTGCGGCGACAGCGGCTGCCGCATTGGCGGCAGGCAGCGCAACGAAGTTGGCCAGCGCGCCCACTTCCAGCCCGCGCCCTTCCAGTCCCAGCGCCCGCGCCGAATCCGTCGTCGCCATGGCCAGTGCGACAGCAAGGTGTTCGTCAGTGTAGAAGCCGGAGCGATAGCCGATCAGCATCGCGCGCTGGAGCATGTCGCCGTTGCCGTAAGGCCACCAGGCATCGCGGATATTGTCGTTTCCGGCAAAGACCCGCACGCCGTGTTCGCGCAGGCGCAGGACCGGCGGGAAGGCGCGGTCGCCCGGGGCATTGGTCATGATCGCAACCCCGGCATCGGCCAGGGCGCAGGCCACAGTGTCGAGCACCGGCTGCTCCACGTCGCCCAGCGCATAGGCATGGCTCACCGTGACGCGCCCGCCGAGGCCCAGTGCCAAGGTGCGCACGGCGATGCGGTGCAACTGCGCGATGCCGGGCAGGCCAGCCTCGTGCAGATGAATGTCGATCTTCGCGCCGCGCCGCTCGGCAATGCCAAAGACGACATCGAGATGGCCGTCAGAATCGCCGTCCATGCCCTCGGGGTCGATGCCGCCGACGACTTCGGCGCCCTCGCGAATGGCTGCGTCGAGGATATCCGCCGTGCCGGGGCAGGTCAGGATGCCCGCCTGCGGGAAGGCGACGAGTTCGATGTCCATGCGGTCCCGCCATGTCTCGCGCGCGGCCATCACCGCATGGAGGTGCGAGAGGCCGGTCGTGGCGTCGACGTCGACATGGCTGCGCATCGCCACCGTGCCGAGGCTGGCGGCCTGGCAGATCAGCACCTCGGCGCGGACGGCGGCCGGGCGAACGTCGGCCAGCATCGCCTTCTCGACGGCGAGCCGTTCGCGCAGGCTGGCGGCGGGGCGATGGGGTTGCCAAGGCTCGCCGAAGAAGCTCTTGTCGAGGTGGATATGGCCATCCACGAAGCCCGGCAGCACCAGTCGTCCGCCGAGGTCGATGCGTTCGGCGGTCTCATCGGCGTCGAGATCGCATCCGATTGCGGCGAAACGTCCGTCCTCAACCGCGAGATCCGCCGCGCTGCCGTCGGGCAACAGGGCATTGGTGAAGAGACGCTCGATCATTGGGCGGTTTCCGTCTTTTCGGCGGCATTCCATGTTGCGACTTTCGCCTTGGTCTCCGTGAGCATCCCGTCGAGCGCGGTGCGGTCGTAGAGTTTGCCGTTCATCACCACGGCGCGGATCGCGCGGGTCGCGGCGATGTCCTTCAGCGGATCGCGGTCCAGCAGCACGAGGTCGGCCGCCTTGCCGGGTTCCACCGCGCCGTAACGGTCGAGCTGGCCGAACCAAGCGGGACCGGCGCGGGTTGCGGCGGAAAGCGCCTCGGCCGGGGTGAGCCCCTTGTCGACGAAGAGGCTCAGTTCGTCATGCAGGCCAATGCCGGGATAGTTGAACGAGTTGAGGAAGCCCGCATCGGTGCCCGCGATGATCGTCACTCCAGCCTTTTCCAGCAGGGGCAGCACGGCGGCCATGCGGTCGAAATGCTCGTGGCGCGCTTTGACGGCGGCGGCATCTGCCTTGGCGGCGCGCTCGACGCGCCAGTCGTAGGTCTTGCGCAGCTTCGGGCCGATATAGGCGAGATAGGGATCGTTCGCGTGATCGTCGGCATCGAGCCAGGCCAGCACGCGGCTGCCGTTGAGCGTCGGGGTGACGAAAACATCCTTCGCGGCGAAATTGCGATAGGACGCCATGGCCGTGGCGGTATCGAACCCGGTGTTAAGGCGGCGATTGGCTTCGGCGCGGTCGATGCGGCCGGCTGCGAAGTCCGCCGCGATCGCCGCCTCGTCTTTCACGCCTGCCTTGTAGGCATAGTCTAGGTGCTCGATCGAGCTGATCCCGGCATCCACCGCCTGGGCGACGGTGAGGTCCATGGGAATATGCCCCGAAGTCCGCAGCCCGCGCGCCTTGGCCTGCGAAACGGCATAGAGGAACAGCTGCGGGTCGAGCGTGCTGTCGGTGATCTTCACGAAATCGACCTTGTCCCGCTCCTGAAGGCGGGCGAGCGCGGCGTCGGCATCGGCTCGGCTGCCGACTTCGATGGTGCCCTTCCAGACCGGCTTGATCCCTTCGATCTTGGCGCCGGAGGTCAGCAGGCGCGGGCCGAACAGCGTGCCGCCGGCGATTTCGCCGCGCCATTGCAGCACTTGCTCGGGAAGGTCGCCCGAACAATCGCGGATGGTGGTCACGCCGTGGGCGACGTAGAGCGGCAGGAGCGCCTTGTTCTCCTCGATCAGGTCCGGCCCGCCGCCGAAGTGGACGTGCATGTCCCAGAGACCGGGGATCAGGAAGCGCCCCTTGCCCTCGACCACGTTCTGCGCCTGCCAGGCGCGGGCGATCTCGCCGTCCTTGCCGACGGCCACGACATCCTTGCCGCGCAGGACGACCGCCTGTTCCTTGACGGCGCGGGCGTGTTCGACGTCGATCACGGTGACGTGACGGATCATCACGTCGCCCTGTTCGGCGGCAAGCGCGGGCGTCGTGGTGGTCATGAGCGTGGCGATCAGCGGGGCGAGAAACTTCATCTTGGGGCTCCTTCCCGGCGACAATACGCCAACTGTATAATCATTCACAAATTAGATGTTGGCATGATAATAATTCGATATAGGCATGATGTATGCTCGATCCCCGACTGCTCCGCAGCTTCGTCGCCATTGCCGATACCGGCCACTTCACCCATGCGGCGGAGCGGCTGGGCATGACGCAGTCGACGATCAGCCAGCAACTCGGGCGGCTGGAGGAACTTTCCGGCCATCCGCTGATAGACCGCGCCGCCCGCCCGGTCCGCCCGACCCCGCTGGGCGAACGGCTGCTCGGCCATGCCCGCCGTATTCTCCAGCTCGACGAGGAAGCGCAGAGCCTGCTGCGCGATCCGGCGGGCACTTCGGCGATCTCCATCGGCCTGCCGGAAGACCTGGCGACGCTCGCCCTTGCGCAGGGGCTTGCCCGCTTCGCTGCGGGCAACAGCCGGATCAGGCTCGACGTGGTGACCGGCCTCAGTCGCGATCTCGCCTCGCGCTACCGGCAGGGGGAGTTCGACATTGCCGTCGTCAAGGAGGATCGGCCGGGCCCCGATTGCCGAGCCAGCTTTCCGGAACCGCTGGGCTGGTTCGCCGCGCCGGATCATGCGGTGGAGGATCGCGATCCGCTGCCGCTGGTGACTTTCCCGATCGGCGGCCTCTATCGCGACACGATGTTCCGCGAACTCGAAGCCGCCGGACGGCGCTGGTATGTCGCCTTCTCGGGCAGCAGCCTGCAAAGCGTGCTGGCGGCGGTTTCGGCGGGCATGGGGATCTCGCTGCTGCCGCTTGCGGTCACGCATGGCCACGGCGTGAGGCGGTTGACGGACCTCGGCGAGACTGCGCCGATGGTGGTCTCGCTCTACGCCCGGGAGGAGCAGGCGCCGATCGGCGATCTCCTCCGCATGATCGCGGCGGCGCTGGAATCCCGTTAGGATCCTACTCCACGACGATCCGCACCCGCGCGAGGTTCTGGATCTGCGCGAAGGGCGTCTTGCGATCGCCTTCGCGCTCGGACGAGGCACGCAGGACCGCGAAATAAGTGCCCGGCCGCGTGTAAGCATGGGTTGCGGTCAGCGCGAGCCTGGCCTTGGTTCCGGCCGGAATCGCGGCGGGGGTTTCGAACTTGCCGTCGCCGTCGAAGTCCCAGGTGGCAGCGGTGATCGATCCGGCGCCGGGAGGAACCTCGATCGTGGCGGCCAGCCTGACCGGCGCCCCGGCCTTGACCCTTGCCAGTGCCCCGCCGTTCGCGGCGAGAGTCACCACCGGCTGAATGCCCTGGCGCGCGGCGGCTTCGGCGGGAACCACGACCTGGCCGTCCGCGATCCGGTAGGCGGTGGAAGCGGGCGGGGTCTTGCCTTGCTCGACCCAGGCCGCGAGATCGCGCAGCGCCTGTTGCAGCACGCCGATATAGGAAACGACGCGCGCGGGATCGTCCTGCACGCTCTGGTCGCCGTGCAGGGCGCGGTCGGTGTACCAGATGCGGAACCGGTCGTCCGCCGCCGCGCCGGCATGGGCCTTGACCCGCGAGCGATACCAGTCGCCCTGCCAGGGCAGCGCCTCGCGGTCCCAGAGGTTCTCGACCAGGATGACCTTGCCGTCGAACTTGCCGGTCGGCACCGCTCCGGCGGCGTTCTGCGTGAACAGCGGGCCGAGCAGCATGCGCCGCTGGGCGTAGAGCGGCTTGCCTTGGGCATCGGTGAACTGCTTCCAGACCGGGTATTCGGCGAGGTCCGGCACCTGGTGGCGGTGATAGTCCTGCACGGCCAGGATGTCGCTGTTGTCCAGCCGCACCGCATCACCCGCCTTGATCGTGGCGAGCAGGCGAGGATCGTTGATGCCCAGCATCGCAAGATCGCCGTGCACGTCCGCGAGCACGGCTTTCTTGCCCGAAGCCAGCACCAGATCGGACAGCATCAGCGCCTTCGAATTGGGGCTGTCGGCCAGTCGCACCGCGACGGGCATTTCGCCCGCCGAATGAAGCCCCATGGCCTGCCATGCGAGATCCGCCGTACCTTTGGCCGTGCCGGGCGTATGGCCGAGATCCAGGCCGAGGCTCTTTGCCTTGTCCGCGCTGATGACCTCCACGACGCGGGTATCGAGCTGGACGCGGTCCGCGCTGTAGAGCTGGGGACTGTCATGCCCTTCGTAGCCGGGCTTGGTCCAGAAATCGGTGAAATAGGCAGCGTCGGCCATGCGGATGCCGCCGAAGAGCAGGGCGAAGGCATGCGGCCCCATCGTGCGCCATGCGTACCAGGACTGCGGCTGGAAGCCCATGGCGGTCACTTCGCGCAATGCCGCCTTCTGTTCTTCGTTCAGGCCCGCATAAGCATCGCCGCTGCCGCCCGCATCCAGGGCATCGACCACGCCGTCCAGCCTGTCGCCCAGCACGCGCATGGCTTTCAGGCGGACGGTGAACATGCTGGGGATCGCCATCGGCGAGCCGAGCACATAGGGCACCGCGCCGTCCCACACGCCCCTGGTATTCTCCAGCGAGCCGAGCGTGCGATAGGCGCCGCCGCTGCCGCCATAGGCATAGCCGTAGATGTGCTTCCTTGCGGGATAGACCTGCGCTGCCACGAAACGCGAAAACCGGGCGGTGGCCGCATTCGCGCGGAAGGCGCCGATCGTCAGGTCTCCGCCGCCCATCGGGTCGGCCGCCTTGGGGCCGCCGCCGTTGGTCTCGATGAAATAGGCGCCGCTCGTCATGGCCGCACCGATGCGGTCTTCCTCGCCGGTCAGGCCCTGGGAGAGCGTCTCGCTGTCGGGGACCGGCGTGATGTACTGGAAGAAGCGTCCCTGCCATGCCTTGGCGAGCGGGAAATAGTAGGAGAAGCGCGTGTCCGTGCCCTCGAAACCGCCATGGACGTAGCGATAGGGCATGCCGTTGTCGGTGCGGGACTCGTCGCGGTCGATAAAGGGACGGGCGAAAAGCGCGTCCTCGTCCTGATAGCCCTGAGCGGAAAGGGTGGTCGCTGCGGCGTTTGCGGCAGGCTCACCGGCCATGGCGGGCGCCGGAGCCGAGAGAGCTGCCGCCAAGATCGCCAGATTTGCTGTCCATTTTCCTGCTCCCGTCACCGTTTCCGTTTCCCTCTGCGCCCCGCCTCGTTCGGGCGGTCGGGGATCTTGTGGCACGGTGCGGGGTGATATGCAGGTGTCAGCCTATCGCGCCGACGGTTTTTGTGTCGGGGGCCATCGACGGATCGACGGCCCCCGATGGGATCAGAAGCGGAAGTTGACGCCCGCGCCCAGCACGCGGGGATCGTTCACGAAGGCCGTGAGGTTGTTGAAGTCGATCGCGCCGATCACGTTCGATTCGTTGGTGATGTTGCGGCCGAACACGAAGACGTCCACCGCGTCGGAAGGCGAACGCCAGCCGATGCGGGCACCGCCTTCGAAGTTGGTGCCGACGTGGAATTCGGTCGCATCGTAAAGGAACAGGTTGAAGTCCTTCTGCGCGACCCAGTCGGTCTGGGCGTAGAGCTTGCTGCCGCTCGCCAGCTCGTAGGTGTACGAGGCGTTGAAGTTGAACAGCCAGCGCGGGGCTTGCGGGAACGGGTTGCCGTTGATCGAGGCGAGGCGAACGCCGTTGCCGGCCACCGGATCGCGCACCGTGCAGTTCGCGTTGGCGGAGCAGTAGGCGACCTGGAGGCCCGGATCGTCGATCTTGGTGTAGTTGTAGGACACGCCGCCGTTGAACTGGAGGCCGCGTACCGGGATGGCAGTGGCTTCGAATTCGACGCCGCGACCCTTGCCGGCCTTCGCGTTGATCAGCTGGTTGAAGTTGCCCAGGCCGCCGATGGCGGTGAACTGCGGGTCCTTCAGGTCGTAGATGTAGCCGGTCAGGTCGACGCGGAAGCGGTTGTCCGGGGTCGCCGCCTTGATGCCCGCTTCATAGGAGGTGATCGTTTCCGAATTCGCCGTCGTCAGGATGTTCGACGTTGCGACGCGGCCTTGGATCGAGGGACCGCGATAGCCGTGGGCGATGCGGCCGAACAGGCTGACCTGCGGGCTGACGCGGTAGAGCGCGCTGACGTCCCAGCTCGGCTGCTTGTCGCCCACATGGCGCGAATCCGCGAAGGGCGTGCCCTTGGTGCGGGCGGCGTCGAGGTCGCGCTGGTCGCGGGTCCAGCGGGCGCCGCCGGTCAGGCGCAGACGATCGGTGAGGTCGTAGTGAACCTGGCCGAAGACCGACCAGCTGTCGCTCTTCTGGCGCAGTTCGGAAATCACCGTGGGATCGATGCCGCCGGTGCCGTTCCAGGTGGCCGAGATCAGTTCGAACTTCTCGCGCCAGTAGAACGCACCGACCTGCCAGCCGAAGCGGGTGTCGCCGTTGCTGGCGAGGCGCACTTCGTAGGTCTGCTGGTCGAGGTCGCTGGAAAGCGTGCCGGTTTCCGAATTGAACGGAATGAAGCCGCTGCCCGCCGTGGTGCCGACGACGCCGCCGTCGATGTCGCCGCGGCCCGAGCTGCTGCCCTGATAGGCCGAGACGATCGCGGTCAGCGTCGCGCCGCCGAGGTCGTAGTCGACGTGCAGCGCTTCGGACGTGGTATCCTGCGCCTGCGGGTTGTTGCGGCCGCCGTCGTAATAGACGGTGTCGCGGTCGTAGCGGTCGTTGAGCTTGTTCGAGCCCTTGGTCAGCACGTTGGCGCGGTTGAGCGTGCCGGTGCCGCGATAGGAGCGGGCCTGGAGGGTCAGCAGGACCGAGAGGCGGTCGTCCGGCTTCCACAGCGCGTGGATGCGGCCGGCGATGTCGTCGAAGCCGCCAAGGTCCTTGCCGGGCTTGGTGAACGAGGCGTCATAGGCGTTGTTCACCCAGTCCTCGCGGTGGTTGACGAGGCCCGCGAAGCGGAACGAAAGCGTATCGGTGGCGGGAATGGTCACGCCCACTTCGCCGCGGATCGTGCCGAGTTCGCCGACCGTGAACTGCGCCTGGCCTTCGGCATGGTCGCCGGGGCGGCGGGTGTCCATCTTGACGACGCCGGCGGGGGTGTTGCGGCCGAACAGGGTGCCCTGCGGACCCTTCAGCACTTCCACGCTGTCGAGGTCGAAGATCGGGAAGCCCTTGAGGTAGACGTTCTCCAGCACCACGTCGTCGAGCACGACCGAGACCGGCTGCGAGGCGTTGAAGTCGAAATCGACGTTGCCGAGGCCGCGGATGTAGAGGCGCGGGGCATAGCGGCCGTTCGAGCTTTCGACATAGAGGCTGGGGGTGCGGCCCGCCAGCGAGAGAATGTCGGCGCCGCCTTCGGCGATGGCGGCGATCTTGTCTCCGCTGAGGACCGAGACGGCGATCGGCACGTCGCGGATGTTTTCGGGGCGGCGCTGGGCGGTGACGACGATGTCGGCGGCGGCGTCGCCGGCTTCCGGTGCAGCGTTCTGGGCCAAAGCAGGCGTGGCGCCGGCGAGAAGCGCCGGCACGCTGGCCAGCAGACAGGTCTTCATCTTCATTTTCACAACCCCTGTGCGAAACCGGTGCAAGAAATCCCGCTTCACCCGCTGGCGGTTGAAGTCGGCTGGGCACCGGCATCTGATCCGAATGGGGCGGCCCTTAGTCACCGATTGTGACATTTCCGATAAACGGCTTTTATCGATCCACAGGAAATCGTAATCCCGCCCAATGTTTACTGAGATGATGACATTTATGCGACAGGTGGGGGCCATCGGGATGGCCGGTCTGGCCTTTGCGATGCCGCTTTCGGCGGCAGCCGATCCGGTGGCTTTCGACGTGGTGCCGCTTGGTGTCGAGGGCGGAGTCGTCGAAGGATCGACCTCGGCCTGGTTCATCGCCCGTCAGGGTCAGGAACAGGGGCTTGCCTGCGATGCCGGCACCCTGGTTCCGGGCATTCGGGCGGCGATCGCCAAGGGCGGCTTTCCCGCCGGTACGCGCGCCAGCGACGTGTTGCATCGCCGGATCGGCGCCTACCTGATAACCCATCCGCATCTGGACCACGTCGCCGGTCTGGTGATGGTCTCGCCGGACGACAGCGCCAAGCCGATCCTGGCCCTTCCGGAGGTGAATGCCGCGCTGGCGGCGGACTACTTCAACTGGAGCGCCTGGCCCAACATGGGGGACCGGGGCAAGCCGCCGCTGTTGAGCCGCTATCGATACCAGGACCTGGAGGCGGGCGGCGTCGCGGCTCCGGTTGCGGAGACGGGGCTGACCGTCACGGCCTATCCGCTCTCGCACGGAGGGGCGCTCTCGACGGCCTTCCTGATCCGTTCCGGGGATGAGGCGATGCTCTGCATGGGCGATACCGGCCCGGATGCGGTGGAGCATTCCACCCGGCTGGAGACGCTCTGGCAGGCCGTCGCGCCGCTGGTCCGTGCCGGGCATCTGCGGGCGATCGTGATCGAGACGTCCTACCCCGACCCCCGCAAGGACAGCGAACTGTTCGGGCATCTCACGCCAAGCTGGCTGCACCGGGAACTGAACCGCCTTGCCGTGCTGGCGGGCGGGAAGGCGCGGCTGAAGGGGCTGCCGGTGGTCATCGGCCACATCAAGCCTTCGGTCGACGGGGCCGGACCGGTCGTGGCGACGATCGCCCGGCAGCTTGCCGAGGGGGATGGGCCGCCGGTGCGCTACGTCATCGCCGAGCAAGGCGTGGGCCTGCATTTCTGACGTTTGTCGGGGAGCGATTACGCTTCGCCGCGCGCCAGTATCAAGTCGTCGAATGCCCCTATTGTGCAAATTTGTACGGAGGCTAAGGGCGCCTCGCGGCCCCGCTTCGCCCCAAATGAGCGGTGCCGTCCTCGAGGAAAGGACCGTCTCGGCCCCCCGGGCGGTCCTTTTTCCTTGCCTCCTTTCCCGCCGTTAACGGCGCAGGCGCCGCGATAGCTTTCTCCACAGTCTGCTCACATCGCGGCGGGCCTTGTTCCAGGCCATCCAGGTTCCCGTTGCACAGACGAGCGTGACCGCCGCCAGCAACGGCAGCACGAGCAGGTCCCACCAGGGCCGCTTGCGCAGAACCGGTAAATCCAGGCTGTGCAACCCGTCCTGCAACCAGCGGAAACCGCGACCGTTGCGGTCGAAGGCGCGCAGCAGGCGTCCGCTCACGGGATCGATGTAGAGCCGTGTGGTTTCCGCATCCGCCAGCGTCGCCCGCCAGACTGGGAGCGGGGCGGGGGACCGGTGGCTGTAATAGTAGGCGTCCTCCTGCTCCATCAGGTCCAGCGCCGCGAGCGACGGCTGGCCCGAGAGCGCGGTGCGCAGGTCCTGCCCGGACAGCGGCGCGGGCCGTCCGGCGACATCGAAGCGCTGCGATCCGCCCTGGGCATCCGCGGCGAGCAGGAAAGTCCGGCCGCCGAGCGGCGCGGTCTCGATGCGCAGGGTATCGGCGGGGAGGCGGTTCAGGGCCGACAGGGCCTGCCGCACCTCGTTCCAGCGCATCGGTCCTGCAAGCCTTTCGCGTTCTGCAAAACCGGCTTCGGAATCGAGGAAACCCCAGGGGTTCATCGAGAACAGCCCGCTGGCCACCCAGGTCAGGGTCAGCAGGCCGAAGAACAGGCCGAAGACGTGGTGCCACCACCAGAGGCCGCGGTAGGGTGATCCCACTTTGCCGTCGCGCTTCCGGCGCAGACGGGCGAGGCCCGCCCAGATGCCGGTTGCCGTGAGGAAGCATCCCGCGAGCGAGGTCCAGACGACGACCTCGTTCCACAAGGCGCCGTCCTGTCGCAGGATCGTCGGGTAGAGCCAGTGCGGCACCGCGCCCAGCCAGTTCCAGAAGCGCTGGAAGCGCGTGGTCTTCTGCACGACTTCGCCGGACTTGCCCGAAATGTAGATCTCGGTTCCCGCCGCATCGTCGTAATCGACTCGGTAGAGCGGGGCGTTGCGCCGGTAGGTCTGGACGGTCCACTGGTCGATGCCGGTCTCGACCGGGACGGCAGGTGCGCCCGCGACGGCGTGGCCCTGGGCGAAGTCGGCCGCGATCCGGCGGATCTCGGCCGGGCCGGGCGGGGCGAGCGGCTGCCCGGTCGCAAGGTCGACGGCGTCGGGGATCGTGCGCATCTGCGGGATCGGGCGGTCGGGGGTCCTGGCTGGAGCCACGCGCAGGACCGGCCTGCCCGCCATCATTTCGATCCGGGCCGAGGAAATCGGCAGGTCGGGCGGCAAGGTTACCGCGTTCAAGGCTTCGACCGACGGCAGTTGCAGGGGCGCGAGCCCCTGCAACTGTGCGGCAGGCTCCAGCCTCGGATAGTCCACGTAGATCATCACGAAGCCCGAAAGGCACCAGATCGTCATCAGCAGGCCGACGAAGACGCCGAGCCAGCGATGGAAGACAAGGATCGGACGCGGCAGCAGGCCACGAGGGCGTCTCGCCCGAGGCTGGAGCGTGGTCATGGCGTCAGAAGCTCAACCCGTAGCTCATCCGCAGCGTGCGCGGCACGCCCCGGTTGAAGTAGAGGAACCGGCTGTTGCTGCCGTCCATCGCGCCTTGGTCGGTCACGGCGGAGGCATAACCACGTGTCGCATATTCCTTGTCGAACAGGTTCTCGACATTGACGCCGAAGCGGTTCCGCCGCGCCGCGCCGTCGAGGTAGAGATAGGCGCCGAAGTCGACGAGCGCATAGTTGCCGTAGTTGCTGCGGCCGAAGCCTGAAGCGGTCGACCAGACGTCGCCGATCCAGTTCAGGTTGAGGCTCGCGCCGAAGGGCCGGTCTTCCGGGGCATAGGAAAGGTTGGCCTTGGCATATTGCTTCGGGTTGCGGTTGAGCTGCGTCGATGTGCCCTTTTCGCGCACGCGGGCGTAAGTATAGCTGGCGGAGACGTTCCAGCCGCCGGGAAGCCCGGCGCCCAGTTCCAGTTCCGCGCCCTGCGAGCGGACCTTGCCGTCGAGGTTCGCATACGTGCCGTTCGGGAAGGCCGGATCGTCGTAGGTCGTATCGATCATGTCGCTGATGCGGCGGTTGAAGTAGGTCGCCTTCCAGCGCAGCTGCGCAGCACCCATCGGCACTACGCCGCCGCCCGAAAGGTTCAGGTTGAGGCTCTGCTCGGCTCTGAGATTGGGGTTGCCGATTTCGCAGCAGGGGTCGTTGCCGTAGAGCTGCGAGGCGTCGGGCAGGACGAACGAGGTGCCGCCGTTCGCTTCCACATAGAGGGCATCGGCGAAATCGTAGCGGCCCGAGACGTTCCAGATCGTTTTCTTCGCGCTGTCCGTGCGGTTGTAGCGCAAACCGGCGGCCAAGCGGCCCTTCGACGAGATTTCGTCAGTGGTGCGGACCTGGAAGATCCCGGCGTGGACCTGTTCGCTGGTAGGGGCGATCAGCAGCACGTCGTCCCGCCCGCTGAAGTTCTGGAAGTCGTAGCCCAGCAGGTATTCGAGGCCGGGGTGCAAATGCAGCTTCGCCACCGCGCTGCCGCCCCAGTCGCGGTAGCCCCAGAACGTGCCCGCCGGGTAGATCACCTGGGGATCATGGTCGGGCAGCGAATTGCGGATCTGGACATAGGCGGTCTTCCAGTCGTGGAAATAGCCCTTGAGGAAGAACTGCACGGTGTCGCTGCCGGTATAGTCGAGCCGCAGGCTGGCGATCTCCTCGTTGCGGTCGTTGCGGCTCTCGCGGATGCGGGTGGGCGAAAGGTTGTCGAGCTTCGCCTGGGTATGCTGGTACTGGGCGTTGAGCGCGAGGTCTGGGGCGATCTCGACCTGGTACTTGAGACCCGCCGACCAGAGGTCGTAGCCGAGATGGCGGTCGGTCAGGCTGGGCTGGTAGGCGCTGAAGGGCAGGTAGCCTTCGGAACGGTTGTGCGAGGCATAGGCCACGAACCGGTGCTTGCCGATCGCGCCGCGCAGATAGCCGTCCAGCGTGGTGCCGCCCCAGGTGTCCACCGAGGCATTGACCTGGCCGCCGAGATCGTCGGTGAAGCTGCGTGTCACCACGTTGATGACCCCTGCCGAAGCCTGGGTGCCGTAGAACAGGCTCTCGCCGCCGCGCAGCACTTCGATCCGCTCGATCATGCTGGCGGGCAGGGTGTCGTTGGGCGAAGTGCCGCCGTAGAGGCGGTTGTTGAGGCGGATGCCGTCCATCGTCCAGAGCACGTCCTGCGTGCGCGAGCCCTGAAGCGAGACGTCGACATAAGTGAACGGCCCGTTGCGGCCGCGCACGTAGAGACCGGGCACCTGCTCCAGCGCCTTGGTCACGTCCACCGCGCCGCTGTCCTTGATCTGCTTCTCGCTGACGGTGGCCACGTCGTTGCCGTAGCGGGAGAGTTCCTGCGGAAGGGTCTCCTCCAGGCTCCGGCCGGTGACCAGGATCGAGGCGGCCTCATCGGCCTCCTCGGCATGGGCCTGTGCCGTATGGGCCTGCGCGGTGCAGGCGAGCGCCAGCGCCGCGGCCAGCGCCGCACGCGAAACGGTTGCGTTTGTCATTTTCATTTCCCTGTCGGGCGCCGGGCGAGCTCTAGGCAGGGGACTGCCGCTCGCGAACGAACGACCGGCGCACCGAGCGACCGGGCGCCCGTGACTGGGACGACCGTTCGGCGCACCGTGCGGCCCCTGCCGCGGGTTCGTCGCTCAGACGGAGAAATCACCGTGCCCCGGCCATCCCCTGGACCAAAGCAAGAGCGACCGGACGCCGGCAGGTCTCCTGGCTCGCGGGTCATCGCTTGATGCACGGCCTTCCCAGGCCCCGCAGGATTTAGCGTCCGGCCCAGTGGCTGCGGCATGGGCATCTGGCCCGCCGCGTGATGTGCATCGCGCTCACCGCTTACAGTTGCAGGGACAGCCCCGGATTCGAGGGCAAGCCCTCTCACCGCGTTCCCTTTTAAGTTCCTTTCGGAACACCGGCGCGATCATTGCCTGCCGCATGCGGATGCGTGCGGCGGACGCGGTTCGTTAGCGCCGGGCGGAATGGGGTGCAAGTCGGCAGGATGGCAAGGGCGCTGTCCCGGCGATGTTTTCTTGCCGATCAGCGCACTTCGAGGCCGAGTTGGGAAAGCAGCTCGGCGGCCTGAAGACGGGAAATCACCGCGCCCCGGAACAGGCGGGCGTCGCGCAGTTCGATGCCGCCGAGGTCCGCGCCGCGCAGGTCGGCCTGTTCGAAACGGCAGCCTTCCAGCGTGGCATTGCGCAGCGAGCAATCCTCGAACCGGGCGCCGCGGAAGTCGGACTTGCGCAAGTCCGCCTCGGAGAAGTCTATCCGCACCAGCTTCGCCTTGCGCAGCGACAGGCCGGGCAGCTTGGCGAAGGCGAACAGGACTTCGGCGAATGTCGCCCCCATCACGCCTGCGTCGGTCAGGTCCGCGCCCGTCAGCTTGGTGCCTTCGAACCGCGCGGAAGTCAGCCGGGCGCGGCGCAGCAGGCCGTTGCTGAAGTCGCACCCGGTCATCACCGCATCGCTGAGATCGGCCTGGATAAAGCTCGCTTCCGGCCCCCGGCAGCGCAGGAACCGTGCGCCGGTGAGATTGGCGCCGTCGAACCGCGCGCGGCGCATGGTGCAGCGCTCGAATGTCGTATCGCCGAGATCGAGGCCGGAAAAATCGCCTTCGTCGAGCGTGCAGTCGGTGAGGGTGCGGGGGCCGTCGGAGGGTTCCAGCAGGGCTTCGCGGGTGACGGTCGCTTCGATCATGCGCGCCTTATGCCGCAGGCGGCGCAGACCGCAAGGCGGAGGTTCAGCGGCACTTGCCCTCCGGCACGCAGTCATGGGTCGGATCCGGTTCCCCATCGAGTTCCGAAGCCTCGCGCACGACGGTCAGGCGGTCGCCCTCGTCGCGCATCTCGTAGAGTTTCCCGCGCGCGTTGCGGAAGGGGCGGTGGACGATCATCATCAGGCGGCCGTCGAAAGCGCGGAACAGCATACCGTGGCCGCTGTCGCGCTCGACGAGGGTGCCGAGCTGTTCCCAGGGTCCTTCGATCCGGCCGGAGGCCGAGCGGGCGAGGCCCTCCACATACCCTTTCGCGTCGTAGCTGGACCACAGCATCAGCAGCTTGCCGGTACGGGTGCGGTAGAGCTGCGGGCCGTCGGTGACATAGGCGATGTCGCCTTCCGGCTGCTTCTGCCCTGCCACCCAGGGGGCGTCGCTGGCACGGAACAGGCTACGTGCCGGGCCTGCCGGGGCAAGCGCGTCGGTCAGCGGCATGGCTTCCATCGTGCCGTCGGTCGTTTGCAGCCATTCGTGGGCGTAGACCAGCCAGGGCTTGCCGTCCGGCTCGACATGGAGCGTGCCGTCCAGGGTCATCGCGGCGGGCGGGACGATCGGCGCACCCTCATCCAGCAGCCGGTAGGGACCGTCCAGCCGGTCCGACACGGCAAGGACGGTGCCGCGGCGATATTGGGGACGGCGGCTTTCTCCGGCGGCTTGTCCGGGAAGGGGCAGGGCCTCGTTGTGGAGCGTGGTGAAGAGATACCACTTGCCCTTCCAGCGATGAACCTCGGGCGCCCAGGCCCCGGCATCGGCCCAGATGCCGGGAGGAATGGCGAAGACCAGGCGCGGCTTCGTCCAGTGCCGGAGATCGCGGCTGGTGTAGACCATCGTTCCGGGCCGGGCATCGCCGGTCATGGCCTTGTCGTTGCCGGTGAAGAGATAGTAGGTCCGGCTTTTCCCGTCGGCAACGATCCAGGGGTCATGGAGCGGCATGGCCGGCATCGCCAGCGGTGCGTCTTCTTGCCGCTTTTCCGGTGCCGCCGCGCCGGATGTCGTGGCGGAGATGGCCAGACTCAGGGCGAGAGCCGCATGAAGCCGATGCTTTCGAAATGGGTTGGGCAACGCGCCTTCCTTCCTCCCTGTCGGTGGCTTTTGCGGCCGCCATGAGAGCAAGCCTAGCCCGGAGGCCAGGAAAGTGAAACGCAATTCCTTTAAATGGGATTCTGGCGCCGATCCTGAGCCGCGCATGAACTGCGTAATAGTCACCTGCCTGTCATAGCGGCGCTTTACGCGCGCCTGTGTGAACCTCAGCGAATCTTCGCGTGTCCGGCGCCGGTCCGGAAATCTCGGCCTTTCCGGTCTGGCGGTGTTTTCGCTCCCCGTGCTGCTGTTCCAGGCCGTCGAACTGGCGTGGCGGTCCTACCTGCCGGCTTTCCTGACCCAGACGGTGGGGATGACGCTGGCGCTCGTGGGGGCGCTCATGCTTGGCGTGCGGGTGCTCGATGCGCTGGCCGACATGGTGCTCGGCTGGGTCAGCGACACGGTTCCCACCCGCTTCGGCCGCCGCGCGCCGTGGATGGTCGTGGGTGCCGTGCTGGTTCCGGCAGGCGCGCTCTTGCTGTTTCTGTCGCCGCCGGGGGTGGGGATGGGCCGGGTGATCGGCGCCAGCCTGCTGCTGCACATGGGCTATTCCTTCATCGTCACGCCGCACGGCGGCTGGGGCCTCGAACTCTCGGACGACGAGAGCGAGCGTACCCGGATCATGGGCGCGAAAGTCTGGTTCGGCGTTGCCGGCTCGATCGGCATGCTCGCGCTGATCGGGCTGCTGGAGGGGCGGTTCGGCTTCGATATCCGCGCGCTGGCGACGACGCTGGGAGTACTTATCGCCGTGGCGGCGCCGGTGACGGTATGGGCCGTGGTGGCGATGTTCCGCGAGCCTTCCCAGCCCGGCATGACGGGGGCGGGCGGCTCCCCCGTCGCGCTGGTGCGGGACATGCTGCGCGATCCGGACTTGCGGCGGATACTGGTCCTCTATCTGCTGTGCGGGACTGCCGATGCCTCGACGGCGGGCACTTTCCTGTTCCTGACCGGGCCGGTTCTCGGACTGAAGGGGCAGGCGGCCCTGTTCATGCTGATCCAGCCGGTCATGACCCTGTTCCTGCTGCCGGTCTGGGCGAAAGTGGCGGACCGGATCGGGCGGCGCAAGGTCCTTGCCATGGGTTTCGGCTGGCAGGCGCTGGTCATGCCGCTGGCCTTGACGGTTCCTGCGGGCAATGCCGGGCTTTTCGGCCTGTTCCTGGCCCTGCGCGGGCTGACTTTCGGCATCGACTACATGCTGCTGCGGGCCATGGTGGCCGATGTCGCCGAACGTGGAGCCAACGCCAAAACCGGGACGGCGCAGGGATCTAGGCCTTCCGGCAGCTATTATGCGCTGAGCAGCGTGACGCTCAAGCTTGCGCTGGGGCTGGGCGGGGGACTCGGCCTGTGGTTGATCGGCGCGGCTGGCTTCCATGCAGGCGAGCAGCCCGATGCCGCCGCCGGTCTTGCCGTGCGGCTGGCCTATGTCGTGCCTTCGGTCGTCTCCGGGCTCTGCGGGCTGTTGCTGGTGGCCGGTGCCCGATCCCCCTTGCGGAGGGCTGCGGCAGCGGCTAGCTGAACCGTTCTTGCGGGCCGCCCTCCGGGCGGTTTGCGGGAAGATCGCGCCGGTGCCTCGATCGAGGCTTAATAGGGAACGCGGTGAGGGAGGTTTCTCCTGAATCCGGGGCTGTCCCTGCAACTGTAAGCGGCGAGCAAGATGCCATGGCCCGCTTCGGCAGGCCGACCACTGGACCCCGCGCCAAGGCGCGCGAACACCGGGAAGGTCGCGCATCGCGCTTTGACCCGTGAGCCAGGAGACCTGCCGGCGTATCGGTCGCTCTTGCCATGGTCCAGGGATCGACCAAGGCTCGGTACTCCGCGTGAGCGACGAAGCCGTGCGGCTGGGGCTGCACCGGCGTTCAGGACGGGCGCTAGCCGCGCTGGCCCGTCGCTGCGCGCGGACCGGCCCTTGGCCGGCAAGCCCCGGTCTTCGTCGCCGTCGCGTGGCAGGATGCCGTGGTGCCCGCTTTCCCGAGGCCTGCCCCTTTCGCCGTGCGCGGCTGGTGCCCCGATGCCTGGTGTCCGATGCTGGCGGGCGACGGGCTGATCCTGCGCGTGAAGCCGCGCCGCGCACGCCTCCTGCGCGCCGATGTCGAACTGCTGTGCGATCTTGCGGGCCGGTTCGGCAACGGCGCGATCGACCTCACCAACCGCGCCAACCTCCAGATCCGGGGCCTTCGCGAGGCGGATATGGCGGAGGCGCTGGCACTGCTGGTGGAGCGGGGGCTGGTCGATCGCAGCCCTGATAGCGAACGGCGGCGCAATGTGCTCGTCGCGCCGGATTGGACCGAGGGTGACGATACCGCGCGGCTGGTGGACGAACTCATGGCGCGGCTGGATGAGCTGCCCGACCTGCCCGGCAAGATCGGCTTTGCGATAGACCTCGGTGCGGCCCCCATCCTGACCGGGGTTTCCGCCGATTTCCGGCTGGAGCGGGCTTCGGACGGGGCCGTGCTGCTGCGTCTGGACGGCCGGGCGACGGGCCTTGCCGTCGCTCTGGATGAGGCCGTGGATCGCATCTTGGAACTGGCGCGCTGGTACGCCGGGAGCGGCGCTGTCGCCGCCGGTCGCGCCCGGCGCTACGAAGGCCCGCTGCCGGACTGGGCGGAAGGTTCCCTGCGCCCGGCGACGCCGCGCCTGCCGTTATCGCCCGGAGCCGGTTCGTCGGAAGGGACCGTCCGGGGCCTGCCATTCGGGCGCACCGATGTGCAGGCATTGTCCCGATTGATGACCGTGACGGGCGCCGAGGCCCTGCGGGTGACACCGTGGCGGGCCGTCGTGACCGAGGGCGGCAGCGCGGACGCGGTGGACGGGTTCCTAACCGACCCCGGCGATCCCCGCCTCTCGGCCGATGCCTGCCCCGGTGCGCCCGCTTGCCCGCAGTCCACCGTCGAGACCCGGGCGCTGGCCGGTCGCCTGGCACCTTACGTTTCCGGCCGACTTCACGTCTCGGGCTGCGCGAAGGGCTGCGCGCGGGCAGCACCGGCCGATGTCACTATTACCGGACGCAGCGGCGCGTTCGACCTTGCTTTCCAGGCGCGTGCCGGCGATCCGCCGGTCCTTTCCGGCCTGACCCCGGAGCGCCTGCTCGCCCATTTCGGAGCTTACTGATGGCATATCTCTACGAGAAAGACGGCGCGGCGATCTACCGGGAGTCCTTCAGGACGATCCGGGCCGAAGCCGATCTCGCGCGCTTCGCGCCGGTCGAAGAGCGGATCGCCGTGCGCATGATCCATGCCGCGGGAATGGTGGACCTTGCCGCGCATATCCGCTTCTCGCCGGGCTTTGCCGAAGCGGCGGTCGCGGCGCTGGAGCGCGGCGCGCCGATCCTCTGCGATGCGCGGATGGTGGGCGAGGGGATCACCCGCGCGCGCCTTCCCGCCGGAAACGCCGTGATCTGCACGCTTCAGGACCCGCAAGTACCGGATCTGGCGCGGGACATGGGCAATACCCGCTCCGCCGCGGCGCTGGAACTCTGGCGGCCACATCTGGAGGGCGCGCTGGTCGCGATCGGCAATGCGCCGACGGCGCTGTTCCATCTGCTGAATATGCTGGAGGACCCCGCCTGCCCGCGCCCGGCGGCGATCATCGGCTGCCCGGTCGGCTTCGTCGGCGCGGCGGAGTCCAAGGCGGCCCTGTGGGAGGTGCAGCCGGTGCCGTGCTGCGTGGTCGAGGGACGTCTGGGCGGCAGCGCCGTGACCGTGGCGGCGGTCAACGCCATCGGGAGCCGTGCGGAATGACTATCGGCACCGTTCACGGCGTCGGGCTGGGGCCGGGCGCGCAGGACCTGCTCAGCGTGCGGGCCGACCGGCTGGTGCGCGGCGCCCGCCACGTCGCCTATTTCCGCAAGGCCGGAAGGCCGGGACAGGCGCGCCGGATCGTCGAGGGCATGCTGCGGGAAGACGTGGTCGAATTCGCGATGGAATATCCGGTGACCACGGAAATTCCCCTTTCCGATCCGCGCTACAACGACTGTCTGGCCGAATTCTACGCGCGCTGTACCGCCCATCTCGATGCGCTGGCCCGCGCGGGCGAGGACGTGGTGGTGCTCTGCGAGGGAGATCCGTTCTTCTACGGTTCGTTCATGCACCTCTACAGCCGTCTGGCGGGATCGGTGCCGGTGGGCGTGGTGCCGGGGATCACCGGCATGTCGGGCGCCTGGACCGCCTGCGGCACGCCGATGACCTGGGGCGACGACGTGCTTACCGTCCTCACCGCGACTTTGCCGGAGGAAGACCTCGCCCGCCGCATCCGCGATACCGATGCGCTCGTGGTCATGAAGATCGGCCGCAATCTCGCCAAGCTGCGCCGCGCGGTGGCGCTTGCCGGGCGCGAGAGCGAGGCCTGGCTGGTGGAACATGCGGCAATGGCCGAACAGCGGGTGACGCCGCTAAGCGAAGCGAGCGAAGTGACGCCTTATTTCTCGATCCTGCTGATCCATGGCCAGGGTCGGCGGCCATGAGTGCGGCGGAGAACGGCGGCTGGGTGGCCGTGGTCGGTCTCGGGCCGGGCAGCGAGGCGCAAGTCACGCCCGAAGTCACCGCCCTCTTGGCCGAGGCGACCGATGTGGTGGGTTACGCGCCCTATGTCGCCCGCGTGGCCCCGCGCGAGGGGCTGGTGCACCACGCCAGCGACAACCGCGTCGAACTGGAGCGGGCCGCCCATGCGCTGTCGCTGGCGGCGGAAGGGCGGCGCGCGGTCGTCGTGTCCTCCGGCGATCCGGGGGTCTTCGCGATGGCCTCGGCCTTGTTCGAGGCCTGGGAGCAGGGGCCGCCCGCCTGGCGGGACCTCGATATCCGCATCCTGCCCGGCATCACCGCGATGCTCGCCGCGAGCGCGCGGGCAGGGGCGCCGCTCGGGCACGATTTCTGCGCCATCAACCTTTCGGACAACCTGAAGCCCTGGGCGCTGATCGAGCGGCGGCTGCGGCTCGCGGCGGAAGCCGATTTCGCGATGGCCTTCTACAACCCGCGTTCGAAGGCGCGTCCGGACAGCTTCGCGCGCGTACTCGATATCCTGCGCGAGACCTGCGGGCCGGAGCGGCTCATTCTCTTCGCCCGCGCCGTCTGCACGGCGGAGGAGCGGCTGGAGATCGTCCCCCTGGCCGAGGCCCGCCCCGAGATGGCCGACATGCGGACGATGGTGATCGTCGGGTCCAGCACCACGCGGCTGGTCGAGCGCGGCCCCGGCAGCGCGCGGCCTCCCGTGCTCTACACGCCGAGGTGGGCGGGCTCATGGGCGGAATGACCCAGCCAGTCCATCACTTCGCCGATCTCGTGGACGGTCGCGCGGGCGGGTATGAAGGGGCGGTCGATCATCAGCACCGGCAGGCCGAGCCGCCGTGCCGCGACGATCTTGGCCTCGGCCCCCGTGCCGCCCGCATTCTTGCAGACGATCAGGTCGATGCCGTGCTCCTGCATGAGCCGCATGTCGCCCTCCACCGTGAACGGCCCGCGATCGACGACGAGGCGGTGGTCCGGCAGTGCGGGCGGGACATCCGGACTGTCCACGAAGCGCAGCAGATAGCGGTGCTGCGGCTGGGCGGCAAAGGTCTCCACATGCATCCGTCCGAGCGCAAGCATCACGCGGCGCGCGGGGCCGGAGAGGGCGGTTACGGCAGCAGCGATGTCCGGCACGCCGTGCCAGCGATCGCCGGGAAGGGGCTGCCACGCCGGACGGGTCAGGGCGAGCAGCGGCACGCCTGCGGCTTGCGCGGCGGCAACCGCATGGGCGCTCATCGTCGCGGCGAAAGGATGGGTCGCGTCGATCAAGTGGGTCACGCGGTGGTCGCGGACATAGCGCTCCAGCCCGGCAACCCCTCCGAAGCCGCCGACGCGGACCGGGATCGGCTGGGCGCGCGGGTTCGCCGTGCGTCCGGCATAGCTCAGCGTGGCGGTGAGGCCCCGTTCCGCCACGGCGGCGGCCAGCGCGCTGGCTTCGCCCGTGCCGCCGAGGATCAGGATATGCTCCATGTCTGACGTTCTCCAGAAGCCGTGGCTCACGATCGTCGGCCTGGGCGAAGACGGGATTTCCGGCCTGTCCGAGGCGGCCCGAGCCGCCTTGGCGGAAGCCGAAGTGGTGACCGGCGCCGTGCGGCATCTCACGCTGCTGGGCGACCTGTTGTCGGGGCTTAGTGCGGAATGCCGGCCATGGCCAGTGCCCTTCGCCGACGGTGTGGCGCCTCTCCTGGCGCTGCGGGGGCGGCGGGTGGTCCTGCTGGCCTCCGGCGATCCTTTCTGGTTCGGTGCGGGAACGGTGGTGACGCGGGAACTCGCGCCCGGCGAATGGACCGCGCATCCGGGGGCTTCGACATTCGCGCTCGCCGCCGCGCGGCTGGGCTGGGCGCTGGAAGCGACGCTCTGCATGGGGGTCCACGCCGCGCCGCTCGCGCGCCTGCGGCCCCATCTGGCGCCGGGCGTGCGGGCGCTCGTGCTGCTGCGGGACGGCACGGCGGTTCACGAGCTGGCGGACTATCTCTGCGCGCAAGGCTTTGGGGAATCCGCGCTCGTCGTGCTGGAAGCGCTGGGCGGCCCGCGGGAACGAGTGCGGCAGGCGACGGCGGCGGGCTTCGGCCTCACGGATATCGCCCATCCGGTGGCGGTGGCGCTGACTTGCGCCGGAGCGGGCCGCGTAGTGCCTTGCGCCTCGGGGATCGACGACGACTGGTTCGACCATGACGGCCAGATCACCAAGCGCCCGGTGCGGGCGCTGGCGCTGTCCGCCCTCGCGCCGCGGCCCGGCGAGACCTTGTGGGACATCGGCACGGGTTCCGGCTCGATCGCGATCGAATGGCTGCTATCGGGGCGGGACCTGAAGGCTCTGGCCTTTGAGCGGGACCCGCAGCGCGCCCTTCGCGCTCGCGCCAATGCCGCGGCGCTCGGTGTGGACCATCTTGAGGTCGTCGAGGGACCGGCGCCCGAAGTCCTCGACGGGCAGCCGCAGCCCGATGCGGTGTTTATCGGCGGCGGACTGTCGCTGCCGCTGGTCGAGCGGTTGCGGCAATTGCGGGCCGGAACCCGGCTGGTCGCCCATGCCGTCACGCTGGAATCGGAAGCGCTGCTGGTGCAGTGCCAGTCCGAAATGGGCGGCAGCCTGCTGCGCATCGAACTGGCGCAATCGGCACCGCTCGGCAACAGGCGCGGCTGGAAGGCCCATTATCCGGTGGTGCAGTGGAGCGTCACGCTGTGATCGTGGCGGGCTTCGGTTTCCGGACAGGCGCGGCGCCGTCCTCGCTGCGCGATGCTTTCGCGATGGCCTGTGCCGATTGCGATAGTGCCGGGGTCACGGCTCTGGCCGCTCCCGCTGACAAAGTGGCGCCTCTCGCATCGCTTGCAGCCGAATTGAGCCTGCCGGTCATCGCCGTCGCACCCGAGGCGCTTGAACGGGTGTCTACCACCACGATCTCTCCCGCCAGCATCGCCGCGCGCCGCACCGGCAGCGTGGCCGAGGCCGCCGCGCTGGCGGCGGCAGGTCCCGGCGCCCGCTTGCTTGCGGCCCGCCGCGTTTCGTCCGACCGCATGGCGACTTGCGCCATTGCCCAGAGGATTTCGACATGACCGTTCACTTCATCGGCGCCGGTCCCGGCGCGCCCGACCTCCTGACCCTGCGCGGGCGAGACCTGATCGCCGCCAGTCCGGTCTGTCTCTATGCCGGTTCGCTGGTGCCTGCCGCCGTGCTCGACCATTGTCCGCCGGGTGCGCGCATCCTCAACACCGCGCCGATGGACCTCGATGCGATCATCGCCGCCATCGCCGAGGCCCACGGCGAGGGCCACGACATTGCCCGCCTCCATTCGGGCGATCTCTCGATCTGGTCGGCCATGGGCGAGCAGATCCGCCGCCTGCGAGAACTCGGCATCCCCTTCACGGTTACGCCGGGGGTCCCTGCCTTCGCTGCCGCCGCCGCTGCGCTGGAGGCGGAACTGACGGTGCCGACGATCGCCCAGTCGCTGGTGCTCACCCGCACCTCCGGGCGGGCCAGCGCCATGCCGGAAAGCGAGAGCCTGACCCGCTTCGCCGCGACCGGCAGCACCCTGGCGATCCACCTTTCGATCCATAACCTCGCGAACGTCGTCGCGGAGCTTCTACCCCAGTACGGACCGGATTGCCCGGTCGCGGTGATCTGGCGGGCAAGCTGGCCGGACGAGCGGATCGTCCGCGCGACCCTTGCCACGGTCGTAGCGGCCGTCGACGGCAGCATGGAGCGGACCGCGTTGATCCTGGTCGGGCCGGGGCTGGACCCGGATGCGGGCGCGGAAGCGCGCAGTCGCCTCTATGCGCAGGACTACGATCGCCGTTTCCGGCCGCAGTCGGCGGAATCGCGGTTCGCCGGAGAGCCGGGTTGAGGACGGCGACATGATCGATCTCGACCTGATCGGCATCGGCACCGGCAATCCGGAGCACCTGACGCTCGCCGCGATCCGGGCTATGAACGAAGCCGACCTGATCCTCCTGCCGCGCAAGGGCGATGCCAAGTCCGACCTGCTCGATCTGCGGCGGACGATCTGCGGCGCCGTGCTGACGGGCACGACGCGGATCGTGGAATTCGACTTGCCGGAACGCGACGGCGATGCGGCCTATCTGGATGCGGTGGACGACTGGCACCAGGCCATTGCCGGGGTCTGGACCAGCCAGATCGCGGCTCATCTGCCGCAGGGCGGCAGGCTGGCGCTGCTGGTCTGGGGCGATCCCTCGCTCTACGACAGCTCCCTGCGTATCGCCGAGCGGCTGCTGGCCGCTGGGACCGCGCTGAACGTGCGGGTCGTGCCGGGGATCACCAGCATCCAGGCGCTGACAGCGGCCCATGGCATCACCCTCAACACGCTCGGCGCCCCGGTCACGATCACGACCGGCCGCAGGCTGCGCCGGGACGGGTGGCCGGAGGGCAGTGATACGCTGGTCGTCATGCTCGATGCCGCCTGCGCCTTCGACACGTTGCCGATGGAGGACACGCATATCTGGTGGGGCGCCTATCTCGGCATGGAGCAGAAGTGCCTCATCGCCGGGGCGCTGGGCGAGGTCGCAGGAGAGATCGTTCGGCGCCGGGCGGAGCTTCGTGCCGAAAACGGCTGGATCATGGATGTCTACTTGCTGCGCCGGACGGTTAACGCATTGTGAAACGCAACTGAAATTGCATGTTTTGCAATTGTGCTGCACCGCAGCATACTGCATAGGGAACGGGCCTTTCAGGCATCCTCTCCCAAGACTTTTCCAAGCCGGCCCTTGTGGTCGGCTTTCTTTTTGTCTGCTTTCCGCGCGGGATAGGCATTTGCCGGCGGTTTCATGCTTTCTTCGTCATTGCGAGCGCAGCGAAGCAATTCAAGGGCGGTTTACGCTGCTCTGGATTGCTTCGCTGCGCTCGCAATGACGAGGAGGATTGGACTTTCAACGCCAAAGGGGCGCAAGACCGCGAAGTCCTACGCCCCTTCCTGCATTCTCCCGAAGGAGAACTGTTGTAGCTCTCAGGCGCCCTGCGGCGTGACGCTGCCCGAAAAGCGGCGTCCGGCCTTGGGGATCGACGAGCCGGTCAGCGGACGCGGGGCGCCGGGGCCGCGCGGTTCGCTGGGACGGTCGATATGGCCGGTCTCGATGAGCTGGTTGATCTCGTCGCCGGAAAGCGTCTCGTATTCGAGCAGGGCCTGGGCCAGCGCTTCGAGCTGCTCGTTGTAATCGCTGAGCAGCTGCGTGGCGCGGGCATGGGCATTGTCGATCAGGATGCGGATTTCCGCGTCGATCAGCTTGTTGGTCTCGCTCGAACCCATGGTGCGCTGCGTGCCGCCCATGCCGAGATAGCCTTCCTGGCTTTCCTCGTACTGGATCGGGCCGAGCTTGTCGGACATGCCCCACTTGGTGACCATGTTGCGGGCCAGGCTGGTGGCATACTGGATGTCGCCCGAGGCGCCCGAGGACACCTTGTCGTAGCCGAAGATCAACTCTTCCGCCACGCGGCCGCCCATCGCGACCGACAGGTTCGCGAGCATCTTGTCGCGGTGGTACGAGTAGCTGTCGCGCTCCGGCAGGCGCATGACCATGCCCAGCGCACGGCCGCGCGGAATGATCGTCGCCTTGTGGATCGGGTCCGAAGCCGCCTCGTGCACCGAGACGATGGCATGGCCGGCCTCGTGATAGGCGGTCATCTTCTTCTCGTCGTCGGTCATGACCATGGAGCGGCGTTCCGCGCCCATCATGACCTTGTCCTTGGCGTCCTCGAACTCCTGCATGGCCACCAGGCGCTTGTTGCGGCGCGCGGCGAGCAGGGCGGCCTCGTTCACGAGGTTGGCGAGATCGGCACCCGAGAAGCCCGGCGTGCCGCGCGCGATCACGCGGGCATTGACGTCGGGTGCGAGGGGCACCTTCTTCATGTGCACGGCGAGGATCTTCTCGCGGCCCTCGATATCGGGCACCGGCACCACGACCTGACGGTCGAAACGGCCGGGACGCAGCAGCGCGGGATCGAGCACGTCGGGGCGGTTGGTCGCCGCGATGATGATGATGCCTTCGTTGGCTTCGAAGCCGTCCATCTCGACCAGCAGCTGGTTCAGCGTCTGCTCGCGCTCGTCGTTCGAATTGCCGAGGCCGTGGCCGCGATGACGGCCGACCGCGTCGATTTCGTCGATGAAGACGATGCAGGGGGCGTTCTTCTTGGCCTGTTCGAACATGTCGCGCACGCGCGATGCACCAACGCCGACGAACATCTCGACGAAGTCCGAGCCAGAGATCGTGAAGAACGGCACGCCTGCCTCACCGGCGATGGCGCGGGCGAGCAGGGTCTTGCCGGTGCCGGGCGAGCCGACCAGCAGCGCGCCCTTGGGGATCTGGCCGCCCAGCTTCGAGAAGCGGGTGGGATCGCGCAGGAACTCGACGATTTCCTCCAGCTCCTCGCGCGCTTCGTCGATGCCCGCGACGTCGTCGAAGGTGACGCGGCCCGAACGCTCGGTCAGCATCTTGGCCTTGGACTTGCCGAAGCCCATCGCGCCCGAGCCGCCGCCCTTCTGGACCTGACGCAGCGCGAAGAAGGCGATGCCGACGATCAGCAGGAAGGGCAGGGTCTGCGCGAGGATGTAGACCAGCAGGCTGCCTTCCTCGGGCGTCTTGCCGGCATACTGCACGCCGCTCTGCTGGAGCAGCGGGGCCAGCGTGGTGTCGTTCGGCACGGGGACGGTACGGAACGAATCGCCGTTCTTCATCTTGACGTCGATGCTGTCCTGCCCGACTTCGACGCTCTGGACGCTGCCTTCGGCAACTTTGGCGCGGAAATCGGAATAGGCGATCATCGGCCCGCCTTCCGTGCGGGTGTTGAACATCGACACCACGATCAGGAGTGCCAGGAAGATGCCGCCCCATACGAGCAGGCTCTTGACCCAGGGATTGCCGTTGGGCTGGTCGTCGTTCATCTTAGGAAAAACCGTCCTTTCGCCCGCCAATGTAGGGTGGGGCGCCTGAATCGCAAGTTTGCATAGCCAGTCAGTGTAATCGTTTCGGCCTTTCGTGTCCGTTCGAAAATGTGAACGCGCCGATTTCCGTTCCTGCCGGGCTGCTGCATCAACAGCCTGTGGATTAATATCGTTCCCCTGTTCGCTTGCTGGCGGGGGGCGAGATGGGGCATGTTGTATCCCCTCATGTCCCAACAAGCCGCCATTGCCCTCGCACCCGAGGCCGAAGCCCGCAGCCTGCCCGCCAACGTCGAGGCCGAAGCTGCATTCCTGGGCGCCGTCCTGATCGACAACCGGGTGATCGAGGAACTGCAGACGCAGCTTTCGCCGACCCATTTCTACGAGCCGGTCCACGCCCGCATCTACGAGCGCATCCTTCAGCTGCTCGATCGCAAGGCGGTGGTGACGCCCGTTACCCTGCGCCCCTATTTCGAATCGGACGAAGCGCTGAAGGCGCTGGGCGGCGTGGCCTACCTGGCCCGCCTCACCGCCGACGGCCAGGGCCTGCTGGCCCCGCGCGAACTCGCAGACCAGATCTACGACCTCGCCCTGCTGCGCGAACTGATCTCGGTAGGCCGCAATCTCGTGGCCGAGGCGATGGACACCTCCGAATCGGTGGAACCGATGGAGCAGGTGGAACGCGCGGAAGCGGCGCTCTACAAAGTGGCCGAAGGCGCTTCGACCGCGAACGAGGCCAAGAGCTTCGCCAGCGCGACCCGCACCGCGATCAGCGCGATCGAGAAGGCGTTCAATTCGGGCGGTCACATCTCCGGCAAGACCACCGGCCTCAATTCGGTCAACGGCAAGATCGGTGGTCTGCACGATTCCGACCTTATCATTCTTGCCGGTCGTCCCGGCATGGGCAAGACCTCGCTCGTCACCAATATCGCCTTCAACGCCTCCGACCGGCTCCAGCGCGATCTGGCCGACGGTATCCCGGTAGAGAAGTCGGTCGGCGCCGCAACCGCCTTCTTCAGCCTCGAAATGAGCGCCGACCAGCTCGCCACGCGTATCCTGGCCGAGCAGTCCGGCATCAGCTCCGAAGCCCTGCGCATGGGCAAGATCAGCCGCGAGGACTTCCAGCAGCTGTCCTTCGCCAGCCAGCGCCTGGCTGAACTGCCGCTCTATATCGACGATACGCCGGGCCTCACCATTGCCGGCCTGCGCGCCCGCGCGCGCCGTCTCAAGCGCCGCCACAACATCGGCCTCGTCATCATCGACTACCTGCAGCTTCTGCAGGGTTCGGGCCGCGCCAACGACAACCGCGTGAACGAAATTTCCGAAATTTCGCGTGGCCTCAAGACGCTCGCCAAGGAACTCCACGTTCCGGTGATCGCGCTCTCGCAGCTTTCGCGTGCGGTGGAATCGCGCGAGGACAAGCGGCCGATGCTCTCCGACCTTCGCGAATCGGGCTCGATCGAGCAGGACGCCGACATGGTCTGGTTCGTGTTCCGCGAGGACTACTATGCCAAGGGCGCCGAGCCGCGCGAACCGGGCGACAACGATCCGCCTGACGTCCACGCCAAGTGGAACGAGTGGCGCGAGCACATGGAGCGCGTCACCGGCCTGTCCGAACTGATCATCGCCAAGCAGCGCCACGGCGCCACCGGCAAGGTGCGCCTGCGCTTCGAGGCGCGGATCACCAAGTTCTCCGACCTCGCCGACGACGACATGCGCGCGGCCTTCGAAAGCGACTGATCTTCCCGCATAAAGGGAGGCCCAATAAAGGACAGGGATGAGCGACCAGAAAGTGCTGCTCCTCGCCGGTGGCAGCGGTTCGATCGGCAGTGCCGTGGCCCGTCAGGCCCTGGCCCATGGCTGGAAGGTCGCTCTCCATGGGCGCACGCAGGAAAAGGTCGCCGCGCTCGTCACCGGGCTGTCCTATCTCGGCACGATCGACGGCTTCATCGCCGACATCTGGGACGAGGGCGCGGCCGAGACGCTGATTGCCGAAGTGGGCGAACAGTACGGCCGGATCGACGCCGTGATAGACTGCGTCGCCACCGGACCGCTCGGCATCACCGGCCTGCTCCCGGAAACCGCGCCCGAGACCTTCGGAGACTTCCTCAATGTCTCGGTGGGCTGGGTGGAGCGACTGGCGCTGGCCAGCTACGGCTTCCTTGAGACGCAGGGCGGCACCTTTATCGCGTTGGTTTCGGACGCCGGGATCTACGCGGCACCGCGCCAGAGCCTGATCGGCGCGGCACGGGCGGGAACCATCGGCTTCATCCGCAACTTCGCCCTCGAAGCCGCCCGTGACGGCATCCGCGCCCACGCCCTCTCCACCAGCTTCGTCGAAGGCAGCGAAAGCGCTATCCGCATGGGCGCGGAACGCATGGCCCGCGCGGCGCGCAAGGCAGGGCTGGGGTTGCCGAGCGCCGACGATATCGCACCGCTGGCGCTGTTCCTGTGCTCGGACGGGGCGGCGAAGATCACCGGGCAGGTTATCAGTGTGAATGGTGGTTTGAACGCTTGAAGGGGGAAGAAGGTTAAGCAGGGGCCATCGCCCCTGCACCCCGTTACTGTCGATGTCGGGCGCCACCTATTCGTCGTGCGCTCATGGCGGCGTCGGGAGACTAATGGCTGCGCCGCAGGGAGCGCACAACGGATAGATCGCGCACGAGGTCGACATTCCGAGGGTCTGGGGGATCATCCCCCAGGACTTAATTTCTTTCTGAACGCCCCAAGCCTCTGAACAGCTTCATCAAGTACGCTATCCGGCTTGGTGAAGCAGAACCGGACGAGATGCTCGGGCACTTCATCGCCCTGATAGAGCGCGGAGACCGGCACTGTCGCCACCCCTGCCTCCAGCACGGCGCGTTCGCTGAAGGCGCTGTCCTTGAGGGCGATGCCCGAGGCTGCGAGATCGACGGTCAGGAACCACGTCGCCGCATTGGGGAGCACGGCATAGCCCGCCTCGGTCAAGCCCGCCTTCAGGCGCGCGCGGGAGGCGGCCCATTCCGCGCGCTGTTCGTCCAGCACCGCATCGGGCAGCGACAGGCCTTCGGCGACGGCCCATTGCAGCGGCACGGCGGTCGAGAACGTCAGGAACTGGTGGGCGCGGGAGAGGGCCGTTGCTAGGTGTCCTTCGGCGATCATCCAGCCGATCTTCCAGCCAGTGAGGCCGAAGATCTTGCCTGCGGAACCGATCTTCACCGTCCGTTCGGCCATGCCGGGAAAGCTCATGAGCGAGCGGTGGGGCTGGCCGTCGAAGCGCACGTCTTCCCAGACTTCGTCGCAGATTGCGATCAGGTCATGCTCTACGCAGACCTTCGCGACCGCGGCCAGTTCCTCGTGGCTGGCGACCGTGCCTGCGGGATTGAGCGGGTCGTTGAGCATCACCGCACAGGTCCGGGACGTGACGGCTGCCGCCAGCGCCTCGGCAGAGTAGCGGAAATGGGGCGGCGAGAGCGGGATCGAGACGGGAATGCCGCCCGCGCGGCGGACGAGCGGCGCATAGGCATCGTAGGCGGGTTGGAACAGGATCACCTCGTCGCCCGGCGTTACGAAGGCGAACACGGCCGCGGCCAGCGCCTCGGTGGCGCCGGACGTGACGGTTACCTGCTCGGGCGAGAGCGACAGTCCCTGCCGACGGGCATAGTAGGCGCAGATCGCCTCGCGCAGTTCGGGAAGTCCGGCGCCCGGCGGATACTGGCTGGACCTTTCGTGGAGCGCGCGGTTTGCCGCTTCGATCAGGGCGGGCGGCGGCGGGCCGTCGGGGAAGCCTTGCCCGAGGTTGATCGCGCCGTGCTCGCGGGCGAGCGCCGACATGCGGTCGAACACGGTGCGTTCCATGTTCGCGTAGACCGGATGGATGCGGCGGGCTGTTTTCATTCGATTGCCTTACGTTCTCGGTGTCGGAATTCATTTTGGACGAACCGTTCCGGAGGGCAAGTAGGTGGGCAGCGGCGGGAACTGCGGCCCGTATCGCGCGTCTTTGCCTTTGCGGAGACATGCCGACTTCCCCGCAAAGCGAAAGACTTGCCCGACGTGAACCGACCCGCCCGTTTTCCGACCCGGTTTCTCGAACGGTTTCCGCTGATTCCCGAACGTCCGCTGGTGAGGTATGGCGCTACCGTCGCGCTGTGCCTGCTGGCGTTCTGGATACGCTGGGTTCTCGACGAGGCTTTTCCGCCGGGCTATCCCTACCTGACGTTCTTCCCGGCGGTGATCCTCTCGTCTTTCCTGTTCGGGCCGCGTCCCGGCATCGTGGCGGCACTGATCTGCGGGCTTTTCGCGTGGTGCGTGTTCATCCCTCCGCGCTTCGGCTTCGCATTCGATTACAGGACGCTGGTGTCGCTGGCGTTCTATCTGGGCGTGGTCGTCGTCGATATCGCGCTCGTTCACCTGATGCAGCGCGCCAATGCCCGGCTTCACCTGGCGCGGGAAGAAGTGCGCAAGCTGGCGGAGGAGCGCGGCGTGCTGGCCGAGCGCACCGAACTGCTGTTCCAGGAGCTTCAGCACCGCGTCGGCAACAATCTCCAGATGATCGGTGCAGTGCTCTCGCTCCAGATGCGGGGGCTGGAGGAACCCATCGCGCGCCGCGCCATCGCCAATGCGGCCGGGCGGCTTCAGGTCATCGGTCGCATTCAGCGCCGGCTTTATCAAACGGACGGGGAGCTGGTGCCGCTCGATCGTTTCGTTCACGACCTGTCGGAGCAGGTCATGGATTCCAGCGGGCGGGAGACCATCGTCTGCCATGTCGCCGTCGAATCGGGCATCGTCCTGCGCCCGGACGCGGCCGTTCCGGTGGCGCTGATCCTGTCCGAGGCGATCGCCAATGCGCTGGAGCACGGGCTAGCCACGCAGGACAGCGGCCTGATCCGCATCGACGTGCGCCGTCACGGGGAGGAAGTATCGCTCACCGTCGAGGACGACGGTATCGGTCTCCCGCCCGGTTTCGAGCCGGACCAGGCCGAATCGATCGGCCTCAGGATTTCGCGCGTGCTCAGCCGCCAGCTCGAAGCCCGGCTGATTCTGGAGAACGTCGCGCCGGAATCGGGCCGGAGCGGCGCCCGCATGCGCCTGCACCTGCCGCCCTGCCGTGTCGCAGCGGCAGGGCAGGGCGGTCGATGACGGCGAAAATCGGGCTTTTACCGGATTTTCGCGAAGACTCTCCCTTGCGACCCCATGCTGCGAACGCGTAAAGAGCAAGGGAACATGTCCGATCCGCGCATCTCCCATATCGAACTGGACGACGCGACCATCCTGTGGCGCAACGCCGATATCGAGCAGGAACGGCGCATCGCCATCTTCGACCTTATCGAGGACAATGTCTTCAAGCCGGTTCGCGCCTTCGAGTCCGGGCACGAAGGGCCTTACCGACTGAAGCTTTCGGTTCGCGACGGGCGTCTCTCGCTCGACCTTGGCGACGAGGAGGGACAGGCGCTGGAAACGATGGTGCTGGGCCTCGCGCGGTTCCGCAGGCCGGTACGGGAATATTTCGCCGTCTGCGAGAGCTACTACCAGGCGATTCGCAAGGCCTCCGCGCAGGAAATCGAGACGATCGACATGGCCCGGCGCGGCATTCACGATGCGGCGGCGGAACTGCTCCTCGAACGGCTCGACGGCAAGGTCGAGACCGATCACCCCACTGCACGCAGGCTGTTCACGCTGATCTGCGTCCTGCATATTCGCGGCTGAGGGGGCTTTTCGAAATGGCACGCAGTTCCGGGAAAGGCTCGGCCGCAAGGACGCGCGCGCGCATCCTTTGGCGAATAGCCGCCGTGCTGCTGCTTTTGGCGATGGCGGCAGGCGCCTGGGGCTGGTGGTACTTGCGCCACTGGACGCCCGAACGCGCGATCTACCCCGTGCAGGGGGTCGAAATCGGTGCGGCCGACGGCGAGGTGAACTGGAAGTCGCTCAAGGCCGTGGGCGTGGACTTCGCCTATATTGACGCCAGCGCAAGCGTCAGCGCCTTCGCCCGCGATCCGCGCTTCGTCGCGAACTTCGTGGCGGCGAAGGCGGCGGGCCTGCAAGTCGGCGCCGTCCATCGCTACGATCCCTGCCAGCCGGCGGACATGCAGTCGGGCAACTTCGTGACCACCGTCCCGCGCGACGCGGCCTTGCTGCCGCCTGCGATCGACCTCGACATCCTGGCCGACGGCTGCCCGACCAACGTCTCCGACGCCAAGGTCGAGAGCGAGTTGATGACCTTCATCAACCAGATCGAGACCCACGCCGGAAAGCCGGTGATCCTCAAGGTCAGCCGCGCCTTCGAACAGCGCTATCGCATCGCCGCCAAGCTCGACCGCAATCTCTGGCTGGTGCGCGACCGCCTGCTGCCGGACTACGGCGGCCGCCCCTGGTCGCTGTGGACGGCCAACCAATCGCTGTCCAACGAGATTGCCCAAGGGGGCCTGCGCTGGGTAGTGGTGCAGCCATGACTTTCAGCACCCAGCAGCGCGACGCCCTGATCGCCGCCGCCCGCGAGGCCGCCACGCGCGCCTATGCGCCCTATTCGAAATTCCATGTCGGCGCCGCGCTGCTGCTGGCGGACGGCTCGGTCGTCACCGGCGCCAATGTCGAGAACGCCAGCTACGGCCTCTCGCTCTGCGCCGAGACGGTCGCGGTGTCGGGCATCCTGTCCTCGGGCACCTTCCGCGAACAGAACGGCAAGCTGGAGGCCGTCGCCGTGACCGGCGGCGCGCCGGGCGCGGCGGGGCAGGGCGATACCGTCACCCCTTGCGGACGTTGTCGCCAGATCCTGAACGAGATCGCGCAGATCGGCGGCACCGATCCGGTCGTCTGGTGCGACGGCGCCGAGGGCGTGCTGGAAACGCGCCTGTCGGAACTGCTGCCCCACGCCTTCGGACCGGCGAACCTCCTGTAATCGGCGGGTGATCCGCAGGATGTCGAAGCCCGCGTCGTTTCGGAGCGACGCGGCAAGGCATCGCTTCGTCGGAATCCTATTGTCAACTTAAACGGTTGAGTTATGGTGCGTGGTGTCGGGACGTAGACAGAGTCGACCGGCGGTTTCCCCAACAGCGTTGGAGCACCCCATGACACACTACCGGTATCCCCGCGCGCAGGACCATCTGCCGCTGATCCTCCTCGTCCCCGGCGCTCCGCTTGCCGAAGGGCACTGGATGAACCGCTGGGCCGGGTGGAGCGAGCATTGCCGCGTGCTGGAACTCGGCCTCTGGGACGAGCCGCACCGCAACACTTGGGTCAACAAGCTCAATCTCGCCATCCGCCGCGCCGACCGCCCGGTGGTGATCGTCACCGACGATATCGCCGCGCTGGCGCTGGCCTGGTGGGTCGAGTTCGAAGGCGTCGGCCCGGAAAATCCGGTGCTCGGGGCCATCGTCGTCAATCCGCCGAATATGGACCTGCCCGGCGCCGACCGCCGCCTCTCCCGCTTCGGTGCCTGCCCGCGCCAGACGCTGCCGTTCACCTCGTTCATGGTCGGAGACCTCGACGCGCCCGCGTCGTTGCAGCGCTCGCTGATCCGGCTGGCCAAGGACTGGGGCTCGTCCCCGGTCTGCGACGACACGCGCGGAGACTGGGCCGGGGGCTGGATGATGCTGCAGGACCTGCTGGGCGAAGTGCCTGCGGCTTCGGTGTCGCCGGCCTGGAGCTATGATGAGAATCTCGCTGTGCGGAAGGCCTTGCGGCAGTGGGCGGGGATTTGAAGAGAAGAGGAAGTTCTGGGGGATGATCCCCCAGACCCTCGGAATGCCATCGTCGCGCGCTGACTATCCGTAGTGCGCTCCTTGCGGCGCAGCCATTAATGTCTTCCGACGCAAGGCGCGCGCCAACGGCTCGGTAGTGCACAACGCCGACAGTAACGGGGTGCAGGGGCGATGGCCCCTGCGTCTTTCCCTTAGTTCTTCTCGCGCTCCACGAACCACTCCAGCAACGCCCCCATGCAGTCCTTGCCGAGCTGCGCCGAACGTTCGGGGCTCCAGCCCTGGCGCGGGTCATCGGCGTCGTCGTGGTCCTTGAACGGCATTTCCAGCGTCATCGACACCGCGCCGAAGCGTTCGGCCAGCTGGTTGGTCGACATCGCCAGGTTGCCCTTGCCGGGCTGCGAGAGACCGTAGCCGAGCTTGGTCTGGAAGTCCGGCGAGCGGCGGTCGAGGATCGCGGTATAGCGGTCGTAGCCCTGCTTCTGTTCGGCCGTGAGCGAGGGGATGCCTTCGAACCCGGCCATGAACACGGCGGGGATGGCTTCGTCGCCGTGGATGTCCATGGCGAAGTCCACGCCGGTTTCGTCCATGGCGGCCAGGATCGCCAGGACTTCGGGCGATTTCTCGGCGCTGGGGGTGGCCCATTCGCGGTTGAGGTTCACGCCTGCCGCATTGGTGCGCAGGTGTCCGCGCGCCGAGCCGTCCGGGTTCATGTTGGGCACGACGTGGAAGGTGCAGCGCTTGCGCAGTTCGCGGCCCACCGAATCGGCGGGATCGGCCAGCACTTCGAGCGCGCCTTCCATCCACCATTCGGCCATCGATTCGCCGGGGTGCTGGCGGGCGTAGAGCCAGACTTGCGCCTCGCCGTCGCCGATCGACAGGCAATCGAGCGGGCGGCCGTCGAGCGTGGTGCCGAGCAGGCGGTATTCCACGTCCTCCACGCCTGCGAGCGAGGAGACGAGGTCGTGGTGGCGCTCCATCGAATAGGGCGCGAAATAGGCGAACCAGGCCAGTTCGCCTTCGGGGGTGTGGCGGATGGTGAGGGTGCCGCCGTCCTTGCCGCCGTCCCAGGTGGTGTCGGTACGGCCCCAGAACTGGCGGTCTTCCGAGGCGCAGGCGCGGTAGCCGGGCCAGCCCATCGGATAGGCCGAACCGTTGAGGCCGGTGATCTTCAGGGTCAGTTCCTGCCCGGCGATGGACTGGCCGGGCGCCGCGCTGACGCGGAAGTGGAACCACTGGAAGAAGTCCGAATCGTGGTCGCGCCGGATCGCGAGACGGGCCGTGGTGCCGTCAACGGAGAGGACTTCGATGTTGCCGGAATCGAAAGCGGAGGAAATCTGGATGCTGGTCATTTCACGACGATAGTTTCGCCCGACTTGCCGGGGAAGCCCCTGAACAGAGCTTCGGCCATTTTTGCGGCGCCGAGCGAGGTCTGCGCCATCGGCGACTTCGAGCCGACGGTGAAGGCGGCGCGGCCTTCCCAGAGGGTGCGGCCTTCGGGGCGTTCCTTGATCATGACCTGCAAACGGGTTTCGATCTGGTCCTGCGGCTTGCCCGCGAGGTTGATCCCCAGCCCAAGGCCCAGGCCGGAACCGTAGCTGCCTGTGCTGCCGCCCACGCCGACCGAGACCGGGCTGCGTTCGCGTCCGGGCTGGTAGACCTGCCGCTCGATCGAAAGCACCGCGACCTGGGTATCGCGCACGGTTTCGCCGGGAAGGGCCTGACGGTAGCCGACTTTCGCCAGTTCCTGCGCGACGGCAGCGGCGTAAGTGCGGAATTCGAGGCTGGAGGCGTCCTGCGGGTTGGCCGGATCGACACGGATCACGCCGCGCCCGAGCGCCGGGGCGTCCGGCGCGCTGAACCGGGTCACTTCCACCGGCCCGACTTGCGCCGCGCAGCCGCCGAGAACGAGGCTGCCCGCGAGGCAGAGGGCCGTGAGAGCGAGGGGTATCGGGCGGGTCATGTCAGGCTCTCCGGAAGGTAACTATCTACACGATAAACCTTATTGCGTGGTCCGGCCAGACCGTCTGCCTGCACCTCAGCCCTGGGGCGCTTCCAGGCCGACCGGATCGGCCTTGGGGAAGCCGTCGAAGAGCGCCGACGCGAGCTTTCCGGCAATACGATAGTCGGGCCACTTGTCGTCGCCTTCGCGGGTGGCGATCGTGGCATAGCCTTCCCACAGCACCTTGCCGCTGGTCTTGTCGACGATCCGCGTATCGAGGCGGGTGCCGATCAGGGCGGTGCGGGGCTTGGTGAGATCGACGTTCACGGCCAGACCGTAGGCCGATCCGCGATTGCTGACGCCCATCGCGGCGGTACCGCTGACCGGGCTGCGCTTTTCCTCGGCGGGCGTGAGGACCTGGCGGCTGATCTTGAGTTCGGCGACCTGGCCGCCCTTGTCGTCCTTGTGCTGGGTGTCGTAGCCGGCGCCGACGAGCGCCTCGACGATGGCGGCTTCGTAGGCGGCGCGCTCGGCGCCGGGTACCCACTGGCCTTCACCCGAATCGGACTGGACCGCGACGATTCCCTTGCCGAGCTGACCAGCTTCGGGACCCTGCGCCACGAATCGGCTGACTTCGACTCGGCCCTCGCGCGAATCCTGCGTGCGATTGCGCGAGGAAATAGGGGAGCCGACGGGGCCGCCCATCAGCGGATCGTCCCAGGAATTGCCCCAGCCACCATAACCGCCGCCCCAGGGCGAACCCCAGCCGGGTCGGGCTTCGAGAGCGGGTGCGACAAGGAGGGCTCCGGTGATGCCGGTGGCGAGAATCGCGGCTTTTAGCGTTTTCATGGTGTTCCGGGTCCGAAGAATCGATTGTCGAAGAATCAGTTGGGTCGCACCCGAACCTGAGTTATGAGCCGCTGCGATTGCCCGTGGATGAACGGGAAAAGCACGGGTCAGGCCACGAGAAATGGCCTCTTGTGCTTGACTTTGCAAGCCGTGACCCGTAACGGCGCCACTTCAATTTTCAGGCGGCCAGCCCTTCCGGGCCCACCGCCGGACCACGCAGACGAGACAAGACATGAAGATTCGCAACAGCCTGAAGTCGCTCAAGGGTCGTCACCGGGACAACCGCGTGATCCGCCGTCGCGGCCGTACCTACGTCATCAACAAGACCAACCGTCGCTTCAAGGCCCGCCAGGGCTGATTCGTCTGCCTGTCCCCGCTATCTGGCGGGGATTTCTAGGCGGACGGGCGATTACGTCTGATGACATAAGGCCCCCGCCATTCGCGGGGGTCTTGTCATGTCTGCTCTTCACGCAAATCATCCGGTGGATGCTGTCGTCTTCGACGTGGGACGCGTCCTCGTCGAATGGGACATGCGGCTGCTGTTCGCCAAGCTGATTCCGGAAGCGGAGCGGCTCGACTGGTTCTGCTCGACCGTCATCACCGAAGAGTGGCACTTCCAGCATGACGCCGGGCGCGATCTGGCGGAACTGGTCGCCGAGCGGAAAGCGGAATTCCCCGGCAACGACCTGCTGATCGACGCCTACGCGACGCGTTTCCTGGAAACGATTCCCGGCAATGTGCCCGGCACTCATGAGATCGTGCGCGGGCTTGCGGCAGGCGGCGTGCCGCTTTTCGCGATCACCAACTTCGCCAGCCCGTTCTGGCGGGAATATCGCGCCACCGAGCCGCTGTTCGACCTCTTCGGCGATATCGTCGTGTCCGGTGACGAGAAGCTGGCCAAGCCCGATGCCCGCATCTTCGACCTTGCCGCGCGCCGCTTCGGCCATGCCCCGCAGGCGATGCTGTTCATCGACGACAACGCCGCGAACATCGCCTCCGCCCGCGATCTCGGCTGGCAGGTGCATCACTTCCACGGCGCGGATGCCTTGCGGGCCGATCTGAGCGCGCGGGGGCTGCTCGATTAGCCAACCGCACTTAGCACTTGCAGCAGGGCGAAACCCTGCCGGGATTGCCCAAAACCTCTCGTAGCCGACCAAATCGGTCCGATTTCCGCCGATCCGCGCAGGAATTTTTCTTTCGCAGTTGCAGCGTAGCCGCTTGGCAAGTCCGATTCCATGTTGCATCACATGGACAAACGGGAGTCACAATGACGGCTGCGGGCAGAACCAACTACGACGAAATGCTCAACGAGGACGGGTCGGTGAGGCCTGCCTACGCAGACTTCAGGAACTGGTACGACTCGCAGGACAAGGCCTGGCTGAAACGCCAGGATGCCGAGGCCGAACGCTTCTTCCGCCGCATCGGCATCACCTTCAACGTCTATGGCAACGAGGCCGCCGAAGAGCGCCTCATCCCCTTCGACATGATCCCCCGCATCATCACCGCGCGCGAGTGGCGAAAGCTCACCCGGGGCATCGAGCAGCGGGTGCGGGCGCTGAATGCCTTCCTCCAGGACCTCTATCACCGGCAGGAGATCATCCGTTCGGGCCGCCTGCCGATCGGCGCCCTGCGCGATAACGAGGCCTTCCTTAGCCAGATGATCGGCATGACGCCGCCGGGTGGCGTCTATACCCATATCGTCGGCATCGATCTCGTCCGCACCGGGCCGGAAGAGTTCATGGTGCTGGAAGACAACGCCCGCACGCCTTCCGGCGTCTCGTACATGCTCGAGAACCGCGAGACGATGATGGCGATGTTCCCGGAACTGTTCACGAAGATCCCGGTGCGGCCGGTCTCGGACTATCCGCGCCGTCTCGCCCGCTCGCTGCGGGCCTGCGCGCCGCCCGCCTTCAAGGGTTCCGGACGCCCGACGGTGGCGGTGCTGACGCCGGGCATCTACAACTCGGCCTATTTCGAACATGCCTTCCTGGCCGACCAGATGGGTGCGGAACTGGTGGAGGGCAGCGACCTGCGCGTGGTCGACGGCCGCGTCGCCATGCGGACGACCACCGGCTTCAAGGCGATCGACGTGATCTATCGCCGGGTCGACGACGACTATCTCGATCCGCTCAGCTTCCAGCCCGATTCGGTGCTGGGCGTGGCGGGGATCATGGACGTCTACCGTTCGGGCGGGGTCACCATCGCCAACGCGCCCGGCACCGGCATCGCCGACGACAAGGCGATCTACAGCTACATGCCCGAGATCGTCGAATTCTACACGGGCGAGAAGCCGATCCTCTCGAACGTGCCGACCTGGCGCTGTTCGGAGCCGGATGCGCTGGCCTATGTGCTCGACAACCTGTCGGAACTGGTGGTGAAGGAAGTCCACGGCTCGGGCGGCTACGGCATGCTGATCGGGCCGACCTCCTCGAAGAAGGAACTTGCCGATTTCGAGGCCAAGCTGCGGGCGAGGCCGGACAACTACATCGCCCAGCCGACGCTTTCGCTCTCCACGGTGCCGATCTTCACCAAGGAAGGCCTGGCGCCGCGCCATGTGGACCTGCGGCCTTTCGTACTGGTCTCGCCCGAAGGCATCGACATCACGCCCGGCGGCCTGACCCGCGTGGCGCTCAAGAAAGGATCGCTGGTGGTGAATTCGTCGCAGGGGGGCGGCACCAAGGATTCCTGGGTGTTGGACGAATGAGGGGTGTTGGACGAGTGAGGGCGCGCTGATGCTGGGACGGGCCGCCAACGGCGTATACTGGATGAGCCGCTATCTTGAACGCGCGGAGAACACCGCGCGGCTGATCGACGTGGGCTTCCACCTCGCGCTGACGCGGGGCAACAAGCATTCGCAGGACGAGGAATGGAAATCGGTCCTGACCACCACCGGGCAGGTCGACGACTATTGCCGCACGCATGGTGAGTTCACCGGGCCGCAGGTGTTCAATTTCCTCCTGCGCGACAGGGACAATCCCGGTTCCGTCCTCGCCATGGTCGAGAACGCGCGGACCAATGCCCGCATGGTGCGCAACAGCCTGACCAATGCGGTCTGGGAAACCACCAACGAAGGCTGGATGCACCTCTGCGACCTGCTTTCCAAGCCGGTGCGGGAAACCAACCTGGGCGAAGTGCTGACAACGATCCGCCGCACCGGGACCCTGGTGCGCGGGGCGCTGGAAGGCACGATGCTGCGCAACGAAGTGTTCAACTTCGCGCGCATCGGCACCTTCATCGAACGGGCCGACAGCACCGCGCGCATCCTCGACGTGAAGTATTACGTGCTGCTGCCCTCGGCGGCCTGGGTCGGGTCCAGCCTCGACAATGTGCAGTGGGACACGCTGCTGCGCTCGGTGGCGGGGAACCGCGCCTATTCCTGGCTCAATGCCGGGGCGATGGATTCGCGCGGGATCGCCCGGTTCCTGATCCTCGATGGGCAGTTCCCGCGCAGCCTGGTGTTCTGCTACGACAAGATCCGCAGCAACATGGCCGGTCTCGCCAAGGAGTACGGCGGGGAAACGCCCGCGCACGACCTCCTGCGGGCCACCGGCAAGGCCCTGCACGAAACCTCGATCGAGGCGATCTTCGACATGGGCCTGCACGAGTTCCTGCAGGACTTCATCGGCAAGACGAGCAGCCTCGGCAATGCCATCGCCGCCGATTACCGCTTCATCGAATAGAGGACGGCTTTCCCATGCTGCTGACCGTCAGCCACACCCCCCGATATGCCTTCGCCGATCCGGTCGCGCATGGCTTGCAGCGGCTGCGGCTGCGGCCCAAGACCACCCACGGCCAGGAGGTGCTCGACTGGCGCATGGACCTGAGCGGCGCCCGTCTCGAAGCGGAATACGACGACCAGCACCATAACCACACGGCGCTCGTCTCGATCGAGCCGGGGACTACCGAAGTCACCGTCACTTGTACGGGCACGGTGCGCACCATGGACAACAACGGCATTACCGGCGCCCATGCCGGACATACGCCGCTTTGGTGTTTCCTGCGCCAGACTCCACTGACCCGCGCGGACCATCGCGTGCGTGCGTTGCTGGCCTCGGTCGATGCCGATCGGTCGGACATGCTGGGCTTCCTCCACGCGCTGTCGGCCGCAGTCGCCGCCCGTGTCGAATATGCGCCGGGCACGACGGATGTGGGAACCACGGCGGAACAGGCGCTGGCGGCGGGGCAGGGGGTTTGCCAGGACCACGCCCATGTCTTCATCAGCGCCGGGCGCCTGCTCGATATTCCGATGCGCTACGTCGGCGGCTATCTGCGCATGAACGACCGGGTGGAGCAGGAAGCCGGGCATGGCTGGGCAGAGGCGCATGTGCAGGGCCTCGGCTGGGTCGGTTTCGACGTCTCCAACGCGATCTGCCCGGACGAGCGCTACATCCGGGTCGCCAGCGGCTGCGACTATGCGGAAGCCGCGCCGGTAACGGGCGTGGCGACGGGGGCGGGGGAAACCCGGCTGGACGTGCATTTGTCCGTGGACGAGAACCTGCTAGGACAGCAGCAACAGCAGTCCGCAGGCGGCGGACAGCAGCAGATGCAAGGCGGCTGAAAAGGCCGCAGCCCCGCGAAAGGTCGCGCGGGGTAAAGGATTTCAGGGGTTACTGGTTCCATGACCTATTGCGTGGGCATGATGCTGGATCGCGGGCTCGTGCTGATGAGCGACACCCGCACCAATTCGGGCGTCGACAATATCTCGACCTTCCGGAAGATGTACCACTGGGAAATCCCCGGCGAGCGCATCATCACCCTGATGACGGCGGGCAACCTCGCCACCACCCAGGCCGTCGTCAGCCAGCTTGAGGAACGCAACAAGGCGCCGGCCGAACGGCACAACACCCTGCTCGAAGCGCCGACGATGTTCCAGGTGGCCACGGTCGTCGGCAACCTGCTCCAGGACATCATCAGCGAACGCGCGAGCGACAACGGCCAGAGCGCGGCTTCCGGCACCTTCAGCGCCTCGATGATCGTGGCGGGCCAGATCAAGGGCATGGAGCCGCGCCTGTTCCTGATCTACCCCGAAGGCAACTTCATCGAAGCCAGCTTCGATACGCCCTTCTTCCAGATCGGCGAGACCAAGTACGGCCGCCCGATCCTGATCCGTGGCTACGACCCGGAGATGAGCTTCGAGGAAGCGGTGAAACTGCTCTGCGTTTCCTTCGATTCGACGGTGAAGGCGAACCTCTCGGTCGGCCTGCCTCTGGATTTGCTGGTGCTGGAGCAGGACCGCTTCACACCGCTGCACGAACGGCGGATCGAGGCGGGCGATCCCTATTTCCAGTCGATCTCGGATGGTTGGGGAGAGGCGCTGCGGCAGGCTCTGGATGCCTTGCCGGATTATACGATGAAGAGTTCGAAGTAAGAGGAAGTCCTGGGGGATGATCCCCCAGACCCTCGGAATGTCTACCTTGCGCGCTACCTATCCGGTGTGCGCTCCTTGCGGCGCAGCCAATAAGTCTCCCGACGCAAGGGGCGCGCCAACGGATAGAGCAGGGCGCGACATCGACAGTAACGGGGTGCAGGGGCGATGGCCCCTGCTTATTCCTTGTTCTTCAAATCAATCTTCCAACGCCGTGAACCGGAAATCGCGGAACGTCGCCTCGCCCGGCCCGGCGGCGTAGAGGCCGGGGCGCAGCATCAGGAAGCCGCCGCGCACGTTGTGGTGATAGCCGGAGACTTCCATGCCCCGGTCGAAGCGTTTCCACGTCTTCCCGCCGTCGCCCGAGGTATGGAAGGCGACGATGTGGCGGCGGTTGGTCAGCCGCATCTTCATGCGGCGGCCGTGCGGGTTGGCCGGGCGGCCGCGTTCGATGCCGTATTGGTGGGTGACGAAGCGGGTCTCGTCGAAGCCGAGGCCTGCGTAGAGCTTGTCATCGTAGAACAGCACCAGGCCTGCGGTGCCGCCCGGCGCCAGTTCGATGTCGCATTCGAACTGATAGCTGGTGTCTCCCGCGATCAGCAGCAGCGGCGATCCGCTCGACGGGGCGAGGCCTTTGCCCGCGAAATGAAGCGCGCCGTCAGACACGCGGAGGCGGCGGGTCTCGTCCGGCGCAGGGCGGAAGAACGACCATTTGGAACCGAGCGCCAGCGGTGCGGAGAAGTTATCCGAAAGCGGCATGCCGTGCGGCACCGGTTTGGACACTTTCGGCACGGGCAGGGGCTGGGAGAGGTCGCCGCCGGTCATGTGAAACCAGCCGTCGTCGGTCCACGCGATGGTGTCGAGCAGGCATTGGCGGCCGAGCGTCCAGTAGCCGTTCTCGAAGCCGTGGTAGAGGGTGTACCATCGCTTGTCCGGCCCTTCGACCAGCGAGGCATGGCCGCGCGACCACCAGGCCTCGGACTGGTTTTCGGTGCGGACCAGCGGATTGCCGGGGTGCTGTTCCCATGGCCCGTGGATCGAGCGGGCCCGGGCGGCGATCACCATGTGGCCGGTCGGCGGACCGGCGGTGCCGCCCACGGCGGTGAGCATGTAGAACCACTCGCCATGGCGATGGATCTTCGGGCCTTCGGGCGAGAAGCCCTCGACGTCCCAGTCGTCCGGATAGTGCCAGGGATCGTAGACGTGTTCGACCTTGCCCGCCAGCGAGAGGCCGTCGTCGGAGAGGCGCACGCGGTCTCCGCCCGAAAGGAACAGCCAGCGGGAGCCGTCTTCGCCCACGGCATGGCAGGGGTCGATATGGTCGTGCAGGCCCAGCGGCTTCGGGTCGCTCCAGGGGCCGTCGATGTGATCGGCCCAGATCACGTAGATCTCGTTGGGTTCAGCCTTGACCGGGATGTAGAGGAAGTAGCGGTCTTTGTACTTTTCGAGGCTGACTGCCCAGACCGAGCCGATATTGCGGGTGAGCGCCGGTTTGCGCGGCTGCCAGTTCACCAGGTCGCGGCTGTGCCAGATGGTGAGGCCGGGGTAGGAATCGAAGCTGGAGAAGGTGAGGTAATAGTCCTCACCGTCCTTCAGCACCGCCGGGTCGGGCCGGTCTCCGGAGAGCACCGGGTTGAGCATCGTGCCGTTTCCGAGATCGGAAATGCGCTGTCCGTCGAAACCGCGCCGCCATTTGCGGACGGGAGCCGGGGCGGGGGATGGAGGAGGTGTCCCCGCTCCCGGCTCCCTTGCGGCAGCTTCTCCCCCCGCGAGAGCAGGTGCCGCAAGGCCGATGCCGCCAAGCAGGGCGGTCTTGAGTGCATCGCGTCGATCGAAGGTCATTCTGTTTGTGCGTCCTTTCAACCAAGACCGACCGAGCGCGCCCAGGCGCGCCAGAGTTCGGGCCATGCCTCCACGGGTTTGCCGATCGTGCCGCGCAGGCCGAAGCCGTGGCCGCCCTGCGCGAAGAGGTGGGTTTCCACCGGAATGCCCTGTGCTTTCAGCGCGGCGCGCAGGCGCAGGGTGTTATCGACCGGGACGGCCGGGTCGTCCTCGGCATGAAGCAGGAAATGCGGCGGTGCGTCCTTGGGGACGGTGCGGTCGGGCGAATGGGCAGCTTCGATGTCCGCCGTGGGCGCGGGGCCGAGCAGCAGGTCGCGCGATCCGGCATGGGCGATAGCGGGGTCCATCGAGACCACCGGATAGACCGGCGCCGCGCAAAATGGGCGGGCGAAGAGTTTGTCGGCCGCGTCGACCGGTGCGTAGACTTTCGCGTCGAAGCGGGTGGAGAGGCAGGAGCAGACATGGCCCCCCGCCGAAAAGCCCATGGCGGCGACGCGCTCGGGCTGCACGCCGTAGTCTTTCGCGCGGAGGCGGATCAGGCGCATGGCGCGCTGGGCGTCTGCCAGCGGCACGTCCGGTTGATTTGCCCAGCCTTCGCCCGGCAGGCGGTAGAACAGGACGAAGGCGGTGAACCCGCGCGCGGCCAGCCAGCGGGCCATTTCGTAGCCCTCCTTGTCGATCACGACGAGGCGGTAGCCGCCGCCCGGCGCGATGAGCACGGCGGCGCCGTTGGGGCGGTCCGGCCGGAACACGACCAGACGCGGGCGGGTGATGCCAGTGACGGAACGGTCGTTGACCTGCGCCGTGGTGGAGCGTTCGGTGACGGTCTCGACCGGGGGCTTGGCGGGCAGGCCCGGTGCGCCTTTCGGCCAGAGGTCGATGGTCTCCGCCGGTTCCGGAAGGCCTGCGGGCGCCGCCTTGGCGCTGTCGAAAGGCGGAGCGGTCTGCGCGGCGGCTCTGCTGGATATCAGCCCGGATACAAGGGAAGCCGCCATGAACGATCGGCGGTCGATGGTCATGGCGGCTTCCTCTTCGTTATTTCAGGTCTTGGTATTCGGCCAATTTATCGGCTGGACGTCAATACTTGGCCCGCGCGCCGAACAGGATCGTGCGCCCGAAGTGGTTGTTCTCGTAATTGCGCGAGGCATAGATGTCGTTGGTGCGGTAGCGGTAGGCGTCGGTCAGGTTGTTGCCGTCGATCGACAGTTCCAGCCATTCGGTGGCCTTGTAGCGGATGGCCGCGTCGACGCTGGTGTACGAACCATAGCCCTCGAAGATGTTGCCGGTGGCACTCGTACCGTCGTTGAAGGGGCCGCGATAGCTCACCGAGCCGCGAATGCTGAACTTGCCGTCGTCGTAATAGAGCGTGGCATTCCAGGCCCTTTTCGACACGTTGAGCAGGGGCTGGGTGTACACCGCCGAAACGCCGGTAAGTGCGCAGGCGCCGGTCGTGGCATTGCGGGTACAGGCCGAAGTCGCCGGGCCTGTGATCGTGTAGTCGGCGTTGCTCTGGATGAAGGTGGCGTTGCCCTGGAAGCCTGTATGCTTGAGCGGTCCCGGCAGGAATGTGAAGGGCAGTTGCAAGGCCACTTCCACGCCCTTGAGCGTGGCACCCTGGCCGTTGACCTGCGAGGACACCACGTATTCCTGGTTGGGATCGTAGTTGATGTAGGCAGGGGTGCTCTGTCCCAGCACGTCGCGGCCGAGGCCGAGCTGCGGCAGGGTGGCGACGTAGGTTCCGGCAACCGGGAAGCTGTCGATCTTCTTGATGAAGCCGGCCACCGAGAACAACGCCTGCGGGGCGAAGTACCATTCCACCGCGGCATCGAAGTTGGTGGCGCGATAGGGTTGGAGGAACGGATTGCCGAACGTCACGCGGTAGTTGAACCCGTCGACCGAACCGCCGGGATTGAGGTTGCCCAGCGAGGGTCGGGTGATGACCTTGGCGATGGCGCCGCGCAGGATCACGTCGTGGCGGGGATAGAGGGCGATGTTTACCGCCGGGAGCCAGTCGTCGTAGCTGCGCTCGACGGTGGCGGCGACGCCGGCCGTGTAGCCGGTCGACTTCTGGTTGGTGTGGGCATAGCGAATGCCCGCGTTGCCGGCGTATTCGAGTCCGAAGATCTCGCCCTTGACGTCGAACTGGAGATAGCCGCCCGACGTCGTTTCCTGCACGCGCCGATTGGAGCCGAGGTCTTCGATGGCGGTGCGGTTATAGAGGTTGGTGTAGTCCGCCGCCTTGTCGATGTCGGCGACCAGCCAGGAACTGGTGGTGCCGCTCGGCTGACCGGCATCGCCCAGGTTAATGATCTGCGAGATGTCCGAAGTGACCGGCAGCCCGTAGACCGAACTGGAGCAGGTGACCTGGCCGAGGATCAGATCGCGCGTGCCGTTGGCCCCGCAGGCGGCGGTGTCGCGCTGGAACAGCTGGGTACGGAAGTTGTAGCGCCGCCAGACCGCGCCGGTCTTCACGGTGACGCCGTCGGTCAGGTCCCATTCGGTGCGCAGCTGCGCGGTCTTGAAGCGGTTCTTGACGTAGGAGGGGCGGTCGCGGATTTCGGCGAGTTGGAAGTTCGCCGGGTTCGTCACGTCGAGGCCATAGCTCAGCACCGGCGACTTCATGTCGGAATAGTCGTAGCTGAAGCCGTTGGCGTTGCGGTTGTCGTAGGCGAACGTGGTTTCCACCGGGATATCCGCGTTGGACTGCGACATGCCGCCCAGCAGGGTGAAGCGGAAGGTGTCGCTGACGTCCTGGTCCCAGGTGGCGCCGACCTGCCAGAATTCGGTTTCCGATTTGCGCAGGTAGCTTTCGGTGCGGACATAGGCATTGTTGAAGGTCGCGCTGACCATGTTGCCCTTGTCGTCGTAGGTCGGGTTGACCACGTCGAAGCGGCGTTCGTTCGAGCGGGCGAGCACTTCAAGCCACTGCTCGGCGCGGTCTTCCTTGAACGAGGAGTAGAGACCGTCGATCGAGAACTTGGTCTTGTCGCTCGGTTCGAACTGGATCGAGCCGGTCAGGCCCAGGCGGCGGCGGTCATGCTCGACCACGCCATAGCGGGGAATGCGGGGGTGGAACGAGAGCGAGGCGGCGTCGCAGCTTGCCGAGGGGCGGTAGCTGCCGCCGGTGCTGACCGGGTTGCCGCCGGTGGCGCCGGGAACCGAGTAGAAGCACGGGTTGCCGTTCACCGAGTTGAAGTAGGCCTGGGCCCAGCGCACGGTGTTGTTGCCGCTCTCGATCGTGTCGGTGTGCGAATAGGCGGCGGAAAGGTTCACGCCGAAGGTGCCCGCATCGTTCCGCCAGGACAGCAGTCCGGCGAGGCGCGGACCGACGTTCTTCGACAGGTCGTTGTACGAGCCCTGGGCGTTGAGAACCGCGGTCAGGCCGGCCTTGCCCGTCAGCGGATTGCCGGTGTTGAGATCCACCACGGCGCCCAGCGAGCCTTCGTCGAGGCTGGCTTCGGCGGTCTTGTGGACGACGAGGCTGCTGAACAGTTCGGAGGCGAAGACGTTGAAGTCGAAGGCGCGGTCGCGGTTGGCGCTGGCGCCGTCGGAGCTGGTGGCGATCGTTTCGAGGCCGTTCACGCGGACGCGGGTGAACTGGGCGCCCAGGCCGCGCACGGTGATCGCGCGGCCTTCGCCGCCGTCCTTCTGAATGGAGATGCCGGGAATGCGCTGGAGCGATTCCGCCAGGTTCTGGTCGGGGAACTTGGCCATGTCCTCGGCGACGACGGCGTCCACCGCGCTGACCGATTCCCGCTTCACGTTGAGCGCGGCTTCCAGCGACTTGCGGAAGCCGGTGACGATGATTTCCTCAGCCGCAGGGCCTTCGGAGGCGGGTGCGACGGCGGTCTGCTGCGCATCCGACGCATCCTGCGCGAAGGCGCCTTGCGGCAAGGCGAGCGCGCTGCCCGCAACCAGAGCGGCCTTCAGTATCGAAATCCTGGAAACATGCCCTTGCATGATCACTCCCCCTCGGCCTTATCTGGCCCTCATGGCCTTTTTAGCCAATTGATACCGGTGTCATGAGTGTTTGCGCCTGTAGCGCTCCCTTTCTCCTGCACCTGCTCCCGACGCCTTTTGGGCGCCTTCCTCCACGCCTTTCGGCGCTTTTCGTTCGATCGGTTCCTTCGACAGGATACCGATCGCCGGTTCTTTGTTGCCGGTTTTGGTAACCGGTGTCATCATGTTTGCCGCAGGGATGCCACCCTGTCAAGAACCTGTACGAAGGGGAGATGCAATGAAGATCGAGGCTCGGAATTCTCATCCGGTCCCGGCTGTTTTCGTCCGGTTTCCGGCGGTCCGGACCCAACCGGAAACAGCCTGCGCGAAAGTGCTGCGGTCAAGGCGCGTGCGAATCGGGCGAACCCCAAAGCTGGTGCGCGAAAGCACCGTGCAGTGATCGCGGCGCTCCTGCTCATGGCCGCCGCACCTGCCCCGCCGATGGCGGTGATCGACGAAAAGGACACCGTGCGCGAGGAGGCTCCTCCGCATGGCGCCATCGGCATGAGCACGGCCTACCGCATTTCCGATGCCGCCCCGGCGCCGCGGACGATGGAGTTCCGTCGCCGCGTGCTCCACAAGGGTGCGGCGATCGGCGAGCATCCGATCGCGCACGACGAAGTCTACTACGTGCTTTCGGGAGAGGGCGAAGTGGTGTCCGACGGCAAGCGCGCAGGCCTGCGAGCGGGCATGACCGCCTATCTCTACAACGGTGCGGTTGTCGGCATCTGGCAGCGCGGCGAGGAACCGCTCTCGCTGATCATCGCTTATCCCAATCCGCCGACTGCGGGGAAATAGGCGCTATTCTCCGCTCTGCGGCTTGACCCGCAGCAGGCCTTCCTGCGCCACGCTCGCCACCAGTTCGCCGCCGCGCGTATAGATCGCGCCGCGTGCGAAGCCGCGGGCGTGGCCGGACCAGGGGCTGTCCATCGTGTAGAGCAGCCAGTCGTCGACCGGGGGAGTTTGGTGGAACCAGATCGCATGGTCGAGGCTCGCTCCGGAAACGCCCGGAGAGAAGAAGCCGAGGCCTTGCGGCATCAGCGCGGTGGAGACGAGCGCGAAGTCGCTGGCATAGGCCAAGATCACCCGCTGCATCACCGGGTCTGCGTCCAGCTGCTGGACATCGGGTGAACGGGCATCAGGTGAACAGGCTAGGCGAAACCACTGGCGGCGCTGGGGCAGGTCGCCGCCGTGCACCGGGGGGCAGGGGCGGATTTCGAAGGAGGCCAGGCGGTCGATCAGGAAGGGCGGCAACCTCTGCCCGGCGGCGGCAAGCGCCTCCCGGAAATCCGGGCACTGCTCGGGTGCCGGCACCGGCGGCATCGCCACGGCGTGGGACAGGCCTTCTTCATGCCGGTGGAACGAGGCCGCGAGGTTGAGGATCGGCTTGCCGCCCTGCATGGCGACGACGCGGCGGTTGGAGAAGCTGCCGCCGTCGAAATCGGGGAGGACGCGGTAGATGATCGGACGGCCGGAATCGCCCGCGCGCAGGAAATAGGCGTGCAGCGAATGGGCCTGCCGCTCGGGATCGATCCCGCGCGCGGCGGCGGCAAGCGCCTGCGCCACGACCTGCCCGCCATAGACGCGGCCGGGCTGCTCGGCCGAAGCGGCGCCGCGGAAAATCCCGGTGTCGATTTCCTCGACGGTGAGCAGCTTGCGGAGTTCCTCCACGGCGAGGCGGGCGGGTTCGGTCATCGGCTTCATTTCCCGTCGGGCATGCCTTGAAGCCAGTCGAGCGACTGGCGTTCGATGGAGAGCAGTTCCTCAAGGGTCTGCTCGATGGCGGTCTTCTGCTGGCGCAGTTCGTCGATGCGGTCGGTGACTTTGACCAGCAAGGCGCGGACCTGTTCGTGATGTTCGGGATCGACGTCGTAGAGGTCGAGGAATTCCTTGATCTCGCGGATCGAGAAGCCGAGCCGCTTGCCGCGCAGGATCAGCTGCATCCGGCCCATCTCGCGCTTCGAATAGATGCGCGTGGTGCCGACCCGCTGCGGCGCGATCAGCGCCTTGTCCTCGTAGAAACGCAAGGTGCGCATCGTCACGCCAAGCTCGGTCGCGGCTTCCTGGATGCCGAGCATGTCGCCGTTCGGGCCGACTGCCGGGCTCGCCAAAGTCGTCTCGTTGGGAGTCAGAGAGGCTCCGGTTCCGCTCACTCGGCCTGTCCCCGAGGCTTGTCGGCAGCGCGGCGCGCGGCTTCCTCTTCGACCAGTTCCTTCTTGGAGAGCTTGCCGACCAGCGTCTTGGGCAGGCTGTCGCGGAACTCGATCGTGGTGGGCATCTCGATCTTGTTGAGCCGCTCCTTGAGGAAGGCCATCAATGTATCCTCGTCCAGGACATCCCCCGGATGCAGCGCCACGAAGGCCTTGGGGGCCTGGCCGCGATAGGCGTCGGGAACGCCGATCACGATCGCCTCGTGAACCATCGGATGCTCGTAGAGCGCATCCTCGATCGTTCGCGGATAGACGTTGTACCCCCCGCACAGGATCATGTCCTTGATCCTGTCCACCAGGAACAAATAGCCGTCTTCGTCGAGATAGCCGACGTCGCCGGTGCGCAAGGCGCCGTAGATGAAGGTCTTTTCCGATTCCTCGGGGCGGTTCCAGTAACCGGACATGACCTGCGGTCCGCGCGCGCAGACTTCGCCGCGCTCGCCCTGGGGCATGACGCGGTGCGGATTGTCGGGATCGCGGATTTCCAGCACCGTGCCGGGGAAGGCTGGGCCGCAGGAATTGCTCTTCACTTCGCCTTCCAGCGGATTGCAGGCGATGATCGGCGAGGCTTCGGACAGGCCGTAGCCTTCGACCACCTTGACGCCGGTGCGCTGCTCGAACTTCTGGCGCACTTCCAGCGGCAGCGGCGCCCCGCCCGAGATGCAGACACGCACGTTGTCGAACTCGCCGTGGAGCGGCTGGTTGTTGAGCGCGGTGTAGAGCGTGGGCACGCCGAAGAACTGCGTCGGCCTAGTGCGCTTGGCCGTGGCGAGGAACGACTGCATCTCGAAGCGCGGCAGCAGGATCATCTCGGCGGCGGTGTCGACCGAGTAGTTGAGCACCGTGGTCAGCGCGAAGACGTGGAACAGCGGCAGTACGCCGAGGGTGCGCTCCTGCGTTTCCGGCATGTGGCCGACATGGGCGATCATTTGCGCGGAATTTGCCGCGAGATTGGCGTGGCTCAGCATAGCGCCCTTGGGCACGCCGGTGGTGCCGCCGGTGTACTGAAGCACGGCCAGGTCGGAGGGGGAACGCTCGACCGGATCGGGATCGGCGTCGCGGGCGATCAGGTCGGCATAGCGCAGGAAGCGCAAGTCGTGGGGTTCATGCGCGATGTCCTTGCGCTTGAGCAGGCGATAGGCGCGGCCCTTGAGCTTGGGCAGGGCATCGGCGATCGGGCAGACGACCACGCGGCGCAGCGAGCCCTTGCCGTTCTTGGCGCCGACCAGCGGTTCGATCTTGGGCAGCGAGAGCGCCAGATCGGAAGCGACCATGAATTCGGCGCCCGAATCCTCGACCAGATGCGCCATCTCACGCTCGGTGTAGAGCGGGTTGAAGTTCACCACGATCCCGCCGATGCGCAGGATCGCGAAGTAGCAGATCACGTAATAGGGCGTGTTGGGCAGGCAGAGGCCCACCCGCGTCCCCCGCTTGACGCCGAGGTCCTGGAACCCCCGCGCCGCGCGGCGGGACAGCTCGCCGATCTCCCTGTAGGTCCACTTGCGGCCCATGAAGTCGATCGCCGGCCAGGTGCCGTGGGCTTCCACGGCATGGTCGAGCAGGTCGGTGAGCAACCGCGGCGCGATCGGCGGCATCTCTTCCGGGTGTTGGGAGGAGGTTTCCGGGGCGGAGTGACCGCCGATCGTCGCCGCGGCGCCCATCAGAAGGCCACCCGCGCGCCGAGCGAGAACACCAGCGCCGAAGCGTCGGTCAGGCGGCCATTGGTGATGACCGGGGTCTGGGCGGCGGTGCCGGCATAGGCGGCGGTGATGCGGTCGATCGGAGCGTCCTTGAAGGTAATGTACGAAGCGGCCGCGTCGATCGCGATCTTCTCGCTCATGTTATAGGTTGTACCGGCCGAGAAGTTCCAGCGGTTGCTATCGGGCACGCGGGCGTCGCGATTGCCGTTCGAAGTCGGGGTCTCGCCGTACTGGATACCGCTGCGGACCGTCCACTTCGGATTGACGTCGTAGTCCACGCCGAACGCGTAGGAGAAGCCGTCCTTGTAGTTTTCGGGCAGCGACTGGTTGATCGGCGCGCCGAGATCGATCGAATCGAACTTGCTCCAGCCATAGGCCACGACCTGGGCGTTGAGGGTCAGTTGCTTGGTCGCCTTGATGCGGCCCGACATGATCGCCTGCCACGGGGTGGAGAACTCGGCGGTGGCGTCGAGCGTACGGTTCTGCGCGGCGAGCGGGCCGAGCAGGCCGTCGATGGTCAGCGTGCCCTTGAGCTTGTGCTTCACGGCCGACTTGTAGGCGACGCCGATCGAGGCCGGGCCGTTGTGATACTGGGCGCCGACCGACCAGCCCACATCCCAGCCGTTGCCCTTGAGGTTCTGGTGGCCGTCGGCCAGCAGCGGCGAGAGGTTGGGCAGGTAATTGCCGAGGGCGGCATCGACGTATTCCACATTGGCGGCGGCGCCGACGTAGAAGCCTTCGAAGGGCTGGAAGGCGACGCTCGGCTGGATGTCGATCGTGCGCAGCTTGGTCTTGTCGGCGGAATAGCGTGCCCAGCTGTCGGAATCGTAATTGGTGGTGAAGGAGTAAGGCGAGGTGACGGTCAGGCCGAACGCGAACTTGCCGGTGCCGTAGGCGATCGAGCCGGAGGGCAGAACGCCCTTGTTGATCGGGTTTTTGGCGACGCCGTTGCCGCCGACCGGGGCCGGGGCCTGGCCGGGACGAACGATCACGGTGCCGTCGTCCACCACTTTGCCGCGCGGGATGATGACGCTGGCGTGGATCGAGGCCTGGCCGCCTTCGAGGCCGCCGATCGCGGCGGGGTTCCACCAGAGCGAGTCGACGCCGGTATCGGCGGCCTCGCCCGAGAAAGCGCGTCCCTGCGCGCGTACCGACTGTTCCTGAAGATAGAATGCCTGGGCATGGGCCGAACCGGCGAAGCCGAGCACGACGGCGGATGCGGTGCCTGCGAGAAGAATGCGACCCGAAATGCGTTTCATATCCTTGAACTCCCTAACTCTTTTATGTCCCTGAAGCTTTGTCGTTTTCCCGGCACGCCTCAGGGGATGCGCGTCCAGGTCTGGGTCTTGCACAAGGGCCAGACGATGCAGCCCTTGAGCTTGAGGCTGTCGGCCCCGGCAGGCGTTATCGTTGCCTTGTAGGTGCCGCCGTCCTCAGGGTTGTAGATCTGTCCTTCGACCCATTCGTTCCCTTTGGCCTTGAAACCGCCGACAATTTGCAGGCCCTTGATCTTGCGGGTGCGCTTGGTTGTGTCCTTGTTGTTCGCATCGCGCAGGTCCGGGTTGGTCTTCAGGCCGTCCGAATCGACTAGCCGTCCGCACAGCGATTCGCCGCAGCGGCTGAGTTCGACGACGCCGTGCTTGGACGGCGTGCGCCACTTGCCGACGACCGCGTCGTTGCCCGCCGCAAAGGCCGGATTCAGGCCAAAGAGCAGCGGCGCGGAACCGGCAACCAATGCCAACCCCATGCGTTTCCAATTTTTCATGAGCGACCTCTCCATCGTCTCTCCAATCGGACATCTTCTCACCGGCGGGACGGGGTCCTTGGGTAGGATGCTGATTTCTCGTAACCCAAAATTTGCTTGACGTATAGGGAAAGAATTGCACCCTTAGGGAAGAACACGAGGCAGCCCCGGGAAGAGCCTGGGGCGCATCGGCCCATGGAGAGAGTGCATGCAAAGTGTCGTGATTGCGGGTTACGCCCGTTCGCCCTTCCACTTGGCCAACAAGGGCGCGCTGGCGCGGGTCCGCCCCGACGACCTTGCCGCCCAGGTGATTCGCGGCCTCATCGCCAAGACCGGTGTGGAAGCGGCTGATATCGAAGACGTAATCGTCGGCTGCGCGTTCCCCGAAGGCGAACAGGGCTTCAACATTGCGCGCCTCGTCGCGCTGCTGGCGGACCTGCCGATCTCGGTCGGCGGCATGACCGTGAACCGTTTCTGCGGCTCCTCGATGAGCTCGATCCACTACGCCATGGGCCAGATCGCCATCGGCGCGGGCGAGGTCTTCGTCTGCGCGGGCGTCGAATCGATGAGCCGCGTGCCGATGATGGGCTTCAACCCGCTGCCCAACCCGGCGCTGGCGGCGAAGAGCGCCGCTTACATGTCGATGGGCGAAACCGCCGAGAACGTCGCCACCAAGTACCAGATTTCGCGCGCCGATCAGGAAGCGCTGGCCGTCTCCAGCCAGCACAAGGCTTCGGCCGCGCGTGACGCGGGCAAGCTGACCGACGAGATCGTGCCGATCCAGACCAAGGGCGGGATCGTCAGCGAAGACGGCACCATCCGCGGCGAAACCACCGCAGAGGGCCTTGCGGGCCTGAAGCCCGCGTTCGACGCGGCCGGATCGGTCACCGCAGGCACCTCCTCGCCGCTGACCGACGGCGCCAGCGCCGTGCTCGTCACCACCGAGGAATATGCCCGCGCCCACGGTCTGCCGATCCTCGCCCGCATCAAGTCGGTCGCGATCTCGGGCTGCGCGCCGGAAACCATGGGCCTTGGCCCGATCCTCTCCAGCCAGAAGGCGCTTGAGCGCGCGGGCATCGCTGCCGCCGATCTCGACGTGGTGGAACTGAACGAAGCTTTCGCTTCGCAGGCTCTGGCCTGCATCAAGGACCTCGGCCTCGACGTGGCCAAGGTGAACATCGACGGCGGCGCGATCGCCATCGGCCACCCGCTGGGCGCCACCGGCGCGCGCATCGTCGGCAAGGCGGCCTCGCTGCTGAAGCGCGAAGGCGGCAAGTATGCGCTCGCCAGCCAGTGCATCGGCGGCGGTCAGGGCATCGCCACGATCCTGGAGTCGGTGGAATGAGCGATACGATCAAGAAAGTCTGCGTGATCGGCGCCGGTACCATGGGTGCCGGGATCGCCGCTCAGGTCGCCAATGCCGGTGTTCCGGTGCTGCTGCTCGACATTGTTCCCAAGGACGCGACCAATCGCAACGTCGTTGCCGAAGGCGCCGTGGCGAAGATGCTCAAGACCGAGCCTGCGCCGTTCATGAGCAAGTCCGCCGCCAAGCTGGTCGAAACCGGCAATATCGAAGACCACCTCGACAAGGTTGCCGAGTGCGACTGGGTGATCGAGGCGGTGATCGAGCGTCTCGACATCAAGCAGGGCCTCTACGCCAAGCTGGAAGCGGTGAAGCGTGACGGCACCGCCGTTTCGTCCAACACCTCGACGATCCCGCTCGCCCATCTGGTGGAAGGGCGTTCGGACGCGTTCAAGCGCGACTTCCTGATCACGCACTTCTTCAACCCGCCGCGCTACATGCGCCTGCTGGAGATCGTCACCGGCCCGGCGACCGACGCTGCCGTCGCCGCCAAGGTCGAGCAGTTCGCTGACGTCTCGCTCGGCAAGACGGTGGTGAAGGCCAAGGATACGCCCGGCTTCATCGCCAACCGCATCGGCACTTACTGGATCCAGCTGGGCCTCAACGCCGCGTTCGACATGGGCATCACCATCGAACTGGCCGACGCCATTGCCGGCAAGCCGATGGGCGTGCCCAAGACCGGCGTGTTCGGCCTTGTCGACCTTGTCGGCATCGACCTGATGCCGCACTTGCAGGCCAGCCTCACCTCGACGCTGCCCGCAGGCGACCTCTACCACGGCATCGCCCGCGACATCCCGCTGATCAACAAGATGATCGGTGACGGCTATACCGGCCGCAAGGGCAAGGGCGGCTTCTATCGTCTGAACAAGGAGGCCGGTCGCCGCAAGGAGACCATCGACCTTCAGACCGGCGAATACCGTCCGACCATAACGGCACAGGGCCCGCGCGGCGCTGCTGCCAAGGGCGACCTCAAGGCACTGGTCGAAAGCAAGGGCGACATCGGCGCCTACGCATGGGCCGTGCTGGGCGACACGCTGGCCTATGCCGCCAGCCTCGTGCCCGATGCCGCGTCGGACGTGGTTGCCGTCGATGACGCGATGAAGCTGGGCTACAATTGGAAGGCCGGCCCGTTCGAGATGATCGACACGCTGGGCGCCAAGTACCTCGCCGAACGCCTCGCCGCCGAAGGCAAGGTCGTGCCGGAAATCCTGACCGTCGCGGGCGACCGCACGTTCTACCGGATCGAGAACGGCAAGCGCCAGTTCCTCGGCCTCGACGGCGAATACCGCGACATCGTCCGCCCCGACGGCGTGATGCGTCTGGCCGACGTGAAGCTTTCGTCCAAACCGATCATCCGCAATGCCTCCGCCGCACTGTGGGACATCGGCGACGGCGTCGTCTGCCTTGAGTTCACCGGCAAGATGAACGCGCTCGACGGCGAAGTCATGAAGCTGATCGGGCAGGCCATCCCGCTGGTGGCGGCGCAGTACAAGGCGCTGGTCGTCTACAACGATGCCGATACGTTCTCGGCGGGCGCCAATCTCGGCCTCGCACTTTTCGCGGTGAACATCGCCGCCTGGGGTGAGATCGAGAAGCTCGTGGCGGGCGGACAGCTGGCCTACAAGGGCCTGAAGTACGCACCGTTCCCGGTGGTCGGCGCGCCTGCCGGCATGGCGCTCGGCGGCGGCTGCGAGATCCTGCTCCACTGCGACGCGATCCAGGCCCATGCCGAACTCTACTGCGGCCTTGTGGAATGCGGCGTCGGCCTCGTTCCCGGCTGGGGCGGCAATGGCGAGATGATCGACCGCTGGAGCAAGGCGCCGGGCATGCCCAAGGGCCCGATGCCGGCGGTGGCCAAGGTGTTCGAGATGGTCTCGACCGCGCAAGTCTCCAAGTCTGCCCAGCAGGCGCGCGAGATGATGATCCTGCGCAAGGATGACGGCATTTCGATGAACCGCGATCGTCTGCTGCATGACGCCAAGCAGAAGGCGCTGTCGCTGGTGGAAGGCTACACCCCGCCCGAAGCGCCCGAGTTCAAGTTGCCCGGCGCCGGTGGCCGCACCGCGCTTGGCCTTGCGGTCGAAGGCTTCCACAAGCGCGGTATGGCGACCGACTACGACGTGGTCGTCTCCGGCGTGCTGGCCGATGTGCTGACCGGCGGCGACGAGTTCGACCTCGTCGATACGGTCAGCGAGGGCGAACTGCTCAAGCTGGAGCGCGACGCCTTCATGGGCCGCCTGCGCGATGGCCGTTCGGTCGCCCGCGTCGAGCACATGCTCGAAACCGGCAAGCCGCTTCGCAACTGATAAGCTATGAATGCGCGCCCGTCGGTGATCCGGCGGCGCGCGCGAGGAGAGTGACATGCAAGTCTACGAAGCGCCCCTGCGCGACATGAAGTTCGTGCTCCACGAACTCCACACCGACGACGGCTTCGGCAATCTCGAAGCGCTGGCCGAATTCACCCCCGACCTTGTCGACGCGGTGCTGGAAGAGGCCGCCAAGGTGGCACAGGAAGTCCTGCTGCCGCTGAACCGCAGCGGTGATATCGAGGGCTGCACGCTGGAAAACGGCGTGGTCCGCACCCCCAAGGGCTTCAAGGAAGCCTACGACATGTTCCGCGAAGGCGGCTGGTGCGCGCTGGCGTCCGATCCCGAATGGGGCGGGCAGGGGCTTCCCGAAGCGCTGAACAAGCTGACCGAGGAGATGATCTGCTCCTCCAACCTGTCGTTCAGCCTCTACCCCGGCCTCACCCACGGCGCGACCACCGCGATCGAGGGCTATGCCAGCGACGCGCTGAAGCAGGCCTACCTGCCCAAGATGGTCGAGGGCACCTGGTCGGGTACGATGTGCCTTACCGAACCGCACTGCGGCACCGATCTTGGCATGCTGCGCACCAAGGCGGCTCCTCAGGGTGATGACAGCTACAAGATCTCCGGCGCGAAGATCTTCATCTCGGCGGGCGAGCACGACCTGACCGAGAACATCATCCACCTCGTCCTCGCCCGGCTTCCCGATGCGCCCGAAGGCGTGAAGGGCATCAGCCTGTTCCTGGTGCCGAAGTACCTGCCCAAGGAAGACGGCACGCCCGGCCCGTCCAACGGCGTTTCGGTCGCCGCGATCGAGCACAAGATGGGCCTCAAGGCTTCGGCCACCTGCCAGCTCAACTTCGACGATTCGGTCGGCTGGCTGGTCGGCACCGCGAACAAGGGCATGGAAGCCATGTTCAAGATGATGAACACCGAGCGTGTTTCGGTGGGCATCCAGGGCCTTGGCGTGGGTGAAGCGGCCTATCAGTCGGCCGTGTGGTACGCCAAGGAGCGCGTGCAGGGCCGCTCGCTGTCGGGCGTGAAGAACCCCAAGGGTCCGGCCGATCCGATCATCGTCCACCCGGACGTGCGCCGCATGCTGATGACCGCGCGCGCCTACAACGAAGGCAGCCGCGCCGTCGGTGCCTGGGTCAGCCGCGCGCTCGATGCCGAAAAGCATGCGACCGATCCGGCCGTGAAGGCCCGCGCGGAAGACTTCATCGCGCTGATGACTCCGGTGGTGAAGGCGCTCTTCACCGACTGCGGCTTCGAAAGCGCGAACCTGGCCGTGCAGGTCTACGGCGGCCACGGCTATATCGCCGAAAGCGGCGTGGAGCAGTTCGTGCGCGATGCCCGTATCGCCATGATCTACGAAGGCACCAACGGCATTCAGGCGCTCGACCTTGTCGGTCGCAAGATGCCCGCGCATGCGGGGCGCTATCTGCGCTCGTTCTTCCACCCCGTCTCGGACTTCATCGAGGCGAACAAGGCGGACGAGACCTTCGGCAAGATGATCGAAGGGCTGGAAAAGGCCTTCGGCGCGCTCCAGCTCTCGACCGGTACGATTGCCCAGAAGGGCATGAAGGACCCCGAGGAAGCCGGCGCCGCCGCGACCGACTACCTGCGCCTGCTCGGCCTTGTCGCCATGGGCTACACTTTCGCCAAGGCGGCGCTGATCGCCAAGGCCAGGCTCGACGAAGGCACCGAGGACGCGGCGTTCTACACCGCCAAGATTGCCACGGCGCGGTTCTTCTTCGACCGTCTGCTGCCGCAGGCGACTGCCGCGTTCCTCGCCATCAAGTCGGGCAAGTCCTCGATGATGGCACTGGAAGTCGAGATGTTCTGAGCTTTCAGATCAGGCACATACCATCGTCATTGCGAGGAAGCGAAGCTGACGAAGCAATCCAGAGCGGCATAACGCCCCCTTCGGATCGCTTCGTCAGCCGCAGATGCTCTCAAACAGATCATCCCAAAGCGGATTTTCCGCCTCGATCAACGCGGTCTTTCGCTTGCGGGAGCCGCCTTTGAGTTGCTTCTCGCGCACGATGGCATGCTCCATGGTGGAATGCAGTTCGAACCATACGAGGCGCTTGCAGCCGTAGCGCTTGGAAAATCCATCGATCACGCCTTCACGATGCTGGAAAGCGCGTTTGGGCAAATCAGATGTCACGCCGACGTAGAGCGTACCGTTGCGGGCGCTTGCGACAATGTAGACGGCGGGCTGGAAGTCGCGCTGCATCGCTCTGGATTGCTTCGTCGCTTCGCTCCTCGCAATGACGAAGGGGTTATAATGTTGAAATGGTCCCGTGCGAACCATCGCGTCACTCTCAACATTCGTCATTGCGAGCGTAGCGAAGCAATCCAGAGCGGCTAGGCGCGACTTCCAAACCTCATGCCGCCCCGACCCAGACCACCCAGCCTACCAGCCAGGCCACGACGATGCAGGCGATCAGCCGCCAGACCGGCGCCTTCACCAGTCCGTCGGCGCTGGCTGGAAGCGGCTTCGATCCGGTAATCATCGGCGCAATCAGGTTGTCGCGCTTGATGACGCGGTAATAGACGATCGCCGCAAGGTGCAGCACGATCATTGCAAGGATCAGGTAGAACACGATCCCATGCAGTTCGGTCGCGCGTCCGGCCGTTGTCGAGGAGACGAGGTGGTTCAGGGGGCCCGTCGTGCCGTCGTCCGGATCGCCCGCGACAAGCCCCAGCGCGACTTGCAGGGCCATCAGCCCGAGCAGAGCGAGTACACTCCAGCCGCCCGCCGGATTATGGCCGACCGAGGGTTCTTCGGCAGGTGACCGCAAATGCGCGAAGACCGCGCCCGGTCCCCGCACGAAGGACGAAAACCGCGCGGTCGATCCACCCACGAAGCCCCAGAGCACACGGATCACCAGCAACTGCATCAGCACCGTGCCGATCACGGTGTGCCAGCCCATCTCGCCGTTCTCGGCCGTCCACCAGAGCGCCGGGATCAGGACCGCGAAGCTCCAGTGGATCAAGCGGACCGGCCAGTCCCACAGCGGGGTGCGGACGGTCGCCGCACCCTCGTGGAAACTCACTGCTTCTTCTCGCGGAAGGTATCGTGGCAGCCCTTGCAGGCGCCGCCGATCTCACCCATCGCTGCGGTCGCCGCCTTGGCGTCCTTGGCATCGGCTGCCGTCTTGAGCGCACCGGCTGCGGTGGCCAGCTTCTCGGCCGCCGCCTTGAACTCGGCGGGCTTCTCCCAGATCGTGGGGAGCGCCTGGGTCTTCTCGCCCGATTCCTTGCCGCTGCCCTTGGGGAAGAGGTCTACGATCTTGCCGGCGTCGGTCTGGATCGAGGTTGCCGCTGCGGAAACGGCGGCGAAGTCGGGCGTGCCGGCTTCCAGCGCGGACTTGGCGGCCTTGTTCGCCTTGCCGATCGCCTTGAAGTTGGCTTCGCGCGCCTTGATCGTCCCGGCAACGTCCACGGCCTCGCCGGAGGCATTGGTGGTCGTTGCGGCAGGTTCGGAGCCCTTGCAGCCGGTCATGGCGGCGGCGAGGGCCAAAGCGGCTAGGGTGGTCGTCACGAGAGTCTTCGATGCCATGTCGCTGCTCCTGGCGGTTATCTTTCGAGCGGGAGGCCGTCTGTTTTTGCCCGTCGGCCCTAATCCCAAGCACTTGATAACCGCTGTTGTTGCTTTGCAGCGAATGGTTTTTGATGCCTACCCGAAAACGATTCCGTCCATGAGCTTGCGAGCGGTGCGAAGGAGGGCGGCGCTGGTTACGGCGCCGCCCTCGTCCGTTTCGAGGACACAGGACATCTCGCCGGTCGGATGTTCGACCGACAGCGTCTTGCGGCGACCCTCGGGGATATTGGCGACTTCGGCGGCGGGCGAGCCTTCGATCAGGCAGGCCGTCGCCACCGAGACCGCGCCGAGCACGCCGATCGTGGCGTGGGCGCGGTGGGGAATGAAGCTGCGTACCGTCACCGCGCCGCCATGCTTCGGCGGGGCGACCAGCATCATCTTGGGAACCGACTTGTCCTTGACGTCGCCGAGGTTCATCCGCTCGCCAATGGCCAGACGGATGGCTTCGATCTTCGCCTTCAGTTCGGTATTGGCGTCCAGACTCTCGCGGTCCTCGTAGCCGGTCACGCCGACGTCCTCGGCCTTCATGACGACGCAGGGCATGCCGTTGTCGATTAGCGTCACGCGCACGCCGTTCACTTCGTCGACCGCGTTGCCACTGGGCAGCAGCGCGCCGCAGGAGGAACCGGCCGTGTCGCGGAATTCGAGCGGGATCGGGGCATGGGTGCCCGGCACGCCGTCGATCGCGGCTTCGCCCTTGTAGGAGACCGTTCCGCCCGGCGTCTGCACGGTGGCGACGGCGACCTGCCCGGTGTTCTCCATGAAGATGGCGACCGGGGTTTCCTCGCCCTTGGCCGCGATCAGCCCGCGCTCGATCGCGAAGGGGCCGATCCCGGCGAGGATATTGCCGCAGTTCTGCTGGTCGCTGACGAGCGCCTGATCGACGAAGACCTGGAGGAACAGGTAGTCTACGTCGATGCCCTCGCGCTCGGACTTGCTGACGACCGCGACTTTGCTGGTCAGCGGATCGGCGCCGCCCATGCCGTCGATCTGGCGCGGGTCGGGCGAGCCCATGACCCGGAGCAGGAAGGCATCGCGCTCGGCGGTGTCGGCGGGGAGATCGCTCTTGAGGAAGTAGCCGCCCTTGGAAGTGCCGCCGCGCATCCACATGCAGCGCACGCCTGCTTCACTGGCTTCAATGGCACTCATCACAGATCTCCTTTTCCCGCAGCCTGTCTCCTGCCCAAGCGGGAGGAAAGGGGGAAAGAGAAACTTTGGAACTGCCATAGGATTTGGCTAAGAGTGATTCCATGGACATCTGGAACTTCAATCTTCGGCACTTGCGCGCCGTCGCCAAGATTGCCGAATTGGGGACGGTCAACGCCGCCGCACTGGCCGTAAATCTCAGCCAACCCGCGATAACACAGGCGTTGGGCCGACTCGAGGCCATGATCGGCCTGCCGCTTTTCGAGCGCCGTCACGACGGCATGATCCCCACCCGTGCCGGAGAGATCCTGGCACCGCGCATCGGCGCTGCGCTGTCCCATATCCAGAGCCCGCACGTCACCATGTCGCGTCTCCGGGCGCTGCTGGCCCTGGCCGAGACCGGCAGCTATGCCGGGGCCGGGCAGGAGACGGGACTGTCGCTGCCCTCGATCCACCGTGCGGTCAACGATCTGGCGCTGGCGCTGCGCCGCCCGCTGGTGGCGCGTCAGGGCAAGTTCGTCATCACCACCGAGGCCGGGACCCAGCTCGCCCGCGAGTTCCGGCTGGCGAAAGTGGAACTGGAGGCGGGCCTGTCCGAAGTCGAGGCGCTGCGCGGACTCGAAACGCGAAGCATCTCCATCGGCGCCATGCCGCTGTCGCGCGCGCGCATCCTCCCCGCCGCCGTCGCGCGGTTCCTGTCCCGGCGCCCCAAGGTGAAGCTCACCATCGTCGAGGGGTCGCGCGCCGAACTCGTCGAGCCGCTGCGCAACGGCTCGCTGGACCTCATGGTCGGGGCGCTGCGCGATCCGTTGGTGGAGGGCGATCTGATTCAGCATCCGCTCTTCGAGGACCGCCCGGCGGTCTACGGTCGCAAGGGGCATCCGTTGGAGGGCAGCAACCCCGGCGCGCTCGACGTTGCGCGCTTTCCCTTCACCCTGCCCCCGCGCGGCACGCCGCTGCGCGACAGCTTCGAACGCTACTTTCTGGCCCATGATGTGCCGCTTCCGGAAGTGCCGGTCGAATCGGGTTCGGTGATGATGATCCGGCAGGTGATGATGGGCGGCGATTTTCTCACCGTGCTGTCGCCCGATCAGGTGACGGTCGAGGTCGAGGCTGGATGGCTTTGCGCGTTATCGCGCCTTCCGGCGGAGTTCACCCGCCATATCGGCATGACGACCCGCGCGTCGCTGCGGCCGACCGAGGTTCAGAGCGAGTTTTTTGCCGATCTCGAATGGGCGGCTCGGGAGGTTTCGCGGTAGAGGCTTCTTGCTTTGAGTTTTTCGTTTTTCGCGACGTCATCCTGAACTTGTTTCAGGATCCATTGTGCCGATTGCGCGTAGGCTTCGGCGGCGAGATGGATCCTGAAACAAGTTCAGGATGACGGGAGTCTGGCGAGAAGTGGTCGATCCACTTTTTACGCGAAGCTTATAGCTTCCGGGCGGTTCCAATTGGCGGATTTCGGGCGATCGGGGCAGACTGGCAATATGAACAGGTCCATTGCCCTTATCGGGTTCGGAGAGGCCGGATCGACGTTTGCGGGAGCTGGGGACTGGGCCGGACAGGCTCTTGCCTTCGACATCCTTCCCGAACGTCGTGACGTCATGACCGAACTCGGCATCACCGCCTGCGACAGCGCGGACGAAGCGCTTGCGGGTGCCTCGCTGGTGCTCTCGCTCGTTACCGCCGATGCTGCCCCTCGGGTGGCGGAAGCCGTTGCGCCGCTCTTGGGTGAGGGCGCGCTGTTCTGCGACATGAACTCGGTCGCGCCGGGCACCAAGCGGGCGGCTGCCAAGACCATCGCTGCCGGCAAGGGGCGCTATGTCGACGTGGCCGTGCTCGCCCCGGTCAACCCTGCGCGGATGAAAGTGCCGCTATTGGTTTCCGGCCCCGATGCCGCCGAGGCGCAGGCCGCGCTGGAAGCGGTGGGCTTCACCAATGTCCGCGCCGTGGGCGCCGATGTCGGCCGCGCTTCGGCGATCAAGCTGGTGCGCTCCGTTATGGTCAAGGGCCTTGAGGCACTGACCGCCGAGATGATGATGGCCGCCCATGCCGAGGGCGTGGCGGACGAAGTGCTCGCCTCGCTCGACGCCAGCGAGAAGACCATTTCCTGGACAAGCCGAGCGGACTACAATCTCGACCGTATGCTGGTCCATGGCCGCCGCCGCGCCGCCGAGATGGACGAGGCCGCGGAAATGCTGCGTTCGCTGGGCATTCCGCCGCTGATGACCGAAAATACCGTCGCCTGGCAGCAGGCGCTGGGTGAGCTTGGCCTGGTGCCGCCGCCCGAAGGATTCGAAGCCAAGCTTGCGGCAGCTGTCGCGGCGGGCGTACTCAAGGGAGAGAATTGAGCATGTCGCTCATCATCGACTGTCACGGACACTATACCGTCCTGCCCAAGGCGCACGACGCCTGGCGCGAGGCGCAGATCGCCGCTTTCAAGGCCGGTGAACCTGCCCCGCCGTACCCGGAGATCTCGGACGCCGAGATCCGCCAGACCATCGAGGACAACCAGCTTCGCCTCATCAAGGAGCGCGGCGCCGACCTTACCGTGTTCAGCCCGCGCGCCAGCGCCATGGCGCACCATGTCGGCGATCAGGCCATGTCCGAGGCCTGGGCGGTCCACTGCAACAATCTTATCGCCCGCGTGGTGAACATGTTCCCCGAGACCTTCGTGGGCGTGTGCATGCTGCCGCAGAGCCCCAAGGCAGACCTTTCCGCCTCCGTGAAGGAACTGCGCCGCTGCGTCGAGGAGCTGGGCTTCATCGGCTGCAACCTCAACCCCGATCCGGGCGGCGGCCACTTCGAGCATCCGCCGCTGACCGACGAATACTGGTTCCCGATCTACGAGGCGATGAGCGAGCTGGACGTTCCGGCGATGATCCACGTCTCGGGTTCGTGCAACCCGGCGATGCATGCCACCGGCGGTTTCTACATCGCGGCGGACACCGTGGCCTTCATGCAGTTGATGCAGGGCGATCTCTTCGCGAAGTTCCCCAAGCTGCGCTTTATCATCCCGCACGGCGGCGGCGCGGTGCCGTACCACTGGGGCCGTTATCGCGGTCTGGCGGACATGCTGAAGAAGCCTTCGCTCGACGAATACATCATGAACAACGTGTTCTTCGACACTTGCGTCTACCACCAGCCGGGCGTGAACCTGCTGGCCGACGTGATCGACAACAAGAACATCCTGTTCGGCTCCGAAATGGTCGGCGCGGTGCGCGGGATCGACCCGCAGACCGGCTTCTACTTCGACGACACCAAGCGCTATGTCGACGCGCTCGACATCTCCGATGAGGAGCGCCACGCGATCTTCGAAGGCAATGTGCGCAAGGTCTTCCCGCGCCTTGACGCCAAGCTGAAGGAGCGCGGCCTGTGACGGAGAAGAATCCCTGCGAGAACGCCGGCGGTCCGATCGACATCCACGCCTATCTTGGTGAATTCGAAGATATTCCGGGCACGCGCGTCTACACCGCGCAGCGCGCGCGGCAGGGCTATCACCTGAACCAGTTCGCGATGAGCCTGATGAAGGCCGAAAACCGCGAGCGCTGGAAGGCCGACGAGCGCGCCTATCTCGACGAGTGGCCGATGACCGAGGACCAGAAGCAGGGTGTGCTCGCCCGCGACTACAACCGCCTGCTGGACCTGGGCGGCAACATCTACTTCCTCGCCAAGGTCTTCTCGACCGACGGCCTGAGCTTCCTTCAGGCCGTCTCGACGATGACCGGCATGAAACTGGAAGACTATCAGGCGATGATGATCGCCGGGGGCCGCTCGCCCGAGGGCCAGCGCTCCATCAAGGAGCACCGTTAAGATGGCCCGCATTACGCACGGCATCGCCTGTAGCCACATTCCGGCGCTCGGCGTCGCGTCGGACTTCGACAAGTGGGAAGATCCCTACTGGAAGCCGATCCAGGAAGGCTTCGCCCCCACCCAGAAGTGGGAAGCGGAAAACCTGCCGGACGTCGTGATCCTGGTCTACAACGACCACGCCTCGGCCTTCGACATGAAGATCATTCCCACGTTCGCGATCGGCTGCGGCGAAAGCTACAAGCCTGCCGACGAAGGCTGGGGCCCGCGCGCGGTGCCCGATGTGGAAGGCCATCCGGACCTTGCCTGGCACATCGCGCAGAGCCTGATCCTCGACGAGTTCGACATGACCATCATCAACGAGATGGATGTCGATCACGGCCTTACCGTTCCGCTTTCGATGGTGTTCGGCAAGCCTGCCAAGTGGCCGGTGAAGGTGATCCCGCTGGCGGTCAACGTCGTCACTTATCCGCCGCCGTCGGGCAACCGCTGCTGGGCGCTGGGCGAGGCGATCGCGCGTGCCGTGGAAAGCTTCCCCGAAGACCTCAACGTGCAGGTCTGGGGCACCGGCGGCATGAGCCACCAGCTTCAGGGTCCCCGCGCGGGCCTGATCAATGCCGAGTGGGACAACATGTTCCTCGACAAGCTTTCGGGCGACACGCAGGAACTGCGGTGCATTCCGCATATCGAATACCTGCGCGAAACCGGCAGCGAGGGCATCGAGATGGTCATGTGGCTGATCATGCGCGGCGCGCTGGGCAAGGAAACCCGCGAACTGCTGCGTTTCTACCACGTGCCTGCCAGCAACACGGCCGTCGGCCACATCGTGCTGGAGCCGGTGAACGGCGATGTTCCGCCCTCGACCACCGTCGAAGGCGCGGCCTCTCACGAACTGACCGCCAACACCTGATCTAATGATCCATTCCGCGTGCCGGTGCTTGACGCCGGCACGCCCTTTGTCTTTGACAGACACCCCAAGGAGATTCCCATGCGTATTGCCCTCGTAGGCGCCGGCGCTTTCGGTGAAAAGCACCTCGACGGCCTCAAGAACATCGACGGCGTAGAGATCGCCTCGGTCATCAGCCGCTCGGCCGAGCAGGCTGCCGAAGTCGCCGCCAAGTACGGCGCGCCGCACTCCGGCACCGATCTGGCCGAAGTGCTGGCCATGCCGGACGTCGATGCCGTGATCCTCTGCACCCCCACGCAGATGCACGCCGAACAGGCCATCGCCTGCATGAACGCCGGCAAGCACGTTCAGGTCGAGATTCCGCTGTCGGACAGCTGGGCCGATGCCGAGGCGGTTGTCGCCAAGCAGCAGGAAACCGGGCTGGTCTGCATGGTCGGCCACACCCGCCGCTTCAATCCTTCGCACCAGTACGTGCACAACAAGATCACCGCGGGCGAGTTCAACGTCCAGCAGATGGACGTGCAGACCTACTTCTTCCGCCGCAAGAACATGAACGCCAAGGGCCAGGCGCGCTCGTGGACGGACCACCTGCTGTGGCACCACGCCGCGCACACGATCGACCTGTTCGCCTACCAGTCGGGCAAGATCGTCGCCGCCAACGTGCTGCAGGGTCCGAAGCACCCCGAACTCGGCATCGCCATGGACATGTCGATCCAGCTGAAGGCCGAGACCGGCGCGATCTGCACGCTCTCGCTCTCGTTCAACAACAACGGCCCGCTCGGCACGTTCTTCCGCTACATCGGCGACAGCGAGACCTACATCGCGCGTTACGACGATCTGGTGAACGGCCGTGAAGAGCCGATCGACCTGACCGGCGTCACCGTGTCGAACAACGGCATCGAGCTTCAGGACCGCGAATTCGTGGCCGCCATCCGCGAAGGGCGTGAGCCCAACTCGTCGGTCGGCAAGGTGCTCGATTGCTACCGCGTGATCGGCGAACTGGCCGCAAGCCTCGAAGCACAGGACGGCTGGTCCTGATGACGAAGCGCCTCCTCGCGGGCCGTTCGGTCCACGCCGTCGGTCTCGGCTGCATGAATGTGGCCTGGGCCTACGGCAATCCGCCGTCTCGCGAGGAGGCGGTCGCGCTCTTCCGCCATGCCCTGGATGCGGGCTGCGATCACTTCGACACCGCCAATATCTACGGCATGGGCGTCAGCGAAGAGATCCTCGGCGAAGCGATCATGGACCGCCGGGACGAGTTCCTGCTGGCCTCCAAGACCGGCATCCTGATCGACGGCGCCCGCCGCGGCATCGACTGCGCGCCTGACAGCATCACCGCCTCGCTCGACGCCAGCCTGAAGCGGCTGGGCACCGATCATATCGACCTGTTCTACATGCACCGCTTCGATCCGAAAGTGCCGATCGCCGATTCCGTGGGCGCCATGGCGCGCGCGATCGAGGCGGGCAAGATCGGCGCCTATGGCGTGTCCGAATGGTCCGCCGCGCATATCCGCGAGGCGCATGCCGTGCATCCGGTGGCGGCGGTGCAGACCGAATATTCGCTCTGGACCCGCAACGTCGAACTGGGCGTGTTGGATGCCACGCGCGAACTCGGGATCGCGCTTGTCGCCTTCTCGCCCGTCGCGCGCGGGGCACTGGGCGGTGAACTGACCGACGTGAACACGCTCACCGAAAAGGACCTGCGCCGCAACTTCCCGCGCTTCATCGGCGAGAACTGGGCGCACAACCTCGCGCTGATCG
>NZ_DAISLT010000013.1:122050-140202 GCF_036820275.1 Novosphingobium sp.
AATTCAACGGACTGGCCGCATCGGTCTCGGCAACCCCGGCGCAGCTGGCGCTCGCCTGGGTGCTGGCGCAGGGCGAGCACGTTCACGCGCTGCCGGGCACCCGCTCGATCCCGCATTTCGACCAGAACCACGCGGCGGCGGGTCTGCATATCGATGCAGAGGTGCTGGAAAAGGCGGGGGCGCTGATGAACCAGCAGACCATCGCCGGTCATCGCTATCCGGACACGATCAAGCCCACCATCGACACCGAGGACTACGTCTGACCCGGTGACGGAACCAAGGGTTCCGGGAGTGGTTCTGACGGCATGGACGATGCCCGAACCGCCCCCGAACCTTCCGCTGAACTGGCGCACGACGATCCCGAACGCCGGAAAACCGACCGCGAGATCGAGCGCGACGAGGCCGGGCTGACCCGCCACGAACGCGGGCAGATCAAGGACAATCTCCGGCTTTCCGCCCGCACCGTCTTCTCCGTGATCCGGCGCGAGGGCGAGGAGGAACTGCACCGCCCGGCGATGTCGCTCTGGTGGTCGGGCATTGCGGCGGGCATCGGCATTTCCACTTCGATCTTCGCGCAGGGCCTGCTTCACAATGCGTTCGAAAGCCATCCCCACCGCGACCTGATCGCGGCGTTCGGTTATGCGATGGGCTTCGTGCTGGTGGTCCTTTCCCGCCTGCAACTTTTCACCGAAAACACGCTGACGGCGGTGCTGCCGCTGCTGGCAGGGCCGAACGGCGAGCGGCTGTGGCGCACGGCGCGGCTATGGGGTGTGGTGCTGGCGGCGAACCTCGTCGGCACTTTCCTCACCGCGCTGTTCATGGACATGCTGGTCGATCCCGCGCACCCGACATTGGCCGGGATGCTTGCCGTTTCGCGCAAGGCGGCTGAGGCGAGCGGGACGGTGGCCCTGCTCGACGGCATGCCCGCTGGCTTCTTCATTGCTGCTTTCGTCTGGATGCTGCCAAGCTCCAAGGGCTTCGAGATCTTCGTGGTTGCGCTTTTCGCCTGGCTGATCGGAGCGGGCGGTTTTACCCACGTCGTGGCCGGTTCCACCGAGATGTTCCTGCTGGCGTTCCACGGCGAAATGCCCATGACGGAGGTATTCGTCCTGCACCTGCTGCCGACGCTGCTCGGCAACGTGCTGGGCGGTACGGGGCTTTTCGCGCTCCTGGCCTATGCGCAGATCAAGGCGGAAATCTGAATGACCGGGGCACGGCGCTGGGCTAGGACCGTCGCATGAACGGCACCAGAGAGATCATCGTTTGCCGCAGCCATTATGGGGCGGGGCCGGATGCGGGCGAAACCCTCGCGATCGCGGTCGAAGCGCCCATCGCCATCGAGACCAACGGCATCGCCTATGCCGTGATGATGGCCACCCCCATCGAGATCGAGGATTTCGTGACCGGCTTCCTCATGGCCGAAGGGCTGGCGGCGGCGGGCGAGATCGGTGACGTAGCCGTCCATCCGGTCGAGAACGGCGCATGGGGCAGGGGCTACGTCGCCCGCGTCAACCTTCCGCCCGAACGCCTCTCGCTGATCGTCGAACGCGCGCGCAGGCGCACCGGCGACAGTTCCTGCGGCATTTGCGGGATCGAGGGCGTGGAAGCCGCCTTGCGTGCCCTGCCGCCCCTCTCGCGCCAAAGCGCGGCCAAGCCCGAGGCGATCCGGCGCGGCCTCGATGCCATGGGCGGCAAGCAGCGACTGGGCCGCGAAACCCGCGCTACCCATGCGGCCGCGTTCTGCGACGAAGAGGGCGTGTTGCTGGCCATCCGCGAGGATGTCGGCCGCCACAATGCGCTCGACAAGCTGATCGGCGCGCTTGCTCGTGATGGCATCGATCCGGCGCAGGGCTTCGTCGTCATGACCTCGCGCTGCTCCTACGAACTGGTCGAGAAGTCCGTGCGGGCAGGCATCCCGCTGCTGGTGACGATCTCCGCCCCCACCGATCTCGCGGTGCGACGCGCGCAGGCGGCGGGCCTCTCGCTTTGCGTCGTGGCACGCGACGATGCCATGCTCGTGGTGGGTGATACCCAAGGTTCCGACGAACGGGCCATGCCGCTCGTCGAACCGTAAATGGGACGGTTCCTGTTTTGCTTGTAGTTTTTTGGGGCCGACCTAGATTCGCTAAAGACGACTACATTTCGAAGGACGGGGATTTTCCTAGATGGCTACGACGACTGATCAGGTGACGGCAGGTGAGTTGAAGCTTACGCCTCCCGATCCGGTGCCGGTGGTGCAGCCTGAAAAGGCCGCCGGTCTCGTGCCGGTGGGCGATGAGCAGAAGTCCAAGCTGCAGGTTCGCGTCGATGAATTCGTGAACGATCTTGTCACGCAGGACGTCAACTCACCCGAGTTCGGCCGCCGCGTCGACCAGATCACCAACATGGGCCGCAAGGAAATCGCCGAGGCTTCGGGCCAGTCGAACCGCTTCCTCGACCGGCCGGTGCGCGCGATGGACAAGGACGCCGGCGTCGGCGCCGACCTTGCCGAACTGCGCCGCACGGTGGAGGACCTCGATCCGTCCACGAAGGGCGACCTGCTCTCGCGCCGCAAGATCTTCGGGATCATCCCGATGGGCAACAAGCTGCGCAACTACTTCGACGGCTACCAGAGCGCGCAGGGCCACATCAGCGCGATCCTCGCCCGCCTGCAGGGCGGCAAGGACGAACTGCTGATGGACAATGCCTCCATCGACGTGGAACGCCAGAATCTCTGGGCGGCGATGGGCAAGCTCGAACAGATGATCTTCATGTCGAAGGCGCTGGACGAGACACTGGAGCAGAAGGCCAACGACCTCGATCATACCGACCCCGCCAAGGCCAAGGCCGTGCGCGAATCCGCGCTGTTCTACGTGCGCCAGCGCACGCAGGACCTGCTGACCCAAATGGCGGTTTCGGTGCAGGGCTATCTCGCGCTCGATCTGGTCAAGAAGAACAACGTCGAACTGATCAAGGGCGTCGATCGCGCCTCCACCACCACGGTCGGCGCGCTGCGCACGGCGGTCACGGTGGCGCAGGCGATGGCCAACCAGAAGCTGGTGCTGGACCAGATCACCGCGCTCAACACCACGACCGCGAAGATCATCGACGGCACCGGCCAGATGCTGAAGGACAATACCGCGCGCATCCATCAGCAGGCGGCGAACTCCACGATTCCCCTGGAAACGCTGAGCCGCGCCTTCCAGAACATCTACGACACCATGGATTCGATCGACACCTTCAAGATGCAGGCGCTCGATTCCATGAAGCAGACGGTGCAGTCGCTGGAAGGCGAAGTCACCAAGTCCAAGGCCTATATCGCCCGCGCGCAGGGGCAGGCCGAAGGGGCCGCCACGCTGGGCGATACGAAGGCGGGAAAGGCGCTGCTGGAGGCGCTGGACTGAGCCTGATAGATTAGCATCATGTCCGAACCGACCTCGAAAGGCCTTGGCTCCCGCGCGGTTTCCACGCGCAGCACCGCCAACCAGGAAATCATCCGCGCCGCCCGCCGCCAGCGGGCCGCGCGGCTCTACAATGCGCGCAAGGAGCGCTGGGCTTTTCGCTGGCGCCGCCTGCGCCGCGCGTTCCTGGCGGTTGCGGGCATCTTCATCGTCGCGTTGACCGCCGGGCTGATCCTCGGCGGGCTTTCCTTCGCGACCACGGTGCTGACCACGCTGCTGGCGTTTGCGGTGTTCTGCTTCCTGTCGGTCTACCCGTCGAGCCCGCGGCTGGGCCTCGGCGATCTCGGCAATGCGACACTGCCCGAACTGGCGGGATCGACCGAAATCTGGCTGGAAAACCGCCGCCGTGCCCTGCCGAGCGCCGCCGTGGACGCGGTGGACATGATCGGGGTCCGCCTCGAACAGCTCGCCCCGCAGCTGGCCTCGCTCCAGGAAAACGGCCCCGCCGCCCATGAAGTGCGCAAGCTGCTTTCGGAGCATCTGCCTTCGCTGGTGGACAGCTACACGCGCATCCCGGCGGAACTGCGCAACAAGCCCCACGCGGGCGGGACGACGCCGTCCGAGCAGCTGGTCGAAGGTCTTGGAGTGATCGCCGGCCAGATCGAGGCGATGAGCCTCGACCTCTCGCGTGGAGATCTCGACGCGCTGGCGACGCGCGGCCGCTTCCTGGAAACCAAATACGTCGATTCCCGCGACGATGCTTGAGCTGCTGACCCGCGCGGGAAGCCTGCCCTTCTCGGTCGCGCTGGCGCTGATGCTGATGTTCGCGCTGCTCCAGATCGTCGGCGCGGGGGATTTTCTCGGCGGCGATGCCGACCTGGATGCCCATGGCGGTCTGCACGCGCATGGCGGGCTGGATGCCGGGCTGCTGTCGGTACTCGGCATCGGCCGGGTGCCGTTCCTCATGTGGCTGATGCTGCTGCTGACCGTGTTCGGGCTGGTGGGCATCTCGGCGCAGGAACTACTGCTTTCGCTGACGGGCCGGACCTGGAGCGCGTGGCTGGTCGCACCCGCGGTCGGCCTTGCCGCGCTGCCGATCACCGGGGCGTTGTCGCGGGGGCTGGGGCGGATCATCCCGCAGGACGAGACGACCGCCATCGACGTGTCGCAGCTGGTCGGGCGCGAGGCGGAAATCCTCGTCGGCACGGCCATGGCGGGCAATCCGGCGCGGGGCCGGGTCTTCGATCACTATGGGCAGGCCCACAATGTCATGGTCGAGCCGGACATCGCCGATCAGCGCTTCGTGCAGGGCGAGAAGGTGCTGCTGGTGCGGCGTGACGGCGATCTCTTCAAGGCCATCGCGCGCGGCGATCACTACCTGCCGCGCCTCGATTGAGGCCTCGCTGCGATCCGCCTATGACAAAGGCGGTTAGCGCGCTGAAAACGGCGCACTCGGGGGCGGTTTTTGTGGGCCTGCGCGGCTCCGTCTGATACTTGCGGACATAGGTTTCAATGCGTTGTGTGCAAGGGAACGCGCACGGCGCCAGGGGGAGTATTGCACCATGAACGACCTCGTCGGCATTGCCATTCTGGCCGGCATTGCCCTTGTCCTGTTTCTGGCGTTGGGCCTCATGCTGGCGCGGCTCTACAAGCGCGCGTCGAAGGAAATCGGTTTCGTGCGGACCGGTTTCGGCGGTGAACGGGTTGTCATGAACGGCGGCGCACTGGTGCTGCCGGTGTTCCATGAGACGATGCCGGTGAACATGAACACCGTGCGCCTTGCCGTGGAGCGCAAGAACCAGGACGCGCTGATCACGCTCGACCGCCTGCGCATCGACGTGAAGGCGGAATTCTATGTCCGCGTTCGCCCCGATGCCGGGGCCATCGCCATGGCCGCGCAGACGCTGGGCGCGCGCACCATGCACCCCGAAGCGCTGAAGGAACTGGTCGAAGGCAAGTTCGTCGACGCGCTGCGCTCGGTCGCGGCGGGCATGACGATGAACCAGCTTCACGAACAGCGCGCGGATTTCGTGCAGAAAGTGCAGCAGGTATCCTCGTCCGACCTGGCGATGAACGGGCTTGAGCTGGAATCGGTCTCGCTGACCGGCCTCGACCAGACTTCGATCGAGCACTTCAACGCCAACAATGCCTTCGACGCCGAGGGTCTGACCAAGCTGACCGAGCAGATCGAACTGCGCAAGAAGGCGCGCAACGACATCGAGCAGGATACCCGCGTCCAGATCGAGACGAAGAACCTCGAAGCGGAGCGCCAGTCGCTCTCGATCCAGCGCGACAACGAATTCGCCCGGCTCGAACAGGAGCGAGAGATCGAGATGCGCCGTGCCGAGCAGGCCGCCGAAGTCGCCCGCGAACAGGCGCTGCGCAGCCGCGAGGCCGAAGAAGCGCGGATCATCGCCAAGCAGCAGGTCGATTCGCAGCAGATCGAGGCCGACCGGACCATTCAGCAGGCCAAGATCGCGCAGGCGCAGGCGGTCGAACTGGCGCGTCAGGGCCAGCAGATTGCCATCCAGAACAAGAGCCGCGAGGAAAGCCAGGCCAAGGCCGATGCGGACGAGGCCCGCGCCAAGGCCGTCGCCGCCGAGGAACAGGTCGTCACCAGCCGCGAGACCGAGATCGCCGAGCGCGCCAAGCGCATCGAACTGATCGAGGCCGCCAAGGAGGCCGAGCGTCAGGCCATCGGCATCAAGGTGCAGGCGGAGGCGGATCGCGAAGCCGCTGCCAACCGTGCCGAAGCCGCAAGGCTGGAAGCGGAGGGTGAGGCCGAGGCCGAAAAGCTGCGCGCCGAAGCCGCCCGCGTGCGCTTCGAGGTGGAAGCCGCCGGTCAGCGTGCGATCAACGAGGCGGCGAACCTGCTCTCGTCCGACCAGATCTCGCTCCAGATGAAGATGGCGCTGCTGAAGGTGCTGCCGGAAGTCGTGCGCGAGAGCGTGCGCCCGCTGGAGGCCATCGATTCGATCAAGATCGTGCAGGTGGACGGGCTTACGCAGAAGGGCGGTTCCGGCGCTTCCTCTGCTGCGGTGGGCGGTTCGGGCAATCTTGCCAACGATGCGGTCAGCGCCGCGCTCGCCTACCGCGCGCAGGCGCCGGTCATCGACGGGCTGATGAAGGAACTCGGCCTCGACGGAACTTCGCTCGCCAATCTGGTCCAGGGCGCGATACCGGTTCCGGCCGCTCCGGTGGCGGCATCCGCGGCCAATGACGAGGCTCTGGCCGCCGAGTAACGGATCGGTGGGAGCTGACCGCTCCCGCTGCTTTCCCGAATGCCTCTATCGCCCGGGCGGCCCGCAAGGCCGTGCCGGGCGTGAGTCGATAGCCGCCCTCCCCGATCCGGGGAGGACTGCTCCTCAGAGTCCCAGTCTGCCGAGTACCCCGCCATCCACCTTGATGTCGCACCCGCTCACATAGGATGCGCCGGGCGAGCAGAGGAATTCCGCCACCGATGCGATCTCGTCGCCAAGCCCCTGGCGGCCGAGAGGGGTCATGCCCATCATCTGGACCATCTGCTCGCTCGCCTTGGCCTCGGCGCGGCTCATCTCGGTGTCGATGAAGCCCGGCGCGATGGAGACGATGCGCAGGCCGCGCGCGCCGAAGGCGGCGGCCTCGCGGCCGACCAGGCCGATCACGCCGCGTTTCGACAGCGTATAACCCATGCCCGGGTTCGTGGCGAAGCGCTCCACGCCTTCGCGGCCCTTGCCCGCCACGAGGTCCTGCACGGCGGCGCTCATGGCGGGATCGGGAATGAGATAGGCTGACAGCGACGAGATCAGCACTGCGCAGCCGCCTTCCTCGAAGCGGGGCAGCAGCGCGGCGACCAGCCTTTCGGTGGCGAAATAGTTCACGTCGAGGATACGCGGCGCTTCGGCCATTGTCGGCGAGAGACCTGCCGTGTGGATCAGCGCAAACAACGCGGCATCGCCCAGCTTGTCGAGCAACTGTTGCGGAAACTCCGGCGCGGCGATGTCGCCTGCGAGCGTGGAGACTTGCGAGCCGCCTTCGCGCAGCTCCGCAGCCACGGTCTCCAGCCTTTCGGCATTCACGTCGCAGAGCAGCAGCGGGCGCCCCTGCGCGGCGAAGCGGGCGGCGACGGGGCGGCCCATGCCCCCGGCCGCTCCCGTGACGATGACGGTTGCGCTCATGACCTCTCCTTCAGGTGCCGTGATCCGGCCTTCGTGCGCAGTCGTAGCGTGGGTGCCGCCGCGTCGCCACCCGCGCGCGGACTTCATCGCCGGGGGGAAAAGCGGCGGCCTATGGCCTAGCTGTTCGCGTCCTTCACCGTCTCCATCGCCACATATGTCGAAGTGCTGGATACATGCGGCAGGCTGGAGAGTTTCTCACCGAGCACGGCCCGGTAGCGATGGATGTCGCGGGTGCGGACCTTGAGGAGGTAGTCGAAGTGGCTGGCGAGCATGTGGCACTCCTCCACCTCGGGAATGCGCTGGATGGCGGCGTTGAATTCGCGCAGCGCCTGCTCGCGGGTATCGGAGAGTTTGACCTCGGTGAAAGCCACATGGTCCAGTCCGAGCGCGACCGGATCGATGACGGCGCGAAAACCCCGGATCACCCCGGATTGCGTCAGACGGCGCAGGCGCACCTGGCAGGGCGTCTTGGACAGCCCGACCACTTTGGCGAGATCGGTGACGCTCATCCGGCCGTCTTCGCGCAGCGCGGCGACGATCTTGCGGTCGTAATCGTCCAGAATGACCGGATCGGTGCGTTTTGCCATTCGATTGAACTGCCGATGAAGCCAAGATAAGTCCGAATGGATCGTCTTGTGCCCGTGAAAAGACAGATTGCCAAGACGGCTTGCGATATTGGCGATTCATGACCCACACGCCGCCCTTCACCGCTTTCGCCCCCGCCGTCAGCGAGCCGACGCCGCTCCGCCGCGCGATCACCGACGCCTTCCGCCGCGACGAGGCCGCCTGCATGGCGCCGCTGCTCGAAGCCGCGACCCTGCCCGAGGCGCAACGCCGCGACGTGCGCGAGACCGCCGGCGCGCTGGTCACCACCTTGCGCGCCAACCACAAGGGTACCGGCGTCGAGGGGCTGGTTCAGGAATACTCGCTCTCCAGCCAGGAAGGCGTGGCGCTCATGTGTCTGGCCGAGGCACTGCTGCGCATTCCCGACAATGCGACGCGCGATGCCCTGATCCGTGACAAGATCTCCGACGGCGACTGGAGCGCGCACCTCGGCGGCGGCAAGTCGATGTTCGTCAATGCGGCGACCTGGGGCCTGGTGGTCACGGGCAAGCTGGTCGGTTCCGTGGACGACAAGGGCCTCGGGGCGGCGCTGACCCGCCTCGTCGCCCGCGCCGGTGAGCCGGTGATCCGCCGCGGCGTCGATCTCGCGATGCGTCTGATGGGCGAGCAGTTCGTCACCGGCGAGACCATCGGCGAAGCGGTGAAGCGCGCCAAGGAGCTGGAAGAAAAGGGCTTCCGCTATAGCTACGACATGTTGGGCGAAGCGGCGACGACCGCCGCCGATGCCGATCGCTACAACGACGACTACGTGAACGCCATCCACGCCATCGGCAAGGCGAGCGCGGGCCGCGGCATCTACGAAGGCCCGGGCATTTCGATCAAGCTCTCGGCCCTCCACCCGCGCTACAGCCGCGCGCAGGCGGGCCGGGTCATGGGCGAACTGCTGCCGCGCGTGAAGGCGCTGGCCGTACTCGCCAAGGGCTACGACATCGGTCTCAACATCGATGCCGAGGAAGCCGACCGCCTCGAACTCTCGCTCGATCTGCTGGAAGCGCTGGCACTCGATCCGGACCTCAAGGGCTGGGACGGTCTCGGCTTCGTGGTGCAGGCCTATGGCAAGCGCTGCCCCTTCGTGCTGGACTGGATCATCGACCTGGCCCGCCGCGCCGGTCGCCGCATGATGGTGCGCCTGGTCAAGGGCGCCTATTGGGACGCCGAGATCAAGCGCGCCCAGGTGGACGGCCTGGCCGACTTCCCGGTCTATACCCGCAAGGTCCACACCGATGTGTCCTACGTCGCCTGCGCGAAGAAGCTGCTGGCTGCGCCCGACGCGGTGTTCCCGCAGTTCGCCACCCACAACGCGCAGAGCCTGGCGACGATCTACCACCTTGCCGGGCCGGACTTCGTGGTTGGTCGCTACGAGTTCCAGTGCCTCCACGGCATGGGCGAACCGCTCTATTCGCAGGTCGTGGGCAAGGACAATCTCGACCGTCCCTGCCGTATCTACGCGCCGGTCGGCACCCATGAGACGCTGCTGGCCTATCTCGTGCGCCGCCTGCTGGAAAACGGTGCGAACTCCTCGTTCGTGAACCGCATTGCCGATCCGGCCGTGCCGGTGGAGGACATGGTGGCCGATCCGGTCGACGTCGTTCGCGCCATGCCCAATCCCGGCGCCCGCCACGACCTGATCCCGCTCGCCGCCGACCTCTACCCCGGTCGCCGCAATTCCGATGGCATCGACATGGCCGACGAGACCGCGCTCGCCGCGCTCTCGGAAGACTTGCGCCGCTCCGCCGCGCGCGAATGGTTCGCCATGCCCGCCAATGCGCAGGGCGATGCCCGCGCCGTGCTGAATCCGGCGGATCACGAGGATATCGTGGGCCGGGTGATCGAAGTCGCTCCGGAAGCGGCTGCCGTCGCCGTCGCCCGCGCCGCCATCAGCCGCTGGGGCCAGGTGCCGGTGACCGAGCGCGCGGCCATGCTCGATGCCGCTGCCGACGCCATGCAGGCGCGGATCGGCCTGCTCATGGGCCTCGTCATCCGCGAAGCGGGCAAGTCCGCCGCCAATGCCATCGCCGAAGTGCGCGAGGCGATCGACTTCCTGCGCTACTACGCCAGGCAGGCGCGCGAGACTTTCGGTGCCGATCAGGCACCGCTCGGGCCGGTGGTCTGCATCAGCCCCTGGAACTTCCCGCTGGCGATCTTCGCCGGACAGGTCGCCGCTGCGCTCGTCGCGGGCAATCCGGTGCTGGCGAAGCCCGCCGAGGAGACCCCGCTGATCGCCGCCGAGGCGGTGCGCCTGCTGCATGAGGCGGGCGTTCCCAAGGACGCGCTCCAGCTGCTGCCGGGTGAGGGCATGCTCGGTGCCGCGCTGGTCGCCGCGCCGCAAGTGGCGGCGGTGATGTTCACCGGCTCGACCGAAGTGGCGCGGCTGATCCAGAAGCAGCTTGCGGGCCGTGTCTCGGCTCTTGGCCATGCGATCCCGTTTATCGCCGAGACCGGCGGCCAGAATGCGATGATCGTCGATTCCTCGGCGCTGGCCGAGCAGGTGGTGGCGGACGTGATCGCCTCGGCCTTCGACTCGGCTGGACAGCGCTGCTCGGCGCTGCGCGTGCTCTGCCTTCAGGAAGACGTTGCCGATCGCACCCTGACGATGCTCAAGGGCGCCCTCGCGGAACTGCGCGTGGGCAATACCCAGGAACTCGCGGTGGACATCGGCCCGGTCATTACCGCCGAGGCCAAGGGGATGATCGACGGCCATGTCGCGCGCATGAAGTCGCGCGGCTGCAAGGTCGAGCAAGTGGCGATCCCGGCGGCCTGCGAGGCGGGTACGTTCGTGGCGCCGACGATCGTCGAGATTTCGACCATCGCCCAGCTCGAACGCGAGGTGTTCGGCCCGGTGCTCCACGTCGTGCGCTTCAAGCGCGATGACCTGCCTGCGCTGATCGAGGCGATCAACGATACCGGCTACGGCCTGACGTTCGGCCTTCATACGCGTCTGGATGCGACGGTGGAGCAGGTCACTTCGGCGATCCGCGCGGGCAACCTCTACGTCAACCGCAACACCATCGGTGCGATCGTCGGTGTTCAGCCGTTCGGCGGGCGCGGGCTTTCGGGCACCGGGCCGAAGGCGGGCGGTCCGCTCTATCTCGGCCGACTGGCGCGGCAGGCGCCGCAAGTGCTGGATGCGCCTGCGAAAGTCGCGCCGCTGGTCGAGGCTTTCGCGACCTGGCTGAGCGGCCGGGGCGATGCGGCTTCTGCCGCTGCGGCGCGGGCGATGGCGGCGAGTTCGGGGCTGGGCCTCGAACTGTCCCTGCCGGGGCCGGTGGGCGAGACCAACCTCTACGCCCTCCATCCGCGTGGCCGCGTGCTGCTGCGTCCGACGACCTCTGAGGGGCTTTATGGACAGATGGCGGCGGTGCTGGCCAGCGGCAATACCGCGACGGTCGAGGGTATGGCGCTGCCCGCCGGTCTGCCGGAAGCGGTAGCGGCACGCTTCGCTCCGAACGCCGGCGAGCACTTTGCGGCCTGTCTGGTCGAAGGCGATGCCGAGGCAGTCCGCGCGGCCTGCAAGGCGGTGGCGGAGCTGCCGGGGCCGATCGTTCCGGTCCATACCTCGGCCGGTCCGAACCTGGTCTGGCTGCTGGAAGAGGTCTCGACCTCGATCAACACGACGGCGGCGGGCGGCAATGCCAGCCTGATGATGATCGGCTAATTCTTCGTCATTGCGAGGCCCGCAGGGCTGCGGCAATCCAGAGCGGAGCGTCCTTTGCTCTGGATTGCTTCGCTTTGCTCGCAATGACGAAAAACAACGAAAAAGGCCCGCGAGTGAGGAACTCGCGGGCCTTTTTTCATGGGCTGGAGGACGTGTCAGCAGGCCGGAAGCGGTTGGCCGCTTACTTCGTCCTCGCGCTTGTGCAGCGCGAGTGTCACCAGGAAGATCGCCAGACCGCCGAGCGAGAGCGCGGTGCCGATCCAGCCCGTCGAAGTCAGGCCGTAACCGGCCGAAATCGCGAGGCCGCCGAGCCAAGGGCCAAGCGCATTGGCCATGTTGAAGGCGCTGTGGTGCGCGGCGGCGGCGAGCGCCTGGGCGTCTCCGGCCACGTCCATCAGGCGGGTCTGGAGGATCGTGCCGAGGCCGCCCGCGAAGCCGATCATCACCACGACGACGCTGAGCGTCCAGACATTGCTGGCCGCCATCGGGAACAGGGCGAGCGCGAAGGCGCTGAACAGCAGCGCGCCGATCGCGGCCTTGTTCAGCGAACGGTCGGCGGCCCAGGCCCAGAACAGGTTGCCCACCGTCATACCGACGCCGAAGACCGCGAGGACCACCGGCACGAGGTGCTCGGAGACCTTGGTTACCTCGATCATGGTCGAGGCGATGTAGGTGTAGACGGCGAAGAGACCGCCGAAGCCGATGGCGCCGGTCAGCAGGGTCAGCAGCACTTGCGGGCGGCGCAGTGCGCCGAGTTCGCGCATCGGGCTGGCGCCCTCGGCAGCCTTCTGGTGCGGGGCATAGAGCGCGACGAGCGCCATGGTGATGACGGCGAGTACGGAGACGATGGCAAAGCCGGTGCGCCAGCCAAAGGCCTGCCCGAGCCAGTTGGCCAGTGGCACGCCGATGATCGTCGCGACCGTCAGGCCCGACATGACCAGCGCCACCGACTGCGCGCGCTTGTTGGCAGGCACCATCGAGGCGGCGACCAGTGCGGCGATGCCGAAGTAGGCGCCGTGCGGCAGGCCGCTGATGAAGCGGAACAGCAGCAGCAGCGGGTAGGTGGGCGCCATGGCCGACAGGGCATTGCCTACCGCGAACAGAGCCATGAGCCCGATCAGCAGCGCGCGGCGGGGCAGTTTGGCCGCCAGCACCGCGATGATGGGCGCGCCGACAACCACGCCCAGCGCATAAGTGCTGATGGCATGGCCCGCTTCAGGCTCGGTCAGGCCGAGGTCGCGGGCGAAATAGGGCACGAGGCTCATCGCGGCGAATTCGGTGGTACCGATGGCGAAGGCACCCATCGCCAGCGCCAGGATCACCAGGGCGGGATGGGTATGGAGTTCGGCGTTCTGCTGTCTGGTCATGTTGCACTGCAATATTGGGGGCACTTGCGATCTAGTGGACCGCTTCGCCATGCCAACCCGCCGAAAGGTGCAATATTTGCACCTGCGGTCCCGATTGTTGCAATGTGTTGCGTAAAATGGGGCGGCCCTTCTTTCGTCATTGCGAGCGTAGCGAAAGCAATCCAGAGTCCTCGCAGAGCCGCTCTGGATTGCTTTCGCTACGCTCGCAATGACGAAGCGACTATGAAGCCGTTCGAATGCTGCCGTCATCCTGAACTTGTTTCAGGATCCATTTTTCGGCCTCGCCCGGCGGTCGCGTGGACAATGCCGCGATGGCAATTTGGCACTCGCAACACTGCGTTAGCGGCGAGATGGATCCTGAAACAAGTTCAGGATGACGAAGGATTTAAGGACGGGGGCAGCGCTCGAAGTAGAGCCGAAGCTCGATCAAAGCCCCGGATCGAACTCGGGCGCGTTCTTGGTCGTGTAGTCCGAATGCGTGGCGACATGGATGCCGCACTCGGTCTTGTTCCAACCGCGCCAGCGGCCCGAACGCGGGTCTTCGCCGTCCGCGACTTTGCTGGTGCAGGGCATGCAGCCGATCGAGGGATAGCCCTGCGACACCAGCGGATGCGGCGGCAGGTCGTGCTCGGCGATATAGGCAGCGATGCGCTCCGGCGACCAGTCGATCAGCGGATTGATCTTGAGGCGGCCCTGCGCGTCGGCGGTGTCCACCTCGAAGCGGGGCAGGGTGGCGCGGGTCGAGGCCTGGAACGCCTTGCGGCCGCTGAACGAGGCATCGTAGCCGAGCAGGGCCTTTTCCAGCGGCTTCACCTTGCGGATTTCGCAGCAGCCGTCGGGATCGTAGGACCAGCGCAGGCCGTTCTCGTCCTTCTTCGCCAGTTCTTCGACATCGGGCAGGAGATTGATGAGATTGGTCAGGCCCAGCCGCTCGACCAGCAGGTCGCGGTAGGCGAGAGTCTCGGGGAAATGCTTGCCGGTATCGAGGAACAGCACCGGCACGTTCGCATCGACGCGGCTGACGAGGTGCAGCAGCACCGCCGATTCCGCACCGAAGCTGGACACGATCGCGATATCGCCCGCCATGCCTTCCTTGAGCACCGTTTCGAGCATCTCGCTCGTGTCGGTGCCGCGGAAGAGGCGGTTCAGGCGAACGGCATCGGCCTCGTCGAAACGGGGGCCGGTGTCGATCAGGTCGCGGATACGTGCAGCTTCGGTGTGGGGCATCGGTAGTTCCCTATAGCTGGACGGTTACGCCGGGTGGCGCTTCGCCCAGATCGCCGGGCGACCGTCGACGACGGTGGCCTGGTAGACGTTTTCCCAGCGATCGAACGCGGTGCGGGCGTCCTCTTCGTTGAGAGCCTTTTCGGGCGCGAAGGCATCGAAGCCGCAGCGCCGCAGGTGATGGAGCATGTCGATCACCAGATCGCCTACCGCGCGCATCTCGCCCTGATAGCCTGCTTCGCGCAGGATGCGGGCCGAGGAATAGCCGCGCCCGTCGGTCCAGGCCGGGAAGCTCACTTCCACCAGCGAGAGGCGATCAAGGTACGGCAGCAGGTCGCGCGCGTCGTCGCCCGGCTCGATGCGGACGGCGGTGGCGTTGGACTGTTCGGAGAACGAATCCACGGTGACGGCGGGGTCGTTGACGGTTTCGTCGTCACGGAAGCGGAACTGGACGTCAACCATAGATGGCCTCCTTGAACGGGTCCATGCCGATACGGCGATAGGTGTCGAGGAAGCGTTCCTCGCCCTGCTTGTTGGCGAGATAGACTTCGGTGGCCTTTTCGATGGCGTCGACCACGCCGTCCTCGGTGAAACCGGGGCCGATGATCTTCGCGAGCGAGGTATCCGCGCCCTCGCTGCCGCCGAACAGGAGCTGGTAGTTTTCCAGGCCCTTCTTGTCGACGCCGAGGATGCCGATGTGGCCGGCGTGGTGGTGGCCGCAGGCGTTGATGCAGCCGGAGATCTTCAGCTTCAGCTCGCCGATCTCGGCCTGGCGCTGGGCGCTGCCGAAACGCTCGGAGATCTTCTGCGCGACCGGGATCGAACGCGCATTGGCCAGCGAGCAATAGTCGAGCCCCGGGCAGGCGATGATGTCGCCCACGGTGTCGAGGTTGGAGGTGGCGAGACCGGCTTCGTCCAGCGCCTGCCAGACGGTGTAGAGGTCGGCCTTGCGAAGGTGCGGGAAGACGATGTTCTGGGCGTGGGTCACGCGCAGTTCGTCGAAGCTGTAGTCCTTCGCCAGCTTGGCCATCAGGCGGATCTGGTCGGCCGTGGCGTCGCCGGGAATGCCGCCGACGGGCTTGAGGCTGACCGTGGCGATCACGTAGCCCGCCTGCTTGTGCGCATGGGTGTTGCGCTCGACCCAGAGGCGGAAGTCGGGATCGGTCAGGTCCAGATCGTCCGACAGACCGGCTTCGTAGGCCGGGCCGGTGAAGTGGGCCTTGATGCGTTCCAGCTCGGCGAGCGGCGGCTCGATCGGCTGGGAGAGCAGGTGCGCGAACTCTTCCTCGACCTGGCGGACATATTCGTCGCGGCCCAGTTCGTGGACGAGGATCTTGATGCGCGCCTTGTACTTGTTGTCGCGGCGGCCGTAGCGGTTGTAGACGCGCAGGCAGGCTTCCGAATAGGTGATCAGCTGGTCCAGCGGCACGAACTCGCGGATCAGCGGGGCGATCATCGGGGTGCGGCCCATGCCGCCACCGGCGTAGAACCGGGCGCCGATCTCGCCGGCGTCATTCTTCACCATCTTGATGCCGATGTCGTGCAGACGCATCGCCGCGCGGTCGGTCTCGGAGGCGATGACGGCGATCTTGAACTTGCGCGGCAGCACCAGGAATTCCGGGTGGAAGCTGGACCACTGGCGCAGCAGTTCCGCATAAGGACGCGGATCGACGATCTCGTCGGCAGCGGCACCGGCGAACTGGTCGGAGCTGATGTTGCGGATGCAGTTGCCGCTGGTCTGGATGGCATGCATCTCCACCTTGGCGAGTTCGGCCAGGATGTCGGGCGTGTCTTCCAGCTTGATCCAGTTGTACTGGATGTTCTGGCGGGTGGTGAAGTGGCCGTAGCCGCGGTCATACTTGTCCGCGATGTCGCCCAGCAGCGTCATCTGCGCAGAATTCAGCGTGCCGTAGGGCACCGCGACGCGCAGCATGTAGGCGTGAAGCTGGAGGTAGAGGCCGTTCTGCAGGCGCAGCGGCTTGAACTGGTCCTCGGTCAGGTCGCCCGCGAGGCGGCGGCGCACCTGGTCGCGGAATTCAGCGACCCGCGTGTCGACCATCTGCTGGTCGTATTCGTCGTACTTGTACATCAGATCACCCAGTCTGCGGCTGCGGGGTCGGAGGCCTTCGGCGTCAGGTCGAGGCGCACGGTCGGGCCGAGGGCGCGGATGCGCTCCTTGATATGGGCGGGGCGGATGCCCTCAGCGGTCTTCTCGCCATCGACGACATAGGCGGCGACGACGTGCTGAGCGCCTTCCTCGCGCGCCACCAGGGCGGCGCCATGTTCGCCCACGTCGGCGGATTCGTTGACGTCGAGCGACCAGCCCACGCCGGTCCACCAGATGACCGCTCCGGTCTTCAGGTCGTTGCCCGTCAGGATCTTCACTTTGTTGCCTCCAGCGCCAGGGCGCGAATGGTGTTGTCGGGTTCTGCGGTGACGTGCCCGATAACGATAAGCGCGGGACTTTGCACCTTCGCATCCGCGATCAGGTCGGCAAGTCCGGCAAGCGGTCCGCGCAGCACGCGCATGGCCGAGCGGGTGGCATTCTCGATCACCGCCACCGGCACGTCGGGGGCGAGGCCGTCCGCCATCAGCTTCTCGGCGATCTGGGCGGCCGTGGCGATGCCCATGAAGATCACCAGGGTGCGGCCCTTGCCCGCAAGGCCCGACCAGTCCTGGTCGGTCAGGCCCTTGCATTGCCCTGCCACGAAGGTGACGATCGAGGCATGGTCGCGGTGGGTCAGCGGGATTTGTGCGGCGGCCGAGGCGCCCAGCGCCGAGGAGATGCCGGGCACCACTTCCACCGGCACACCGGCAGCATGGCAGGCTTCCGCCTCTTCGCCGCCGCGTCCGAACACGAAGGGGTCGCCGCCCTTGAGGCGAACGACGTCATGTCCCGCCAGCGCCTCGCGCACGAGCAGGGCGTTGATCTCTTCCTGCTTCATCGTGTGGCGGGCGCGGCTCTTGGCCACCGAGACCAGGCGTGCCGAAGGCTTCGCCATGGCCAGGATTGCCGGATCGACCAGTCCGTCGTGCACGATCAGCGCGGCGTTCATCAGCAGCCGCGCGGCGCGCAGGGTCAGGAGATCGGGATCGCCGGGACCGGCGCCGACCAGAAAGACTCGACCTGGAGAGGCAGGATTCGCTTGCATGGTGGCGCAGATGATCCTCCGCGCGTCCGATTGCCAGCGATAATGGCTTTGCCCGGGCCAAGGGAGGCTTTAGCGCCTGTGCGGAAGGCGGTCAGGCGACCTCGGCTTCCCGATGTTCGATGGCCATTTCCGGCGATTCCGGATTGCTGCTCGGCGCGCGGTCGGGACGGCCGAGGAAATAGCCCTGGGCTTCCTCGCAGCCTTCGTTGATGAGCAGTTCGAACTGGCTCTGCGTTTCCACGCCTTCCGCCAGGACCGGGATTCGCAGCGACTGGCCGAGCGCCAGGACCGCGCGGATGATGGCGCGGGCCTGCTCGTTCTCGTCCGATTCGAGCAGGAACGACTTGTCGATCTTGATCTTGTCGAACGGGAAGGAATGGAGGGTGTCCAGCGAGGAATAGCCGGTGCCGAAGTCGTCCATGGCGATGGCCACGCCCAGTTCCTTCAGCTGGCGCAAGTTGTTGAGCGCGCGGGTCTTGTCGGTGATGATCGCGCTTTCGGTGATTTCCAGTTCGAGGCGCGAAGCGGAAAGTCCGGTTTCCGCCAGCACCCGCGCGACGATCGGGTGCTGGCGGAAACCGGACTTTCCGCTT
>NZ_DAISLT010000014.1:0-138660 GCF_036820275.1 Novosphingobium sp.
GCTGCACCGCATCGACCGCGGTGCCGATGTCGGCCTGGGTCGCGGTAAGCTGCTCACGGGCACGCTTGGCCTCTTCCTCCGAGCGCATGGCGAGCGCCGAGACGAGGTCGGCGACGACCGCGAAACCGCGCCCGGCATCACCCGCCCGGCCCGCCTCGACGGCGGCGTTCATCGCAAGGACGCGGGTCTGGAAGGCGATCTTGTCGACCCCTTCGATCACCGAGTCGATGCCCTTGGCGCTGAGGCTGACGCGGTCCATCGCCGCGACGGCTTCTCCGGCAACCGCACGCCCGCCCGAGACGGTCGAGAGCGCTTCGTCGGCGCGGCGCACCGTCTGCGAGGAAGCCGTGGCCGAAGCCTTGAGCCGCTGGTCGATCTGGACGAGCGCGGCGGAGGTTTCCTCCAGGCTGGCGGCATTGGCTTCGGTGCGGCGGGCGAGATCCTCGGAAGCCTGGGCGATTTCCGCCGAGCCGGTCTGGATGCCGCCCGCGCTGTTGGCGACCGCCCCGATCATGCGACGCAGTTCGCCGAGCGCGGCGTTGAAGTTGTCCTTGAGCGCAGCATAGCCGGCCGGGAAGGCCACGGCGATCTCGCGGGTGAGATCACCCTGGCGCAGCGCGTCGAGACCGTCGCCGACAGCGGTGGTGACGATCTTCTGTTCTTCGGCGGCGCGGTGATCGGCTTCGGCGCGGTCGGCGGCGGCTTGACGGAACACGTCGGCGGCGCGGGCCATCGTGCCGATCTCGTCCTGACGACCCAGCTCGGGGATCGCGCAGTTCTCACCCTTGGCGAGCCGGTCGACGGCGCTGCTGAGCTTGGCCATCGGACGGCCGATGATGCCGCCTGCCGCGTAGAACAGGCTGGCGAGCACGGCGGCGACGATGACCAGACCGCCGATCACCAGCTGCCACGCCATGCTGCGCGCCGGCGCGGAGATCGTCGCTTCGGGAACGTCCAGCACCAGCGCCCAGGTCGTGTTCAGACCTTCGAGCACGACCGGCTGGATCACGCGGCGCGTGGGTACGCCGTCCACATCGAGATCGGAAACGACTTGCGTCTGGCCGCTGCTGAGGGCCGCCTTCACTTCGTCCAGCCCGGCGCCTTCATAGGGCTTGCCCAGCTTCGCCGGGTCGGGATTGGCCACCCATGTCGCAGCGGTAGACAGCAGCATGATCCGGCCGGTGCCGAACGGCTTGAGCTTCGAGAGACGCTCGGAAACGCCGCCCAGATCCATGTCCACACCGGCGACGCCGATCACGCGGTTTCCGGAGCGGACCGGATAAGTGATCGATGTCATCAGCATCGTCGTGCCGTTCACATCGTAGGCATAGGGATCGACGATAGCCCCTTCGCCGCTGTCTACCGCCTTACGGAAATAGGGCTTCTGGTAAGCGTCGCTTTCGTTGTTCGGCGCCATGGTGAGCGCGCCGTTGGTCTTCACCCAATAGGGGCTGAAGCTGCCGTTGCTGCCCGAACCCGGCTGACCGGCCTTGCCCGCGTCGCCGCCGTCCCACTGATCCGGCAGGATCATCGTCCAGGTGCCTTGCGCGACTTTCGACTTGAGGAGATCGGTCTTGAGAACGCTCACGGCCAGCCCGCGATCGCGCGTGCCGCGCTCGTGCATGTTGCCCAGCGTCGATGCCAGCGTCCGGGCCGTGCCTGCGAAATTGGCGACTTCCGTTTCGACCTGATTGCCCTCGGCATCGGCCTGGGCGATCGCCGACTGGTCGGACAGTTTGCCGACCTCCGAACCGGTCTCGAAGACGACGGCGGTGAAGCCGAGCAGCAGCAGAACGGCGATCGCCAGACCGGCAACCGTCATCAGCTTGCCTGCAATATGCATGCGACTGAACAAGTCTCTCATTTTCCAGCTCCTGGAAGGTAGATCAAAAGGCCGCGGTGACGGAGAAGAGCGCGGCGGCAGTGGCGGCCGGATTGCGGCGCAGATTGGTGTCGATGTAGGCCAGGCCCAGCGTGACCGGTCCCAGCGCGGCATCGGCGCCCAGCGACCAGTCGTAGTAACCGCCGGGCTTCGGGCTGATCGCCCCCTTGCTGCGGCCGCCATGGGCGCGCAGGGTCAGCGGCGTGCCGGGGATCGGCGCGGCGGTATCGCCGAAGAGGTAGAGGTGATCGCCGCCGAGCGCGGCCTGGCTCCAGCTGTAGCCGGAACCCACCGTGGCGCTCAGCGGGCCGAAATCATGCGTGAGCTTGGTGGTGGCTTCGAGGTACTCGATCTTCCCCGAGCCCTCCCCGCCGGGATAGCTGTAATAGGCCAGCATCGTGTCGAGCGTCGTCCGGGGCGCCACGGCGCCTGCCCAGCCGGCGTAGAAATCCACTTCTGTCGGGCCGTAGCGGTCGCCCATGTCGAGCGAGGACGCCCAAGTGCCGACATAGACCCCGCTGGAGTGGCTCACGTTGATCGTCGCCTGGACGGCCGGGTCCTTGCCGGTCAGCGAAATGCCGCGGAAGCGATAGTCGCTGATGATCGTCGCCGCGCCCGAGACGGTGAAGTCGGGCGTGTCGGTGGCGGCATGGGCAGTGATCGGGACAGCGACCGGGGCAGCGACGGACAGAAACAGCGCCAGGACGAGCCCAGCGGAGGAGGGGAACTGCATGGAAGTCCTGTTTTGGGACAAAGGGGGGCAGTGCCATTATAGGACGGCCGACAGCCCATCGGCGGGAGTGCACCTCGCACCCCACCAATCCCATCAACAGAAACTTACAAAACGTTCATATTATTCCGAAAAAAATCGATCGCGCTCGAACTTGGCGTCAGGCCGGATCGAGTTCAGCCATCCGTTCCTTCGGAATTCCGCCACCGATCAACGCCCCATCGAACGGCGTGGTCTGGTAGATCTCGTTGATCCAGTTGCCGAAGAACAAGTGTCCGTGGCTTCGCCAGGCATTGACCGGCGGCTGCGCGGGATCGTCGTCGGGATAATAGTTTACCGGCACCGGACCGCCGTCGCGGCAATACTCGTTGCCAAGCGTATCCACATCGTATTCGAGGTGATTGAACATCAGCACCGCCCGGTCCGCCCGGTCATGGAGCAGGCAGAGACCCGCTTCGTCGCTTTCGGCCAGCACCTGCAGACTGCCGCCCTCCGGCAGATCCGCCTTGCGAACCTGGGTCCAGCGCGAGACCGGCACCGCGAAGCTGTCCGATATCCCGCGCAGGAACGGCGAGTTCGGGGCGAGGTTGCGGTGGGGATAGACCCCGAAGGCCTTGGCGGGAAGTTCGTGCTTGGGCACGCCGTGGAAGTGGTGGAGGAAAGCCTGCGCCGCCCAGCAGATCGTCAGGCAGCTATGGACGTGGCTGCGTGTCCAGTCGAAGATGCGGCGCAGTTCGGGCCAGTAGCGCACCTCGTCGAAGGCCAGCCGCTCGACCGGGGCGCCGGTGATGATGAAGCCGTCGAACCGCTCGTGCTCGACATCGCGCCAGGGGCGGTAGAAGGCTTCGAGATGTTCTGCCGAGGTGTTGCGGGCGACATGATCGCTGATCCGCACCAGCGTCAGCTCGATCTGGAGCGGCGTCGCGCCCAGCAGGCGGGCGAGCTGCGTTTCGGTGCTGACCTTGTCGGGCATGAGGTTGAGCAGTCCGATCCGCAGCGGGCGGATGTCCTGCCGCACCGCATCGCTTTCGCGCATGACGGCCACGCCTTCGTTCTCCAGGATGGAACGGGCGGGCAAGTCGTCGGGTATCTTGATCGGCACTTCGCGTCGGTCCTCAATTCCGGGACGACGCTGGTGGCTTGATCCGTTCGATTGCCGGGTCGGCCACATCCTCCTTGCGGAGTGCCACCTTGCCCGGATCGGCAGGTTGGCGTTGGGCGTCGCCCCAACTCTTGATGCTGGAAATGCCCATAGGCGGTTTGGCGCGCTCTGGCAACGCCCTGCCCCCATTTGGCTATCCGGCCCACCGGGCGGGTCGTCTTTCGCAAGCAGTCGATCCGTCGGTGCAATTGACGGATAGGGAAATCCGGCCTAGCCGCCGGGAGGAAAGCCGGAAATTGCGTCTCCGCGAAATGATCTTCGCAGCCGTGGCGGCAACATGCTAAGGACCAAGAAATGAGTTTGCCGGCCGCTGCCGTCGTGATCCTGATGACGGGCCAGCCGGTTCCCGACGCGCCCGCCTACATGCCCGCTCCCATGGCGTTGCAGGACGCCGCGGGAACCGCCGCCGATGCACCGCTTGCTGCAACTGGCGAGATGGCCGGAGCGCCGGAGTCCCAGAATTCACCGGCTCCGCTGCCTGGCGAGCCTGCTCCCGCTCCGGAGGCCCCGGCAACCGCGCCCGGCGATCCCGCTGCGAGCCCAGAAACGGGCCCCGAGTCGGTCATCGTCGTCACGCGCCCGGAACCGGCACCGCCCGGTGACCCGCTGCAACACCTCAACGTCGAATCCTTCAAGGCCGTGCAAGCGGTCGACAAGGCCGTGCTCGAACCCGTGGCCAAGGCCTACAACAAGGGCCTGCCCCGCCCCGTCCGCAAGGGCCTGCGCAACTTCTTCAGCAACCTGGGCGAGCCGGTGGTCTTCGCCGCCTACCTGCTCCAGTTCAAGCCGGGCAAGGCCGCCGAAACGGCGGGCCGCTTCGTCATCAACACCACGCTCGGCGTCGCCGGTTTCGTCGATGTCGCGAAGAAGAAGCCGTTCAACCTGCCGTATCGCCCCAACGGCCTTGCCAATGTGCTGGGCTATTACGGCGTCGGGCCGGGACCGTATTTCTACCTGCCGATCGTCGGCCCGACGACACTTCGCGATATCGTCGGCGATACGGTGGACAAGCTCCTGCTGCCTGCCGCCGTCGGCAAGCCTTTCACCAAGCCTGCAGTCGTCCTGCCGATGACGATCATGAACCAGCTTGGCGAACGTGCCGCCTTCGACGAACAGATCAACAAGATCCGGAAGGAAGACCGGCCTTATGCCGCCTACCGCGATCTCTACCTCAAGCAGCGCGAGGCGGAAATCGAAGCGCTTCACGGGCGCACCGTGCCGGACGTGGTGCCGGTCTACGGCCCCGGCCTGAAGACGCCCGGCAAGACTGACGGGACCCTGTCGCCGCAAGGTACCGAACCGGCGCCGGTGGCCCCTACGGACGCAGCCCCTACCGGCGCAGAACCGAATGGCGTAGAACCGGTCAGCGCCGCTCCGGTGCCGACCGAGGCGCCTGCTGCAACGACGCCCTGACGGGCGCTTTCCATCCGCTTCAGTTCAGCCCGGCCACGATCGCGGCAAGCAGGACATCCGGATCGATCGGCTTGGCAAGAAAGGCGCTGGCACCGGCCGACATCGCCTGCTCCCTCGCCGCATCGGTCGGATAGCCGGTCATCACGATAACCGGCTGCGGGCAGTTGCGACGCCGCAACTCCGCCTGCATCGCCAGCCCGGTCATGCCCGGCATGTGCAGGTCGGTGACGATCGTCGTGACATGCCGCAGCAGGTCGCTGGCCAGCAGGTCCTCTGCGCGGGCGAAGCCGATGCTCGTCAGCCCCTCCGAACGAAGCAGGCTGTCGAGACTGCCGCGCACCCCGGCATCATCGTCCACCACGGCCACGAGCGGCCGCGTCAGCGGGCTGTTATCTAGGGGGGCGACCAATGCATACTCCAGTTATCTCGGGCGAAACCTTCGGACAGGGCCGTGGTTCCATTCAACCCTCATTCCAATTGGCAAGACGGTCAGGCCAATACCATCATACTCAGGTGTTAAGGGCGAGGCCGGTCCCTGTGGCAACGTACTGCCATTGCGTCTAGGCTGAGCATCGCAGTATCCTCACAGCTTCCCGCCTTTGCCCAGTGCCTTACCGAGCGACCGCTACCGATCGATGATCCTTTCCAAGCGCCCCCGTTCCGCCCTTCGCGCCTTCCTGCGCAGCGAAGCCTCCGGCGGTATTCTGCTGATGGGCGCGGCGGCGCTGGCGCTGATCGTGGCCAACAGCCCGCTGGCCGAAAGCTATTTTCACGCCCTGCACTTCAGAGTCGGCCCACCGTGGTTCTCCCTGTCGCTGACGCATTGGATCAACGACGGCCTGATGGCGCTGTTCTTCCTGCTCGTGGGCCTGGAGATCAAGCGGGAGTTCGTCGACGGGCACCTGTCGAACTGGTCCGACCGCGCCCTTCCCGCGATAGCCGCCGCGGCGGGCATGATCTGCCCCGCACTGATCTATCTCGCCATTGCCGGCTCGACACCCGGCCTCGCGCGCGGCTGGGCCATTCCCGCCGCTACCGACATTGCCTTCGCGATCGGCGTCATGGCCATTCTCGGCAAACGGGTGCCCGCCTCGCTCAAGCTGTTTCTGACCACCGTGGCGATCGTCGACGACATGGGCGCGGTCGCGGTGATCGCGCTGGCCTATACCAGCCAGATCAAGGGCGCCGCCCTGCTCGCCGCCGGGATCGTCATGGGCGTCATGTTCGTGCTCAACCGTATCGGCGTGAAACGGCTCTGGCCCTATCTCGTGCTGGCGGCCTTGCTCTGGCTGGCGGTTCTGCTTTCGGGAGTCCATGCCACCATCGCCGGTGTGCTGGCGGCCAGCCTGATCCCGATCCGCGCCACCCCGGGCGCGCCGGACAGCGCGGAATCGCCGCTCCACCGGCTTGAGCACGGCCTTCACGGCTGGGTCGCCTATGGCGTGGTGCCCCTGTTCGGCTTTGCCAATGCGGGAGTCTCGCTGGCAGGGCTTGGCACGGAACAACTGCTCGCGCCGCTGCCGATGGGCGTGGCCGGGGGCCTGTTCCTCGGCAAGCAGGTCGGCGTGTTCCTGGCGCTGTGGCTCTGCGCGCGCTTCGGCATCGCCCGGCGTCCGAGCGGCGCCACCTGGCTCCAGACTTACGGGATGTGCCTACTCTGCGGCATCGGTTTCACGATGAGCCTGTTCGTGGGCGGCCTTGCCTTCAGCGATCCGGCGCTGATCGACGAAGTCAAGATCGGCGTCCTCTGCGGCTCGATCGTTTCGGCCCTGGCGGGATATGCAATGCTCCGCCTGACCGCTTCGCGAAAAGACGCAATGACGGATGCGCAAGGCTGAACGGCGCGGGCCGGTATTCGTCGCCACGGGTCCTTCGCTGATCGTCACCGGCGTCGCCCGGTTCAACATCCCGGTCCAGGCGACGTCAGCTCCTGTAGCGGGTGATGCTCTCGTCCCGCACGCCGAGTTGCTCGGCCATGCGCACGAGGTCGGCCAGCGACTGCGCCGCCATCTTGCGCATCACATTCCCGCGATGGATCTTCACGGTGATTTCGGACAAGTCGAGCCGCGCAGCGACCTGCTTGTTCATCAGCCCGGTCACGACCAGGGCCATGACTTCACGTTCGCGAGGAGTCAGCGTCTCGAAGCCGAGCCGTAACGCGGCATTGTCGGCATGGACGGACCGGCGCGCGCGATCCGCTTGCAGCCCGGCGCGCACGGCAGCCAGCAACTGTTCCTCGTCGAACGGCTTGGGCAGGAAATCGACGGCACCGGCCTTCATCGCGCGGACGGTCATCGGAATATCGCCGTGGCCGGTAATCAGGATCACCGGAACCGCGATGCCCTCGGCCGCGAGCCGCTCCTGGAAGTCCAGCCCGCTTTCGCCCGCAAGGCGAATATCCAGGACGAGACAACGCGCCTGCTCGGGCAGTTCGGCGGCAAGGAAAGCCTCGCTCGTAGCGAAAAGCGCTACCTCGAAACCGCTGGCCCGCAGCAGGCTGCCGATGCTGCCGCGCACGTCGGCATCGTCGTCCAGCACGCAGACGCAGCCTTCCGGCTCCTCGCCCGTCGCAGGTTTCGTTTCCGAGGACGTCATGCCGGCACCATTTCCACCGGCACCGGCAGGCAGAACCGGAAAGCCGCTCCGCCGCCCGGTACGTTCGCGGCGGTCAAAGTGCCGCCGTGCTGTTCGACGATGGAGCGGCAGATCGCCAGCCCCATGCCCATGCCATCGCCCTTGGTCGTGAAGAACGGCAGGAACAGATCCTCCGGATCGCCCACGATTCCGCTGCCCCGGTCGCTGATCTCGATCATCACGTCTCCCTCCGACCGGCGCGTCGCCCGCAAGTGCAGTTCCCGCTCGTCCGGCGCCACTGCCGCCATGGCCTGCTCCCCGTTCATGAGCAGGTTCATCAGCACCTGTTGCAGTTGCACGCGGTCTCCCAACAGGTCGGGGAAGTCCGGATCGATCGCGACTTGCAGGCCCACGCCGTGGGTCAAGAGATCGCGCCGCAGCAGGGCCAGGGTTTCCTCCACGAGCGGTGCGAAGGCAATCGCCTCCCGCTTGGGATCGGCCTTGCGCGCCAATTCGCGGATGCGTGCGATCACGTCTGCCGCACGGGTGCCGTTGCTGGTGATGTGTTCGAGGCAGTCGGCGACTTCACTGGCCGCCGCAGCATTTCGATCGAGCCCCTGCTCCAGCCCCTTTTCAAGCCAGCGGCGCCCCGAGCGCGCATAGGTGATGATCGCAGAAAGCGGCTGGTTCACTTCATGGGCGATGGATGCGGCAAGCTGGCCAAGCGTCGTCACGCGGGACATGTGCGTCAGATCCGCCTGCGACTGCGCCAACCGGGTCTGCGAGCGGTTCCGCTCGGTCACGTCGATGGCCATGACCAGCACACGTTTCCAGCCGCCATGATCGGGCGGCAGCGAGACCTGAAGCAGCACGTCCACCTCATCGCCCGAACGCGTGACGAACCGCGTCTCCTCCTCGACCGCCTCTTCGCCCCGCAGAAGTCCGGCATAGATGCGGGCAAGCGATTCGAAAGCCGCCGGGGTCGCGAAATCGCCGATCGTTCCATCTATCAGTTCGCCCCGCTCGCTGAGGCCGAACAGCCGCGCGGCGGCATGGTTGGCATTGCGCACCCGCGCGGAGCCGAACGCCATCTCGACCACGCGCTCGTCGATCTCGCCCATGTGCTGCAGCAGGCTCCAGGCGCCCGACCAGTCGGATTCCCATATCGGAAAGCCCGCGGCCGCGAAGATCGTCCGGTACCGTGCATCGGAACGCTCCCGCTCGGCACTTTCGGCAAGCTGGCGCAGGATCAGCACCGTCGTGACGAGCAGCGCGACCAGGCTGACGCCAAGGCGCATCGCCGGCGCGCCCATCGGCGCATCCCAGTGCGACAGGCCGTAACCGGCAAGGACGAGCAACGCACAATAAGCGGCAGCGGCAAGGACCACGGCACGCGAATGGGTCCGCCCCGCCAGCACGACGACGGTCGCGTAGAGCACCGCCACCGCGCCCTGAAGCGGGCTCAGGACATCCAGTGCGAAAATCCCCAGCGCCAGTATCGCACCCGCCAGGGCATAGAATCTGTTCACCAACACCCCTGCCTCGGCATCGCCGCGCCTTGCCTCCTCCTGCCGGGAACCGATACTGGCCCCGACGCGACAAACTGCCGCCGAGTTGAGCGGCACGCAACCACAACCTTCGTTTAGGTCAACCGCAGGGCCTGTCTCTCAGGCAAGCGGCACGGCCAGCACGATGCGCGTTCCGGGACGCAGGTTTTCACGAACGAGGGTCGCCTCGATCCTTGCCGCCAGCGCTTCCATCAAATGCGTACCGAAGCCGCCGGAGCCGCCTTCATCCTGCGATCTCCCGGTGCCGTCGTCCTCCACGCTCAACCGCAGGGCGTGAGGACCGGCCAATCGCAGTTCGATCCGCACTTCACCGGGCCTCTGCGCGGGATAGGCATACTTGCAGGCATTGAGCACGCATTCGGAGACGATCAGCCCCATCGCCCCCGCCAGGCGCGCGGGCACGGAAACGGGGTCGGCGCTGACCGTCAGCCGCCTTCCCCCCGCCACGTCGCAACATCCCGTCTCGATCTGGTTCACCAGAGTCCGGAGGTAGCCGCCCGCGTCGACGAATCCGGTCTGCTGCGGGCGGGTAAGCTGGCGGTGCACGCCCGCGATAGCACCGATCCGGCCCAGCATACGATCGAACACCAGACCGGCGGCCGGGTCCGCCAGCTCACGTTTCTCCGCCGCGACCATGGCCATGAGCAATTGCAGGTTGTTGGCGATGCGGTGATCGCTTTCGCCCTCTATCTCCTCGCCGGATCCTGGCGAGCCGAAAGACTGGACGGCGCGATTACCGGGACCTTCCCGGTTCGACGAGCGTTGGACCATCGACATCGTGCATTCCTTCTGGATCGGCCCGGTCCGGAACCGTCGCTTTCGGCGGACCGGGACGAACGGCGGGCGGAGCATTTGCAATGCCGCCTTTTCGCCCCACGCTTCCCGCTTTTCCATCATACGCTGGTTTGGTTATTACAGGCTCGGGTTGGGGGTTGGGGGCGGCGACCATGCCTGCCCCCAACCCCCAACCAGCGTATGATGGCGGCGGCGCGCCGGAGCGATCACATGAAAGGGGCGGACAAGGCCGCGATGGCCCCGACGAGCAGGCACCTGGCGCACCGCGCACACCAGACGAGGCACCATGACTACGATCGAGACGCGCCAAGACCAGATGTTCCCGGTGCTTTCAGCGCCGGAACTCGCGCTCGCCCGGCGCTTCGCCAGCGGGCCGCTGCGGAATTTCTCTCCCGACGAGACCGTCTATGCCATCGGCGACCGCGAGGCACCGACCTGGCTGGTGCTGGAAGGATCGATCGAAGTCGAGCGGCGCGACGGCCTCAGCCGGGAGGCCCGGATCACAACCCACGGCCCCGGGCAGTTCAGCGGCGAGATCAACCAGCTTGCGGGCCGTCCCTCGATCGCGGGCGGAACCGCCGGACCGGAAGGTTGCATCGCGCTTCCCATCGACGCCGCCCATCTGCGCGCCCTGATGATCGGCGCCGCCGAACTGGGCGAGAAAGTCATGCGCGCGCTGATCCTGCGCCGCGTCGGCCTGATCGAGGAAAGCGGCGCCGGACCGGTCATCATCGGCGTGCCGCAAAGCGCCGACGTCGTGCGACTTCAGGAATTCCTGCGCCGCAGCGGTTATCCCTCGCTGGTGCTCGACGTGAGCAGCGACGAGGAAGGCAAGGCCCTCGTCGAGCGGCTCGGCGTCGAGCCAGCACAGTATCCGCTGGTAGTCTGCCCCAGCGGCTCGATCCTGCGGCGGCCGCGCGAAGAGGAACTGGCCGCCTGCCTCGGCCTAACCTCCCATCTCGACCCGGACATGCTTCATGACGTGGCGATCGTCGGCGCCGGTCCGGCCGGACTGGCGGCGGCTGTCTATGCGGCCTCGGAAGGGTTGTCGGTCGTCGTGCTCGATGCGCGCAGCATGGGCGGACAGGCAGGCGCCTCGGCGCGGATCGAGAACTATCTCGGCTTTCCCACCGGCATTTCCGGGCAGGCGCTCGCCGGGCGCGCCTTCAACCAGGCACTCAAGTTCGGCGCGCGGATCGCCATTCCGGTCACCGTCACCGCCCTCGAACCCGAGGACGATCACTTGCGCATCGACCTCGCCCGCGAAGGTCATGTGAAAGCGCGGAGCGTGGTGATCGCCTCCGGCGCGCGCTATCGCCGCCTCGCGATCGAAGGCCTCGAACGCTTCGAGGGCGCGGGCATTTCCTACTGGGTCTCGCCCATCGAGGCGCGGCTCTGCGCGGGCGAGGAAGTGGCGCTCGTGGGTGGGGGCAATTCGGCCGGGCAGGCGGTGGTCTACCTCGCTCCGCAAGTGAAGAAGCTCCACCTGATCGTGCGGCGCGGCCTCGAAGAGACGATGTCGCGCTATCTGATCGAACGTATCGGCGAACTGCCCAATGTCGAGATCCACGTCGGCGCGGAAGTCGTCGCGCTGGAGGGGCATGAGGACGGCACGCTTTCCACCGTCGGCATCCGCAGCCGAGACGGTACGCTCATGCAGCGTCCTCTGCGCCACATGTTCCTGTTCATTGGCGCCGATCCCAATTCCGACTGGCTCCCCGCCCCGGTCGAGAAGGACGCCAAGGGCTTCGTCGTCACCGGCAGCGATACCAAACTGCCCATGGAAACCGCCATGCCCGGCGTCTTCGCCATCGGCGACGTCCGCGCCGGCTCCACCAAGCGGGTCGCCGCCGCCGTCGGCGAAGGCGCCGCGGTCGTTTCGCAGATCCACGCCCTCTTCGCCCGAAAGGACGCGCCATGAATTCCTGCCGCCACAGTTCGACGATCAACGAAGTCACCCCCAGCGCGCGCGGCTGCGAGGAATGCCTGAAGATCGGCAGCCCTTGGGTCCATCTGCGCCTGTGCCGAAGCTGCGGCCATGTCGGCTGCTGCGATGACAGCCCGCACCGCCACGCCCGCGCCCATTTCCACCAGACGCACCACCCGATCATCGAAGGCTACGATCCGCCCGAGGGTTGGGGCTGGTGCTATGTCGACGACGTGGAGATCGATCTTCCCGACCAGACTCCGCAACGGGGACCCTTTCCGCGGTTCTTCTGAGACCTGCTAGCTTCGAACCGGACCAAAGCCGGTTCCACCTTGCCGGGCAGCGCAGGTCATTCCCCCTCCCCCGACCCCGCCTGCGCTGCCCGTTTTTCTTTCTCCACGCCCAAGGCTGCCGAAATGCCCGATCGGCCCTTCCCTCAGGCCCGTCCGATCCCCATGTTCGCGCCCAAGGAGAACACCGCATGCCGACTTACGAAAAGACCGAAGAGGCCATTGCCCGCCTGACGCCCGAGCAGTTCCACGTCACCCAGAACAGCGGCACAGAACGCCCCGGCTCCGGCGAGTACCTCTACAACAAGAAGCCCGGCATCTACGTCGACATCGTCTCGGGGGAGCCGCTCTTCGCCTCCTCGGACAAGTACGAATCCGGCTGCGGCTGGCCCAGCTTCACCAAGCCGATCGAGCCGGCCAACGTGAACGACATCGTCGATCGCAGCCACGGCATGATCCGCACCGAAGTCCGCTCGGCCCACGGCGACAGCCACCTAGGCCATGTCTTCGAGGACGGCCCGCTCGATCGCGGCGGCCTGCGCTACTGCATCAATTCCGCCTCGCTGCGCTTCGTGCCGCGCGAGGAGATGGAGGACGAAGGCTACGCTTCCTATCTCGATCAGGTCGAGGACGCCTGAAGCTCAATCGCGTGCCTGTCTCGCCGCATCGGTGAGATAGGCGCGCGGCTTCACGTCGCGCATCGCCAGCGTCGTGTTGAAATGGCGCACGCCCGGAAGGCGGCGCAGGCGGTTGCGCAGGAAATCGTCGAGATCGGGCACGCCGCCGGTCATGACATGAAGCATGTAGTCGAAATCGCCGACGACGGCATGGCAGGTCAGCACCGCCGCTTCCTCGACGACCGCGCGCTCGAAAGCCTCGTGCCGGTCGAATTCGATCGAGACATGGACGAAGGCGCTGGTGCCGAGACCGATCGCGGCCGGATCGATCACGGCGCGGTAGCCGGTGATGACCCCGGCCTTCTCCATGGCCTGCACCCGCTTCCAGCTCGGCGTTTTCGACAGCCCCGCCGCATCGCCCAGTCCTGCGAAACTAAGCCGCGCATCGTGCTCCAGCGCCGCGAGAATGCGCCTGTCGGCCGCGTCGAGTGGCAGATCCTTCGGCATCGAAACGAACGTTCCCCTACAATTCCAATATCACGCCTTATGTTCTTCACACGAGGCATTCTGCCCACCGATTGGGACCAATGTCCCGCAGGAGCAGTGCTATTGTCCTCCCACACAATCCCCGGGGAGACAACATGGAACGCCGCAAGGTCTACGAACTGCTCGAAGCGCCCGCCGCGCTCGACTACGAACTCTACCTCAACACCGAAAAGCTGCTGACCTGCCAGAAGCCCTTCGACGACCTCGCCAATGCCGACGAACTCCAGTTCCAGATCGTCCACCAGGTAGAGGAACTCTGGATGAAGCTGATGGCCTACACGGTCGTCGCGGTGGACGAATATATGCGCGAGAAGCAGGCGTTCCGGGCCGTGACCTTGCTCGGCCGCTGCCATCGCATCATGCGCATGATGACCGACCAGCTCGACCTGCTGGAAACGATGTCGCCCAAGGAATACCAGCAGATCCGCCTGCAACTCGGCAACGGCAGCGGACAGGAATCGCCGGGCTTCCGCGTGCTGCTCCGGATCATTCCCGATCTCTGGGAGACCTTCGATCAGGCCTATGTCACCGGCGCCGGGCGCACCGTGCGCGACATCTACGATCACGGCTATGCCCACGACGAAGCCTATGCCGTGGCCGAGGCGCTGATCGAGCTGGACGAACTTTTCGGCAAGTTTCGCTGGCATCACCTGTTCCTGATCCACCGCTCGATCGGCATGGGTTCGGCCTCGCTCAAGGGGCGTTCGGTCGATCTCCTGCAAGCCGGTGCGAAACATCGCTTTTTCCCGGAACTTTGGGACGTGCGCGTGGAAATGACCGACGAATGGGGCCATGACTACGGCCGCGTTCGCGACAGCATTGCGGAAAAGGCGGAACACTGAATTCATGCATGACCTGTTCCACGTCCCCGAGGGCGGCCCCTATCTCCTCACCCATTCCGTCGGCTGCCTGCCCCGCAAGGCGCGGGAGGTGCTGGAGGCGAGCTATCTCGCACCGTGGCAGTCCACCGGCGGCGCCGCCTGGGGGCCGTGGCTGGACGAAATCGAGCGATTCCGCACCGCTGTCGCCGCGCTGATCGGCGCGGATGTCGCCGAAGTCGCACCCCAGCAGAGCGTATCCTCGGCGCTGTTCTCGCTGCTTTCGGGGCTGCGTCCGACACCGGGCCGCAACCGGGTACTGATGTCCGAACAGGCCTTCCCGACGGTCGGCTATGTCGCGCAAGGACTGGAGCGGCTCGGCTTCGAGACCCGCTTCATCCCCGCAGCGCAATCGCCCGGAGACCCGGAAAACTGGGAACGTCACTTCGACGACAGCATCGCCGCCGTCGTCGCCATGCATGTTCATTCGAACACCGGCATGATCTCGCCCATTGCGGAGATCGCGAACATGGCCCACCGCCACGGCGCGCTGTCCATCGTCGATGCCGCCCAGTCGGCGGGCATCCTGCCCGTCATCCCGCGTGAATGGGCCATCGACGCAGTGATCGGATCGAGTGTGAAATGGCTCTGCGGCGGCCCCGGCGCGGCCTGGCTCTGGCTGCGCCACAACCTTACCGCGACGCTCGAACCGCTCGATCTCGGCTGGTTCGGGCACGAGAACCCCTACGAGTTCGATATCCGGCATTTCCGCCATGCGCCGGATGCCCGCCGCTTCCAGGGCGGCAGTCCCTCGATCGCACCCTTCGCACTCGCCCGCGCCGGGATCGAGACCGTGATGAGCATCGGCCAGAGCGAGATCCAGCGCCACAACCGCGCCTGCATTACCGCTTTCGTCGAAGCGGCGGGACGCCCCGTTGCCATGGACGATCGCGGCGGGACGCTGTGCCTCACGTTCGAGGACATCGACAGCCTCCGCGCCGCACTTGCCCCCGGCGGCTTCCATTACGACGTGCGCGGAACCTGCCTGCGCGCCTCGTTCCATGCCTGGAACACCCCCGAGCAGGCCGCCCTGCTAGGCCGCGCCCTGGCCGAATCCGGGCTGGCATTCCGCCCCGCCGCCTGACGGCGGGACGCCGAAACTCCCAAAAAACCTGCAAAACGATTTCCCCGTGCGCCGAAATCCCTTCGGCGCACGGCGGAGCGCGCGCGGCAAGCGCAGACGAGGTTTGCAACGCTAAACATATTCTCTACTGTTTCAGTTGAGAATAGCTCATATACCTGCCTCGTCCGCCGCTCCGAGAGATCCTGTCATGCCCGTCAATCTGCCCACCAATCTCCTGCGAAGTTTCGTGGCAATCGTTGACACCGGATCGATGCTCCATGCTTCGGAACGGGTCTTCGTGAGCCAGTCGGCGCTCAGCCTGCAGATCAAGCGACTGGAGGAACTGCTTCAGCAGACCCTGTTCCACCGAGAAGGACGGCGGTTGACGCTGACCCCTTCCGGCGAACTCATGCTCGACTATGCCCGCAAGGTCCTCAACCTGCATGACGAGGCCGTCGCCGCCGTCACCGCCGGCCAGTTCACCGGACCCGCGCGGATCGGCATGGTGCAGGACTTCGCCGAAATGATGCTTTCGGGCCTGCTCGCCCGTTTTGCCGAGCTGCACCCCGAAGCCCAGCTCTATTCACGCGTCGCCGGGACCGCCGAACTGCTCGGCCAGCTGGAAACCCGTCAGCTCGACATCGTTCTGGGATTTTCGGCCAACAACGATCCCAACGCCATCGCCAGCACGCCGATGGCCTGGTACGGCAAGTCCGAACTGGCCCAGCAGGAAACGATCCAGCTCGCCGTGCTGGAACCGCCCTGCCGCTTTCGCGAGGCGGCGATCCGGGCGCTGGAAGATGCCGGCAGGTCCTACCGGATCTCGGTGGAAACGCCCAATCTCACCGCCTTGCGCGCCGCAGTCGACGCCGGCCTCGGCCTGACCTGCCGCACTCCGCTGTTCCTGCGCGATTCCCCGCTGGTCGAAGAGGGGCTTCCCGATCTTCCCAATGTCTCCTGCATTCTCCAGACCGCGCCCGGACTGGAAGGACCGACCGGACAACTGGCGAAGCTGGCCCGCGAAGTCGTCGCGTCGTTGCAGCCCGAAGTCCACGGAGCGCGCGTACCTGTCGAAATCACGTAGTATACATATCGACAAGCAGACGGGGATCGTCATCATCGGCGGCAGCGGATCGCACCGATTCAGCATGCCATAAACTTCCGGCCGACCGGCAAAGGAGTACCGATGATTTCCCCGACCTCCCGTTTTGCGCGCAAGACGCTGCGCGCGCTGGCCCTTGGCGGATTGCTTTCCGCTTCCGCCGCGGCGATTGCCGCCCCTGCGCCCAAGTTCGACATCGCGCGCGTCTCGAACGACATCAAGACGCTCGCCAGCGACGAATTCGAAGGCCGCGGCCCCGCTACCCCGGCGGAAAAGAAGACCATCGACTACCTCGCCGCGCAGATGAAGGCCGCCGGTCTCCAGCCCGCCGGAGAGAAAGGCTCGTGGTTCCAGGACGTGCCGCTGCGCATGTCGAACATCGTCGGCACACCCACGCTTTCGATGACGATCGGCACCGCCGCAGCGCCGCTGTCGCAGGGCGAGCAGATCGCCGTACGTGCCGCCGAAACCGGCCAGACCGCTGTCGATTTCAAGGACCTGCCGCTGGTCTTCGTCGGCTACGGCGTGAAGGCGCCGGAACGCGGCTGGGACGACTTCAAGGGCGTGGACCTCAAGGGCAAGATCATGGTCGTGCTCGTCAACGATCCCGATTTCGAGGGCGGTGAAGGCGATTTCGGCGGCAAGCTGATGACCTACTACGGCCGCTGGACCTACAAGTACGAGGAAGCTGCGCGCCAGGGCGCTGCGGGCGTGCTGGTCGTCCACGAAAGCGAACCTGCCTCCTACGGCTGGGCCACCGTCAAGAACTCCAACACCAACACGATGTTCGACATCGTCCGCGCCGATCCCAAGGCCGCGCATACCCAGATGGAAGGCTGGATCCAGAAGGACCTCGCCGCCCAACTGCTCAAGGCCTCCGGCATCGATTTCGAAGCCGCCAAGGCAGCCGCGCGCAAGAAGGACTTCCAGCCCATCCCGCTCAAGGCGACGATGAGCGCGAACTACGGCGTGAAGTCCGAAATCATCACCTCGCACAACGTGGCGGGCCTCGTTCGTGGTTCGAAATATCCCGACGAGACGGTGATCTACTCGGCGCACTGGGACCACCTCGGCATCGGCCTGCCCGACGCCAAGGGCGACCGCATCTACAACGGCGCGCTCGACAATGCTTCCGGCACCGCCGCCCTGCTCGAACTCGCCCGCGCCTATGCCAAGGCGAAGCCCGAGCGCTCGGTGCTGTTCCTCGCCGTGACGGCCGAGGAAAAGGGCCTGCTCGGATCGGAATTCTACGCCGACAATCCGCTCCGACCGTTGGCGACCACCGCCGGGGTCATCAACATGGACGGCCCCTTCGCGCCTGAAAAGACCCTGGACTTCAGCATCTCCGGCGCCGCCAAGCTGGATCTGCTGACCCTGCTGACCGAGGAAGGCGGCAAGCTCGGACGCCACTACACGCCGGATGCACGGCCGGAAGCCGGCAGCTTCTACCGCTCCGACCACTTCCCCATGGCCAAGCGCGGCGTTCCCGCGATCTCCTACGATTCGGGCAGCGAACTGGTGAACGGCGGCGCTGCGCGCGGCAAGGAACTGGCCGACATCTACACCCGAGACCGCTATCACCAGCCCGCCGACGAGTACGATGCCACCTGGAACACCAGCAGCTGGACCGGCGACCTGACGCTGCTCTACAACCTCGGCAATCGTATCGCGAACAGCCACATCTGGCCGAACTGGTCGCAGGACAGCGAATTCCGCGCCACCCGCGATGCATCGGCGGCATCGCGCAAATAAGATCAGCCTCTGGTAATGACCCTGTCCTGAAGCGATGCAATCGTTTCAGGACAGGGCTTTCCATTGGGCGCAGACCTAAGATAGGACCGATCCGGTCTTCTTTCCGCCGACAAAAGCCTATCGATTGCGCTGAAATTCGCCCCGGAATGTAACGGAATGACTTCGCTGTATTTTCGTCGACATACCGGCGAGAGCGAAGTTCTCCTTGCCGCCCGCCCGGTCGCAACCGCCATAAGCGGGTTATCACCGCAATGACTGTACTTTCACTTGTCGCTTCCGACTGTCTGCGGCACTTTTTCCGGGCGACGAAAAAGAACCCGTCACTCCCGCATCCCTGCGGGTCGCACCTCGATCGAAGAACCTCGATCGCAAGAATCAGCGCCGGAAGTGCCGCAAAAAAGTGGCCCGAAGGCCATAAGACCTCCGGGCCAGGAATGGGGCTGCTCTGTTACGAGCCGCCTTCGGGTCGCACTTTGGTTTTAGGCTTCGAAATGGTGAGGACGTGTGACCGGGATCACACCCGACCGCGATTTGACTACCTCAGCATTCCATCCCGTGCCAGAATTGGCTAGGCTGGTTGCAGTCGCATCATCGACGATGGTCGTTATGGGGACGGCCCGGCGATTGACGGCCTGTCGAGATGAACGCTCGACTCGGGGGCAGTGTCATTGGATTTCGAGGTTCAGATCGAGGCGATAACCGCGATTTTTCGCTGCGATCGGCATTCCGCCGAAGCGCTCGCGCGCGTCCTCATCCCCCAACGCCTTTCCGCAAAGGACATTCTCGCCCGCCAGGGAGAACCTTCGCATTACTGCTGGCTGGTGATCGACGGCGCCCTGCGAGTCGAGACTTACGGACTGGAAGGACAGCGCCAGCAAGTCGCCCAGTTCGGTCCCGGCGAATTCTTCGGCGCCTACCCGGCCCCGACCGTCCATCGCGCCGAGATCAACGCCTTGCTCGATTGCCAGCTGCTCTGCGCCGAGGCGGGCAAGATTGCCGAACTGGTGGCGGAAAACGTGCAGATCGCCGCAGGCATGGCGCGCCTGCTTGCCCGGCAGCTCGACCGTGCGCTCGACCGCATGGTCACACGTATGACCTATAGCGCGGCCGGGCGAGTCTATGCCGAACTCGTAGCCCTTGCCGATGGGCGCGAGCATATCGCCCCGCCGCCACGTGTCACTACGCTGGCGCTGGGCGCCAATACGACTCGCGAAACCGCATCCCGCGCCATCGCCGCCCTCATCCGCCGCGGGATCATCAGCCGGGACGAGGAACAATTGACCATTCACGCCCCGCGCATGCTGGCCGAAATGATCTGCTGAAAACGGGCAGTCAGGAAGGCGATGCGGAAGATGGGGGACAATAGAGCCCGATCGGAACGTCGCCCAACGTCGTGACGATCTCTCCGGCCGACTCGAAACGACATTCCGGTGCGATCAGGTCCAGCGCCGCAATCTGCGGCCAGGATGCGCAGATGCTCCCCGGCGGAGCCGCTCGGGCCAGCAAGATAGCCAATTCACTCGAAAGTTCCAGATCTTCACCCGGCGTCACGGCGCGATGATCGAGGCCCAGCCGGATATCCGGTATCGCACGTGACAGCGTAACCGCATGTTCCATTGCGGCGGCGAGGTCATCGAAGGCCAGCATACTTGCCCCATCCGCCACGATTTCAGCAACGGATCGGCTGTCGGAAAGAACCGGGAGCGCTTCCGTCGATGCGATGATCGCGCGGTTCAGAGCCGGATCGAGACAGCCGCTGCGTGCAGGCAGCGAGTCCGCCAGAACCACCTCCCGAACCGGTAAGCCACGCGCCCGCCATTCGGATTCCGAATATCCCGCCGCATCCGTCGAACGCGAGACGTGAAGAGCGACCGCGCGGGTCGCCAGATTGCGGGCATGCCGCAGGGCAAGCCCCATGGCCACCCGTGAGCCGTTCAGGATAGCCGCTTCGGAAAGACCGGCATTGGTAGCGAGCGCTTCCACCACGTCCGCCTCATCGATCAACCGATCGAAGCGTTCGCCCCAGGAAGCACCGTAGTCCGCCACCGAAACGTCACGAAAACGGGCAACCGAGGTCGGCAGGACGACATGGAGATGCGCACCGCGCGCCTGCGCCAGTTCCGCCACGAGAATATCGGTCCCGGCGGCCAAAGCCCCGAAGACCGCACCCGGCCGGATTTCATCCAACGCCTTTTCGAGCCGCTTCCGCACTTCCGTCTCGTCATGCGGAAGTCCGATGATCCCCGAAAAATAGAGGCTCGGCGGCGGTTGCAGGTGGTCGAAATAATCCGCCGCATGGCCTAGCCGTTCCAGTATCCGGCGGAACTGTCGCAGCGTAACGGCGTGATCCTCCCAGGCCTGCGGCGCCGCCTGCATCGCGCGTTCCAGAGCCGCACGGCTTCCTGGCCGGTCATCGAGCAGCAACCGCGCCTCGGCCTCGGTGGCAGCGAGCCAGTAGCGGGTTTCCGCTTCGTGCGCACCACTGGAAAGAATGCCGAGAATTCGACGCGCGATGCCTTGCGCTTCTTCGGACCGATCGTTCAGGAACGCGATCGTTGCCGCATTGATGAGCGGATAAGTCGCCGAACGATCGCCCGCCGCCTGGAGATAAGCCTTTTGCGCTTCTCCCAGCAGCTGCGCCCGCTGGCTGCCGTGCGCCTGCAGGCCCCGGTCCTTCAGAAGCCTGCCCTTGAGGCTCAGCGCCTCCGGAACCGAGGATGCCGAAAGACCGGCATCCTCGAACATCCGCCAAGCCCGCCGAATATCCCCCGCGCGCGCGATCTGCCGGATTCTGGCAAGGGCAGGAAGAGTCACGTTCGCACCTCCAGACGCGAATTCGGGCTTCAGAACTTGTTCGGCGGCGGGTTCTTGATGTCGGGATCGATCGTCAGGCCGATCCACTTGGGATCGCAGCGAGTGCCCTGCAACAGGTCCACGTTGATGTTGAAACGATGCTTCGTGCCCAGCTTGCCGCCCTGATTGTAGCGCGCCTGGAAGGTAACCGTCTTGTAGCGATCCAGATCCTCATCGTAATTGCTGTATTCGAGAGCGCCATAATAGGAAGACAGCGCTTCCTTGGTGGTGATCGCGTCCCACTCCTTCGAGAAGTAGAGCTGCTCGCCGACCAGTTCGACCTCGACCTTGGTGTTGCAGGTGATCGGGATGTAGTCCACGTCCTCGCCAACGACGCCGTAGGTCAAAGATATCTTGCCATCGCAATCGACTTCCAGCGTCACCTTGAACGGGATCACTTCGGCATCGTCCGAAAGTCCCAGTTCGATGGACGGCGACAAGCCGTATTGGGTATAATTAAGCGTAGACATCATTCACCTCAATCTTCGAACGGCCGTGCCAGTTTGCTCTGCCACATCCGCCAATCGTTGTTTTCCGGATCGGATTCGATGAGCCGGGCGACGTCGCGCCGGGCTTCCTCTCTCATGCGACGGGCCTGCGCCTTGTCGCCGAGACTATAGAGCAATTGCGAGTTCGAATAGCGCGCCAGCATCCAGTCCTGCTGGTAAGTCACGTTCTTCGGATCTTCCTTGATGAGCCGCTGGATGATCGCGGCCTGCTGCGCGCGTTCCTGCAGGGCTTCGGCATCGCGGCCCTGCGCGCGCAAGGCATCGGCCATCCAGGCATGACGGTTGGCGATGTCGGCATCGACGCTGCGGTCCTTCGGCGCCAGCCGGGCGACCCGCTCCATCGTGTGGAGTGCATTACCGCATTCGGCAAGCTGGTCCGGCGGCCCCTTGCGGGTCACAGCAATGGTGCAAATGTTGCCCTCGGCATAGGCGAGTTCCCGCCAGTAGGCCTGATTGTCGGGCACCAGACGGACCAGGTGTTCGGCCAGCGCACGATAGGCGATGAAGCGCGGCAGCGCCTTTTCATGGCGTCCGGCAATGAAATCCACGTAGCCAAGCCAGAATTCGCTCTGGGCATGGGCAAAAATGCGCGGGGCATCGCCGGGAGCGGCCGCCAGCAGCGTGCCGGTGACGCGATGCGCCTCTGCGAACTTGGCCACGGCACCGGCATAGTCGCCGCGCTTGTGATCGTCCTCGCCCATGGCATGGAGAATGCGGGCACGGCGCTCCAGCGATTCGACCGGCAACGCGTTCAGGTCGGACTGGTCGGCGTAGTAGTCGAGCGCCCGCTCGTTCACGGATCGCAGCACATCCAGACGGCCGACGCCTTCCAGCCTCTGTCTGAGGTCCGTCAACATGAACTCGATCAACCCTTCGGCCTGCCGTCTCTGGTGCTCGGCTTCCATCTGCGCACGCAACGCAAAGATCAGCATCAGGGCCATCGATAGAGTAAGCAGGACGGTAAGAAGCGTGATCGCGATCACGCGGCGCAATTGCCGCTGCGCATCGCGCTGGATGATCTGGTCGAGCGCGATTCCGGTCAGCCCGGCGACGATCTTCAGGCGGGCGAGTTTCGGACCGTCGTGATCGGCGCGGAAATCCGCCGCGATCGGCTCGTGGGTAACGCCTTTGGCATCGGGGCCGACCAGCGAGGCGGGGAAGCTCTCCTCCGGCTCGCCTTCCAGCAATGCGGCGATCACCGGCCGGTCTGGATGGAGGCTGCGGAACAGCTCGATCTCGGCATCGACCCAGCGCGAATTCCTCGCTGCGGGCGAGCAGAGCACCAGCAGGACATCGGACTGTGACAGCGCCTGCCGTACTTCCTGGTCGAGGCTGGAGGCTGCCGGTAGCTCGGCACGGTCGCGGAAGATCGGCGTCAACCGCCGCGGTACGACGCCAGAGCGGGTAACGGTGCCTACCAGGCGCGCAGGGATGCGATAGGATTCCAGCCAGCGATGCAGCTTGCCGGCGAAACGCTCGTCGACATGGCTATAGCTCAGGAACGCGCGGTAACGGCGCGTTTCCTCGATCCCGACGATGTCCTCTTCCGCCGTCATCGGCGACCAACGACCATCTGCTAACGCCCCTGACGCACTCTTGCGGTTTCGATAGCGGCGCAAAGCCCGTTCACCGCCCCGAACGCCCGCCGTGCTTCACCCCTACCAGATGCGCAATCGAGCGCAACGCCCGAAAAGCGCGGCGAATTTCGGTGCGGTTGCCGGGCGCCTTTCCCACGACGGGACGGGTAAGAAAGCGCGTGTTTGACTTCACCCATCTTTCAGGGTGATCTTCCACCGCAGGAGATGTGATGAGTCGGAACGGCAACAGCGCAGGTTTGCGCCACATCGATGTGGTCATGGACGCGGTGCGCTCGCCGAGCAGCGCCGGGTTCTCCTCGGTCACGGCTTCGTGGTGCCGCTCGCTGCTGCACCATGGCCTCGATCCCGGCACCGGCGCCAAGCGCGCACGCGTCGATTTTTCCACCCTCGGTCATCACCGTGCCGAGCACCAAACCCTCCTCGCCGTCGCCGCGCCCGTACTCGACCAGATGTTCCGCTCGGTCGGACGGTCCGGCTGCGGCGTGATTCTCAGCGATCCGACCGGGATCGTCCTCGATCGCCGCGTCAGCGACGGCGATGCCCCCGAATTCGACGCGGTCGGCCTGGTCGAGGGCGGGCGCTGGAGCGAGGCCGAGGAAGGCACCAACGGCATCGGCACCTGCCTGTTCGAGGATCAGCCGGTCGTCATCCATCGCGACCAGCACTTCGCCAGCCGCAATGTCGGCATAAGCTGCATGGATGCTCCGCTCCACGATCCCTTCGGGCGGCTAGCGGGTGCGCTCGACGTGTCGAGCTACCGGCAAGACCATGGACCCGCCATGGCCGAACTGGTCTCCGCCCTCGTGCGCGATGCGGCACGGCGGATCGAGCGCGACTATTTCTGCCAGCACTTCGCCGGATCTCGCATCGTGTTCCTGGCCGACGATCCGGTCCACGGCACCGCCCTGCTCGCAACCGACCGCGACGATCTCGTCATCGGCGCCAGCCGGGGTGCACGCACCCGGCTGCGGCTGACAGACGACCTTCTTGCCCGGCCTCGTCCGCTCGATCAGGTGCTGGGTGCCGATTCCCCAGGCCCATCCTTCGAGGACAGCGACCGCAGCGTGCTCCGGCAGGCGCTGGCACAGGCGGGCGGCAATGCCAGCGAGGCCGCACGTATCCTCGGCGTCGGCCGGGCGACGCTCTATCGCCGCATGGCCAAGGCAGGCCTTTCGCGCTGATTCATCCCCGTTCCGGGGAGGGGGACCACCCGCAGGGTGGTGGAGGGGCACGGGCAGTTTACGCAAAATCTTTCGGGAACTCCTGCGGTTCGTTGCCGCCATTTTACGCGCCCTCGCATCTCTTCCGCAGACCTCGCCTAAGCCGCCTGTGCCCCTCCACCATGCTTCGCATGGTCCCCCTCCCCCGCTGGGGGAGGAAAACTGTCTCGCGGGTGAGACAACGGGGGGTAACCAGCCCTTGTCTCGGGCTTCCGCAATCCATTCCAGTGCGCAACACTCCTCTTCGACGAGACGCCAGATCAGGCGCCGCAAGAGAGGATAGACTTCCGTGGACGCACCTGTTCAGGACCGGACCGTACTCCAGGCCCCCTTCGCCGCCCGCTACGACAACTTCATCGGCGGCGCCTGGGTCGCACCGAAGGCCGGGCGCTATTTCGACAACACCTCACCGATCACCGGCAAGGTCGTCGGCCAGATCGCCCGCTCCGACGCTTCCGACATCGAGGCCGCGCTCGACGCCGCCCATGCCGCCAAGGACGCCTGGGGCAAGGCCTCGGTGGCCGAACGCTCGCGCGTGCTCAATCTCATCGCCGACCGCATGGAGGAGAACCTCGAACGCCTCGCCACCGCCGAAACCTGGGACAACGGCAAACCGATCCGCGAGACCCTGGCCGCCGACGTCCCGCTCGCCATCGACCACTTCCGCTACTACGCAGGCGTGATCCGCGCGCAGGAAGGCTCGATCAGCGAGATCGACCAGGACACGGTAGCCTATCATTTCCATGAGCCGCTGGGCGTCGTCGGCCAGATCATTCCCTGGAACTTCCCGCTGCTGATGGCCGCCTGGAAGCTTGCCCCGGCGCTGGCGGCAGGCAATTGCGTGGTGCTCAAGCCCGCCGAGCAGACCCCCGCCTCGATCATGGTCTGGGCCGAGATCGTCGGCGACCTGCTCCCTCCCGGCACGCTCAACATCGTCAACGGCTTCGGCCTCGAAGCGGGCAAGCCGCTCGCCTCGTCGAGCCGCATCGCCAAGATCGCCTTCACCGGCGAGACGACGACCGGCCGCCTCATCATGCAATATGCCAGCGAGAACCTGATCCCGGTCACGCTGGAACTCGGCGGCAAGTCGCCCAACATCTTCTTCGAAGACGTGGCCGAAAAGGACGACGAGTTCTTCGACAAGGCGATCGAGGGCTTCGTGATGTTTGCGCTCAACCAAGGCGAAGTCTGCACCTGCCCCAGCCGCGCGCTGATCCAGGAGAGCATCTACGAGCGCTTCATGGAGCGGGCGCTCCAGCGCGTCGCCGCCATCGTCCAGGGCAATCCGCTCGATCCCGCGACGATGATCGGGGCGCAGGCCTCCTCCGAGCAGCGTGAGAAAATCCTCTCTTACTTCGACATCGGCCGCCAGGAAGGCGCCGAAATCCTGATCGGCGGCGAGGCGGCCGAACTCGAAGGCGAACTCTCCGGCGGCTATTACGTCAAGCCGACCGTGTTCAAGGGCCACAACAAGATGCGGATCTTCCAGGAGGAGATCTTCGGCCCGGTCGTCTCCGTCACCACCTTCAAGGACGCCGACGAGGCGCTCTCGATTGCCAACGACACGCTCTACGGCCTCGGCGCCGGCGTGTGGAGCCGCGATGCCAATACCTGCTATCGCTTCGGCCGCGAGATCAAGGCCGGGCGCGTCTGGACCAACTGCTATCACGCCTATCCGGCCCATGCGGCGTTCGGTGGCTACAAGCAGTCCGGCATCGGGCGCGAGACGCACAAGATGATGCTGGACCACTACCAACAGACCAAGAACATGCTGGTCAGCTACAGCCCCAAGAAGCTCGGATTCTTCTGAGCTTCGTCCCCGGCGCGCCCCGCTCCGCTCTCTCCCGTAAGCGGGGCGCGCCCTCCTCATCCCGACCATCCCTGAGAGGAATGTTGCAATGGCCAAGACCATGAAGGCTGCCGTCGTGCGTGAATTCGGCAAGCCGCTGACCATCGACGAAGTGCCGGTTCCCGAAGTCGGCCCCGGCCAGATCCAGGTGGCGATCCAGGCCTCCGGCGTCTGCCACACCGACCTCCACGCCGCCGAGGGCGACTGGCCGGTCAAGCCCAATCCGCCGTTCATTCCGGGCCACGAGGGCGTGGGCTATGTCAGCCAGGTCGGCGCGGGCGTCACCCATGTCAAGGAAGGCGACCGCGTGGGCGTGCCCTGGCTCTACAGCGCCTGCGGCCACTGCGTGCACTGCCTCGGCGGGTGGGAAACGCTTTGCGAGACGCAGGAGAACACCGGATATTCGGTCAACGGCGGGTTTGCCGACTACGTGATCGCCGATCCCAATTACGTCGGCCACTTGCCCGGCAATATCAGCTTCACCGAGATTGCGCCGGTACTCTGCGCGGGCGTCACGGTCTACAAGGGCCTGAAGATGACCGACACCAAGCCCGGCGACTATGTGGCGATCAGCGGCATCGGCGGGCTTGGCCACATGGCGGTGCAATATGCCGTCGCCATGGGCCTGAACGTCGCGGCCATCGACATCGACGATGCCAAGCTCGACCTTGCCCGCAGGCTTGGCGCGACGATCACCGTCAACGCCCGCAACGAAGATCCGGCCACGATCATCAAGCGCGAGACCGGCGGCGGGGTCAACGGCGCGCTGGTGACGGCGGTGAGCGAAAAGGCCTTCGCGCAGGCGGTCGGCGTGGTCGCGCGCGGCGGCACCGTGGCGCTCAACGGCTTGCCGCCGGGCGATTTCCCGCTCAACATCTTCGGCATGGTGCTGAACGGCATCACCGTGCGCGGCTCGATCGTCGGCACCCGGCTCGACTTGCAGGAATCGATCGATTTCGCCGCGCAAGGCAAGGTCAAGGCGACCGTCGAAACCGCGAAAATCGAGGACATCAATTCGATCTTCGAACGCATGCACAAGGGCCAGATCGAAGGGCGTATCGTCCTTGACATGACTAGCTAAGCAAGGAGGTTCGCCGGGGTGACGAATGAGGTAAAACGGGTCGCCGCCACCCCGGCGGCACTTGCCCTGATCGCGGAACTGACCGCCGAATACGGGCCGGTGCTGTTCCACCAGTCGGGCGGCTGCTGCGACGGCTCCTCGCCGATGTGCTATCCGCAGGGCGAGTTCCGCATCGGCGACGGCGACATCCTGCTGGGCCGGGTGGGCGGCGCGCCTGTCTATATCGGCCGCGCACAAGGCGAGGCCTGGGCGCATACCCAGTTGATCCTCGACGTCGTGCCCGGTCGGGGCGGCATGTTCAGCCTCGACAACGGCCGCGAGCAAAGGTTCCTGACGCGCGGCCGTGTCTTCAGCGAGGACGAATTGCGGTTGTTGGCAGAGGGATCGGGTTTGCCGTGAAGGGGCACCGCTCCCCCCTCCGCCAAACGCCCCGAACGCTCATCACTTTATCCTGAACACTCAACGTCATCCTGAACTTGTTTCAGGATCCATCATGCCTCCTGCCCCGCCGTCCGATCGACAATCCCCCATCGCCGCGCTCTTCCCGCAAGCGATCGGAGGAGGCCCAGCAATGGATCCTGAAACGAGTTCAGGATGACGGGTGAGGTAAACGGAAGGTATGCGTTGCCAACCGGCCTATCAAAACCTCAGCGGGCAGCCGCCGCGCCTATCGTGAACGAATACGTCAGTGGCTTGAGGGCGATACGATAGGGCATGTGCGCCCGGCCATCGAGGTTCCAGCCGGTATCGCCGCCGACGCCCGCCTGCGCCGCATCGATCAGCAGCGTGCCGTTGCCATGCGGACGGATGTCCGAGCTATGCGCCTGCGACGGCGGCTTGGTCGCCAGATCGGCATAGGGGAACGCCAGCGCATTCACCGAGAGCGGCTGGGCGCCGGTCACGCGCAGGCCGGTTTTGGGCCCCGTCTTGCCTCCGGTCAGTTCGATCCAGCGTACGTCCGTCTTGTTGCCGGACTCCTGCGGGCGGGCATAGTCGTGGAACTGATCCGCCAGCGCACCCTGCCACTGGGCGATCAGTCCGCCGGTCTTGCGGTCGGCATAAGTCTCCTGCGGTCCGCGCCCGAACCAGCGGACCTGATCGAGCATACCCGGCGTTTCGAAGGCCAGACCCACACGCAAGGGATCGGGAAGCGTGTCACGCAGCGGTTCGAAGTGGACGGTCACGCCCACGCTGCCGTCCGCCGCCATCGTCCAGCGCGTCTCGGTCTTCACCGAACCGACGCCCATGTCGTGATGGACGACGATGGCATTGCCGTCACGCTCGATCGCCTCGACGCGGCGGTGCTCGGAGAAATACTGCCACATGGCATGGCTCTTCGGCACGCCCGCGCCGAGGTCGTTATCGGTGGGCGCGCGCCAGAAGTTCGGCGCGCCGCCGGTCAGCAGCAGCTTGCCGCCCCGCTCGTAGCGCGTGACGAGGCCGCTGGCCTTGTCGATCTCCAGCACGGCATCGCCCGATGCGAGGCGCAGGGTCGCGCCCGTCTCGCTCGGCGCGACAGCCCCCGCCGCTACCGGCACCACGGCAGGCGCGGAGAGTTCGAACTGCTCCCAGCCGACGACATGCCCGGCAGGCTGCGTCGGCACCGCACCCGCCTTGGCGCGAGCGCGCAGCACGAGGATGCGCTCGGCCGCCGGGTCCTTGGCCGCCGGAACCGGCACGGTCAGCGGCGCGGAAGCGCCCGCCGCCACGGCCGGCACCGTCAGGGCACCATGCGCCACATCCCTGCCGTTCTCCATCACCGTCCAGTCGAGCGTGAATCGCGAGAGGTCGATATGGTCGTGACGGTTGAGCACGCGGTAGCCGCCTGCCTCCTGCGTGAAGGCGATCGGCGACTGGACTTTGGCCAGCTCGTAATATTCCGGATCGGGCGTGCGGTCGGACTGGATCACGCCGTCGCCCACCGGGCTGTCATCGCCATGGACGCCCGGCGCCTTCGGATCGGGGTCGTAGTCGAGACCCTGCCCCCAGTAGGTGCGCCCGTCCTTGTCCTTCAGTTCCATCGTCTGGTCCACCCAGTCCCAGATGAAGCCGCCCTGGAGCTTGGGATAACTCCGCATGGTATCCCAGTAGCCCTGAAGATCGCCGAGACTGTTGCCCATCGAGTGCGCATATTCGCAAAGGATCAGCGGCTGGGTGAAGGCCGGGTCCTTGGCGTAGTCGATCATCTTCGGCACGTCGTCATACATCGGCGCGAAGATATCGACGTAGCTGTTGGTCGGGTGGCGCCAGTTGCTCATGCTCCAGCCGAGGAAATTGATGAGGCGCGTGGGATCGTTCTCCCGCACCCACTTGCCCGCCGCCTCGAAATTGGTGCCGATGCCGGTCTCGTTGCCCAGCGACCAGAAGATGATCGAGGGGTGATTGCGGTCGCGCCGGACCATCCGCTCGACGCGGTCGAGATGCGCCGCCTTCCACTTGGGATCATTGCCCAGGAGGTATTTGGGATCGTTACCGTGTTCCTGCGAAAGGCTGAGATAGCCGTGGCTCTCGATATTGGCCTCGTCCATGACGTAGAGGCCATATTCGTCGGCGAGATCGTACCAGCGCGGATCGTTGGGATAATGCGAGGTGCGCACGGCGTTGACGTTGGCCGCCTTCATCAGTTCGATGTCGCGGCGCATCGTTTCTTCGGAGATGACGTGGAAGGTCTTGGGATCGTGCTCGTGGCGGTTGACGCCGCGGATCATCACCCGCTTGCCGTTCACGCGCACTTCGCCGCCCGCGATTTCCACCATGCGGAAACCGATGCGGCGGCTGGTCGCCTCGACCAGCTGGCCCTTGTCGTCGAGCAGTTCGACCAGCAGCGTATAGAGCTGCGGATCTTCGGCGGACCATGTGCGTATGGCGGGAATGGAGGCCGCCAGCGATACCGCGCCGCCTGCCGCAGCCCCCTCTCGCGTTAGGATCTCACGCTTGCCATCGAGCACGGTCGCCCGCACCCGCATGGCGGCGGGCTGGCCACCGAGATCGACCTTCAGTGCAAGCTTGCCGTCGCGGTAATCGTTCTCCAATCCGGCATCGACGGTCAGGTCGCGGATATGCGTTGCCGGCGCGGCGTAGAGCGTCACGCTGCGCTCGATGCCGTTGACGCGCCAAAAGTCCTGATCCTCCAGATAGCTGCCGTCGGCGAAGCGGTAGAGTTCGATGGCGACGGTGTTCTTGCCTGCATGGGCATAGCGCGTCACGTCGAACTCGGCGGGCAGCTTGGAGTCCTCGGAATAGCCCACGCGCTGGCCGTTGACCCAGATGTAATAGGCCGCGCCCGCCGCGCCGACCGTCAGCAGCAGCTTGCGCCCCGACCAACTGGCAGGAACCGTGAAATCGCGGCGGTAGGAGCCGACTTCGTTGAGGCTGTGATCGATCCACGGCTGGTTGCGCGGGAACGGATAGCCGCTGCCGACGAAGACCGGGCGCCCGTGTCCCTCGGCCTGGAGAATGCCGGGCACTTTCATCGTGCCCCAGCCGCTCACGTCGAAGTCGGGCTTGAAGAAATCGGCCGGACGGCTTTCCGGGGTGGGGGAGAGATGGAACTTCCACGCCCCGTCCAGCGAGAGATGATAGCGCGATTTCGCGACATCGCGGGACAGGGCACCGGCGCGGGTCTCGAACCCGTCGAACGTCGTGTGCATCGGCTCGGCGCCCTGGCGCAGGACTTCCGGCTGCTCCCATTCGGCCGGAGCGCTCTCGGCCTGCGCGGGCGCCGACAGAAGAAGACCGGCTACAAGACCGCCAATCGCGCAGCTACCCAGAAATTGTCGCACCCGTTCAAGCCCCTTGCCGATGGGCATCGTGCCGCATCCATTTTCAAATATCGTATACTTGCGAGCCGAGATTGCAACGGCCTTCCCCTGCGATGTATCCCGTCCCTTGTCGTTCACCCGGATCCATGCGGGTGAAGCTCTGGAGAATCCCGTGTTCCGCAAACTGTTCGTCGATCATCCTCGCACCGTGAACGAGACCTACGGCGAGCACTGGTTCGTTGCCAATCGCTTCGGCGTGCTGATGATCCTCGCGGGACTGGGTGCGATCGTCCACGGCTTCATTCCGGGCCTGATGGTGCGGACCGGCAGCAACATGATCCGCAAGCTGCATGGCGAGATGAGCAGCCGTCAGCCGCGCGTTCCGGCAGCTGCACCACCACGCGGCGAGTGGCAGCTCGAATACGAAATCTGAACGTCACTGCGCGTTTTTTGCAACCGCATCTTGCGTTAAATCGGGCCCAAGCGGCCGTTTTCGGCGGACCCGCGGGTTTCATTTTCGCGGGATTTCGCCTATATCGTCCTCCGTCGGCACGCCCGCATGACAGATGGACGGCCTTCTGACGGAGGGGATTGTTTCAGTCCCGCGAATTCGAAAGTTGCCCATGTCATCCCCTCTCCCCAGCACGCAGGCCCCATGCTGAGGCCGCGCCGTCGCGGCATGGCTTCGGTCAATGCGGAAGTTCGCGACGGCATCGTCCCCGCCGCCGGTTCCCTCGCCAAGACGCACGACGAAGGACCGCCGGTATCGGGGGCCAACTACCGGCTGGTGGCGCTCATCATCGCCTCGGCCCTCTTCATGGAATTCGTGGACGCAACGGTGCTCGCCACCGCCCTGCCCACCATGGCGCGCGATTTCGGCGTCCGCCCGCAGGAGATGAGCGTCGCGCTGACCTCCTATCTTCTGGCGCTGGCGATCTTCATTCCCGCCTCGGGCATGATCGCCGACCGCTTCGGATCGCGGACCGTGTTCCGCACCGCGATCCTGCTCTTCGTGCTCGGCAGCCTGGCCTGCGGCCAGTCGCTTTCGCTGGAGATGATGGTCATCTCGCGCTTCCTCCAGGGCATAGGCGGCGCAATGATGATCCCGGTCGGGCGGCTCGTGCTGCTGCGCTCGGTGGCCAAGCAGGACATGGTCAATGCGATGTCCTGGCTGCTGGTGCCCGCCCTGATCGGCCCGATCATCGGCCCCCCGCTCGGCGGCCTGATCGTGACCTATCTCGACTGGCGCTGGATCTTCTACATCAACCTGCCGATGGGCATCTTGGGCTTCTACCTGGTCGGTCGCTTCATCGCCAATATCCGCGAGGATGACCCCGGCCGCTTCGACACGCCCGGCTTCGTGCTGAGCGGGTTGTCGCTCGGCTGCCTGCTCTTCGGCTTCGAGATGGTGAGCCGCCCCGGCGAGGGCGCCACGGCCTCCGTGCTGATCCTGATCGGCCTCGCGACCGGCCTGTTCTACATACTCCACGCCCGCAGGCGCGAGAACAAGGGCGAGAGCGCGATCCTCGACCTCTCGCTCATGCGCGACGATACCTTCCGCCTCTCCGTCATCGCCGGTTCGATCACGCGTATCACCCAGGGCGCGCAGCCGTTCCTGCTGCCGCTGATGATGCAGGTGGGCTTCGGCTTCTCCGCCGCGCGCAGCGGTACGATCACGGTCGCGACGGCGATCGGCTCGCTCGCCATGAAGAGCTTCGCCCCGCGCGTGCTCCGCCGCTTCGGCTTCCGCCGCGCCCTGATCTGGAACGGGGTCATCGCCACGGCGGGCTATGCGATCTGCGGCCTGTTCAATCCGAGCTGGCCGGTCTGGACGATGTTCTGCGTGCTGGCGCTGTCCGGCTTTTTCATGTCGTTCCAGTTCACCGCCTACAACACCATCGCCTACGACGGCATCGACAAGAAGCAGATGAGCCGCGCCACGGCCTTCTACTCGACGTTCCAGCAGCTCATGCTCTCGCTGGGCATCTGCGTGGCGGCGATGGCGCTCCATCTGGCGATGCAGGCGGGCGGCCACGAGGCACCGACGCTCACCGACTTCTCGATCGCCTTCTGGGTGGTGACGACCCTCTCGCTGACCGCCACGTTCTGGAACCTGCGCTTCGCGCCGGATGCCGGATCGGAGATCAGCGGCCACGCCCCTGCCGAGGACGACGAGGCGCGAAAGGAAGCCGCCTGAATTGACGCGGATCATGGCGCCTGGCGAAACGGGCGCTCATGATCGCGCCACGATGATGGAACGACCGACAATGACGCATGACGTTGCCATAGTGGGCGCAGGCCCGGCCGGACTGGCCTTGGCCGCCTCGCTGGCCGGATCGGGGCTGCGTGTCGCGGTGATCGAGCGCCAGCCTGCCGCCGTGCTCGCCGCCCCGCCGGTGGACGGACGAGAGATCGCGCTCACCCTCCGATCGGTACGCGAACTTCAGGCTCTGGGCGCCTGGGACCACATTCCCGCAGAAGGCACCGCACCCTTGCAGGAAGCCCGGGTGCTGAACGGCGGCTCGCCGTTCGCACTGGCTTTCGGAACGGGGGCAAGCGGTGAGGAACAGCTTGGCCATCTCGTTTCCAACCACCTGATCCGCCGCGCGCTGTTCGAAGTCGTGGCGGCAATACCCGAGGTCGAGATCCTTGCAGGCCGTTCGGTTTCCGCCCTCCATCACGACAACCGAGGTGTGAACATTGCGCTCGACGGCGGCGCAAACCTGAAAGCCCGCCTGCTGGTGGGCGCGGACTCGCGCTTCTCCTGGGTCCGCGAACAGCTCGGCATCGGCGCCGAAATAAACCGGCTCGGCCGCTCCATGCTCGTCTGCCGGGTCGAGCACGAAGGCGATCACCAAGGCGTGGCGACCGAATGGTTCGACCATGGCCAGACGATCGCGATGCTGCCGCTGAACGGCCGCCGCTCCTCCGCCGTCCTGACCTTGCCGAGCGAGGATATCGACCGGCTCGCGGCCCTCGATACGCAGGCGCTGGGTGCCGAACTCACGCGCCGCTACGAGGGACGGCTGGGCCGGATGACCCTCGTGGACAAGGCGCATGTCTATCCGCTGGCCACCACTTACGCCCGCCACTTCGCGGCCCGGCGCGCGGCGCTGATCGGCGATGCGGCGGTGGGCATGCACCCGGTGACGGCGCACGGTTTCAATCTCGGGCTGGCGAGTGCCCGGCTGCTGGGCAAGCTGGTCTCGGATGCGGTTCGGCATGGCGGCGACATCGGCGCCTCCCTGCTCCTGCGCCGCTACGAAGCGACCCACCGCCTGGCCAGCCGCCCGATCTACACGGCCACGAACATGATCGTCGGCCTCTATACGACCGAACATCCAGCTGCACGCGCGGCCCGTCACGCCGGGCTGCGGGCGGCGGCGAGGCTGCCTTTCGTTTCGCGGAGCGTCAGCCGCATGCTGATGCAGCCTTAGGGTCCATGGATGACCACAACCCTGCCGCGTCCACTCGTCATCCTGAACTTGTTTCAGGATCCATCTCGCCGAACAAGCTGCCGCTGATGGCCAGACATGGATCCTGAAACAAGTTCAGGATGACGTTGGCTTTTTAAGCTATTTTGCGTTTAAAAGCGCGGCAAGTTTCCCCTTCACCTCACCCGTAATGCTGCTCCACCAGCGCATGAACTCGGCGGAAGGCGGCGTTGGCACCGTCGATCACGCGCATCTCTTCCGCCTCGTCCAGCGCAACCTGATCGAGCGCGCCGGTGAACGTGCGCCAGTGCTGCGCGCGGCCGTCCGGATGTCCGGCGAGATGGCGCGCGCCGTGGTTCTCGTCGAGACCCAGCGCGCGGGCCATCTTGAACAGGAACGCCGCGCCGAGGTTCGAACCTTCCGCGACATAGAGCCAGCCGAGCGCGGTCGGCACGTCGATCTCCCCGGCAATGAAGCGGGGCAATTCGGTCGGTTCGGACTGGGTCAGCGACAGATCCGCCATGTCCTGGCCGATCTCGTCGAACCGCCGACGCCCGGCGAGATCCGGCACCAGCGCGGCCAGCTGCGCATCGCCATAAAGCGCATCGATATCGCGGTGGAACGCACGCTGCACTGCCAGGAAGCGACCGTAATTCGCAACCGCGGCGAAAGGCTCGCCCGCCATGATGCGCTTGTCGAGCCGGTCGTGGGTTTCCGTGGTGGCAGCCTTTAGACGCTTCGCGCGGCCGGTTTCCGCCGGGGTCTGAAGTGTCGTATCCATGGGTATTCCTTCTTCGGTTGCATCGCGTGGGAAGCCGGGACGGCGAATGCCGCCGCCCCGGCTCCATGCGTCAGAACGCCAGTATCATCGACGCCTTGTAGGTCCGTCCCGGCTGGCTGTAGTAGCTCTGGGATACGGTAGCGCTGTCCGAAATGTCGAGCGCGTTGTAATAGGTCTTGTCGAGCACGTTGTACACGCCGCCCTGAAGGCGCAGACCCTCGAACAGGCCCGGTTTGACCCATGCCGTGAAATCGACGATCCCGTAGCCCGGCGTCTTGTTGATCGTGGAAGTCGGGTCCTCGACCTTGTTGCGCTTCGCCGCGACCGTGGCGGAAAGGTCCGCACCGAAGCGCTCCTGGCTATAGCCGAACCCGGCGATGCCGCGCAGCGGCGGGATCGAGTTCAGGTAGACGTCCTCGTCGGTATCCTTGCCGTGGGCATAGGCGATCGAGCCCCAGACCCGCCAGTTGTCGGTGAGCGCCCACTGCGCGCTCGCCTCGATGCCGTAGATCCGGACATGGGCGCGGTTGACGTACTTGAACACGCCGAAGGGGTAGCTGCCGCTGAGGCCTGCCTCGGACGCGGTCGTGGTGATCGTGTCGATGAAGTTGCGGTAGTAGTTGTCGTAGAAGCTCACCTTGGCACCGCGCTTGGCGTCGCCGAACTTCAGGCCGAGTTCGTAGCCCTTGCTCGTCTCCGGCTTGAGGTCCGGATTGCCGATGCTGACGTAACTGCCGGTGCCGCCATAAGTCAGGTAGAGTTCGGTCGCCGAGGGCGCGCGGAAGGCCTGGGCATACTGCGCATAGGCCGTCAGGTTCGGAAGGATATCGTACTCGGCCATGATCTTGGGCGAGAACTGGGAATCGCTCGAACGTGCAGGAAGGCCCTCATAGGCCGCATTAGCCGTATAAGTCGCGGTTTCCTGCGGCTTGCGGCGATACCAGTCGAAGCGCAGGCCCGGCGTCAGGTGGAAGTTGCCGAAAGTCATGCGATCCTGGAGGAACAGGCCGAGGTCGATGCCGTCGACATCGGGCATGTCCGACTGGTTCACGTGAAGGAACGAGCAGGCCCGCGTCGCCGGGGTGCAGTTGTCGACCCCCGCGGCATATTGCGTGGTCTTGGTGGCATAGACTTCGCCGCCCAGACTGATCGCGTGGCTTACCGCACCCGTCGTCACCCGCCCGACGATCGAGCCGTTGGCGCCCCAGGATTCGTCCTGAAGATCGCTGTCGCGGTCGTACTGGCCGATCGGCGCGGTGGTGCGCATGGCCCGCGTGTACGTGCGCAGGTTCAGGCGCTGCCAGTAGCCGACCAGATGGGCTTCCTGCACGAAGCCGTCGCCTTCGGCCTGATAGTCATAGGTTCCCGCCACGCGCTTGCGCTTGTTCTGCTCCAGCGTCGCATAGGACGAGTAGGTGGCGTTGACGCTGGTGAGCGTGTCCTCGTCATAGCTGCGCTTGAAGGTCTCGCCGGTCAGGCCGATGCGGTGGCCGCCGCCAAGGTACTGGTGAACTTTCACCAGCAGGTTTTCCTGATCGTAGGAAGCCGGGTTCTTGGCGGTCCGCGTGGCGCCGGTGCCATAGACCTTGCCCTGGTTCTCGGTTTCGTGGCCGTTCTGGTAGCCGCCCTGGATCAGCACGAGCGTGTCGCCGGTGCGGAAGGCCGCCGCCTGGTTCAGGTAGACGCTGTCGCTGGCACTGTCATAGGTCGCCTTGCCGAGCGCGCCCTGCTTCTTGCCGTCGGTCAGCAGGTCCTCGGGATCGAGCGTGCGCACTGCAAAGACGCCGCCGAGCGCGCCTTGCCCGAAGTAGCTGGAATCGCCGCTCTTCACCACGTCGATGGCGCTCAACGAGTTGAAGTCGAAGGCAGCGACGCCGCCCTGCACGCCGCGTGCGCCGTCGTTCATCCACGGCAGGCGGATGCCGTCCACGGTCGTCAGCACGCGGTTGGAATCCAGGCCGCGGATGTTGATGCTCTGGTTGTTGCTGCTGAAGTTCACCCCGGCGTCCACGCGGCGCGCATATTCGGCAATGTTGTCGACCATGCGCTCGCGCAGGGTCTCGCCCGAGGTCGTCGTGGTGAGCACGGCGGGCTTGCCGGCGGCGTTGCGATCGACGCCCTGCTGCTGCTCGCCGAGCGCGGTATCCTCGACCCGCATCGAACCGAGCTTGACGGACTCGTCATCCGCAGCCTGCGCCTGAACACCGGTGCAGAAAATCGCCGCCACGCCGAGGGCCGAAGAGTGCCGCAACGCCCGGGAAAACGCACGCCGAGTAGGAAAAGTCATTTAAGAATCGCCTTGATGCTAATGATTCGCAGAAGCGCTATTTGCACAACATCGCATCTGGATTTCAACCTGCCGCAAAAATTTCCTTTGGGGACGGGATTTTCGCCCGTTCGAAGTCCGAAACCTCTCGCCGGGGCGGTGCCTCAACGCCTCCGCGATATCGCGCCGCCGCCGATTTCGCCGGCAGCCCGTTCATGGAAAATGGCCCTACCCGGCGGACAAGCCGGATCGGGGAAATGGCCGAAGGGCAAGGGGAGGAACGCAATGCGCAAATCGATGAAAGGCCTGATTTCGGCAGGCGCCGGAGCGGGAGCGCTGGCATCGGCCCTGCTCGCCGGGCAAGCTGCCGCGCAGGTCGGGAATGCACCTGCGTCTGCGGCACCAACCGAAACGGGAGAGATCATCGTCACCGCCCAGCGCCGCGCCGAACGCTCCCTCGACGTGCCGATCACCGTCACCACGCTCAGCGAGGATACCCTGACCGATGCCGGCGTGCGCCAGCTTTCGGACATGTCGAAAGTCGTCCCTGCGCTGCGCTTCGACAAGTCGGGCGTCTATACCCAGCCGACGATCCGCGGCGTCGGCACCGCGATCGCCACGTCCGGGGGCGGCCCCAACGTCGCCACCTACGTAGATGGCTTCTTCCTGCCGAGCGCGGCGGCCACCGATTTCCAGCTTCTGAAAGTCCAGAACATCCAGGTGCTCAAAGGCCCGCAGGGAACGCTGTTCGGGCGCAACACCACCGGCGGCGCAATCCTGGTCTCGACAGCCGAGCCCAGCGAAGACCCTTCCGGCGAACTGCGCGTTTCCTATGGACGGTTCGACACCGTCGAAGTGCAGTCTTACGCAACCTCGCGCATCACCGACGGCGTGGCTTTCGACATCGAGGGCCTCTACCGCCGCAGCGACAACTTCCAGCGCAACATCGTCGACGGCAACGATCAGGTCGGCAAGTACAACCGCTGGTCGGTCCGCACCGGCCTGAAAGTGGAGGTCACGCCGGACGTCAGCGTGCTGCTGCGCTACACCCATTCGAAGACCGACGATCCCTCCGCGCTGATGCACAACGCCTTCGTCGACGGGAACGGCACACCCTGGATCTACCAGTTCACGCCGCCCGGCTTCTATGCCACCAAGCCCAACGAAGTCGCCCTCAATCCGGGCGACGGCGTGGGCGCGCGCACCAATACCGACGTGATCCAGGGCACGATCAAGGCCGATCTCGGCTTTGCCGACCTCACCTCCTACACCCAGTTCCGCGACGAGCGCGTCACCAGCATTCAGGACCTCGACGCCACCGCCCTGCCGATCTTCACCATCGGCATCGGATCGAACTCGAAGACCTTCACACAGGAGGTCCTGCTGAACTCAAAGGCCGGATCGCCGCTCCAGTGGACCACCGGCGTCTATTACTTCCGCAACCGCGACACCTGGCCGACCGAAGCCAAGCTCGGCACCGCGCCCTTCGTGCGCAACGGCGAATCCGGAACCCTGTCGCAGTCGATCGCGGTATTCGGCGATGCCACGTACGAAGTGACGCCGCAGTTCTTCATTACCGCCGGCGCACGCTACAGCCATGACTGGGTTGACCAGGCCTACTTCCAGCGCGCCCTCACCGCCCCGGTCTATGAGGACGCGAACGGCAATCCGGTGCCGTTCGATCCGGCAACCCCGCTCTACACCCGCTTCGACGTTCCCAAGCTGACCAACAACCGCGTCACTCCGCGCGTGGTGCTGCGCTACAAGCCCAGCGAGCAATCGAGCCTCTACGCGTCCTTCACCCAGGGCTACAAGGCCGGGCTGCTCAATGTCGGCGGCTATTCCTACCGGCCGGTCAAGCCGGAGAAGATCAACGCCTACGAACTCGGCTACAAGTACGGCGACGGCCGCTTCACCGCCGAGCTTTCAGGTTTCTACTACGACTACAAAAACCTCCAGGTCTCCAGCTTCCAGGCCGGGACCGCGCGCATCACCAATGCCGCCAGCTCGGAAATCTACGGCATCGAGGGACAGGCCAGCGCCCGTATCACCAGCGACCTGACGGTCAGCGGCGGCCTCGCCTGGACCCATGCCCGTTACAAGTCCTTCCCCAACGCGCCGTTCTACCAGTTCTGCGACCCCGCTGCGGTGTTCGGCAGTTCGCCGGTGGCCTGTACGCCAACCAGTCTGGGCGGTCTCGGGCCGGGCGCACTTGTCGAGACAACCATCGATGCCGGTGGCTTCAAGATGCAGCGCACACCCGAACTGACCGGCAATCTCGCGGTCTCCTACGGGATAGACGTGGGCGGCGGTCGGCTCAATCTGTCGGGCAATCTCTACTACACCTCCTCGTTCTATTTCGGCATCGCCGAGCAGTTCAAGCAGAGCCAGTACGCCTTGCTGGGCCTGCGCGCGGAATGGGTCGATCCTTCCGAGAAGATCTCGGTGGCGCTGTTCAGCGAGAACGTGACCAACCACCGCTATCGTTCCGCCGTGAACTATGCCTCGCTCGGGATCGGCAGCGTCTGGGCAGAGCCGATCACTTACGGCCTAACCCTGGGCGTCAAATACTGAGCGCTTTCATCGTTGCCGAAGAGGCTGCGCCAATCTAGGATATCGAATGTCCATGATTGGCGCAGCGCAAGGATGAAGTTCAGGAACCAGGTCGAGTGGGCCCTTCACTGCTGCGCGGTGATGAGTTCGCTGCCGGAAGGCCGCTATCTTTCGACGCGCAGCCTTTCCGAGTTTCACGGGGTGCCCAAGGAATACCTCGGCAAGGCGCTTCAAGGTCTGTCGAAGGCCGGGCTGGTGCTGACGACGCTGGGGCCGACCGGCGGCTATCGGCTGGCGCGCGAGGCCGGACAGATCACCTTCCTGGACATCGTCGAGGCCGTGGAAGGCCGCAAGTCCACGTTCCAGTGCAGCGAAATCCGCGCCAACAATCCCTGCCGCCCGGCCGATGCCTGTGACGACAAGCCCTGCGCGGTCGCGCGGATCATGTGGCGGGCCGACGAAGCGTGGCGTCAGTCGCTGGCGGCGGTCACGCTCGCCGATCTTCAGGAGATGCTTGCGGAAGACCTTGCGCCGGACATGCTGAAGCGCAGCTTCGACTGGCTTCTGGACCGCGCAGGCTGAAGGCGGCTCCTTGCGGAGCCGCCCTTTTGCATCGCGAAATTGCGGGTCAGGCCAGTCCGGACTTTTCGAGGCCGTAGAGCTTGTCGGCCGAACCGGGCACCGCCTGGAACGAAATCGACAGGCGGTTCCAGGCATTGATCGTCATCACTGCGAACGTCAGGTCGACCAGTTCCTTTTCCGAGAATTCCTCGCGGGCAAGGGCGTAGATCTCGTCGGATACGCCGTCCTGTGCAAGGGTCGTCAACGCTTCGGTCCAGGCCAGCGCCGCCCGCTCGCGGGGGCTGAACAAGTGCGATTCCCGCCAGATCGCCACATGATGGACCCGCAGTTCGCGCTCCCCCTGAATCTTGGCTTCCTTGACGTGCATGTCGAGGCAGAAGGCACAGCCGTTGATCTGCGAGGAACGGATATCGACCAGGGTCAGAGTGCTCTGCTCGATCGCGCTGTGCTTCACCGCCATGGAAAGCTCGGTCATCTTGCGGACCAGTTCGGGGGACTGCTTCGCATAGTCGATACGCTGGGTCATTCGCTTCATCCTCGTTGCCGACTCTCAATGCGGATATTTTTTATCTGTAATTAGCGAGACTGTAAAGCCTCGACTGCAACGGCCCGGTCATCCTCGTCTTGCAGAAGGAGGCTCGGCGGAATAACCCCTTGTGGATCGGACGTTCGGGCATTCTCTTTGGTTCAACGGCGGAGTGGAAAGACGATGACGGCAAGTGCCGATCAGGAAGCCGAACTGAAGCTGGACCTCGCGCACGAGGATGCCGACCGGCTTGAAGCTGCCGGACCGTTCCCAGGCGAGCCGCGCGCGATCCGCCAGCATGCCGTCTACTTCGATACGCCAGGCCGCGCCCTGTCGGAGGCCGGGTTCTCGCTGCGCATCCGCAAGGCGAGCGAAGGAGACGCTATCCGGCGCGTGCAGACCGTCAAGGCGGACGGCAAGGCTGCTGGCCTCTTCATCCGCCCGGAATGGGAACGCCTGGTTGCGGACGACACTCCGGTGATCGACCATACGACACCGATCCCGGCCCTGCTGGGCGACGCGCTGGACGATATCGTGCCTGTCTTCACGGTCGAGAACGAGCGCCTTGTCTGGCTCCACGAGGGGATCGAGATCACGCTCGACCGCACGCGGATCGTCGCGTCGGAACGCGAGATCGCGTTCTGCGAGATCGAACTGGAACTGAAGCAGGGAGACGCCGCCGCCCTCTTCGCCCTTGCCCACCGCATCGCCGATATCGTGCCGGTGCGCCTCGGCATCGCCAGCAAGGCGGAGCGCGGCTACCGCCTGCTCGCCCCGGTCGCTTCGGCCACCAAGGCACACCGCATCGCACTCGACATCAAGATGACCCCTGCCGAAGCGTTTCAGGCGATCGCAGCGGACTGCCTGCACCATTTCCGCCGCAACGAGCCGCTCGTTCTCGGCAATCGCGACGGCGCGGCGCTGCATCAGGTCCGCGTGGCCATCCGGCGCCTGCGCTCCGCCATGACCCTGTTCAAGGCCATGCTGGACGAAGACACGCGCCGCGAACTCAATGGGGAGCTGCGCCGGCTCGCCGGACAGCTCGGGCAAGCCCGCGAACTCGACGTGCTGATCGAGCGGGCAGCACCGGGTGAGCTGCGCGACCGCCTCCTTGCCGCGCAGGACGATGCCTATGGAGTGGCCATCGCGGCACTGGATTCCCACCGCACGCGGATGCTCCTGCTCCGCATTGCGGAATGGACCTCGACTGGAGACTGGCGCTCGGATGCGGAGAACCGCGACATCCGCGAGATACCCGCCCGCGACTTTGCCGTGAAGGTGCTCGACCGCTTTCGCCGCAAGGTGAAGAAGAGCGGACGCAAGCTCGAAAAACTCGACGATGACGCCCGCCACGAAGTCCGCAAGACGACGAAAAAGCTGCGCTATGCGGTCGATTTCTTTGCCGCGCTCTTTCCCGGGAAGCGCGAAAAACGGCGACGCAAACGCTTTGTCGCGGCGCTGGAAGAACTACAGGACCGGCTCGGCGCGCTGAACGATCTCGCCGGAGCGCCCAGGTTGCTTGCCGCACTCGACCTGCTCGACATGCCGGAAGCGGCAGACCTGTTCGGAAAGGCGCATAAGGCCAGGCTGCTGGAGCACGCCGCCGACGCCTACGGGAATTTCGTGGACGCGAAACGCTTCTGGCGCTGAGCCACCTTCAACAGGGAAGATGCAGCCGGGCGAAGTCGGCCCCGGTCGAACGGGCGAGCATCTCTCGGTACGTCTCGAAATGCGGCATGTCCGCGGTGACGAGACCCAGCGGCGCTTCCTCCGCTTCCGCCAGCTTGCGCAGGGCGACCGGTGCCGCGGCGGGTACGAGTTGCGATCCGCTGCCGACTTCCAGCGTCGTGAGAATGCCGAAAAGCTGCCCGTCGATGGTAGGTCGCGACAGGATCGCGAGGCGGTACTGGCCCTGTTCGTTCGTCACCAGATAGATATGCCCTGACAGGTTCGGCATGGAAACGTGCCCCGCCTGCTCGAAGCGGGAATCCGATCGGCCGGATTCCGCAAAGCCGAGGCAGGCCCTCTCCGGCACCCAGCGGATCGTTGTCAGATAAGCGAAGAGACCGCCCGGCGTGCCGAAGCTGGGGCGCAGGGTCAGGTAGCGCCCTTCCATCCACGTCACCGCCGAACGGGCATAGGCACCCATCGTGTCCGGCGCGACGTCGCCTGCGGTCCCTGCACCGGCAGGCGCCCCGCCTGTGCGCAGGGTGACGCCCAGGGCCTCCTCGATGCGCAGCAGCGTCGCCAGCGTGAAGGGACGTTTGCCCGCCAGGGCCTTTTCCAGCGTCGAGAGGCTGATCCGCGCCATGTCCGCCAGGGCCTGACGCGAGATGCGGCGGCGGGCGATTTCCTCGCGGACGAGGCGCGCAGTTTCGGCTCCTTCTGCCGAAAGCGCTTCGGATTCGGTCGGATCGTTTTCGAAAGCAGTCATCACCGCCTCTTTCCGCACAAATGCGCACATTTCGTCAATCCTTTCCTGCGGCGGCGCACTTTCCGCACAAGCATGGCGAAAACCGGCCAAGACTGCTCGTGGCTGTGCGGTACGCCGTGCGCATAGAGAAAAGGCTCCCGATTGAACTGGAGCCCGCCATGCCGCTTTCCCCCGCTTTCCGCCCGCCCCTGCTTCGCGGCGCCCTCATCCCCGCTGTCGTGCTGGCACTGGGTGCACCCGTCGCCATCGCCGTCCATGCCACCACCGCCGTTGCCGACGAAGCCGCGTCCGAGGATGCCGCCTCGGAAGACGGCCCAGCGGCAGGCACCCTGATGCTGCGCGGAAAGGGCGTCGCCCAGAGCCTTCCCGCCGTGCGCCTCGGCACCGACATGGACGTCACCGTGACCGGACAGGTCGCCCGCGTGCGGGTCACGCAGGCCTTCCGCAACACCTCGGACAAGTGGATGGAGGCCAGCTATCTCTATCCCCTGCCGCAGGACGGCGCGGTGGACTCGCTGAAGATGGTCGTCGGCCAGCGCGTGATCGTCGGCCATATCGAACCACGCGAGAAGGCCCGCCAGACATATGAAGCCGCCAAGGCCAGCGGCCGCAAGGCAGGCCTCGTCGAACAGCAGCGGCCCAACATGTTCAGCACTTTGGTCGCCAATGTCGGCCCCGGCGAGACCGTGCTCATCTCGATCGAGTACCAGGCGCCGGTCACCCAGGCCAACGGCACGTTCTCACTGCGCCTGCCGCTAGTCGTCGGCCCACGCTACACGCCGCCCCATACCCTGACTTCCGCCGCCGCCGTGGAAGACGCGGATGCCGTCACCGCCGCGCCGGTGCTCGATCCCAGGCTGGGCGCCGGACTTAAGGGGGGCCTCAACCCCACTTCGATCTCGGTCCGCCTCGCTCCCGGTTTCGGCGTCGCCAATCTCGTCAGCCGCTACCACAAGATCAATGTCGCCGGGCCGACCGACAACCGCGCCGTCAGCCTGGCCGATGCGACCGTGCCCGCCAACCGCGACTTCGTGCTCGAATGGCGCTCCGCCTCGGCCGATCCGACGCTCGGCCTCTTCGCGCAGCATACCGACAAGGGCGACTACGTCATGGCCTCCGTGACGCCGCCCGCAAATCTCGACGGCCTGCCCCGCCCCCCGCGCGAAATGGTCTTCGTGATCGACAACAGCGGCTCGATGGGCGGGGACTCGATGGATGAGGCCAAGGCCAGCCTGATCCACGCCCTCGGCACCCTGCGCCCGCAGGACCACTTCAACGTGATCCGCTTCGACGACACGATGACCCGCCTGTTCGAGCACAGCGTCGCCGCCACGCCGGACCAGGTGGCGCTGGCCACCCGCTTCGCGGAATCGCTGGAAGCGCAAGGCGGCACCGAGATGCTGCCCGCCCTCAAGTCCGCGCTGGAAGATGCCGGAACCGGAGGCGGGAACGATCCCGACATCCTGCGCCAGATCGTGTTCCTGACCGACGGCGAGATCTCCAACGAGCGCGAGATGATGGCCGCGATCGGCGCCGACGGCGGACGCAGCCATGTCTTCATGGTCGGCATCGGCTCCGCGCCGAACGACTTCCTGATGGAGCGCATGTCGACGATCGGCGGCGGGGTCTACACCCATGTCGGCGCACCCGGCGAAGTCGCGGCCAAGATGATGCCGCTGCTCGACGTGCTCAGCCACCCGGCGGTGCGCGACCTTTCGGTGCGGGTCGAAGGCGGTTCGCTCGACCTGACACCTTCTCGCCTGCCCGACGTCTATGCCGGACGGCCGCTGGTGCTGGTCGGTCGCACCGACAAGCTGGCGGGCACCCTCACCGTCAGCGGCAAGATCGGAGGCAAGCCCTGGGAACAGCGCGTGGACCTCGCCTCCGCCCTGCCCAGCCCTGCCATCGAGAAGCTCTGGGCACACCGCCGGATCACCGACGTCGAGGCGGACCGCGCGCTCGGCAAGCTGGAAGACGACCGCGCCGATGCCGAAGTGGAGCGGATCGGCATGGAGAGCGGCATCGTCACCAGCCGCACCAGCCTGGTCGCCGTGGACGAGACGCCAACCCGCCCGGCAGGAGCGCGGCTGACACGCGAGGAACTGCCGATCAACCTGCCCGCCGGTTGGGACTTCGACACGCTGTTCGGCCAGGATGCCGTCCAGCAGGCACCGAAGGACGGCTCGGGCGATCTTGCCGCCATGCAGGCCCAGGCGCTGGAACTGCCGCAGACCGCCACCGGCTTCCTCGGCCTCGTCGGCAAGGGCCTTGCCCTGCTGCTCGCGGGCATGACCGGCCTCGCGCTGCTCCTGCGCCGGAGGGCAGCATGAACGCGGCGGCCCTGCGCATGCCGCTCCGCATCCGGGAGGTCGCGCATAAGCGCGGCCTCCTCGCCCTGCTGGCGCTGGCTCTGTGCCTGTCCGGCGCGGCAGAGATCGCACGCGGACTTTACATCCCGGCGAAGGCTGCGGTGGCCCAGGTCCTGCTTGATCGCGCTTTCGACCGCAGCCGCGTCGATCATGCCCCCCGCAAGCCCTGGCCCTGGGCCGACATGACGCCGCTGGCCCGTCTGGTGGTTCCGGGCCTTGGGACTTCGAGTGTGGTGCTGGACAGCGGATCGGGTCAGGCGCTGGCGTTCGGCCCCACGCTCCTGCCCGGCGGGGCAAGGCTCGGCCAGTCCGGAACCGCCGTGATCGCGGCCCACCGCGACACGCATTTCCGCTTCCTGCGCGAACTCAAGGTCGGCGAACTTCTGTTCGTCCAGACCCGCGACGGCGTGGAACGGCGCTACCGGGTGACCGGAGCGGAAGTGGTGCACTGGGATGGCTATGCGGTGGCCGATGCGCCCGTGGGCGAGCGGCTGGATCTGGTAACCTGCTACCCGTTCGACGCGATCCGGCGCGGCCCTTGGCGCTACGTCGTTCACGCCGAAGCGGTCACGCGGTGAATCGCGAACTTATGCCAGTTCGTCATTGCGAGCGTAGCGAAGCAATCCAGGGCGGCTTGAGCCCTACTCTGGATTGCTTCGCTACGCTCGCAATGACGGACGATGGGGGATCAGCCTCAGCGGCCCGGGTTTCGAAAACCGGGCCGCTGAGACCATTCGATCAGAAGTGGAACTTCACTTCGCCGCCGATGATACGCGGCTCGTTGACCATGCTGGTCAGGTTGTTGAAGTCGATCGCGCCGACGATGCGGATCTGGTTGGTGATGTTGCGGGCAAAGGCCGCCACTTCCACACCCACCTTGGTGTCGCGCCAACCAGCACGCAGGCCGCCTTCGAGCGACGACTTGCCGGTGAACTCGATCGAATCGTAGAGGAACAGGTTCACCGAGCTGCGATAGGCCCAGTCGGTATAGGCGAAGACTTCCTGGTTCTCGGCAATCGGGTAGGTATAGCCCGCGGTCCAGTTGGCGATCCAGCGCGGTGCCTGCGGCAGGCGGTTGCCGTCGATCGAAACGAGCGAAGTGCCCGCCACGACCGGATCGAGCACGGTGCAGCCGCCCGAGCAGGGCTCGACCCTCAGATCGCGGTCCTTGAGCTTGGTGAAGTTGTAGCTGCCGCCCGCGGTCAGGACGAGGCCCTCGACCGGGGTAAGCGTCATTTCGCTTTCGACGCCCCAGCCGATCGCCTTGCGGGCGTTGATCAGCGTGGTGGTGTTCGAAGCGCCGCCCACGGCCGTCAGCTGGATGTTGCGCGTGTTCATGTAGAACACGTCCGCCGAATAGCTGACGAGACCGCGCTCGTTGCCCTTGAAACCGGCTTCGAACGACGTCGTGGTCTGCGGCTTGGCGACTGTGGCGACACCGGCGATCACGTCGTTCTTCAGCGAGGCGCCGAGATAGCCCGAAGCGGCGCGGGCATAGAGCGAGTGGTCGTCGTCGAGCTTGTAGGTCGCGCTGGCATCCCACGAAACCTTCGAGCCCTTCGCACGGCCTTCCGAAAGCTGGGTGCCGTCGACGGCGTTCAGGGTGCTGAACTTGCGGTCGTGCGACCAGCGCAGGCCGCCGCGCAGGATCAGCTGCTCGATCGGGGTATACTCGGCCGATCCGAACACCGCGTAAGTCTCGTTGTCGAGGTGCGCGGTATTGCCGTTGGTCCGGGTATTGTCGACGTTCCAGCTCACCGCCGCGGTGTTGAGGTTCTGGTTGAAGTAGTAGGCGCCGGCCTGGAAGCTGACGTCGCCGAACTTCTCCGAAGCGAAGCGCAGTTCCTGCGTGAATTCGCGCGGACGGGCCTTGCTGCCGGTCTCGACCGAGAACGGCACGGCGGCGGGATAGCTGCCGTCCGTATCGCCGCGCGAGAAGACGTTGACCTTCTCCCAGCCGGTGATCGAGAACAGGGTGCCGAGACCGTCGAAGTCGTAGCTGGCCTGGACGTTGGCGCCCCAGCCGTCGAGGCGCTGCGGGTTGGACCCGTTCTGCGCGGTGTGCTCGACGTCGAAACCGTCCACGAAATCGTTGGTGCCCGGCTTGATCGAGTTGCCGCGGAACACGCGGGCCGAACCGCGCAAGTGGCGGACATGGACATTGGCGAGAATGTTGAGCGGGCCGTTGTCGTATTCGAGCAGGGCGCGACCGGCGAGATCGTCATAGCCGTCGAAGCTGTGCTCGTTGAGGGTCGCGGCGTAGTCGTTCTTCACCCAGTCGTCGCGGTGCTGGAGGTTGCCGGCGACGCGGAAGCGCAGGGTCTCGGTGATCGGGCCGCTCAGCGCGACTTCGCTGTTCACCGTGTTGTAGGTGCTCCACGAGGCGCTGGCGTGGCCGGTGTAGTGGTCGGTTGGGCGCGCCGAGGTCAGCTTGATGACGCCGGCCGGGGTATTGCGGCCGAACAGGGTGCCCTGCGGGCCCTTGAGCACTTCGATGTTCTCAAGGTCGAAGGCGGGGAAGGCCTTCAGGAACGGGCTTTCCAGGGCGATGTTGTCGTAGACCACCGAAACCGGCTGCGCGGCGTCCGACGAGAAGTCGGTATTGCCGAGGCCACGGATGTAGAAGCGCGGGAAAGTACGGCCGAACGAGGATTCCGCCAGAAGGCTGGGAACGCGGCCCGAAAGGAAACGGATGTCCTGGCCGCTCGAATTGATCGCGGCGAGCTTCTCTCCGCTCAGCGCCGAAACCGCGATCGGCACGTCGACGGCGCGTTCTTCGCGACGGGTTGCAGTGACGACGATGTCGGTGCTGCTGGCGCTTTCACCGGCCGGAGCCGCCGTGCTCTGGGCCTGAGCGGCAAGCGGCGTGGCGCAGGCGATCGCAAAAAGCGAGGCGGCGGCGCTATGGCGGAATCGGCGCTGATGCATGTTTTTATGAAACCCTGATTACCCTGGACCTGATGGCGCGGGCGCTTAGGGGCTTAGCGCAGTTGTAGCAAACGCAATGTTCTCCATGCTGCGTTGCAAAAATAAGATAGGGCAAACTTGTTGCCGAATTGCAACAAACGCCCCTTGCAGGCTCGCTGGACACGAATTTTGCATCGCATCATCGATGATCTTGAGATCGATGGATTTTCGGAAACTGCTCTCCGCATCCCCGTCGATTCGACAGCGATCGCTTTCCCCGCCATCCTAACGCCATGAAACTGTTTCCGACGGCCGCGCTGCTTGCTTCAACCTTGCTGATCCAGCCGCTCGGCGCCGCCCCTTCGGCCCCGCTGCCGGACGACGATCCGCTGCGCTGGGTCGATCCGATGATCGGCACGGGACCGGAAGGGCACACGTTCCCGGGTGCCAGCGCCCCCTTCGGCATGGTGCAGCTCTCGCCCGACACCGATGCCACCTGCCAGATCCGCGACTGCTATGCCCACGCCGCCGGGTACAGCTATCACGACCGCACGATCCAGGGCTTCAGCCATACCCATTTCTCGGGTGCCGGGCATTCGGATCTCGGCGACATTCTGGTGATGCCCGCCATCGGCCCGGCGGGCGCGGTGAAGCTCGATCCCGGCAGCCCAGACCAGCCGGGTTCCGGCTATCGCCAGCGCTTCTCGCACGATACCGAGACGGCAAGCGCGGGCTACTACGCCGTGACCCTGGCCGACAGCGGCGTCCGCGCGGAACTGACCGCCGGAACCCGCGTCGGCGTGCATCGCTATGCCTTCCCCCACGGCAGCGAAGCCCACCTGTTGCTCGACTTGCGCAGCAGCCTTTACGACTATCCGGGCAAGATCCTGTGGTCCGGCCTGCACCTGCACGAGGACGGCACCCTCACCGGCTTTCGCGAGACGCGCGGCTGGGCGCCGGGCCGCAAACTGTTCTTCGCCATGCGCTTCTCCGCGCCGCTCAGGGACCATGCCTTCCTCGACCGTGACGAGCACGTCGCCTACAAGGGCTTCCGCGCGCCCCAGGCCCTGCCCGGCGGCAGCGGCGACGCCCTCGCCGAGAAACTGGGCAAGGCGCTGGAGGCACGGCTGGACTTCGGCACGCTCGAACGCCCGCTGGAAGTGCGGGTCGCGCTCTCGGGCGTTGACGAGCAAGGGGCCATCGCCAACCTCGATGCCGAAGGCGCGGACTTCGACACCGTGCGCCACCGCACCGAGAGCGAATGGCGCACGGCGCTGGGCCGCCTCAGCATGGACGCGCCCGCGCCGATGCGTACCAGTCTCTATACCGCGCTCTACCACAGCCTGCTCGCACCAAGCGTATGGAGCGATGCGGACGGACGCTATCGCGGCCCCGACGATCAGGTCCACCTCGCCCGGGATTTCACCTTCCGCTCCACCTTCTCGCTCTGGGATACCTTCCGCGCCGAACACCCGCTGCTCACGCTGGTCCAGCCCGAAAGAACCACCTCGGACATCGTCAATTCGCTGATCGCCAGCCGCGAGCACAGCCCCTGGGGCATCCTGCCCGTCTGGCAGTTCGCCGGACGCGAGACCTGGACGATGATCGGCTATCATGCCGTGCCGGTGATCGCCGACGCCTATCTCAAGGGCCTTGGCGGCTTCGATCCGGCCAAGGCGCTGGATGCCATGGTCGCCAGCGCCGACTATGCGCCCTACGGCGGCCTCGGCGAATATGTGAAGCGCGGCTACGTGCCGATCGACAAGGAACCGGAAGCGGCCTCCAAGACCGTCGAATATGCCTATGACGACTGGGCGATCGCACGCATGGCCCGGGCCATGGGCCGCAAGGACCTGGCCGATCGCTTCGACAGGCGCGCCGGATACTGGCGCAATTCCTTCGACGCGAAGACGGGCTGGCTGCGCGCGCGCAAGAGCGACGGCACGTTCCGCACGCCCTTCGACCCGACCGCGATCAACTACGGATCGGACTATACCGAGGGCAATGCCTGGCAATACAGTTGGTTCGTGCCGCAGGACCAGGCGGGCCTGTTCCACATGCTCGGCGGCGACGGCAAGGTCATTGCCCGGCTCGACGCGATGTTCGACTTCGACAACTCGAAGCTGGACTACAGCCATGCCGAGGACATCTCCGGCCTGATCGGCCAGTACATCCACGGCAACGAGCCGAGCCATCACGTCGCCTATCTCTATGCCCATGCCGGGGCGCCGTGGCGGACCCAGGAACGGCTGAAGCAGATCGTCGACAGCCAGTACAAACCGACGCCGGACGGACTTTCGGGCAACGACGACCTCGGCCAGATGTCCGCCTGGCTGGTCTTCACCGCGCTCGGCTTCTATCCGGTGACTCCGGGTTCGAACCAGTACGTGATCGGACGCCCCTTCGTCAGCCATGCGGCGATTACCCTGCCCGGCGGCAAGACATTCACCGTCGAGACCGAAGGCCTGTCGGACGCCAACCGCTATGTCGGCAAAGTGGAACTGAACGGCAGAACGCTGGACCGCGCATGGATTTCCGATGCCGAAGTGCGCGGCGGCGGCACCTTGCGCTTCACCATGCAGTCCGTGCCGGACAAGGCATGGGGATCGGCGCGGGCGGCAAGGCCCTATTCCATGTCCGCCCGCTGAAGGCGGCCATCGTCGAGCGACTGACATCGCCGGGGCGTCAATAAGCCCTGACGGCTTGTTGCCGGTCCCGTTCCGGATCTACTGAACGCGCCTGATGGAGGCCGGTGCGATGGCGGGACCTTTTCCCCGCCCCACAGAGCCGTTCCGCGCCGGGAGATGCCGATGAAGGACTTCACGATTTCCGTCTCGTTCGACATGCGCTCTCCCCAATGGGCGGCGCCGACACCGCAGCTCTACCGGGCAGCGATCGAGATGGCGGCCTTTGTGGACCGGATCGGCGCGGACCAGATCGGGCTGATGCAGCACCATGGCTCCGACGACGGCTATCTGCCCCAACCTTTCGTGCTTGCCGGAGGGATGGCGGCCGTCACCAGCCGCATTCGCTTCCTGCTCGGCGCGGTGATCCTGCCGCTGCACGATCCGCTCGAACTCGCCGAGCAGATCGCCGTGGTCGACAATATGTCGAACGGGCGGCTCGGGGTGATCTTCGGGGCCGGCTACGTACCTTACGAATTCGCGATGTTCGGCAAGTCCCTCAAGGACCGGGCCAGGCTGATGGACGAAGGACTGGAGATCATCCTGCGCACCCTGAAGGGAGAGCGCTTCGAGCATGATGGGCGGCCGCTGTTCGTCCGCCCGCTGCCGGTGCAGGAGCCAGAGGACATCCTTCTCGTCGGCGGCGGCGTTCCGGCTTCGGCGAAGCGCGCGGCAAAGTTCGGCGTCGGGTTCGGGCCGATGAAGGGTGAACTCGTCGACATCTACCTTTCCGAGTGCGAACGCCTGGGCCATACGCCGCGCAGATACTTCCGTCCGCGTCCCGGCATGCCGCTGGCGGTCCACTTGTGCGAGGATCCCGACCAGGGATGGGAGGCCATCGCCCCCCATGCAGTCCACGTCATTACCGAATATGCCAAATGGGCCGAAGCGGAAGGCGACGGCTCGAACTCGCCGTTCAAGGGCCTGACCGATCCGGCCGTGCTTCGCCACGCCGGGATGTTCGCCGCCTGGACACCGCAGATGCTGCTCGATCGCGTGCGCGAGGCGGAAGGCGGCAATATCGGCTTCCAGCCCCTGCTCGGCGGCCTCTCTCCCGAGGAAGGCTGGAAGAGCCTGCGACTGCTGGAGGCCACGATGCCCGCTCTGCGCGAAGCGATCGCGGCGTGATCCGTCCTGTAGTCCCATGACCGAATGTCCACGACCGGCTGCGGTAGAGGGAAGACCGCAGCCGGTCGTGAAGCAAGGCACCGGCGCCGAGGGCCGGGGGGAATAGCGCCGGTGCCCGAAGTTATCGCGCCGTGGCGGCCCGCTCGATCAGGGCGGCGACAACCGGGGCGTTGGACACCATCACCACATGCGACGCACCCTTGACCACTACGGCCTCACGGGCATGCGCTCTCTCGGCCATGAAGCTCATGGCAGCGGGCGGAATGTTCCGGTCCTTGTCGCCATAGACGAACCATGACGGCACATGCTTCCAGGCGGGTGCGGTCGAGGCTTCCGAGAGTGCGGCCTGCGCGATCGGCCGCTGCCCGGCCGCCATCAGCCGGGCGGCGGCCAGCGGCACGTCGGCGGCGAACTGGTCGGGAAACCGGCTCTGCTGGATATAAAGATCGTCGCCGCCGCCGGTCAGATGGACCGGCGGTGCGAGCGTCGGCCCCAGAGTGCTGCCGGGGAACTTTCCGGTCAGGCCCAGTGCCGTCTCCCCCGCTTCCGGCGCGAACGCCGCGACGTAGACGAGCGCCTTCACGTTGCCCTGCCCTTCGGCAGCCTCGCTGATCACCGATCCGCCGTAGGAATGGCCAACGAGCACCACCGGACCGTCGATGCTCTTCACGATGTCGGAAACCTCGTCCGCATCCGAGCGGACGCCGCGTAGCGGGTTTGCTGCCGCCACGACTTTATAGCCGTCGCGCTCAAGAAGAGTGATGACACCGTTCCAGCTCGAAGAGTCGGCGAAAGCGCCATGGACGAGAACGACGGTCGGCTTGCCGGAGGGAGCGGGCGCCTCGGACCGGGCTTGCGCAGCCGGTGCGAGAAGCCCCGCGGCGAAAGCTAGAGCCGTGCTTGCAAGTAGTGATTTCATGAATTGTCTCCCGAAGGAACGCGGTTCAGGCCAGCGTCACCAGCACTTCGATGTTGTTCCTGACCGCCTTCGAATAGGGGCAGGTGCGATGGGCGGTTTCGATGAGGCTGCGGGCGACCTCTTCCGGCACTTCCGGCAGGCTCACATGAAGTTCCGCGGCAAGCGAATAGCCGTCCGGGCCGTGGCGCAACTTGACTTCGGCATCGATCGCCAGGTCTGCCGGCAGCGTCAGGCCCTTCGCCTTGGCGGCGATGGCCATGGCGCCTTCGAAGCAGGCGGACCAGCCCGCCGCGAAAAGCTGTTCCGGGTTGGTGCCCTCGCCCGGAGTGCCCGGCGGCGAGAGCTTCACGTCGAGGCGGCCGTCCGAACTGCGGGCCTGGCCTTCGCGGCCTCCGGTGACGTGAACGTTGGCGGTGTAGAGGGTCTTGATGTCGGACATGATCTGTCTCCTTGAGGGAATGGGGGCAAGAAAATGGGGGTCAGCGCAGCGAGCGGAATCCGGCGCGGACTTCTTCGGCGAAGAGGCGCGGCTGTTCCCAGGCGGCGAAATGTCCGCCCTGCCCCGCTTCATTGAAGTAGATGAGGTCGGTGTAGCAGCGCTCCGCCCAGGTCTTGGGCGCGCGGTAGATCTCACCGGGGAACACGCTGACTGCGACCGGAAGATCGATAATCCCACGTGCGTTGAAGTTGTTGGTGTGGTCTTCCCAGTAGATCCGGGCAGACGAGGCCCCGGTGCCGGTCAGCCAGTAGAGCGAGATGTCATCGAGTATCGCGTCTACCCCGAGCACGCGCTCGGGATGGCCGTCGGCCTGGACCCACTGCGCAATCTTCTCGTACATCCAGGCCGCCATCCCGACCGGGGAGTCGACCAGCGAATAGCCGATCGTCTGCGGACGGGTGTTCATCATCGCCGCATACCCGGCGTTGTCGCGGTAGAACGCTTCGAGCTGGTCGAAAGCCCCGCGCTCCTTGGCCGAGAGACCGGCAGGCGCGGGATCGCCGGCCGCGAGGATCCTGACCACATCGGCCGGAACCGTGGCCGGCATGTTGAGATGAATGCCGATGAGCCCCGGCACCTTCTGGAGCGCCATGCGCTGCGAGATCACCGAGCCGCAGTCGCCGCCCTGCGAGACGTAGCGGTCATAGCCGAGACGCAGCATCAGCGCCGACCACGCCCGGCCGATGCGATCGGAACCCCAGCCCACGCTGGTCGGCTTGGCAGAGAAGCCGAAGCCCGGAATGGAGGGAATGACGAGGTGAAAGGCGTCTTCCGCCTTGCCGCCGTAAGCGGTCGGGTTCGTCAGCGGATCGATCGCCTTGAGAAACTCCAGGATCGAACCCGGCCAGCCATGGGTCAGGATCATCGGCAGCGCATTCTCGTGACGCGAGCGGACATGGATGAAGTGGATGTCGAGACCGTCGATCTCGGTCATGAACATCGGCAGCGCGTTGAGCCGGGCCTCGACCTTGCGCCAGTCGTAGTCCTTCGCCCAGTAGCGGGCCATCATCTCCAGCGTCTCGCGCCGCACGCCCTGGCTGTCGTCGGGTGCCGGCTGGGCGTCGGCCCAGCGGGTTTCGGCCACGCGGCGCTTCATGGCGGCGATGCCCGCAGCCGGGATCGCGACCTTGAAGGGCCGGATCGCGGTGGAGCCGCCCGGAACACTGGTCGCAGCGGAGGCAATGCCCGGCATGGCACCGAGAGCACCGGCGATCGCCGCCGTTGCCGCCGCTCCGGCAACGAACTGCCTGCGGGAATGGGGTTCGAGCCTGTCGGGCCTTAAGGGAAGGGAAAAGCCTGAGAACACTGTCTTACTCCTCGACCGGGAACATCCTGTTGGGTTGCCCGGTAGATAGCGGAGCCCTTGCAGCGACGCCCGTTAGGTGAGGTTATGCCGCGTTAGACGGTGCTTGCGGGAACTAACGCGGCACAGCGCACCCTAACGTGATCTCCGGCGCCAAAAGCCTAGATGAAGACCTGCCTGCTCGGCCACCACGGCTGCCATGGAAGGTTCAAGACAATGTCCAAATTCCGCTCTTTCGGGGTCATCGCCACCTCCCTGCTTGCCGCCGTGGCGACGACCGGATTCTGCTGCGCCGAAGCGCTGGGACTGGCTCCGGCCGGTTCCGAGATCTTCGACTTGCGCAGTGTTGCCGCCCCCCTGCCCCTCCCCGCCGCTCCCTTCGGGGCGATCACAAGGCCCGTAGACGTGCTGGAAAATGCCAAACCCTGGATCACTCCCGTCCCCGGCGGTCCGCAGTCGCTGCGCGGCAAAGTGGTGATCGTCAATTTCTGGACGTATTCCTGCATCAACTCGATCCGCGCGCTGCCGTACTTGCAGGCGTGGAGCGAACGCTACAAGGACAAGGGCCTGGTGGTCGTCGGCGTCCATGCACCCGAGTTCCAGTTCGAGCATGACGCGGCCAAGGTCCGCCTCGCCTCAAGCCGGCTCGGCGTCGGCTACCCCAACCTTCAGGACAACGACTATGCCGTATGGCGCGACTTCGCGAACGAGGGCTGGCCGGGGTTCTATTTCATCGACGCCAAGGGCCGTGTGCGCGGCTATCGTGTCGGCGAAGGCGACTATGCCCAAAGCGAAGCGCTGATCCGCAAGCTCCTGGCCGAAGCCGGACACGACCCTTCGGATATCCCGGTTACGCCGATAACGGGACAGGGAATCGAGGCCGAAGCGGACTGGGCCAACTTGCGCTCGCCGGAAGCCTATCTGGGCTATGCCAAGGCGCAGGGCTTTGCCTCTCCCGGCGGTCTCGTCAGGGATGCCCGGAAGATATACGCATCGGCGGACCGGCTCTCGCTCAATCGCTGGGATCTGGCAGGTGCCTGGACGGCAGGCCGCGAATTCACCACGCTGGACGCGCCGGGCGGATCGATCCGCTTTCGCTTCCATGCCCGCGATGCCCATCTCGTGCTGGGCGGCGCGCCGGACGGCCAGCCCGTGCGCTTCCGCGTCCTGCTGGACGGCGCCGCGCCCGGCACGAACCACGGCACCGACATCGATGCCGACGGCTGGGGCGAAGTCCGCGAAGATCGCCTCTACCAGCTCGTTCGCCAGTCCAGTGCGATCGGAGACCGAACGATCACCATCGAGTTTTCCCGCCCTGGCGTGCGCGCCTATGTATTCACGTTCGGCTGACCGTGTATGAGCGTTCGCAACGACATCGATCAACGGGACGACGAACTCTTGGCGGATACGACCATCGACAATCGGGGGGCGGGCGATCGCATTTCCTTCGGGCCGTTCAGCCTCGCCCCTGCCGAAAGGCTGCTCATGAAACACGGCATGCCGGTCGACATCGGCGGACGCTCGTTCGATCTCCTCGTCGCCCTGACCGACCGGCCGGGGCAGGTTCTGTCCAAGCGCGACCTGCTCAAACGGGTCTGGCCCGACGTCGTCGTGGAGGACGGCAGCCTGCGCTTCCACATGGCAGGGCTGCGCAAGCTGCTGGGCGACGGCGACGACGGCGCCCGCTACATCGCCACGCAAGTCGGTGTCGGCTATGCCTTCGTCGCCCCGTTCGAGCGGACCGGGGCGGCCGTCGTACCCGATGCGGCCCCGCAACCGGCCCCACCGCTGCCCAATCCCACCAACCTCCCGCCCCGACTGGCCAGGTTGATAGGCCGCAGCAAGGATCTGCAACTGCTCGCAGACCGAGTGGCGCAATCCCCGCTGTTCACGATCGCCGGACCGGGCGGGGTCGGGAAAACCGCGCTCGCCATCGCGCTCGGGCACGAGCTTGCACCGCGTTTCGAGAACCGGGTGGCGTTCGTGGACTTCGCCATGCTGGAAAATCCGGCGATCGTGCCCTCGATGATCGCGGGCGCCATGGGGCTTGCCGTGCCGACCGACGATCCGCTCTCGGTCATCCTGCGCCACATCGGCGACCGGGAGGTCCTGCTGGTGCTCGACAATTGCGAGCATGTGATCGATCCCACCGCCGAAATCGTCGAACGGATCGTCGAGCAGGCGCCCAACGCCCACATTCTCGTAACCTCGCGCGAGCCGCTGCGCATCCGCGACGAGAACGTCCATCGCCTCGACGCGCTCGACTATCCCGAGGATCCCGAGAGCTTGGGCCGGGCCGAACTGCTCGCCTATCCGGCGGTGGAACTGTTCTGCGAGCGGGCCGGTGCGGCGAACACTGCGCTGGAGATCGACGAGGAAGCCGCGCGGCTCATCGCCGATATGTGCCGCCGTCTCGACGGCATGGCCCTGCCGATCGAACTGGCCGCGGTTCGCGTCGCCACCCACGGCATCGCCGCCACCGCGCGGCAACTCGGAGAACGTTTCAGCCTCGCATGGCCCGGCAGGCGCACCGCCAGCCCGCGCCAGCAGACGCTGCAATCGACACTGGACTGGAGCTACGACCTGCTCTCGCGATCCGAACAGGCGGTGCTCGAACGGTTGGCGATCTTCGTCGGCCCCTTCTCGATCGATGCCGCGCTGGAAGTCGGCGCGGATGCCGAAATCGGCTTCGACGAGGTTGCGCTCGCGCTCGACGAACTCGTCACCAAATCGCTCGTCTCGACCAATCGCGCGCTCGATACCGGTGCCTACCGGCTGCTCGAAATGACCCGCTCCTATTCGCGCGAGAAGCTGCGCTCGCGCGGGTCGGCGGACTATCGCGCGGCGGCCGGGCGCCACGCCGGATTCTTCCTCGGCGAACTGGAAACCGCAGCAGAGCGCGATGCCGAAGCCCTGCGGGACCTCAAGACCCTGCGCCCCCAACTCGGCAATATCCGCAGTGCGCTCGACTGGTGCTTCGGCGCGGACGGCGAGATCGCGACCGGCGTGCGCCTTGCCGCGGCCAGCGCCCCGGTCTTCCTTGCCATGTCGCATGTGATCGAGTGCCGGAAATGGTGCACGAAAGCACTCGCCGGTCTCGATGCGGACCAGCAGGACGGCACGATCGAACGAACGCTCAGGGAGGCCCTCGGCGCGGCGGAGGCCATGCTGGCGTCACCTGCCGCCTGAGATCAGCGCGCCTCCAGCACCATGTTGAACGGCCCCTCGGTCGCGCGCCGGACCCTCGCGAAGCCCCCGTCCCGCACGATCCCGGCAAGCCGCGCCTCCCCGGCCTGCGCGCCGAGTCCTTCGCCCACTTCCTGGTCGAGCGAAGTCGGCACGCAGATCATCGTCGAGGCATTGTAGTACAGACGCCCCACCGGGTTGAGATTGTCCTGCGGGGCATCGCCGGCGATCGGCTCGACGATCATCCAGCTGCCCCCGTCCGCCAGTATTTCGCGCATGTGCGCCGCGCAGCCGCGCGGATCGCCCATGTCGTGCAGGCAATCGTACATGGTGACGAGATCGAAGCCGCGCTCGGCAATGTCCTTGGCCGTCGCAACCTGGAAATCGACGCGCTCGCCCAGCCCGTGCTCGGCGGCATGGCGGCGCGCTTCCGCGATCGAAGGTTCGTGGAAATCGTAGCCGGTGAAACGGCTCTGTGGGTAGGCCTCGGCCATCAGCAAGGTCGAGAAACCGACCCCGCAACCGACATCCGCGACCCTGGCCCCGCTGCGCAGCCTGTCCTCCATGCCCTCCAGCGCGGGTATCCAGTTCTGGACGATGTTGTTGACGTAGCCGGGGCGGAAGAAGGCGCCGGTCGCGCAGAACAGGCAACCGGCATGGTCGCCCCAGCGCACGCCCTCGCCGGTGCGGAAGCAGTGCTCGACTTTGGCTTCCGCCTCGATCATCGCAGCGGCCAGTTCGAAGGCACCGGCCAGATAGACCGGACTGTCCTTCGCGACGAAGACCATCGCCTGTTCGGGCAAGAGGCTGAACGTCCCCGCCCCCGCGTCATATTCGACATAGCCGTTCGCCGCCTGTGCCATCGCCCATTCGCGGACATAGCGTTCATGCAGCGCACCGGCGCGCGCGGCCAGTTCCGGCGCCGTGGCAGGCCCCTGCGCCAAGGCCTCGAACAGGCCCAGCCGCAATCCTATCCGCACGGTGGGGACGGCCAGCGCGCCGCCGAGATCGCCCAGCATCTTGCCGACGAAGGCATGAAGCCTCGCTTCGTCGATGGGTTCCGTCATGGCATCCTCCGCGTCGATTCCGCAGCAGGCCCCCGGCCGGAGGACATAGCATATCGGGACCGACACCGGGACAGCGGCACGGCCCCGGCAATGACTATTCCGGGGTAGGCCGGGAACCGCGCCCCCCATCAGCGCGCGACTCCCGGTCGCAGCCCTTACAGAGTGCCGCGAAGCGTTACCAAGACATTGCGCGGCGTCGCATAGCGGGCGCTGCCGGTGGCCAGCCCGGAGTAGTATTTCGCGTCGAAGACGTTATCCAGATGGGCCGTCAGCGACAGGCGCTCCGAGAAGCGATAGCTGGCCATCAGATCGAGCGTGGCGAGACTGCCCTGGGTGTAGAACACATTGTTCGGCCCGGCATATTCGGCACGGGTCTTACCCTGCCAAAGCAGATTTCCGCCCAGCGTCAGCCCGTCCAGATCGCCGGGCAGGCGATAGGTCGTGAACATCTTGAAGCTGTTCTTCGGCACTTGCGGGAACTGCCGCAGGCCGTCGCGGTCTTCCGCCCGGGCATTGGCGAAACCGCCCGCCACCCGCCAGCCGGGCAGGATTTCGCCATTGACCTCCACCTCGAAGCCGGACGACTTCATGCCCGAAACCGCATGATAGGCCGTGCTGCCGTCCGGCAGGGTGATCGGGCCTTCGTCGGCCACGGCATAGTTGTCCTGCTTCATGCGGAACACCGCCGCGCTCGCGCTCAGTTTACCGTCGAAGAAGTCCGCTTTCAGACCGGCTTCGTAGGTATTGCCTTCCAAGGGCGCCAGCATCTTGCCGTTCCGGTCGCGATAGGTCTGCGGCTCGAACACGCTGGCATAGCTGACATAGGCCGAGATGACCTTGTTGAAGTCGAACACCAGACCGGCGTAAGGGGTCACCACCGCCTTTTCGTTCAGCTCGGGCGTATAGGTCCCGCCCCCGGCCGTGTCCCTCGAATAGGTTTCCTGCTTCCACCAGGTAAGCCGCCCGCCGACGATCACCGACAGCGGCGCGATCGGCTTCAACCGGGCGACACCGGCGGCCGAACTGGTCTCGATGCGCTTGCCGGTGCCGCCACCGGTCGCCTCCAGATCGGGCTTGGGGGTCTGCCCCGTCTCGAAGAATTCGAGCGCGTTGATCGGCTTCATGTAGTCCGGGCCGTCCCACCAGCCCGGATAGAGCGGTCCCTTGTCGTCGAACCGCGTATGGCTGAGGGTCAGCGCGACATGCTGTTCCTGTCCGAGCGCCTCGAAGCTGCCCCGCAAGTTGGCATAGACCGCGTCAAGCTTCAGGTTGGAAGCCCAGCGGGTGGAATAGAGCGTGCCGCCGAGACCCGTCTGCTTGTCGATCGCGTTTCCGAAGAAATAGCCGATGGTCTCGTCGTAGGAGCCGGACTTGTGCTCGGCATCGATCTCCAGGTTCCAGTTCGGGCTGAAGGCATGTTTGAGCGAGGCGAACAGGTTGGTGCTCTTGCGGCGGAAGTCCGACCAGTCGGCACCGCCGTTGGCCGAGCGGGGGAAGTTCGTCTCCGTGCCGTCGGTGAAGTAGATCGGCAGGCCGCCGCGCGAGGCGCCGGTATTCTTGAAGTTCTGGTACTCCACGCCGGCCGTCAGCAGGGTATCGGGAGTGAGGTCCGCCTCGACGACGCCGTAGAGGGCATGGCGCTTGACATGCTCACGGTCGATGAAGGTGTCGTTCTCCTGCCAGGCCCCGGCAACCCGTGCGCGAATCCGCCCGTCGGACGTCAGCGCCCCGCCCAGATCGCCTTCGAGGCGGTACATGTCCCATGACCCTGTCGTGGCCGAAAGGCTGGCGCGGGTCTCGGTGCCGGGACGCTTGCGGATCATGTTGATCGCCGCGGAAGGCTGGCCGGTACCGGTCATCATGCCTGCCGAACCGCGGATCACCTCGACCCGCTCATAGGCGATCATGTCGGCGGTATCCTCGGTGAAGCCGTAGATGTTGGCCGGGCGGGCGATACCGTCCACCAGATAGTTCTTTATCTGGAAACCGCGCGAGGTGTAGTTCGTGCCGTCCGTTCCCAGAGCGCTCGTCCGGTTGGTCTGGACGCCGACGATCTGCTCCATCACCTGGGAAATGTCGAAAAGCCCCTGCTCCTGCATCCGCACGCTGTCGAGCACGGTGACGGACTGCGGCGTCTCGCGCGAGGAAAGGCTGAGTCCGGTCGTCTCCGTGGCGCCCGTCACAACGATGGCATCGGGATCGGGTTCCTCGGCCGCCGTCTTCGCATGGGCGACCGGGGCGCTCAGACCGGCGGCGGCCAGCAGGCAGAATGCCATTACCGACGAAACGGAATGGCGTGCACGGATATTCATTCTGACGGACAATTCTCTGGCCCCCTCATTATGGTGCTTTCGGAGAATCCGGCACCGGCTCAGGCGGGCCTGCTAATGCGAATGACTATCACATGCAACATCATAGAAACATTTCGCACTCCGGCTCGTCGCAGCAGCACGCCGCCCCGCCGCCAAGACGGCTCGCGGCGTTTTAAACCTAAGTTTAGTTGCAAACGATTCGCACTTGCATCATCGCGCTGCATTGCAACATGTGTGACAAGGGGTGCGACAATTCCTATTTCCCGATTTTCCAACGCGGCCGTTGCAATTATGGCCGCGCCGTTCCTCTCGATTCCGGCCCTGGCGGAGGAAGCGGATGAGACGGATTCGATTATCGTCAACGGCGTCGCCGAGGGCCGCTACGGCATATCGTCGGCCACGACCGGCATGAAGATCGACGTGCCGCTGCTCAAGACGCCGCAATCGGTCGCAGCCGTTACCGACGAAGTGATCCTTGAGCAGTCGGCCCAGACGCTGACGGATGTCCTGCGCAACGTCAGCGGCATTACCGAGGCCAACAGCTTCGGCAATACCGGCGACAACTTCATGATCCGCGGCTTCGAAAGCGGGCAAGGCACTGTCCTGCGCGACGGCTATACCAGCGTCCAGGTCCGCGCGCTCAATGCCTCGACCGAACGGGTCGAGGTGCTGAAAGGACCGGCTTCGCTCCTCTATGGCCGTTTCGAACCCGGCGGGCTGATCAACGTCATCACCAAGAAGCCGCTCGACACCCTTCACTACAACCTCAACACCAATTTCAGTTCGAGGGGCCAGAGTCGGCAGGTCGCCGACGTGACCGGCCCGCTCGGCGCAGGCTTCGCCTTTCGGGTCATCGGCGAGTACGAGGACAGCGACTACTGGCGCCGCCATGGCCATGACATCGAGCGTACTTACGTGGCACCGAGCCTGTCGTGGACCGGCGGCAAGGTCAGCGTTCTCGCGGCTTACGAGTATACCGACAGCACCCAGCCGTTCGATCGGGGCCGCGTCTACTTCAACGGCAAGCGCGTCGACACGCCCTCGACGCGCTATTTCGGCGAGGCCTTCACGACGCTCAAGCAAAGGCTCCATTCCGGGAATCTGCTGCTGACCTACAGGTTCGCCCCCGGATGGCGGGTCGAGGCGAAGTACGCGATGCAGCGCACCTCGGGGTCCGACCTTCAGGTCCGTCCGCGCAGCCTCGTCGTCGGTCCCGACGGGCAGCCGACCGGCGAACTGATCCGCAGCCTCGACGGCAATCGCGATCTCAGCGACGACCGCGATTACGTTTCGCTGAACCTGCACGGCGATCTCGGGTGGTTGGGCCTGCGCCACAAGCTGCTGTTCGGCGCCGACTACGAGAACTACCGGAGCCGGCGCGGATACCAGGTCGATTCCCCGCGGCGCGGCGGCTTCAACGTGTTCGATCCGGTCTACGGCCTGCTCGACCAGAACTACGCCGATCTCACGGTCACGCCCAATTCGGCGACGATCGACAGCTACAAGACCACGGGTCTCTATTTCCAGGATCTGGTGATGCTGGACGATTCCTGGACTTTCGTGTTCGGTGGACGCTACGAGACGTTCCGGGATTTCCAGCGCGAAGGCACTCTGGCGCGCCCGCGGAACCAGTCGAAGAGCGACACTTTCCTGCCCCGCGTAGGGCTGGTCTACCAGCCGCGGCAGAACGTCTCGCTCTACGCCAGTTATGCGCGGGCATTTGCGCCCAACCCCTCGGTTCCCGCACAGGGCGACCAACCCGCTTCCGGCCCCTTCCCGCCGGAAAAGAGCCGCAGCTATGAGATCGGCATCAAGGGCGAAGTTCTCGACGGCGTGATCGCGACACTCGCCGCATACGACATCCGCAAGAACAACGTGCTGGAAACCGTCGACATCGGCGACGGCAATTCGATCACCGAGGCCCGCGACAAGGTCACCTCGAAAGGCATCGAGTTCGATCTCGCCGGCGAGATCACCAGGCGGCTGAGCGCGATCGTCTCCTACGCCTATACCGACGCCCGCAACCCCCAGAGTACCCTTGCCGATGCAGTGGTCAACGTTGCGCGTCATACCGGCAGCGCCTCCTTGTCCTACCGGCCGGGCGGCATTCTGGAAGGGCTGTCGCTGGGCGGCGGGGTATTCCACGTCGGTCGCCGTTACGGCGGGCTGTCACAGGCTCCGAACGGCACGACGACGGTACCGTTCCATCTGGCCGCCTATACGACGTTCGACCTCAACGCCGGTTATGTACTGCCCATGCGCTCGGGCCACAGCGCCTATGCGCGTCTGACGCTGCGCAACCTGACCAACCGGAACTACGATCAGTCCTCGGGCAACTCGCTGCGGGTCGTGCCGGGACAGGCCCGGACGCTTTTCGCGACGATCGGCGTGCGCCTCTGACCGCAGACAAATCCGAGCCGGGACGCTCTGGTCCCGGCTCGGAGAAGGTCGGCCGCCCCGCGTTCAGGGAACAAGCGCGCTTACGTCGAGCCGCTTCCCCGCATACTCGGCATATCCGTAGCTCAAGGCCTTGCCCTGGGCATCGGGCGAGAAAACGATGGCAGCGGGAGCCGCTCCGCCCGGTTGCCCGCCCAGTGGTCCAAAAGTCAGCTTGAGGTCCATGATGCCCGGCTTGGCGCCGTCGAGACGTACTTTTGCTTCATAGGTCGAATTGCCGCGAGGATCGAGCTTCAGGGTCTCCCGCCCCGACCAGCTGTTCCTGCCGTCGTCGCTGAAATCCGTGTAGCCCTTCTCGATCGAGGTCGGCGTGCGGCGGTACGTGATGTAGCCCGAGACCCGCCCATAGATTTTCACGTCGACATCGCGGCTCTTCGCAGCCAGCCTCGGTATGATCGACAGGTCGCGGGATGCATAGGCCATGTCGTCGGGCGTGCGCGCGGCGGGAACCGCCTTTCCCGGTTTGTAGTCGGGCAGGCTGACCATTCTGATCCGCACCTCTTCGCTGCCCTTGCGCCCTTCGACCCAAAGCGCCTTCTGGTTTCCCGGATGCCAGGACATGGGCGAGCGAAAGACCCAGTCCCGATCCGCACTCAGGTTCGTTCCGAGATAGCCGTCCGTCGTTCCGGATGCCCGGATGTCGATCAGCGCCGGTCCGATATTGCCGGGCCGCGTTCCCCTGACGCCGGTCACGCTATGGGTATAGGCAAACATGCTCAGCCCCATGTTGAGAGCGGCTGGATAGGGTCGCGGCACCAGGCCGAGCACCGCCGGATCGGTTTCCGGCGAGAAGCGCGTCGTCATGGTCATGCCGAGCCGCTCGTCGGGAGAGAAGATCGTCGTCTCGGTATAGCCGGGCGTATCGGTTATCGCCTCCAGCGCACCGTTATCGAGCTGCTGCACGACCGAGTCAGGGATATCGCGCCCGATCGCGCCGACCAACGAGATAGCCGTCCCGCCCCGGACGAACTGCTTCACCTCGCCGCCGCGCACCGGGGCGGGAACAACGCCGTCAGGGTGGTTCGGATCTCTGGTGAAAGGCTCGACGGTGCTGACGATCGCGGGGCTATCGATCACGTAGCGTGCGCCCTCGCGTTGCAATGTGCCGGTGAAGACGACGGCGGAGAAGTTCGAAAGCAGCGAAGTCCAGGCGATGTGACGATTGTCAGGGGCGACGATCATCTCCGACCAGCGATGGGCGACGATATCGCCATCGGCGATCTCGCGGGGGTAATCCACGGGGATCAGGGCCGGCCGATCGCAGCGGTCGATGCTCTGCGCGCATTCCACCACGAAATCGCCGAGGAATATCCGGCGGTTGTCGGGAAAGACCATGAACCGCAAACCGTTGTCCTTGGGCCGAGAGGGGATTGCCTGGGAGAAGAACGGGCGCATGTTGCGGCCATCATCATCCATGACCGCAAGCGAAACGAGGCGCGGATCGTCAGCCTTGCTGCGGGCATAGGCTACGAGGATCTTGCCCGAAGGCGTGTAAGTCGCGCTGCGCAGATCGAGCTTCTCGTCGAAGGGAACGGTGGAAATCTCCACGCGCCCGACATCGGGCGAATGTCGCTCGGTGGCGGCCTGCGAGGAAGCTCCGATCGCCAGCGCAAAAGTAACGGCCGTCGCAGCGGCGCAAATGCGGGAATTTTCCATGAACCTCTCCAGCTGTGATTATTTTGTTTTGTAGGGTCGTCTCAACCGGCTCCCGCTCAGCCTTGCGCGGCTTCCGCCGCCGTGATTTCCGTCCCGGCTTCACCGTGCTTCGCGCCGGGCTGCCGGGCCCGCTGGCTTATCGCCTCGAAATCCGCCTCGTACTTCTTGCGCATGGTGCCGCAGATCCTGTCCCATACCGTGGTGTAACCGCCGAAGTTGCCGGTGAAGTAGCGGTGGTGCTGGTCATGGAAAGTGGCGGTGATGAACCACTTGGTCGCCCAAGTGCGGTTCCACCAGCGGGGCAGGAATTCGTATCCCGAATGCACGTAGAGACCCATTACGATATTAGTCGGCAGGATAAGCGCCATCGTGGCATCGTGAATGGTGAAGACGGCCAGAAACAGCGGCACGAAACCACCGTTTATGATCGATTCAAGGGGATTGACCGACAAGGTCGTCAACAGGTTCGGCGAAGTCGACTTGTGATGCAACTTATGGACCAGGCTATAGACCGGTTCCTTGTGCATCCAGCGATGGAGCCAGTAGAAATAGGTATCGAACAGGACGAAGTAGACCGCGAATTCCAACGCGACGACCCACCATGAAGCCGGTCCGGAATGGAAGCTTATCCAGCCGTGGGCGGTCAGCCAGGTCCTGGCGGTGCCGATGACGGTGCCAGAGATCGTCAGCGTGACGACGGCCACGATCGCCTCGTTGCGAAAGATCTTCCACTTGAACCCGCGCGGCTGGATCTTTCTGGCCTTGAAGAAGCCGCTGGCCACGCCGGCGACGATCCCGATGCTCACGAAAGCCCAGAGCCAGATCTGGAGCGCATGTTCGCCGCTGAGAAAGGTTGGCATCGTACAGGTCAGCTCAAGGCAATGGCGAAGGCAAGGGCATGGGCGAGAAAGGCCAAGGCGGCTGCAAAAGCCACGGGGCGATAGGACGAAGCAATCATGAAAACCTCCCGGCCGCGGGCAGATGACGCCCGGGCGCTGTCGAGGTCGAAATGGCATGGCGCGATTGGCCGGCAACCGGATTTACGTTACGGTCGCAAGGACGACGCCAAATGACCGGAAAGTCGAGCGTTTTACAATTGGCGCATCGTGAAATGGGAGAAATCGCGTGAACCGGTTACGGTCAGTCCTGATAGAACTCTGGGCCATGATCGTGCTTTCGGCGATCGTGGGATTTCTCGGCCCGTTCGGCACTTACAACGATGCGCCGTTCCTGTCGCGCTGCGGTCACTGGCTAATGCAGTTGATGGGCGCCTATGTGCTGGTCCGCCCTTCGATCCTCTTGTGGGAGGAAATCGCCCAGGCCACGTCGTTGCCGCGGCGGCAGCTGGTTTTCTGGGGCGTGCTTCTCTCCAGTTTCCCGCTGGCCTTGCTCTGGGCCTGGAGCACGAGCGCATTCTTCCGGGGGCTGACCGGTTTCTCGGTGCTCTTGCCGTTTGCCGTGCTTTGCGCGCTGGCCGTACTGGGTGTAACGTCCTGGGCGCGCTGGGCGGACCGGAAGATGCGTCCCGTTTCCGCCGTAAAGGAAGAAGACATCCAGCCTTCCAAAGACGTGGCCGGTTCGCCCTCCACCGAGGTGCCCGCCCCAGAAGAAAATGATGACGAACCTCGCCTGGCAAAGCGGCTTTCACCGACCTTCCAGGGGCGCATCCTCGCGTTGCAGAGCGAAGATCATTACGTTCGCGTGCACGGCGAGGAGGGAAGCGAACTGCTATTCATACGGCTGCGTGATGCGATCGCCGAAATGGATACCGTGCCCGGTCAACAGGTTCATCGCAGCTGGTGGATAGCAGCGGGCGGGATCGAGGCCGTCGAGACCGATGGCCGGAAACGGACTATCCGCCTGCGCAACGGTGCATGTGCACCTGTCGCCCGGGAGTCGGTTTCAAAACTGGAACGCGTCGGCTTCCTGTGATCGCAGTGATGCGCGGCGGGATGCGAGATATCGGATCCCGGACCGGATATCGCGGCTGGCCTGCATCCCTGAAGGCCCCTCATGCTGCAGGAGCGCAGCAACCATTTGTAACGCGGTGATCGATCGATAACGGCGAACCGTGTTGGCCCTGACGCGTTGCTCCCGAACGCCTCAGGGAAGAAAGCCTCTTGCGAAGATCCGACGCTGGAAAATTCCTGGCCCTGTGGCCGCTGATGCTGGCTGGCTGCAACCGCCATCAGTCGGCGCTCGCCCCGTTCGGACTGGAAGCGCGCTCGACGCTGGGGCTTACGATAGTTCTCGCCGCCGGAGGCCTCGTCATAGCGCTGGGCGTCGCGGTGATTTACGCGATTGCTGTCCGCGCACCGGAAGGAAAGCTCACGCATGAACGCGGAATGGGCCTCGTGCTGTGGCTCGGCGCGGTTGTTCCCACCGTGGTGTTGACCGCATTGCTGATCTGGTCCCTTCCCGCCATGCGCCCCATGCCCGCCACCGGGCAGGACTTGCACATCCGGGTGGAAGGCGAACAGTTCTGGTGGCGCGTCGCCTATCGGCAGGCAGGAGCGGAACCGCTGCTGTCCGCCAACGAGATCCGTATGCCGGTAGGACGCACGGTGGTGTTCGAACTCACCGCAACCGATGTGGTCCACAGCCTCTGGATACCCGGCCTCGCCGGCAAGATGGACATGATCCCCGGCCGCATCAACCGGCTTGTCGTGAAGGCCGAGAAGCCGGGCACTTATCGCGGGGTTTGCGCCGAGTTCTGCGGATTGAGCCACGCCCTCATGGCATTCGACGTCATCGCCATGGAGCCTGCTGCCTTCGACGCCTGGCTCACGGCCGCCCGTGTTCCTCCGCGCCGAACCGATAGCGCCATTCGCGACCATGGCGCGATGCTCTTCGCGCGCGAAGGCTGCGGGAGCTGTCATTCCGCAAGCGGCGCCCCGTCCGGCGAAATCGGCCCCGACCTCACCCGCTACGGCGAGAGACGGACGCTCGGCGCGGGCATCCTCGCGCCGACGGTGGCGAACACCGCCGCCTTCATCCGCGATCCGCATCGCTTCAAGCCCGGCGCCCGCATGCCCGCCTATCGCAACTTGCGGCAGGACGAGGCGCTGGCCCTGGCTGCCTGGCTCAAGCGAGCCGGAACTCCGGAAATGCAGGAGCCGGGCCGATGAGCCTTCACGACCAGGACGATCCAACCCTCCGCGCCGCGCAGGAACAGCGCCTGCGCGCAGTCTGGGCGCCGCCGAAAGGCCTGTTCCTGCGCTGGACGGACACCAACAACAACCAGGTCGGCAACTGGTACGTGCTCACCGCCTTCGCCTTCATGCTCTTCGCGGGCGTGCTGGCTCTCATCATGCGGACGCAACTGGCGGTTCCGGACAACGATCTCGTTGGTCCCGGCACCTTCAACCAGCTCTTCACCCTGCACGGCTCGATGATGATGTTCCTCTTCGCGGTGCCGATGTTCGAGGCGGTCTCGATCATCCTGCTGCCCCAGCTTCTGGGCGCACGCGACCTGCCGTTTCCGCGGCTTTCGGCCTTCGGCTACTGGTCGTTCCTGCTCGGCGGGGTGTTCGTCTCGGGATCGATCTTCTTCGATGCGGCGCCCGACGGCGGCTGGTTCATGTACCCGCCGCTGACGACGCGAACCGACCTGTCCGGCCTCGGCGCCGACATCTGGATGCTCGGCCTGTCCTTCATCGAGGTCTCCTCGGTCGCCGCCGCCGTCGAACTGATCGTGGGCGTGCTCAAGTGCCGCCCGCCCGGAATGCGGCTGAACCTCATGCCGCTCTATGCCTGGTATATCCTGGTCGTGGCGGTGATGATCCTCTTCGCCTTCCCGCCGCTGATCGCGGGAGACGTGCTGTTCGAAATGGAGCGCCTGCTGGACTGGCCCTTCTTCGACGCCTCGCGCGGCGGCGACCCGCTGCTCTGGCAGCACCTCTTCTGGATTTTCGGCCATCCGGAAGTCTACATCGTCTTCCTCCCCTCGATCGCGCTCTTCGCCATGCTGGTGCCGACGTTCGCGCGGCGCCACCTGCTGGGCTACCCGTGGATCGTGCTCGCGGCGGTGGGCACGGCCTTTCTTTCGTTCGGCCTCTGGGTCCATCACATGTTCGCGACCGGGCTGCCGAAGATCAGCCTCGGCTTCTTCTCGGCCGCATCGGAGGCCGTGGCGATCCCCACGGCGGTGCAGATCTTCGTCTTCATCGTCACGCTCTGGGCAGGCCGCGTGGTCTGGTCGACGCCGCTGCTCTACGCGACCGGGAGCCTCGCGATCTTCGTCATCGGCGGCCTCACCGGGGTGATGGTGGCGCTGGCCCCGTTCGACTGGCAGGCCCACGACACCTACTTCGTCATCGCGCACCTCCATTATGTACTGATCGGCGGCACGCTGATGCCGCTCTTCGCTGGGCTCTACTATTACTGGCCGCTGGTGACGGGCAAGAAACTGTCCGACCGGCTCGGGCGCACCGCCTTCTGGCTGGTCTTCGTCGGCGCGAACCTGTGCTTTTTCCCGATGCACCTTTCCGGTCTGGAAGGAATGCCCCGCCGGGTCTTCACTTATCCCGCGGACCTGGGCCTCGGCGGCCTCAATCTCGCCTCCACCATCGGCTCCTTCGTGATCGCTGCCGGGGTCGCGGTGATCGTCCTCGACCTTGCCCGCTCGCCCTGGCGACCGCGCTCGCCGCGCAACCCGTGGCAGGCCGGTACGCTGGAATGGCTCGCTCATCCGGAGGACGAGAACTGGGGCATCCGCTCGATCCCGCTGATCGAAAGCCGCTATCCGATCTGGGACCAGGAAGACTTCGTGCGCAAGGTGGACGAGGGCCGCTACTTCCTGCCCGACGCCGAAGAAGGCCGCCGCGAGACGATCATCACCTCGGTGCTCGACGCCCGCCCGGTCTCGGTCATCCGCCTCGGCGCACCGAGCTGGAAACCGATGCTGACGGCGCTCGCGCTGGGCGGGGTGTTCATCCTGACGACCTACCATCTCTACTGGCCGGCGCTCGTCTCCGGCGTAGCGACGCTTGCCATGGTCCTGTGGTGGCTCTGGACCGGAACCGCGGAAATCCCGGAGAAACCGTGCAAGTCGATCGGCCACGGGATGGAACTGCCGCTTTATATCTCCGGCCGCGCCTCGCCGGGGTGGTGGGCGATGTTCATCACCATGATGGCGGACGCGACCGCCTTTTCCGGGTTGGTCTTCGGCTACTTCTTCTTCTGGACCCGGCACGAGGCATTCCCGCCGGCCGACATGGCCGCTGCTCCGGGCATGGCCTGGCCGCTCCTTGCGCTTGCTTTCGCACTGGCAGGGTGGCTCGCGACCATCGCGGCGCGGGAGGTCCATGCGGGCGGCGGGATCGGCGCGGCACGCCTGATCTTGCTGCTCGGCCTCACAGCAAGCATCGCCGGGGTCCCGGCAGGACTTGCCGGACCATGGCTCTCCGGCATGGACCCTACCGCGCACAGCTATCCGGCGATCGTCTGGACCCTGGCGATCTGGACCTGCCTCCATGCCGCCGTCGCCGCGATCATGCAGGCCTATGTCCTGGCGCGCAGCCTCGCGGGCCGGATGACGCCCCGCCACGACGCCGATATCCGCAACGTCGCGGTCTACATGCACTTCTTCGCGCTCACCGCCGTGGTCGCCTACGCCACCATCGGCCTGTTCCCGGAGGTGGCATGAGCGACGAAAAGCGCAAGTGGCACGAGCGGCTGCAAGTCACGCTCTGGACGCTGATCGTCCCGCCGATCGTCTGGGCGACCCATTTCCTGTTCGCCTACCTCTGGGCGGCGGTATCCTGTGCCAAGGCAGGCTTCTTTGCCGAGTTTCCCACGCTCTTCGTCGTCGGAACAGGGCTGGCGCTGGTGGTCATCTCGGCCTCGGGCTGGATCGCCCACCGCCAGACACGTTTGCGCGGCAATCCCCCTCCGCACGAACAGGGCACCGACATCGACCGTCTGCGCTTCCTCGCGAAATCCACGCTGCTGCTGGCGGGCCTGAGCTTCGTCGGGGTGCTGTTCACCGCCCTGCCCGTGGTTTTCATCGGAGACTGCCGGTGAAGCGGGCGGCTCTCGTTGCAGGCCTCGCGCTGCTGCCGCCGGGCTGGGCAATCGCGCTCGCGGGCATGACCGGGCATATGACCGGACACATGATCGCAGTCGCCGTCTCCGCGCCGCTCCTGGCTTTCGGTCTGGCGGGAGGCCCGCTCGATCTCGCCAAACGCTGGCCCCGCGTAGTGACGCCCATGGCGATGATGCTGGTCGAACTCCTGGCGGTCTGGTCCTGGCATCTGCCCGCGCTGCGGCGCCTGACCATGAACCTCCCCGCCCTCGCCGCCGCCGAACATGCCACTTTCCTTGCCGCCGGACTCCTGCTCTGGAGCGCGGCGATCCACGCCCCGAACCGCGCCGCCGGGATCGGAGCACTGCTCCTGACATCGATGCACATGACACTGCTTGGCGTGCTGATCTGTCTTGCGCCTCGTCCGCTCTACGCCATGCACCACCATGCCGCACCCTTCGGTCTCGATGCCCTCGCCGACCAGCAGCTCGGCGGCGTGGCCATGCTGGTGATCGGCGGCGCCAGTTATCTTCTCGGCGGCCTCGCCCTGCTCGCCGGGCTGCTCAGGACCCGGCCGGAAACCTCGACATGACGATCAGACTGACCTGGAAACGCCTCGTGCTCGGCCTTGCCGCCCTCGCCCTGCTCGGCATGGGGTTCGCTTGGTCGGGACTGTTCCCGATCGCCGCCTCGTCGGGCCACTGGGCGATCACCGATTGGTTCTTGCATTGGACCATGCAGAATTCGGCGCGGACCTACAGCACATTCCAGACGCCGCAAGCCGTTCGCGACGACGGCGCTCCGGTCAGCGCCGCCGGGCATTTCCACCAATCCTGCGCGGTCTGTCATGGCGCCCCCGGCACGCCGCCTTCCCCGGTCATGCAGGCGGCCACCCCGCCCGCGCCGGATCTTGCCAAAACGGTGGGCCACTACAGCGACCGCGAGCTTTTCTGGATCGTGCGCCACGGCGTCAAATACACCGGCATGCCCGCCTGGCCCGCCGGCGAGCGCCCCGACGAAGTGCGCCGCATGGTCGGTTTCCTGCGCTGCCTGCCGGACATGAGCGCCGAAGACTATCGGGCCTTGACGGCGGCTCCTCCGGGACCGCTCGCGCGCTGCACGGGATGTCACGGCAGCGACGGAAGGGGGCGCGGACAAGCCGACATCCCGATCATTGCCGGGCAGAAAGAGCCATTCCTCCTTTCCGCCTTGCGCGACTTTGCTTCCGGCAAGCGCGAGGGGGCAGTCATGCAGGTTGCGGCCGCCGGGATGACCGAAACCGAAATGCGCGCGGCGGCAAGATACTTCGCGAACCTGCCCGGCCTCCGCGCCGGTTCGCCCGCCAGGAGTCATTCGATCGCAGACCGGGGTCTGCCGGACAAGCAGCTTCCCGCCTGTCTTTCCTGTCACGCCCCGGGGAAGACGGCTCCGCTCCTGTCCGGCCAGCGCCCGGAATACCTCGCCGCGCGCCTGCGCCTATGGCGCGGCGAGGAGACTGTGGTCGATGCCCGAAAGCCGCGCGATCCCATGGCTGTCATCGCCCGCCGCATCCCGGAGACCGAGATCGACGGCCTCGCCGAGGCACTTTCCCATTAGTGGGAGAGGCACTTTCCCATTACGCAAGCGCCGTCCGAAGCCTTCCGATAACGAAAATGGCCGTGGTTCCCAAAGGGAGCCACGGCCATTTCCAATGATCGCCAAGGATCAGGATGAACTGCCCGTCGTCGATCCAGACGTTGGGTTAGTAGATGCACTCGTGCTGGTCGCCGACCCGGTCGTGGTGCTCGACCTTGCGGAGCTGGTCGATCCGCCCTGCCCGGTATCGGTCCAATCCGTCGCGCCGATCACGCGCAGATTGTTCTGCACGTGCTTCACGCCGGATATCTCCTCGGCAAGGTCTTCCGCGCGGCGCTTGGCGTGGCGGCTGCCGACCGTACCGTCGAGCGTGACCTCTCCATCCTTGGCGAGCACCCGGATGTTCGTCGCATCCACGCGCCAATCCTGAGTGAGGCGATCGTTCAAGTCTTCGCGGATGCGTTCATCCGAACGCGTATAGTCCGAAGGGCCGCGACCGCGATGGTCCTGCTCGCGGCGACGCGCGGCATCCTCGTCGCCAAACCAGCTGGCGATCTCGTCGCCCGCCCGCTGGAAGAAGCCGCGTTCCTCGCCATATTCGCGCCAGTCGCCGTAGTCGCGCCGACCCTGCTCGTTGTCGGTTCGAGAGGAGCGCGAGCCATAATAACCCCGACCGAACGTGTCGAACGTCGGGCGATAGCTGAAGCTGGGACTCAGGCCGCCGCCTCCGCCGCGTCGAGCATAGAAATCGCGACCGCCGTAGTCCTCGCCGGTGAAATCGGCGAAGTCATTGCCTCCGCTGGCGTCATATTCCCGGATCGGATAGACCTCGCGTTCGCCCGAGAAACGATAGCCTCGCTCGCTGCCTGCCGGACGACGGTCGCCACCGTAAGGGCCTTCGCCGTAACTTTGGCCACGCGCCTGCGAGCCATAGCCTCCACGCTCGCGATAACGCGAATCTCCGTGCTCGTCGGTGCGCCAACGCGCATCGTTCTCGTCTCGCCTGGAATTCCGGCGCGCCGCGTCATCGCGGTGCGCGCGTCCTTCGTCGTTGCCCCAACCTCCGGCCTGCCGGGGCGCGTCGTCCTGCCACTGGCTGGCCTGACGCGGCGATTCCCAATCGGAGCTTTCGTCACGATATCCGCCGGACTGTCGGCTGGCCGGGTTTGAATCACGCCGATTCATCGATGCTCTCCTTGATGTCGCTATGTTATGCCGAGACCGACCCGGCCGACTTGCCGGACCGTTCTTGCGTCGACTGTCAGGAAAACGATGCAAGGGCGCGGACGATCCACTGTCCGGCGCGCATCCGGAGGCATTCGCCGCAGGGTCCGTCCAGGCTTGCATCCCGGATATCTCCGCAGCCGGAATGGAACCGAAATCCGGGGAACTCCTGGGTCCCTCGCGTCTTTCTCCAGACGAGAAAGGACGCGCCCATGCCTGCACGCGCTTACTGGAAAGGCCAGATCCGCCTGGCGCTCGTTTCGATCCCGATCGAAGTCTATCCGGCGACGCGATCCGGCGCGGCCATCTCCTTCCACCAGATCCACGAACCCAGCGGCAAGCGCATTCGCTACGAGAAAGTCGCTCCCGGCGTCGGCCCGGTCGACCGCGACGAGATCATCAAGGGCTTCGAGGTCTCGAAAGGCAACTATGTCCTGCTCGACGAGGAAGAGATCGAGGCCGTCAAGATCGAGAGCCGCAAGACGCTGGAACTCGTGCAGTTCGTCGACGCCGACGAAATCGACGTGCTCTATTACGAAAAGCCCTATTTCGTGGTGCCTGCCGACGATCTGGCGGAAGAGGCCTATACCGTGCTGCGCGAAGCCTTGCGCCGGACGCGCAAGGTCGGCCTCGGCCAGTTGGCGGTGCGCGGCCGCGAGCAGCTCGTCTCGATCAAGCCCTGCGGGCGGGGCCTCGTCATGGAAGTGCTGCGCTACGCCGACGAGGTCCAGAAGGCGCAGGGCTATTTTCGCGATATCGAGGATGCCAAGCCCGACGCCGACCTGCTCGACCTTGCCACGACCTTGATCGACAAGAAGACCGGCCCCTTCAAGCCCGCCGAATTCCATGACCGCTATGTCGATGCGCTCCATCGGCTGATCGACAAGAAAGCGAAGTCCAAAGGCAACAAACGCATCCTCGAGGACGTGGAAGAACCTTCGAACGGCAAGGGCAATGTCATCGACCTGATGGCGGCCCTGAAGAAGTCGGTCGGCGAAAGCGGCTCGAAAGCGGCCAAACCGGCTTCGTCCCGCAAACCGGCGGCAAAGAAAACCGCTTCCCCTTCCGGTGCGCGCAGCCGCAAGCGCGCCTGACCGATGGAACTGAACGCGCCCGTTCCGGTGCTGGCCATCGATGCGGAACTGCTCTGGCGTATCGGCGTAGCAGCCGTGCTCGGCCCGCTTCTCGGCCTCGACCGGGAAATTCGCGGCCATGCCGCGGGACTGCGCACGCATGGACTGATCTGCGTTTCGGCGGCGGCCATGGGAATCGCGGTGATCGCGCTGTACCTCCAGTTCGACCGGGGCGGGGCAACCCGCATGGACCCTCTGCGCATCTTCGAAGCGACCGGAGCTTTCGTCGGCTTTCTCGGCGCCGGACTGATCGTCTTCGCGCGCGGAAAGCTGCACAACCTGACCACGGCCGCACACTTGTGGCTGACGGCGGTGATCGGCGTCGCCTGCGGAACCGGGCTCTGGCCGCTCGTCGCCGTCTGTACCGTCGCCAGCGTCGCGATGCTCACGGTCCTGGCGTTCATCGAGGGCGACTGGAGCCGGGACCGCCGCATCGGCATGCCCCCCAAGGAAAAGCCGTGAACCGGCCCGATCCCGGCGCCGATCTGCTTGCCGAATACAATCGCAAGCGGGACTTCGCCAGGACCGCCGAACCTGCCGGAAAGCGCGGCAAGGGGGGCGGCAACAGCTTCATCGTCCAGAAGCACGCGGCAACCCGGCTGCACTGGGACTTTCGCCTCGAAGTCGACGGCGTGCTCAAGTCGTGGGCAGTGACGAAAGGGCCGAGCGCCGATCCCGACGACAAGCGCCTGGCGGTGCGGACCGAAGACCACCCTCTCTCCTACGGCACCTTCGAAGGCGGCATTCCCAAGGGAGAGTATGGCGGCGGCACGGTCATGCTCTGGGACCGCGGAACCTGGGCACCGGTCGCTGGAAAGAGTGCGCGGGATATCGACGAGGGCCACCTTCACTTCATGCTCGACGGCGAGCGGATGAAGGGCGAATGGCTGCTCGTGCGCATGAAGCCCCGTCCCGGCGAAAAGCGCGAGAACTGGCTCCTGCGCAAAGTCGGCGATGCCTTCGCGCAGGACGGCGATGTCCTTGTGGAGCAGGCGCTCACCAGCGTCCTGACCGGGCGCACCATGGCCGAGATCGAGGCCGACAAGGGCGCCGTCCATTCGCTCAAGGGCAGGAAGGGCGATGCCTTTGCGCAGATCATGGAACAGGCGGCGGCCAGCAATGCGCGCAAGGCCCGCCCCGCCCGCCGGAACAACGGCAAGCCACCGAAATTCCGCCCGGTGCAACTCGCCACCCTGGTCGACAGCGTGCCGACCGGGAACCTGTGGATGCATGAGATCAAGTTCGACGGCTACCGTGCGCTTGTCGCAGCGGCTGGTGGAAAGATCATGGTCCATACCCGCAGCGGTCTCGACTGGACGGACAAGTTCGCACCGCTGGCCGCGCATCTGGCCGCGCTGAACCTGCCGCCCTGCCTGATCGACGGCGAGATCATCGCGCGGGGCAAGGACGGCAATCCGGATTTCTCCAGCCTCCAGGCGGTGCTCAAGCGCGGTCACGGCAGCCAGACCGACCGGGATGCACTGGAATTCCATGCCTTCGACCTGATCGAACTGGATGGAGAGGATCTTGCCCCGATGCCCAACATCGAACGCAAGGAACGGCTGGAAGCCCTGCTTGCCGAAGCGCAACCGCCTGTCTTCATTGCGGACCACGTGATCGGCTCCGGCGAGAAGCTCCACGATGCCATGTGCGCGGCGGGGCAGGAGGGCATCATCGCCAAGCGCGTGGACGCCTCCTATCGCGCCGGACGCACGAAGAACTGGGTCAAGGTCAAGTGCACGCGGCGGCAGGAGTTCGTGATCCTCGGCTGGTCCCGGTCGACCGCGAAAGGCCGCCCCTTCTCGTCGTTGCTGCTGGGCCAGTACGAGGGCAAGGATCTTGTCTATCGCGGCAAGGTCGGCACCGGCTTCGATGCCGAAACTTTGGCCGACGTGGCCGCGAAGCTGGAAAAGCTTGCGCGCAAGACGGCACCGGTCGAGGTCGAGCGGGCGGAAGCGCGAGGAGTCGCCTGGGTCACGCCGAAGCTGGTGGCCGAAGTCGCTTTCGCGGAATTCACCGGCGAAGGGCGTGTGCGTCATGGCAGCTTCCTCGGCCTGAGGGCCGACAAGGACGCCAAGGCCGTCACCCCGGAACGCGCCCAGCCTGCGCCCGAAGCGGAGATCGACATGAAGATCAGCAACCGGGACCGGGTGATCTTCCCCGAAAGCGGCGAAACCAAGGGCGACCTTGCGGATTATTATGCCGCCGTTGCCTCCCTTATGCTGCCTTTCGCCGCCGCCCGTCCGATCAGCCTGGTCCGATGCCCCCAGGGCCGTGCGAAGAAGTGCTTTTTCCAGAAGCATGACAGCGGCACTTTCGGCGACCACGTCCATCATGTGCTGATCCGCGAGAAGGATGGCGGGATGGAGGACTATCTTTACCTCGATGACGCGGAAGGGCTGCTCGCCTGTGTGCAGATGGGTACGATCGAGTTCCACGGTTGGGGGGCGCGCGCCGACGACGTGGAATTGCCGGAGCGCATGATCTTCGATCTCGATCCCGACGAGGGCCTGGACTTCGCCGAGTGCGCGCGCGCCGCCAAGGACATTCGGGCGCGACTGGCCGATCTCGGACTGGTGAGCTTCGCCATGCTTTCGGGCGGCAAGGGTGTGCATGTCGTCGTCCCGCTGAAGCGTGGGCACGACTGGGATACCCACAAGGACTTTGCCCGCCGCTTCGCCGAGGCCATGAGCCTGTCGCAGCCGAAGCGCTACGTCGCAACCATGAGCAAGGCGAAGCGGAAGGGGCGCATCTTCATCGATTGGCTGCGCAACCAGCGCGGCGCCACCGCCGTCCTGCCCTATTCGGCGCGCGCCCGCGAAGGCGCCCCGGTCGCGGTGCCGATCGCGTGGGACGAACTGGAGGGCATGAAGGACGCACACCCCTTCTCGATCGCCGACGCGTCCAGGCTGATCGAGAGGGCACGGGATCTGCGCGGCTGGGGTTTCTGCGAACAGTCCTTGCCGGGCATTTGACGATATTTCTCTCGCGATATCCCCGGCTTGCACCGAAGCCCCGGGATCCTCGGGGAACGCCCGCGGTCCGCATGCGTTGATCGATGACCCCGGTTTCAGGACCCGCAGCTTGGAAGGCGCAGGATGGATAGCCGTGACGAGAAAGTGCATCTCGAAAAGGAAGAAGCCCGCGCCGGTTCAACCCCGGGCGTGGTTCGGTACGTTCTGCTGATCAGCCTGGTACTGGCGATTGCGGCGCTCTCGCTGATCTGGATAGTTGGGGCCGTTAAAGCGCCCGGCGACACCGGCGGGGTCAACGATACCCGGCAAGCCGTAGAGCAAGGCGATACAACGCCGCAGGAACAGCCCGGCATGCAGAGTCCCGCTCCGCCGCCGGCCGGAAACGGCTCTTCCTGAAAGACTGCCAAGGCCTGTGCGGAAGCAAAGAATTTTTCTTATCGTTCCATCATGATGGAACGCCTTGATCGCCGGTGAATTTCCCCGCATGCGGGAAGTCTGGCGGTTCCCGGCGTACTCTTTTCTGGCAGGCTCATGCACTCAACTTTCACGCAGGCAGCCCCTGCCAAGCTAACGCTCGACGGTTCTCGCGAAATTTCCACCGGGGCACGGCGGTCGGTGCCAGGACTGGACCCCAGGACTGCGTTCGGTCTTGCCGTCGCCGTCCTGTTCTTCCTGGCCAGCGGGACAGTGGCCTATCTCAACGTGCGCGTCCTGCGGGACGACACGCGCAAGATCGTCCATTCCCATGAAGTCATCATCACGCTGAACGGTCTGCTCTCCGCCGTGCAGGACGCCGAGACCGGGCAGCGCGGGTTTCTGCTGACCGGGCGGGAGAGCTATCTCGATCCCTATCGCAGCGCGCTTGCCGATGTCGGCGGGCGGTTCAGGGCGATTACCGATCTCACCCGCGACAATCCCGAGCAGCAGGATCGCCTCCTGCCGCTGCGCCGTCATATCGACGCCAAGCTCGCCGAACTGCGCGAAACGATCGAGATCCGCAAGAGCGGCGGCCTGGAAGCCGCCCTGCCGCTGGTCGCATCGGATCGCGGCAAGACCGAGATGGACGCGATCCGCGCCCAGCTTGGCCTGATGCAGCAGGAAGAAGCGCGGCTGCGAACGGAGCGGCTTGCGGAAATGGAACAGGCCTATCGCTCGGCCTGGGCCAGCGGCGTGGCGTCCTGCCTCCTGGGAATTGCGCTGACGTTGGCGATCGGCTTCCTGATCCGCCGCGCGGCAATCGCCGCCGGACACCGCCAATGGCTCCAGTCGGGGCAGGTCGCACTCGCCTCGGCGATATTGGGCGACCAGCCGGTCGAGCAACTGGGCGAAAACATCCTCGCCTTCCTGGTCAAGTTCGTGGGCGCGCAGGCCGGTGCGGTCTTCTCCGGAGACGGCCACCACTTCCGCCGGATCGCCTCTTACGGCGTACCGGCCGATGCCGGGATCGTCGAGCGTTTCGCCCTGCGGGAAGGCCTGCTCGGTCAGGTCGCGGCGGACGGTGAGCCGGTGCTGCTGGCCGACATTCCCGACAGCTACCTGACGATCGGCTCCACTTTCGGCAGCGACAAACCGCGCCACCTGCTGATCGCGCCTGCCATTGCCGACGGCGCGGTCCACGGCGTCATCGAGCTCGGTTTCCTCCAGCCGGTGGACGAGCATGTTCTGGCCTTCCTCGCCGAAATCTCGAACGCGGCGGGCGTTGCCCTGCGCTCGGCGCGCTACCGGGCCGAGTTGCAGCACCATGCCGAAGAACTCCAGGTCCAGAGCGAGGAACTGCGCGTTTCCAACGAGGAGCTGGAAGAACAGGGGCGCGCCCTCAAGGAATCGCAGGTCCGGCTCGAACACCAGCAGGTCGAGCTGGAGCAGACCAATTCGCAGCTTGAGGAGCAGGCCCAGCAACTGGAGCACCAGCGCGACGACCTCGCCCGCTCCAACGCCGCGGTCGAACTCAAGGCGCAGGAGCTGGAACAGGCCAGCCGCTACAAGTCCGATTTCCTTGCCAACATGAGCCACGAACTGCGCACGCCGCTCAATTCGCTGCTGATCCTGTCGAAGCTCCTCGGCGACAATCCCAAGGCCAACCTCACCGGCGAGCAGGTGCAATACGCACGCACCATCGAGTCCTCCGGTAACGACCTGCTGGCTCTGATCAACGACATTCTCGACCTTTCCAAGATCGAAGCCGGCCACTTGCAGATCCGGCCCGAAACGGTGCTGCTGGAACGCCTTGCGGGCGACATGCGGCAAGTCTTCCAGCCGGTCGCACGAGACCGGGGGCTGGATTTCGAAATCCGTGTCGCGCCGGGCTGCCCGGTCACGCTCGACACCGACCGGCAGCGTCTGGAGCAGGTGCTCAAGAACCTGCTCTCCAATGCCTTCAAGTTCACCGAGAAGGGCAGCGTACGCTTGGAAATCGAGGCAGACGGCACCGAAGCGCTGCTGCTTTCCGTGACCGACACCGGGATCGGCATTCCCGAAGACCAGCAACGCGCGATCTTCGAAGCATTCCGACAGGCCGACGGCACGGTCAATCGCAAGTACGGCGGCACCGGCCTCGGCCTGTCGATTTCGCGCGAGCTGGCCCGCCTGCTGGGCGGTGCGATCTCGCTGACGAGCGTGCCCGGTCAGGGAAGTCGCTTCACGCTGCGCCTGCCGCTGGCCTACGATCCCGCACGGGCCGGATCGGCGCAGATCAACTCGAACAATCCCCTGCCCTTCGCTGCCTCCTCCGCCCCGGCCCACTCCCCGGCGCCCAGCGCGAAACCCGCTCCGGAACCCGCCATGCTGCTTCGGCAGGTCGAGGACGACCGCGATACGGCCGCGACCGCCCAGCGCGTCCTGTTGGTGGTCGAGGACGATTCCTCCTTCGCAGGCATCGTGCGCGACATGGCGCGGGAAATGGGCTTCCGGTGTCTCGTTGCCGGAACCGCCGAGGAAGCGCTCCAGCTGGCCCGCAGCTTCCGCCCGCACGCCGTCGTGCTCGACATCGGGCTGCCCGACCAGTCCGGCCTCGCCCTGCTCGACCGCCTGAAGCGCGATGTCGAGACGCGCCATATCCCCGTTCATGTCGTCTCCGGCAGCGACCATACCCAGACGGCGCTGTCACTCGGTGCCGTGGGCTACCTCGTGAAGCCGGTGAAGCGCGAGGATCTCTCGGACGTGCTGGAAACGCTGGCGGCCCGGCTCGATTCCCCCACGCGCCGGGTGCTGATCGTCGAGGACGATCCGGTCCAGCGCGATGCCGTGGCACGGCTGCTGACTTCGGGCGACGTGGAAACCGTCGCTGCCGCAACCGCCGCCGAATGCCTGGAGCTGCTGGCCGGCCAGACTTTCGACTGCATGGTCCTGGACCTCGCCCTGCCCGACGCCAGCGGCTTTACGCTTCTTGAAACCCTGAGCCGCGAGGGCGGCTATGCCTTCCCGCCGGTGATCGTCTACACCGGCCACGACCTCACCGCCGACGACGAGCAGCGCCTGCGCCGCTATTCGGATTCGATCATCATCAAGGGCGCGCGTTCGCCTGAGCGGCTGCTCGACGAGGTCTCGCTGTTCCTGCACCAGGTGGTCACCGAAATGCCGGCCGAGCAGCAGACGATGATCCAGCAGGCCCGCAATCGCGACGCGATCCTCGAAGGCCGCCGTATCCTGGTGGTCGAGGACGACGTGCGCAACGTCTATTCGCTCACCAACATCCTCGAACCGCAGGGCGCGGTGGTGGAGATCGCGCGCAACGGGCAGGAGGCCATCGATGCGCTGGATCGCTCGGCAGGCGAAAGCTCGGCAGGTGACAGGGCCCGCCGCATCGATCTCGTGCTGATGGACGTGATGATGCCGGTGAAGGACGGTCTCACCGCTACCCGCGAGATCCGCCAGGACCCGCGCTGGGCCAAGTTGCCGATCATCACGCTCACGGCCAAGGCCATGCCGGACGACCAGGAGCGCTGCATCGAGGCGGGCGCCAACGACTACATGTCGAAGCCGCTCGACGTGGACAAGCTGCTCTCGCTGGTGCGCGTGTGGATGCCGCGATGATGCGGAGGGCCTGATGGACGAAGAGCAGATCGAGGATATCGAGATCCGCCTCCTGCTGGAGGCGCTCTTCCGCCGCTATCATTACGACTTCCGCAATTACGCCCAGGCCTCGTTGAAGCGCCGCCTGCGACAGGCGCGCGACCAGATGAGGCTGCCGACTTTTTCGGCACTCCAGGACCGCATGTTGCGCGATCCGGCCACCGTTTCGCGCCTGCTCGGCTTCCTGACCGTACAGGTCAGCGAACTGTTCCGCGACCCAGCCTACTTCCGCGCCATCCGCGAGAAAGTCGTGCCGCACCTACGCACCTATCCTTCGCTCAAGATCTGGATCGCGGGCTGCAGCAGCGGCGAGGAACTCTACTCCTTCGTCATCCTGTTCCGCGAGGAAGGCCTGGAAGACCGGACGCTGTTCTATGCGACGGACATCAGCCAGGATGCGCTCGATGCCGCCGCGCGGGGCATCTATCCGCTGGACCGCATTCGCACGTTTACCGAGAACCACCAGCTCTCGGGCGGAAAGTCCTCGCTTTCCGACTATTACTCCACCGCCTACGGCCACGCCGCCTTCGACAAGAGCCTGCGCGAGCGCGTGGTCTTTTCCGACCACAGCCTCGTCACCGATGCGGTCTTCGCGGAAATGCACCTGATTTCCTGCCGCAATGTCATGATCTACTTCGACCGCAGCTTGCAGGACCGCGCCGTCGGGCTGTTTCGTGGCTCGCTGGCGCGCAAGGGTTTTCTCGGCCTCGGGGCGAAGGAAAGCCTGCGCTTCTCGCAATATGCCGGGTCATTCGGTGAATTCGTGCGCGAGGAGAAGATCTACCAGCGGCGCGATCCGTGATCCGGCCCCGCGCCGTCGTCCTCGGAGCATCGGCGGGCGCCGTGCAGGCGCTCTCCCGCATTCTCCCGGCCCTGCCCCGCGATTATCCGCTACCGGTCCTGGTCGTGGTTCACGTACCGCCCCGCCGCAGGAACGTGCTGGCGCCGCTGTTCGCCGCCAAGTGCAACCTGGAAGTGCGCGAACCGGACGACAAGGAACCGATCGCGCCGGGCACGATCCTTTTCGCCCCGCCCGACTACCACATGCTGGTCGAGACCGACCGCACCGTCTCGCTTTCGGTGGAGGGCCCGGTGCAGTTCTCCCGCCCGTCCATCGACGTGCTGTTCGAGAGCGCCGCCGATGCCTATGGTTCCGGTCTTGTGGCCGCGGTCTTGACCGGCGCCAACCATGACGGAGCCGAGGGCCTGCGCGCCGTGGTCGAGGCCGGAGGCACCGCTCTGGTCGAGGCTCCCGCAAGTGCCGCCTATCCGGTCATGCCACGCGCTGCCCTGGCCCTCGTTCCGGGCGCCGAAAGCCTGTCGCTCAACGCACTTGCACGGCGATTGCTGGATCTGGCCGGGTAAAGCCATCGAGCGGCGGCCGGAGCGGGTTTATCGTCCGGTCGTGGCGGATCTGCGCCTTCCTGCGAAACCAGACGGCTTCCCGTCGTTTAGGGCGATATGGAAGCGACGACGCAGATCGATGGGCGGACGGATGCCCGCACGGCAGCGACGGATGCGGAACCGCCGCGACGGCGGCCGAGGCGGCCTCTGCGCATCCTGCGCAACATCCTGCTCGCGGCCATGATCGCGATATTCGCCGCCTGGCTCGTCCTCTTCGTTACCAAGGGCCGCTTCCTGAAGCACCCGTTCGAGCGCGTGGCAGGGTCGCTGGTCGGACGGCAGGTGCAGGTCGGCGGCGATTTCCAGCTCTACTTCGCGCCGCTGCGGATCAAGTTCCTGGCCGAAGGGCTCAGCATCTCCAATCCTGCCTGGGCCGCTCGCCCCCGCTTCATCTCGGCGAAGCGCATCGACGCCCGGATCGCCCCGCTCTCGCTGCTGTTCGGCCGGCGGCACGTTCATTCGCTGGATATTCGGGGCGGCACCGTCGATCTCGAATGGGACGAGGCGCACGCCCGCAATACCTGGACTTTCGGCACCGGCGAAGGCGGCAAGCCATTCGAGTTCCCCCGCATAGACCGCGCCGTCGTGGCGGACACCCGCATCCGTTATGCCGACCCCCGGATGCCCCTGCTGGCCGATCTCCGGGTCGATCCGATCGCCTCTTCCGATGCCCGGATCGACAAGGCCGTGGGCGTTCAGGGCGAAGGCATCCTGCGCAAGACCCCGTTTCGCGTGACCGCGCACCTGCTGTCCCCGGACGCCACCGTCAATCGCGGACGCAATGCGCTGGTCCTCACCGCCTGGGCAGCCGGGAACCGGATCGACGTTTCCGGCACGCTGCCCTCGATCGCCGATTTCGAGGAAGTCCCCCTGAAGGTCCGGGCGCGCGGAAGCGACTTGTCGGACCTGCTCGCCATCATCGACGTCGCCATTCCGCAAACCCGCCGCTACGGCCTCGCCGCGCAGCTCGTGAAGGACGGCGAAACCTACCGCTTCACCGGTCTTCACGGCACTTTCGGCCAATCCGACATCGCCGGCAAGCTGACGGTCACGAATGCCAAGCGTTTGCGTCTCGATGCCGTACTCGCGACGCGGCGGCTCGACATCGTCGATGCAGCGCCGTTCATCGGCTACAATCCCGACATCGTGGCGACGAAAGGCGCCGTCGCTGCTGCCGCTGCCACGGGTGCCGGATCGAGCAGGGTCCTGCCCGATGCCGCGCTGCCGGTCGAGACGATGCAGCGCTTCGACGCCGGGCTGGACTGGAAGATCGGCGTCATCCGCTCCCGCAACGTCCCGGTGCAGAACATCGCGCTCAAGCTCTCGCTCGACCATGGGCGGCTTGCCCTCTCGCCGCTGACGTTCTCCATGGCGCGCGGCGACGTATCGTCCAACCTGGTGTTCGACACCAGGCAGAGACCCGCCGCGACGAGCTACGATATCCGCCTCTCGCCGACGCCGATGGGCCGGCTCCTGGCAGGCTACGGCGTGGCGGAATCCGGCACCACGGGGACCATCAGTGGCCGTATCAAGCTGGAAGGCAGGGGCGACACGATCCACGACTCGCTCGCTTCCGCATCCGGGCGCATCGCTTTCGTGATGCCCAGAGGCACCTTCTGGACGCGCAACGTGCAACTGGCCGAACTGGATCTTGGGACTTTTGCCTCGAAGATGTTCGAGGGCAAGTTGAAGAAGCCGGTCGAGATCAATTGCGGCCTCATCGCGTTCACCGTGCGCAGCGGCGCGGCAGGGGCCGACCCGATCCTCATCGACACTTCGAAGAACGTGATCACCGGCCGCGGGGGCTTCAACTTCGGGACAGAGGCGATCGATCTGGCATTTCGCGCGGACGGAAAGAAATTCAGCCTGTTCTCGGGCCAGTCCCCGGTCGGGGTCGGCGGCCGCTTTGCCCAGCCCTCGCTCCGGGTCGTGAGTCCCCAGCTGCTGGGCCGCGCCGGAGTGGGACTGGGCCTTGCCGTGGCGGCAACGCCGGTCGCCGGACTTCTGGCCTTCGTCGATGTGGGCGATGCGAAGTCAGCCGCCTGCGGTCCGGTACTGTCGGCCGCTCCCGCCTCGGCGCAGCGTACCAGCAAGGGCAAGCCTCGCGACGACGTTCGCAGCGAACACGCGAACTCCGCCCGCAAACGTTAGCTGAGGTTCGACTTCCCCAGATAGATCAAGGCCAGCAACCAGATCGCAACCCCGTCGCGCACGGCTTCCGCACGCCGAAGCTCTTCAGAGCATCGGCTGAACTGCCCCCTCAGCTCTAGACGGAAACCGCGCTTGCCACCCGGCCCGCCTCGCCGAACACGCGCAGATAGCGCTGGATCTCGTCCGGCTTGCCGGTCGCCTTGGCCGGGTTGTCCGAGAGTTTCACCGCCGGGCGCCCGTTCGCCGAGACGACCTTGCAGACCAGCGAGATCGGGTCGAGGTCCGCCGTCTCGAACGGCGCGCAGCCGCGGAAGTCGTTGGTGAGGTTGGTGCCCCAGCCGAAGCTCATGCGCACGCGGCCGTGGAAATGGCGATAAGTCGCCTCGATACTGTCGATGTCCATGCCATCGGAGAAGATCAGCAGCTTGCCCTTGGGATCGCGGCCCTTTTCCTGCCACCAGCGAATGATCTGCTCCCCGCCCTCGATCGGCGGGGCGCTGTCGGGGCGGAAACCGGTCCAGTCCGCCACCCAGTCGGGCGCGCGTTCGAGAAACGAGGCCGTGCCGAAAGCATCGGGCAGCGCCACCCGCAAGTTGCCGCCGTAGTGGTCGCTCCAGTCCTTGAGCACCCGGTAGGGCGCCTGGCGCAGTTCCTCGTCGCTTTCCGCCAGCGCCGCCAGCACCATCGGCAATTCGTGTGCATTCGTGCCGATGGCCTCCAGATCGGCATCCATCGCCAGCAGGACGTTGGACGAGCCGATGAAGCGGCTGCCCAAGCCCTCCTTCAGTGCCTCCACGCACCAGCGCTGCCACAGGAAGCCATGCCGCCGCCGGGTGCCGAAGTCCGAGAGCACGAGATCGGGAAGCTGCGCGAGCCGCTCCACTTTCTCCCAGAGCTTGGCCTTGGCGCGGGCATAGAGCACGTCGAGCGCAAAACGGCCGCGATCCTTCATCGCCGACCGCGAACGCAGTTCGTTGACGATGGCCAGCGCGGGAATCTCCCACATCATCGTATGCGTCCACGGGCCTTCGAAACGCAGCTCGTACTGGCCGTCAACTTTGTGCAGCTCGTATTCGGGCAAGCGGAAATCGGCGAGCCAGGCGATGAAGTCCGGGCTGAACATCTGCGCCTTGCCGTAGAAGCTGTTGCCTGCCAGCCAGATCAGCTCCTTCTTGCCGAACCGCAGCGTGCGCGCATGATCGAGCTGGGCGCGCAGTTCCGCCTCGTCGATCACTTCGGCCAGCCGCACCGACTTCGTGCGGTTGATCAGCTCGAAAGTCGCCTGCACATCCGGGTAGAGCTGCCTGACCATCTGCAGCATCAGCAGCTTGTAGAAGTCCGTATCGAGCAGGCTGCGCACGATCGGGTCGAGCCGCCAGTTGTGATTGTAGGTGCGGGTTGCAATATCCGTATAGACCATGACCCAGTCTTAGGACGATATGCGCCAATGACAAACCTTACCGCGATCGAACTTTCGGCAACTCCGCTTCCGGTTTCCGGCAGGAAGCGCTTCGTCATCGTCGTCGACATGCAGGGCGACTTCGTCCACGCCGCCGGCGCGCTGCCCGTTCCGGATGCCGAAGCGATCGTCGCGCCGATGCAGGACTGGCTCGCCGCGCTCGACCCGACAACCACGGCGGGCGTGCTGCTGACGTTCGACACCCACGTTCCCGATGTCTACGCCGCGTCGCCCGAAAGCGCGCAGTTCCCGATCCACTGCGTCCACGGCACGCCGGGCTGGGAAAGCGTGCTGGATGCGGGTGCGATTGCACCGTCTATCCCGGTCTACACTCTGGACAAGGGCGTGTTCGACATGTGGGCCGAGTCCGGTCTCTCGCTGAAACCGCTGGACAAGGAAGGCGCCGCAATCGACCGCGAGGTCTTTTTCGCCAGCCTCGCCGCTGAGGGCCTCCGCGATGTTACCGTGGTCGGCGTCGCGGCGGACTTCTGCGTGAAATGGGCGATCGAAGGCCTGCTGGCGCGCGGATTCCGCGTAGAGCTGCCTGCCGCGCTGACGCGCGGGATCGGCATGGAGGCCGCTGCCGTCGTCGCCCAGCTTCGCGGCGAGGAGCGCGCGGTCCCCGCCGGATAGAGGCGGTCAGGTCTGGAGGACGAAGGGAATCTCGACCAGCCCGCGCACCATGACGGCGGCGCCGTCGCGCTTGGTGGGCGACCACTTCCAGCGCCGCACCGAGGCAAGCGCGGCCTTGTCGAGCCGGTCGAAGCCGCTGCTCTTCGAGACCGAGATATTCGCCACGGCGCCGTCGGTGCCCAGGATCACCATCAGCACCACCGTGCCCTGCTCGTGCTTGCGGCGCGATTCCACGGGATAACGGGGCGGTTCGGCCGAGATCATCTTCGAGGACAGGTCCCCGGCATTCTCGATGCGCGGGGCCGGAGCCACGGCTACGCTCTGGGTCTGCGGCGCGGGCGGGCCGGGCACCGCAACCTGCACCACCGGCGGTTCTGGCGAGGTACTGATCGTGACCGGCGCGGAAGTCAGCACGATCGGCGGCGGCGGCGCCACGACCGGGGAGACCGGCTGCACCGTCACTTTTTCCGGCTGCGGCTGAGGCTTGGGCGGCTGGGGCGGCGGCGGCGGCTTGAGTTGCTGGAGATCGGCGACGACCAGCCGCTTGTGCGTCTCACGATGCGCCTTGACGATGTTGAGCGCCAGCATGGAGGCGATCATGCCAACGACGATGGCCGTGGCGCCCAGCATCGCCGCCAGATTGGGCCTGCGGCTTTCGCCATAGCGCGAGACGGCCCAGGGCGCAGGAAGGGCGACGATCTCGGCCTGAGGACGCGGCGGCGGAACCGGGGCACTTGCCGGGCGATCCGGCGCGAGCGCGTCCGGGTGAGGAATGGTGGCGTACATGGTCAAGCGATCTAACCCCATCGAACCCACAGGGCCGCCCTGTCGACCCAGCTAATGCGAGTCATTCGCATAGCTTAGACAGGCACATCGGTCGAGAGAAAATCGGCGCCGCTCCTGAGCAATTTCGGCCATTTTCCTCAATTTCCGGAAATCGCCGCAGTGATCTTCCGCATGACGGTGCAAAACGCCTTTGTTTCTTCACCGTTTCTCGCACCTTTCACCTCGGTAAGCCGGGCGCAATAAAGCGCTTCCGCCCCGATTCCCGATCATTGCGACTGAGAAGAAGTTGCAATACTCGCGCAGCATGGTCCTGCCGATCTCGCCCAATCTGCTTCTCACCCTGACGCTGCTGCTCAAGACCAAGAGCGTCAGCGGCACCGCGCTTGCGCTTGGCGTCAGCCAGCCAAGCGTCAGCCGTTCGCTTTCGCAGCTGCGCACCGCGCTCAAGGACCCGTTGCTGGTGCGGTCGGGCAGCGGCATGGCCCGCACCCGCCGGGGCGAGGAGCTGGTGGGCCGACTGGCCGACTGGATGGCGACGACATCCGCCCTGCTGGTGGAGGACAGTTTCGATCCCGCCCGCGTCGAGCGCCGCTTCCGCGTGGCCTCCACCGATTTCGGGGTTATGTCCGTGCTGCTTCCGGCCATGGCGACTTTGCGCGAGGAGGCCCCTGCGATCGCCATCGACATCGTGCCGCTGAGCCACGCCACCCACCGCGCACTGGCCGAAGGCGATATCGACCTTGCCATCTCCGGTCTCGATCACGACCCCTCGCAGCTTCACCGCGCCCTGCTGTTCGAAGACGAGTTTCTCTGCGTCACCCGCGCCGACCATCCGCTTGCCCGAAACGAGGAATCGGTTTCAGTCGACGAATTCCTCGCCCATCCGCACCTCGGCCTCACGGTGAGCGAGGCGGAACTGGACCGGGTGGCGATGACGCTCGGCAGCGCCGCCGCCACGCGCAAGGTCGTCGCCAGCCTGCCCTATTTCGGCCTGGCCCCCGCCATGCTGGCCGCAGGCGATCTGGTCATGGTCCTGCCCTCTCGGGCCGCCGCGCATTTCGATGCGCGCCATGGACTGGCCACGCGCCCGGCACCTGCGGAGTTGGGGCTTCTGCAATACTGGCTGCTCTGGCATGAGCGCAGCCATCGCGATCCCGCCTCGCACTGGCTGCGCGAACGTCTGGCGCAGATCTGCAAGCAACAGGCGCCGCGCGATTCCTGAATAGTCGATATCCGATCTTGATTGTTGGCCTGCGAAGACCTCCACGCCAAGGGCGCTACTGCAAAGCATTCGCATTAGCTCTGTAGTAGTGTCCCAAAGGGGGGTAATCGTGATCCACAAGTTCCGGCTGCGCGCAAGCGCGGCCACCCTGAGCCTCGCCGCTGCCACGCTGGTCGCCCAGCCAGCCCTTGCCGACGAGGCCGAAAGCACCGCCGGCGCTTCCACCATCGTCGTCACCGCTACCAGCCGCGAGCAGGAAGTGAAGGATGCGCCCGCCTCGATCAGCGTCATCACCCGCGAGGAACTGGAACGCCTGCCCTACCGCGAAGTGACCGACGCGCTGATGGAAATCCCCGGCGTCACCGTCACCCCCGGCGAGGGCAACAGCCGCGACATCTCGATCCGCGGCATGTCGCCGCAGTACACGCTGATCCTGGTCGACGGCAAGCGCCTGAACAGCCGCGAGACCCGCACCAACGGCGGCAACAACTCCGAGGGCGGCATGCTGCCCCCGCTGGAATCGATCGAACGCATCGAAGTGGTGCGCGGGCCGATGTCCTCGCTCTACGGGTCGGATGCCATGGGCGGCGTCGTCAACGTCATCACCCGCCGCATCGCCAGCGAATGGCGCGGCAGCGTGCGCGTCAACGGCACGATGCAGCTCGGCAGCGATTACGGTAACTTCTACGACGGCAACTTCTACCTCTCCGGCCCGCTGGCCAAGGGCGTGGGACTTCAGCTGCAAGGCTCGCTCAACCGCCGTACCGAGGACCGCGTCGTCGGCGGCACGCCGGAGCGCAAGGACGAGAGCCTCGGCGGCAAGATCGGCTTCTCCGCCGGTCCCGACCACGACTTCCTCGTCGAGGGCGGTTACTATCGCCAGGAAGTGACCGCTACGGCAGGCAAGACCGTGGAAGTGACCGCCACCGTCCCCGAGGGCACGCTCGATACCCAGACCCAGGAGCGCTACGTCGCCGCACTCAGCCACTCGGGCCGCTGGGGCTTCGCCAATTCGGAAAGCTACGTCCAGTACGAAGACGCCAAGAACCTGGAAACCACCAAGCGGATCAAGAACACCGTCGCGCAGTCGATCTGGTCGGTGCAGCTGCCTTCCAACATGCTGAGCCTCGGTGGCTTCTTCCGTAACGAAGACCTTACGGACACCGTCGGCAACCTGCTTGCCGGTGCCACGCGCACGGGGGCCAGCCGCACCAACTGGGCGCTGTTCGCCGAGAACGAACTGTCGATCCTCGACAACCTGCGCCTGACCGGCGGCATCCGCATGGACAACGACGAACAGTACGGCAACCACTGGACCCCGCGCGTCTATCTCGTGTGGAACACCACCGAGCGCTTCACTCTCAAGGGCGGCTATTCGCAGGGCTTCCGCGCGCCGAACCTGCGCCAGACCCTGCCCGACTGGGGCCAGAGCAGCCGGGGCGGCACGATCTACGGCAACCCCGACCTCGAAGCGGAAACCTCGCGCACGATCGAGGCCGTGGCGATGTACGAAGGCAAGGGCTTCGAGGCCAGCCTGACCGCCTACGACACCCGTTTCAACGACAAGATCACGCGGCTTACCTGCGCACAGGCCGGGGCCTGGTGCATCAACGAGCCGCTCAGCTCGATCGGCCGCCCGCCGACGACTTACGTGAACGTCGACAAGGCAAAGGTGCGCGGCATCGAGGCAACCGTCTCCCTCGACCTCACCCAGACGCTGCGCGTCAACGCCACCGGAACGCTGACCGATTCCAAGCAGCTCACCGGCACCAGTGCAGGCATGGCGCTCAACGACACGCCCAAGCAACAGGCCAGCGCCTCGCTGAACTGGCGTCCCGACGACCGCCTCAGCCTTTACGCCCGCGCCGTCTATCGCGGCGAGGAAGCGGTGACCGAGGCCCAGATCAGCGGCAACAACCTCGTCGTCGAATCCTATACGACCGTCGACCTCGGCGGCTCGTACAAGGTCTCGCCCGGCTTCACCTTCCATGCCGGCGTGCAGAACCTGTTAGACAAGCGCCTGAACTACGACGAGGCCGGCTACATGATCGACCCGGCCCGCGTCTGGATGGGCGTGACCGCCCGCTTCTGATCTCCACGAGGCGCTCCGGCAGACCCGGGGCGCCCGGGTCCAGGCGGATCCCGGCGGGCTTCAGATTTCCAGCTGGCTGCCCAGTTCGATCACACGGTTGGTGGGCAGCTTGAAGAACTCCATCGCGCTCTGGGCGTTGCGGACCAGCACGGCGAAGAGCTTCTCCCGCCAGAGCGCCATGCCCGGCCGTGCGGACGGGATCAGCGTCTGACGCGAGAGGAAGTAGCTGGTCTCCATCGCCTTGAACGGCCCGCCCGCGCGGTCCTCCGCGGCGAGCGCGGCGGGGATGTCGGCTTCGTCCATGAAGCCGTAGTGCAGGACCATGCGATAGAAGCCCTGCCCCATGTCCTCGACCTCGCAGCGGTCATCGGCGGCGACATGGGGCACGCCGCGGTTGGACACCGTCAGGATCACCACGCGGTCGTGCAGGATGTGGTTGTGCTTGAGGTTGTGCAGCAGCCCCGGCGGCACGCCCTCGTTGGTCGAGGCCAGGAACACCGCCGTCCCCGGTACCCGCCGCACGCGCTCACCCACGGACTTGAGGAAGACGCCGAAGGGGATCGAGTCCTCCTTCAGGCGTGTGCGCACCAGCTGCCTGCCGGTGGCCCAGGTGGTGAGCAGGGTGAAGACCACTGCCGCCACCAGCAGCGGGAACCAGCCGCCGTCGGGGATCTTGGTGACGTTCGAGGCGAAGTACAGGCCGTCGATGACCAGCAGGCCCAGCGTCACCGCGCCCGCGAGCGCCGGATGCCATTTCCACACGGTGAAGGTCAGCACGCCGAGCAGGCAGGCGGTGATGACCATCGTGCCGGTCACCGCGATGCCGTAGGCCGCGGCCAGGTTGCCCGAACTGCGGAAGCCGAAGACCAGCAGGATCACCATGACCAGCAGGCCCCAGTTGACCAGCGGCACGTAGATCTGCCCCGCCGCCTTGGCGCTCGTGTGCAGGATCTTGATACGCGGCAGGAAACCGAGCTGCACTGCCTGCTGCGAGACCGAGAAGGCGCCCGAGATCACCGCCTGGCTGGCGATGACCGTGGCCATCGTCGCCAGCGCCACCAGCGGCAGGCGCGCCCAGTCCGGCGCCATGAAGAAGAACGGATTGCTGATCGCCTCGGGATTGCGCAGCACCAGCGAGGCTTGCCCGAGGTAGTTGAGCAGGAGGCAGGGGAAGGCGACATAGAGCCACGAGATCGAGATCGCCTTGCGGCCGAAGTGGCCCATGTCGGCATAGAGCGCCTCGGCCCCGGTCACGGCCAGAACCACGGAACCCAGCGCCAGGAAGGCCAGCTTGGGGTTCGCCATGAAGAACTCGACCGCGTGATGCGGGCTGAGCGCCGAGATCACCTCGGGCGCGCGCAGGATCGACGATACGCCGAGCACGGCCAGGACCAGAAAATAGACGATCATGATCGGACCGAAGAACTTCCCCATGATCGCCGTGCCGTGCGACTGCACCGAGAACAGCGCGATCAGGATCACCACCGCGATCGGCAGCACGAAGCGGGCGAAGCCGGGGTTCACCACCGTCAGCCCCTCCACCGCCGATAGCACCGAAACCGCCGGGGTGATGATGGCATCGCCGTAGAACAGCGCGGTCGCCGTCACGCCCAGCATCGCGATCAGCGGCGTCCAGCGGTTCTTGCCGATCGTGCGGCCGATCAGCGCCAGCAGCGCCAGGCTGCCGCCCTCGCCGTTATTGTCGGCGCGCAGGATGATGAAGACGTACTTGATCGTGACGATCAGCATCATCGTCCAGAACATCAGCGAGATCACGCCGAACATGTGCAACCGGTCCACCACCAGCGGGTGATGGCCGATGAAGCTTTCCTTCAGCGCATAGAGCGGCGAAGTGCCGATATCGCCGAATACGACGCCGATGGCGCCGATCGACAGCGCCGTCAGGCTTTCATTGGGGGCGTGGTGCCCGGAAGTCTCGCTCATGAAGGGCGCCTGTTCTCACGTAAGTCACGCGCGCGAAGGCGCCGCGATGCTTATGAATTCTTTAGGCGAACGGCGCAATTCCCGGCGGCAATCGCCTCTACCGGGCGCGCCTTGCGCAGCGGCGAGAAACCGGCATAGCGACCGGGACGCAGCCAGAGCGCCGTCACCACGCCCATGCCGATCGCGCTCGTCGCCGACCACGCCAGCTTGTCGAGCGGCAGGAAGACCGAGGACGCCGCGAGGATCGCGAAATCGATCAGGATCTGCGAGCGCCCGATGTTCCAGCCGCGCTTCTGCTGGAGCCAGACGGTGACGATCCCGACACCGCCCACGCCCGCCCCGTGACGCACAACCGCCAGCGTCCCCATGCCGAGCAGCGTGCCCGCGCCGACGGCGGCGGCGAAGGGATCCTTGACCTCGATCGTCAGCGCATTTTCGGAAAGCACCGAGGCAAGCGCGATGCCGCCGCTGGCCGCGATCGTGCGCAAGGTGAACAGCGAGCCCATCGCCCGCATCGCCAGAAACAGGAACGGCACGTTGAGCGCGGCGAAGAGCAGGCCCGGCGGCAGCGGCGCGAAGTGGCCGACCAAAAGCGCCAGACCGGCCATGCCGCCCGTCACCAGCCCCGCCGAATGGAGGATCGTCAGGCCCAGCCCGATCAGCAGGCTGCCCACCGCAAGCGCGTAGATGTCCTCGATGCGGCCGTGGCGAATGGCAATCATGGCGAAAGATCCTCGTCAGGAGGGGTGATTCGCCCGCCGTTTATGCAGTTGCGAAGGCGCTGTCGAGAGCCGGAAAACAGGCGCAACAACCCGCTATTTGCAAGGTCTTCCAGCGCAATGCGGACCCTTCCCGGAGCGCCCCCTCAGCGGGATTCTTTCGCAGGTGCAATATTCGGGTTTCCCAGGCCCAGCCCCTCGAACACCCGCGCGCTGCCGGTCGCGGCCTGGGCGTGGGAGCGCATGATGCTCTCGGCCAGATCGGCATCTCCCGCAAGGATCGCCGCAAGGACCGCCCGGTGTTGGGCATGGGCCTTGCGCAAGTGCTCGAACTCGGCCTCGCGGCCGTCTTCCCAGTCCAGCGCGAGGGCCGCCGCTGAGGCGAACGGCAGAAGGTTGTTGCGGGCCAGCGCGATCTCGATCGCGCCGTTGCCGCTGGCCCGCACCAGTTGTTCGTGAAAGGCCAGGTTGTAGGCGTGGAAACCTTCGAGATCCCGGTCCGACAGATAGCCTTTGGCGAAAAGCGCATCGCCAGCCGTCAGGCATTGCTCGAAGGCCCGTTCCTCGCGCGGGGAAAGCCCCCGCACCGCCAGTCGCCGCGCCGCCAGTCCTTCCAGTACGCCGCGCACTTCGACGGCGGACTCGATCTCCACGGCGGAGGGGCCGCGCACCGCATAGCCACGGTTGCCCAGCTTCACCACCAGGCCCTCCTGTTCGAGCGCCCGCAGCGCCGTCCGCACCGGCATGCGGGAGACGCCGAGGGCCTCGGCGGTGGGAATTTCGGCAATGCGCTCGCCGTCTTGCAGTTCGCCCGAGGCGATCATGCGCCGCAGCGAGACGATCACATGCTGGCCCGGCTTCATTCCTTTACTCATCGCCGAAAGCCTAGCCGCGTTTTTCCGCCCGAGAAAGAAGCCTATGCAGGCGCCGTCACAGGCACCGTTTCAGCCGCGATGGCACGATCGATCATCATCCGCGACCTTGCACCGCCGGCATCGATATTGAGCTTCAGCAGCTTGCGGTCGGGATGGCGCAGCAGATTGGCCTGCTGGCGCTCCAGCATTTCCAGATCCTCGGAGAAGATCTTTCCCTGCCCTTCGCGGATCGTGTCGGTCAGCGCGGCATCGCCCACCGCGAACTTGCGCGCCATGCCCCAGAAGTAATGGTGCGAGGTCTCGGTCTCGGGCGTGATGAAGTCGACGACGATGCTGGAAGCCTTCGCCGCATCGTCCGCATCGTAGCCGCCCTGCCCGGCGAGCGCGACGCCCACTTCGATCATGACGTGGCTGGGCAGCGAGAAACGGCAGATCTGCCAGCGGTCCACCTCCGCATCCTCCGGCAGCCCCGCGCCGCGCAGGGCCATGCGCCAGAACGGCGGCGCCTGGACGCCCTCCATGAACCGGCTGGTCACGACTTCATCCGCATCGGCGCGGGTCTTCACCGGGGCCTCGTCGATTTCCTTCTGGCCGATGCTGCTCGCATGGACATAGGTCTCGTGCGTGAGGTCCATGAGGTTGTCGACCATCAGGCGATAATCGCAGGCGATATGATAGAGTCCCCCGCCATAGGCCCATTCCGCGCTTTCGGCCCATGGCAAGTGGTGCATCACCGCCGGATCGGCCGCCTCCTGGTCGCCCGGCCATACCCAGATGAAGCCGTAGCGCTCCACCGCCGCGTAAGTCCGCACCGGCGGGAAGCCTTTCACACGCTGCCCCGGCATGTCCACGGCGCGGCCCGAGCATCCCATCGCCAGACCGTGATAGCCGCAGACGAGGTTGCCCTCCCGCATGAAGCCCAGCGACAGCGGCGCGCCGCGATGGGGGCAGAAGTCGTCCATGGCGGCCGGGCGACCGTCCTGCCCACGAAACAGGACCATCTGCTCGCCGCAGATTTTCCGGCCGAGCGGCTTTCCATCGATCTCATCAGGCGTGCAGGCAACGTACCAGGCGTTGCGCGGCCAGGGAGCAGCGGGGCTCGCCGACTCACGGGGGGAATCAAAAGCGGTATCTTGGGTCATGGTCCTCTCCGGCCTCGGGGGCGTGCTTATTGGATCCAATGTGAGTTATTGGATCCAATTGGTCAAGGCCAAACCGCGGCACTCGCCTGAGACGGCAAGACGATGTAGGGTCGCATCAGTTCCACGTCGCCGATCGAGCATGACCGCCAAACCGAAACTGAAGTTGCACGCCCGCATCTATTGTGGAGACGAAATCGCGATGGGGCCGGGCAAGGCTGACCTGCTGGATGCCATCGACCGCGAAGGGTCGATCTCCGCCGCCGGGCGGGCGATGGGCATGAGCTACCGCCGCGCCTGGCTGCTGGTCGATGCGATGAACCGCTGCTGGAAGGCGCCGCTGGTGGAGACCGTGGCCGGTGGCGGCCGCGAGCGCGGCGCCCGGGTAACGGAAACCGGCCGCCTGGTGCTCGCGCAGTTTCGCGACCTTCAGGGACTCATGGGCGCGCTGGGCCGGTCCGACGAATATCGGGCGCTGGAAACCGCCGTGCGCGATGACCCCTTGCCCGCGCAGGGCAACTGAACGGGATCAGGGCAGGCGCGTCACCAGCAGGGGAAGCCGGTCCATGGCATTGCCCGAAATCTGGAGCAGGTAGGTGCCGGGCTGGAGCGTGAAGTCCACCATCTTGCGGATGCCCGAGCAGTCCGGCCCGTGGCCGTGCGCGGTCGAAGTCATGACCGTGCCGTTCCCTGCCTTGGCCCCGGCCTTCACCACGTCGACCCAGGCCGCCGCGCCGAGCGCGACGCGGTAGCTGCCCGCATCAGCTACGGAGAATGTGTAAAGCCCACCGAAGCTGACCGATCCGCCGGGCTTCTCGGGACGCTGGGCATAGCGCATTTCGGAGGTCGGCCGCAGACCGCCTTCGATCGCCTTGCCGGGATCGATCCTCGCGCCCGACAGCGAGCGCGTATCGCGGGCCGCCAGCAGGGGCTTGCGCGATGTCCATGCCGCGAGTTCGGGCGGCAGGTCCACGGGATCGGACGGACAGGCCATCGGGCTGGGCATGCCTGAAGCCTTGCCCTCCGACGGCGGCGCGCTGGGTGCGCCGACCGGCGACTGCATTGAAAACTGAGCGGGCGAGACTTGCGCAAAAGCCATGCCCGCAGGCAGAACGGCGGCCAGCGTCAGCACCGATGCCAAACAGGCGGCGCGGGGCAGGAGAGGCCGGGTCATCGTCTAGGTTCCTTCATGCAGGGGTCTCTTCAAGCTGGGCGATATAGCCGATCCCGATCGGGCCGACAGGTCAAAAATGCGGGCTGCGATTCATCTGCTCGCTCAGGAAATCCACGAAGACCCGAACCCGCGCCGGCATGTTCGTCCCTCCAACGAAGACCGCGTGGACGAGTTCCACGTCGCCGGGGTTATAGTCTTCCAGCACCGGCACCAGTCGGCCCGAGGCGATCTCCTCCACCACGCTGAAACGGCCGACGCGGGTGATGCCGACGCCATCCGCCGCGAGCTGGCCCAGCGTCTCACCGTTGTTCGCCTCGATCGAGCCGCGCACGCTCAATGCATAGTCGCGCCCGTCCTTCCGGAACGGCCAGACCGGCTCGGCGCGGCGGAAGTTGAAGTTCAGGCAATTGTGCTCCAGCAAGTCTTCCGGAACCTGCGGCATGCCGCGCAGCGCCAGATAGCCGGGCGCGGCGACGATGATGCGGCGGTTCTCGCCCAATTTGCGGGCCGTGAGCGAGCTGTCGGCCAGCGGCCCGAAGCGGATCGCCACGTCGGCCTCTCCCGCCGCCACGTCGACCAGCCGGTCGCTGACGCCGACATCGACCAGGATATGCGGATAGAGCCGCGCGAATTCGCCCAGCAGCGGCACCACGGTCAGGCGGGCATGGGCATGGGACACGCTGATCCGCAGCCGCCCGCGCGGCGCGCCGCGATCGGCGATCGACTGTTCGGCATCGTCGAGATCGGACAGAATCCGCCGCGCCGCGCCGAGGTAGGCCTGCCCTTCCGCCGTCAGCGACAGCGCGCGCGTGGTGCGCAGCAGCAGTCGCACGCCCAGCCGCGCCTCGATGCGGTCGACCGTCCGACTGACGGCCGAAGGGGTCAGGTCGAGCAGCCGTCCCGCCGCGGAAAAGCTGCCTTCCGACACCACCGCCGCGAAGACCTCCAGCGCCCTTGCGCGATCCGCGCCGAGCGGAACCTTTGCATCTGATTCAAAAATCTTTCGCATCCGGGCAGCCTACCGCGCCGGACTGGAACAGTCCATTTTTGCATCACTCACTATTCCCCTCCCCGTATGACGATCGATCGAAGGACTTTTCCGTGACGGCCAGCAGCCCAGACTCACTCCATCCCCGCCGAGTCCTGCTCGCCCTGGCGATCGGGGCCTTCGGCATCGGAACCACCGAGTTTTCGCCGATGGGCCTGCTCCCGGTGATTGCCGAGGGCGTCAAGGTTTCCATTCCCACAGCAGGCCTGCTCGTCAGTGCCTATGCCATCGGCGTCATGCTCGGCGCGCCGGTCATGACGCTGGCCTTCAGCCGGTTCGGGAAACGGACCGCGCTGATGCTGCTCATGGGCATCTTCACGCTGGGCAACCTGATGTCCGCGATGGCGCCGGGTTACTACACGCTCCTGCTCGCGCGGCTGGTCACCAGCCTCAATCACGGCGCCTTCTTCGGCCTCGGAGCCGTTGTCGCGGCAAGTGTCGTGCCCAAGGAAAAGCAGGGCAGCGCCGTCGCCACGATGTTCCTCGGCCTGACAATCGCCAATATCGGCGGCGTACCGGCGGCGACGTGGATCGGACAGCAGGTCGGCTGGCGGACCGCCTTCGCGGGCACGGCGCTGATCGGTCTCACGGCGATCCTCGCGCTCTGGACCGCGCTTCCCAAGGGCAGCAGCGGCACGCGGCCGGACGTCGCGCGCGAACTCAAGGTCCTGACCCGCGGGCCGGTCCTGCTTGCCATGGCCACGACCGTGATGGGCGCGGGCGCGATGTTCACGCTCTACACTTACGTGACGCCTGCGCTGACCCAGCTCGCCCATGCCTCCAACACGTTCGTGACCCTCGCCCTCGCGCTGATCGGTGTCGGCTTCACCATCGGCAACTGGGCAGGCGGACGACTGGCGGACTGGTCTCTCGACGGCGCGACCAAGCTGTTCCTCGCCCTGCTGGCCGTGGTCATGCTGGTCCTGCCGCTGGTGCTGACCTCGCAGATCGGTGCAGCGATCGGACTGCTGTTCTGGGGCGCCGCCGCCTTCGCGCTGGTGCCGCCCGTGCAGATGCGGGTCATGGCCGCAGCCTCGGAAGCGCCGGGCCTTGCCTCCTCGATCAACGTCGGCGCGTTCAATCTTGGCAATGCGCTGGGCGCGGCAAGCGGCGCCGCCGTCGTCAAGCTCGGTCTCGGCTACGGCGCGGTCTCCGTTACCGGCAGCCTCCTGGCCGTGACGGGACTGCTGCTTGTGCTGTTCGGCACCCGACCGATGAAGATCGTCCAGCCTCATCTGGCAGAAGCCTGACAGTCGAGCGAAGCCCTGTTCATCTTAACCGTAGAGAGTTTGTTTCCGTCCTTTTCAGAAAGCGGCAAACTCTCTACGCTCGGCAGACCATCTTTTCGGGGTCTGTCATGTTCGGATTTCTTCGCAAGCAGTTCGTGGACGTCATCGAATGGCTCGAACAGCCGGGCCAACTCGCCTGGCGCGTGCCGTTCGAGGATCGCGAGATTCAGAACGGCGCCCAGCTGACGGTGCGCGAGGGGCAAGTCGCGGTCTTCGTCAACGAAGGCTGCGTCGCCGATTTCTTCGAGGCCGGCCTCCATACGCTGAACACCGCGAACCTGCCGGTGCTCACCAGCCTGATGAACTGGGACAAGGGCTTCAAGTCGCCCTTCAAGTCCGATGTCGTGTTCCTTTCGCGCAAGGAACAGCATGGCCTCAAGTGGGGCACCGCCCAGCCGGTCACGGTGCGCGATGCCGAATTCGGCGCGCTGCGCATCCGCGCCTTCGGGTCCTATTCCTTCCGCGTCGCCAATCTTGAACCGTTCGTCTCGCGCGTCGTCGGCACGCTGGAGGGCTTGAACGTCTCCGCGCTGGAACCGCAGCTTCGCGCCGCGATCCAGACCGCGATCGCCACCGCGCTGGGCAGCGGCGGCATCCCGTTCCTCGATCTGGCCGCCAACCAGCAGGCGCTGTCGGACCGCATCAAGGGCGAAGTGGACAAGGCCTTCGAACAGTGGGGCCTGGAATGCCTGAGCTTCTACGTCGAAAGCGTGTCGCTGCCGGAAGAAGTCCAGGCGCACCTCGACAAGGGCTCGTCGATGCGGGTGCTCGGCGACCTGGGGCAATATACCCGCTTCCAGACGGCGGAGGCGATCGAACGGGCAGCCGGAGTCGATGGCGGCGTGGCCGGCGTGGGCGCGGGCATCGCGGCGGCGACAGCGCTCGGCGGGGCGATGTCGGCAGGTCTAGGCGCTGCGGCGCCATCTTCGGCACCGGCAGATGAGGACCCGATCGCCACGATCGAGAAGCTGCACAAGCTCGTGACGCTCGGCGCGCTCAGCCAGCAGGAGTTCGACGCCAAGAAGGCCGAACTGCTGTCGCGCATTCGCTGATCCGCGTTTCGGGGGGGACGACAGCGTGATCCATTGTCCGTCGTGTGGCGCCGCCCTGCCCGTGCGCGAGCTTGCGGTGCCCTATACGACCTGCACGCATTGCCAGTCGCTGATCCTGCGCAAGGGGCAGGCGCTCGAAGAGATCGGCAAAGTGGCCGAAGTCCCGTTCGACATCTCGCCGATCCGGCTGGGCACCCGCTTCACGGTTGACGGAACCGAGTACACGGCGGCGGGCCGCGTGCGCTGGGGCTGGAGCGGAGGCTCCTGGAACGAGTGGCTGCTGGCGACGCCCGGCGGCGAAGGACGCTGGCTGGGCGAGGCGATGGGCCTTTACATGCTCACGGCGGAGCGGGCGGAGGCGATGGCCGATCCGCTGGCGCGCGCCTTCGCCGAAGGCCGCGACCCGCTGGTCGGGCAGGGTCTGAACCTCGACGGCATCGCCTTCGAGGTTTCCGACATCAAGCAGGCCGAATGCCTCGGCAGCGAAGGCGACCTGCCCTTTCCCACCCTGCCCGGCTGGTCGATGACCAACGTCGACTTCCGGGCGCCCGGCGGAGAAGCGCTCTCGCTCCAGCGCGACGCGAACGGCACCAGCGCCTGGCTCGGCACCTGGCACGAACTTTCCGGCCTCTCGCCTCGCGCCTTGCGTGAGATCGACGGTTGGCCGCTCCCGGCAGCGCTGCAATGACCGAGGCGCAGAAGGGCACCCGCACCCTGTCCTGCCCCGCTTGCGGCGGCACGCTGGAAGTGCGCGCGGCGGGCTGGTCGGTCAATCTGGCCTGCCGCTATTGCGGCTCGATCCTCGACGTCTCGCGCCCCGAGGTGCAGATCATCGAACGCCACAAGCGCGCTGCCGGGCAGTTCTCGCTGCCGCTCGGCGCGCGCGGCAGCCTGTTCGATACCGAATGGGAAGTGATCGGCGCGATGATCCGGCGCGGGCCGGAATCGTTATGGTTCGAGTACCTGCTGTTCAATCCCTACGTCGGCTATCGCTGGCTGGTCGAATGGGACGGCGAGTGGCAGTTCGGCATCCCTCTGCTCGACCGCCCCGAAATCCGGGACGATTTCGTGCATTGGCAAGGCCAGCGCTTCCTTCAGGACGATGACGAGAGCGAGGCCGTGACCGGCGTGCTGGTCGGCGAATTCTATTGGCGCGTCGCGACCGGTGATACTGCCCGCGCCACCTCCTACGCCTCCCGCGACTTCACCCTTTCGCGCGAGGACACGGACGGAGAAGTCAACTGGACCCGCCTTATCGACCTGCCGCCGGGTGAGGTCGAAACGGCTTTCGGCACCGCGCCGCCGCGCCCGGCTCCGCAAAGCCGCTCCGCGCTTCGTGCGCGCAGTAGCGAGACCCGAAAACCGGACGATCTCGGCCGCGTCTGCCTGCTCGTGCTGGCAAGCGCGATCCTCGCCCTGCTGGCGATGATCGTCATCGCCGGACCTGCCGAGCGCGCGAGTGGCACCGTCACCGCGCCTTTCGGATCCACGCGCGAAGGCCAGAAAATCGGCGCGATCACGGTGCGGCGGGCCTGGCAGTTCGTCACCGTTACCGCCAGCGGCGAGGATTTCGACAATCGCTGGATCGAACTCGACTACCGCCTGGTCGACCGGGCCACGGGCCAGTCGATAGACGGCTACGGCCTTTCCGAACACTATTCGGGCCGCGACTCCGACGGCTCCTGGACCGAAGGCAGCCGCAGCGCCAGCACCCTGTTCGGGCAAATTCCGCGCGGAACCTACGACCTCTACGTCGATGCCGCCGCGCATTCGTGGCCGGTCGATACGGTTCCGGACGGCAGCAGCCCCTGGCCCGTTCCTGAAGCCATCGATATCCGCATCGACGCCCGGACCGGCAGCCTGCCCTGGGGCAACTGGTGGACCTTGGTGATCCTGCTTTCGATCTATCCCTGCATCCTCGTCTGGCGGCGCTTCCGGAACCAGAATTCATGACCCCGCGCGTGATCCTGTTCGCACTGTGGTGTCTGCTGCTCGTCGCCGGAACCGCCACTGCCACCTACTATGCCTGGTCGCCCTATTCGGACGAGACCCGAGAGGCCGGAAGCGGCGGCAGAAGCGGCGGCTTCTACGGCGGGCGCGTCGGTCCCACCCACAAGTAGTCCACCAAAGCCCTCTCACTGGAAGGAGCCGACATGCTCACACTTTCCGTCTTCCTCGCCACGCTGCTCTACGCGGGGCTGGGCATCGTGATCTTCGTCGTCAGCTTCGTGCTGGTGGACCGGCTGACGCCCGGCGAACTCTGGCGCGAGATCATCGAACACAAGAACGTGGCGGTCTCGATCCTTGCCGGTGCCGTGGCCATCGGCATCTCGAACATCATCGCCGCGGCCATTCATGGCTGAAGACATTGCGGCCGCGAGTCCGGACGGCGGGAAAGCGCCCGCCTCGCTCGCGGTCATTCTGCTGGTCTCGGTCCTGGTCGTCGCCACGTGCGGGCTGATCTACGAACTGCTGGCCGGGACCCTCGCCAGCTACCTGCTGGGCGACAGCGTCACCCAGTTTTCCACGGTGATCGGCACCTACCTCTTCGCCATGGGCGTAGGCAGCTGGCTTTCGCGCCACGTTCGCGGCGACGAGATGGGCGTCTTCGTGCGCGTGGAGATCATGATCGCGGCGCTCGGCGGCTGGTCGGCGGCAGGCCTGTTCATGCTGTTCCCGCTGGTGGGCGACTTCCGCGTGGTGCTCTATGCGCTGGTGCTGGCGATCGGCGTGCTGGTGGGCCTCGAAATCCCGCTGCTCATCCGCATCCTGCGCCACCGCTTCGCCTTCCGCGAACTCGTGTCGAACGTGCTGACATATGACTATGTCGGCGCCCTGATCGCCTCGCTGCTGTTCCCGCTGGTGCTGGTGCCATGGCTCGGCATGATCCGCACCGGCTTCGTCTTCGGCCTCGCCAATGTCGCCGTGGCGCTCGCCCTGCTCTTCGCGCTGCGCCGCCAGCGCAGCGTCGCCACCGACATGGCCGCCGCCCTGGTCGTGACCGCAAGCCTGATCGCGGGCCTCGCCATGGCCGACCGCATGCAGCGCTGGTCGGAAGTGGCCTTCTATGCCGAGCCGGTGGTCCACGCCCGCTCGACGCCCTACCAGCGCATCGTCATCACCCGGCGCGGCGAGGACCTGCGGCTCTACCTGAACGGCAACCTCCAGTTCTCCACCCGCGACGAGTATCGCTATCACGAAGCGCTCGTCTGGCCGGTGCTGGGCCGCGTCGCCCATCCTGCGAAGGTATTGATCCTCGGCGGCGGCGACGGCCTCGCCGCGCGCGAAGTGCTGCGCGACCCGCGCGTGCGCCACGTCACCCTGGTCGATCTCGACCCGGAAATGACGCATCTGTTCCGCGACACGCCGCAACTCGCCGCATTGAACGGCGGCTCGCTCTCCTCGCCGCGCATGACCGTGCACAATGCCGACGCCTTCCGCTGGGTCCGCGAGGCGCAGGGACCTTACGACGCGATCCTCGTCGACTTTCCCGACCCCACCGAGTTCTCGCTGGGCAAGCTCTACACCGAGAGTTTCTACCGCGAAGTCGCCCGCCTGCTCGCGCCCGACGGCCTGATGACGGTGCAGAGTACCTCGCCGCTGATCGCCCCCCGCTCGTACTGGACGGTCGCAAGCACGCTGGAGGCCGCCGGATTCACGGCGCGCGGCTATCACGCCTATGTGCCCAGTTTCGGCGAGTGGGGCTTCACCCTGGCCGCGCACCGCCCGATCGGCGATACGGTGCGCCTGCCCAAGGGCCTGCGCTTCCTGACCCCGGCCAGCGAACGCGCGATGTTCGATTTCCCGCCCGACATGGCACGCCGCCCGGCCCCGGTGAACCGGCTCGACAACCAGGCCCTCGTGCGCAGTTTCGCCGAGGAATGGGGGAAGTATGAAGGCTGAGCCGACGCGGCGGCAACTTCTCGCGGCCGGTGGCGCGCTGGCGGCGGGCGCGCTCTCCGGGTGCGGCGAGGAAACCCTCCCCGGCACGCTCGGCGGCGCCGACTGGCAGCGCGGCCACCTGCTGCGCGACGGCCGTTTTCCCGAACCGGAAGGCGCGATCGAGGACGTCGACGTGGTCGTCGCGGGCGGCGGCGTCGCCGGACTTGCCACGGGCTGGCGCCTCGCCGAAGCGGGGTTCGACCGCTTCGTCCTGTTCGAACTGGAGGATCGCACCGGCGGCAATGCCCGTTCCGGTCGCAATGCCGTGAGCGCCTATCCGCTCGGCGCCCATTACCTGCCGGTGCCGAACCGGGAAGCGAGCGCCTTACGGCACATGCTCCGCCAATTCGGCATGATAACCGGCGAGCGGGACGGCGTTCCGGTCTACGATCCCTACCAGCTCTGCGCCGATCTGGAGGAACGCCTGCTCTGGCGCGGCCATTGGCAGGAGGGTCTGTTCCCGCGGCAAGGCATAACCGCGCAGGACCGCGCCCAGCACGAAGCCTTCGAACGGCGCATGGCCGAATACCGCGCCGCGACCGGCAGCGACGGCAGACCCGCCTTCGCGATCCCGATGGCCTTCTCCAGCGAAGACCCGCGATTCCGGTCGCTCGATCGCGAGACGTTTGCTGCGTGGCTGGACAAGGAAGGCTTCACCTCCGGCGTTCTGCGCGCCTGGCTGCGCTACTGCTGCCGCGACGACTACGGCAGCGAGCCCGAACATGTCTCGGCCTGGGCGGGCATCCACTACTTCGCCGGACGCCGGGGCTGGGCAACCGATGACGACGGGGACCGCGAACTGACCTGGCCCGAAGGCAACGACCGCCTCGCCTCGCAGATGGCCAAGAGCATCGCCGACCGTCTGCGCCCCGCCCACACCGTTTTTCGGGTCACCGCCGTGGAGGGAGGCGCGCATGTCGATGTCTTCGACCACCGCTCCCGCCGCAGCCGCCGTCTGCGCGCGAAAGTCGCGGTACTGGCGATGCCCCACTTCGTCGCCGCCCGCGTCGCGCCGGAAACCGCCGAGGCGGGCGGTTTCAGCTATGCGCCATGGGTCACGGCCAATGTCACGGTCGCGCGCCACCCCGAAGGCAAGGGCACCTCGCTGGCCTGGGACAATGTCTCCACCGCCAGCGAATCGCTCGGCTATGTGGTCGCGACCCACCAGAGCGAGGCGACCGACGGCGGCAAGACGGTGCTGACGTGGTACATGCCGCTTTCCAGGGAAGCTCCGAAGGAGGCGCGCAAGATCATGATGACCCGTCCGCTGCGCGACTGGCAGAACCTCGTCCGCAACGACCTCCTCGCCATGAACCCGGACCTCGAAGGCGCCGTCGAGCGCATCGACGTCTGGCGCTGGGGCCATGCCATGGTCCGCCCCTCACCCGGCTTCCTGAGCGACCCGGCGCGCCGCGCGGCGAACGATGCCGCGCCGCCGATCCTGTTCGCCCACTCGGACCTCAGCGGCCTCTCGCTGTTCGAGGAAGCCCATCATCGCGGCGTGATCGCGGCGGAAAAGGCCCTCGACCACCTCGGCCACGCCTTCGAAAGTCTCGCCTGACATGGCGCATAGTCCCGACAGCAGCCTGCACCTGATCGCCGACCTCGACGACTGCCGGGGCCTGGGCGACATCTCCCTGATCGAGACGAGCCTGCGCGAGGCGGCACGGGCGGCACGAGCCACCTTGCTCGACGTGCGCCTCCATCATTTCGGCCCCGGCATGGGCGTGACCGGGGTGGCCCTGCTCGCCGAATCCCACATCTCGATCCACACCTGGCCCGAACACGGAATCGCGGCCGTCGATCTCTTCGTCTGCGGCCGGGAAGCCGATGCCGAAGCGGGGCTGGAGACGATCTGCCGCCATTTGCAGGGAAAAGTGCGCCGCAAGCAGGCGGTCAGGCGGCTAGGGCTGGAAAACCCCGCCTCCTGACGGCTTGCCCGCAGGTTCGATCAATCGACGACGAACGTGGTCGTCGCGACGGCGTGCAGCGTGGCGACCTTGCCGAGGCTCGTCTCGCCGCCGCTTTCGTTCTTGTGCGAGGCGGTCAGGATATACCGCCCCTTTTCCCGCGCTGGGAGCGTGAAGCGGCCCTGGGCATCGGTCTTGACCGACTTCGACCACTTGTCCGGCGAGATCACGGTAACAGACGCGTCCGCCACCGGCTTGCCGTCACGAACGAGAACGAAGCCGTTGCCATGCGCGGTGACGGGCGCGATCTCGAACGGCATCGCCGCTCGGGCTTCGCCGCGACCGGCACGGGCATAGTAGACGATGCCTTCCTTCTTGTCGTCCGGCCCCCAGGGCGCGAACACGCTGTCGTCATGGGCGCGCACGTCTCCGGCAGGGACCGCGTATTCGATATAGCCCGCCTTGCGAACACCGGCGGCACCGGCGGCCGGGATCAGTTTCGGCGCCTTGAGGTGGTCGAACTCGGGATCGCCCCCCTGCGGCAACGGCTCGCCCGGCTCGCCAAGATAGACGCGGGCAGGCCCCGCACCGTCACGCTCGATCCATACCTCGTGGGCCTGCACACTCGGAGCCAGGCAGGCGAGGACAAGCGGGGTCAGATATTTCAGGTTCATCTCGATCTCCGTGACGTGATTGCGCTAGGCCGGGTGCAGGAACTCGCAGTTCTTCCAAATACGTCATCACCTCCCCGGGATGGGGTCGCAATTTATATCTATTGATAATTAATTGCAATATTTCCGCGCATTCCAGAGGCACCCCATCGTCAGGCAATTGCCCCCAACGTGCCCGGCCAGTTCGGCTAATTGCGCGCCTCCTATCGCATGTAATCCGGCACATTGTCCGACGGACCGGCGCGGGAGCCACGCCTTCCGCACCGGTTCTTCCATCGGCGCCCGTCAATCCGCAGGCGCCGGCACCGCCCCGAACAGCGGAAGTGCGGCATCCTCGGCAGGCCGGTCGAAGTTGGAGACCGTCACGCCAACGAGGCGGATGCCCTTCTCGGTCGGCAGTACCGAGCGGACCAGCGCCAGGCTCGCTTCCCGCAAGTCCTCGTGGCGACAGACGACGCCCCCATGCGTACGGCTGCGGGTGATGATCTGGAAGTCCGCATACTTCACCTTGACCGTCACCGTGCGCCCGAATGCCTGCGCGCGTTCGCACCAGGCCCAGACGTCGTCGGCCTGCCCGAGCACCCCCGCCTCGATCTCTTCATCAAGCATCAGATCGCGGTCGAACGTGGTTTCCGAACCGGACGACTTGCGCTCGCGGTCCGGGTTGACGGGTCGCTCGTCGATCCCGCGCGCGATCTGGAAATACCATTCGGCCGAACTGCCGAAATTCTGCTGGAGGAACGCCAGCGACTTCGCCCGCAGGTCCGCCCCGGTCTCGATCCCGAGCCGCTGCATCTTTGCCGCCGTGACCGGGCCGACGCCGTGGAAGCGCTTGACCGGCAAGGTCTCCACCCAGTCCGCGCCCATATCCGGCGTCACCGCGAACTGGCCGTTGGGCTTGCGCTGGTCAGAGGCAAGCTTGGCGAGGAACTTGTTGTAGGAAATCCCCGCCGACGCGGTCAGCCCGGTTTCCTCCAGGATGCGGGCGCGGATTTCCTTGGCCGTCTTCCACGCCGTGGGCAGGCCGCGCCGGTTGGCGGTGACGTCCAGATAGGCCTCGTCCAGCGAAAGCGGCTGGATCAGGTCGGTATAGTCGGCGAAGATCGCATGGATCTGCCGCGACACCGCCTTGTAGACTTCGAAGCGGGGCGGCACGAAGATCAGTTCCGGGCAGCGCCGCAGCGCCGTGACCGAAGGCAGGGCAGAGCGCACGCCGAACGTACGCGCCTCGTAGCTGGCCGCCGCGACAACGCCACGCGCGGCCGCATGGCCAACTGCCACGGGCTTGCCGCGCAGGGAGGGATCGTCACGCTGTTCGACCGACGCGAAGAACGCGTCCATGTCCACGTGGATGATCTTCCTGTCCGCTGCATCCGGCATGGACTCGACCTAGCACCAAGCGAACAAAATGTGAACTTCGTAAATGCCGGTCGCTCTGGATATCGCCTGAGGCATCCACTCGTGATATGCCTTCGCGCTCGCAGGGAGACGAAAACATGAGCGTGACGGGGATCGGCGGCTTCTTCTTCCGTGCAAGGGACCCGGAAGCCCTGCGCGCCTGGTATGCCGAGCATCTCGGCGTCGGCTCCGCGCCCTACGGCGCCTGGGACACCCAGGCAGGCCCCAGCGTCTTCGCGCCCTTCCCCGCCGATACCGACTATTTTCCATCGGATCGCCAGTGGATGCTCAACTTCAGGGTCGATGACCTCGACGAACTCTGCACCCGGCTGCTCGTGGCGGGCATCGTCGTCGTCACCAACCCGGAATGGAACATGCCGGGCGTGGGCCGCTTCGCCCGCATCCACGATCCGGAAGGCAATCCGATCGAACTCTGGCAGCCCGACAACTCGCCGTGATACGACGGCATGGATCATGACCTCGAACCACATAGCCCTCCCCCTGCTCGCGACCGAACGCCTGACCCTGCGCCTCCGCACGCCGGACGACGCCGAAGCCCTGTTCCCGACGATGTCCGATCCGGACAGCATGACATGGTGGTCGCGCGCGCCCTTCGCGGACCTCGATGAACTGCGCGCCGATTTTGCGCTGGAGAGGGCCGGTTCGTGGCGCACATGGGCCATCGTCGAGCGCGGCGAAAACCGGGCGATCGGCTTCGTGTCGGCCGGGCAGAAGCGGCCCGGCGTCAGCGAGATCGGCTACCTTCTAGCCCGCGAAGCGCAAGGTCGCGGGATCGGCCGGGAAGCCGTCAGCGCGGTGATCGACAGGCTCTTCGTGGAAGGCCAAAGGCGCATCTTCGCCGATACCGATCCGGACAATCGCGGATCGATAGCGCTGCTGGAGGCCCTTGGCTTCCAACGTGAGGGCCATCTGCGCGCAGAATGGCACACCCATATCGGCATTCGCGACACGCTGCTCTTCGGCCTCCTCGCCGAGGAGTGGCCCGCCACTCACTGTCGGACGGGAAGCGCCTCGTCGGCATAGATCGCGGTCTGCGGCGCGCTGACCGCCGAGACCTGCCCGCGGTACATGCCCGAGGAATTGAGCGCGAAGGCCGGAATGCCTTCCGGTCCCATCGCGATCAGCCCGCCGTCGCCGCCGATCGCGCCGACCGAATCGATCGTCTCCTGCGCAGCCGCAGCCAGGGTGTGGTGAAGGTAGCCCACCCGGTCGCAGACCTGCCGCGCGGCGCTCTCGCGAATGAAGTATTCGCCGGAGCCGGTCGCCGAAACCGCGCACTCGCCGTTTCTTGCATAAGTGCCCGCACCGATGATCGGGGAATCGCCGATGCGGCCCCAGCGCTTGCCGGTCATGCCCCCGGTCGACGTGGCCGCGGCCAGGTTTCCGGCGGCATCGAGCGCCACGGCGCCGACGGTGCCGTAAAGATGGGTCGGATCGAGCGCGGCCTGATGGTCCTTGCGCCACTTGAGCAGTTGCTCCCAGCGCTTCTCTGTGCGGAACCAGGAAGGATCGACCTGCTCTAGGCCCTGCTCGCGCGAGAACGTATCGGCACCCTCGCCGGCCAGCATGACGTGCGGACTATGGTCCATCACCGCGCGCGCGGCATCCACGGGATGGCGGGTGCGCGTAATCCCGGCGACGGCACCGGCCTTGAGCGTGCGGCCGTCCATGATCGCCGCGTCCAGTTCGTTGCGGTCCTCGGCAGTGAAGACCGCACCGCGTCCGGCGTTGAACAGGGGATTGTCTTCCAGGACATGGATGGCGGCGGCCACGGCGTCGAGCGAGGTACCACCCTTGTCCAGCACGGCGGCACCGGCACGAAGCGCTTCGTCCAGACCCTCGCGATAGGCCTTTTCCTGCTCCGGCGTGAGCGAACCACGCTCGATCACGCCCGCTCCACCATGGATCGCCAGCGACCAGCGCGGGGCGGCAGGTTTTGCGGCAGCGGGGGTGGCGGTCGGAGCCGCGCTGGCCGAAGCGGCGTTGAGGCCCGCAAGTCCGAGGCCAAGCGCAACAGAGGCCAGACCTGCAAATTTCCCGAGGCGCATTCGAAATCTCCCTGCTGCGTGCAAATTCCCGACCATCGCCTTCAGGGCAGCACCACCGGATTTGCAAGCGTGCTCGCGCGCGAAGGACAAAAAAAATGGGCCGGTCCGAAGACCAGCCCTTGGAAAGTTTTTGGGAGAGGATGCCTGAAAGGCCCGCTCTAATTGGGCGAGAATCGGGATTAACGCAAATGAAGAAAAGAAATGCGTAGTTGCATATTGTGCAACATAGTGCCGTTTTGCGAAGGTTCGTGGACATCGCGAGGCAGTCGGGCGATCTCGCAATTGCACTTTCTACATCGCATTACACCTTCCCTCGATATCAGCCGATCGCCCTCCAGACCGACATCAACATCATGATTTTATTACATTAGTCATTCAAAAGGCGATGCCTTGAGGCTGCGCGATTTCGATACCGCTTCGGCTTTAAAACAATTTTGGCACCTGCCCGGTCGGGCGTTTCCCTCGCAAGAAGCGCAACTTCGCCGCTGGATGGCCTCGCAAATACAGGCCATCCAGCGCTATGCCATCAATGTTGCACAAAACGCTGATTCAAATGCGTCACGCGCAACATTCAGAAATGCGCGAGATAGCCGCCATCCACGCCGATGACCTGTCCAGTCACATAACTCGCCGCATCGGAGGCGAGGAACAGGACCGGCCCGACGATTTCCTCGGGCCGCCCCCAGCGCCCCAGCGATGTCCGCCGCGCCAGATGTCCGGCCACTTCCGGGTCCGCGACCATCGCGGCATTGGCTTCGGTCGCAAAATAGCCGGGAGCGACCGCGTTCACCGTGATCCCGCGCGGGCCGAGTTCCGCCGCGAGCGCACGGGTCATCGCGTCCAGCCCGCCCTTGGCCATCGTATAGGCAGCGTCCCCCGAGCGGGCGATCTGTCCGGCGATCGATGTCACATTGATGATCCGTCCGCCTTCCTCCATGCCCGGCGCCAGCATTCGCGCCAGATCGAACGGCGCGACGAGGTTGATCTCCAGCATCCGGCGCACGGCATCGCGATCGAGTTCCGCCATCTCGCGGCGATCGCGATGACCGGCATTGTTGACGAGGATATCGACCTTTCCCAGCTTCCCCAGCACATCCCTTGCCGCATCGCCATCGGCGAGATCGAACGCGGCAATCTCGGCGGAACCCTCCGCCGCGGCGATCTCCCCGATGACCGCGGCAAGCTGTTCGCCGCGCCGTCCATGCAGGATCACATGCGCCCCGGCCCGCGCCAGACCCATCGCAATCTCCCTGCCGAAACCGCCCGCCGCGCCGGTAACGAGCGCCCGGCGGCCGTGCAGCGGCAGGAGAGAGGGTTTCGCGGGCGAAGCGGAAGGCAAGACGGTCATGCCGCTTCGTTACAACCCTCTCCCGAAACGGACCAGCCATCTCCAAAAGGATTATCCGGGACGCAAGCCGGATCAGCCGATCCCATGCAAGCATAGGATATCATGCGATATTCACGAGGCAAAAGGGAATACCCCGAAATCCCTGCCATAGCCCCCGATAGAAAACCTTGCATTGACCCCGCTTTCTCAACCAAATAGCTAGACAAGCACACCGCACGGCAAACGGCTGACCAGTCCGCCCGTGCATTCCAAGGTTCACGGGTCCGCGGCATTTGATAGGGAAGCAGCTTGCTCCGCGTTACCAACCGCTAAAGCGCGCGATGCTCCAGGCGACAGCGCCAGGCATCGTGTTCCCCTCACGCCAACGATGAGGTGATACGATGCAGACCATGAATCCGCGCGCCTGACGCGCAACGGCGGACCGCTTTCAGCGGACCCGCGCCCTTGCTGACAGACTTCACGCACTTCGATCCGAAACCGGGGGTTTCGCGAAGAGGACACGCGTGTCCCGAGCCGGTTTTCCGAGGCCTGATCGCAGGCCCCGGCCGCCGCCTCGCGCCTTGAAGACCGTCAGCCAGAACACCCGAAAGACCGGAAAAGTCACGCCCGACGAAAGATCGGTGCGCACTCATGAAAACAGGGATCGACTTGCATGTTTCGCCGTTTCGTCACCGCCACCAGTCCGCTCGCCCTCACCGTTTCGCTGATCGCCGTCGCGCCCGCCGCTCTCGCTGCCGAAGAGGCGCCTGAAGCCGTCGCAGAAAGCGGCAGCGGAGAAGCCATCGTCGTCACCGCCTCGCGCCGCCGCGACGAGAATGTCCAGGACGTGCCGGTCGCCATCAGCGTGATCAGCGCCGCCAGCCTCGAAAAGCGGGGCGATTACACGCTCGGCGCCATCTCGCAACAGGTGCCCAGCCTTCAGGTCATCTCCTACAACGCCCGCAACACCAACATCAACATCCGCGGCCTCGGCTCGAACATCTCGCTCACCAACGACGGGCTGGAGAACGGCGTCGGCTTCTATATCGACAACGTCTACTACGGCCGCGTCGGCCTTGCGCAGTTCGACCTCGTCGACCTTCAGGGCATAGAAGTGCTGCGCGGGCCGCAGGGCACGCTGTTCGGCAAGAACACCACTTCGGGCGTCATCAACGTCACGTCGCGCAAGCCCAGCTTCGACCCCGAGCTTTCGGCCGAGGCCAGCATCGGCAACTACGGCTTCTACCAGTTCCGCGCCTCGGGCTCGGCAGGGATCTTCAAGGACCTGCTCGCCGTGCGCCTCTCCGGCGCGATCAGCGAAAACGACGGCTTCCTCTGGAACAAGACCACTAACCGCCGCGCGCAGGACTATCTGAACAAGTCGATCCGCGGGCAGTTGCTTTTCACGCCCGACCCGGATCTCGAAGTCCGCATCATCGGCGACTATGCCAAGCAGAAGCAGAACCACGTCCTCAACGTCTTCGCCGGCCTGCACACGACTTACGAGAACGGTGCGACGATCGCCAACAACTGGGCACAGCGCGCCGCGCGCTTCCCGGGCTACACCCTCCCCACCTTCGATCCATTCGACCGCGTGGGCGAGGCGAACAGCCACTATCAGTCGAACATGGCCGGTTACGGCGTCTCGGGCGAGGTCAACTGGAACCTCGGCAATGCGGCACTGACCTCGATCACCGCCTACCGCTGGTGGGACTGGAACCCGGCCAACGACGGCGACAGCACCTCCCTGCCGATCGTCACCAAGGCCCAGCAGGCCAACCGCCAGCGCCAGTTCAGCCAGGAAATCCGGCTCGCTTCCAAGGGCGGCGGCAGCTTCGACTACGTGATCGGCGCCTATTACTTCTGGCAGATCGTGCGCGGCTACGGCGCCTCGCGCTACGGTTCGGCCGCCGCGCTCTGGAACCTGCCGACCGCCAACCAGGCGATCGCGAACGCCGCGCTCGACGGCTTCGAGTCCAACTCCACCTCGACGCCGGAAACCAAGACGATCGCGCTGTTCGGCCAGACCGACTGGCACGTCACCGATGCCCTGACCCTCACCACCGGCCTGCGCTTCACCCATGAAAAGAAGGAAGGCGCCTACAACCAGTACTGGGTGGACGGTGCCGACATCTCCGGCTTCACCGCCGCGCAGCAGGCGGCGATCAACGCGATCCGCACCCAGTTCAATCCGGTCACCAGCTACGCGACCAGCTTCACCGACAACAGCCTGTCCGGCCTCGTCACGCTGAACTGGAAGGTCGCGCCCGACGTCAACGTCTACGGCTCCTATTCGCGCGGCAACAAGTCGGGCGGACTCAACCTGTCCGTCCTGCCGGTGGGCGTGGAACCCGACGTGAAGCCGGAGAAGGTCGATGCCTTCGAGCTCGGCCTCAAATCGCAGTTCCTCGACCGCCGCGCGACGTTCAATGCCGCCGCCTTCTGGACGGAGATCAGCGACTATCAGACCACCATCACCGACCTGCCGGTGGGCGCCGTCGTCGGCCGCCAGTACATCTCGAACATCCCCAAGGTCCGCTCGCGCGGGATCGAGGGCGAGTTCACCGTCGCGCCGACCGACAGCCTGAGCTTCAATGCCTCGGCGACGTATACCGACGCCGCTTACGTCACTTACAAGAACGCCCCGCAGGCTTTCGAGCGCCAGAACCTGGGCGCGATCCAGGATCTTTCCGGCGAGCGCCTGCCGGGCGTGCCGAAATGGGCCTGGACCGTGGGCGCGGACTTCAACACGCCGCTGGGCGACCTCGGCGGCAAGGAAGTGGGGCTCTATGCCCATGCCGACTACGCCTATCGCTCGAACTTCAACACCTCGGCCTCGAACTCGGCCTGGGCGCAGATTCCGGGCTTCGGCATCGCCAACGGCCGCATCGGGCTGAGAACCGACGACGGCCTCTGGGACTTCTCGATCTGGGCCAGGAACCTGTTCGACAAGAACTACTTCGTCAGCCTCAGCGCCGCGAACACCGGTGCGGTCACCGCCCAGCTCGGCGAACCGCGCACGTTCGGCGCGACCCTTCGCACCAAGCTCTGATCCCGCTCCCAACCAGGAGGCGCCAGCCATGACCCGCGAGACATTCCGTACATCACCGACACAACAGGAACACCTCGATGGCTGGCGCCTCCTGCGCTTCACCGCAATGTCGGTGCCGGTCTATGCCGCCGCGCAGCCGGTCATGGCTTTCGTACCGGCCATCCTGTCCCGTCACTACGCCATTCCACTCGCCGGACTGGGGCTCGTCTACCTGATCGGACAAGTCGTGAACTCCCTGCTCGATCCGGTGATCGGCTCGCTCAGCGATCGCACGATCAGCCGCTTCGGGCGGAGACGCCCCTGGATCGCGGGCGGCGGCCTGCTGTTCATCATCGGCAGCGCCATGCTGTTCTTTCCGCCCGAGGGTGCCACGCTCACCTGGGTCGGCATCGGCGTGATCTGCTATTACACCGGCGCCTCGACCACCCAGACGACGCTGATGGCATGGTCCGGCGAAGTCAGCGGCGACTACGACCAGCGCACCCGCATCGCCTCGCAGTTCACGCTGCTCTCGTCCAGCGCGCTCGTGCTGACGCTGCTGCTGCCTGCGGTGGCGGATCAGTTTCGCCCCGACGACGGTCCGCTGCGCCTGACCTTGTTCGGCACCCTGGTGCTCTTCACCGCCGTGCCGGGACTGCTGCTGACCCTGACCGCCCTGCCCGATCGCAGCGCCCCCTCCGGCGCAGAACCTTTCGCGCTGGGTAAGACGCTGAAAGCCGTCTTCGGCAACCCGCTGCTGCTGCGCGTCCTGTCCGCCGATGCCGCCGTCACCGCCGGACAAGGCGTGCGTACCGCGCTGCTGCTGTTCATCGTCACCATCTATTTCCAGCGCCCCGAGTGGGCGGCGGGCTTCTTCCTGCTCCAGTATTCGTTCGGCGTACTGGCCGGGCCGATCTGGCGCCGGATCGGCCAGCACCTCGGCAAGAGCCGCGCGGCCGTCGTCGCCGAACTGACCCAGGCCGCGATCAACTTCGGCCTCGTCTTTCTCACCCCCGACCGTTTCGGCCTGATGATGGCGCTCGCCGTGGCGCAGGGCCTCTCGCAAGGTTCGGGCAACCTCATGCTGCGATCGATGGTGGCGGACGTTGCCGACCTCCACCGCGCCGAGACCGGCGAAGACCGGGTCGGGCTCTACTACTCGGTCTTCAGCGTCTCGATGAAGCTGGGCGGCGCTTTGGCTTTCGGGATAGCCCTGCCCCTCGTCACCGCCTTCGGCTTCGACCCCAAGGCCGCCACCAACACGCCCGAGGCGCTGAACGCCCTGCTGCTGGTCTTCGCGCTCGGCCCTGCCCTCGCCCACACGCTCGCCGCCGCGCTGGTCGCAGGCTTCCCGCTCGACGCGGGCCGCCACGCCGAAATCCGCCGCCAGATGCAGGCACGCGAAGCGGTCTACGCCGCTGCTGCCGTGCCCGCCGAATGACCGTCCGAACCACCGATTTTACGAAGAAGGAGTGAATGCCATGACTTCGATTGCCACTTACGCCAATGCCAAGGACCCCGCCTCGCCGCTGGACGTGGCACCGATCACCGGCACGATCGGCGCCGAGATTCGCGGCGTCACCCTCTCGGGCGACCTCGACGCCGGAACCGTGCAGGCCATCAAGGACGCGCTCGTCCGCCACAAGGTGATCTTCTTCCGCGGCCAGCACGAACTGACCGACCAGCGCCACGAGGACTTCGCCTCGCTGTTCGGCGATCCGGTGGCCCACCCCACCGTGCCGGTCGCCGAAGGATCGCGCTACCTGCTCGAACTCGATAGCAAGGAAGGCTACGCCGCCTCCAGCTGGCATACCGACGTGACCTTCACCGACGCCTATCCGGCCGGTTCGATCCTGCGCGCGATCACCATTCCCGAAGCGGGCGGCGACACCGTCTGGGCCAATACCGAGACCGCCTATGAAGGTCTGCCGGAAAGCCTGCGCCAACTGGTGAACGGTCTCTGGGCCGTCCATTCGAACGACTACGACTACGCGCAAGTCCTGGGCAATGCCCCGAAGGACGACGAGGCCAGCCAGAACCGCGCCCTGTTCCAGAAGAATATCTTCGCCTCCACCGTCTACGAGACCGAGCACCCGCTCGTGCGCGTCCATCCGGTCTCGGGCCAGCGCGGGCTGCTGCTCGGCCACTTCGTGAAGCGGATCGCCGGTCTCAACCAGGCGGACTCGGCGCGTATCTTCTCGATCCTTCAGGAACACATCACCCGCCCCGAGAATGTCGTGCGCTGGCGCTGGCAGCCGGGTGACGTGGCGTTCTGGGACAACCAGGCGACCCAGCACCGCGCCGTTGCCGACTTCGGCCTCCAGCGCCGCACCCTGCGCCGCGCCACGATTGCCGGATCGGTGCCGGTGGCGATCGACGGCCGCCAGAGCCGCACCATCCGCAAGGAAAAGGCAATCCCTTACGAAGCGGCCTGATCCCTCACTCCCTGCACGGGCCGTTCACTTCCCGCGCTGCGCCTTTCGGATACGGACACTGGGCGCGGCGCGGGCTTTTTCTACCAAGGACCACCTGATGAAAACCTCGCGTTTCGCCTTTGCCGCTACACTCGGCGCGGCGCTGCTCGCCACCACCATGGCCGTTCCGGTCGCGGCCAAGGCGCCCGCGCCCGCCAGCGTGCCTGCCCAGCAGCGCCCGAACTTCCTCGTCATCATCGCCGACGACCTCGGGTTCTCGGACGTCGGCGCCTTCGGCAGCGAGATCGCCACCCCCCATCTCGACCGGCTGGCGCTGGACGGTCTGCGCCTGACCGGATTCCACACGGCGCCGACCTGCTCGCCCACCCGCTCGATGCTGCTCTCCGGCACCGACAACCACCGCGCCGGGCTCGGCAGCATGGCGGAACTCACGTCCCCGAACCAGAAGGGCCAGCCGGGCTACGAAGGCTATCTCAGCCGTGACGTCGCCAGCCTGGCCGAGCGCCTTGCCGCAGGCGGCTATCGCACGTTGCTCTCGGGCAAGTGGCACCTCGGCCTGACGCCGGACCTCGATCCCCATGCCCGCGGCTTCCAGCACAGCTTCGCGCTGCTTCAGGGCGGTGCGAACCACTATGGCCGCGATCTGGGGGCCGATCCCAGGAAGAACGCCACCTATACCCGCGACGGCAAAGTGCTGACCTCGCTCGACAAGGATTTCTACTCGTCGGATAGTTATGCGACGAACCTGATCGCCGAACTGAAGCAGAGCCGCGCGGAGAGCCCGGACAAGCCGTTCTTCGCCTACCTCGCCTTCACCGCGCCGCACTGGCCGCTCCAGGCACCGGAAGCAGACGTGGCGCGGCAGGCCGGCAAGTACGACGTCGGCTTCGACGAGATCCGCCGCCGCCGCCTTGCCCGGCAGGAACAGCTCGGCATTCTCCCCAAGGGCACGGTCGCGCACAGCGTCCGCGCGCCGCGCGGGGGTTGGGATTCGCTTTCGGCCTCCGACAAGCGCGAAGCCGCGCGCGACATGGAAATCTACGCCGCCATGGTCGAGCGGATGGACAGCAACGTGGGCCGCGTGCTCGATGCCTTGCGTGCCAGCGGCGAACTGGACAACACCGTGATCGTGTTCCTGGCCGACAACGGCGCCGAAGGTCTGGACTACAGGACCACCGGCGCGAAAATGCTCGGCGGCCGGATTGCCGAGGCGGACAACAGCTTTGCCAATCGCGGCAAGGCCAACTCCTACATCACATACGGCACCGAATGGGCTCAGGCCGGCACCGCGCCTTCGTGGCTGACCAAGGCCTATGCCTCCGAAGGCGGCACCCGCACGGTGGCCTTTGTCAGCGGGAAGGGCCTCGCCAAGGCCGGGGGCATAGGCAGCGCCTATGTCAGCGTGGCCGACATTGCGCCCACCCTGCTCGATTATGCCGGGGTGCCGAGCGGCGGCACCACGTTCCAGGGCCGGACGGTGCTACCGATCACGGGGAAGAGCGCGCGCTCCTGGTTCGAGGGCAAGGCCTCCTTCGTCCATGCCGCCGACGAGCCGCTCGGCACCGAACTGTTCGGCAGCCGCGCGCTGCGCAAGGGCGACTGGAAAGTGACCGACATCGGCGATGGTCAGTGGCGCCTGTTCAACGTGGCGAAGGACCCCGGTGAAACCGACGATCTCTCGGCCGGGAATCCCGACAAACTGCGTGAACTTGCCGCCGACTGGGACAGCTACGCCAAGACCAATGGCGTGATCCTGCCCACCGAAGCCCTCTACCGGCCGTAAAAAGGGACACGCGCCGGTACCCGGCCCTTCGCGCGAAAGCCGAAGGGCCGGGATTTCGCGTAAATCTGGGCCTGTGCCCCTCCCGCTTGTCTACGCCTTCTGTTTGGCTACGCCTCCTGTGGCCTACCTCCCCTGTTCGTTGACCTCTCCCGTTCGTCATTGCGAGCGTAGCGAAGCAATCCAGAGTCCGGCCCACGACGCTCTGGATTGCTTCGCTACGCTCGCAATGACGAAGTGTGGGATGAGGCTTCCGCTTCAGTTCCCTCTCCCTCACTGACAAAACCCCCGCTTATCAAAGCCGCCTGGGGGTGGATGGCAAACCTGCCGATACCCCCGATGGGCCACAGGCTGGCTCTTTTGTTGAATATCACCGGCGCGACGCGCTGGTTACGCTGCGCCTGCTCAGGGATCACGAGAGGTCGCATGCGTTCCGAATCGCCGCTTCGCGCGCTCTTCGTCATCAACTCGCTCGCCGGCGGCGGGGCGGAGCGGGTGTTCACGACGCTGGTCGACCGGCTCAGCCGAAGCCCGCAGGACTTCGCGATCACGGTGGCCCTGCTCGATAACGAGGCGGAGGAAGCCTATCGCCTGCCCGCCGGAGTACGGGTCGAGCGCCTCGATACACGCGGCGGAATGGTGCGCAGCGTGACCCGCACGCGCAAGCTGGTGCACCGCCTGCGTCCCGACGTGACCCTCTCGTTCCTCTCCCGCGCCAATGTTGCCGCGATCCTCGCGACGCGCCGCAGCGGCGGCGCTGCGGTGATCAGCGAGCGGGTCAACACCACCGCCCATCTGAGAACCGGCCGCCTCGGCTTCCTCAGCCGCCTGCTGATCCGCAGCACTTACCCCTCGGCCCGCCGGATCATCGCCGTTTCCGAAGGGGTCGCCCGCACGCTGGAAAGCGACTTCGCCATCGAGCCTGCGCGGATCTCGGTGATCTACAATCCGGTCGATACCGCCCGAATCCGCGCTCTCGCCGCGCAGGAACCGGCGATCCCGGTGAGCATCGCGGACTACGTGACGATGGGCCGCCTCGTCGACAACAAGAACGCCGCCATGGCCATCCGCGCGCTCGCGAAAACGGAAACGGAGGGCGATCTGATCGTACTGGGGGAAGGTCCCCTGCGCGAGGATCTGACCGCGCTGGCAGCATCGCTGGGGCTTGCCGGGCGGGTGCGCTTTCCCGGCTTTCTGGACAACCCTTACGCGGTCCTGGCGCGGGCGGGGTGCTACCTTCTCACCTCCAATGCAGAGGGTTTTCCCAACGCGATGCTGGAAGCGATGGCGGTCGGCCTGCCGGTCGTGGCCACGGATTGCCCGTCCGGTCCGGCGGAAATCCTGCAGGTCCAACGCCGTGGCGACGAGCCTGCATTCGGCCACGGCGGCGCGCTAGTAGCCATGAACGACGATGGCGCGATGGCCCGGTGCATGACGGAACTGACCGGCCCGCGCCGCGCCACTTACGCCGCCGCCGCCGCCCAGCGCGCCGCCGCCTTTTCGGTCGAAAGTGCGGTGGAGGAGTTCCGCGCCGCGCTGGTCGAGGCCGCACGACCGGAAGCAAGGCCTGTCGGGCCATGAAAGTCTGCGTCACCGGCCTGCGCGGTATCCCCGGCGTCATGGGCGGGGTGGAGACCCACTGCGAGGAACTGCTGCCCCGCATCGCCGCGCTCGACCCGGGGATCGAGATCGAGGTCTGCTGCCGCGCGCCCTATGTCGATCCGGCGATGACCAGCTTTCGCCATGTCACGCTGACGCCGCTCTATTCGCCGACCGGCCGGGTTAGCGAGGCGCTCGTTTCCACCCTCGTCGGCATTCTCCACGCCCGCCGCCGGGGCGCCGACGCCGTGCATATCCACGCGGTCGGCCCGGCTCTCTTCGCCCCGCTCGCGCGTCTGCTCGGCCTCGGCGTGCTGCTGACCCACCACGGCGCCGACTACGACCGCGAGAAATGGGGGCGCGGCGCCCGCCTCATGCTCAAACTCGGCGAGTGGCTAGGCGTCCGCTCCGCCGACCGCGTTGTCTGCGTCTCCCCCTCGCTCGCGGCCCGCATGAAAGCGCGCTATCCGGCGCGGGCGGAGCGGGTCGAATTCATCCCCAACGGCGTCAGCACGATGCCCCCGTCGCCGCAGAGCGACGCGGAAGTGCTGGACGAACTTGCCCTCATTGCCGGAAACTACGTCATCTGCGTGGCGAGACTGGTGCCGGAAAAGGGCATCCACATCCTCGTCGAGGCATTCCGGCGCAGCGACGACACCCGCACGCTGGTCATCGCCGGAGCCGGTCGCAAGGACGACCGCTATGCGCAGGACCTGCTGGCAGGCGCGGAGACAGGCGCCGAACCGCGCATCCGCTTCCTCGGCATGGTGCCGCGCGCGCGGTTGGGGGTTCTCCTGCGCAATGCCGCTCTTTTCGTGCTGCCGTCCTTTCACGAGGGCCTGCCGATCGCCGCGCTGGAGGCGCTGGCCTGCGGCTGCCCGGTCCTGCTCAGCGACATCCAGCCCAATCTCGACCTTGGCCTGCCCGCCAGCCGCTATTTCCCGGTGGGCGATGTCCCTGCCCTCGCCGCGCGCCTCGCCGACCATGCAGAGGCGCGCGAGGCGAAAGGCCTCCTACCCGATACCCTGATGGACTGGGACGAAGTGGCGAAACGCACCGCCGCCGTCTATCGCAAGCTCCCAGGCCGCAGGAGGCATCGCCATGCGCTCACCCACGCCAACTGACAGGACCCGGAGCACGCGATGCTGGCACTGACTTCGGGCAGTCCGCCCATCCCGATCTTCCTGCTACTGCCGACGATGCTGCTGTTCTGCGTGCTCGTCGTCGTACTCTGCCTGCGTGTCGGCGCATCGACGCGGTTCCTGATCCTGGCCTTCGCCTTGCGCCTGGCAATGTCGGCAATGCCGAAATTTTCCTTCGCCTCCTCGCCGCTGGGGCTGAGCTGGAACGCGCTGGCGTCGGTCGTGCTGGTGCTGATCGGCAGTCTCCTGCTCCTGCGTAGCCGCGCGGTGCCGCTGATCCTCGCCCCGGTGGTGCCGCTGCTGCTGGTGATCGTGATGAGTGCGATGCTCAATGGCGAGGCGTCCGGCGCGGTCGAGAGCCTGGTGAAATACGCCTATCTCGCGATCATCGCGCTCACCGCCTACGACGCCTTCATGGCCGACGGCGCCGGAAAAGTGCTGCTACGGATCCTGTTCACCTTCCTGTTGCCGCTACTGCTGCAAGGCTTCAGTCTGGTCCTGCACATCGCCAAGGCGACCGAGAGCGACGGCTCCACCTCCTACATCGGCGGCTACAACCATGAGGCGAGCTTCTCGATCATCCTGCTGACGGGCCTGCTGACCGCAATCCTCAACCCTCGCCTACGTGGGCTTTACAAGCTGGCCATCGCGGCAATCTGCCTCGGCGGCATTTTCGCCGCCAACTACCGCACGGCGATCATCACCGCCGGACCACTGATGCTGGGCCTGTTCATCGCCAGCATTACCGGCGCCGTCCGCCCCGCCCAGCGGCCCATCGCAACGATCCTAGGCGTGCTGCTGTTGCTTTCGGCGGTTCCGGTGCTGCCGATCGTCGCTGGCGACCGCTTCGATGCGATCAAGACCCTGGTGCAGAACCCGGCGATCCTCAGCAAGGATCCCGGCGAGTTCAGCCGCGCCGACCAGGCCCTGCTTTCCGGGCGGCTGCTGCTCTGGAGCCAGTACGTCAACGCCTGGGAAGCGGGCACCCCGCCCCAGCACATGCTGGGCTTCGGCGCCAATGCCTGGGAGGGCCGCTATCGCTACTATGCCCACAACACGCTGATCTCCACGCTCTACGAATTGGGCGTGCTGGGCGTGGCGGCAATGCTGCTGCTGTGGATCTGGATGTTCGTCCTCGCCCTGACCGCCCGGACGCCCGCGCGCTTCACGCTGGTCATGGCCCACCTGGGCTTCTTCCTGCTGAACATGGCGACGATGCCGTTCTGGATGATCGAGGGCCTGCTGTTCTACGGTCTGCTCTGCGGATTCACCGTCCACGCCAAGCTGCAAGGCCGCGCGACGCAACGGTCCGTCGCAAACCGGGCAACGCTCCGCCCCGTTTGAGGACATTTTTCGCGTACCGCAAGTTGTGACCTGAACACCGCTTCGGCAAGTAACCGAGCAGAATCAGGCCCTGCGAATGAGAATATTCGTGATGGCTCCATCAGTAACTTGCAACATAACGCATAAGTCATTGGGAAACATCATGTTCCGAACGCTTGTCTTTGCACTTCCGCTAACCGCGATGGGATCGTCAACCGGCATTCCGACCGCCTCCCTGTCCAGTGTCGTCGCCGCGCCCATGACAATGGCCAGTGCGACAACCGCCGCCACGACATTCCGGATGCCTTCGATAGCCGCTCCACAAGTGGGTTCCGCAGCCTGCAAGGCCGTGCCGACGATCCGCCTGACGAGTTCGACGCCCGGCGTGTCGAAACTCTGCATTGCCGACGGCAAGATCCTGGTCAACGGCAAGGACGCCAGCGATTTCGTGATGCAGGACGTCAAATCGCAGCGCTACGGCCCGCTGATGCGCGGCGAGAACGTGCCGAACATTCATGTCCAGCGCGTGTCCGATACCCAGGCGCGCGCCGATGCGACGCTGGGCCTCGGCCTCGTCAATGTCAGCAACGGCATCGGCAAGGCGGTGTTCCGCGACCTCGTCTGGATCGGCGACAAGGACCACCCCGCCATCAACAGCGACGACGCCTGGGGCGCCATCACCCTCAAGGGCAAGGACGCCAACGACGTCGGCACCTTTGAAATCAGCAACTTCGACTTCCAGAATCTGTTCATGGCGCCGGGCAGCCATTACCTGAACGTCGACGGCATTTCGACGGAAGCGGGCTATTCCGGCACGATCTCCAACGGCCGCGTCCTGAACGCCAGCGACGCCTGCCTCGACATCAAGGGCGATGTGCGGGTGGACAACGTCTACCTTGCGGGTTGCCGCCAGGGCATCAAGGCCTGGACCAGCCAGAGCCACGGCCTCGTCGAACTCGGCACCAACCGCTTCGTCGGCATCATCGGCAAGGGCAGCAAGACGGCCACGCGCACCATCACCATCGACGTGCTGATCGCTTCGGGAGATCCCTCGGTGCCGCTGTTCCGCGCCGAGGACGGCGTGGTCAACCTGCACGTCAAGCGCCTGATCGCCAAACCGGGCCAGGTGCTGAACAGTGCAACCAGCTACTCCGGCTCCAAGGTGACGGTGGACCAGCAGATGTCGATCTAGGACGAAGAGGGTAAACTAGCCCAGCAGTTCCTCGTATACCTTGAGAATCTGCGCCGTATGGCTGGCGGCCGAGAGGCTTTCCCGTGCGTGTCGTCGCGCCTCTCCGAAATCCGCGGTTCGCACCGTGCTCAGCGCCTGCACCACCGTTGCCGCGAAAGCGCCGGGACCCGCCCCACGCGGCACGAGCAGCCCGCCGCCGAACCGGCGCCCGGTCTCGCCCAGCCCGGCATCGTCGGTGGCGACGTAAGGTACGCCCAGCATCAGGGCCTCCAGCGGCGTGCGACCCAGCGGTTCCTCGATTGCGGGGATCGCCAGCAGGTCGAGCAGGGCGATGTTTGCCTCCACCGGCAGGCGAAAGCCCGCGAAGATCACCCGGTCCGCGATCCCCAGCCGCGCCGCAAAGGCTTCGAGGTCCTGCTGCGTCTCGTCCACCGCGCGGCCGAAGATCACGAACACGGCGCGCGGCATCTCCGGCAGCATCGCGCGGGCCATTTCCAGGAAGAAACGCAGGCGCTTGCGCTCGGCGAAATTGCCGATGAAGCCGATCAGCGGCCCTTCCCGCGCGATTGGAAATTCCTCGGCAAAGCGCCGCCGCAGTGCCGCACCGTCGACTTCGGCAGGCAGTTCGAAAGGGTTGTCGATCCGCACCGAGCGGCGACGCAGCCAATCGGGCAACCGCTCCTCGACCGCGCGCGAGATGCAGACGATCCGCTGCGCCGTGGCCATGACCATGAGGTTCGGCAGGACCGGCCGATTGAAGGCGCGGTTGTGATAGATGCAGGCGATCCCGCGCAGCCGCGCCGCCGGTCCCCAGCTCTGCTGCGCCGAAAGGTCGTTGTTGTGGACCACCGTGCCTTTCGGTTGCCGCGCGAGCATGCCCAGCCGCCGCGGCAGCAGGCGCGCTTCGGCGACGAGGCCGTGGCGGAAGGCAGGCTGCTCGTCGAGCGGCCAAACCCTGAAATCCCGCTCTCGCGCGACCTGCTCGATCAGGCTTCCTTTGGGGCAAGCCACCACCACGTCCACGCCGTGATCGCGCTGCAAGGTCGTGCCGAGCGTGAAGGAGGAAACGTGGCTCCCACCGATCTTCTCATTGGTGAAAGGAAAGACGACCCGTTCGACTCGCATCAGCGCCCCGCGACTAGACTTAATCGCCATTGTGCAGTGCAAACAAAGAAACTAGCCCATGCAATTAGGTATATAAGCCGTAGCAGAAGGCAGCCATGCTTCGGATCTGGTGCTTCCCCGGCGAGGAAAACCGCCTCAGCAACCCCTATACCGCGATCCTCGTGGAGCAACTCAGGCGGCTGGGGCACACGGTCTCCTCGCCCGGCTGGCTGCGGCGCTTCACGGGGCGCTGCGACGTGATCCACTTGCACTGGCCGCAGAAAGTCGTCCGCGCGAGCCTGTTCGGCAGCCTGCGTACGATCGCGGTCTGGTCCGCCTTCCTCGCGCTGCAAAAGGCCCGGGGCGCGAAGATCGTCTGGACCATGCACAATGTCGCCTCGCACGAAGGCGAGCGGCCGAAACTGGAACGCTTCTGGATGAAGCATCTGATCGCCCGGCTGAACGGCATCCATGCGCTCTCGCAGGACAGCCTCGAACAGGCCCGCGCGCATTATCCGGCGCTGGCCGCGCTGCCGGCACTGGTAGCACCGCACTGGACTTATTCGGACGCCTATCCGCAGCCAAACCCGGACGCCCGGGTCACGCCCGGAACAATCGCCTTCCTCGGCGACATCAAGGCCTACAAGGGCCTCGACGCCTTCCTGACGGCTCTTGAGCAGGCCGAACCCGACCCGCGTCGCTACCTCGTCCACGGCCGCCCGGAAGACGAGGAATCCGGCCGCGCGCTGGAAAATCGCCTGCAAGCACTGGCCGCGCGCGGCTGGCGGATCGAATGGACGCTGGAGCGCCTGAGCGACCAGCAGATGGCCGACCGCCTCGCCGAAGCGGACCTGCTCATGCTGCCTTACGAGAGCGGCGAGAACAGCGGCCTCGCGGTGCTCGCCGCCGAGCGCGGCACCCCGCTGCTGGTCTCGCGCCTTGCCGCCTTCGAGCCGCTGCTCGAAGAACTCGGCTGGCCCCGCGCCACCGCCATCAAAGCACCGCTAACCCATTGGCAGATCGTCGCAGCCGCCGGAGCGGCGCGATCCGTGTCCGGCACGGTACCAAGGGATTTCGTCCGCCGCCGTTCGCCCGAGGCCGTGGTGGCTGAGATTTCGGGTTACTACCTGTTTCTCATGGATATCAAAGGGTGAAGCCCCGCAGAATGACCCCGCGAATTTCCGCGATTCCCGGAAGGTAGAAACTTGCACGTGCCTTCGAACAAGCTTGACCCTTCCGCATCGCAGAGGCTGGGACTAAGCGATCCCGCCGCTTCCGGCGCAACTTCCGGTCCCGACGGCGGCAAGCTGATCGACCTGTCGTGGCTGGCCACGCTGGCCTGGCGGCACAAGTGGGCCATGCTCCTCGCGATCCTCGCCGTACTGGCGGCCACCGCGCTGGCCTATGCCCTGGCGGTGAAGAAATACGACGCCAGCGTCGTCCTCGCGCTCGATCGGGGAGACCAGCAGCTCGTCCGTACCGCGCAGAGCAACAAGGACACGATCGTCGATTCCCCGGCGGTCGATACCGAGGTCCAGGTCCTGCTCTCGCCGGAAGTGGCGGCAGCGGCCGTGCACAATGCCCGGCTCAACACCAACAGCGCCTTCCTCGCCGCTTCCGCGCCCGATGCGGTGGGGCCGCTGAGCGAAGCCGCCGCCGCCAATATCCTGCGCGCCAATCTCACCGTCGCGCGGCAGGGTCTCTCCTATGCGATCAACCTCGGCTACCGCTCGCGCGATCCGCAAGTCTCGGCGATGGTCGCCAATGCCGTGGCCGACGCCTATGTCAGCGGACAAGTGCAGGGCGAGCAGAACGCGCGCAGCCAGGACATCAACATGCTGCGCAGTCGGCTCGACCAGCTGCGCGGCGACGTCATCAAGGCCGAGGCCGCCGTCGCGTCCTATCGCGCCAGCGCGGACCTCGTCGCCGTCAGCAACGACAGCACGATCGCCCAGCAGGAGCTTTCCACGCTCAACACCGAACTGGCCTCGGCCAAAGCGGAACTCGCCGCCTCGCAGGGCCGCGCCAGCGCCAATGCCGGGGAGAACGGCACCGCCGTCAACAGCAGCCCGGTGATCCGCGACTTGCGTACCGAAGTCTCGACGCTGGAAGTGAAGCTGGCCGAACAGTCCTCCACGCTCGGGCCCAACCACCCGGACCGGGTAAGAACCGAAGCCCAACTGAACAGCGCCCGCCAGTCGCTGCGCCGCGAAGTCTCCCGCGCCAGCGCCGGGGTCAGTTCCGACGTCAAGGTGGACAGCCAGCGCGTCGGTGCGATCCAGGCCGCCATCGGCGGAGCCAAGGGCCGCCTGCTGGCCGGCAACAATGCCTCGGTGCGCCTCAACGAACTGGAGCGCGTGGCCGAAAGCTCGCGCCAGCTCTACCAGACCTTCCTCGACCGCTACCGCGTCGAACTCGCCACGCGCGGCACCGAGAAGAGCAAGGCCCAGGTCATCGCCCGCGCCCAGGTGCCCCCGCGCCCCTCCTCACCCGACCTGCTCGTCTACATGCTGGGCGGCGGCATCGCCGGGGTGATCGCCGCGGTGCTGCTGGCGCTCACGCTCGAATGGCGCGAACGCGGCATCCGCACCCGCGCCGAGGCCGAGGAACTGACCGGCTACGAAGTGGTGAGCAGCCTGCCCGACATCGCGACGATGGACGAGCCCGACTTCCACAAGGACGAGACGCTGGGCGTCCCGGATTTCCTGGTCGAACACAAGGATTCGCCTTTCGCCGAATCCGTGCGCGCGATCTGGACGGCACTGAAGATCGGCCACAAGGGGCAGGTCGCCCGCTCGGTCGGCATCACTTCCTCGATCCCCGGCGAAGGCAAGACCAGCACGGCCATCGCACTTGCCCGCTCCGCCGCACTGGCCGGGCGCCGTACCCTGCTGATCGACTGCGACGTGCGCCGTATGGGCACCACGATCGCGCTCGACCTGCGCGGCCGTCCCGGTCTTGCCGAAGTGCTTACCGGCGAGGCGCGGGTAGAGGATGTGCTGGTCGTCGACGAACCTTCCGGCGCGCATGTCCTGCCGCTCAACTCCACGGCCCAGACGCCGCTCGACATCATCCACTCCGACGCGACGGCCACCCTGTTCGACCGCTTCCGGCAGGAGTACGACCTCGTCGTCCTCGATATCGCGCCGGTTATCCCGGTCGCCGAGGCCCGCGCGCTGGCGGCCATGGCCGATGTGACGCTGATGATCCTGCGCTGGCGCACCACCCAGCGCAACGTGGTCAGGACGGCCCTGCGCGAACTCGACCGTGCCGGGGCGCACATCTACGGCCTGTTGCTGACCCAGGTGGACACCCGCAGTTCGGCAGTGCTGGGCGAGGAAATGGCCTACTATCAATACTACTACGCGCGCGGGGCGAACTGAACGGGAGAAGCAGGGAACATCGCCCTCTCTTTCGTAAGGTGGACGGCTGTCTTTCTTCCAGCGTCAGCCCGTCTCATCCGCATAGCCGAAGAACGCCAGCAGGTCCGGCGCTTCCGCCACGGTCTCGGCGACGATCCGGCGCTCGCCGGTCGTCAGCATGAGCACTGGCGCCGAACCCGCCCCGTCCTCCGTCGAAGCGTCCGGAGCCGCGCTCGACTCCAGACCGAACGCCGTCAGGATCGCATCGTTATCGCTGCGGAACCGCTCATACGTGACGAGCGGATAGCCGTGCCGCTCGATCGCATCGCGCAGCAACCCGCTGCGCCAGATCCACATGCGAGCGAGGTGCCGCACCACCTGCTCGCGCGGGACGCCGCGATAGGCAGGCACGGCATAGCGCTTGAGCTGGGCGTCGATGTTGGTCAGCGGTGCGCGGTTGCACACGGCGACGCGGTATTCGGCGAAGTGGGAAAACAGCGTCTCGTACCGGACGAGATGGGGCGGGCTCTTTTCCAGAAAGAAGGCGTGACTGCGGCTGCGCTCCACTTCGGCCATGCGCGCGCTCCAGCCGCCGAGCACGGCCTCGTAGTCCACGAATTTCTGGGCGAGCCACTGGTCGTTGTCCATCAACCCCCGCACCAGCCGCTGCCCCTCGAAGCTGGAGTGCAAACCGCCGACATCGGCGCGCGCGGCGACATGTCGAGCCACGGCGGTCGTTCCCGCTCCGGGCGGCGCGAGGAGGAAGAGGAAGGGGCGATGAATGCGCTCCACCCGGCGCTTGGGCCAGTAAGGTCCGGGATCGGCGGGACGAGCCTGAAGGCCGAGCGGCTTCAGGAAGCGGTCCACCGCCACGTTCACAAAGACGCCCCGTCCATGAAATTCTCCCGATGCAGGGAATCAGGATAACCGCTGGCTTTGCAGCGGTCGTGGCTATTGCGAGCGGCGGGCTACCCCTTTCGGCAGCTCGAAGCCGGTGATCCGCAGCAGGCTGCCGGTGATCGGCGTTCCGTGCAGCACCAGCACGCGATCCTCGCGCAGGCGCCGCACGAGATCCTGCTCGGCGCGCCCGTCCAGTATCAGGTCGATCTCGATCCGGTCGTCGTAGACCCGGCCCTGTCCAAGCACGCCCTCGCGAAAGGCCGTGCCTGCGGGATTGAGAGCAACGCGGACTTCGGCCCCTTCGCAGGCCCAGCCCCTTGCAGCGATGCCCGTGATCTCGAAACCCGACGGCTTTGCGGCAACCCCGGTCACGTCCACGGTCATTACCGCGGCGTCACTGCGTTCGATCATCCGAGCCATGTCACTCATTGGTATAGTATAGAACGCAATGTCTAATGAAATGAGAAAGAAACGGCGCGATTCCGCGTCTCGGGATCAGGGTTGCGACAAAGCCACCGGCGTACCGGGCGCATCGCGCAGGCGCAGATAGAGCTTCCCACCGACCGGGCGCGGCACCGCGAGGCTGGAGCCGGTGAAACCGGACGGCACTTTCGCAGCCTGGCCAAAGGCAGGTTCGGCGGCAACGGCATCGACCAGGAAGAGATCGCGCCCGGAAAGCGTGCAAGGCCCCGTGTCTGCCTTTTCATTGGCCTCGCAGGTCAGGTTCTCGATCCGCGGCAGGCGGACCAGCGTGGCGAGCGGTCGCCAGTCCCCGGTCATGTCGTCGCCCACCAGCCGGAAGCGCAGCGGGCCGAACGATCCGGCGGGCAAGTCCGCCGCCTTGAGCCGCCCGACCAGCACTTCCCGGCTCTCCAGCGTCAGACCTTTGCCGGCGGACAGGCGCGCGGCCACGGGGCCGTCCCCGGTCGCCACCTCGATCGTGTCGCGCATGTCGAACGCGGCACCGGCCGCCGCCTTGACCGAGAAGACCAGTTCCCCGTTGTCCGGCAGCAATTCGCCCGCGCCCAGTTCCAGCGCCTTTGCACCCGGCGCCGCCGGACCGGGATAGACCGTGCGGCCGAGCACTTCGACCTGAGGACGGGGGGCGCCCACGCGGACCGGCAAAGTCAGGTTGCGGCCGTCCGCCAGCCGCACTTCCGCCTTGGCGGATGTGCCCGCTTCCGGCGCGCGGGCATTGCCTTGCGCGATCAGGCGCAAGTGATCGACCGCGTCCTCGCGGGTGAAGCCATCCGGACGGAACTCGGTCTCGCCCAGCCTGACCGACTGAACCTGATCGAGCCGCTGCCCGGTGAGCAGGCCCTGACTGTCCCCGGCGTGCAGTTCGAAACCGTCGACCCGGCTCGCTTCCGCCCGCGAACGCAAGCTCACGGTCTCCGGTCCCTTGGCGCCCTGATAGCGCACCTCCAGCCGCACTTCGCCGGGCTTGGCACCAGCCAGCGGCACGTTGAAGACCAGGCGATTGCCGTCCTGCACCTTCCAGTCGAGCGGCTTCGGTGCGCCGCTGCCCTGCCGCAGCGAGACTTCCTCGACGCAGGACGGCGCCGCGCCTTCCAGCGTGACGGTGTTGTCGCGTCCGACCACCAGCGCGTCGGGATCGCCCGCAACCTTCCAGGCATTGCCGTCCGGCCGCTGCAACAGGAAGTCGGGGCCACCGAACGGCGCAAAGCCCCAGATGCCGTGAAGCTGAGCGCGCACCGAACCGGCAAAGGCGCTCGGCAGGTCGTCCGGCCCAATCGCGTAACCGCCCCGGTCGGCGCGCGGCACGACGGGCAAGTCCACCGTCTGGCCCGAGGCATTGGTGAGCTTCACCTTCATGTCGTGGGCAAAGGCGGTCGAGAAGACCAGCGGCGCGCCTTCCACCGGCAGCACCGCGCCGGGCCGGGCCACGCAGATCGGCGCCTTGGCAGTGCTGCGCAGCTGCGGCGGAATGTCGGACTCCACGGCAGGCAGCGACGCGACCATCACCGACTTGGGCTTCTGGAACGAGGGCGCGGCGTTGAGCAGCAGCGACATCGTCGCCTCCTTGCGCACCCAGAGAGTCGGCAGATAGTTGAACTGCGGGTTGGAGAAGGCGCCGAAAATCCGCGCGATATCGCGGGCGGCACCGATATAGGCACTGTAGTAGCCCGCACCGCCCTCCGGCGTGGCGCTCAGTTGCAGGGCCAGATCGGTCGGCGCGCCGGTGAGCGTGTCGGCCAGCGAACTGGAATGCACGTCGTTGAGCACCAGCGATTCGCGGTTCTCCAGCAGGCACGAGGCCTGCATGTCGACGACCTTGGACAGGCACTCGTCGTTCAGCTTGATCGAAAGACTGCGCGCCAGCACCGGTGCCAGGGTCCGCAGGTATTCCGGCCCGGTGTTGTCCTGCGCCTGGATTGCGGCCATGAAGGCGGCCAGACGCGAATGGTCGAGCGAGGCCTGGTTGAGGTCCTGGCTGGCGCGCACGAATTCGCCGGGCTTGCCGCGTACCGCATCGAGCAGCACGCCTTCGGCCCCGCCGGTATCCGCCACCATCAGCAGCACGACCTGCCGCGCGCCCTTGGGCACGGTGACCGAGATCGCCTTGTCCTTTTCCTTCTGCTTCCAGGTGCTGACCGTGGTGATCCAGTCCTTGGGCGGCGGATTGGTGGCGCCGCGCAGGAAGGCCGAAGTGAGCAGGAACTTCTCGCCCTGGTCGCCCGGCAGGTCGGCATGGATCGAAAGCTTGTCCCCCTCGGCCAGACTGGGCACTTGCGCGATCGGCAGGGTCTGCTGCCCGCGCGTGACCTCGATCCGCAGATCCGGTCCGTTCAGCTCGAACGGTGCCGGGTCGGCGAGGGCCGATGCAGGAGCGAGCAAGGCGGCAGCCAGAAGGCCCGCCGAGGGCAAGGTGAGCGCTCCGGCGCGCGAGAACCGCGAATCATCGTCCTTCATACTGATCGGCAAAGCGCGTCCATCCTGTCGGTTGCCTGACTATGCGGCCCGGAGCGCAAAATTATTCACGTCCTCGCCCGCCTTGCCAAGGCCGCGCACCCGATTTGCCGAACGGACCATGGCTTCCTCCCCGGCACGGGGAGGAAAACTCAGCGTTGCTTCTTGGCCGGAGCCACCGTGAAGTCGGGATCCTTGTTCGCCACCCAGTCCACGAACTTGCGCACGTTCGGATGCGCCAGCAGGCCTTCCACATCCATGCCGTGGCGCTGCAATTCGGAATTGGTGAAATTGGTGGTCAGCGTGTTCTGGCAGATGGCATGCATCGGCACGACATCCCGCCCGCCCCGGCTCTTCGGCACGGGGTGGTGCCAGACGATCGTCTTGCCGGTCGGGCGTCCGCAGAGCCAGCAAGGCACCGGCGGCGGCGCTTCTTCCTCTTCCGGGGTGTCCTCCCAGGAGCCGTGTTTACGATGCTTGCGGGCCATGCCTCTGCCTGAATTGCCTGAAAATCGCGCCGCACCTACCCGGTGACGGCTGACATTGCCACAGCAACATCCTATCGCGCCCAATATGGGCAGGAAAAAGCGATACCTGACGGCGCGGATGCCGGACGGCTATGTGAAGACGATCGGGCCAACCGCCGATCCGTTCACGCATTACTGGCGCATCGTCGCCGAACTGGAAAACGGCAAGACCGAAGTGTTCTGGGGCCATACCCGCTCCCTGGCGGAGGCGAAAAAGAAGCGCGCCGCCACGCAGGACGCCGTGCGCATGCGGGGCTGGAAGAGCTTCGTGTTCGAGATCGCCGAACTGGAGGAAAGCGCCCAGCCGCCCGCCGGGGCATAAGCGGGAGCAGCGGTTGGCCCCCACCAGCTGACATCAGGTGATTTCACCGGCCTCCAAAATCGTCTAGGCCTTTGGGCGATGTCCAGAATCTCCCTGCTCCTCGCCGCCCTGTGCGCCACAGTTCCCGCCCACTCCATCACCGCAGAGGCCGCGCCCGTGACCCAGCAGACCGCTTCGCCGCTCGATTTCCAGCGCGTCTTCGCCAGCCCCTCGCTCGACGGACCGCAGCCGCGCGAAGTGAAGATCTCGCCGGACGGGCGCTATCTCACCCTGCTGCGCAACCGCACCGAGGACCGCCAGCGCTACGACCTCTGGGGCTACGACCGCGAGAGCGGGGAGTGGCGCATGCTGGTGGATTCGCTCAAGCTCGGCTCCAACCGCGAACTTTCCGAAGCCGAGAAGATGCAGCGCGAGCGCAAGCGCGTGGGCGATCTCAAGGGCATCGTCGCCTATGACTGGAGCGACGACGGCCGCTCGATCATCGTCCCGCTCGACGGCGATCTCTATCTCGCCGGGCTGGACGGCTCGGTGCGCCGCCTGACCGATTCCCCCGAGGACGAGCTGAATTCCGCGCTCAGCCCCGGCGGCAAGTACCTCTCCTTCGTGCGCGAGCAGCGGCTCTGGGTCGGCTCGCTCGAACAGGGCGCGCAGAAGCCGATCACCCCCGAGGAGAGCGCCAAGACCGTCCATTGGGGCGAAGCGGAATTCGTCGCCCAGGAAGAGATGGACCGCATGTCCGGCTACTGGTGGTCGCCTGACGAGAGCCGCCTCGTGGTCGAGCGCTACGACGAGGCACCCGTCAACGTCGTCACCCGCGCGGCGATCGGCGCCGAGGGCACGCGCACCTACGAGCAGCGTTATCCGGCGGCAGGCACCCCCAACGCAGTGGTCTCGCTCTTCGTGATGAAGCCGGACGGCAGCGGCCGGGTCGAGATCGACCTCGGCGCCGACAAGGATATCTACGTCGCCCGCGTCAACTGGGCGCGCGACGGCAAGACGCTCTACGTCCAGCGCCTAGACCGCGAGCAGACCCGGCTCGACATGCTGGCCGTGGATCCCGGCACCGGCAAGAGCCGCGTCCTGTTCAGCGAGAACGCCGCGCCGAAAAGCTGGATCAACCTCACCAGCAACTACCGCTTCCTCAAGGACGGCAGCCTCGTCTGGTGGTCGGAACGCGACGGCTTCGGGCACCTCTACCACTATGCGAACGGCAAGTGGCGCCAGCTCACCTCCGGAGACTGGGTCGTCACCAAGCTGGTCTCGGTCGACGAGGCACGCGGGCGGATCACTTTCACCGGCACCAGGGACGACGTGCTCGCCCCGCAGCTCTACGCCGCAAATCTCGACAAGCCCGGCACGCCCGAGCGACTGACTGAAACCGGCTGGTCCAATGCTGCCGTGGCCAACAAGGACGGGCGCACTTTCGTCGTCACCCGTTCCTCGCCCAGCCAGCCTTCGCAGAGCTACGTCGCGGATGCGGCAGGCAAGCGCCTCGCCTGGGTGGAGGAAAACCGCCTCGACGCCGCGCATCCCTATGCGCCCTATCTCGCCGGGCACCGCGCCCCCAGCTTCGGAACCGTCAAGGCCGAGGACGGCAGCGACCTGCACTGGATGATGATCACCCCGAAGATGGAGCCGGGCAAGCGCTACCCGGTGTTCTTCGAGCACTACGGCGGCCCGCACAACCAGCAGGTCTCGCGCGGCTGGACCGGCGCCCTGCCGCAGGCGATCGTCGACAAGGGCTATATCTACTTCCGCATCGACAACCGCGGCAGCGCCAATCGCGGCGTGAAGTTCGAAAGCCAGATCTGGCATGCGATGGGCACGGTCGAAGTGGCCGACCAGCGCGCCGGGGCCGAGTATCTGAAAACCCTGCCTTTCGTCGATCCGAAGAAGATCGCGACCTATGGCTGGTCCTACGGCGGCTATATGACGCTGAAGATGCTCCAGGCCGACCAGGGCCTCTACGCGGCGGGCATCTCGGGCGCGCCGGTGACGAAGTGGGAACTCTACGACACCAATTATACCGAGCGCTACATGGGTGACCCGCGCAAGGTGCCCGAGGCCTACCAGGCCTCCGACGCCATCGCCAACGCCACGAAGATGACCGACCCGCTGCTGCTGATCCACGGCATGTCGGACGACAACGTGGTGTTCGAGAACAGCACCGTGCTGATCTCCAAGCTCCAGGCGGATGCCGTGCCGTTCGAGATGATGCTCTATCCCGGCTATACCCATGCGGTGAAGGGACCGAAGATCAGCAAGCACGTCTGGGACACGATCTTCGCGTTCCTCGGCCGTCACGGCGTGACGCCGCCCCAATAGGATTTCACGTCTCGACGCGCTCCCGAATCGGAGCGCCTTTCCGATGCGCCGGGCCCCATGGGTCCGGCGCATTTGCTTATCCAGCCCCTCTCATTCGAGGGCTATACCATTGGTTGATTCCGTTACCTCTGCGGTTTGGAGCAAATGGCCTTGCGCGATCGGCCGCGCCTTTCGCACCTTTTGCAACCTGACCGCAAACTTTTCAATTTAATCGAACAATTTGCGCCATTTTATCCAGCTACACCGCAAAGCGAAATGCCGCGAAAACAGCTTCACCAGACAACGACAGGAGCTTCCCAATGACCCAGACCGCAACCCCGACCGCCACCGCCACCCCCGGCAAGTCGCTGATCTCGCCAGACAATCACGCGCTTGTGCTGATCGACTTCCAGTCGCAGATGGCGTTCGCCACCAAGTCGATCTCGGCCGAGCTGCTGCGTAACAACGCCGCCCTGATTTCGCGCGGCGCCAAGTCGTTCAACGTCCCCACCATCCTCACCACGGTTGCCGAGAAGAGCTTCTCCGGCCCGATGTTCGAAGAGATCACCGAAGCCTTCGAAGGCCAGGAAATGCTCGACCGTACCTCGATGAACACCTGGGAAGACGAAGCCGTGATCTGCGAGATCAACCGCATCGCCAAGCCGCGCATCGTCTTCGCCGGTCTCTGGACCTCGGTCTGCATCGTCGGCCCGGTCGCTTCGGCCATCGACCAGGGCTTCGAAGCCTACGTGATCACCGACGCCTGCGGCGACATCTCGACCGAAGCGCATGAGCGCGCCGTGGAGCGCATGATCCAGCTCGGCGCCGTGCCGATGACCTCGCTCCAGTACCTGCTCGAACTGCAGCGCGACTGGGCCCGCACCGAGACTTACGACAGCACCACCGGAATCGCCAAGAAGTGGGGCGGCGCCTACGGTATCGGCATCAATTATGCGAAGACCATGTTCGGCGCGTCCGAAGGCGGTCACTGATCTGAAGTTCGGGACCGGCGGCCGATCCCCCCATCCGGCCCTTACCGAAGGCCGCCGGTCCCCACCCCTGCTCTCCTGAAACTCTCTCCCAACGCACCGAAGGATCAGCATCATGGCATATGTAACCACCAAGGACGGCGTCGAAATCTTCTACAAGGACTGGGGTCCGAAGGATG
>NZ_DAISLT010000015.1:0-99019 GCF_036820275.1 Novosphingobium sp.
GCTCGCCACCGAGCCGGACGGCAAGCGCTTCCTCTACTCCCCCCGGGTCGCCCGCGAGGCCTATGTCGGCAGCGAAAGCCGCCGGCTCGTCGACCGCCTGTTCGGCGGCCGGGCCGCGCCGCTCTTCGCGCATCTTGCCGAATCCGATGCGTTGACCGAAGATGACATTGCCGAGATCGAAGCCCTCCTGAAGGAGCTGAAGTCATGATCGAATGGCTTACCGATACGCTCGTGATGACCGGCGTGCTGATGGCGCTGGTGCTGCTCGTTCGCCGCCCGGTTTCGCGCTGGTTCGGTCCGGCCGCCGCCTATGCGCTTTGGGGCTTGCCGCTCCTGCGCCTGGTGCTGCCGCCGCTGGCCTTGCCGAGGGGGCTTTTCGCCAGACCGCAGATCGCCGTGGAGCCGATCACGGCGACGGCCCATGGGGTTCTGCCGCCTGCGTCGCCCATCGTCGAGACCGCTGTCACGGCAGTCCCTTCCGCCGCTATCCCGGTACAGGCCTCGGTTCCGGTCGAGCCCGGCCTGCTTGCGCAGATTCCCTGGTTTTCGGTGCTTGTCGCCGTCTGGCTGCTCGGGGCGGCGATCTTTCTCGTCCAGCGTCTGCGCAACTACCGGCTGATGCGCGCGGAACTGATGGCCGACGCCCGGCTCGTGGCCCATTCCGGCGATATCCGCATCGTCGAGACGTCGGCTGCCGCCTCGCCGCTCGCCTTCGGTGTCCGCGACAGGGTGGTCGCCCTGCCGCAAGGCTTCCTGGCGACCGTCGACTCGGAAAGCTCGGATTTCGCGATCGCCCATGAACTGGAGCATCACGCGGGCAACGACCTGCTGGCGCTGATCGTTCTCCAGCCGCTTTTCGCGCTGCACTGGTTCAATCCGATCGGCTGGGCGGCCTGGCGCGCCTTGCGGGCGGATCAGGAGGCGGCTTGCGACGCGCGCGTCATGACCGGCTGCAACCGCGATACGCGTGCCCGCTACGGCCGCGTGATCGCCTCTTTCGCGGCGGGAAGCCGCCTGACGCTCGCGGCACCGATCGCCGGTGCGCTGGCGGGAGAGAAGCCGATCATCCAACGCCTCAAGGCGCTGGCGACGCTCGAAGTCTCGCCTGCGCGGCGGGTGATGGCACGCAGCCTGTTCGCGTTCGCCGTCGTGGCGGTTCCCTGCACGGCTACGGTCACTTACGCGGCCATCGAGGAGCCGGAGGCGCCTGAAGCCCCGGCTGCCCCGCAAGCCGTCCCCGCTCCGATCGCTCCGGCCGCTCCAAGGGTGCCTTCGCGGTCTGACTGGCAGGACGTACCGGAAGTGCCGGAGCCTGCAGACGCGGCGGTCGCTCCCGAAACCCCCTGGGCGCCGACGCCGCCTACGCCGCCGCCCGCACCATCCGCGCATGTAAGCGAGGCGGACGTGCTGCCCGTGCCTCCGGCTCCACCAATGCCGCCGGAGCCTCCGGTCGCACCGTCACACGCTCGTGCCGAGTACGACCAAACCGCCAGGCGGTGGTCCCAGGATGCCCGGCGCATCGCGGCCGAAGCTCGGCGCAACGCGCCGCAAGTGGAACAATCGACCTCTTCGAACGGCAAGATCCAGACGATTCGCATCATCCGCAAGGACGGCGAGGGCGGGCCGAAGATCCAGCAGACGATCACGATCGACAGCACCTGCCCGGCGGATCGTGCGCGCGCCAACCGAGGTCCCGCTTCGACGACTTACGTCTGCACGGGCGTCCCCCGTGAGGCGCTGAATGCAGCGGCCCGGGCGATCGCTTCGGCCAAGGCGACGGTGGCTGCCAACCACGGGCTGGACGTCACGATCCGCAACCAGATCCTCGCGGAACTCGACAAGGAACTGGCGGACGCCCGCGCGGACATGCAGGGCGAAACGAACTGACGGTGGCCGGACTTGCCCATAGGGCAGTCCGGCCACGAACCTTCAGGGAACCTTCTGAACGACCGGCTGCGACGTATAAGCCACGCCGTCTTGCGTCGCGCCGCGTTCCGCCTTCGATGACTTCTGCTCGGCCTTTGCGTCGCTCTTCTTCGCGTTCTTCGTATCTTCCTCGTGCTGCTGAAGCGCCTTGGCCTGGATGATCGCGGGCGTTGCGGGGGAGGCGGGATAAGCGCAGCCGCGCTGGGCGCCGACACCCTTGAGGAAGCCGCGCCGGGCCACGCCCGCCTGGATCGCCGCGAGCACCGCGCGTTCCTGCGCATTGGCGCCGGATATCTCGCGAATCAGACCCCGGAAGGGGATGAACGATCCGACCACCCACTTCGCGACTTTGCCGGTGCTGACCCGGTCGCGGGCTTCCTGCGGCAGATCGAGATCGTCGCCGAGGATGCCGTCGAGTTCCTGCACCGCCGCGCCGAGCTGGCGGCACGACCGCAAGGACGTGAGATCGTAGGGCTTCTTGGTGGCGGCGATCAGCACCGGGGGGATTTCGGTCTTGTCGAGATTGAGGTCGGTCACCGGCGTCTTGGCCACGTCCATGGCATCCGGATCGTTATCGGTGATCGGCTTGTCCTGTCGCGCCTCGGCCGATGTGGCAGCGGCCAACGTCCCGGCCATGGCTGCAAGAATCAAGAAATGGCGCATCGTGTCCTCCTGAGTGCCCCTGGGCGGCGCGGTCGCACCCACGGGGAAGGAGGGAAGCGCCAGCCTCTAGAATGAATTACTGCTGGTTGAACGTGTCGCAGGCGTCCTCGTTCCCTGTTTCGAGGCCGCGCCGCAGCCATTCCATGCGCTGGGCGCTGGAGCCGTGGGTGAAGCTCTCGGGACTGACGCGCTGGCCGGCGTTCTTCATCAGGGTATCGTCGCCGATGGCGCTGGCGGCGGTGAGGCCTTCCTCCATGTCGCCGGGTTCGATGCGGTCCTTGTTGCGCCCGGCCCAGACCCCGGCATAGCAGTCCGCCTGAAGCTCCATGCGGACCTGAAGGGCATTGGCCTGCTGAGGGTTCTGACGCTGCGCGCGACGGACCTGGCCGTCCAGCCCGAGAAGATGCTGGATATGATGCCCGTACTCGTGGGCCACGACGTAATAGCGCGCGAAATCGCCCTTGGCGCCGAGCTTGCGGTCCATTTCGTCATAGAAGCTGGTATCGATGTAGATGCCCTGGTCGGCGGGGCAGTAGAACGGCCCCATGGCACTTTGCGCAGCGCCGCAGCCCGACTGGTCCGACCCGTTGTAGAAGTGCAGGTTCGGCTGCTCGAACGTGATGTTGGCCTTCTGGAACAGCGGCTGCCAGGTCGTGTTGAGCGAGGCCAACGCGTTGCAGGATTCCAGCGAATAGGCGTTCCGCCGACAGATAGAGGAGGCATCCTTGATCTGGCCGGGAAGCTGCTTCGGCGCAGGAGCCTGCTGCTGCTGGACGTTCTCCAGCGTGCCGAGCATCTGCCCCGGATCGACCCCGAAGACGAGCGCGCCGATCAGCACGATCACCAGCGACCCGCAGCCCAGCTTGCCGCCGGACCCGCCGGGGAAGCTGCGCCCGCCGCCCTGGCTGACGCGAATGTTGTCGGGATTGAAATCGTCGAGCCGCATCGCGTCTGATCCTTGGTCGAAAAGGCTGCCGGAGGCTGGGCATGGCGAGACTAGCCGCAGGCTTGAGGCTTGTTCAATCGAATTTGGTGCGGGGTTGTTCCGGCCCATCCCGGTCGGTTCGTTGCCTTGCGACCACAAATGCGACCGTCCGTTCGCAATTAAGCGAGAAATTGTAACAGCCCAGCGAAATCCGTCGTATAGGCTGAGGCACGATGCACAGGGGATTCACGGTAGGACTTGCACGCGCGGTCGGCGCGGTGACGCTCGGCGCGCTGCTTGTCAGCGGCAATCCCCTGTTCTCGGCAATCTCCCGCGCCGATCAGGAACTGGCCTCGCGCCTGCGGTCGCACATCGAAGTGCTGGCGAGCGACGATTTCGACGGACGGGAGCCGGGCACGGCGGGCGAGGCGAAGACCTTGCGCTACCTCGGCAAGCAGTGGTTCGATATCGGACTGGTTTCCGGAACCAACGATCCCGGCCACGAATGGTTCGCCCCGGTCACGCTCGTCGCCCGCGAGCCCGATTCCTCGGCGGCGCGGTTCCTGCGCAAGGGCGCGCGCTCGACGGTCTCGCCCGAAGGCGTGCTGGTGCTGACGTCGGGCAAGCGCAGCCTTGTGCGCAATGTGCCGATGCTGTTTCTCGGCAAGGGGCGCGGGCGGGACTATACCCGCAACGAACTGGCGGGCCGGGTCGCGGTCGTGCTCGACGGCGACACGCCAAGCGGAGAGCGCCAGAACGACCTGCTGGCGCTGGGCGCCTCGGCGGTGCTGACCGTGCTCGACGGGGATCGCAGTCTCGATCAGGTCGCGGCGCGGCGCAAGCGGACGGGCTACGCGCTTTCGGACGATACCCTGGGCGGCGATCTCGAAGCCTTCATCACCCGCGAGGCTATGGCTTCGCTGCTCAAGGGGACCTCGCGCTCGCTCGACAGTCTCGAAACCGCGGCGGCAAAGCCCGATTTCGTGCCGCTGGTGCTCGATGTGACCGCCTCGCTCGAAGCGACCACGCGTGAGACGACCATCCGCACCCACAACCTGATCGGCAAGCTGCCGGGCCGCCGGTCGGAATCCGGTGCAGTGCTGTTCCTGGCCCATTGGGACCACTTCGGCGAATGCGGCGAAGCGCCCGCCGAGGACGTGATCTGCAACGGCGCGATCGACAATGCCAGCGGCGTCGCGGCGCTGACCGAAGTGGCGCGGCGCCTCGCGCGCGGGCCGCAGCTCGACCGCGACGTCTATTTCCTGGCGACGACCGGCGAGGAACTCGGCCTGCTGGGCGCCCATGCCTTCGCGGAAAATCCGCCGTTGCCGCCGGGCCAGATCGTCGCCGCCTTCAATATCGATTCGATCGCGATCGCCCCCAAGGGCACGCCCTTCGCCATCGTCGGGCGCGGCATGACCGCGCTGGACGGGGAGATCGCCAAAGTCGCCAAGGCTGAGCGCTTCAAGCTGCGCGCCAATGACGATGCCAACGAATATCTGCGGCGGCAGGACGGCTGGGCACTGATCCAGCACGATATTCCCGCCGTCATGGTGACGACCGCCTATGGCGACATCGACCGCATGCGCGCCTTCTTCGACGGCGACTATCACCGCCCCAGCGACGATCTGGCGCATATGGCCCATCCGCTGGAACTGGGCGGTGCGGTGGACGACGTGAAGATGCTCACCGCGCTTGGCCGCTGGTTCGGCGACTTGCGGCGGGTGCCGACCAATCCGGTCGAGCCTGCGGCACCCGCGGGTGATCGCAAGCGCAAGTAACGTCTCCTATCGTCATTGCGAGCGCAGCGAAGCAATCCAGAGCCGCGTAAACCGCCCTGGATTGCTTCGCTGCGCTCGCAATGACGAGATGGGGGTAATGACGAAACAGGGCAGGGGTGAAACGGGGCAGGGCCGAAAGTGAGGGCACTATGCGGAAGCGGAGTTTCCGGATTTCCGCCGTTCGCCTCGTTTCGGTCCGGTACGAAAAGGCTCTAGCCCTGACGCCCCCCTTTGATTACATGGGCCGCCACGATTCTCCCCGGTAAAGGTTATGGTGGCGCTCATGGATATCCAGCTCGGACTTACTTTCGACGACGTACTGCTTCGTCCCGCGAAGTCCGACATCGTCCCCACCCAGGCCGATACCCGCACGCGCCTCACGCGCGGCATCTCGCTCAACATTCCCGTGATTTCCTCGGCGATGGACACCGTGACCGAGGCCGACATGGCGATCGTCATGGCCCAGCTCGGCGGCATCGGTGTGCTTCACCGCAACCTCACGATCGAGGAACAGTGCGCGGCGGTCCGCGCCGTGAAGCGCTTCGAGAGCGGCATGGTCGTCAACCCGATCACGATCTCGCCCGATGCCACGCTTGGGGAAGCGCAGGCGATCATGCTGGCCAACAAGATCAGCGGCATTCCGGTCGTGGAGAATTCGGGCAAGCTGGTCGGCATCCTGACCAACCGCGACGTGCGCTTCGCCGCCAACCCGGCGCAGCCCGTGCGCGAGCTGATGACCCATGAGCACCTCGCCACCGTCAAGGTCGGCGTGGATCAGGACGAGGCGCGCCGCCTGCTGCACGCCCGCCGGATCGAGAAGCTGCTGGTGGTCGACAACGACTTCCGCTGCGTCGGTCTCATCACCGTCAAGGACATCGAGAAGGCCGTCACTTACCCCGACGCCACCAAGGATGCTGCCGGCCGCCTGCGCGTCGCCGCTGCCACCACGGTGGGCGACAAGGGCTTCGCCCGCACCGAGGCGCTGCTGGCGGCCGAGTGCGATGTCGTCGTGATCGATACCGCCCACGGCCACAACAAGGACGTGGCGCTTGCGGTCGAGCGCGTGAAGAAGCTGTCGAACTCGGCGCAGGTCATCGCCGGCAACATCGCCACGGCCGAAGCGGCGCGCGCGCTGATCGACGCCGGTGCGGACTGCGTGAAGGTGGGCATCGGGCCCGGCTCGATCTGCACCACGCGCATCGTCGCCGGTGTCGGCGTGCCGCAGCTGACCGCCATCATGGATGCCGCCGAAGAGGCCGACAAGTCCGGCGTGCCGGTGATCGCCGACGGCGGTCTGCGCACCTCGGGCGACGCCGCCAAGGCGCTCGCTGCCGGTGCCTCGACCATCATGGTCGGTTCGATGCTGGCAGGTACCGAGGAAGCGCCGGGCGAGACCTTCCTCTACCAGGGCCGCGCCTACAAGTCGTACCGCGGCATGGGCTCGGTGGGCGCGATGGGCCGTGGTTCGGCCGACCGCTACTTCCAGGGCGACATCAAGGACCAGATGAAGCTGGTTCCCGAAGGCATCGAAGGCCAGGTCGCCTACAAGGGCCCGGCCAAGGACGTCATCCACCAGCTGGTGGGCGGCGTGAAGGCGGCCATGGGCTATACCGGCTCGGCCACCATCGAGGATCTGCGCAAGAACGCCCAGTTCGTCCGCATCACCAATGCCGGTCTGCGTGAGAGCCACGTCCATGACGTGACCATCACGCGCGAAGCGCCGAACTACCCGACGCGCTGATTTCGCCAGCGTCGAGGGCAGGGTTATGACGCCGGGTGCGCGCGTTCAGGCAGCGATCGAGGTTCTCGACCTCGTGATCGCGGCGGCGCGCGCCAATGGCGCACCTGCCGACCGGCTGATCGGGGACTGGTTCCGCACCCGCCGATTCGCGGGCAGCAAGGATCGGCGCGCGATCCGCGAACTCACTTATCGCGCGATCCGGGCCTGCGGCGAAGTGCCGGAGACCGGACGCGCGGCCATGCTGCGTGTGGCTGCGGAAGATCCGGAACTCGCGGCCTTGTTCGACGGGAACGGTCATGCGCCCGCTGCGATCGTTCCGGGCGAACCGGTGGCCGAAGCGGGCCTCGCGCCGCGCTGGCTGGTCGAGCGCTTTGCGGCAAGCGAGGTGCCGGAAGCCGATGCCCTGGCACTGCTCGACCGCGCGCCGCTCGACATTCGCGTCAATACCTTGCGCGGCGGACGGGTCGAACTGCCCGAAGGCGGCGCGCGTTCGGTGGCCGCGCATGGCTGGCGCTATCCGCCCGAAACCAGCATCGAACAGACCGACGCCTATGTCCACGGCGCCATCGAGGTGCAGGACACCGGCTCGCAGCTGACCTGCGAAGCCGTCGCCGCCCAGCCGGGCGAGACGGTGATCGATCTCTGCGCCGGGGCAGGGGGCAAGACGCTGGCGCTGGCCGCTGCCATGGAGAACGCCGGTACGCTGGTGGCCTGCGACGTGGACCGCACGCGCCTGTCCCGACTCGCGCCGCGTGCCGAACGGGCCGGAGCGACGGGAATCGAGACCGTCCTGCTCGATCCGAACAAGGAAGTGCAGGCGCTCCAGCGCTTTGCCCGTGCTGCCGATGCGGTGCTGGTCGATGCGCCCTGTTCGGGAACCGGCACCTGGCGCCGCAATCCCGAGGCGCGCTGGAGGCTTACCGAGGCGCAGCTGGCCCGCTACGTGACGGTGCAGGCGCGCCTGCTCGATATCGCCGCCGGTCTGGTGAAACCGGGTGGGCGGCTGGTCTTCGTGACCTGCTCGCTGCTCGACGAGGAAGGTGCGAACCAGGCGGAAGGCTTCCTGAAACGGAACCCCGGCTGGCAGGCGGTGACGCCGGTATTGCCCGCCGGAACCCCGCGCGGCCCCGGTCTCAGGCTCTCGCCGTGGCGGGACGGGACCGACGGCTTTTTCGTCGCGCGCTTCGAACGGCTGTGATAGCGTCCGTGTCATGATGAGGACGAAGCCCTCGGCCAAGGACATTTTGATGCGTTACACGCCTGTCGCGATTGCTCTTTCCCTTGTGGTCGCCGTTTCCTCCAGTGCTATCCTTTCCGCGCCGACCGCCGCGCTCGATCCGCGCGCGGCGACGCTGATGACCGAAGGACATGCGGCGATCGGCGCGGGGAACGTCAACGGCGCGATCGATGCTTTCGAGGCTGCGCTGACCGTCGAGCCGGGCAATGTCACCGTGCTTCTCGCGCTGGCCGACGCCACCCGCCAGCAGGGCCTTCAGGGCAAGGCGCTGCATTACTACCGCGTGGCGCTGACCAGCGATCCGCGCAACGTGGCGGCGCTGGCCGGGGAAGGCATGGCGCTTGCGGAAAAGGGCGCGAAGGACAAGGCCAGCCGCAACCTCGCGCGGCTCCAGACCCTCTGCGGCAAGGACTGCGCGGAATCCGAGGAACTCGCTGCAGCGATCGCCAAGGCCCCCACGACTCGCGTCATGACCGCCGACGCCACGGCACCGAAGCCGGTCGTTTCGGAAAACTGAGGTTGGTGGCTGGGCTTCGACAAGCTCAGCGTCCAGGCTGCTGAACTTTCTTCGTCATTGCGAGCGGAGCGAAGCAATCCAGAGTTGCGCAAAGCCGCTCTGGATTGCTTCGCTCCGCTCGCAATGACGAAACGTATCTTGAGGAGGACACCGGGAGGCAAGCGAGGGTATATCGAACCCTCGCAAATGGCCCCCAGCGCCCGGAAGGATCAGATCAGCGCGCGGAATTCTTCCAGCACGGTGCGGTAGACGCGCTTCTTGAACGGCACGATCAGGTCCGGCAGCAGCTCGGGATCGACCCACTTCCAGTCGCAGAATTCCGCAGGCTTGTGGGCTTCCAGATCGATGTCGCCGTCCTTGCCCTCGAAACGGGCGAGATACCAGGTCTGGCGCTGGCCGCGATACTTGCCCTTCCAGAGCTTGCCGATCAGTTCTTCCGGCAGGTCGTAGAGCAGCTCTTCCTTCGTGTGCGAGAGGATCGTGACATGCGCCTCGGTGGCGCCGGTCTCTTCCCATAGCTCGCGCAGGGCCGCGGCCTTCAGGTCTTCGCCATCGTCGACGCCGCCCTGGGGCATTTGCCACCAGTCGCCTTCCTTGGTGTCGATCCGCTTGCCGACGAAGACCTTGCCGTCGGAATTGACGAGCATGACGCCGACGCAGGGGCGGTAGGGGAGGGACGCGAAGTCTTTCATCGGTGAACGGGATTCCATGTTCGTTGGGAGAAGCGTGATTTCGGACAATCTGAGACGATGGCCGGAGCGCATGCCGGTAGAATGACCCAAGCCCGGACGCAATGCCAGCGCCATTTATGGTTCCCCGTTTACTAACCGAAGACAGCCCCCGGTTGTAAGTGAGGCGCGGTTTGCCGCGTCATGCGTTTTTCCATTTTGCAGCGGCAGATAGCGGGCCTAGTCTGCGCGAAGGGAAACAAGCTTCGTCGGCACAAGACCGGCGTTCCCTGGAGAGGACGATGATGGCGACAATCTCATCGGAATATGGCTCATCGGAACATGACGTATCGAGTCACGAGCAACGCGTGGCGGAAGCGGTCGTCGTGCGGTTCGCGGGCGATTCGGGCGATGGCATGCAGCTTACCGGGGGGCAGTTCACGCTCTCCACCGCGCTCGCCGGGAATGATCTGGCGACCTTCCCGGACTTTCCCGCCGAGATTCGCGCGCCGCAGGGCACTCTGTTCGGGGTCTCGGCCTTCCAGATCAACTTCGGATCCAGCGAGATCACCACGGCAGGCGACGCGCCGGACGTGCTCGTGGCGATGAACCCGGCGGCGCTGAAGACCAATATCCATGCGCTGAAGCCCGGCGGCATGGTCATCGTCGACACTGGCGAGTTCGGGAAGCGCAATCTCGAAAAGGCGAAGTACGCGGAGAACCCGCTGGAAGACGGCAGCCTCGCCAAGTGGGACGTGCTCGCCTTCGATATTTCCGCGCTGACGCTGGAGGCGGTGAAGCCGTTCGGCCTCGGCAACAAGGAGGCGCTGCGCTGCAAGAACATGTGGACGCTGGGTCTGGCGCTCTGGATGTTCGACCGCGACCGGCAGCCGCTGGTCGATTGGCTGAAGGCCAAGTTCGCGAAGAACCCGGTGCTGGCCGAGGCCAATATCGCCGCGCTCAATGCGGGACATGCCTATGGCGAGACGGCGGAGCTGTCCGGCCCGCTGCGCAAGCAGCACATCGATCCGGTCCCCAGCGAGCCGGGGCTGTACCGGACGGTGACGGGCGCCGAGGCGATTGCGCTGGGACTGGTCGCCGGGTGCCGGCTGGCCGGGCTGCCGATGTTCTTCGGCGGCTATCCCATCACTCCGGCTTCGGCGATCCTCCACCATCTGGTGAAGATGAAGGAATTCGGCGTCACCACGTTCCAGGCCGAGGACGAGATCGCCGCGATCTGCTCGGCGATCGGGGCGAGCTATGCCGGGCAGCTGGGCGTCACGTCCTCTTCAGGCCCCGGCATCGCGCTCAAGGGCGAGGGCATGGGGCTGGCGGTGATGACCGAACTGCCGCTGGTGATCGTCAATTCGCAGCGCGGCGGTCCTTCGACCGGCCTGCCGACCAAGACCGAGCAGTCGGACCTCTATCAGGCGGTCTACGGCCGCAACGGCGATGCTCCGCTGCCGGTGATCGCCGCGCGTTCCCCTGCTGATGCCTTCGAATGCGCGATCGAGGCCTGCCGCCTCGCCACGCAGTACATGACGCCGGTGATCCTGCTGACGGACGGCTATATCGGCAATGCCTCGGAGCCATGGAAGGTCCCCGATCCGGAGACTTTCGAGCCGTTTCCCGTCCCGTTTCTGGAGGAGAAGAACGGCGGGGACCGCGTGCTGCCCTACAAGCGCGACTCGCGCGGCGTGCGGCCTTGGATCAAGCCCGGCACGCCGGGTCTGATGCACCGTATCGGCGGCATCGAGAAGGCGGTGGACAGCGGAAACATCGACTATGCGCCGGACGTCCACCAGATCCAGACCGATGCCCGCAAGGCCCGGATCGACGGTATCGTGGAGACCATTCCGCCGCAGGAGGTCTGCCTCGGCGAAGCGCGGGGCACGCTGGTCGTGGTCGGCTGGGGTTCCACTTATGGGCCGATACACCAGGCCGTGCGCCGCGCCCGGCGCCGGGGACTGGCGGTGAGCCATGTCCATGTCCGCCACGTCTGGCCGCTGCCCGGCAACCTCGGCGAAGTGCTGGCCGGTTTCGACCATGTGCTCGTGCCGGAGATGAACACCGGGCAGTTCAAGACGGTGCTGCGCGACCGGTTCCTGATCGATGCGGTGCCCTTGAACAAGACCAGCGGCCAGCCTTTCGCGATCGCCGAACTGGAGGAGGCCATCGGCCGCTTCTTCGACCGGATCCCCGGTAACGAAGGCGGCGAGGTGGCGGTCAACGAGACCCAGCTTCCCGCGCCCGAAATCGAGCAGCCCTGAGAGCGAAAGAGCGCATCATGAACGACATGACCCCGATCGAGACCACGCTCAAGGACTGGGAAACCGACCAGGAAGTGCGCTGGTGCCCCGGCTGCGGCGACTATGCGATCCTGAAGGCGGTGCAGCGGACCCTGCCGATGCTGGGTGCGGACCCGAAGAACACCGTCTTCGTTTCCGGGATCGGCTGTTCGAGCCGATTCCCCTACTATGTCGAAAGCTACGGCTTCCACTCGATCCACGGCCGCGCGCCGGCGGTGGCGACGGGCATCAAGTTGGCCAATCCGCAGCTCGACGTCTGGCTGGTGACCGGCGACGGCGACGGCATGTCGATCGGCGGCAACCACACGATGCATGTGCTGCGGCGCAATCTCGATTGCCAGATCCTGCTGTTCAACAACGAGATCTACGGTCTGACGAAAGGCCAGTACTCGCCGACCAGCCGCACCGGCACGCCGTCACCGACTTCTCCTGCCGGGTCGGTCGATCGCCCTGCCAGTCCCTGCGCCTTCGCGCTCGGTTCGGGCGCGCGCTTCGTCGCGCGGGGATACGATGTCTCCAAGGACCTGCCGGACGTGCTGAAAGCCGCCTACCTGCATAAGGGCGCGGCCTTCATCGAGATCTTTCAGAACTGCATCGTCTACAACAAGGACCGCTTCGACGACTTCACCGACAAGGCCGTGGCGGCAGACCGGCAGGTACAGTGCCGCGACGGCGAACCGCTGCTCTTCGCCAAGGGCACAATGGGCCTTGCGCTCGATCTGGAAAGGCTCTCGCTCAAGGTCGTGGATGTCGTCGAGGGAGACTGGCAGGCGGCGGGCGTGCTGGTGCACAATGTCCGCAATCGCGCGCTGGCGCATATGCTGGTGGAGATGCCCTTCGGTCCGTTCCCGATGGCGCTCGGCGTCATTTACGACGATCCGGCGCCGACTTTCGAAAGCGCCGTTATCGCCGAGCGGGAAGGGCTGATCGCGGGCAAGAGCGCCGATCTCGGCAAGCTGCTGGCGCTGGGCCAGACCTGGACGGTCAGCTGACCTTTTCCGGACCGGTGAGTTCGTCGGCGGCATGGACCACCGTTGCAGCGGGGCGATAGAGCAGGGCGCTGGCGAGGAAGGCCCATCCGGCACCGCCCAGCCATCCGGCCATGACGTCGCTCGGCCAGTGGACGCCTAGCCAGACGCGGCTCCAGGCGATGGCGAGGCTCAGCAGCATGGCTCCGGCAACGAGCGTATGCCGCACCGAGGCGCGCGGGCTGAGCGCGGCGAAGGCGAGCGCGAAGGCGATGTAGGACGAGGCGGCGTTGAAGCTGTGGCCGCTGGGAAAGCTGGCCCCTCCGGCCTCGGTAAGGTGCGGCACGATCTCCGGGCGCGGGCGGCCGAACACGGCTTTGAAGGCGACGTTCACGAGGCTGGCGCTGAGCACGGTCAGGGCCAGCAGCACGCCCTCCCGGCGGCAGCGCAGCCAGAACAGCGCAACCACCGCGAAGATCGTGTAGAGCTTGAGCTGCAGGAACCCGCCCATCGCAGTGAGGTCGCGCACCCATTCGAGCAGCCAGGTCGGGCCGAGCGGTCGCAAGTCGTGGGCACGCCAGAACAGCAGGCCCAGCCGATCGAACTGGGCGGTGCGGCCTGCGGGCATGGCCCAGGCGAAAGCCGCGAAGCCGGTCCAGCAGGCGAGCGCGGCGATCAAGGCCTTGCGCGGATCGATACGATGGCGAGGCTTGCGGGGGCTTTCGGAAGAGACCGGCATTGGCTTAGGGAACGAGCATGAGTGAAAAGCGTTCCGGCAGCATGAATTCCCCTGTCATCGTCTGGCTGCGGCGCGACTTGCGCCTGTCGGACCAGCCTGCCATCGCCGAAGCCGCCCGCCAAGGCCCTGTCGTTCCTGTCTATGTGCTCGACGACGAGACCCCCAAACATCGCCGGATGGGCGGGGCTTCGCGCTGGTGGCTGCACCATTCGCTGCAAAGCCTCGATGCGGCGCTGCGGGAGAAGGGCTCGCGCCTGATCCTGCGAAAGGGAAGCAGCGAGGACGTGCTGAAGGCCGTGGCGGAGGAAGTGGGCGCGCGCTCGGTCCATGCTCTGCATCACTATGAGCCGTGGTGGCGCAATGCCGAGAAGGCGGTCGGCAAAGTGCTCGACCTGCACCTCCATCACGGCAATTACCTCGCGCCGCCGGGATCGGTGCTGAATGGATCCGGACGGCCTTACAAGATCTACACGCCGTTCTGGCGGGCGCTGCACGAGCGGCTCCCGCCTGTCGAACCGCACCCGCGTCCGCACCGGATCGAGGCGCCTGCCAGCTGGCCCGGCTCGGACGATCTGGCCGAGTGGAACCTGATCCCCACCAAGCCCGACTGGGCGGGCGGCATGCGCGACATGTGGGAGCCGGGCGAGGAAGGCGCAAAGAAGCGCCTCCACGCCTTCGTCGACGAAGCCTCGGCCTATGAAGCGCAGCGCAACCTGCCGTCGGTCGAGGGCACTTCGTTTCTCTCGCCGCATCTGCACTTCGGCGAGATCTCTCCTTCGCAGGTCTGGCATGCCGTCGCCGACGCGGGCGGTTCGGTGGAGACTTTCCTCGGCGAACTGGGCTGGCGAGACTATGCGCAGAACGTGATCCTGCAATTGCCGGAGTACGGCGCGCGTTCCGCCAAGGAGGACTTCGCGCACCTGCACTGGCGCTCCGGGCAGCAGGCCGAGTCGGACCTGAAGGCATGGCAGCGAGGGCGCACCGGATATCCCATCGTCGATGCCGGGATGCGCCAGCTCTGGCACACCGGCTGGATGCACAATCGCGTGCGGATGATCGCCGCCAGTTTCCTCATCAAGCACCTGCTGATCGACTGGCGCGAGGGTGAGCAGTGGTTCTGGGATACGCTGGTCGATGCCGACTACGGCTCCAACGCGGTGAACTGGCAATGGTCGGCGGGATCGGGCGTGGACGCGCAGATGTTCGTGCGGATCATGGCGCCGCTCACCCAGTCGGAGAAGTTCGATGCCGCCGCCTATATCCGCGAATGGGTGCCGGAACTCGCCGATGTGAGCGATGCGGAAATACACGATCCCTCGCCGGGGCATCGCCCGCGGGGTTACCCCGCCCGACTGGTCGAACACCGTGCCGGAAGAGAGCGGGCGCTGGCCGCCTGGGCTAAATCCAAAGTCAAATGAGTTGCCGCCTAAGGGTCCTCCTAAGCGCCCCCTAAGCGGTTGCCCGGAGGCGATTTACGGATAATATTCGGGACATGAACGCAGAGGCGCCAGGCAGGGGAGAGGAGCTGGTCGAAGGCGGCCGCTCCATCGGCGTCGGCCCGCAATGGCTGGCGAAGTTCTGGTCCGGCGGGGTCTCGCGGGTGCTCGATCGCATCGATGCGGGGCTCCATCGCGGCTCGATCGAGACCATATTGCCCGATGGCGAGACCCGGCTGCTCGGCGGACGAGGCCCCGGATTCGCGGCGACCGTGCATATCCGCAGTTGGCGGGCGCTGCTGCGGCTGGCGACGGCGGGGTCGGTCGGCTGGTATCAGGCCTGGGAAGCAGGCGAGTGGGATAGCCCGGACCCGGTGCCGATCTTTGCCCTGTTCATGGAAAATGCCGTCAGCCTTGGCAATGTCGGCCGCGCTCAGGGGCCGTGGCGGGCCATCGCGCGGTTCCTGCACTGGCTTCACCGCAATACGCGCTCGGGTTCGTTGCGGAACATCCATGCCCACTACGACCTCGGCAACGATTTCTACGAGCAGTGGCTGGGCGAGACGATGCTTTATTCCAGCGGCATCTTCCCGCGTCCTGACGGCGGCCCCAATGCGCTCAGCCAGTTCGTGACCGAACTCGACGTGGCGCAGTCCAACAAGATCGGCGCCATCGCGCATCGGCTTGCGCTCCCCGAAGGAGGGCGGGTGCTGGAGATCGGCTGCGGCTGGGGTACGCTTTCGGCGTTCCTGGCCGAGACCGAAGGCGCGCGGATCGATGCCATCAGCCTGTCCGACGAACAGCTCGCCTATGCCCGCCACCGCTGGAACGGGCGGGTGGAAGGCGCAGGGGGACGCGTCGATTTCCTCAAGCAGGACTACCGCGATGTGACCGGCGCCTACGATGCCATCGCCTCGGTGGAGATGGTGGAAGCGGTCGGGCGCCGGTTCTGGCCCGATTTCCTCGACTGCGTGGCGCGCAATCTCAAGTCCGGCGGCCGGGCGGCGATTCAGTACATCGCCATGCGCAGCGAAATCTTCGAGGCCTATTCCCGCAGCGCGGACTTCATCCAGACCTTCATCTTCCCCGGCGGCCTGCTGATCCACGAGCCGGAATTCCGCCGTCTGGCCGAGGAACGGGGACTCTCGTGGGAAGACCGGCACGGGTTCGGGCAGGACTACGCCCGTACCCTCCACGCATGGCGGCACAATTTCGACGCGGCGGTCAAGGAAGGGCGGCTGCCCGCCGGATTCGACGAGCGCTTCGTGCGCCTATGGCGCTTCTACCTGATGTACTGCGAGGGCGGCTTCAGGGGTGGCGGCATCGACGTGGCGCAGGTCACGCTGGTGAAGGCTTAGGGCAGTTTCCGATCGCGCAGTTCGCGGCGCCATTGTTCGAGCACATTGTCGAGGATGATCGGGTTCAGCAATTGCTCGAAGGCGCAGCCGACCAGGCCGTCTTCCCACCAGACCACGCGGGCGGGCAGGGCTTCCATGCCGGGCAGGGTGAGCCAGCAATAGGTCCCCGGATGGATGCGGCTGATCGCCGTGGCCGAGAACCCGGAAAGCGAGAGATCGCGCACCGCGGTCTGGAATCCCTTGGTTCCGGAGGCCCGGAAACCGGCGGGAATAGAGATGCGCTGGCGAACCGCGCTGCGGTCCTCCTGGGCGGCGAGTTCGTAGATGTCCCGCGGGGCTTTCGTCATCATTTTCCCGAGACCCCCTTTCCTGAAAATCTTGCCTGAAACGGGCGACATACGCGCCGACCATGGCAGGAAATCAGGAATGGGTTACCACAGGGTTAAAATGTGGATGCGACGGTTTCCCGGTGCCGGGTCTCGAACGATTCGCCCAGCAGGGCGACCAGACGTTCCGCCACGACTTCGGGCGGCTTTACCGAAGCCGGAGCCTCACCCGGATAGGCGCGGGCGCGCATGGCAGTGCGGGTGGCGCCGGGATTGACCACGGCGACGCGGACCTTCGAGGTGTTGCGGGTTTCCTCGGCATAGCAGTCGAGCAGCATGTCGCTGGCGGCCTTGGTGGCGGCATAGGCGCCCCAGAACGCGCGCGGCTTTTCCGCGACACCGCTGCTCAGGCCGATCACGCGGGCATCGTCGCTCTTGCGCAGGAGACCGTCGAAATTGGCGATCAGGGCCTGCGTGGCGAGGACATTGGTGGTCAGCGCCTTGTTGAAGGCACGCTGGTCGATGTCGGCCACGCTCGTCAATTCGGGCAGGACCGCCGCGTTGACGACGAGGATATCGAGCTTGCCCCAGCGCTGCGAGACGGCGGTGGCGAGGCGGGCGATGCCGTCCGGCTCGACCAGATCGACCGGCGCGATCGTCGCCGAGCCGCCCGACTGGTAGATCCGGTCCTCGATCGTTTCGAGTGCCTTGGTGTCACGCCCCGTCAGCAGGACATGCGCCCCGGCTGCCGCGAGCGCGACGGCGGTGGCCGCACCGATGCCCCGGCTGGAGCCGGTTACGAGTGCGACCTGACCTTCGAACGGCTTCCCGCCTGCATTTTCACTCACGCTGCGTTGCGCTCCCCGGCGAAACGGTCGGTGAAGTCCGTCAGCTTGGTGGGATATTCGCCCGAGAAGCAGGCGTCGCAGAACTGCGGGCGCTTCTTGTTGCGCTTATCCTCGCCGACCGCGCGGTAGAGACCGTCGATCGAGACGAAGGCAAGGCTGTCGGCCTTGATGAAGTCCGCCATGGCCTGGATGTCCATGTTGGCGGCCAGCAGCTTCGAACGCTCGGGCGTGTCGACGCCGTAGAAGCACGAATGCTCGGTCGGCGGGCTGGCGATGCGCATGTGCACTTCGGCGGCGCCGGCGTCGCGCATCATCTCGACGATCTTCATCGAGGTGGTGCCGCGCACGATCGAATCGTCGATCAGGATGATGCGCTTGCCTTCGACGATGGCGCGGTTGGCGTTGTGCTTGCGCTTCACGTCCGCGTGGCGGGCCGCGTCACCCGGCTGAATGAAGGTGCGGCCGACATAGTGCGAGCGGATGATGCCGAGTTCGAAGGGAATGCCCGACTGTTGGGCATAGCCGATCGCGGCAGGGACGCCGCTGTCGGGAACCGGGATCACGACGTCGGCGAGGGCAGGCGCTTCCTTGGCCAGCTCCATGCCGATCTGCTTGCGCACGCCATAGACCGAAAGGCCGTCCATCACCGAATCGGGACGGCTGAAATAGACGTGCTCGAAAATGCAGGGGCGCGGAGCCGGATTGCCGAAGGGGCGGTGGCTGGATATCGTGCCCTTGTGGTCGACCTGGACCAGCTCGCCCGGCTCGATCGAGCGGATGAACTCGGCGCCGATCACGTCGAAAGCCACGGTTTCCGAGGCGAAGACGGTGGCGTCGCCGATGCGGCCCATGACCAGCGGGCGGATGCCCAGCGGATCGCGGCAGGCGATCATGCCCTCGGCCGTCATGCAGATCAGCGAGTAGGCGCCTTCCACCATGCGCAGCGCGTCGACGAAACGGTCGAGCAGCGTGGGGTAGCGGCTGGTCGCGACAAGGTGGATGATCACCTCGGTGTCGGAGGTCGACTGGAAGATCGAACCCTTCGAAACCAGATCGCGCTTCAGCGTCATCGCGTTGGAAATGTTGCCGTTATGGGCGATCGAGAAGCCGCCCGCGGCAAGGTCCGCGAAGAGCGGCTGCACGTTGCGCAGCCCCGATCCGCCGGTCGTCGCGTAGCGGACGTGGCCCGAAGCCATGGTGCCTGGCAGGGTGTCCAGCTCTCGCTGGGAGAACACCTGCGCCACATGGCCGAGGCCGCGATGGGAGTGGAACTCCTCGCCGCTGAAGCTGGTGATGCCCACGGCCTCCTGGCCGCGATGCTGAAGGGAATGAAGCCCGGCCGCGGCGATGTTCGCTGCGTCCTTGGAGCCGATTACGCCGAAAACGCCGCACTCTTCGCGCAGCTTGTCCCCGTCGGCGTCTCGAAAGGGATGTGTCATGTTCATGGATGTCGTCCGGGCTGCCGTCGCGCCAAATCGCCCGCGCATTTGGAGCGAGTTGGCTTCAAATGCAAGGCCCAGCAGCGAAACGCCCGTGAGTCCGTGAGGACGGCGGCTTTGAGCGCCCTCGATGACGGCCTGATGACGATGCGAAGGAGCCGAATCGCACGCTGAGCGTTTGTGCTGCTTCTTTATGCGTCCATTCCGGATGCACTCCCGTTCATCCTGCCGACACGCGTGATATCCCATCAGCTTGCCAGCTTTCCGACATGTGCTTAATGCCGGGCTTATCTGCCCGATCTCAGACGGACCCGTCGCTTGATCCTATCCCCTTTCGAATGGACCATCGCCAAGCGCTACATGCTGCCCGGAAAGGGCGAGCGCTTCATTGCCCTCGTCGCCGGCATCAGCCTGGCGGCGGTCATGCTGGGCGTCGCCGCGCTGGTGATCGTCATGAGCGTGATGAACGGCTTCCGCGCCGAACTGTTCGACAAGATCGTCGGGCTCAACGGCCATGCGATCATCCAGGCTTACGGCGGTCGGCTCGACGACTGGCAGGGTGTGCTGAAGGACGTTCGCGCGACGCCCGGCGTCACCCGCGCCTCGCCGCTGATCGACCAGCCGCTGATGACCACCTTCAATGGCCGGGTCGAAGGCATTCTCGTGCGCGGCAACACCCGCGAAGATCTGGCCCGCCTCAACGACAAGGTCAAGGCGGGGAACCTCGCCGAACTTGCCGCGGGCAGCGACAATGTCGCGATCGGCTCCCAGCTCGCGCAGAACCTTGGCGCGCAAGTGGGCGACACGATCACCGTCATCAATCCGCTCGGACGCTCGACGCCCTTCGGCACGGTGCCGCGCCAGATCGCCTATCGCGTCGCCGCCATCTTCGAGATCGGCATCTACGACTACGACAAGGCCTATGTGGTCATGCCGTTACAGAATGCACAGACGCTCATGCTGTCCGGCGACGCCATCGGCATGATCGAAGTGACCACCAACAACCCCGACAAGGTCGGCGAAATCCTCGCGCCTCTCGAACGCCAGCTCAAGGGCCGGGCGATCGTCACCGACTGGAAGACCATCAATGCCTCGCTGTTCGAGGCGCTGGCGGTCGAGCGCGTGGCGATGTTCGTGGTGCTCTCGATCATCGTGCTGGTGGCTGTGTTCAACATCCTGTCCTCGCTGATCATGCTGGTGCGCGCCAAGACGCGCGACATCGCGATCCTGCGCACGATGGGCGCGACCCGGCGCTCGCTGCTCAAGGTCTTCGTGACGACCGGCTTCTGCATCGGCGCGCTAGGCACGGTGGCCGGTGTGTTGCTGGGCATGGTGTTCCTCTATTTCCGCCAGCCCATCGTCCATTTCGTGGAGATCGTGACCGGCCAGAACCTCTGGGATCCCTCGATCCGCTTCCTGACCGAGCTGCCCTCGCGGCCCGATCCGGTGGAGATCGCGGTGATCTGCGTGATGGCCCTGATCTTCAGCTTCCTCGCCACGCTCTACCCCGCCTTCAAGGCGGCGAGCACCGATCCCGTGCAGGTACTGCGTTATGAGTGATCCCGTCGTTCGCCTCGACAAGTTGACCCGCAGTTTCGAGCAGGGCGGTGTCCGCATCGATGTGCTGCGCGGCGTCGATCTCAACGTCCAGCCCGGAGAGATCGTTGCGCTGCTGGGGCCTTCGGGTTCGGGCAAATCGACGATGCTCCAGGCCATCGGCCTTCTCGAAGGCGGCTTCGGCGGCCGGATCGAGATTGCGGGGATCGATGCCTCGAAGCTCGGCAAGGACCGCCGCGCCGCGGTGCGTCGCGATCACATCGGCTTCGTCTACCAGTTCCACCATCTCCTGCCCGACTTCAACGCGATCGAGAACGTGGTCCTGCCGCAGCTCATCACCGGCAAGTCGCGCGAGGAATGCGAGACGCGGGCCACGGAACTGCTGGGCGCGCTCGGCCTCGGCCAGCGGCTGGACCATCGCCCGAGCAAGCTCTCCGGCGGCGAACAGCAGCGCGTGGCCGTTGCCCGTGCGCTGGCTAACAAGCCGCGGCTGGTTCTGGCCGACGAACCCACCGGCAATCTCGACGAGAAAACCGCCGACAAGGTCTTCGCCCAGTTCCTCGAACTGGTGCGCGGGCAGGGCAGCGCCGCGCTTGTGGCTACCCACAACGAGCGTCTGGCTGCGGCGATGGACCGCGTGGTAAGACTGCATGACGGGGTGCTGACCTGACGTTCCTCGCCTGACGTTCATCGGGGGAACATCGTTGATGGTCTAAGCGTTTTAGCTATCGAGGCAAGACGCGCGAAAGGAGCGTTTTATGAGCGACTTTCCCACTACCATCCAAGGCCATCCGGCGGGCGAAGGCACCGGCTGGAACGACAGTGCAGAACTGCACAAGACGGCCGACGGTGGGGGTGTATTCAACGTATTCAAGGCTATCCGCAGAGATACCGTGGCCAATCTGATCCGCTACGTCATGCATTTGCCCGAAGCGGACCAGGACAATTATTCCGTTCAGAAGGACGGTGACAGGCTGCTGGAAATCGGGGAGATACGCCGTCTTTATCGAAGGACGGATTTCCCTCATGGCGTCACCGGCTGAACCGCGCACGATCGCGGATTTCGAAGCGCAACTGCCCGGCGGCGAGGCGGTGAGTCTCGCCGACCGGCTCGGCAAGGTCTTGCTGGTGGTCAATACGGCCAGCAAGTGCGGCTTCACCCCGCAATATGCCGGGCTGGAGGAACTCTGGCGCAAGTACCGCGACCGGGGCTTCGAGGTGATCGCCTTCCCCTGCAATCAGTTCGGAGCGCAGGAGCCCGGTTCGGCCGATGAGATCGCGTCGTTCTGCGAGGTGAATTTCGGGCTCTCGTTCCCGCTCATGGGCAAGATCGATGTGAACGGCGACCATGCCGCGCCGCTCTGGACCTGGCTCAAGCGCGAGGCGCCTGGCCTGCTCGGCAGCAAGTCGATCAAGTGGAACTTCACCAAGTTCCTGATCGGCCGCGACGGCAAGGTCGTGCGCCGTTACGCTCCGACAGACAAGCCGGAACGCCTGGAGAAGGACGTCGAGGCGCTGCTCTGAAGGGCAGCGCCTCCCACGCTCAGTAGAATGCGCCGTAGATCACGTCGACGACGCGGCGACTCCGGCGATTCACCAGCAGGAGATCGGGGCCGTAACGGACCCAATAGTAACCCGCGGGCGGCGGGCCGACGCCGATCATGCCGTAATCCTGGAACAGGTAGGATGACGACAGGAAGATCGCCGGCAGCATCATATTGATCGACCAGCGGCGATATGTGTAGCCGCGCGGATATCGGTACGCCGGCGCGCGCATCGGCCGGAAGGTGCCCGGTCGGCCCGCGCGGTTCGCTCCCGGCTGACCGGGGCGGTATCCGCCTTGCGGAGGCCGGTGGTCATTGCCTGCGCCGGGGCGGCCCGGCTGGCCGTGGTTGCCGCCGGGCCGGGTGGGTTGCGGCTGGGGAACCGGCTGCGGAGCGGGTTGCGGCCTGTTGCTGCCCGCACCCGGATTGGTCGGCCTTCCGCCACCGGGCTGACCGGGACGATTGGCTCCGCCGCTACCTCCACCACCGGGCGGTCTCGCGCTCTGGCCGTGCGACCCATCGGGCCGGTTTTGCTGTGCCATGGCCGCGAACTCCAAAGGCAGGATGCCTTCGGGTGCCAGCAGGAGAGGGACGAAAGCGAGATAGGCGAACTTCATTCACGCGTCTCCAGAACTGCCGCTTGGACGAAAGACGTTAAGCGCCGGAACCGGCGCGGCATGTGCATGAATCCTCAAGGGTTCTTGAAGAAGCCGGAAGCGGAATGTCCGGCAAGGACAGGAACATGCGCGACCATGAGCCGATTTCCCGTCGTTTTCAAGGCGCTCTTTGGAGAGCGCGTGGCTGCGTTCCGGCAAGCTCAATCTGCGCCATTTTGGAGATGTCGTTCGCCCTATCCCCCGCCTTATCCCCAGACCCGCCTTGATCGGGGGTGGGGGCAATGCCTAAATTCCGCCGATGGCCCACGCACCTTTCGTACCGCTCCGCATCTTCTCCAGTTTCACGATGCTGGACGGCGCGATCGACCCCAAGGCCGCAGCCAAGCTCGCCAAGGAGCGAAACTTCCCCGCCGCCGCAATCTGCGACCGCAACGGTCTTTACGGCGCGCCGACATATGCCCAGGCCTGCAAGGGCGCCGGGGTGCAGCCGATCGTCGGCACCTTCCTCGCGGTTGCCCGTCCCGGCGCCGTGAAGCAGGGGCAGGACCGCCCGATCGACTGGCTGGCGCTCTTCGCCCAGAACGAGGCGGGCTGGCTCAACTTGTGCGATCTCGTCAGCCGAGCGCACCTCGACCGCCCGCTTCATCTCGAAGCCCATGTCGAACTGGATGACCTGCGCGGCCATACCGACGGCCTGATCTGCCTGACCGGCGGCGGCGAGGGCGCACTCGCCCGGCTCTACGCAGCGGACCGGGTGGAGGCCGCCGAAAGCTATTGCGACAGCCTGCAGGCGCTGTTCGGCAACCGCCTCTACATTGAGATCGCGCGCACCGGCGACGAGGCCGAGGACGGCAGCGAAGAGGACCTGATCGCGCTCGCCTATGCGCGGGATATCCCGCTCGTCGGCACCAACCCCGCGCAATATGCCGAAGCGAAGTTCCACGCCGCGCATGACGCCATGCTCTGCATCGCCAATTCGACCCAGGTCGATGCGGCCGACCGCCCGCGTTCCTCGCCGGAGCGCTGGGTCAAGCCGGTCGAGACGATGCAGGAAATGTTCGCGGACTTGCCCGAGGCACTGGCCAATACGCTCGTGGTCGCGCAGCGCTGCGCCTATATGCCGCCGCGCCGCAAGCCGCTGCTGCCCAGCCTCGCCGGTGACCTCGAAGGCGAAGCGCGGATGCTGGCGGACAATTCGCGCGCGGGTCTGGCCCAACGGCTGGCGCCCTACTGGCCGGACGTCACCGAGGAAGAACTCGATGCCGCCATGGCCCTCCAGGGCGAGGAGCGCGAGGCCGCCTACAGGGAGCTGGCCGAACGCGGCGTTACCGAGGATTTCCTCGATTATGCCAAGCGCCTCGATTTCGAGGTGCAGATCATCGTCGGCATGGGCTTCCCCGGCTACTTCCTGATCGTTGCCGACTTCATCAAGTGGGCCAAGGACAACGACATTCCGGTCGGACCGGGCCGTGGCTCGGGCGCAGGTTCGCTGGTCGCCTGGGCGCTGACGGTGACCGACCTCGATCCGCTCAAACTGGGCCTGCTGTTCGAACGCTTCCTCAACCCGGAACGCGTCTCGATGCCGGACTTCGACATCGACTTCTGCGAAACCCGTCGCGGCGAAGTGATCCGCTACGTCCAGAGCAAGTACGGGCACGACCACGTCGCCCAGATCATCACCTTCGGAAAGATGAAGGCCCGCGCGGTGCTGCGCGACTGCGGGCGCATCCTCCAGATGAGCTATGGCCGGGTCGACAGCCTCTGCAAGATGGTGCCCAACCATCCGACCGATCCCTGGACGCTGACCGAAGCCCTCCACGGCCGCAAGCAGCACGGCGTGACCAAGGATCCGCCGGTCGCCGAATTCCGCCGCGAATACGACGTCGACCACGAAGTGAAGCGCCTCGTCGATCTGGCCGTGCAGCTGGAAGGCCTGCCGCGCAACTCGTCCACCCACGCGGCGGGCGTGGTCATTGGCGACCGTCCGCTGGCGCAGCTGGTGCCGCTCTACCGCGATCCGCGCTCCGACATGCCGGTGACGCAGTTCGACATGAAGTCGGTGGAAGACACCGGTCTCGTCAAGTTCGACTTCCTCGGCCTCAAGACGCTGTCGGTGCTGAAGAAGGCCTGCGACCTCCTGGAACGCCGCGGCATCTCGATCAACCTCTCGACCCTCGCATGGGACGATACGGCGGTCTACGAGTTGCTCAAGCGCGGCGACACGGTCGGCGTGTTCCAGCTCGAATCGGAAGGCATGCGCCGCACGCTGGCGGCGGTGAAGCCGACCAACTTCGGCGACATCATCGCGCTCGTCTCGCTCTATCGCCCCGGCCCGATGGACAACATTCCGCTGTTCGGTCGCCGCAAGAACGGGCTGGAATCGATCGAGTATCCGCACGAGAAGCTCTCGGGAATCCTGAGCGAGACTTACGGGATCTTCGTCTACCAGGAACAGGTCATGCAGGCCGCGCAGATCCTGGCAGGCTACTCGCTGGGCGACGCAGACCTTCTGCGCCGCGCCATGGGCAAGAAGGTCCAGGCGGAAATGGACAAGCAGCGCCAGCGCTTCGTCGACGGCTGCAAGGACGTTTCGGGCATCGATGCGGCCAAGGCCAACGAACTGTTCGACTTGATCGACAAGTTCGCGGGCTACGGCTTCAACAAGTCGCACGCTGCCGCCTACGCGCTGCTGGCCTATCACACGGCCTGGTTCAAGGCCCACTATCCGCACGAATTCTACGCCGCCTCGATGTGCTTCGACATGCACCAGTCGGAAAAGCTGGCGATCTTCGTGGACGATGCCCGCCGCAACGGCATCCAGCTTGCCGCGCCGGACATCAACATGTCGGAAGCCGAGTTCTGCGTGGAGGAAACGCCGGACAGCCATGCCGTGCGCTATGCGCTGGCGGGTATCCGTAACGTCGGCGAAAAGGCGATGGAGGCGCTCGTCGCCGAGCGCGAGGCGAACGGCAAGTTCGTCAGCCTCGACGACGTGTTCCGCCGCGCCCCGGCCGGGTCGATGAACCGCCGCCAGCTCGAAAGCCTCGCTGCGGCGGGCGGTTTCGACGCTCTGGAGCCGAACCGCGCCAAAGTCCTTGCCAATGCCGACACTTTGCTGGCCGAGGCCGATCGTTCCTCGCGTGAGCGCAATTCCGACCAGAACAGCCTGTTCGGCGGTGACGATCATGTCGAGCAGGGTCTGCGCCTTGTCGAGGCGGATCCCTGGAACCGCACCGACCAGATGGCCAAGGAGCGCGAGACTTTCGGCTTCTACTTCGCGGCCCATCCGGTCGAGCAATATCGCGCAGTGGCATCGGCCAACGGCGCGCGGACGTATTCCAGTCTCATGACCGGCGGCGGCGCCGGTCGGACCGGCGCGGTCATGGCGGCCATGGTCGAGAATGTGCAGAAGCGGAAAACGAAGCGCGGCAAGGACTTCGTCATGGCCGACTTTTCCGACCAGTCGGGCAACTTCTCGGCTTCCTGCTTCGAGGAGAGCCTGGTCGAGAACTTCGTGCGGTGGTCGAAGGAAGACGCCTGCATTCTTCTCAACGTCGAGCTGGACAGCCCCAGCCCCGACGAGCCGCCCCGCGTGACGGTGCGCGGGGCCAGGCCGCTGAACGAAGTGAAGGCCGATGCGCGCATGCTGCTGACGCTCGATATCGACCGGGTCGAGGCGGTTCAGGAACTGGCGATGCTGATGCGTCCGGGCGCGCCGGGCTGCGGTGAAGTGGTGGCGACGCTCGATCTGGGCGAAGGGCGCAAGCAGAAGGTTCGGCTGGGCCGGGACTTCGCGCTGGACGGCGATTTCGCGGAGCATCTGGCCAGCGTGGCGGGGCTATCCAATGTTTCTCTGATCGCGCGGCGCGGCCCTGAAGGGCTTCGCCGCGCGGCCTGATCCGGTCCGCCGGTCAGGCTCAGTTGTTTTCGTTCTTGTTGAGGTTGTCGGCGGCGTTCTGCGCGGCGTCGCCTGCCTTGTCGGCCGCATTGCCGACACGGTTGGCAGCTTCGGAAATCGCGTCGTCCTTTGCGGTCTCGCTCTTCGTGCCCTGACTGAACAGGTAGATTCCGCCTGCCACCAGGATCAGCAGGATCAAGGCCATTACGATGCCCGTCGCCCCGCCGGAGCCGCGCTCACGGATGATCGTGGTGGTCGTCGTGGGCGCCTCGGGCGCGCGCTCTACGTTTACGGGGTCATCGGCCATGAGGTTTCCTGTCCAGTTCTTATCGTTGGGCAGGGAAACGTCCCAGTTGGCGTTAGGTTTCTGGCCGGTAGGCCGCTCAGGTCGTCACGCGGATCTGGCTGGCCGTGCCGACCCGGACATGGACCTGATAGTAGAATTTGCCTGATGGTTTCCCGTCGCTGGTGAAATCGATCCGCTGGCGCTGCGCCACGCCGCGCACGATCACGCGATGCCCCCGCAGGCGCTTGCGGACCCGGTCGAGATCGCTGGTGCCGACGAGTTGCAGCATCGCCGCCGGCGTCAGGGCTACCGTCAGGCAATTGCGGTCGCGATAATCGGCTTCGGAATTCAGGTAGAACAGGCCGTTCTGCTGCCCCACTTCGGCGACCGGCATGTCGAACATGCCCGCGACTCCGGCCTTGTCGCCAAGGTAGGAAGCATATGTCACGGCTTCGATCGGCGAGAGGCAGCCCCTGTCGCAGGAGAGCCTGAACGCCGGTTCGGCGGGGGGTCGGCTGGACGGAGGGGAGATGCTGGACACTACAGCATCAGCAAAAAGAGCGAGCGTTGCCAGGTACATGCCGTCTGTCTCCGGGAATGGAAGCGGCAGGCTATAACAGCGAGAGTTGACCGTCCAGCGACGGTCGGCGGAAACCGGAGCAATCGAGGATATGCGCGGGCCTCGCGAATCCCATGCGCTTCATGGCGATCTTGAAGCGGTGCCGGAACAGGTCCGCCCAGACGCCTTGCGGGCGCATCCGGGTGAAAAATGCCGGATCGTTGTCCTTGCCGCCGCGCATCGACTGGATCGTCGCCATGACTTTGCCCGCGCGGTCGGGGAAGTGGGCGTCCAGCCATTCGCGGAACAGCGGCGCGACTTCATGGGGCAGGCGGATCATGATCCAGGTCGCATGATGGATGCCCTGCTCGCGTGAGGCGGCGAGGATATCCTCCAGGAACGGGTCGGTGATAGAGGGGATGACCGGCGCGATCGAGACGTGGGCCGGAACGCCCGCCGCCGCCAGCTTGCCGAGCGCCGCGATCCGCTTGGCGGGCGCGGCCGCGCGCGGTTCCAGCAGGCGCGAGAGCCGGGCGTCCATGCTGGTCACCGAGATGGCCACGGATATGAGGTTCAGCCGGGCCATTGCGGCGATCAGGTCGAGGTCCTGCAAGACGCGGTCGGACTTGGTGGTGATCGTGACCGGGTGGCGCGCTTCCAGGCAGAGTTCCAGAATGCTGCGGGTGATCCGATAGCGCCCTTCGATCGGCTGGTAGGGATCGGTGTTCGTGCCCATGGCGATCGGGGCCGGGCGGTAGCTGGTTTTCGCCAGCGCCTCGCGCAGCAACCGCGCCGCATCGGGTTTGGCGAATAGCTTGGTTTCGAAATCGAGACCGGGGGAGAGGTCGTGATAGGCATGGGTTGGCCGCGCGAAACAATAGATGCAGCCGTGCTCGCAGCCGCGATAGGCGTTGATCGAGCGGTCGAAGGGAATGTCGGGAGACTTGTTGAAGGACAGGATGGAGCGTGGGTGCTCCTCGGTCACGGTGGTGGCGGGATGGCGGGCGGGGCCGTCGATATCCTCCATCGCGTCTAGCCAGTCGCCGTCCGCCTCCCGCTGGGGGAGATTGAAGCGCCGGCTCGCCTGGCCGCTGACGGCGCCTCTTCCCTTGTGGATTTGAGGATGGACTGGCATGCGACTCATATGAACAAAAAGAGAACAAAATGCAAGTCGAGCCGGCTTGGTTGATCTTGGATGCGCCAAGCCCTAGGCAGGCGCGCGAAAAGGAGATCCGATGGCAGGCGCAGCGCGCAGGATAGGGGCCGAGACATCCGCGACGCGGGCGCGCATCGTCGAGGCGACAGTCGAATTGATCCGGGACGAGGGTTACGCGGCGGCCAGCACGCGGCGCGTGGCGGCACGCGCTGGCCTCAAGCCTTCGCTGGTCCACTACTATTTCCCGACCACCGACGATCTTCTCCTCGAAGTGTGCCGGCAGGGCGCGGCGGACAGCGACCAGATGATCGAGGAAGCCTTGGCCTCGCCCGATCCCGTGCGGGCGCTCTGGGGCTTCTTCGTCGATACCAGCCGCACGGCGATGTCGCTGGAATTCATGGCGCTGGCCAACCATCGCCCGGCCGTTCGCGAGAAAATGGCCGAGCACAGCGTCGCCATGCGCAAACGGCAGGTCGAGATTCTCGAACATCTGGTGGGCGATCGCATGAAGGCGGTGGAAGGCTTCGATCCGGCAGGGCTCGCCGTGGTCCTGGCCGGCATCGGCCGCTGCATCGTCATGGAAGAAGGGCTGGGGGTCGACACCGGGCACGAGCAGGCGCGCGCCCTCGTCGAAGGGTGGCTCGATCGTCTTCAATCCTGATTTCAGGCATTCCCGACTCCGCAACAGCGATTGATCGCAGCGGCAAGCTCGCACGTCTTTGAACAGGTGTTCAGTTCATGGTATCGAACTTCCCTTGAGCCGCCCACCTAGCGGCCGAAGCTAACGGGAGAGTTCGAGAGATGTCGGTCGAGACCCAGACCAGGCTGAAGGCCGAAGAGATCAAGCCGAAGATCGGCAGCCGCGTCCTCAACACGAAAGAGGAACTGCTGGCCGGAGCGATCGCGACGGAAATCCGCGAGCTGCTGGAAGCGCGCGGGGTGCTGGTGTTCCCGCAGGTGAACTTCACGGACGAAGAGCAGGTCGCCTTCACCAAGACGCTCGGGACATTCGCGCCCGAGCGCAAGGGCGGCGAGGAAGTGATCTCCAAGATCACGCTCGACGCCAAGGAAAACCCGATGAGCGCCGAGTACCTCAAGGGCTCGCTCTACTGGCATATCGACGGCACCCGCAACGACGTGCCGATCCTGGCTTCGTTGGTGTCCTGCCGGGTGCCGAGCCCGCGTGGCACCGGCAATACCGGTTTCGCCAATACCTATGCGGCTTTCGAGGAGCTTCCGGCCGACAAGCAGGCCGAGTACGAGCAGTATCGCGTGGTTCACGGCCCCTGGGCCAGCCTCTTCTATTACGAGCCGGAACCGAGCCTGGCCAAGTTGCAGGGCTATTCCCAGATCGGCGAGCAGGAACTGCCGCTGGTGTGGAAGCACAAGTCCGGGCGCAAGAGTCTGGTGATCGGTTGCACTTCGGCCCAGGTGGTCGGCAAGTCCGCCCTGGAAAGCGCGATGATCATCCACGGCCTGCGCGAATGGGCGACGGGGGAAGGGTTCACCTACAGCCACGAATGGGAAGTCGGCGATCTCGTCATGTGGGACAATACCGGCACGATGCACCGCGCGGAAGCTTATGACCCGACTTGCGGCCGGATGATGCACCGCACGAAGCTCGAAGGCGAAGAGCCTTTCGAATAAGCAGCGTTCCGCCGGGCGGGGCCGCCTAGGCAGGACAAGAAAAAACCCTCCGCCTGCGAAGGCGGAGGGTTTTTTGTACCCCAGGTCCGAAGACCCGGGGTTCGAAAGCGAAAGGCTCAGCCCCAGTTCGCCATCTTGGCTTCGAGGTTCTGCACGATGGCCTCGAAGAACTGCTCGGTGGTCATCCAGTTCTGGTCCGGACCGATCAGCAGCGCGAGATCCTTGGTCATCTTGCCGCTTTCGACGGTTTCGATGCAGACCTGCTCCAGCGTCTCGGCGAACTTCACCACTTCCGGGGTCTCGTCGAACTTGCCGCGATAGGCGATGCCGCGCGTCCAGGCGAAGATCGAGGCGATCGGGTTGGTCGAGGTCGCCTTGCCCTGCTGGTGCTGGCGGTAGTGACGGGTCACGGTGCCGTGGGCGGCTTCCGCTTCGACGGTCTTGCCGTCGGGCGAGAGCAGGACCGAGGTCATCAGGCCGAGCGAGCCGAAGCCCTGTGCAACGGTGTCCGACTGGACGTCGCCGTCGTAGTTCTTGCAAGCCCAGACGAACTTGCCCGACCACTTGAGCGCCGAGGCGACCATGTCGTCGATCAGGCGGTGTTCGTAGACGATCTTGGCTTCGGCGAACTTTTCCTTGAAGCCTTCGGTGTCGAACACTTCCTGGAACAGGTCCTTGAAGCGGCCGTCATAGGCCTTGAGGATGGTGTTCTTGGTCGAGAGGTACACCGGCCAGCCGAGGTTGAGGCCGTAGTTGAACGAGGCGCGCGCGAAGTCGCGGATCGATTCGTCGAGGTTGTACATCGCCATGGCGACGCCCGGAGCCGGGAAGTCGAACACATCGAGGTCGATCTTCTCGCCGCTCTCGCCGTCCCACACCAGGCGCAGCTTGCCGGGGCCGGGGATCAGGGTGTCGGTGGCCTTGTACTGGTCGCCGAAAGCGTGACGGCCGACGACGATCGGGTCGGTCCAGCCCGGAACCAGGCGGGGCACGTTCGAGATCACGATGGGCTCGCGGAAGACGACGCCGCCGAGGATGTTGCGGATCGTGCCGTTGGGCGACTTCCACATCTTCTTGAGGTCGAATTCGGTGACGCGGGCTTCGTCGGGGGTGATCGTCGCGCACTTGACGGCGACGCCATGTTCCTTGGTCGCGTTGGCGGCGTCGATGGTGATCTGGTCGCCCGTCTCGTCGCGCTTCTGGACCGAGAGGTCGTAGTACTTCAGATCGATGTCGAGGTAGGGGAGGATCAGCCGTTCACGGATCCATTCCCAGATGATCCGCGTCATTTCATCGCCGTCCATCTCGACGATGGGATTCTTGACCTTGATTTTTGCCATTCCGGAAAACTCCCCTGGAGATGAGAATTGGGGGTCTCTTAGGCAGGCGTGGTGCGGCTGGCAAGGCGAGACAGGGACGTCCCGCCCGCTTTGCGCGGTGGCGGAGTTGCGTCGCTTGCATGGATTTGGCCAGGCCGGGCCGGCGACGGAAAATCGCGGCGGTCGAAAAAAGAAAACCCCGCTAAGTCAAAGACTTGCGGGGCTCTTTCGAATGGTGGGCGTAGCAAGGATTGAACTTGCGACCCCTACGATGTCAACATAGTGCTCTACCACTGAGCTATACGCCCGCACCATTCGGTCAGTCCGTTGCGGCTCCGTAGTGCCGCTCGGTGGAGTGGGCCTCTAACGGTGAGGCCGGAGCTTGGCAACCGGTTTTTTCAAAAAAGTTTCACGAGCCTGTGGGTAGTCCTGTGGATAGCTGGATTTACAGCCGTACATGCTCGGAAAGGCCGAAGAGGCGCTGAACTTCCATAACGATATCACGCAGATGGAAGGGTTTGGAAAGCACCTTGGCATGCGGCGCTTCGCGTCCCGCGCGCAGCGATACGGCCGCGAAACCGGTGATGAACATCACTTTCGTCATCGGGGAAATTTCGGCGCAGCGCTGCGCAAGCTCGATTCCATCCATCTCGGGCATGACGATATCCGAGAGCAGGAGGTCGAAATGTTCGTTCTGGAGATAGGGCAGGGCTTCGGTTCCCCGGTCTACCGCCAGCACCTCATAGCCGGCGTTCTCCAGGGCGCGGGCCAGATAGGTGCGCATGGCCTGGTCGTCTTCGGCAAGCAGGATGCGGATCATCGCGTTTTCATGTCCAAATTCGTTGTTGGCGTGTCGTACGCTGGTACGGGCGCTCCTATGAGCCAAGACATATACCTTGTCCGGTTAAAATTCTTGTTCGGAATGTTTACCTGACCGGGAACGGGACGCTTTGACAGGTGCAGGCGAAAGGGCCAGCTTGAAGACATGATCGATCCTTCGGGCGATAATGATTCGCAACAAGGTTCCGGCGGGCATATTCCCGATGCTCCCGGCATTCCTGCCTTCGTTCTGTCCGGGCAGGAGCCTTCCGCCATACCCGTGCTGATTGCGGTGCCTCATGCAGGCAGGGCTTATCCTGCGCGGTTGCTGGAGGGAATGCGCAAGCCCGGTGCGGTCTGTGTCAGGCTGGAGGACCGCTTCGTCGACCGGGTTGCCCGAGGGGTGGCGAAGGCGACCGGTGCGCCCTTGCTGCTCGCCCAGGCGCCGCGGGCGATGATAGACCTCAACCGCGCGCCCGACGATATCGACTGGGAGATGGTAAAACGGACTTCGCCCGCCGAGGGGCGGCGGTCGCTGCCCAGTCGCCGTGTAAGGAGCGGCCTGGGCCTCATTCCGCGCCGTCTTTCCGGTTTTGGCGAGATCTGGCGAGGGCGGCTTGAAGAAGCCGACCTTCGGGCGCGTGTCGATCTCGTGCACGAGCCTTATCATGCGGCCCTGTCCCGCGCGCTGGCCGGACTGTGCGATCGGTGGGGGGCGGCGCTGCTGCTCGATCTCCATTCGATGCCGCCGCTCGTGCCGCGCCTCGGGACCGAGCCTGCCCGTTTCGTGGTCGGGGACCGGTTCGGGGCAAGTTGCCACGGCAGTCTTGTCGGCACGGCCTTCTCGCACTTCGCGGCTGAGGGCTGGGAGGCGGCGCACAATCGCCCTTATGCGGGAGGCTACGTGCTGGACCGACACGGTGCGCCCGGCGAATCGATCCATGCCATGCAACTGGAAATCGACCGCAGCTGCTATCTCGATTCGCAGCTTTTGGAGCCGGGGGCAGGCATGGAGCCGATGATCGATCTGGTGTCGGGTCTGGTTCGGCGACTGGCAGCTACCGTCTGCGAACTGGCGCAGGGACCGGGCGGCAGGCGCTGGGCGCAGGCGGCGGAATAGCCGTGGTGCAGGATGCCAAAGCGTCCTGCGGCTGCCTCGAATATACTGATATCGTGGGGAATGCCTGCCTGTGCGGTGGGCATTAAAAAACCACCTCGCGCGATGCGCGAGGTGGCCAAGGTTCAGGGAGGAGGTGCACGATGTGCACCAGCCTGACCGGGCCATGAGGGTAGCGCCGATCAGGTAGCCCTAACATAGCAAGCCTGATGGCACATTCAACCCCTAGAATGAAGTAGGCGACATATCTTTTGCAAGCGCGTGTTTGAGGAGCGTCGCATAATGGCGCGGGGGTGTGACAAAATTGTCATAAATCCCCGTGCCGGGCATGTCGCCTGCCTTATTCCATCAGGCGGCCGGGAGAACCTGCGGGCCCTTGCCCTGCGAAACCTGGCGGCCGAAGATTTCACGCACGAGATCGAGCGAGAAGAGGTGGGCGTAGATCAGCGGCAGCATGCCGTTCTGGTTCCACTGGCGCAGCACGTCGCCGCGCACTTCGCGCAGCTTGGTCTCGTCGACCATCTGGAAGCCGCGATAAGTGAAGGGCTGGCCGGTGCCGATATCGATGTTCAACTCGCCGTCCATCAGCAGGTTGTGCTTGGCCAGTTCCGCCATGAAGTTCGCGGTCTTGGTGCCGGCGATCTCGAAGTTCTCGCAGAACTGGAGCATGTTCTTGGTGGTGTCGGTCGGCTCGGCCGGATCGGCATCGGTGAACAGCGCCTCGCCATCTTCGCCTTCGCCAACGAGATCGCTGGTCGGGTCGACGCAGAGCGACAGCTCTTCGGCATCCGGACGCAGGCGGGCCAGCATGAAGGGATAGCGGCGCGCATAAGCCGGGATGTAGACCGGCGTGTTCACGGTGCCGTCTTCATCGACGTAGACGTTCACGCCTTCGTTCATGCCCATCAGGATCAGCGGCACCGGGTTTTCGCCCGCGGTGAAGATGATCGGGAAGTTACGCTGGGCCTGCGGGAATTCCTCGACGGTCAGCGGAATCGAGTTCACGCCGACGAGCCAGGTCGCCTTGTCGGTGGAGCGGGTCTTCCAGGTGGCGTGCTGCTGCGAGTTGAGCGGCACGAGGTCCTTGTAGAACAGGGGCAGGGCAGGATTCTGCGGCGCGGTGGCCATTGCGTTACTCTCCGCAAGACATGGAAATTTTGAAGGCGACGCTTTAGAAGCTGGACGGGGCCCGCGCAAGCGCGCTGACCCGCTGAAACGGGGATATTGGGCGAGTCGGGCGCCAGTTTAAGCGGTGGCCTTCCCGACGCGCGCGAATCCTTCCGTTCAGATGAGCTTTCCGGGGTTGAAAAGGCCCTGCGGATCGAGCGCCTGCTTGACCGCGCGAAGCATGGAAAGGGCCACAGGATCGCCCAGCCGCGCCAGTTCGTCGCGCTTGAGCTGGCCGATGCCGTGCTCGGCGGAAATCGAGCCGCCCCATTCGGTGACGAGATCGTGGACATAGCGGCTGATCGTCTTGCCCTCGTTTGCCTGCCAGGCCGGGCCGTCGGTCACGCTGGGGGCGATGACGTGATAGTGTACGTTGCCGTCGCCGAGATGGCCGAAGGCGATGGCCTCGGTGCCGGGCCATTTCGCCTCGATCATCGGGATCGTCGTTTCCACGAAATCCGGCATTTTCTCGACGGGAACCGAAATGTCGTGCTGGACCGCCGGGCCGCGCGCGCGCTCGGCGGGGGAGATCGATTCGCGGATCAGCCACATGGCCTCGGCCTGGGCTTCGCTGGATGACATCGCCGCGTCTTCCAAGAGTTCCGCCTCGAAGGCATCGGCCATCATCGCCTCGCAGCGGTCGCGCAAGGTGGCGGCGGAAGAGCGGTCGGCGACGACTTCGATCAGGACGTGCCAGGCATGAGCCTCGGCCAGCGGTGCGCGGGCATCGGGCAGATGATCGAGAACGGCTTCGAGGCAGGCCTGGGGCAGGACTTCGAAGCCCTCCAGTGCCTCGCCCGCCGCCACCTCGCAGTGGAGCAGCAGTTTGCGCGCAGTGCCGAGCGAGGGAACGCCCGCCCAGATCACCACGCGCTCGGCCACGGCGGGCTGGAGTTGCAAGGTCGCGGCAGTGACCACGCCCATCGTGCCTTCGGAACCGATCAGCAATTGCTTGAGATCGAACCCGCGATTGTCCTTCTTGAGCGGGGTCAGCATCGAGAAGATCTGTCCGTCGGCGAGAACTGCCTCAAGCCCCAGCACCAGCGCGCGCATCGAGCCGTGGCGCAGGACCTGGGTGCCCCCGGCATTGGTGGAGATCAGGCCGCCGACCGTCGCCGACCCTTTGCCGCCTAGCGACAGGGGGAACCGCAAGTCCTGCGCCTCGGCCGCTTCGTGCAGGGTCTGGAGCACGACGCCGGCCTCGCAAGTGACTTGCCGCGCTTCGGTGTCGAGTGCGCGAATCGCGTTCATCCGCCGCAGCGATAGGATCACCGCTGAGCCGGTGGCATCGGGGGTGGCGCCCCCGGACATGCCGCTGTTGCCGCCTTGAGGGACGATCGGCACGCCATGACGGGCGCAGAGCCGAACCAGTCCCGCCACTTCCTGCACATCGGCGGGCGAGGCGAGGGCAAGCGCCTTGCCAGTATAGCGCCCGCGCCAGTCGGTGAGCCAAGGCGCCAACAGGTCGGCATCGGTGGTCAGTCCGCGCGGACCGAGGAGGTCGAGTGCTTCGGCGAGGAAGTCGGCATTGTTCGTCGTCATGAGAGCGCTATGACACAGGCGCGAAAGGGTTTCATCCCAGCAGTTTGCGGGATATCGCCTTCCACGTGCGTTGTGCCGAGTTAAGCGCTGGTTCAAGCTCTTGGTTTAACGCCAAGTGATCGTGGGCTAGCTGAACCTGCATCCGGGGATCGTTTCTTTTCATGAATCTCGCTTCCGTCCTGCTCTATCCCTTTGCGCTGCTGCTGCCCGCAGTTGGCTTGGGCGGCGCGCGCACGAAGCAGGATGATCGCCGGGAAGTGACGACGGTGCCCGCGGTGCCGGAGCAGCAGGGCTATGTCTGGCCCGACGAACTGCCCGATTCGCCAAGCGCATGGCCTTTTGCCGCCGAGGCTTTCGAGCATGTCGAGCCGGACAGTGCATGGCAGGTGCGAATCGAGCAGCGCATGACGATTCGCATCACCCCGCGCGCGCAGATGCCTTCGCCGCCGGACATGCTGATGGGCATGCCGGGGCGGGGCGATGCACCGCGCTATTCTGAGCGCAAGATCGGCAAATGCCTGCCGATGTCGGGCATCGCCGGAGTTCAGCCCGATGGCCAGAGCCGCCTGCTGCTGTTCATGCGCGATCGCCGCGTAGTGGGCGCGGATCTCGAGCGCGGCTGCCGGGCGGGGGCGTTCTATTCGGGCTTCCTCCTCTCGCGCACGTCGGACGGGCAGCTTTGCGTCGATCGCGACGAATTGCTGTCGCGCAGCGGAACGACCTGCAAACTGACGCGGATCCGCCAGTTGGTGGTGGCCGGTCGCTGAAAAGAGATAACGCCGGTTTGTACGCCGAATCGCCATGCTTGCGCGGATTTCCTTGACTTCTGCGGGATTTTCCGCATAGGCGGCGCGCAGGTGTACGATTGGCATGCGCGTGGATCGATTGATTCGTGGCTCGCTGCCGCGCCGCGACATTTTCGAAGTACCCCGTATTTCTCGCAAGACTCCTGCCAACGAGACCTGTCTGTCTATGAACTTTGCCGATCTCGGCCTTTCCGACGAATTGCTGCAAGCGGTGGAAACCGCGGGCTATAGCGAGCCGACTCCGATCCAGGCGCAAGCCATTCCTCCGGTCCTGATGATGAAGGACCTGATCGGCATCGCCCAGACCGGCACCGGCAAGACGGCCAGCTTCGTGCTGCCCATGATCGACATTCTCGCCCACGGCCGCCGCCGCGCGCTGATGCCGCGCTCGCTCATCCTGGAGCCGACGCGCGAGCTGGCCGCCCAGGTTGCCGAGAACTTCGAGAAGTACGGCAAGAACCACGACCTCAAGATGGCGCTGCTGATCGGCGGCGTGCAGATGGGCGACCAGCTCAAGGCCCTGTCCGCCGGTGTCGACGTCCTGATCGCCACCCCCGGCCGCCTGATGGACCTGTTCGAGCGCGGCAAGATCATGCTGACCGGTTGCGAACTGCTCGTCATCGACGAGGCGGACCGCATGCTCGACATGGGCTTCATCCCCGACATCGAGACGATCTGCTCGAAGCTGCCGACCAACCGGCAGACCTTGCTGTTCTCGGCGACGATGCCGCCGGTCATCAAGAAGCTGGCGGATCGCTTCCTGTCGAACCCCAAATATATCGAAGTCGCCCGTCCGGCATCGACGAACACCAATATCGTCCAGCACAAGGTTGCCGTGCAGACGCGCAAGAAGCGCGAAGTGCTGCGCCACCTGCTGCGCAATGACAACGTTTCGACCGCGATCATCTTCGCCAACCGCAAGACCACCGTGCGGGAACTGGCCAAGAGCCTCAAGGGCCACGGTTTCGCCGCGGGCGAGATCCACGGCGACATGGACCAGCCGGCACGTCTGGCCGAACTCCAGCGCTTCAAGGACGGCACGGTCAACATTCTCGTCGCCTCCGACGTCGCCGCGCGCGGTCTCGACGTGAAGGGCGTGAGCCATGTCTTCAACTTCGACACGCCCTGGCACCCCGACGACTACGTGCACCGTATCGGTCGTACCGGCCGTGGCGGCGCTTCGGGCCGGGCCTTCACGTTCGTGTCGCCGGAAGATGCCGAAGCGATCGACAACGTCGAGAAGCTGACCGGCGGCAAAATTCCGGTCTACGAAATGCCCGCCGCCGAAGCGGTCGAGGCACCGAAGGCTCGCACCCGCGAGGAAAAGCCCAGTACGCGCGAAGAAAAACCACGCCGCGAGAAGCGCGAGCGTGCGCCGGTTCGCGAAGAGCGTTCCGCACAGCGCGAGGAACGTCAGGAAGTCCGCGAGGAACGTCCTGCCTTCCGCGAAGAGCGGGCGCCGCGCCGGGAAAGCCGTGGCGACGAGCAGCGCCGCGAGCGTCGGGCCGACGGCAATCGTTCGCGTCGCCGCGAGGAAGAGCCTGCGGACGATGGCTGGAACGGCCCGATCCCCGAGTTCCTGAGCGTTTCCGCGCTGGCCTGACACACGCTTCGGGGGCCTTGCAGTCCCCGGTCAGTCACCGAAAACATCGCAAGACCCGCAGCCGAAAGGTTGCGGGTCTTGGCGTTTTGGGGACGTCAGGCCGGTTTCACGAAGCTGTCGAGCACGCGCTTGGCTCCGGCCTGCTCGAAGTCGATCTCCAGCTTGTTGCCTTCCTGTCCGGTGACTTTGCCGTAGCCGAACTTTTCGTGGAAGACGCGGCTGCCGATGGCGACGTCAGTGCGCGGCTTGGCCGCGAAGCTGGCGGCGCTGCGAGTCGATTCGGCGATCTTGCGCGGCGCGGCATCGAATTCCCGCGCGGCGGCGCGCTGCCAGCCGGGACCGCGCGTGACCGTGCGGGCGGGCTGGGCGCGGGCGACTTCAGCGAAAGGATCGTTGTGTTCGCTCCACTGCGCCCGCCAGAGCGAGGCGCCACCGGAGAGCGTGGTCTCGCTGTCGACATGATCATCCGGCAGTTCGGCAATGAAGCGCGAGGGGATCGAACTGGTCCACTGGCCGTAGATGCGGCGGTTGGCGGCATGGAGGATCGTGCACTTGCGCCGCGCCCGCGTGATCGCGACGTAGGCAAGGCGGCGCTCTTCCTCCAGGCTGGCGAGCCCGCCTTCGTCCATTGCCCGCTGCGAGGGGAACACGCCTTCTTCCCAGCCGGGCAGGAACACGTTGTCGAATTCCAGCCCCTTGGCGGCGTGCATGGTCATGATCGTGACCTTTTCCTCGTCCGAGGCCGCCTCGTTGTCCATCACGAGGCTGACATGTTCGAGGAAATCACCAAGGCTCTCGTATTCTTCCATGGCGCGGGCAAGTTCGACGAGGTTTTCGAGTCGTCCGCTTGCCTCGGGCGTCTTCTCGGCCTGTAGCGCGTCGGTATAGCCGCTCTCGTCGAGCACGGTGCGCAGGAGGTCGGCGGGGTTTTCGGTGCCGGAGAGGTCGCGCCAGCGCGCGAAGTCGCGCATCAGGGCCAGGAAAGTGTTGCGCGCGCGGGCGGGCAGTTCGTCGGTATCGGCGATCTCGATCGCGGCCATGGCGAGCGGAATGCCCCGGCGTCGGGCGAGCGTGTGCAGCGCTTCCAGCGCCTTGGCGCCGAGGCCGCGCTTGGGGGCGTTGTAGATGCGCTCGAAGGCGAGGTCGTCGGCAGGCTGGGCGATGACGCGCAAATAGGCAAGGGCGTCGCGGATTTCGGCGCGCTCGTAGAAGCGGAAACCGCCGACGATGCGGTACTTCATGCCGATCGAGATGAAGCGGTCTTCGAACTCGCGGGTCTGGTACTGCGCACGCACGAGGATGGCGATCTGGTCGAGCGGCGCGCCTTCGCGTTCCAGCCGCTCGATTTCGTCGCCCACGCGGCGGGCTTCCTCGGGCGCGTCCCAGACGCCGATCACGCGCACCTTGTCGCCCGCGTGACGCTCGGTCCACAGCGTCTTGCCGAGGCGCTGGGTATTTTCGCCGATCAGGCCCGACGCGGCGGCGAGGATTTGCGGGGTGGAGCGATAGTTCTGCTCCAGCCGGATCACCTTGGCGCCGGGGAAATCCTTCTCGAACTTGAGGATATTGGCCACTTCCGCGCCGCGCCAGGAGTAGATCGACTGGTCGTCGTCACCCACCACGCAGATGTTCTTGCGGACCTGCGCGATCAGGCGGAGCCAGAGGTACTGGACCTGGTTGGTGTCCTGATACTCGTCCACCATCACGTATTTGAAGCGCTGCTGGTACTGCTCCAGCACGTCGCGGTCGGTGCGCAGGATGTTCAGCATGTGGAGCAGCAGATCGCCGAAATCGCAGGCGTTCACGGCCTTCAGGCGGTCCTGGTAGAGCTGATAGAACTTCTGCCCGCGGCCATTGGCATAAGCCTCGTTCTCCGCCGCATCGAGATCGCCGGGATTGAGGCCGCGGTTCTTCCAGCGATCGATGCAACCGGCGAGTTGCCGCGCGGGCCAGCGCTTCTCGTCCAGCCCTTCGGCCTGGATCAGCTGCTTGAGCAGGCGGAGCTGATCGTCGGTGTCGATGATCGTGTAGTTCGGTTGCAGGCCGACGAGCTCAGCATGTCGGCGCAGCATCTTGGCGGCGATGGCGTGGAAGGTGCCGAGCCAGGGCATGCCCTCCACCGCCGGGCCGACCAGCTGGCCGACGCGCTCGCGCATCTCGCGCGCGGCCTTGTTGGTGAAGGTGACGCAGAGGATCTCGCTCGGCCAGGCCAGACGGCTGCGCACGAGATGCGCCAGCCTGCGCGTCAGCGCCGCCGTCTTGCCGGTGCCCGCACCCGCCAGCATCAGCACCGGGCCTTCGGTGGTCAGGACCGCTTCGCGCTGCGGCGGGTTGAGCCCTTCGATCAGCGGGTCGGAGGAAGGCTCGGGCAGGGGGGATTGCAGATCGTTCACCCGCGAACATCTAGAGAACGGGGTTCGGCGGCGCAAGGCCGCTTCGCGGTCAGTCCTCGCTGCGGCGCAGGATATGCAGGCGGGCCTTGCCGACGTCGCGCGTCGCCTCGACCGTGAAGCCGCGAATGGAAACGGATTCCGTCTTGCCGGTTTCGAGGCAGAGCCAGGTCTGCTCGCCGATCCAGCCGAGCCGGTTGAGCTTGTCGATCGCGACGCTGCCAGCCCCGGTCTCGTAAGGCGGATCGAGCAGCACGAGGTCGAGCGTTTCCTTGGCGGCGCCCAGCGACATCACCGAGCTGGCCCGGACGTCGCTTTGCGCCTGCGCGCGCAAGTTGGCGATATTGCCGCGGATCGCACGGATCGCCGCCGGGTCCTGATCGACGAAGAGGCAGTGCGCGGCCCCGCGCGAGAGGGCTTCGAGGCCGAGGGCGCCCGATCCCGCGAAGAGATCGGCGACCTTCAGCCCCTCGAACGTGCCGAGGCGGCTGGCCAGCATCGAGAACAGCGTTTCGCGGGTGCGGTCCGAAGTCGGGCGCGTGGTGTCGCCCTCGGGCGCGGCCAGTTTGCGGCCGCGCCATTCCCCGGCGACGATCCGCAGCCCTGTTTTCACCGCGCCGCCTTTCATGCCCGCACTCTTCATGCTTTGCTGCCCGGAAGCGAGCGGCGGAAGTTTTCAAGGTCGCGCGGGGAAATCTCGATGGCCATGCCCTTGGGCAGGTCGAGCAGTTGGAACGGGCCGTAGGACGTCCGGATCAGGCGGCTGACCTGAAGGCCGAGATGCTCCAGCACGCGGCGCACTTCGCGGTTCTTGCCTTCGGTGAGGGTCATTTCGATCCACTGGTTGCGCCCGGTGCGGCGCTCCATGTTGGCGTCGATCTTGCCGTAGACGACGCCTTCGATCTCGATGCCCTCGATCAGGTCTTCGAGCTGCGCCTGCGAGATGTCGCCGAACGTACGCGCGCGGTAGGTGCGCGGCACGCCGGTGGCGGGCAGTTCCAGCTCGCGCTTGAACGCGCCGTCATTGGTCAGGAGCAGCAGTCCCTCGGTATTGAGGTCGAGGCGGCCGATCGGCATCACCCGGCCGCTGCCTTCGGGCAGGGCGTTGCGCAATGCCGTGTAGATCGTCGGGCGACCGGCGGGGTCTCGCTCGGCCGTGAGCAGGCCGGCGGGCTTGTGGAAGGCGAAGAGGCGGGTTTCTTCCGCGTCGCGCACCGGATTGCCGTCCACGGTGATGCCGCGCAGGCTGGTGAGCACGGTCGAGGGAGTCTCGATGACATCGTCGCCCAGCTTGACGCGGCCCTCGATGATCAGGCGCTCGACCTCGCGGCGGCTGGCGACACCGGCGCGCGCGAGCAGCTTGGCGATGCGTTCGCCTTCGCGCACGGGCATCCCGGGCGTCTTCGGCGTGGGTGCGGCGGCCTGCGGGGCCGCGCGGGGCGGCTTGCGGCGGGGGCGCTCGGCGTCCGAGTAACGGGTATCGGCGGAACGGGGGCCGCCGCGCGCGGCATAGGCGCCGCCGCGCGGGGTGAATTCGCCGGAGCGCGCACCGGGGCCGCGGCGCTGTGCGCCGTCCCGAGCAGGGCGTTCGCCGCGGGCAGGGCCTTCGTCACGGAACGGCCGTTCGCCGCGCACCGGGCGTTCGGTGCGGCCGGGTCGATCGTCCCGCGTGCGGCGATCATCGCGGACGGGGCGCTCGTTGCACCCGAAAATTTCACCGCGATCGCTGCGCCCGCCGCGTGCGGGGCGCTCGTCACGGCCGCTGCGCTCTCCGCGCACCGGGCGCTCGCCGCGTGCCGGACGATCGTCCCGAGTCGAGCGGGTATCGCGCGAAACACCGTCGCGAGGACCACGGCCACGTCCGCTGCTTTCCTCCCGGCGACCTTCCTCGCGCCCGGCTCCGTCGGCGCTGCGCCGACCTCCGGGGCCTGAGCTGGCGTTATATCGAGAGCCGGAGCCGGTGCGGTCGGGGCCACGGGAAGAGCCGCCATCGCGGTAGGAGCCGCCGCGCTTCGGGCCGCCGGACTTGAAAGGAGGTTTGGACATTCGCCCGCCCATACCTGTTGATCGCCGCTTCATCCAGCCTTCCCTTCGGGAAACCATGCGTTAGGGTCGCCGCCGGTTCGCTCACGAGGAGAAAACGGGATGTCTGAAGCCACTGCTGCCCCGAAACCCGGCTGGGGGGCGGTGATTCGCGCTTTGGGCAATCGCAAGACCGGCTTCATGGCCGTCTTCGGATTCGCGGCGGGTCTTCCCTATTCGCTGCTGCTCGGCACGCTTTATGCCTGGCTCTCCGACGCGCATGTCGATCTGGAGACGATGGGCGTGTTCTCGCTGATCGGGCTGGCCTATGCCTTCAAGTTCCTCTGGTCCCCCGCGCTCGACCGGATCGACCTGCCGGTGCTGCGCCGTCTCGGGCGGCGCAAGCAGTGGATCGTGACCGCGCAGGTCCTGCTCGGCATCATTCTCGTGACGCTGTCGCAGCTCGATCCGGTGGCGGCGCTGGGGCTGTTCTCGCTGCTTGCCGGGATCGGGGCGTTTGCCTCGGCCACGCAGGATATCGCCATCGACGCCTGGCGCGTCGATGTGGCGGACGAGATCGCGACGATCGACATGCTCTCCACCGTGTTCCAGATGGGCTACCGCATCGCCGCGCTGGTCGGCGGCGCGCTGGCGCTGATCCTGGCCGAGCGCATCGGCTGGACTTCGGTGTTCCTGGTCATGGGCCTGATTCTCGTGGTGGCGGGCGTGGTCTGCCTCTTCGCGCCCGATGCCGACGCCACCGCGCCCAGCGCCGAAGACCGCGACGAATTGCTCGAATTGCGCGAGGCAGGCCAGCTCAGCCCCCGGGTCCGCACCATCGCACTGGCTCTGGTCGGCCTGCTCTGGGGCTGGGCGCTGGTGACGGTCGGCGTGTTCATGGTCCGCTCGCTCGGCAGCGATCCCGGCGCGCGCCCGGATGCCGTGGACTTCGTGGCGAAGACCGGCCCGCTGATCGTCGTCGCCACGATCATCCTGCCTGCCGCGATCGCCGCCGTGCTTGTATGGCTCCAGCGCAGCGGTCGGCATCTCCTGCCCGAGGCCGTGCCGCATGAGGGCAGCGGCTCGCGCGCGGCGGACCATCTCTATCGCGCGTTGATCCTGCCGCTGACCGAGCTGGTCGGGCGCATGGGTTGGGGACTGGTGCTGGCACTGGCGCTGGTGCTGACCTACCGCCTCTGCGATTCGATCTGGGGAACCTTCGCCTATCCGTTCTATCTCGGCGAGTTGAAGTACACGAAGGACGAGGTGGCGATCGCCTCCAAGTTCTTCGGCGTCGGTGCGATCGTGCTGGGGTTGGCGCTGGGCGGCACCCTGCTGACGGTGGTGGGCCGCATGGCGACGCTGACGCTCGGCGCCGTGCTCGCCGCCGCGACGAACCTGCTCTACGCGGACCTTGCCCTCGGCGGCGCGCGCATGGCGGTGATTGCCGATGTTCTCGGCGTCAGCTGGCTGGTCGAACAACTCGGCGGCCAGCCGCGCCTCGGCACGCTGATGGTGACCATCGGCATGGAAAACCTGGCGACCGGCATAGCCGGGGCGGCCTATATCGCCTGGCTCTCTTCGATCGTCTCCAAGGGCTACAGCGCGGTGCAATATGCGCTGCTGTCGTCGCTGACCCTGCTGGTCGGCACGCTGGGGCGCGGCGCGCTGGGCCAGCTCATCCAGGAGCAGGGCTATTACCGGATGTTCGTGCTCGTCACCTGGATCGGCACGATCGCGATCGTCCTGTGCCTGCTCGAATGGTGGCGGGTGGCGCGCAAGAAGCCTGCGGCTTAATCCGGCACTTCGTCGTTGGCCTTGAGGACCACGCCCGCGAGATAGAGCGATCCGGCGATCAGCACCGGCAGGCCGTCGTCCGGCAGGTCGGCGAGTGCGTCCGCCACGCTGTCGGCGGCGCGGGCTGCGGGGCCGAAGCTGGCCGGGCCGTGGCAATCGTGGCCCGGCACCGGCACCGCACGGATGCTGGCGATGCTCTGCTCCAGCGGGGCGGTGAGGGCGCGGGGGTCCTTGTTCGCCAGCATGCCGATCACGAGGTGAAGGCGCTGTCCCGCGAAATGGCGAGCGATGGCGAGCCCGGCATCGGGATTGTGGCCGCCGTCGAGCCAGACCTCGCGGGCACCGGCATGGCCGGTGAGGGGGCCACCCGAAAGGTGCTGGAGGCGGGCAGGCCAATGCGCCGCGCGGAGGCCTTCCGCCAGCGCTTCGGGTGAGACTGTGACCTGGTCCTGATGTCGCAGGATGGCGACGGCCAGCGCGGCGTTCTCGGCCTGATGCGTGCCCGGCAGCGTGGGGAGCGGCAGGACGAGTTCGCCGTGGCGGTCCGAATATTCGATCACGTCGCTTAGCGCAGCGTCCCAGTCGCGCCCGCGCATGTGCAGGGCTGCACCGGCACCCAGCGCCGCGCGTTCGATCTCCAGCGTGGCGCTTTCCGGATAGGCCAGCGTCACGAGCGGCGCGGGGCCGCGCACGATCCCGGCCTTCTCGAAAGCGATACGGGCGAGCGGTTCTTCCGGGGCGCCGTCTTCGGGGCGCAGGAGGAACGCCTCATGGTCGATGCCGAGCGTGACGATGCCGCAGGCCGCCGGATGGTCGAGGACATTGGTGGCATCGAGGCGGCCGCCGAGGCCGACTTCGATCACGCAGGCATCGGCCGGTTCGCGCGCGAAGGCGAGGAAGATCGCCGCCGTCGTCACTTCGAAGAAGCTGGGGCCAAGGTCTTCGCCCGCGTCGAGCACTTCGCGCAGCAGGTCGGCCAGCATTTCGTCCGAGATCAGCTTGCCGCCAAGGCGAATGCGCTCGTTGTAGCGGACCAGATGCGGCTTGGTGGCGGAATGGACTTTCAGGCCCTGCGCTTCGAGCATGAAGCGCAGGTAAGTGCAGGTCGATCCCTTGCCGTTGGTCCCGGCGACATGGAAGGTCGGCGGCAGATGCCTGTGCGGATTGCCCAGCCGGCCAAGCAGCGCATGGATCGTCTCCAGTCCCAGACGACCCTGCGGGATCGAGAGCGCGGCGAGTCGGTCAAGCTGGGCCTGAACGCGCGGGTCTTCGGAAACGGCGAAGTCTTTCATGGCATCCGTCCGGAAAAAGAACATCGCGGCAAGCCTTGGCGGCTGCCGCGATGTTGGAATTGCTGCGTCGTCATGCTTTGCGCAATGACGAAATTTGAAGGATCAGCGCGCGGCGTGAACCGCTTCGGCCAGCGCGGAGGTCAGCGCGCGCAGATGGGCGGGCGCTTCGGTGCCGTGCTGCTTGACCAGATCGACCAGCGCCGAGCCGACGACCACGCCGTCCGCCACCTTGGCGATTGCACTCGCCTGCTCGGGCGTGCGCACGCCGAAGCCTACCGCGACGGGGATCGTGCTGGCGGCCTTGAGCTTCGCTACGGCATCCTCGATCGAACCTTGTGCTGCCTGCTGCATGCCAGTCACGCCTGCGACCGAGACGTAATAGAGGAAGCCGGAGGAGCCTTCGAGTACGGCCGGAAGGCGCGTGGCATCGGTGGTGGGCGTGGCGAGGCGGATCAGCGAAACGCTCTTGTCGCGCAGGGCAGGGCCGAGCTCGGCATCTTCCTCGGGCGGAATGTCGACGCAGATCACGCCGTCGACACCGGCCTTGGCGCATTCGTCCGCGAACCAGTCCGCGCCGCGCGCGATCATCGGGTTGGCGTAGCCCATCAGCACCAGCGGCACTTGCGGATGGCGGGCGCGGAACTCGCTGGCCATGCGGAAGATGTCGGCGGTCTTCGTGCCCGCGTCGAGGCTGCGGATGTTCGCTTCCTGGATCGCCGGGCCGTCGGCCATGGGATCAGTGAAGGGCATGCCGAGTTCGATCACGTCGGCGCCGCCTTCGACGAGCGCGTCGAGATTGGCGGCGGTGTCGCCGTCACCTCCGGTGATGAAGCAGACGAGTGCCGACCGGCTTTTTCCGTTAATTTCTTTGGCGAATGCGGTTTCGAAGCGGGTCATCGATTAAAGCTCCACGCCCAGTGCTTCGGCGACGGTGAAGATGTCCTTGTCGCCGCGGCCCGAGACGTTGACGACGAGCAGCTTGTCTTCGTCCATCTCCGCCGTCAGCTGCGGCAGCGCCGCCAGCGCGTGCGAGCTTTCCAGTGCGGGGATGATGCCTTCCAGTTCGCAGCAGAGCTGGAACGCTTCCAGAGCCTCGGTATCGGTGATCGGCACGTAGTTCACGCGGCCGCTCTCATGCAGCCACGAGTGCTCCGGCCCGAGGCCCGGATAGTCGAGACCGGCCGAGATCGAGTGGGCCTCGGTGATCTGGCCGTCCTCGTCCTGAAGCAGGTAGGTCTTGTTGCCGTGCAGGATGCCGGGCTTGCCGCCGGTAAGCGAGGCGGCGTGCTTGTCGGTGTCGATGCCGTGGCCCGCTGCCTCGATGCCCGTCATCTGGACTTCGGGATCGTCGAGGAAGGGGTGGAACAGACCGATCGCGTTCGATCCGCCGCCCACGGCCGCCACCAGCATGTCGGGCAGGCGGCCTTCCTTTTCCAGCATCTGCTCGCGGGTTTCCTTGCCGATGATCGACTGGAAATCGCGCACCAGCTCGGGATAGGGGTGCGGACCGGCAGCGGTGCCGATGATGTAGAAGGTGTCGTGGACGTTCGCGACCCAGTAGCGCAGCGCGTCGTTCATCGAGTCCTTGAGGGACTGCGAACCGCTTTCGCAGGAGATCACTTCCGCGCCCAGCAGCTTCATGCGGAACACGTTGGGCTTCTGGCGCTCGATATCCTTGGCGCCCATGAAGATCTTGCAGGGCAGGCCGAAGCGGGCGGCGACGGTCGCCGTGGCGACTCCGTGCTGGCCCGCGCCGGTCTCGGCGATGATCTTGGTCTTGCCCATGCGGATCGCGAGCAGGATCTGGCCGATGCAGTTGTTGATCTTGTGCGCGCCGGTGTGGTTCAGCTCTTCGCGCTTGAAATAGATCTTCGGGCCTTTTCCGGCCGGTGCCTTGGCGCGGAAATAGTCGGTCATGCGCGGGGCGAAGTAGAGCGGGCTCGGTCGGCCCACGAAGTCCTTCATCAGTGCGTCGAATTCCGCCCAGAACGCCGGGTCCTGCTGTGCCTTGCGGTATTCCTTCTCGAGATCGAGAATCAGCGGCATCAGCGTTTCGGCGACGTAGCGCCCGCCGAACTGGCCGAAGTGGCCGGTCTCGTCGGGGAGCGTGCGGAAACTGTTCACGGGCGTCGGTGCGGTCATGATCAGGCCGATTGGCAGAGCGGCGCGGGCAAGTCCAGCACGTAAGAAGCCTTGGGTTCGCCCTATCCCTTTTCAATTGCAAAGCTTGCAACAGGCGTAACTGCATTGGCAACATAGTGTCTGTAAGTGGCAGTTTCGTGACGATTTCCCGTAATTATAAAATTTTCGTTCATCTGGGAGAAAGGTTGGGGGGAGCAGCGGGGCGCTCCCGGTGAGGGCCGGGAACATACTGGAGTTTAAGAATATGCGTATTGCACTCGTTTCGCTCGCCGCGGTTGCTGCCGTGGCCGCCGCCACCCCCGCTCTTGCCAACGAAGCGCGCGTCGAAGCCCGCACCGGCATCATCTGGGACGGCAGCAACAGCGAAGCAGTCGGCGGCGTTGCAGTCGGTTACGACTACGACCTGGGCGAAAAGTTCTTCGTGGGCGTTGAAGGTTCGGCGGACAAGATCCTCGCCGACAACTATCGCGTTTCGTGGGGCGTCGGCGGCCGCGCCGGCTTCAAGGTCACCCCGACCACCAAGCTTTATGCCAACTCGACCTGGCAGTCGAAGTTCAGCAAGTTCGGCAACAGCGCCGTTGCTGTCGGCGGCGGCGTCGAGCAGGCCCTGAACGACCGCTTCTACGGCAAGGTCGAGTACAAGCACCTGCTGATCGGCGACCACACCACCGACGCAGACGTCGGCCTGGTTGGCGTTGGCGTGAAGTTCTGATCGAATTCCGGCCCGACGCAGCTACCGAGTTCGTCGGGCCGGAGTCCGAATAGGGAATCCGCTCTGCAAGGAGCGTAAGCCAGGGAAGGGCGGTCTATGAGGGGCCGCCCTTTCTTGTTGTTTAAGAGCCCCTCAGAAGTCCGAGGCGCTGCGCACGGCGCGCGCGAAGGCTTCGATACGGTTCAAATCTTTGATACCCGGTGCGCTTTCGACGCCCGATGAGGTGTCCACCAGCGGTGTGCCGGTGAGCCGGACGGCCTCCGCGACGTTCTCCGGGGTCAGCCCTCCGGCCAGTCCCCAGGCGACAGGACCTTTCCAGTTCGCCACCAGCTTCCAATCGAAGCTGAGACCCATGCCGCCCGGCAGGGTTCCCTTGGGCGTCTTGGCATCGAACAGCACGAGATCGACCGCGCCCGCATAAGCGCTCGCTCTGGCGGCATCTTCCGCGGTCGCGACCGAGAGCGCCTTCCACACGGGAATGCCGAAGCGTGCGCGAAGCTCGGCTGCGCGTTCCGGTGTTTCACTGCCATGAAGCTGGAGGGTGTCGAGCCGGGCGCTGGCGACGGCCTCGGCGATCACCGCGTCCTCGGCATCAACGAAGAGGCCGACCCGCCCGATCCGGCCTTGCGCGCGCTGCGAAAGCGCGGCGGCTTCGGCCGGGGTGACGTTGCGGGGGCTCTTGGGGAAGAACACGAATCCGGCATGGGCAGCGCGCGCGCGAATCGCGGCTTCGAGGGATTCGGGGGTGCTTATCCCGCAGATCTTGATCGCCGCAGTTGGCATGTCGTGTTTCCGGCCTAGATTGCGGTCCCGATGCAAGGGGACCGACGATGAACAGACTGGGCCGCTATCTAATGCCATTTGCCGCCGCCGCAATGCTGGCGGGCTGCGGGGTGAAGGAGTCGTTCAAGGACGCCGAGGTCGAAGTCGGCAAGTTCCACCAGGCGCTGGACGCCGGTGACTTGCGCACGATCTGGCAGCAGGCCGATCCGGAATTACGACAGGGCGCACAGCGGGCGTCGCTCGAGAAGGTGCTGGACGCGGTGCAGCGCAAGCTCGGAAAGGTGAAGGAAGCCAAGCAGGTGGGCTGGAACGCCAATGCCACCACCGGCGGAACCTTCGTCACCCTGACCTACCAGACGACGTTCGAGCACGGCTCCGGTGTCGAACAGTTCGTCTATCGCAAGGGTGACGAAGGCAAAGTTACGCTGACCGGCTACGATATCCAGTCACAGGACATGATGCTCAACTAGGACGGGTCGCCATTCAGCCCATGCGGGCCTGCGAACCGCGATTTTCTGTGCTCCGGTGCTCACGGACATAATGTCCGCTGCGCTCCGGTGCTCGAAAATCACGTTTCTCGGCTCCACCTGGCCTAAATGGCGACCCGTCCTTGGAGTCCGACAATCAAGGAGCCAGTTCGAACTGGACCGTGACGTTGACGTTCGTTTCCAGCTCTCCGGCCGCCACCGGCGGGGCGGAAGCGAGCGAAACCATGTCCGCCTTGGCGCGGTACATGACCGGTGCAGGCGCGTAGCCGCCACTCTCGCTGATCGAGACGATGCGGGTAACATGCATGCCGGCGGCGCCGGCATAAAGGTCGGCGCGGGCGCGGGCGTCCTTGATGGCGGCCACGCGCGCTTCGTTCTGGGCGGCGTCGGGCTGGGACAGCGAGAAATTGGGTCCGTTGACCTGATTCGCACCCGCCTTCACGAGGGCGTCGATCACCTTGCCCATGTCGTCCAGCTTGCGCTGGCGCACGCCGACGGTGTTGCTGGCTTCGTAACCGACGATCTCGCGCGGGCCGTCGACGTAGCTGCCGTCGGGCTGGCGCTTGGGCTGGGCGTAGACCGGGTTCAGGCTGAGGTTGCTGGTCTGGATGTCCTTGTCGGCCACGCCTGCGCGCTTCAGCGAGGCGATGACCTGGTTCATCCGCGTGGAATTGGCATTGAGCGCCTCGCTGGCCGTAGTGCCTTGGGTCGTGACGCCCGCCGAGAAGTTCGCCATGTCGGGCGTACGCGTGGACGAGCCCTGGGCATTGACGGTCAGCAGGGTGTGCCCGGCGGCGATGGCGGGAACCAGGCCGGAGTCCTGGGCCATGGCCGGTACGGCCGCTGCCGAGACGATCGCGGCCGTGGTAACGGCAAGCAGGTTCAGGGAATTCATGAGGTCGCACTCTCCATTCGGCCATCCATTGGCCGGATCAACGATCTGGAGGGCGGGAGGTTGCCCGGCGCTGAACCGTGCATTTTGCGCTGTGAAAGGTTTGGGTGAATCGGGCGCCGATCCAGCTCGTCGACGCCCGGGCATTTCCGGTTAAAGCGTGGCTTCGATCGCGCGCGCGGCTGCCAGCGGGTCTTCCGCGCGGCTGATCGGACGGCCGATGACGAGCACGCTGGCACCGGCATCGCGTGCGGCGCGCGGGGTCATGATGCGCTTCTGGTCGCCATTGCCATCGGTGTCGGGGCGCAGGCCGGGAACCACGAAGAAACCGTCCTTCCACTGCCGGTGCACCGCGCCGACTTCATGGCCGGAGCAGACGATGCCGTCGAGACCGGCGGATTGGGCCAGTTCGGCAAGGCGCAGGGCCTGCTCGTGCGGCTCTGCAGCGACGCCGATGGCGTTGAGATCGCCGCCGTCGAGGCTGGTGAGCACGGTGACCGCCACGACCTTGGTGTTCTCGCCCGCCGCAGCCTTGGCGTCTTCCATCATCGCGCGGCCGCCCGCGGCGTGGATGGTGACGATCGAGGGTTCGAGGACGTGGATCGCCTGCATCGCACCCGCCACGGTGTTGGGAATGTCGTGGAGCTTCAGGTCGAGGAAGATCGGCAGGCCGAGCTTGTGCAGCTCATGGACGCCGTGGTGGCCGTGGGCGCAGAAGAATTCGAGACCGAGCTTGATCCCGCCGATATGCCCGGAAACCTTGCGGGCCAGCGCCTCGGCGGCATCGAGGCGGGGAAGGTCGAGGGCGAGATAGACGGGATTGCTGTTCATGGTCTCAGGATTCCGGGGAAGGTTCGGGAGTGGAAAGGTGCGTTACAGGCGATGCTTCGGGAACCGTTGCCGGAACGCTCGAAGGTACGCTGTTGGCGCGCAGTGAATTTTCGAGGCTGGCGATGCGGCGCTGGAGGCGCCAGCGCATCGCGCGCAAATAGAGCCAGACCGGCGCCATGCCGAGCACGAAGAAGACCAGCGCGACGAAGCCCACCGGCCACTGGAAGTGCATGTAGTTGGCACCGTCGAGGGGCCAGAAGTTCACGTCGACCCAGGTCCAGTTCATGACGATGAATGCGACCAGGATCGCGGTGATTGCGACCCACAGCACCGTGCGGACTATATGCATGTTCCCTCCGGCAATTTGTGTACCAAGACATTCGCAATCGCGCCTGATGCTAGGCGCGATTGCGAGGCATGGGAAGTGTCGGCGGGGGGCTTAGTTCCCGAAAACGCGAGCGAAGATCGTGTCGACCTGCTTGAAGTGGTAATCGAGGTTGAACTTCTCCTCGATCACCTCGACCGGCAGCGCGGCGGTGACTTCCTCGTCGGCCTTGAGCAGTTCGAGCAGCGAGAGCTGGCCGTCCGATTCCCAGACCTTCATGGCATTGCGCTGCACCAGGCGGTAGGACTGGTCGCGCGTCAGGCCGGCCTGGGTCAGCGCCAGCAGCACGCGCTGCGAGTGGACGAGGCCGCCCATGCGGTCGAGGTTCTTCTGCATGCGCTCGGGATAGACGAGCAGCTTGTCGACCACGCCGGTGAGGCGGGCGAGCGCGAAGTCGAGGGTGATCGTCGCGTCGGGGCCGATGAAGCGCTCGACCGAGGAGTGCGAGATGTCGCGCTCGTGCCAGAGTGCGACGTTCTCCATCGCCGGGTTCACCGACGAGCGGACGACGCGGGCAAGGCCGGTGAGGTTTTCGGTCAGCACCGGGTTGCGCTTGTGCGGCATTGCCGACGAGCCCTTCTGGCCGGGGGCGAAGTATTCTTCCGCTTCCAGCACTTCGGTGCGCTGCAGGTGGCGCACTTCGATGGCGAGGCGTTCGATCGAGCTGGCGATCACGCCCAGCACCGCGAAGAACATCGCGTGGCGGTCGCGCGGGATGACCTGGGTCGAGACCGGCTCGATTTCGAGGCCCATCTTGTCGGCGACATACTGTTCCACCGCCGGATCGACGTTGGCGAACGTGCCCACGGCGCCCGAGATCGCGCAGGTGGCGACTTCTTCACGCGCGGCGATCAGGCGCTTCTTGCAGCGCGCGAATTCGGCATAGGCTTCGGCCATCTTCAGGCCGAAGGTCACCGGCTCGGCGTGGATGCCGTGGCTGCGGCCGATGGTCGGGGTGTACTTGTGCTCTTCGGCGCGGCGCTTGATCGCGGCGAGCAGGGCATCGAGGTCTTCCAGCAGGATGTCGGCGGCCTTCACCAGCTGCACGTTCAGCGTGGTGTCCAGCACGTCGGAGCTGGTCATGCCCTGGTGCATGAAGCGCGCCTCGGGGCCGACCTGCTGGGCGACCCAGTCGAGGAAGGCGATGACGTCGTGCTTGGTCACGGCTTCGATGGCGTCGATCGCGGCGACGTCGATCTTCGGGTTGGTGCCCCACCAGTCCCACAGAGCCTGTCCGGCGCTGGCGGGCACGGTGCCCATCTCGCTCATCTTCACGGCGGCGTGGGCCTCGATCTCGAACCAGATGCGGTAGCGGGCTTCGGGCTCCCAGATCGCGGTCATTGCGGGGCGGGCGTAACGGGGGACCATGTTCGACTCCTAGTGTGACCTAGCGGGATGTGACCTTGCGGGCGGGGACCGGCTACTGCCTGGGCCTCTTGCCCGGAGCCGCTAGGGCGGGCTTGCGATAAAGGCAAGGGCGGGCAGGCCCGGCCTTGCCCGAATCATCGCGCCGCAAAGTGCCGGTTCCCGCGCAAGTTGACACGGTTTACACAGTCAGGAGAGCAAAAAGTCCGCCCCTTTCGTGTCCTTCGGCGCTTGCGAAAACCGGCAGGGAACGGCGATAGGATCTGCGCATGTGTAGCAGGATGTCAGGGCTAGCTGTTGTAGGAAAACGATTTTCCGTTTCTAAGGAGCCATTCGAAGCCTCACGCGCTTATCCGTGCACGGCTGAAGGGATGCCGCACCGGCTCCCTTCGCAACAGAAAGGACCGCGATGCGACGCGCGCTTCTGACAATTCTCGCCATGACTTTCTCGCTTGGCAGCGCCCCGTTTCAGGCCGACGCGCAGGACATCAAGCTGGAGGAATTCGGCACCGACCTCGAACGCTTTCCCTATCCCTGGACCGTCGAGCGGATGGATATCAAGGTCGGGGCCGAGCAGGCCTCGATGGCGTATATGGACGTCAAGCCGGAGCAGCCGAACGGCCATGCGGTGGTCCTGCTGCACGGCAAGAACTTCTGCGGCGCTACCTGGGAGGATACCGCCAGGACCCTGCTGGGTGCGGGCTACCGCGTGCTGATCCCGGACCAGCTCGGCTTCTGCAAGTCCTCGAAGCCCGCCTCGGCGCAATACAGCTTCGCGATGATGGCGGATGCCACGCATCGGCTGATGGAGAAGGTGGAGCTGGAGAAGGCGGTGGTGCTCGGCCATTCGACCGGGGGCATGCTGGCCTTGCGTTTCGCGCTGATGTATCCGCAGGCGGTCGAGCGGCTGGTGCTGGTCAATCCGCTGGGGCTGGTCGATTCGATGGCGGAGGGGGTGCCCTATGTTCCCGTCGAAAAGCTGCTCGCGGCCGAACGCGCCAAGGGCTACGCGGAAATGCGGCAGTACCAGCTCGACACCTATTATCATGGCGACTGGAACCCGCGCTACGACCGCTGGGTGAAGATGCTGGCGGGGCAATATGCGACCCCCGATCAGGACGCGGCCGAACTGGCGCAGGCGAAGACCTCGGAAATGATCCTGACCCAGCCGGTCAGCCATGAGTTCGGCAGACTCGCGGTGCCGGTCACCCTGATGATCGGCATGAAGGACACCACGGTCTTCGGCAAAGGCCAGGCACCGGCGGAAATTCGGGGCAAGCTGACATCGGTTCCGCAAGCGGCGCCGCGGGCGGCAGCGGCCATGCCCTCGGCGCGGATCGTCGAATTTCCCGATTACGGCCATTCCCCGCAAGTGGAGGCACCGGAAGTCTTCGGCGCGAAGCTGCTGGAAATCTTGTCCTCGCCCGCGCCTTAAGGCCGATACCGACCCGTCAGCTTTGATCTGCCCCCGTAGTCCAACCTTCGTCATTGCGAGCGGCGAAGCCGCGCGGCAATCCAGAGTCGCGCGGAACCGCCCTGGATTGCTTCGCTACGCTCGCAATGACGCGGGTCGCGGGGAGGCCGTCAGACGAAGCTCACCGGCCGGCAGTCAGTGCTCCCGGTATCGGGCTGCACCCGGGGCGGCGCGTTTCGGAAGCGTTCCAGCGCAGTTCGTAGGTGACGAGAAAACCGTCATGGTCGGAAAGCCGCGGGCTGCCCGGCCTGCCGTCGAACAGGGCCTCGACGCGGATCGGGCGGATCTGCACGCGGTCTCCGCTCCACAGGAACTGGAGGTCCTGCGTGTCCATCCAGGGCTCGTCGCCGTCCCACGACATGCGGACCTCGCAGCCCGAGGCGGGGTCGTGGCAGATGCGGTGGACCAGTTCGAGCGACTGGTAGCGCGAGAAATTCTCCCAGCGTTCTTCGGAGTGGCGCATGTTGAAATCGCCGCCGAAGATCACCGGCGTCGCATCGTCGTGGGTGCGGTCGATGAATTCGGAAGCCTCCAGCGCCTGTCGGTCGTGGGCGGCGAGGTTGCGGGGGGCAGGGGCCTTGGAGGCGCCGCGCGAATTCATGTGGGTGTCGTAGACGTCGATCAGCGTCGGCACGCCGGGAATGTCGATGCGGGCTAGTGCAATACCCTTGTTGGCGAGGCAGTCGAACCCGGCGCAGGACTTGCGTCCGTAGGCGCGCCGGTCGGTGTCGACGATGGCATAGCGCGAGGCGATGGCGAGACCGCTGCCGTAGACGTGAATGCCGAGTTCACCGCGCTTCCACCGGGATACGCCGGGCAGTTTCTCCCTGGTCGAGCCGCGCGCGCGGGTGGTGCGGCGCGGGCCGGATTCGATGGCGGGATAGTCGGAGGAACGGACCGCGCGCTTGGCCGGGTCTCCGAACATTTCCTGGAACAGCACAATGTCGGGCGCGGTACCGGCCGCGCGCATCTCCGCGAGGTGGCGGCCGATGTCCGTCAAGGAAGGCTTGCGACCGCTGCGCGCGGGCCAGCCGAGCCCCTCGATATTGTAGGTCAGTACCGAGAGCGTGGTCGTGGCGCTCTGGCCGTCGGCGGAGAGTGTGACCTGCGGGGGCAGCGCGGCGTCGCAGGCGAGCTGCCGGGTGGGCGGGGAAAGCGTGCTGCATCCGGCCGTCAGCAGCAGGAGGCAGCCGCTCAGCAGACGGGATGAGGAAAGGATGGGGAGCCGCTTCCGATCGGCCGGTCGTTGTCGCATAAGCCCCCTGTCGCACCGAACCGCTACGCGGTCTACCTATACAGGGGGCCACTTATACAGGTGTTTGTGCCTGAAAGGACGGCGAATTGGGCCAGGCGAAATCGATGCGGACTTCGCCCGTCACGGTTCCGTCCGGGGCGAAGCTGCGTTCGGCGATCAGGCCGCTGCCGCTGTGGTGGACGGCGATCACCGTGCTGCACCGCGTGCCGTAGTTCGGATCGCGGATGAAGACCGGGGCGAATCGCGGTTCCGGACCGTCCTCGGCGCGGGCGAGGTCAGCGGCGGGCGTTTCGGCAACCAGGCTGTCCAATAGCGGAGCCGGATCACCGGATCCTGCCGCGAGCCACTGCGTCACGGCCTGCTCTACTTGCACGGTCTTGGGCCATGGCAGGTCGAAGCCGCCGTTGGAGAGGCCGTGGATGCCGGGCGTGAGGGGACGCGATTCGATTCGCGGATAATTGGTCAGGAACCGCGCCTCGCCGGATGCCACTTCGACGAGATTGAACGGGTTCATCGCTGCAAGCGAATCGGGGAGCGATCCGGAGGTGCGGCCTTGCAGCAGGTCGGTGACAAGCTTGCCGCGCGAGGGTCTGCCGGGAACCGAGCCTTCGGGCACGCGGTAATTGGTGACGAGCACCATGCGGCCTTGCGTCGAGACACCCAGCCACGTCCCGCCGCCGAGGAGGTCGCGCCCGGCGATGATCGCGCTGCCGTCCTGCCATTCCGCAAGCGGTGCGGAAGGGCGCGCGTGGAACTCGTCGCGATTGCCTGCGACGACGAGCGGCCAGTCCGGATGGGCCTGCCAGGCCAGGGCCGCGACGCACATGTCAGATCAGGCCCTTGGCGCGCAGGCTGATATGCCCCTCGCGGCCGATGATGACGTGGTCGTGCACGGAGATTCCCAGCAGGCGGCCCGCTTCGGCGATGCGGTTGGTCACGTCGATGTCGGCGCGGCTGGGCTCGGGCGAGCCGGAGGGGTGGTTGTGGACGAGAATGAGCGCGGTGGCGCCGATGTCGAGCGCGCGGCGAATCACTTCGCGCGGATGGATCGCCGCTTCGTCGATCGAGCCGTCGCCGACGAGATCGTCGAGGATCAGCATGTTCTTGGCATTGACATAGAGCACCCGCACCCGCTCGCGCGTGAGGTGGGCCATGTCGATCGTCAAGTAGTCGATCAGCGCCTGCCAGGAGCCGATCACCGGCGTCTCGCGCACTTTCTGGCGGGCGAGGCGGGTGGCGGCGACCGTCACCACCTTCAGCGCGGCGACCGTGGCCTCGCCCATGTCGGGATGGCCCGCCAAAGTGCGGGGGTCGGCCTGGAGCACGCCCGCCAGCGATCCGAAGCGGTGGATCAGGCTGCGGGCCACCGGCTTCATGTCCCGGCGGGGAACTGCCTGCATCAGCAGGAGTTCGATGACCTCGTGATCGCCCAGAGCCTCCGCTCCGCCGTCGAGCAAACGCTTGCGCAGCCGCGCCCGATGCCCGCTCGGGTCCTTTCCCGGATCGGGCGCTTGGTCCGGAACCAGATCGGCGGGTTCATCGAAGAGACTGTTGCTGTCGGGCATAACGTGCACAGACAATTGCCTTTCCCGAGCGGCGAGCGCAAGTGAAGGACCGAATGCCGCAGGAGCATGACGAACCTACCGCATCGGCGGATATATCGCTGCCGCGCCGCAAGCGCAGGCGGGCGATCGCGCTTGCCTTGCTCACCAGCGCGGCGGTCGGGCTGGGCGCCGTGTGGTTCCTGCGCGAGGATATCGCCAAGAACCTGATCTCGGGCGAACTGGCGAAGCTGGGCCTTCCGGCCAGTTACGAGATCGAGGAAGTGGGGCCGACCGAGCAGGTGGTCCGCAACCTCGTGATCGGCGATCCGAAGCATCCGGACCTGACGATTGCCGAACTGCGCGTTGCCACGCGGCTCAACTGGGGATGGCCGGGAATCGGCCGCATCACCGTGATTCGCCCGCGCCTGTTCGGATCGCTTCATGGCGGCAGGTTCAGCCTGGGATCGCTCGACAAGCTGATGGAGCCGAGCGGCCAGACCAAGGATTACGCTCTACCCGACTACGATGTCGCCGTCGTCGACGGGCGCGCGCTTATCGAGAGCGACTACGGCCGCATCGCCGCCAAACTGGCGGGCGAGGGCGGGCTGCGCGGAGGCTTCAAGGGCGAACTTGCTGCCCTGTCGCCGCATCTCGCGGCTGGGGGCTGCGAGGCCGGGCGCACGACGCTCTACGGCAAGCTGCGCGTCTCCGACGGCAGGCCGCGTTTCACCGGGCCGCTGCGGCTGGCCGGTGTCACTTGTCCGCAGCAGTCGCTGAAACTGGCGCAGAGCGGCGCGCAACTCGATGTCACGCTGGATCGCCTGCTCGACGGTGCCGAGGGCAAGCTCGGCCTCGATGCCGGTGCTGGCGCATTCGCGGCGAATCGCCTGTCCGGGCTCACCGGAACGGGGCGCTTCACCTTCCGCAAGGCTGCGCTGAATGCGCAGTTCGACGTCAAGGCGCGCGGCTTGGTCACGCCGCAGGCCCGGCTGGCGGAACTCGGTTTCAACGGGCGGATGCGGGCGAACGCCGGTTTTGCCCATTTCGATCTCGACGGCGATGTGACGGGCCGGAACCTCGCACTGGGCGAATCGGTGAACGCATTGCTCGCAGGCGCTGAGAAGTCCGGCGAGCGCACGCTGGCCGCGCCGATCCTGCGGCAGGTTCGCACGGCGCTCGCCCGCGAAACGCGCGGCAGCAGGCTCGACGCCAGCCTCGTCCTGCGCCGGGAAGAGGGGCGCATCAGTCTTGTCCTGCCGCGCGGGCACTTGCGCGGCGGCAGCGGGGCCTCGTTGCTCGACCTATCGAAAGTGCAGGCGGTGTTCGGTGCGCGCCGTCCGGTCGTGACCGGCAATTTCGCCAGCGGCGGGCAGGGCTTGCCGAACGTGACCGGCCGCATGGAAAGCGACGCGCGCGGGCGCCTCGCGCTTCAGGTCGAGATGGCGGAATATCGCGCAGGCGATTCGCGCCTCGCCGTGCCGCGTTTCGCGCTGAGCCAGACTCCTGATGGCGCCATGCATTTCACCGGCGAGACGCGGCTTTCCGGCGCGCTGCCCGGCGGTTCCGCGCAGAACCTGATGCTGCCCGTCGACGGCCGCTGGGGTGCCGACGGCTCGCTTTCGGTCTGGCCGACCTGCACGAAGATCGGCTTCGACCGCCTTGCTTTCGCCAATCTCACGCTGGACCGGCGCGCTCTGCAAGTCTGCCCTGCGAAAGGGCAGGCGATCCTGCGCAGCCGGGGCCAGGGCTTCGATATAGCGGCGGGCGTTCCCGCGCTCGACGTGTCGGGACGGCTGGGCGAGACACCGATCCGTATCGCCAGCGGTCCGCTCGGTTACGCCCAGTTCGCGGGCAGGCCCGGCGCGCTGACCGCCAGGGCGATCGATGTCAGCCTGGGGCCGCAGGACGCGCCCTCGCGCTTCCGGCTCGCCACGCTCGACGCGCAAGTGGGCAAGGATATCGGCGGCGCTTTCGACGAAGCCGACATTTCGCTGGCCGCGGTGCCGCTCGACCTCAAGCAGACGGCCGGAAACTGGCGCTATGCGGGCGGCGTGCTGAGCATCGACCAGGCACGCTTCACGCTCGTCGACCGCCAGCCGGTTCCGCGTTTCCAGCCCCTGATCGCCCACGACGCGGTGCTGCGGCTGGAGAACAACGTCATCACCGCGCAGGCTGTCATGCGCGAGCCGAAAACCGATCGCGAGGTCGTCCGCGCCGATATCGTCCACGACCTCGGCACGGCGGGCGGTCATGCCGATCTCGCGGTTTCGGGAATCACTTTCGACAAGGACATGCAGGCCGAGGCGCTCTCGCCGCTGCTGCTGGGTATCGTCTCGAATCTGCAAGGCGAAGTCCACGGCACGGGCCGGATCGACTGGAACGAGCGGGGCGTGACCAGCAAGGGCCGCTTCGCCACCGATGCGCTCGATTTCGCGGCTCCGTTCGGTCCCGTGAAGGGCCTGACCGGCGAAGTCGTGTTCACCGATCTGCTCGGCTTGGTGACCGCGCCGGACCAGAAGCTGAAGATCGCCTCGATCAATCCCGGCATCGAAGTGAACGACGGCGAACTGTCGTTCCAGATGGAGCCGGATTTCCTGCTGCGCCTCAACGGTGCGCGCTGGCCGTTCATGGCCGGCACGCTCACGCTCGATCCGGCGACCATGCGAATCGGCGTGGCCGAGACGCGGCACTACAAGCTCAAGGTGAAGGGGCTGGATGCCGCGACGTTCGTGCAGCACCTCGAACTCACCAACATCAATGCCAGCGGCGTGTTCGACGGTGAAGTGCCGATGGTCTTCGACGAGCAGGGCGGGCGTATCGTCGACGGCTACCTGGCCTCGCGCGATCCTGGCGGCAGCGTCAGCTACCTCGGCGCGCTGACCTACAAGGACCTGTCGGCGATGGGCAATTTCGCCTTCGGCGCACTGAAATCGGTCAAGTACAAGCACATGGAGATCGGCCTCGGCGGTTCGCTGGCGGGCGATATCTTCACGCGGCTGAGCTTCGACGGCCTTAGCCAGGGCGACACGGCGCAGCGCAATTTCCTCACCCGCCAGATCGCAAAGCTGCCGATCCGTTTCATCGTCAAGATCAAGGCGCCGTTCTTCAGCCTGTTCGGCTCGATGCGCTCGCTTTACGATCCCACTTACGTCACCGACCCGCGCACCCTGGGCATCCAGAACGGCATGCCGTTCATTGTGCCTCCCACCTCTTCGGCCGCGCCGGACTCGATTCGTCCCGCGCCAGCCACCATTCAGCCTCCAGTCAGCGAGAATAACCCATGAAGGCCCTGGAATTGACCGGAAGCGTTCCGGCTGCGACAAGCCCGGCCATGATGAGCCAGGCACAAGACGACCCGCAGCGGAAGGGTTTCCGGTTCGGTGGGCGCGCCGTTTGCGCCGCGATGCTGGTGCTGGGTTTCGGATCGGCGCTGGGGGGCTGCGTGAACGTATCCGCTCCGGACAAGCCGATCGTCATCGAACTCAACATCAACATCAGGCAGGAAGTGATCTATCGGCTCTCCCAGGACGCGGAGAACACGATCAAGCAGAACGAAGGCGTATTCTGATGAGCAAGACCCGTTTGAACAGCTTCGTGACTCTGTGCGGTGCGGCGGCCCTGACGCTGGCTCTGGGCGCCGGAACTGCTGCGCTGGCGCAGGAAGGCCGCGATCCGGCCTATGCTGCGGCCCGCGCCGCAGGGCAGGTCGGCGAGCAGAAGGACGGCTATCTGGGCGTTATCGGCAATGCCTCGGCCGAGGTCCGCGCCATGGTCCGCGACATCAACAACAAGCGCCGCGCCATTTTCACCGAGAAGGCCGCCGGCAAGAGCACGATCGAGGAATATGCCTTCGCCACGGCCTGCCGCCTGATCGCGCAGACCCAGCCGGGCGAAAAATACCAGGCAACTGACGGCTCGTGGCAGGTCCGCGGCGCCGGTGCCCCCGATCGTGACCCGCGCTGCCCCTGACGGTTGCGCTTCCGGTTACGGATGAGCGTTCAATGCAGACTTACAAAAGGAGCGGTCGGAATTTTCGGCCGCTCCTTTTGTATGTCAAATGCCTGACGTCCGCGCGACCGTAAACCGACAAGCCCTTTGGCAGCTTGACGCGGTGAGGCAGGACGCGGTGTGCCGCGACGATTTTTCTTCGCCATCGTCCTTGCGGTATTGTCCGAGCATTACCATTTTCGAGACCTGTTCGGCACTTGGTCACACGGCTTGGCGTGTGAACAACTGTTGCCGTGCGCGTCCCGTCATGGTTGACTCGGGAATGCCCCCACCCTAAGGGGTCGGCGCCCTCGGCGGGCAGCCGTTGAACGCGTCATTACGTTCCTATTCGATTGAGGAGGAGCCGGGACATGAACGACGAGCCGTCCGCACGGGACCCTGTCGGCGAGGATGCGCGCCTCGATTCGCTGGACGATCGGCTCAAAGCCCTTCGCGAGCGGGAAGCGCAGCGTCAGAAGCCGGTCGCGGGTGCGGAAACCGACGATGCCTATCGTGCCGGTAACCGCGTCCTGGCCGACTTGCTCGGTGGGGTTGCCGGTGGTCTGTTTCTTGGCTGGGTGATCGATCACTTTGCCGGAACATCGCCCTGGGGTCTGATGGTGATGCTATTCGCAGGAATATTCGTCGCCTTCAGGAACATTATCAGGAATTCGAACCGGCGCCCGGATTGACCCGAAAGGGATGAGCAGGGGCGCTGTCGTTCATTGGCGACAGGGATATTCGCGTGGCAGCCGAAGCGAAGGTCGATCCGATGCACCAGTTCAGCATCCAGCCGTTGTTCGGCTCGGAAGGCTGGAGCATCGCCGGTTACAATATCGCCTTCACCAACAGCACGCTGTGGATGGCGATCGCCGCCGTGACGCTGGCGTTCTTCGTCGCTGGCGGCATGAAGCGGCAGCTCGTTCCCGGCCGTTGGCAGATGGCCGTCGAAAGCTTCACCGGCTTCATCGACGGAATGCTGGCCGCCAACGTCGGCCCCGGCGGCAAGAAGTACGTTCCGTACATCTTCTCGCTGTTCATGTTCATTCTTTTCGCGAACTTCCTCGGCCTGCTGCCGCTGGGTGTGATCGGCCTCCATGCCTTCACCTTCACCAGCCACTTCTCGGCCACGGGCGTTCTCGCGGTGCTTTCCTTCGCGATCGTCCTCATCGTCGGTTTCGCGAAGCACAAGCTGCACTTCTTCTCGCTGTTCGTGCCGCACGGCACCCCGGTGATCATGATCCCGCTGATCTTCTGCGTGGAACTGATCTCGTTCCTGGTGCGCCCGTTCAGCCTCGGTCTGCGTCTCTTCGTCGCGATGATGGCCGGTCACGTTCTTCTTGAGGTTCTTTCGAGCTTCGTCATCAGCTCCGGCAATGCCGGCATCGGCCTCTTCGCCATTGCCGGTCTGCCCAGCTTCATCCTGATGGTCGGCATCTGCGCTCTCGAGCTGCTCGTCGCCGGCATCCAGGCCTACGTTTTCGCTCTTCTCACTTGCGTCTATCTGAACGACGCAGAGAACCTTCACTGATTTTCAGTCTCACTCGAGTTTTCCAAAGGGAGTTTTTGAAATGGACGCAGAAGCTGCAAAGCTGCTTGGTGCCGGTCTCGCTGCTATCGGTTGCGGCCTCGCCTCGATCGGCGTGGGTAGCGTTTTCGCCAAGTTCCTCGAAGGCGCGCTGCGCAATCCGGGCGCCGCTGACGCCCAGCAGGGCCGCCTCTTCATCGGCTTCGCCGGCGCCGAACTTCTCGGCCTGCTGTCGTTCGTCGTTGCCGCGCTGCTGATCTTCGCCTGATCGCGCGCACTGATCCCCTCCGGCTGCCCGAACCCTTTGGTACGGCGGCCGGAGAGGACGCAAGAATTCTACCGGCCACTTCGAGACAGGGCTGACCCATGCCTCAGATCGCACAGCTAGCCGCGACGTATTCCAGCCAGATCTTCTGGATGCTGATCTTCTTCGGCTTCACGTTCTTCGTCGTCGGACGGGGAATGGTCCCCAAGATCATGGATACGGTTGCGCAGCGCGACAAGCAGATTGCCGACGACCTCGCCGCCGCCGAACGCGCTCGCGCCCAGGCCGATGCGGAGGAGGAAGCCTGGCGCACGCGTGAGAACGCCAACCGCGCCGAGGCGCAGGCCCTTATCGCGGAAGCCCGCGCCAAGGCCGCTGCCGTCACGACCGAGCGTCTCGCGACCGCCCAGGTGGCCATCGACGCCACGCTCGCCGAAGCCGAAACCCGCATCTCCGAGGCGCGCCGTTCGGCCGCCGCCGAGATCGAGGACGTCGCCGCCGACGCCACGCGCGAGATCGTCAGCCGCATTGCCGGCCTGACCCTCGACGACGGCGCGGTTCGTTCCGCCGTGAAGGAGAACCTGGTCCATGGTTGAGAACACTGAGCCGACCACTGCCGACACTGGTCCCGACACGGCCGTCGCCGAGGGCACTGCCCACGAAGGCGCGGAAATGGCTGGAACGCAGGCGGGCGTCGAACATCACGCCGAACCGCTGCTGCTGGGCGTCGCCCCGCCGGTCGCGGTCGTCAGCGCCTCGATGCTGGTGCTCCTCGCGATCATGGTCTGGAAGGGCCTGCCGAAGATGATCTCCGGCGGCCTCGACGGCAAGATTGCCGAGATCAAGGCCCAGCTCGAAGAGGCGAAGACCCTGCGCGCCGAGGCGGAAGCCCTGCGCAAGGAATATGCCGACAAGATCGCCGGTGCCGAAAAGGACGCCGCCGCTCTGCTCGACCATGCTCGCCACGAAGCGGAGACGATCGTCGCCAAGGCCCAGGCCGACACGACCGACGTCATCGCGCGCCGCGAGAAGATGGCCCAGGACAAGATCGGCGCCGTCGAACGCGCTGCCGTGACCGAACTGCGCCAGCAGGCCGCCGCGGCTGCCGCCGCTGCCGCCAGCGGTCTGATCAAGACCAACCACTCGGCCGATGCCGACAAGGCGCTGGTCGATCAGGCTATCGCCGGCATCTGATCCGTTCGGATCGGCTGTGAAGCAAAGAGGCCTCCGTGCGCTGCACGGGGGCTTTTTTATGTGCCGATCAGGGTCATGTTCGCTCCGGCCGCGATCCGGAGTTGACGGGCGATGCAATTGAGATCACAGCGACGCCCGCGCAGCCTATGTTGCTGCGGTGTTTCAGGAAGCGAGGACATGTCAAGCGACAGTTCCAGTAGAACCGCACGTCCGGAGGTCGTTGGCTAGTTCTCGCTGGCCTTTCGTCCGCCCGGGTCGTGCGGACGAAAGGTGTGATGATGGTGAACGACCTCCTCGCCGGCGTGACTGCCGGTGCCCGTCCCGCCAAGAGCGGGCTCTACATTGCCGATATCGTCGAGATGCTCCAGGCGCTGGCACCCGAGGCCGCTGCCGCCAAGCTCGGCCGCATGGCCGACGTGCGCGCGGTTGCCGTGCTCGACCGTCCCGAATTCACGGCGGCGCCCGAAGTCTTGCCGCTGCTGCCGCTGCCGCGTGCGGTCCATCTGGTCGCCCAGATGGCCGAGGACCGTGCGGCCGACGTCCTTGCCGGGATGGAAGAGGACGTGGCCGCCCAGATCCTCGGTGCCCTCGCGCCCGACGTGCGGACGTCGCTGCGCAGCCTGCTGGCCTGGCCGGAAGACAGCGCCGGTGGGATGATGACCACCGAATTCGTCGCTGCGCGGGTCTCGGCCAGCGTGGCGGACGTGCTGGATCTCATCCGTACCGTCGAACGCAGCCGCGAGACCGTCTACTCGGTGTTCCTCCTCGATGAGCGCGGCCGTCTCGATGCGACGATCTCGCTGCGGCGCCTGATCGCAGCCGCCCCCGATTCGCCCGCCATCGACCTCGCCCGCGATCGCGAGCCGGTCACGGTGACGCCTGCAACGGACCGCGAGGCGGTGGCCGACCTGATTCGCCGTCACGACCTGCTGGCGCTGCCGGTGGTCGACGATGCGGGGCGCCCGCTCGGCATCGTTACCGTCGATGACGTGCTCGACGCGCTCGTGGCCGAGCATACCGAGGACGTGCAGAAGTTCGGCGGCGTCGAGGCGCTTGACCGGCCCTACCTCGAAACCGGCTTCTTCGAGATGATTCGCAAGCGGGCCGGGTGGCTGAGTGTGCTGTTCCTGTCGGAAATGCTGACCGCCAGCGCCATGCAGCACTTCGAGGACGAACTCGCCCGCGCAGTGGTGCTGACGCTGTTCATCCCGCTCATCATGAGCTCGGGCGGCAACAGTGGCAGCCAGGCGACCTCGCTCATCATCCGGGCCCTGGCGATGGGGCAGGTGCGCCTGCGCGACTGGTGGCGGGTGGCGCTGCGCGAACTGCCCGCAGGCATGGTCCTGGGCGCGATTCTCGGCATTGTGGGCTTTGTCCGCATCGCCGCGTGGCAAGCGCTGGGCTTCTACGATTACGGCAGCCACTGGGTGCTGATCGCCACGACCGTTTCGGCGGGGCTGGTCGGGATCGTGACTTTCGGTTCGCTGGCTGGCTCGATGCTGCCGTTCCTGCTCCAGAAGCTCGGTTTCGACCCGGCCAGCGCCTCGGCACCGTTCGTCGCGACGCTCGTGGATGTCACAGGTCTGGTGATCTACTTCACCATTGCCCTTGCCATTCTCTCCGGGACGTTGCTCTAGGGCCGCGCAATCAAACGAAAGGACCGCCCCATGGCATTCACCGCGAAGATCCTGTTGCTCGGCTCGGGCGAACTGGGGCGCGAATTCGTGATTTCGGCCAAGCGACTGGGCTGCCAGGTGATCGCCTGCGACGCCTATGAGGGCGCGCCGGCCATGCAGGTGGCGGACGGGTTCGAGGTCTTCTCGATGCTCGACGGCGAGCGCCTGCGCGCCGCCATCGAGAAGCACAGGCCCGACTTCATCGTTCCCGAGGTCGAGGCTATCCGCACCGAAGTGCTGGCCGAAGTCGAGGCGGAAGGCTTCTGCGTCGTTCCTTCGGCCCGTGCGACGCAGATGACCATGAACCGCGACGCCATCCGCGAGGTCGCCGCCGTCGAACTGGGCCTGCGCACTTCGCGCTATCGCTATGCCGAAAGCCTCGACGAAGTGCTGGCCGGCGCCGAGCACACAGGCCTGCCCTGCGTCATCAAGCCGGTCATGTCCTCCTCGGGCAAGGGCCAGAGCACGGTGCGCGATGCCGCCGATCTGGAGAAGGCCTGGGACTACGCCGTCGCCAACATGCGCGGCGACCGCAAGCGGGTGATCGTCGAGGAATTCGTGGCGTTCGACTACGAGATCACCTTGCTGACGATCCGCAGCCGCGAGGGCGTCTCGTTCTGCCCGCCGATCGGCCACCGGCAGGAGCGCGGCGACTATCAGGAATCGTGGCAGCCGACGCCGATGGCACCTGCCGCCATTGCCTCAGCGCAGGACATGGCACGCAAGGTGGTCGACGATCTCGGCGGCTACGGCCTGTTCGGCGTCGAGTTCTTCGTGAAGGGCGAGGAAGTGATCTTCTCCGAACTCTCGCCGCGTCCGCACGATACCGGGATGGTCACGCTGATTTCGCAGAACCTCTCCGAATTCGATCTCCACGCGCGGGCGATCCTCGGGCTGCCGGTTCCCGAAGTGGTGCTGCATGGGGCAAGCGCCTCCGCGGTGATCCTGGCCGACCGGGACAGCGACTCCTTCGGCTACGAAGGCCAGGCAGAGGCCTTGGCGACACCGGGCGCGCAGATGGACTTGCGTATCTTCGCCAAGCCGGTGACGCGGCCCTATCGCCGCATGGGCGTGGCGCTGGCGCTGGCGGAAGATACCGACACCGCCCGCCGCGTGGCGGCGGAGGCGGCGGGCAAGGTCCGTATCGTCTACAAGTGAGGGAAGGGGGGGGCACGTGCCCCCCTTGTCGTATCAGAAGCTGTTCTTGGCTTCGCGCAGCGCGGCGAATGTCTCGACGGCGTTTCCGCCGCCCCAGCGGGCCTGAAGCGCGGGGTCGTCCGCGCGCAGGAACGGGTTGGTCAGGAGTTCGCGGCCGAGCTTGGTCGGGACGGTAGGCAGGCCTGTCGCCCGCGCGCGCTCGATATCGCGGGCATAGGCGATCAGTTCCTCGTTCTCCGGATCGGCATGAACCGCGAATTTCGCATTCGCCGCCGTATATTCGTGCGCGCAGTAGAGCATCGTATCGACCGGCAGGGCCTTGATGCGCTGGAGGCTCTCCCAGAACTGCGCGGGCTGGCCCTCGAACATGCGCCCGCAACCCAGTGCAAAGACCGAATCGCCGACGAAGGCGACATGCGCGCCGGGCAGGTAATAGGCGCAGTGGCCGAGGGTATGCCCGCCGACATCGAGAACCTTTGCCTTCCAGTCGCCCAGCAGAACGATGTCGCCTTGCGCGACGGTGCGGTCCACGCCCTCGATCTTCCCGGCATCGCCTTCGGGCGCGATGACCGTGCAGCCGGTCGCGGCCTTGATGGCTCCGTTTCCGCCCGCGTGGTCCGGGTGCCAGTGGGTGTTCCAGATCTGGGTGATCTGCCAGCCCTTGTGGGCGGCCTGGTGCAGATATTCGTCGGCATCGGGCGTGTCGATGCAGGCGGTCTGGCCGCTCGCGGGATCGTGCAGCAGGTAGCCGTAATTGTCGCTGAGGCAGGGGAACTGGTGGACTTCGAGCATGGGATCTCTCCTTGAGGCCCTATGTAGCGATTGAAGCCCAAAGCAAAAGCCCGCCCGGATTGCTCCGGACGGGCCTTTGTTGGTTCACCTAACGGTGAAGCCCGAACTGTTCTTACGAACGGTTCTTGAGGGCTTCGCCGAGGATGTCGCCGAGCGAAGCGCCCGAGTCCGACGAACCGTACTGTTCGACGGCTTCCTTCTCTTCGTGAAGCTGGCGAGCCTTGACCGAGAAGTTCGGCTTCTTCGAACGATCGAAGCCGGTGACCATGGCGTCGAGCTTCTGGCCGACCTGGAAGCGGTCGGGGCGCTGCTCGTCGCGGTCGCGGCCGAGGTCCGAACGCTTGATGAAGCCGGTGGCGCCATCGTCGCCAGCCTGGACTTCCAGGCCGCCGTCGCGAACTTCGAGAACGGTGACGGTGACGACTTCGTTGCGACGCAGCGAGCTGCCGCCGGTCGCGGCAACGCCGCCAGCGGCCGGAGCGCCACGCTCAAGCTGCTTCATGCCGAGGCTGATGCGTTCCTTCTCGACGTCGACGTCGAGAACCACGGCCGAAACCTGCTCGCCCTTGCGGTGCAGAGCCAGCGCGTCTTCGCCCGAGATGCCCCAGGCGATGTCCGACATGTGAACCATGCCGTCGACGTCGCCGTCGAGACCGATGAACAGGCCGAATTCGGTGGCGTTCTTGACTTCGCCTTCGACCTGCGAACCGACGGGGTGCTTTTCAGCGAAAGCTTCCCAGGGGTTCTGCTGAGCCTGCTTGAGGCCGAGCGAGATACGGCGCTTGTCCGAATCGACTTCGAGAACGACCACTTCGACTTCCTGCGAGGTCGAGACGATCTTGCCGGGGTGGACGTTCTTCTTGGTCCAGGACATTTCCGAAACGTGGACGAGGCCCTCGATGCCGGCTTCCAGTTCCACGAAGGCACCGTATTCGGTGATGTTCGTGACGGTGCCCGACAGCTTGGCGCCGACCGGGTACTTGACGGCTGCGCCTTCCCACGGATCGCTTTCCAGCTGCTTCATGCCGAGGCTGATGCGCTGGGTGTCCTGGTTGATGCGGATGATCTGGACCTTCACGGTGTCGCCGATGGCGATCACTTCGCTCGGGTGGTTGACGCGCTTGTAGCTCATGTCGGTGACATGGAGCAGGCCGTCGATGCCGCCGAGGTCAACGAACGCACCGTAGTCGGTGATGTTCTTGACGACGCCTTCGATGACCTGGCCTTCGCTCAGCTTGTCGATCAGCTCGCTGCGCTGTTCGGCGCGCGTTTCTTCGAGGACGGCGCGACGCGACACGACGATATTGCCGCGGCGACGGTCCATCTTCAGGATCTGGAAGGGCTGCGGCACGTCCATCAGCGGGGTGACGTCGCGCACGGGGCGGATGTCGACCTGCGAGCCGGGGAGGAACGCAACGGCGCCGTCGAGGTCGACGGTGAAGCCGCCCTTGACGCGGCCGAAGATCACGCCTTCGACGCGCTTGCCTTCACCGAATTCGTTCTCGAGCTTGTCCCAGGCGGCTTCGCGGCGTGCGCGGTCGCGCGACAGCATCGCTTCGCCGTCGGCGTTCTCGACGCGGTCGACGTAAACTTCGACTTCGTCACCGACCTTGAGGCCGTGCTCGCCTTCACCGCGGGCGAATTCGCGCAGGGCAACGCGGCCCTCGCTCTTCAGGCCCACGTCGATGACGGCCTTGTCGTTCTCGATGGCAGTGACGGTACCCTTGACGACGCGGCCTTCGAAGCCGTCATCGGCGACACCGCCGAGCTGATCGTCAAGCATCTTCGCGAAATCGTCGCGAGTCGGATTGGCAGAAGTAGCCATTAAAGGTTTAATCCTGTTTAGTTCTTTCCGGCCAGGCGGTTTGATCCGCCGGTCTTTCCTCCGCGCTTCGCACCATGCGAGGCCCGGGCCAAAAGGGCCGAACCGCCACGGGGGCCGAATGCCGTCCGCGGCGTCCTTCGAACCTTGCGGTTCTCCAGACCGGCGGCCCCTACGCCCATGAGGGGTGAAATGCAAGGAAATTGGCGGATACGACGTGGTTTCGTCGCATTGCCGGGCCGGTCGATCCCGGCCGTTCAGTCGGGGCCGGTCAGGAGACCCGCAGCGCGTCCACCGCGGCGATGGCGGCGGCGATGGCTTCCTCGCGCTTGAGGTCGGAGGTGTCGATCACCAGCGCGTCGGCGGCGGCCACGAGGGGGGCGTCCTTGCGGCCCCGGTCGCGTTCGTCGCGCGCGGCGAGGTCGGCGGTGATGGCTTCCAGCGAGATGTCCCGGCCCTGGGCATGCATTTCGAGGAAGCGGCGCTGGGCGCGGGCTTCGACCGAGGCGACGACGAAGAGCTTGGCCTGGGCTTCGGGCGCGATCACCGTGCCGATGTCGCGTCCGTCGAGCACGGCGCCGCCGGGCTGCGTGGCGAATGTGCGCTGGCGTTCGTAGAGCGCCTGGCGGACGGTGGGGTGGATCGAAACGCGACTGGCGAGGCCGCCGCTCGCCTCGGAGCGCAGTTCGGCGTCTGCCAGCAGGCCCTCGGGAAAGGCGCAGGCGGCGAGGGCGTCCACGGGATCGTCCGGGTTGCCACCGTCGAGGAAGCACTGGCGACCGACCGCGCGATAGAGCAGGCCGGTGTCGAGGTGGGGCAGTCCGAAATGGTGGGCGAGGGCCTTGGCGATAGTGCCTTTGCCCGAAGCGGTGGGTCCGTCTACGGCGATAATCATCGCGCGGTCATGGCGGCTTGGGGCGTTCAGTGCAAGGTCGGGTGTTCCGCCGAAGCGGGCTGCTTGCGGCGCGAGAGCACGGCTTTCACCAGGCCCCAACCGGCAATGACCGCCCAGAGCGCTTCCATCGCGATCGAGGGCAGGTTCACGTTCACCATCAGCGAGATCAGCAGCAGGACGGCGCCCGCAAAATTGAGTCCGTGCTGGAGATAGCGGTTCGGCGCATCCTCATAGGTGATGTAGGCATAGGCGAGGATGCAGCATGCCGTGCCGATGAAGCCGAGGATATTGCTGAGCGATTCCGGCAAGTCGAGGATCATGGAGACTCCTGCGCAGGGACGGCGGGGTGCCGTCCCTGCAACAATGCTTTTATCCGGCGAGGCTGGCCAGCAGGTCTTCGAAGTTGGGGAAGCTGGTGGCGATCGGACGGGTATCGTCCACTTCCACGCCGCCGCTGCTGACGAGACCGGCAACGGCCATCGCCATGGCGATGCGGTGGTCGAGATGGGTGGTGACCTGCGCGCCCTCGGCCGTGCCGGGCAGCGGCGCGCCGCCGGTGCCGGTGATGACGAGGCCGTCCTCGCGCTCCTCGATTTCCGCTCCGGCCAGCGTCAGGGCGACGGCCATGGCGGTCAGGCGGTCCGATTCCTTCACGCGCAGCTCGTCGAGGCCGCTGGTGACGGTGACGCCCTCCGCCAGCGAGGCGGCGACGAAGAGCACGGGGAATTCGTCGATCATGGCCGGGGCAATGGCGGGATCGACTTCGATCCCCTTGAGCTGCGAGTGCCTGACCAGCAGGTCCGCCACCGGCTCGCCGCCGACTTCGCGTTCGTTCAGGAATTCGATCTGGCCGCCCATCTGGCGCAGCACTTCGACAAGGCCTGCGCGGGTGGGGTTGAGGCCGACGTTCTCGATCACGACTTCGCTGCCCGGCGTCACCAGTGCGGCGACGATGAAGAAGGCGGCCGAGGAGGGGTCGCCCGGCACGTCGATGACCTGCGGCTTGAGTTCGGCCTCGCCCTTGATGGTGATGACGCGGGTGCCGTTGGCTTCCACGGTGACGGTGAGGTCTGCGCCGAAGCCCTTGAGCATGCGTTCGGAGTGGTCGCGGGTCGGCACCGGCTCGATGACCGTTGTGGTGCCCGGCGTGTTGAGGCCGGCGAGCAGGATCGCGCTCTTCACCTGTGCGGAGGCGACCGGCAGGCGGTAGGTGATCGGCACCGCAGGGGAGGCGCCGCGCACGATCAAGGGAAGGCGGCCACCCTCACTCGCCTCGAAGCTGGCGCCCATTTCCGAAAGCGGATCGATCACGCGGCCCATCGGGCGCTTCGAAAGCGAGGCATCGCCGGTGAAGCTGACATGGATCGGATGGCTGGCCACAAGACCCATCAGCAGGCGCGTCGAGGTGCCGGAATTGCCCATGTCGAGCGGGCCTTCGGGCTGGAGCAGGGCGCCGACGCCCACGCCGTTCACCCGCCACTCACCGTCTCCGACGCGCTCGACCGAGGCGCCCATGGCGCGCATGGCAGCGGCGGTGGACAGCACGTCTTCGCCTTCCAGCAGGCCCGTCACGCGGGTTTCGCCCACGGCCAGCGCGCCCAGCATGATCGAGCGATGGCTGATCGACTTGTCGCCCGGCACGCGAATCCTGCCCTTCAGCGGTCCTGCGGGCAGGAAACGGCGGGGGCGCATGGGGGTGGTGGTGTCGTGGCTCACGGGCGTGCTTCTTTCGAGGCTGGAAGGGGCGCAAAATCGCCGGGCTTTTGACAGCGGCTGCGGCCTATGGCAAGGCGCGCGCCCTGATGTGGCCGGGACGCTTGATTTTGCGGGCCGGCCCTCCCATCAAGACACGGAATTCTCGCCCGTACTCTACGGGCGCGCAGTATGAGGACATTTCATGGCAAAGCCTGAGTGGGGCGCCAAGCACGGCTGCCCGAAATGCGGCACCCGCTTCTACGACCTGGGTAAGGACGACCCGGTCACCTGCATCGAGTGCGGCCATTCGTGGCACCCGGAGCCGGTGCTGAAGTCCAAGCAGCCGATTCCCTATGAGGAAATCCAGAAGAAGGAAGTCGTCGAGAACGAGGATTCGGATCTCGCCGAAGACGATCTGGACATCGACGACGACGGCGATTCGCCGGACAACGACGTCGACCTCGGTGGTGACGACGATCTCGGCATCGGCGGCGGCGACGACGACGGCGACCGCGACGAGTAAGTCTCGGCCATTAGCTGTTTCAGGAAAGGGCGCGGTGCTTCGGCAGCCGCGCCCTTTCTCGTTTTCAGCCTCGTTTTAGGGCTGCCAGCTTCACTCCACATTTCGTCATTGCGAGCGTAGCGAAGCAATCCAGGGGCGGTTTGCGCCGCTCTGGATTGCCGCGTCGGCTTCGCCTCCTCGCAATGACGAAAGGAGGTGTGAAGTCGGAGAGCCTTGTAGGGTGGGAAGGGCTTTCGGTGCACCCTATCCGAAAAATGACAGGCCCGTGAAATTTCCTCTTGCCAGCCTGAGGAACCCCATCTAGAGGGCGGCCTCCCAAGCGGAGGCAAGTCATCAACGACGGGCTGAAACGAGGGAACGGATCGAACCTCCCAGGTCGATCTGCTGAAATGATTGGGGCCTTAGCTCAGCTGGGAGAGCGCCTGCATGGCATGCAGGAGGTCAGCGGTTCGATCCCGCTAGGCTCCACCATTTCTTATGAAATAGCCTTTCAAAGTCATCTTGGTTCGGCTATTTCGACATATCAGTTTCGCGGAAACGCGATACGCTGGCCGACGAGGTTTCGTCCGCCGGCGTTTTTCGCATAACGTTTCCGTCACGCCGGTCAGCGAGGTTTCGCCCACCGGCGTTTTTGGCGTTCTGGCGGCTGCGGCTGCCGATAAGGAGTTTGGCATGTTCGACAGCCTGTCTGATCGTCTTGGTGGCGTTTTCGACAAGCTGCGCGGTCGCGGCGCGCTCAAGGAGCAGGACGTCCGCGATGCCATGCGCGAAGTGCGCATCGCGCTGCTCGAAGCCGATGTCGCGCTCCCCGTCGTGCGCCGCTTCATCGACCAGGTTACCGAAAAGGCCATCGGCCAGTCGGTCCTGAAGTCGGTCACGCCCGGCCAGCAGGTCGTCAAGATCGTCAATGACGCGCTGATCGAGATGCTCGGTGGTGACCAGACCGCCGAACTCGATCTGGAAGCGGTTCCGCCCGTCGTCATCATGATGGTCGGTCTGCAGGGTTCGGGTAAGACCACCAGCACCGCCAAGATCGCTCGCATGCTTCGCGAGAAGCAGGGCAAGAAGGTCCTGATGGCCTCGCTGGACGTCAACCGTCCGGCCGCACAGGAACAGCTTCGCGTTCTGGGCGAGCAGGTTGGCGTTGCCACCCTGCCGATCATCGCCGGCCAGCAGCCGACCGAAATCGCCACCCGCGCGATGCAGTCGGCCAGGCTTCAGGCTGTCGACGTGCTGATGCTCGACACCGCCGGCCGTCTCCACGTCGACCAGCAGCTCATGGACGAGATGAAGGCGGTTGCCGCCATCGCGACTCCCCGTGAAACGCTGCTCGTGGTCGACTCGCTGACCGGCCAGGACGCGGTCAACGTCGCGCAGTCGTTCTCCGGCGAAGTCGATCTTACCGGCGTCGTGCTCACCCGTATGGACGGTGACGCGCGCGGCGGTGCGGCTTTGTCGATGCGGGCCGTCACCGGCAAGCCGATCAAGTTCGCGGGCACCGGCGAGAAGATGGAGGCCCTTGAGGCCTTCCACCCGAGCCGCGTCGCCAACCGCATCCTCGGCATGGGCGACATTGTCTCCATCGTCGAGAAGGCCGCCGAAGCGGTCAAGATCGAGGACGCCGAAGCGCTGGCCAAGCGCATGGAGCAGGGCAAGTTCGACATGAACGACCTGCGCATGCAGCTCGGCCAGATGCAGAAGATGGGCGGCCTCGGCGCGCTGGCGGGCATGATGCCGGGCATGAAGAAGGCCAAGGCGGCGATGCAGGCCTCGGGCATGGACGACCGCGTGCTGCTGCGCATGGATGCGATCATCGGTTCGATGACTCAGAAGGAACGCGCCAACCCCGCGCTTCTGAACGCCAAGCGCAAGATCCGTGTCGCCAACGGCTCGGGCACCAATGTCCAGGACGTCAACAAGCTGCTGAAAATGCACCTGGAGATGTCCAAGGCCATGAAGCAGATCAAGAAGATGGGCGGCCTCAAGGGGTTGGCCGCGATGTTCGGCAAGGGCGGTCTCGATGCCGCCATGCCGGGCCTCGGCGGGCCCGGTGGCATGGGCGGCCTTCCGGGCGGTCTGCCCGGAATGGGCGCCGGTGGTCCCGATCTCAGCAAGTTTCTGAAGAAATAATTTTTGAAGATTTGAAGGAAAGGTAGAGCAATGTCCGTTTCGATCCGTCTGTCGCGCGGTGGCGCGAAGAAGCGTCCTTACTACAAGATCGTCGTCTCCAACTCGCGCGCTCCGCGCGACGGCAAGTATCTTGAGCAGGTCGGCACCTACAACCCGATCCTCGCCAAGGACGACGAAAACCGCGTCCGTCTGGTCGAAGACCGCGTGCGTTACTGGCTCGGCGTTGGCGCTCAGCCGACCGACCGCGTTGCCCGCCTGCTCGACAAGGCCGGCATCAAGGAACGCGCCGCGACCGTGAACGCCCAGAAGGGTGAGCCGGGCCAGAAGGCCAAGGACCGCGCCGAGGAAAAGGCCGAGAAGCTGCGTGAAGCTGAAGAAGCTGCCGCCGCTGCTGCTGCCGCTCCGGCCGCTGAAGAAGCGCCTGCCGAAGCAGCCGCTGAGGAATCGACCGAAGCCTAAGCTTCAGGTCAGATCCAGATGGCTGGTCAAGACCGCCCCGTCACGCTTGCTGCCATAACCGGCGCGCACGGCGTGACGGGCGAGGTTCGCCTCAAGCTGTTCGGTGAAGGCGTGGCGGCGCTCAAGCGCTACCGCGCCTTCAACGATTCCACCCTGACGCTCGCCAAGCTGCGCGACGACGGCAAGGGCGGCGCGATCGCCCGCTTCGAGGAAGTGCCGGATCGCACGGCTGCCGAGAAGCTGCGCGGCACTGCGCTCACCGTCCCGCGTGCGTCGATGCCGGAACTGGAGGAGGGCGAGTACTATCACGCCGACCTGCTGGGCCTGCGCGCCGTTTCCGATGCGGGTGACGAACTCGGCATCTGCATCGCCGTCGAGAATTTCGGCGCCGGTGACGTGATCGAGATCGAGCGTCCGGTCGGTGAGGATGGCAAACGGCGCCGTTTCATGGTGCCGATGACCCCCGCGGCCGTCCCCGAGTGGGATCACGAACGGCTGGTCATCACCGCCGTCTTCGCGGAAGAATAAAGGAAAGGCCGTCCCTCGGGGCGGCCTTTTCGCTTTCGGGGGCGGTGATCAGGCAAGCGCGGCCTGCGTGCACGAGCGTGCCGCTTCCGCAGGTGTCTGCGGGCAGTCGATGGCGAGCACCAGCGGTGCAACCATGCCCAGGCTTGCCCCCGCGAGAATGCCGCCAATCACGCCGATCCCGGTCAGGCGGGCCCGACGGGCCAGCGGCGATTCCGGCCTTTCCTGTCGCGGCGATCCGCGGCGAAACCGAGCCCTGGCTTTCTCGGCCAGCTTGGCCAGCCCGTTACCGAGCCCTTCGGAAAACCGGTCATGACCGGCGTTCCACTGCTGCATGAAGTGTTGATCCTGCATTGTCCGGTTCCTCCATCGGATGACCGGAATCTGCGCGATCCTGCGTGTCCGCGCCAACAAAGCCTCTGGCGGAACCTATAAGGCAGCCTTATCATCTCGGGATGGACCGCCTGCCGCCCCTGACCGCCGTTCGCGCCTTCGAGGCTGCCGGTCGCCACGAGAATTTCTCGCGCGCGGCCGAGGAACTGGGCATGACCCAGGCGGCGGTCTCCTATCAGATCCGGCAGCTCGAAGACCGCGTCGGCAAGCCGCTGTTCGTGCGCGAGAAGGGGCGCGTACGCCTTTCCGATATCGGGCGTCGGCTGCTTCCAGCCCTGACCGGAGCCTTTGCATCGATGACCGATGCCTTCGCCGCAGTGTGGAGCGAAGACGAGAATGTGCTTTCGCTCAACGCTTCCGTCTCCATCGGCGCGACTTGGCTGAGCGAGCGGATTGGGCGCTTCCAATTGCGCCATCCCGATCTGGCGGTGCGCATGTCGCTCAGCAATGAGGTGATCGATCTCGCCACATCGCCTTACGATGCGGCGATCCGCGTCGGTTTCGGCAAGTGGGAGGGCTTGCGCGCCGAATTTCTGTTCCGCCAGCACTTTTCGCCAATCTGTTCGCCCGCTTTCCTTGAAAAGAATCGGATCGAAAGGCCGGAAGACCTGCTGACCGTGGAGCGCTTTGCGCCGAACGATCGTTGGTGGGCAGGCTGGTTCGCCGCCGCCGGGATCGGTACGCTGCCGCCGCCGCGAACCGGGATCGTATTCGACAACCAGCTTCAGGAAGCGACCGCGATGCGCGATGGGTTCGGCATCGCGCTGCTGTCTCCGCTGTTCTGGCGCGCGGATCTGGAAGCGGGGCGCCTGGTCCAGCCCTTCAAGACGCTCTACTACGTCGGACCCGCGCAATGGCTGGTCCATTCGGAAAGCCGCGTGGGCGTGCGCAAGATCGAGCGCCTGCGCGAATGGCTGCGCGAAGAGATCGCCGCCGACCGCGCTTTCCTGCCTGCCGAAGTCTGGGAGCCGCTCTGAAAGGCGCAATTCCGGCGCTTCCCCCTTGCCGCAGCCGCCGAATTGGGCTTTGCGCGGGGCATGACTTTCAACGCGACCGTCCTCACCCTCTATCCGGAGATGTTCCCTGGTTCGCTCGGCGTCAGCCTTGCGGGCAGGGCGCTGGCGGAGGGCAAGTGGGCCATGAACCCCGTCCATATCCGCGATTTCGCGACCGACAAGCACCGCACCGTGGACGATACCCCCGCAGGTGGCGGCGCCGGAATGGTGCTCAAGGTGGACGTTCTGGCCGCTGCCATCGACCATGCCCGTGCGATCAATCCCGACGCGCCGATCATCGCCATGACGCCGCGCGGGAAGCCGATTTCGCAGGCCCGCGTGCGCGAACTGGCCGAGGGCCCCGGTGTCACCATCCTGTGCGGCCGCTTCGAAGGTTTCGACGAGCGCATCTTCGAGGGCCGTCAGGTGGAAGAGATGTCGGTCGGCGATGCGGTGCTTTCGGGCGGCGAACCCGCGGCAATCCTGCTGTTAGACGCTTGCATTCGGCTGCTTCCCGGCGTAATGGGCGCGGCTTCCAGCGGGACCGAGGAATCGTTCGAGGACGGTCTTCTCGAATACCCGCAGTTTACCCGACCCACCGAGTGGGAAGGGCGCACGATCCCTGAAGTGCTGCGATCGGGGGATCATGCGAAGATCGCCGCCTGGCGGAAACGGCAGGCGGAGGAAGATACACGGTCACGCAGGCCGGACCTTTGGGAACGTCGCAGTGACGTTCGGGGCCAGTCTGCCTCTGGTGCGCGGCGCAAAAACGAGGACTTAGGTTCATGAACCTGATTCAGCAGATCGAGGCCGAGGAAATTGCCAAGGCCGCCAAGGATATCCCGACCTTCCGTCCGGGCGACACCGTCCGCGTCGGCGTGAAGGTGGTTGAAGGCACCCGTACCCGCGTCCAGGCTTACGAGGGCGTGTGCATCGCGCGCTCGAACCGTGGCATGGGTTCGAACTTCACCGTCCGCAAGATGAGCTTCGGTGAAGGCGTGGAGCGCGTATTCCCGCTCTACTCGCCGAACATCGATTCGATCACCGTTGTCCGTCGCGGCGTCGTGCGTCGTGCGAAGCTGTACTACCTGCGTGGTCGTACCGGCAAGCGCGCCCGTATCGCCGAGCGCCGGGTCAACGACGTCAAGGCGTAAGCCCTGGCCGATTGTCCGGCTCGCAAGGGCCGGACAGCCTGAGAGGCGGTTCGATTTCGAACCGCCTTTTTTGCGCCCGGCTTCTGCCGGCGCGTTTTCGGGGACAGGCGCTTTTCGAAAAGCGCCGCTCACCTTTAACCCGGTCTTTACCGAGTTGAATCCATTCGCGGAATGGTTCGCAATCCGCCGCGAGGCGGGGCCCTGCGAACGTGCCCACATCTTCTTGGCGCCTTCACGGCCGGGGCGGATATCTCCACCCGCACCATGCTGCGCTGCACAATTCGGAAATTGTCATCTGGATGGCGGAAAAACGCGATAAACTGCCAGTTTTGGTTTTGTTTAGGCTTTGACACCGTGGGTAAAACCCGCTCAATTCCGTCCGTCCTGAGGCGATTCAGAATATCCCATCGCATCCTTCCATTGAAAGCTTAGGGGGTTCCCATAATGAACAAGAACGATCTCATCAGCGCTGTCGCGGACACGAGCGGTCTTACCCGCAGCGATGCCACCAAGGCTGTCGAAGGCGTGTTCGATGCCATCACCGGCGCGCTGAAGTCGGGCGACGAAGTTCGCCTCGTCGGCTTCGGCACCTTCTCGGTCGCCAAGCGCAAGGCCTCGACCGGCCGTAACCCGCGCACCGGCGAGCCGATGGAAATCAAGGCTTCGGCTCAGCCGAAGTTCAAGGCCGGCAAGGGCCTCAAGGACGCTGTCAACTAAGCATCCTTGCAGCCTGCTGCGCCTCGCAGGCTGAAAAGATTACGCCGCGCCGACCACAGGGTCGGCGCGGCGTTTTTCGTTTTGCAGTCGTAAGCGGCAGGGGCGTGAGCCGCCTGCCGCTCGGGATCAGGGTGTCAGTTTGACCAAGGCGGTCGGAGCGGCCGGTGTGCGGGGATCGATCTTCCACACCAGCGCCTTGCCGTTCGGTGCCGGAGCCGGGCCTTCGTCGGTATTGTTGGCCAGGACCTCGCCGTCGGTGGTCAGGGTGAACGTTCCGTCGGCCTGGACCTCGCCCGGCTTGGCCTCGCTGTCCCCATCGCTGCTGCTGTCGCCGAAGCCGCTCATCAGCGAACTCATGCCCGAGGTGCCGCCCTGCGGGCCGAATGAGGGGGCTGCCATCCGCACCGAGCCGTCCCGGCGCAGCGTGAGCTGGACGAAGCTGTTGCTCATCGCGAAGCCCTCGATGGTGGGGAAGGCGAAATCGTGGTCGAGGCGCCCGGTCATCGCGAAGTCGACATCGAACTTGCCGTTGCCCACGTAGACGACCTTGTTCCACCCCACCTGGCGGCGCAGTTTCTCGGCGATCTGTTCGCCGGCCTGGGGATCGCTGGGATCGAGGCCGCCGGTCAGCATCTGAGCGGCCTTTTCGTCGCTCTTCTTCTTTTCGGCGCTCGACTTCTCCCAGTCGGCCTTCTGCTGGGCGAGTTCCTCGTCGGTGCAGGTGCGCTCCTCGTAGTCGTCGTTGTGGCAGGCCTCCGGCTCGAAGGTCTTGGGCTTCGACATCTGGAGGGGCACCATCACGATCTCGCCCGCATAGCGGAAGGTGAAGGTGCGATTCTTGCGCAAGTCGAGCGTGGAGGTGAACTTGCCCGGTGCGAAGATGCAGGCCGTCGCCAGCAGGGCGAGGGCGGTGACGCCCAGCCCTGCGAGAAGGCGGCGTCCCCATGGACGCCGTTGGATGCAATTCATGATCTGTGCCCCTCTGATAGACGATTACGCAGGCCGGGTCGCTGCGGCGTAGAGCGCGATGGCGGCAGCGTTGCTGACGTTCAGGCTCTCCATGGCGTCGCTGATCGGCAGCTTGGCGATCGCGTCGCAGTGCTGGACGATATTGTGGCGCATGCCGTCGCCCTCGGCGCCGAGCACGAGCGCGACTGGCCCTGCGGGCAGGGCCTCGCCGAGCGTCGACTGCGCCGTGCCGTCGAGACCGATTCGCCAGTAGCCCGCCTCGGCGATTTCCTCGAGCGCGCGCGCGAGGTTCACGACGCGGACCCAGGGCAATACTTCCAGCGCGCCCGATGCGCTCTTGGCCAGCGTGCCCGATTCGGGCGGTGCGTGGCGATCCTGCGTGACGATGGCGCAGGCGTTGAAGGCCGCCGCCGAGCGCATGATGGCGCCGACGTTGTGGGGATCGGTCACCTGATCGAGCACGACGACAGGGCGCGAGGGATCGCCGTCGAGAACGTCGTCGATGAAGATGTCATCGAGTGGCGCACATTCGAGCACGAGGCCCTGGTGCGGCGCGTCGCGCGCGACGAGGCGGGCGAGGTCGGCGGGTTGTGCCCATTCCACGGGGAAATCGGTGGGCAGTTCGCCGTCGAGTGATTCGACGCCTTCGCGAGTCGCCCAGAGCTTGCGGTGGCTGCGATTCGGATTCTTGAGCGCGGCCTCGACGGCGTGGCGGCCCCAGAGGCGAACCATGCCTGTGCTCGCACGCCCGCTGCCACGGCCGTTCTTCATCCGGCCTGCGCGGCCGCGCAGCGGTTTCCCGGAGCGGCCGCCTTCGCGGTCACCGTCTTGCCGGTCGCTACGATTGGTCATGAAAATTGTCCTTATTCGAAAAAACTATGCCGCTCCTGCCATTCCCCCCATTGACAGGCAAGGCCGGGTTCTACATAGGCGCGCTCCTCGGCAGCGAGGCTCTGGTTTCGGAGCTTCAACACAACGGGTCTTTCGATAGACGGACCCCCGCCAGTAACTGGTGTGGACAGGTGGCCGAGTGGTTAAAGGCAGCAGACTGTAAATCTGCCCGTGCAAGCGTACGCTGGTTCGAATCCAGCCCTGTCCACCACCGGTTCTCTTCAAAAGAGCATTCCCTTCGGGGACCCCGGACCCTATCCCCGTCATGAAATATCCCCGCCAGTCCGGCGATTGGGAACGCGGCGCGCCTCCCCGGCATTGCGGGAGGTGTGCACAGTGACTAGAGGACGGTGATGCCCGGAGAAATTCTCGATAATCAGGGACGCGGCGAAGCGTCCTGGAGCTGGCCTTCCGTTCATCCGGAGGGTCGTAAGTTCGGCGCCATCGCCGCAGCCCTGGCGCTGGTCGGCTGGATCGTGTTCGGCCCGCTGGTCGGCCTGCCGCTGGTTCTGCTGACCTATTGCGTGCTGGCGTTCTTCCGCGACCCCGTTCGCGTGACGCCGCAGGACGATCGCTACATCGTGGCGCCTGCCGATGGCCTGGTGACGCTGATCGGCAAAGTTTCGCCGCCGCGCGAACTGACGGTCGAGGACGGCAGCGGATCGCAGCCGATGCCGACCGAGCCGGTGACGCGCATCTCGATCTTCATGAGCGTGTTCGACGTTCACATCAATCGTAGCCCCATCAGCGGCACGGTGCGCCGGGTTATCTACATTCCCGGCAAGTTCCTCAATGCCGACCTCGACAAGGCCAGCGAAGAGAACGAGCGCCAGCACATCCTGGTCGAGCGCGGCGATGGCCTGCGCGTCTGCTTCACGCAGATCGCCGGTCTGGTGGCGCGCCGTATCGTGCCGTTCGTGAAGCCGGGCGACATGATCGCCGCCGGTCAGCGGATCGGCCTGATCCGCTTCGGCAGCCGTGTCGACGTCTACCTTCCGGCCGGGGTCGAGCCGAAAGTGCTCATGGGCCAGCGCATTGTCGCCGGCGAGACGGTTCTGGCCGAACTCGGCTCGGCGCCCATGATCGAGGGTATCGCGCAGTGAACGGCGAGCCTGGCGGCATTCGGGGTGATGCAGGGGAGGGCGCCGCAGAAGGCGACGGTCAGCGCCTGCGTCGCCGCTTGGCCGGCGGGCTGCCGATGCGCGTTTTCGTTCCCAATGCCATTACCGCCGCCGCGCTCTGCTCGGGCCTTACCGGCATTCGCTTTGCGATCGGCGGCGACTATCAGCGAGCGGTCCAGGCGATCATTCTGGCGGGTCTGCTTGACGGTATCGACGGCCGCGCCGCGCGCCTGCTGAAGGCGCAGACGCGCTTCGGTGCGGAACTGGACAGTCTGGCCGATTCGATCTCGTTCGGCGTTGCGCCCGCGCTGATCGTCTATCTTTGGACCTTGCACCAGCTGCCCAGCATGGGCTGGATCGCCGCGCTGGCCTTTGCGATCTGCTGCGTGCTGCGTCTGGCGCGTTTCAATTCGCGTCTCGACGAACTGGACCAGCCGCACAAGGAAGCCGGTTTCCTGACCGGCGTACCCGCGCCGCTCGGCGCGGGACTGGCGTTCCTGCCGATCTATCTCTGGATCGCGACCGGCGTATCCGAGTTCGCCAATCCGATCGCGGTCGGTGTGTGGATGGTGCTCGTCGCCGTCCTGATGATTTCCAGCCTGCCGACTCTGGGCTGGTCCCGCATGCGTCCGCCGCCCAGCATGCGCCTTGGTGTCCTGGCCTTGGTGGGCCTGACCGTAGCCGCGCTGTTGACGGAGCCGTGGTACACGCTGGCGGTCATCACACTCGTCTATCTGGTGCTGATCCCGATCGGGATCGCCGCTTATGCGAAGTTCAGGCGGCGAGTTCCGCTCCAGACTCCAGTCCGGGCCACTCCAGGCCAGGCCGTTCCGCCGCATTCCACTGCGGGTGACGGCGAGGACGCGCCGAACGGTCCTTTCTGAGCGTGGCGAGCGCGGGCAGAGGCACGCGTTCGACCGTTCGCCAAACTATTGTCAGCGATTCGTCGCAGGCGCGAAGCTGCGCCGGAAGCGCACGGGCGGCGCCGAGATGGCGACGCCAGCTTGCGGCGATGACCTGGGCGGAGACCAGTGCAGCCACGGCGAAGAGACAGGCGGCAAAAGCAGTCATGACCGTTCCTTTCGAACCATCGTCCATGATCCCGAAATTTCCCGTGAACCCGAAGCGGGCGGCCGTTGCTGCCCCTGTGGAGAGCTTGTGGAAAATTCAGAATCGTTCTATTAATGTTCCTGTGATGCTGTTGTTCTCAATTTGTTCTCACGCTGTCAAGCTGAAAACCTTTGGTTCTCGCGGCGCGATCCAGGCCTTTGCGGGAACTTCGGCATGAGTGCGGATACACGCGGCGCACTGGCGGAGCTGGAAGGGCTGCGCGACTGGTGCGAGGAGAATCAGTTCGAGATCGAGGAAATCGATTCCGAGGAACTCGTGCTCACCGATCAGGAGACGGACAGCGTCTGGTCCGTGTTCGGCGTCGAAGACTGGATTCAGATCAAGGGCCTCGTTCTTGAGGAAGTGGAACCGGGGCCGGCGCTGTGCCTGACCTTGGCGCGTTTGCATGACCGTCTGCTGGGGTGCCGGTTTTCGATCGATGCGCAGCACGGGTTGATCATCATCGTGGACCTGATGCCGTCATGCCGTTCGGGGGAGGCGGTCGCCGAGGCCATCATGCAGATGCAGGCAATCATCGATCACACCAGCGATCTGATCGAGGAAGCCATAGCCAACGAGGTGCCGGCCGATGATCGCACGATCGATCATGCCTTCAGGCTGGAAGGCTCACGGCGCCTGCACTAGCCGCTGCTCACGCCGGATGGTGCGATGCCGAGCGACTGGCTCGCGGTCGCCGGCTTGCCGCGGATTTCGGCTCTGACGCGGTCCATCGCCTGCTGCTTTCGCGATGCCGAGCGTCGCCGAGCGCGGGAACGAAGTCCAGCCAGGCGACGAGGAGCGTTCTTGCGGCCACGGCCGCTGCGATTCCGAACAGGATGGATATGACGGCATTCATGGGCTGCGTCCCTTGGTCCGCGTCCTCTCCCCCGAAAGGCGTTGCTTGATGGAAATCCCGCAAGGCCCGTCGCGAAGCGCTTTTTGCGGCGACGGTCTGCTGGGGATCACTCTGTGGAAAAACGGTTGGAGGCAGTTGGTTTCCGGCAGGAAACCGGGCTTTCGCGGCTCTGCGACGAACCGCCTCAGCGCAACGCCGGATCGCGAAGCAGATTGGGGCTGGCCTTTTTCAGGGAATATCGCTAAGGGCGGCCCCGCTCGACGAACGATACCGAATTGGCGGTATTCTGCGACTCGGGCAATCCACATGGAAAGCGCACATACCGGTGCTTTGACGGTCGGGTTTCCCATCCGCCAGGTTCCTGCTTTCCAGAGGCTCAACCGGAAAGGAATTCTATTATGGCGGCACCTGTCGTCACCATGTCGCAGCTCATCGAAGCCGGCGCGCACTTCGGTCACCAGACCCATCGCTGGAACCCGCGCATGAAGCCGTACATCTTCGGCGCGCGCAACGGCATCCACATCATCGACCTGTCGCAGACCGTGCCGCTCTTCGCGCGCGCTCTCGAATTCGTGCAGTCGACCGTCCAGGCCGGCGGCAAGGTGCTCTTCGTCGGCACCAAGCGCCAGGCTCAGGAGCCGATCGCCCAGGCCGCTCGCGCCTGCGGTCAGCACTTCGTCAACCACCGCTGGCTGGGCGGCATGCTCACCAACTGGAAGACCATCTCGGGTTCGATCAAGCGCTTCAAGGCTCTTGAAGAGCAGCTGGCGGGCGACACCACCGGCCTGACCAAGAAGGAAGTCCTTCAGCTGACCCGCGAGCGTGACAAGCTCGAGCTGTCGCTCGGCGGTATCCGCGACATGGGCGGCATCCCGGACGTGATGTTCGTGATCGACGCCAACAAGGAAGAGCTGGCCATCAAGGAAGCCAACGTCCTTGGCATCCCGGTCGTCGCCGTGCTCGACACCAACGTGAACCCGCAGGGCATCGCCTTCCCGATCCCGGGCAACGACGACGCCAGCCGCGCCGTGCGCCTGTACTGCGAAGCGATCGCTCAGGCTGCCACCAAGGGTGGTCGTGACGCGCTCGTCCAGAGCGGTGCCGACATCGGCGCCATGGACGTGCCGGTTGCCGAGGAAGCAGTCGAGGCCTGATAGGTCCGGCGACGACTTTTTCGTCATGGAATTGTCGCGCGCCGGGTCCAATGGGCCTGGCGCGCGTTTCATTTCCGGGTCGCGATGCGGCCTGGGGCATTTTAAGGCCGTGAAATGCGGCCCCACCAAGCAAAAGGATTTGAGCGATGGCTTACACCGCCGCTGACGTGAAGAACCTGCGCGAGCGCACCGGCGCCGGCATGATGGACTGCAAGAAGGCCCTCGACGAAACCGGTGGCGATCTCGAAGCCGCCGTTGACGCGCTGCGCGCTCGCGGTCTGGCCGCTGCCGCCAAGAAGTCGAGCCGTACGGCTGCCGAAGGTCTGGTCGGCGTTGCCGTCACCGGCACCAAGGGCGTTGCCGTCGAAGTGAACTCGGAAACGGACTTCGTTGCGAAGAACGACCAGTTCCAGGACTTCGTCCGCAAGACCACCGAAGTCGCTCTCGGCGTTGCCGGCAACGACGTGGAAGCCCTCAAGGCTGCTGCCTATCCGGGCGGCGGCACCGTTGGCGACGCGCTGACCAACAACGTCGCGACCATCGGTGAGAACCAGCAGGTTCGCCGCCTGAAGACCGTCGAAGTCGCTCAGGGCCTCGTCGTTCCCTACATGCACAACGCTGCTGCGCCGAACCTCGGCAAGATCGGCGTGCTCGTCGCTCTTGAATCGGAAGCTTCGGCTGACGTTCTAGAAGCCCTCGGCAAGCAGATCGCGATGCACATCGCCGCTGCCTTCCCGCTGGCCCTCAACGCCGACGATCTCGACGCCGAGCTGATCGCTCGCGAGCGCAAGATCGCCGAAGAAAAGGCTGCCGAATCGGGCAAGCCCGAAGCCGTGCAGGCCAAGATGGTCGACGGCGCGATCGCCAAGTATGCCAAGGAAAACGCTCTGCTCTCGCAGGTCTTCGTCATGGACAACAAGACCCCGATCCAGCAGGTCGTCGACCAGGCCGGCAAGGACGCCGGTGCCAAGATCGTGCTGAAGGACTACGTCCGCTTCCAGCTCGGCGAAGGCATCGAGAAGGAAGTCACCGACTTCGCAGCCGAAGTGGCTGCTGCCGTCGCTGGCTGATTCTTCGGGCTGATCCTTCGGGATACCGAACAAGAGAAGGGCCGGGAAGCATTGGCTTCCCGGCTCTTTTTCTTTGCCTGCTCGATGGGTCAGTAGGCTGCCGTAAACCGCGCACGGCTGTGCTTGGGGGCTTCGAGTTCGTCGACCATGGCGATGGCGTAGTCGGCGAAGCTGATCTTGCTCTCGCCGCTGTCGTCGGTGACGAGCTGGTCGGTGCCGGGGCGATAGCTGCCGGTGCGCGGACCTTCGAAGATCAGCGCGGCGGGGGAGAAGAAGGTCCAGTCCACATCGTCCACCTGCCGGAGCGCGTCGAGGAAGGTGATGCCGCCCAGCGCGAAGGGCTTCCATTCCTCCGGGAAGTCAGGCGAATCGATCACGCGAACGCCCGGTGCGACTTCGAGGCTGGCGGCGCCGCCGGTGACCAGCAGGCGCGGAACCCCCGCCTTGCGGATCGCGGAGAGCAGGGTCTCGGCGGAAACATCGAAGTGCAGGGCGCTGATCACCGCGTCGCTGCCGGCGATGAGGGCTGCAAGGGCTTCGGGATCGGCGGCATCGCCCGCTTTCGCGACGACGCCGTCGATGGCCGGGATCTTCTCGGGATTACGGGCCAAGGCGAGGACCTGATGGCCGCGTGCGGCGGCTTCCCTGGTGATTTCCGATCCGGCGCGGCCGCTGGCGCCGAGGACTGCAATCTTCATTCCGGATACTCCACTGGTTTCCAATAGTGACCAAGTGTGTCATGGAGTGTGCCTATGCAAGAAGGCACTTTCATCGCACCGGGTTACCCGGAGGAAACCGGGGCCAGGCAGCCGGACGTCTACGCCGCGAACTGTCCGACCCGGCAGCTGCTCGACCGCATTGCCGACAAATGGAGCGTGCTGATCCTCACGACGCTCGGTTCGGGGCTTGGCGCGGGCGAGATGCGCTTCAATGCGTTGAAGCGCCGGATCGACGGAATCTCGCAGAAAATGCTGAGCCAGACCTTGCGCTCGCTGGAGCGGGACGGGCTGGTCGCGCGCCGTGTCGTGCCGACCGTGCCGGTGACGGTCAGCTATGCGATTACCCCGCTTGGCAGCGAATTGATCGAAGCGCTTCAGGCGATGATCGACTGGGCCGAGCGGCGCATGGCCGAGGTCGCGCTCTCGCAACTCGCCTACGACGCGCGGGAGAAGGAGCTGGCGGGCCTGTCCTTTTGAGTGCGGAAGTCCATTCCCGATCTTGAAATGATATAACATGACGGTAAAGCGCCTGGAATGAACCGTCTCGAAGCCTCTTCCACGTCTCGCCCGCGCATCGTGGCCATCGATGCCTTGCGGGGGCTCGTCATGCTGCTGATGCTTGTCGATCATACCCGTGAGTTCTTCTACCTCGACCGGCAGGTGTCCGATCCGATGGATCTCGACGCCACCGATCCGGCTCTGTTCTTCACGCGGCTTGCGGCTCATTTGTGCGCGCCGGTCTTCGTGGCGCTGACCGGGGTTTCTGCCTGGCTCCACGCGCGCGGAAACGCGGCGAAGGCGAGCGAATTTCTGGCCAAGCGCGGCCTGTTCCTGATCGTGCTGGAAGTGACCGTGGTGAATTTTGCCTGGACCTTCGATCCGCTGCCCCGGACCTACTTCCTCCAGGTGATATGGGCGATCGGCCTGTCGATGCTGGCGCTGGCGGCGCTGGTGCGCCTGCCGCGGACCGGAGTCCTCGTCATCGGTGCGGTGCTGGTTCTGGGGCACAATCTCCTCGACGGAATTACGGTCGATCCGCAGGCGCCGGGCCATGCGCTCTGGGCGATCCTGCACCAGCGAGACCTGATCCAACTGCCTTGGGGAGCTGCCGCGCGCACGTCCTATCCGGTGCTGCCGTGGATAGGTACGATGGCGCTGGGCTATGCCGCCGGACCCTGGTTCGGGCGGGACGCCGATCCCGGCGCGCGGGGCAGGGCGCTGCTGCTGTTTGCGGCGGTCGGCCTGGCCCTCTTCGGGGTCCTGCGCGCAGTGACGGGCTATGGCGATACGCAGGCCTGGGATCTGACCGGCGAGGCCATGCATGACGCCATGGCTTTCGTGAACGTCACGAAGTACCCGGCTTCGGCCTGCTTCCTGCTGCTCACCTTGGGGGGCGGTGCGCTTCTGCTCGATTTCTTCGAGCGGGCTGACAGGGAGGGGCGCAGCCGCCCGATCCGCTGGCTGGCGGTGCTCGGCGGAGCGCCACTGTTCTTCTATATCCTGCATCTCTATCTGCTTCACGCCGGGAACCGCATCGCCGGTGCAGTGCTGGGCGCCCCGGGCCTGCTCAGCGTGCCTTCGGTGGGCTGGATCTGGGCGGTCGCGGCGCTCGTGGCCGTACCGTGCTGGTTCGCCACCCGACGCTTCGGTGCGATCAAGCGCGCCAGTTCGGCCTGGTGGATGCGCTATCTCTGATGGGGTAGAACGGACCGCCCCGCGCTCATCCACAAGCTCGCCCCTTGGCAAGCCGCCCGCGCGCTCCTAAAGCCGGGCGAAATGCCCAGAGGAGATTGTGCGGCCATGAGTTCTTCCCCCTACAAGCGCGTCCTTCTCAAGCTGTCGGGCGAAGTCTTGATGGGAAGCCAGCAGTTCGGAATCGATCCCGAATTCGTTACCGAGCTTGCCAAGGAAGTGAAGGCGGCCAAAGAGACCGGCCTGGAGATCTGCCTGGTCATCGGCGGCGGCAACATCTTCCGCGGCATGGCCGGCGCCGCGCGCGGCATGGACCGCGCGCAGGCCGACTACATGGGCATGCTGGCCACCGTCATGAACGCGCTGGCGATGCAGAACGCGCTGGAGCAGATCGGCGTCGAGACCCGCGTGCAGTCCGCCGTGCAGATGGACCAGGTCTGCGAGCCGGTGATCCGTCGCCGCGCCGAGCGTCACCTGGAAAAGGGCCGCGTGGTGATCTTCGCCGCCGGCGTCGGCGCGCCCTATTTCACCACCGATTCGGGTGCCGCCCTGCGCGCCGCCGAAATGCGCTGCGATGCCCTGCTCAAGGGCACCAGCGTGGACGGCGTCTACGATAGCGACCCCAAGACCAACCCGGACGCCCAGCGTTACGATTCGGTCGACTACGACACCGTCCTTGCCGACAACCTGAAGGTGATGGACGCTTCCGCCGTGGCGCTCTGCCGCGACAATTCAATCCCGATCGTCGTGTTCTCGATCCGCGAGCAAGGCAATCTTGCCACCGTTCTCGCGGGCGGCGGCACCAAGACGGTCGTCCAGAAAGGAGCCTGATCCATGGCCAAGTACGACAAGGCGGACCTCGAGCGCCGCATGAACGGTGCGATCGAAGCGCTGAAGCACGACCTCTCGGGCCTGCGCACCGGCCGCGCCAATACCGCGCTGCTGGAGCCGATCATGGTCACCGTCTACGGTGCCAACACCCCGATCACCCAGGTCGCGACGATCTCGGCGCCCGAACCGCGCATGCTTTCGGTGCAGGTCTGGGACAAGTCGAACATCGGTCCCGTCGAAAAGGCGATCCGTTCGGCCGGTCTGGGTCTCAACCCGATCAACGACGGCAATACCTTGCGCCTGCCGATCCCGGATCTGACCGAGGAACGCCGCAAGGAACTCGCCAAGCTCGCCGGCTCCTATGCCGAGAAGGCCCGCGTCGCCGTGCGCAACGTGCGCCGTGACGGCATCGAGAACCTGAAGGCCGACGAGAAGAAGAAGGAAATCTCGGAAGACGAGCGCAAGCGCGGCGAAACCGAAGTCCAGAAGCTGACCGACGACATCATCAAGCAGCTCGACGACGTCTTCGGCTCCAAGGAAAAGGAAATTCTCGGCAAGTGAGGCGCGCAAGCCTCGCCGCGAGGGAGACCCGATGGCCAAGGTAGACCCTGCGAAGGGTGATCCCGTTTCGGCGCGCCACGTTGCCATCATCATGGATGGCAACGGGCGCTGGGCGAAGAAGCGCCACCTGCCGCGCGTGCTGGGTCACCAGCGCGGCGTGGAGGCGGTGCGCCGCGTCGTGCGCGGCGCGCGGGAGATGGGGCTGGAAGCGCTGACGCTCTACGCCTTCTCCACCGAGAACTGGCGGCGGCCGGAGGAAGAGGTCTCCGACCTCATGAGCCTGATGAAGCGCTTCATCCTCTCCGACCTAGATGAGTTCGCGGCGGCCGGTGTGCGGCTCAAGATCATCGGCGATTACCAGGCGTTCAAGCCCGATGTCGTCGAACTGATCGAAGGCGCGGTGGCGAAGACCGCCGCCAATACCGGCACCACGCTGGCGGTGGCGCTGAACTACGGCTCGCAGGACGAGATTGCCCGCGCGGCGACCAAGGCGGCGGCACAAGGCCCGATCACGCCGGAAACCATTGCGGTGCAGCTCGACACGGCGGATCTGCCGCCGCTCGACCTGGTGATCCGTACCTCCGGCGAAGTGCGCCTGTCGAACTTCCTGCTCTGGCAGGTGGCTTATGCCGAAATGCTGTTCACCGACGTGCTGTGGCCGGACTTCACCGCCGAGCACCTGCGCCAGGCGCTCGAAGACTTCACCGCCCGTGAGCGACGCTATGGCGGACGCTGATCCCCCGAAGAAGAAGTCCGACCTCGGGGTGCGGACGGTTTCGGCGGCGGTCATGCTGGTCGTCGCCGGTGGCGCGCTCTGGCTGGGCGGGGTGGTCTGGACCGCTTTCGTCTGCGCCGTGGCGCTGGGCGTGCTGTGGGAATGGGTCCGGCTCGCACGCGGCGGCACCCAGCATCCGGGCGAGCGGGCGGCGTTCAATTTCGGCGGCATGCTCTATGTCGGGATCGGCGCGGCGATGCTCCTGTTCCTGCGCAATCCCTTCTTCAGCCTCGCCCCGTTGCTCACGATCCTGCTGGCGGTGATCGGCGTGGATGTTGGCGCCTACTTCACCGGGCGCACCTTGCGCGGCCCGAAGATCGCACCGTCGATCAGTCCGTCCAAGACCTGGTCGGGGCTGCTGGGCGGCGTGCTCGGCGCGACGCTGGTGCTGTTCGGTGCCGCACGGTTCTGGCAGGAGGGGCTGCTTTCGGTCCATCCGCAGGGCAATGCCGCAGACGGCCCTGCCTGCTTCGGCATGCAGCCCTGCTGGTATCTGACCGCGAACGCGCTGCCGCTCTTCGTCACTTGCCTGCTCACCGGCATTCTCGTCGCCGTTTGCGCGCAGGCGGGCGACTTCTTCGAAAGCTGGATGAAGCGCCGCGCCGGGGTCAAGGATTCCGGCAATTTCATTCCAGGCCATGGCGGTTTCTTCGACCGGCTCGACGGCTTGCTGGCCGTGCTTTTCGTGCTAGGCCTGATGATCCTTTTCCAGCCACGATGATGAGCATGCGCACCATATCCGTTCTCGGAGCCACCGGCTCCATCGGCGCATCGACGCTGGACCTCGTTCGCCGCAATCCGGAAAGTTGGCGCGTCGTCGCGCTGACCGCCAACGGCAACGTGGCCGAACTGGCAAAGCTGGCGGTAGAACTTTCCGCCGAACTCGCTGTCGTCGCCGACGAGGCCCGTCTCCCCGAACTGCGCGCGGCGCTTGCTGGGAAGGGCATCGAGACTTCAGGCGGCGCTGCGGCGCTTGTGGAAGCGGCCGCGCGCGGCGCCGATGTCACGGTCGCCGCGATCGTCGGCTGCGCGGGTCTGGCGCCGACGATGGCCGCGATCGAGCAGGGCGGCATCATTGCGCTGGCCAACAAGGAAGCGCTCGTCTCGGCGGGCGAAGTGATGACGGCAGCGGTCGAGCGCCATGGCGCCACCTTGCTGCCGATCGATTCCGAGCACAACGCGATCTTCCAGTGCCTCCAGGGCAACAGCCTCGACCATGTCCGCTGGATCACGCTCACGGCGAGCGGCGGTCCGTTTCGTGACTGGTCGCTCGACCGGCTGACCCTGGCCACCCCCGCGCAGGCGATCAAGCATCCGAACTGGGACATGGGCGCGAAGATCAGCGTCGATTCGGCGACGATGTTCAACAAGGGCCTCGAACTGATCGAGGCGCATTATCTCTTCCCGATAGGTCTCGATAAGCTCCGCATCATCGTCCACCCGCAGTCCGTCGTCCATTCGATGGTCGAGTACCGTGACGGATCGACGCTGGCACAGCTTGGCCCTTCCGACATGCGCGTGCCGATCGCTTCGGCGCTGGCCTGGCCGGAGCGGATGGACACCCCCTGTGCGCCGCTGGATCTCGCCGAAATCGGCGAACTGACCTTCCGCAAGCCCGACGAAGTGCGGTTTCCCGCAACCCGCCTCGCCCGCGAGGCCGCGGAAGCGGGCGGCGGCATTCCCGCTGTGCTCAATGCCGCGAACGAAGTGGCCGTGGCTGCCTTCCTTGGCGGTCAAATCCCGTTCACGCGCATCGCCGCACAAGTCGAGGACGTGCTCGGCGCCTACGCGCCGCCCGCACCTGCGAGCCTGTCGGACGTACTTGCGGTTGACGGCGAGGCGCGAGCAAGGGCAAGCATGCTGGCCGGGACTGCGTAAAGAGACGCGGTCCATATAGGATTCCCTGAATTGTGACCGCATCGCCCAACCTGCTGACGACGATTTTCGCATTCCTGCTGGTGCTCGGGCCGCTCGTGCTGATCCACGAGCTTGGCCACTATCTGGTCGGGCGGCTGTTCGGCGTGAAGGCGGATGCCTTCTCGATCGGCTTCGGCAAGGAGATCGCGGGCTGGACCGACAGGCGCGGCACCCGCTGGAAGCTCTCGATGCTTCCGCTGGGCGGCTACGTCCAGTTCGCAGGCGACATGAACCCCGCCTCGGCACCCACTGCCGGGGAAGACGGTCTGACGGCCGAGGAGCGCGCGAAGACTTTCCATGTGAAGCCGCTGTGGCAGCGCGCGCTGATCGTCTTCGCCGGGCCGCTGACCAACTTCGTGCTCTGCGTGCTGATCCTGGCCGGTTTCGTCTATGCCCACGGCCGTCTGATCGCGGAGCCGGAAATCGTCGGTTTCTCGGAAACCTCGTCGGCCAAGGCTGCGGGGCTGGAAATCGGCGATCGCATCGTTGCCATCGACGGCGACAAGATCTCCAGCGTCACCGAGATACCCGAACATACCGTCTACTTCCCGGGCAAGACCGTGAACCTCGCCGTCGAACGGCAGGGGCGCACTCTGGTTCTGCCGACGAAGATCGCCGGTGAAGAGGTCAGCGACGATTTCGGCAACAAGGCCAAGATCGGCGATCTGGGACTCGATTTCGCGGTTCCGGTGGTCAGCGGGATCATGGAAGATTCTCCGGCGGAGGAGGCCGGAATGAAGGTCGGCGACCGGATCGTCGCTGTCGGCGAGACGCCGATCAACAGCTTCCGCGAAGTGCCGCCGCTGGTCATGCCGCTGGCCGGGAAGCGCACCACCGTCACCGTGATGCGGAGCGGCGAGGCCCATGTCTTGCCGATGACCATCGGCAGCGCCGTTCAGAAGGACGAGAAGGGCCAGTCGGTCACCGTCGGCAGGATCGGCGTCGAGTCCGGTTTCGGTCGTCTCGAAAAGGTCGGTCCGCTCCATGCGCTGGGCATCGGCGTCGAGCGCAGCTTCGGCCTGATGGGCACGATCGTCACCGGAATCCGCCAGATCGTCACCGGCGACCGCTCGGTTCGCGAGCTTGGTGGGCCGATCAAGATCGCCAAGTATTCGGGCGAGCAATTCTCGCTCGGATGGGAGCCTTTCGTGGGCTTCGTGGCGATGATCTCGATTAACTTGGCATTCATCAATCTCCTGCCAATTCCTGGGCTCGACGGTGGACACCTGGCTTTCTACGCGGCTGAACTGGTCCGTCGTAAGCCCTTGGGACTACGCAGTCAGGAATGGGCGATCCGAACCGGGGTGGCACTTGTGCTTGCCCTGATGCTGTTCGTCACTGTCAACGATCTGGCATCTCTTCCGATTTTCGGGGGCCTGAATTTCGGGGGATAGCCTGGAGAATTCATCAGCCATCACATTTCCGCCGGGATTGGCTGCTTGATTGGACGTCGTCCATCGGGCAGATGGGCGCGATTGCCTGTCGACATGACGGGTAGCCTGGCGGGTCGGTCGAAGTCCTCGCGAAAGCGAATACGGGAATTTGCGTAGAATGATCGGATTGGAAATGGGTCGCAGCACTGAAGCTCGCCGTGCGCCGCAGCTTGCCGTAGTGCTTCTGGGGACCACGATCCTCGCTGGAGCGCCTGTCGCCGCTCTTGCCCAAAATGCACCGGCAACCGCACCTGCATCCGCTGCTCCGGTTGCGGCGCCTGCGCCCGAAGCCGGCGAAACGATTCAGACGATCCAGGTCAAGGGCGCCGAGCGCCTCGAACCGCAGACCGTGCTGTCCTACATCCAGCTGCGCGTCGGCCAGACCTACACCAAGGCGGCAGGCGATACCGCGCTAAAGGACCTTTACGCGACCGAGCTGTTCTCGGATGCACAGGTCAGCAACGACAACGGCGTCGTGACCATCACGGTCAAGGAAAACCCGGTCGTCAACCGCATCATCCTCGAAGGCAACAAGCGCATCAAGGACGACAAGATCCTGCCGGAGATCAAGGTCTCTCCGCGCCAGATCTTCACGCGTTCCAAGATCCGCGCCGACGTCGCCCGCATCATCGAGTTGTACAAGCGCCAGGGCCGCTACGCCGCGACGGTCGAGCCGAAGATGGTCAACCTGGACCAGAACCGCGTCGACATCGTCTTCGAGATCACCGAGGGCGACAAGTCCAAGGTCCGCCAGATCAACATCCTTGGCAATGAGCATTTCTCGGCCGGTGAACTGCGCGCGCAGATGGTGACCAAGCAGGCCCGCTTCACGCGCCTGTTCAGCTCGGGCACCAGCTACGATCCCGACCGCATGGCCTTCGACCAGCAGAAGCTGCGCCAGTTCTACCTGACGCAGGGTTATGCCGACTTCCGCGTCGTCTCGGCGGTGGCGGAACTGACGCCGGACAAGAAGGACTTCATCATCACTTATGTGGTGGAGGAAGGTAAGCGTTACAAGTTCGGCGATGTGAAGGTCGAAAGCCAGCTGCGCGACTTCGACGGCGAGAAGCTGGCGAAGAACCTGACGATCCACAAGGGCGACTGGTACGACGCGAAGAAGGTCGAGGACACGATCGAGGGCCTGAACGACACCGCAGGTGCCTTCGGCTACGCCTTTGCCGACGTGCGTCCGCAGTACGATCGCGACAAGGAAAACCTCACCATGGGGCTGACCTTCGTGATCCAGGAGGCGCCGCGCGTCTATGTCGAGAAGATCGACATCAACGGTAACACGCTGACGCAGGACAAGGTCGTCCGCCGGGAGTTCCGTCTGGCCGAGGGCGACGCCTTCAACTCGCTCCAGGTCAAGCGCTCGACCAACCGCATCAAGTCGCTCGGCTACTTCCAGGAGAAGTTCGAGGTCGAGCAGAAGCCGGGCAGCGCCGAGGACCGCATCATCCTCGAAGCCAACCTTGAGGAAAAGCCGACCGGCGAGCTCCAGCTTTCTGCCGGTTTCTCCAGCCTCGAACGCTTCATTTTCCAGGCCTCGATCCGCCAGCGCAACTTCCGCGGCCGCGGTCAGACGATCGGTCTGTCGGGCAGCTATTCGTCCTACTCGAAGTCGATCGAAGCCAGCTTCGTCGAGCCCTATCTGTTCGACAAGAACGTGTCGCTGGGCGTCGATATCTATCGCCGCGACTACAACAGCTTCAACTACTACAACTCCGACCGTAACACGACCTACCAGCAGTCCACCACCGGCTTCCAGGTCCGTGCCGGTGTGCCACTGACCGAATATCTGACCGCGATTGGCCGCTATACGCTCAACTATGACGACGTCTCGCTCGATAGGGGGACGTACTATACGATCGATCAGAACGGTAACTACACTTGCGATCCTTTGCGTGCAGGTCGTTATCTCTGCGACGCCATCGGCAAGCGCCTGAGTTCGATCATCGGTGGATCGCTGATCTACGACAATCTCGATAACCGCATGCGTCCTACGCGCGGCGAGACCATTTCGGCGAACGTGGACGTTGCCGGCCTTGCCGGCGACGTGAAATATTATCGCGTTCGTGGTAACGCTGCGAAGTATTGGCCACTTGGCAAGGGCTTCATTTTCTCCATTCAGGGCGAAGGTGGTCTTATCAAGGGCTGGGGCGGTAACGATATTCGCCTGACCGACCGTTTCTATCTCGGCGAGCCGCAAATTCGCGGTTTTGGCATTCGCGGCGTCGGTCCGCGAGTGGTGCGTCAGTACCTTACCGCGGACAGCGATGGAAATTACACCGTCAACGGTCAGGATTCGGACGACGCGCTTGGGGGCAAGTATTACTACATGAGCCGGGCGGAGCTGGAAATTCCGCTGGGTTCCGGTGCGCGCGAAATGGGCCTGCGTCCGTCGATCTTCGTCGATGCTGGGGCGGTATGGGCGATCAAGTCTCCGGCGCTGAGCGATTGTAAGGCTGGCTGTTTCATCGGTTCGCGTGATTCAAGCGGCAATCAGCTTTACACGCAGACGGCGTCGGACGGCACGACGTCAACCACGACGAGTGCGACGAACACGGTGACGGGCGCTGCGAACGCCGCGATCGGTACCACCAGCTACTTCACCGAATCCTTCCTCGGCAACACCTGGAAGCCGCGTGTGGCCGTCGGTTTCGGCGTGAACTGGAACTCGCCCTTCGGGCCGTTCCGCATCGATATTTCCAAGGCGCTGCTCAAGTACGACGGCGACAATACCAAGACCTTCACTTTCAACGTGGGAACTCAATTCTGATGAACATGCTTCTCAAGTCCGCCGCTCTCGCCTCGGGCCTGGCGTTTGTCGCTCTCGCCCAGCCTGCGCTGGCGCAGGCCGTGCCCGCGTCGAAGGTTGCCGTGGTCGATCTCGACCGCGTTGCGCGTGAGTGCAACGCCTGCAAGACTGCCAACCAGTCGCTTCAGCAGCAGATCCAGGCGTTCGAAGCCCGTCGCAACCAGCTCCAGACCTCGCTCCAGCCGGAAGCCCAGGGCCTCGAAACCGCCGTCAAGGCGCTGAACGGCAAGCAGCCGGACGCCGCGCTGCAGACCCGCATCCAGGCCTACCAGCAGAAGGAACAGCAGGCTGGCCAGGAGCTGCAGGGTCAGCAGCAGCAGATCCAGCGCAACCAGGCCTATGTCGGCCAGCAGATTCAGGCGCAGCTCCAGAACCTCTACAAGCCCGCGATGCAGAAGCGCGGCGCCAACGCGCTCGTCGAAGTGGGCCAGACGCTTGCCTACGATCCCGCGCTGGACGTCACCACCGACGTGCTGACCGCGCTCAACGGCGCGCTGACCACGATCAACACCACGGCACCGGCTCCGCAGCAGCAGCCGGCTCCGGCGGCCTCGGGCCGTTAAGGGCAGCGGCGGGTTAAAGCGATGAGCGATTCGACCGAGTTCGTCTATGACACCGCGAAGATCCTGGCGGCCCTGCCGCATCGCTACCCGATGCTGCTGGTCGACCGTGTGGTTTCGTTCGACGAGAACGAGATCCACGCGGTCAAGGCCGTGAGCTTCAACGAGGACTTCTTCCAGGGGCATTTCCCCGGCCGTCCGATCATGCCCGGCGTCCTCCAGATCGAGGCGCTGGCGCAGGCGGCGGGGATCCTCGCCATCGAATCGCTCGGGCTCGCCGGAACCGGAAAGCTCGTCTATTTCATGGCGATCGAGGAAGCGAAGTTCCGCAATCCGGTAACCCCAGGCAACCTGCTCGATCTGCGCGCCGGCTTCGTCCAGAAGCGCTCGCGCGTCTGCAAGTTCTGGGGCAAGGCTTCGATCGGCGACAAGGTGACTTGCGAAGTCAATTTCACCGCGATGATCGCGGATGCCTGAGCAGCACGCCTGACAGGGCGGGGGAAGGCTCCGGTCGTCCCCTTGACCCTTGCTTTTTTGGGGGCTCCCGTGTATGGGCGCCGCTTTCCCAAGCAGGCCGGTCGGAACCGGCCATATGCGAAGAGAGATACGACATGAAGGCCGATACGCATCCCGACTACCACATGATCACCGTTCAGATGACCGACGGTTCGACGTTCCAGACCCGCTCGACCTGGGGTTCGGAAGGCGACACGCTGGTTCTCGACATCGATCCGACGTCGCACC
>NZ_DAISLT010000015.1:99029-136552 GCF_036820275.1 Novosphingobium sp.
AGGCCCAGCTGCAGGACGGCGGCCGCGTTGCCCAGTTCAACAAGCGTTTCGGCGGTCTCTCGCTCAAGAAGAACTGAGCGAAATCCGTTCTCGAACACGAAGAAGGCGGTCCTTGCGGGCCGCCTTTTTTGTTGCGCGAAAAGGTTTCAGGCTTCGAGACCGAAGTCCATCAGTTCGCGCCAGTCCAGCCGTCCGGGCGGAACCGGGCGCAGGAATTCCATCCCGGCGGTATGGCCGCGCACCCAGCGGACGACGGCTTCGAGCTTCGCCGCTTCGGGGGCGGAGCTGTCTTCAAGGCGAATGGAAACGAACGTGCCCTGGCGCAGCCAGTCGGTGCGATCGTCGTTATCCGGGGCGCGTATGCAGCATCCGTGCGTGGATACGTCGGCCAGTTCGACCTTCATGACGCCGCTGCGCGCGGTTTCCAGCGTTGCGGTATAGCGGGTGGTGTGACGGTGTTCGCGGCGCCGTTCCTCGCTTCGCCGCATCAGGCTGGGCCGCGCCGGGCTGGGCATGAGCCTTGCGAGCGGTGCTGTCACTGTGCGATGTCCTTGGCGTCCCGTTGAAAATTCGGAGCCATTCTCCGTCAATAGGATTAACGGATTGTCACCGCGCCGCTCTTCCGGGCCTCGATCAGGCCGCGATCGGGAGTGTCGACGCGCAATTGGAGAAGCGTAATGACCCCTACCTTCCGCATCCTTGCCACATGTGGCGCTGCCGCTCTGGCGATCGGCGGCTTCGCAGCGCAGGCGTCAGCCGAGGAAAAGGCGGCCCCTGCGTCGGTCCGCGCCGATGTCATCGGTCTCGACGGCAAGCCGCTGGGCACCGTGACGCTTCAGGAGACCCCCTCAGGCGTGCTCGTCTCCACCGATCTCAAGGGCCTGCCTCCTGGCGACCACGGCTTCCATTTCCATGAAAAGGGCCTTTGCGAGCCCGCGCAGAAGTTCACGACCGCAGGCGCGCATTTCGCTGGTGGGGGCCAAATGCACGGCCTGATGGCCTCCGGCGCTCCGCATGGCGGCGACATGCCGAACCAGCATGTCGGTGCCGATGGCGTGCTCAAAGTGCAGGTGCTGAACACGGGCGTATCGCTGGGCGCGGGCGGGAAATCGCTGGTCGATGCCGACGGTTCGGCCTTCGTCATCCACGCCGATCCGGACGACTATACCAGCCAGCCCGCGGGCAATGCCGGTGGTCGAATCGCCTGCGCGGTCGTCAGCGCGCCGCAGTGATGTGAAAGGGGGAGAGGCTCTCGCTTCTCCCCACGACTTCCCGCTCTCGGCGCTGCCGAACCATCAGCCCCAGGGACGTTCGCGATACCACTGGGTAATGACGTACTTGTAGCCCTTGCGCACTTTCATGGCGTGATGGAGCGTTGCGGCGTTCAGCGAGCCGTCGGGCCGCCGGTTGTTCCAGGCGACCAGCTTGCCGCGCTCGGGCTGGATCAGCTTGTCGATCACCTTGAACCGCGTTGCGCCGCCGGCCTCGACATCGTTGAGATAGACCATGAAGGTCCAGGTCCGCTGCCCGGCGACCGAGCAGTACTTGTCGTAATCGGCATTGTTCGGTTCGAAGTAGTCGGTGTGCGCCTTGAACTCCTGCCCCACTTCGTAGCGCTGGCCCTGAAGCGGCTCGGCATGGGCGAGGTCGATTCGCGACAGTGCGGACAGTTTCTCCGCCAGTGCGGCCACGGAGGTGTCGCTGTTGGAAAGATCGCAGGTCGAACTGGTGCGGAAGGCGTCGTCGCCGTTGTAGTTGGCGATCGTGGAGGGGCGATGCTGGGCCTCGATCATCAGGACCAGCTCGTCGCATTCCGCAGGGGAGAGGAAGTCGCGCAGGACGAAGAGGTCAAGCCGCGAGGAAGGGAAGCGCTGCACGCCGGGGTGCGAGAGCAGGATCTGCGGGGATGATTCGCCTGAAGCCGTCATGACACACCTTTAGCGGGGCGATCCGAGCGGGAAAATTGCAGGAGTTTTCGCCAAATCCAATTTTTTGCTTTGCAAGACGGCAAACCTTGTGCAAAGGGCGCCCTCCGCACCGAGCGCTGCACAGCGACACGGAGCGGACTTCGGAAGACACGGCGACAAGGCCCGTGTTTCCCGTGTGGCGATTGTAGCTCAGTTGGTTAGAGCGCCGGTTTGTGGTACCGGAGGTCGTGGGTTCGAACCCCATCAATCGCCCCATTTTCTCCCTTTCTATCGTGATATCGGGCATTTGCCGGGTGAAAAGCCCGATAGTTCCCCGTTAGTTGGCATAGCCCACTTGCTCCTTCCCCTGCGGACGATAGAACCCCACCTGACATGCATGGCCTCGCCAATCCCGCTTGTTTTCTGCGCATCGCCCGCTGGCTGATGCCGCTTTGCATGGGCGTCGGATTCGTCGTTGCCTTCGGGGCGCTCGGCTGGGGGCTGTTCTTCGGTCCGGCGGAACGCCTTCAGGGTGAGACAGTGCGGATCGTCTACCTCCACGTACCGGCGGCCTGGCTCGGTATGGCCGGCTGGATGGGCATCGCGGCGGCGAGCTTCACCGAAATCGTCTGGCGCCATCCGCTGGCGGGAATCGCGGCGCGGGCCTGCGCGGTGCCGGGGGCGGTGTTCACCGCCGTCTGCCTCGTGACCGGTTCGCTCTGGGGGCGTCCGGCCTGGGGCACCTGGTGGGTATGGGACGGACGGCTGACCAGCATGCTGGTGCTGCTGTTCCTCTATTTCGGCTGGATGGCGCTTGCGCAGGCGAGCGAGGCGTCCAATGGCAGTCAGAACCGCGCTCCGGCGATCTTCGGGCTGGTCGGCGCGGTGAACATTCCGATCATTCACTATTCGGTGATCTGGTGGAACAGCCAGCATCAGGCGCCGAGCATCACCGTGGGCAAGTCGGCGATGGCGGGGGCGTTCCTCTGGCCGCTGCTGCTGGCGATGCTGGGCTTCACGCTGCTCTTCGCGGGCTGCGTGCTGGCGCGGATGCGGGCGATTCTCGCGAATCAGCAGGCCGAGGCGCGGCTGCGGCGCAAGGCGCTGAGCGACGCCTGGTGACGACGGCGACAGACAAGACAGCGACAGGCAAAGGGTCGGAAGCGAGAATCTGATGCGCGAGGCGATGAACCCCTGGACCTTCGTGGTCGCGGCTTATGCTGTCGGCCTGGGCGCGACGCTGGCGATGGTCGCCTGGTCGCTGCTCTCGATGAAGCGGGCCGAAAGCCGCCGCGACGAGGCGAGAAAGCGCTGAGCATGAGTCAGGCAAATACAGGTGCCGCGGCCCCCAAGGGGACGATCAAGGCGAAGCACCAGCGGCTGGTGCTGCTGGTCGTCGCGCTCGTGGTGCTGATCGGCGCGGGGCTGCTCGCGGCCTGGGCGCTGCGCAACCAGGCCAGCTATTTCTATGTTCCGGCGGAGATCGTCGCCAAGCTTCCCGAGCCCGGCCGCGCCGTGCGTCTGGGCGGCATGGTCGCCCGAGGCTCGCTGAGGACGGAAGCGGACGGGGTGACGATCGCCTTCGCGGTAGAGGACGGCAAGGCCCGCGTCCCGGTGCGCTTCCGGGGCATCGTGCCGTCGCTCTTCGTCGAAGGCTCGGGCGTCGTTGCCGAGGGGCACATGGGCGCGGACGGTACGTTCGTGGCCGACAATCTCCTGGCCAAGCATGACGAGAACTACGTGCCGCGTGAAATGAAGGACATGAGCAGGGAGCAGGCCGAGCAGGTCATGCGCGAAACCAAGTGAGGTCGCAGTCATGATTGCCGAACTCGGTCTTGCCGCGCTCTGGCTGGCCGCGGCCCTGGCAGGGCTGCAACTCATTGCCGGTGCACTGGCGCTGACGCAGCGCGGCGCGGGGCTGGCGGGAATCGTCCGGCCGGTTGCGGCCGTGCAGGGCGCGCTGGCGCTGATCGCCTTCGCCTGTCTGATCGCCGTCTTCGCCACGACCGACCTGTCGGTGAAGCTGGTGGCGATGAACTCCCATTCGATGAAGCCGCTGATCTTCAAGATCGCCGGAGCCTGGGGCAATCACGAAGGCTCGATGCTGCTCTGGGTCACGGTGATGGGCGTGGCCGGCGGCTTCGTGGCGCTGATCGAGAAGCGCCTGCCGGAACCGATGCTGCTGGCGACTCTGGCCGGGCAGGCATTCGTCAGCCTCGGCTTCTATGCCTTCCTGCTGATCGCCTCGAACCCGTTCGAGCGGCTCTTTCCGGTTCCCGAGGAGGGCAACGGACTCAATCCGCTGCTTCAGGATCTCGGCCTCGCGTTCCACCCGCCGACGCTCTACCTCGGCTATGTCGGGCTTTCGGTGGCCTTCAGCTTCGCGATCGGCGCGCTGGTGACGCGGCAGGTCGGCCCGGCCTTCGCGCGGGCCATGCGGCCCTGGGTGCTGGGGGCCTGGATCTTCCTGACCCTGGGCATCACCGCTGGGTCCTATTGGGCCTATTACGAGCTAGGCTGGGGCGGCTGGTGGTTCTGGGACCCGGTCGAGAATGCCTCGCTGATGCCCTGGCTGGCGGCGACGGCACTGCTGCATTCGGTCAGCGTGCTGGCCGCGCGCGACGCGCTGCGGGCCTGGACGGTCATGCTGGGCGTCGTCGCCTTCTCGATGTCGATGATCGGCACGTTCCTGGTGCGTTCGGGCATCCTGACGAGCGTTCACGCCTTCGCGGTGGACCCCGAGCGCGGCTCGTTCATCCTGGCGCTGCTGGCGATCAATATCGGTGGCGCCCTGACGCTCTTCGCCTTGCGCGCCGGCACCGTGACCGAGGGCGAGCGCTTCGCTCCGGTCAGCCGCGAGGGTGCGCTGGTGTTCAACAACGTCATGCTTTCGGCGATCCTCGGCATCGTGCTGTTCGGCACGCTCTATCCGCTCGTGGCCGAGGCCATGGGGGCGAAAGTCTCGGTCGGCCCGCCTTACTTCAATCCGATGGGCGCGCTCTTCGCGGTGCCGATGCTGGTCGTGCTGGCGGTGGGCCCCATGCTGCGCTGGCGGCGCGATTCGTTCGCACGTATCGGCAAGTCGCTGGTCATCCCGGCGATGCTGGTGGGGGCGGGTGTGATCGCCATGGTCGCGGTCGGCGGTGTCGGCCTGTTGCCGACGCTTGGTTTCGCGCTGGCGCTGGGCCTTGCCTGGGCGAGCGTTCTGCCGCTGAAGGATCGCAACCTGCGACGCACGCCACTGCCGATCTGGGGCATGGTACTCGCGCATTTCGGCATTGCCGTCTCGCTCTTCGGCATGAGCTGCGAAAGCGCCTTCTCGGTGGAGAAGCTCGTCGCCGTGAAGATCGGGGAGGCGACGCAGGTCGGTCCCTGGCAGGTCAAGCTGGACGCCGTGGAGCCGATGGCCGGGCCGAACTGGACCGCGCTCGAAGCCCGGCTGCTGGTGCGCTACGGCGATCACGGCAAGGTCGTGCAGATCGATCCCCAGTCGCGCAATTTCTGGGCGCCGCCGCAGCAGACCAGCGAATCGGCGCTGCTGACCCGCTGGAACGGCCAGCTCTACGCCGTGCTCGGCGGTGAGGCCGATGCGAAGAGCGGAGCCAGCCGCTGGCAGCTCCGACTCTGGTGGAAGCCTTTCGTCCCCCTGATCTGGCTGGGCGGTCTCCTGATCGCGCTGGGCGGGGTTCTGGCGCTTGCAGGCCGCGTGGCCAGCGATGTGCGCCGCATCTTCGCGCGCGAGAAGATCGCCTATCGCCGCGGACGCATGGCGCAATTGGACGCTGAGCAACAGGGAGAGCGGCCGTGAACGATCCGCTGCCTTCGGATGCCGGGCGCCCCAGGGCGCCGCGCTGGGCGATCTGGCTGCCGCTCGCCCTGTTCGTCGCTTTCGTCGCGCTGGTGATGATCGGGCTTTACCGCCCGGCCGACAGGACGGTGACGAGTGCGCTCGTCGGCAAGCCCATGCCTGCCTTCGCCTTGCCCGCTGCGCTGCCGGACCGTCCGGGTCTCGCCAGCACGGACATCGCGAACGGACGACCCCATCTCGTCAACATCTTCGCCTCCTGGTGCATTCCCTGCCGGGTTGAGGCGCCGCAACTTGGCGCGCTGGCCCGCGCCGGCGTGCCGATCGAGGGCATTTCGGTGCGCGACAGCACCGAGGCCTTGCAAGGCTTCCTCAAGGAGAACGGCGATCCCTTCCAGCGGGTGGGTGCCGACGACGATGGGCAGGTCCAGCTCAAGCTTGGCTCCTCGGGCGTGCCGGAGACTTACGTGATCGATGGCAAGGGCGTGATTCGCTACCAGCATATCGGCGAGATTCGCCCCGAGCATGTGCCGATGATCCTCGAAAAGCTGAAGGAGGCGGGGCGATGATCCGGTTTGCTGCCGCGCTCCTGCTCGCTCTGGGGTTCTGCCTCGCCGCGCCGCTCTCGGCGCAGGAAGAGCAATCGACCGCGCCTTACGCCTATCGCCAGCTCGACGATCCGGCGAAGGAGGAGAAGGCGCAGGCGCTGATGGAGACTTTGCGCTGCCTCCAGTGTCAGGGGCAGTCGATTGCCGATTCGGATGCGCCGATCGCCGGGTCGATGCGCTCGCTCGTGCGGGAGCGCATCGCTGCGGGCGAGGAACCGGAAGCGATTCGCGGTTGGCTGATCGAGCGCTACGGTGATTACGTCAGCTATGCGCCGCAGCTTACCACGCTGACATGGCCGCTCTTCGCGGTGCCGCTGTTCCTGGTGGCGCTGGCGGTGCTGCTTCTCCGCAAGCGCTTTCGCCGGGGAGATCTGCGATGACCTGGATATTCGTGGCGCTGCTGGCGATCCTGTCCTTCGCGGCCATCGTCTTCCTGTTCAAGACGCCCAGGGGCGGACGCGAAGCGGTTGCCGCGGCGCTGATGCTCGGCGTCGCGGGCTATGCCGCGCAGGGCCGACCGGGCGAGCCGGGCGCGCCCAAGCCGCAGGCCGAGGCGCAGAACCCGGAGGCCGGGCAATTCTTCGTGGAGGCGCGCGCCAAGCTTAGCGGCGGGGGTATTCCGACCGGCAATCGCTGGGTCGTCATCTCCGATGGCCTTGCGCGCAATGGCCACTACAGCGATGCCGCGCAGCTCTTGCGGGGCGCGATCGAGGACAACCCCAAGGATGCCGAGGCCTGGGTGGCGCTCGGCAATGTCCTGGTCGCCCATGCCGAGGGCGTGCTGACGCCGCCGGCGCTCTATGCCTATCGCCAGGCGGCCAAGGCCGATCCGAAGGCGCCGGGGCCGCCTTACTTCCTCGGCCTCGCCATGGCGCAGTCGGGGCAGTTGGATCAGGCGCGGGCGCTCTGGATCGATCTTCTCAGGAAAGCGCCGGAGGATGCGGAGTGGCGGCTGCCTCTGGCAGGGCAACTCCAGCGGCTCGATGCGTTTATTTCCAGCCAGTCGGGTCAGAAGCCCGAGCCCGAATCTGCGCCGCAACCGGAGCCTGAATCCCGGCCCAAACCTCAGGTCGTGCCTTCAGCTCGATGAACCTTCGGCTAACGGTCGTTGCTAGGCTCCTTTCATGCTGCTAACGGCGGGCGCTTGTTGCGGGGGCGAATGTCGACGCGGCAAAGCCATTACGGGGCGCTGGAATGAGTGATACAGGTTCGGACACGGCTGTCGTCCCGACGGTGATCGATCCGGCAACGGGGCAACAAGCCCCTGCCGCACAAGGAAATGGTTCCGGGCACGGCTCCGGAAACATCACCAAGCTGGCATTGGGTGCGGTGGGTGTCGTCTTCGGCGACATCGGTACCAGCCCGCTTTACGCCTTTCGCGAAACTTTCGTCGGCCCGCATCCGCTGGCGATCGACGAGTTGCACGTTCTCGGTGTCGTCAGCCTGATCTTCTGGTCGATGACGCTGGTGGTCTCGGTGCAATATGTTGGCGTGCTGATGCGCGCGGACAACAAGGGGCAGGGCGGCAGCCTCGCCCTCGTCGCGCTGATCTCGGGCGCGATCCGCAAGAGCCGGTTCGGCCCGCTGGTCGTGTTGCTGGGCGTCTTTGCGACGTCGCTGTTCTACGGCGATTCGATGATTACCCCGGCGGTCTCGGTATTGTCGGCAGTCGAGGGTCTCACCGTCGTCGAATCGCGCCTCGCGCCGCTGGTCCTGCCGATCGCGCTGGTGCTGCTGATCGCGCTCTTCGTGATCCAGAAGAGCGGCACAGCCAAGGTCGGCGCGCTGTTCGCGCCGGTCATGGTCGTCTATTTCTCGGTCCTCGCGATCCTCGGCATCTACCATCTGGTGCAGATGCCTTCGGTGCTGGTGGCGCTGAACCCGTGGTACGCGATCCAGTTCTTCCTGACCGACAAGGTGCTGGGCTTCCTCGCGCTCGGTTCGGTCGTGCTGGCCGTCACCGGCGCCGAGGCGCTCTATTCGGACATGGGCCATTTCGGTCGCGGTCCGCTGCGCCTCTCGTGGTTCGCCTTCGTCATGCCCTGCCTGCTGATCAACTATTTCGGCCAGGCGGCGATGATCCTGGGTCTCGACGATTCGGCGGCGCTCGATGCGATGAAGAACCCGTTCTTCAACCTCGCGCCCGAAAGCCTGCGCCTGCCGCTGGTGATCCTGGCGACCTGTGCAACCTTCATCGCCAGCCAGGCGGTGATCTCCGGCGCGTTCTCGATCACCCACCAGGCGATGCAGCTCGGCTTCATCCCGCGCCTTTCGACCCGCCACACCAGCGAGCACGAAGTCGGCCAGATCTACATTCCCTTCGTGAACTGGGCGCTGATGACCGGCGTGATCGTGCTGGTCCTGGTGTTCCAGAACTCGTCGAACCTCGCCTCGGCCTATGGCATCGCGGTGACCGGGGCGATGCTGATCGACACCTGCCTGATGGCGGTGCTGGTGATCGTGCTCTGGCGCTGGAAGCTGTGGCTGGCGGTGCCGGTGATCGTGACCTTCTTCGTGGTCGACGGCGCCTACTTCGCCGCCAATGCCACCAAGGTGCCCGACGGCGGCTGGTTCCCGCTGCTGATCGGCGGCATCGCCTTCACCCTGCTGACCACCTGGAACAAGGGCCGCCGCCTGATGCGCGAGCGCATGACCGAGGCCGCCCTGCCGCTCAACGTCTTCGCCAAGAGCGCCCACGGTTCGGCGGCGCGGGTGCCGGGCACGGCGATCTTCATGGCGTCGAGCAATGCGGGCGTGCCTTCGGCGCTGCTGCACAACATCAAGCACAACAAGGTGCTGCACGAGCGCGTGGTGGTGCTGACGGTCGAAGTGCAGGACGTGCCCTATGTCGAGCCTGCCGAGCGCTATTCGGTGACCGACCTCGGCCAGGGCTTCTACCGCATGAACTTGCGCTATGGCTTCATGGAAGAGACCGACATTCCGGTGGCGCTCGCCCATGCCGACTTCTGCGGCGGGGCCTTCGAAATGATGAAGACCAGCTTCTTCCTCTCACGCCAGACGCTGGTGCCCTCGGCCAAGCCGGGCATGGCGATCTGGCGGGAAAAGCTCTTCGCGTGGATGATGCGCAATGCCGCCAGCGCCATGGAATTCTTCCGCCTGCCCACCAACCGCGTGGTCGAATTGGGCAGTCAGCTCGAAATCTGATCATCCCTCTGGCCGAGTGCGGAGCATGGCTCTAAGGCGCGCGCTGTCGGTGCGATTCGCAAGTGATCGCGTCCGGCATTTGCGGGGGCAATTTCGATGGCGGGGATGAATGCGGGCGTGGCCGGTGACGGCCATGCCGGTTGCGTGGGCGCGAGTGTGTCCGGCGAATCGCCGGACCGGCCGTGGCTCAGTATTCTGGTGCCGGTCTACAATGTCCGGCCTTTCGTGGAAGAGTGCCTGGCCTCGATCATCGCGCAGATCGGGGGGCAGGGCGGTGTCGAGCTCGTCATCGTCGACGATTGCTCGACGGACGGTTCGGCGGATCTCTGTCGGCATGTCCTCAACAGCTGCGGCATCGACAGCCGCCTTCTGCAGCACCATGACAATCGCGGCATCGGCGTGACCCGCAATACCCTGCTGGAAGCGGCTCGGGGCGATTACCTGTGGTTCGTCGATTCCGACGACACGCTGCTGCCCGGTGCGATTACGGGACTGCGCGATGTCGTCCTTGCGCATGGTCCCGATGTCGTCCTGTGCGACTACGTGCGGGAAAAGGGCAGGTCCTTCGCCACCTTCTGCGGCAGGAGCGGCGTGGAAAGCGGCGTGCCGATGCAATGCACCGAGACGCTGATCGCGGGCACTTTCGCCCGGCGGCGGCTTCATGCCTGGTCGAAAGTGTGGCGACGGGACCTGTTCGGCGATGCGATCCGCTTTCCCGAAGGCGCCCGTTTCGAGGATGTGGCGACGGTGCCCTGGCTGCTGCTGGGCGCGAGGAGCTTCGTCTACATGGCCCAGCCGTGGATCTATTATCGCACCCGCAAGACCAGCATCATGGCCCAGCTCAACTGCCGGGGCCGGTTCGACCGCTGCGGCAACGACGAACTCGCGGTGGCCCTGCAAGGGTTCAGCCGGGCGCTGGCGCAGCGGCTACCGGAAGCGCGGTCGAGGGTCGACAGCGCCGTGGCCGAGTTCTGGGCGCGGGAGTTCGTGAAGATCGTCAAGCGCCTTGCGCGATCGGGAGGCGTCGGGGCGCAGGGCAAAGGCTGGAGCGCATTCCAGGCCGAAGCCCGGCGCTATCGGGAACTGATGGAAGCCTCGTCGCCGCAGAGTTTCGATGCGGTGATGCGCGATTATCTGCGCAAGGGGCGGATCGTGCGGGGCGGGGCGCTTGCTCTATCGCTGGCGGTCGCCATGCCGCGTCGGATTTCGGTGAATGCGGAGCTAAGTCCGGAGGTCTGAGAAGGAAGGGAGCCGAATGGTCGGCCCCCTTCGATAACTCAGTCGTGCGGGGGATTCTCGATCACTTCTTCCTTCGCCGCTTCGCCCATGCCGTGCTTGAGCACCATGGGAAGCTGCGAGAAGGTGAAGACGAACGAAAGCACCGTGAAGCCCCAGAGCTTGGCCTGGAGCCAGGTGTCGAAGCTGACGGTGAAGACCAGCGCGGTGTTCAGCACGGCAAGCAGGACGAAGAACCAGGCCCAGTTGCGCGACAGCTTCATCCAGCCTTCCTCGTTCAGCCCCTCGAAGGCCGACTGGAGGAGGTACTTGAGCATCGGCTTGCCCCGCATCAGGCCGAAGAACAGCACGCCCGCGAACATCAGATAGACGGCGGTGGGCTTGATCTGGATCCAGAAGGCATCGTGGAACACCACGGTCAGCGCGCCGAAGCCGACGATCAGCACGGTCGTCAGCCAGAGCATCGGCGAGATGTGGCCGAGCCGCCATTTCGAGATGCCCAGCGCGATCACGGTGGCGACCATGAAGGCGATCGTGCCCTTGATGACGGCGGAAACGGTGCCGATGGTGTCGCCTTCGCCGGTCGGCGAGAAGTGCCGGTAGGCGAGGAAGAAGACCAGCAGCGGGCCGAAGTCGACGACGAGGTTGACCCAGGAACTCTTGGGCTTCTCGGCGGGGGGAGTCTCGGTATTCATCAGGCGATCCCGGCGATGACCCGCGCCAGCAGGTCCGGGTTGAAGGGGCGCAGGTCGTCGATCTTCTCGCCGACGCCGATGGCGTGGATCGGCAGGCCGTATTGCTCGGCCGCCGCGACGAGGACGCCGCCGCGCGCGGTGCCGTCGAGCTTGGTCATGATGAGGCCGGACACGCCCGCCACTTCCTTGAAGATCTCGATCTGCGAGAGCGCGTTCTGGCCGTTGGTGGCATCGAGCACGAGCACCACGTCGTGCGGGGCCTCGGGGTTGAGGCGGCCGAGCACGCGGCGGATCTTGGACAGTTCGTCCATCAGTTCGCGCTTGTTCTGGAGGCGCCCGGCGGTGTCCACGATCAGCGCGTCGATGCCCTGATCGGTTGCCGCCTTGACCGCGTCGAACACGATCGAGGCGGGGTCGCCGCCCTCGGGGCCCTTGATCAGCGGAATGCCCAGGCGGTCGGCCCAGACGCCGAGCTGGCCGATCGCAGCGGCGCGGAAGGTGTCGCCCGCCGCCAGCATGACCGAATAGTCCTGCTCCTGGAACAAGTGCGCAAGCTTGGCGATCGTCGTCGTCTTGCCCGAGCCGTTGACGCCGATCACCAGGATCACCTGCGGACGCGGGAAGGCCACGACGTCGAGCGGCTTGGCGACCGGGCGCAGGATCTCGGCGATCTCGCGGGCGACCACTTCCATGATCGCGCGCTCGTCGGCATCGCGTTCGAAGCGTTCGTCGGCGAGGCGCGCGCGGATGCGGGCGGCGGCGCGGGGGCCGAGGTCCGACATGATCAGCGCGTCTTCGATATCGTCGAGCTGCGCCTCTTCCAGCTTCGTCTTGCCGACGATGCCGGAAAGGTTCTCGCTCAGGCGTTCGGAGGTCTTGCGAAAGCCGCCGAACAGGCGGTCGGACCAGTCGCGCTCAGCCTGCTGGCCATCGGTACTCATGATTCCAGTATTCCTTCGACTACCCTTGCGGGCGTAACGCGGATCAGCGTGCCGGGCTGCGCATCAAGGGGCAGGCGCACGGCAGCAAAGTTTTCCGCATGGCCTTTCGCGCCTCTTTCGGCAAGCACGGATAGCGGCCGGCCGACGAGGCTTGTCAGCCAGTTCGCCCTGACTTCGGCGATCTTCGCGCGCAGTTCGGCCGCGCGCGTCTTGATGGCGGCGGCATCGACTTGCGGCATGCGCGCCGCCGGGGTGCCGGGGCGCTGCGAATAGGGGAAGACGTGGCCGTGAACGACCTGCAATTCCTCGACGATGGAGAGGTTGGCGGCATGGGCCTCCTCGTCCTCGGTCGGGAAACCGGCGATGAGGTCGGCGCCGATGGCGATCCCGGGCCTGCGCGCGCGCAGGCCCGCGACGAGATTCACGGCATCGGCACGGCTGTGGCGGCGTTTCATGCGCTTGAGGATCAGGTCGTGGCCGTGCTGGAGCGAGAGGTGGACATGCGGCATGACCCGCGCCTCGCCCGCCAGCAGTTCGAACAGGGCCTCGTCCACTTCGGCACCGTCGATCGAGGACAGGCGCAGGCGCGGCAGGGCCGGGAACTTCGCGAGGATCGCTTCGCAGAGCGCGCCGAGGCGGGGCGCGCCCTCAAGGTCGCCGCCCCAGGAGGTGAGGTCCACGCCGGTCAGGACGATCTCGTTCACGCCCGCGTCCAGATGGACCGCCACGTCGTGGAGAACTTCGGCAACGCCGCGCGAGCGGCTGGGGCCGCGTCCCTGCGGGATCACGCAGAAGGTGCAGGCGTGGTCGCAGCCGTTCTGCACTTGCACGAAGCCGCGCGTATAGGCGCGGCGTTCCGGCGGAGCAGGGGCGACGGGCACGTTCCAGGCGCGCGGGTCGAGCTTGGCGGTGTTGGGCACCAGCCCGTCGACTTCCGGCATGGCGGCCAGCATCGCGCGCTCGACTTCGGCGGCGCAGCCGGTGACGATCAGGCGGGCCTCGGGACGCTCCTTGCGGGCGCGGCGGATCGCCTGGCGGGTCTGGCGCACGGCTTCGGCCGTGACCGCGCAGGAGTTGACGACCACCAGGTCTTCCGCGCCGCGCAGCAGGCCGCGCAGCGTCTCGCTTTCGGAAATATTGAGGCGGCAGCCGAGCGAATGGACTTCGACGGTCAATCTGGAATCCCGTAATCCGCCGCGTCGAAGGAGCCGCGGAACGATTCGGTGGCGGGACCGGTCATGACGATCTCGTCGTCGCCGCGCCATTCGATGGTGAGCGGGCCGCCGGGCAGGGTGACGGTGACCTTGCGGTCGACGAGGCCGCGCTTCATCGCGCCGATGGCGGTGGCGCAGGCGCCGGTGCCGCAGGCGCGGGTGAGACCGGCGCCGCGCTCCCAGACGCGCAGGGTCAAGGCGTCGCGGGCGGTCACGGCGGCAACGTTGACGTTGATGCGCTCGGGGAACAGCGGATCGTTCTCGATCAGCGGGCCGAGGCGGGCCATGTCGATGCGGTAGGGGTCTTCGACGAAGAAGATCACATGTGGGTTGCCGACGTTGACGGCGATCGGATTGACCAGCTCTTCCCAGGCCACCGGCAGGCTATGCGTATCCATCGGATAGCCGAGCGGGATCAGGTTCCAGTCGAAACGGGGCTTGCCCATTTCAACGCTGATGCCGCTGTCGGTAGGTGTCGTGGCGACCATGCCGCCGAGCGTCTCGATGCTCGCGGGGCGGCCGTGGAGCAGGCCGATGGCGCGCGTGGCGTTGCCGCAGGCTTCCACTTCGCTGCCGTCGTTGTTGAAGATTCGCATGCGGAAGTCGCCGCGATCGGACGGGGCGAGGACGATCAGCTGGTCGCAGCCGATGCCGGTGTGGCGGTCGGCCAGCGCCGCGGCAAGCGCCGCGTCCACGACCGGCAGCGTGCCGGAACGGCCATCGAGCACGACGAAGTCGTTGCCCAGCCCATGCATCTTGGTGAAATCGATCCGCATGGCGCGCGATTTATGCGCTGCGGGGCGTCAGGTCCAGCGAAAGCGGCAGGAACGCCGGAGTTCGCCCGTAAACCACGCCTCCCGGCGGATGGGCCGGGAGGCGTAATGGATCACATCTTCAGACCGATCTCGCGCAGACGCTCCTGAAGGTAGTCGTCGGCGGTGATGCTGACCGGATAGCGGTCCGGGTTCTCTTCGGTGATGCACTGGTCCAGCGTCTTGAACGGGAAGTCGCTGCGCAAGTGCAGGAAGAACGGCATCGAATAGCGGCTGTGCGCGGCGCGGTCGCCATCGGGATTGCGGACGCGGTGCGTGGTCGAGGGCAGGACGTGGTTGGTCAGGCGCTGGAGCATGTCGCCGATGTTGATGACCACGGCGCCTTCCGGCGGGGCGACCGAGAGCCACTCGCCGTTCTTGCCGAGCAGTTCGAGACCCGCTTCCTGCGCGCCGAGCAGCAGGGTGATGAGGTTGATGTCCTCATGGGCGCCGGCGCGGATGGCACCGCCGGCGCCTTCGCCCACGGGCGGGTAGTGCAGCAGGCGCAGCACCGAGTTGCCGTCCTCGATCGCCGGATCGAACCAGCGCGCGTCGAGGCCGAGGTAGGTGGCGATGGCGGAGAGGATTTCGGCACCGGCCTTGTCGAACTGGGCGTAAAGCTCGGTGAAGGTTTCCTGGAAGCCTTCGACCTCGCCGGGCCAGATGTTCGGCGGCATCGAGGCGGCGAGCGGCGAACCATCGGGAAGGTCGCGGCCGATGTGCCAGAATTCCTTGAGGTCCTTCTCGGTCGCGCCCTTGGCGACTTCGGTGCGGAACGGCGTGTAGCCGCGGGCGCCGCCCTGGCCGGGGATGAAGTGGCCGCGCTTCACGTCGTCGGGCAGGGCGAAGAACTGGGCGGTCAGCGCCCAGGCGCGGTCGATCAGGGCCTGGTCGATGCCGTGGTCGCGGACCATCGCGAAGCCGAAAGTGCGGAAGCTCTCGCCGATGCGCTGCGAGAACTCGGCGCGGTCGGATTCGAGGCTGAGGACGGGGATCTGGGCAAGGTTCATCATGGTCTTCCAACAAGGCTCGGCGGGGTGTGACCGATGCCCCGCGAAGGGCGCCGAATCACCGATGTTGTTTCCGCCGATTGAATCGTTATGCCGCCCCCTTATAAGTTTATTGCCGCAAGGCGAAATCGAAAGGCACGAGATGGCGAAGCGCTACTGGCTGATGAAGTCCGAACCGGATGCCTACGGCTGGAAGGATCTCGTGGCCGAGGGCGAGGGCACCTGGGACGGCGTGCGCAACCACCGCGCCGCCAACAACTTGCGCGCCATGCAGGTGGGGGACGAGGCGTTCTTCTACCACTCGAACATCGGCAAGGAGATCGTGGGGATCGTCACGATCAGCCAGTCCGGCCTGACCGACCCCAGCGACCCCGAGGGCAAGTGGGCGGCGGTGAAGGTCAAGCCGGTGCGCAAGCTGGCGCGCACCGTGACGCTGGCGCAGATGAAGGCCGATCCCAAACTGGCCGAGATGGAGATGCTCAAGCTTTCGCGCCTGTCGGTTGCCGAAGTGACGCCGCAGGATTGGGATTATGTTCTGTCGCTGGCGGGCGGCTGAGCTTCGTCGCTCTCAGGCCACGTTCCGGCGCAGGGCGCGGCAACTTCCGCGCGGTCTGGCGGGTTTCTTCGATGTGCAAACGGCGGAATTCCGTCGGAACCGAGAAGGAGCAACGATCATGGGCGAACTGAAGGACACCATCAAGGGCCTGGGCAACGAGATCGCAGGCAACGCCAAGCAGGCCATCGGCAAGGCCCGCAACGACCCTGCCCAGCAGGCCGAAGGCAAGATCCAGGAAAAGAAGGGTGAGGTCCAGCAGGGCGTCGGCAAGGTCAAGGGCGCGCTCGGCGACCGGATCTGACCTCCCGCTCTCACATTTAAGCAAGGGGTCGCCTTCGGGCGGCCCTTTTTCGTTTTGGCGCAGGAGCTTGTTAAAAGTTCTTTACCCGGCGGCTCGTCTCTTACCGTCCCGGATCGGGATGGCCCTTTCGGATGAGTGGCCAAAGGTAAACAAAGTCTTAAGCTGCGTGTCATGTCTCGACGCGCAAGCATCCTCGCTCACGGAAAGGCCGGTCATCCATTCCGGCGTTCACTGCCTCGCCATGTCTGCCGCGGCGTGAAGTCGCCTGCGGTCGAGGCGGCGGAAGATGCCCGGGTCAAGGCCCATTGGCAGATGACCGGCGGCGACTGGCGCCGCTTCCTCTCGGCTTATTGCGCCGCGCTGGTGGTCGTGACGACCTTCATCGCCTGAAGGCCGGGGTCAGGGCCGCTTGGCGGCCCGCTCGGCCCGGTAGAGCAAGTGGCCGAGCCAGGCGGAGGCGACGCAGCACAGCGCCACCACCATGAGTTGGGTCACGACCGCCAGCCCGAGCAGCGACATCAGGCCGGTCGCGATCGCGCCGACCACCATGGCGCCTGAATTGACGATATTGTTGGCGGCAATGGTGCGGGCGGTCTGCGACTTGTCCACGAACGTCGTGAGGAACGCGTAGAGCGGCACCACGAACATGCCGCCGCAGACGGCGATGCCCAGCAGCGTCAGAAGCAGCGGGATCGCCAGCGGCTGGACCACGAAAGTTGCCACGTTCATCAGCGCTTCCGGTCCGCCATGCGGCGGCCAGGAGGCGCAGACTTCCTGGAAGGCCAGCAGGAACAGCCCCATGCCGATCACCGAGAGCGGTGACCAGCGCGCCGAGACCGTGCCCTTGAGCAGGGCGTTGATCGCCACCGAACCGATGGCGACGCCGACCGAGAACATCACCAGGAACAGGCTCGCCACTTCCTTGCTGGCATGAAGCATGTTCTTGGCGAGCGGGGGGAAGTGTACGAACAGCACCGTGCCGATCGCCCAGAAGAAGCTGATCGAGCAGATCGCCAGATAGACCCGGCGGTCCTGCATCGTCGTGCGCACGAGGTTTATCGAGGAGCGGATGACGTGGTAGTCGATCGGCTCCGGCTCACCCTGCGGCGGCGCGGGGGGGACCTGTCGGCCCGCCAGATAACCCACGGCGGCGATCACCACGACCATCGCCGCGGCGGTGTCCACGCTGATCCAGCCTGCTACGATCGTGCCTGCCAGAACCGCGATATAGGTGCCTGCCTCGACCAGCCCGGTGCCCGAAAGCACTTCGCCTTCCTTCAGGTGCTGCGGCAGGATCGCGTACTTGATCGGGCCGAAGAAGGTCGAGTGGATGCCCATGGCGAAAAGCGCGAGCAGCATCAGCGGGATCGCCACGGCGTGGAGCGCGATGCCCTGCCAGGCGAGCGCCAGGCCGGTGCCGCCCACCAGCATGATGACGATCTCGCAGAACTTGACGATGCGGATGATCCGCGACTTGTCCCGCATGTCCGCCATCTGCCCGGCCAGCGCCGAGAGCAGGAAGAACGGAATCACGAAGATGCCGGACGCCAGCGCGCTGAACCGCGCCTCGGCGGTCTCCGAGTTGTAGACGCCGTAGACCACGAACAGCACCATGGCGTTCTTGAACAGGTTGTCGTTGAACGCGCCAAGCAACTGGGTGACGAACAGGGGCAGGAAGCGCCTGGCCCGGATGAGTTGGGTCGTCGTTGTCATGTCGGAGAAATTCGGCGGCCTCGCTTCATCATGGGGGCGACACTTAATGCGGTAAGGCGAGGGCACAAGCCCCGTAAGCCGTTTTTTGCCTTTCTGGGCGGTTAGCGGATGAGCGCGGAAATCGTTCCGCAACAAACGTTCCAGCAAATATCCCCGCCGTGGGGTGTCCCGAGGCAGGGGCGCGTGCGGGGCGATCCACAAGCCAATTCTCAAACGCGAGAATCGCGGCTATGGGCAAGGGAACATGCTGACCTTGCCGAATATCCTCACCCTGTCGCGCATCGTGGCGCTGCCGCTGCTGGCCTTCCTGCTCTGGTGGCCGCGCTGGGAGTTCGGCTACGGCCTGGCCTTCGGTCTCTACTGCCTGATGGGCATCACCGACTATTTCGACGGCTATCTCGCCCGGTCGAGCGGCACGGTGTCGAAACTGGGCGTGTTCCTCGATCCGATCGCCGACAAGATCATGGTGGCGACGGTGATTCTGGTGCTGACGGCGCAGGGTATCCTCACCGGGCCTTACGTCGGCGACATGCATGTCATCGCCGGGCTGATCATTCTCGTGCGCGAGATCGCGGTTTCGGGTCTGCGCGAATTCCTCGGCGGCTTGCAGGTCTCGGTGCCGGTCAGCCGCCTCGCCAAGTGGAAGACCACCTTCCAGATGATTTCGCTCGGTGCACTCGTGCTCGGCGCGGCGATGCCGTGGTGGAACGTCGATCTCGGCGCGCTGGAGGTCAACGTGCCGCATACCGTGGGCCTGACCACGCTGTGGGGCGCGGCGGTGCTGACGCTGATCACCGGCTGGGACTATCTGCGGGTCGGCCTGAAGCACATGGACTGAGGTCCTCGCTAATATTGCTGCATTGCGAAAATTGCGCAGCGGCTTGAACTCGTTGCGTTTGGCACAATCGCCGATGCCCGGCAGGGGCGGCATGGGGGCCATTATCAGCAAGGAAAGTCTCATTACCGCGCCCCGTCCCGTTTCCGCCGCCCCGTCTCGCAACCGCGCCGAAGGGGAACGACCGTCCCGTGAGCGCGGCTTCGGCCGTGCCCTTGTCTTTGCGCTTGCCGCTTCGGCCGGGCTGACGGTCGCCAATATCTACTACGGCCAGCCGATGCTCGGCCTGATGGAGCGCGACTTCTCGGGCGCGGCGATCACCTATGTCCCCACCGCGACCCAGCTTGGCTATGCCGCGGGTCTGCTGCTGCTGGTGCCGCTGGGAGACCTGCTGGAACGCAAGCGCCTGATCGTGGCGCAGTGCATCGCGCTCTCGGTGGCGCTGGCCCTGGTCGCCCTGGCGCCGACCGGCGGCACGGTGCTGGCGGCTTCGCTGCTCGTCGGGCTGCTGGCCTCGGTCGCGCAGCAGATCGTTCCGCTTGCTGCCAACCTGGCGCCTGAGGACAAGCGCGGCGCGGTCGTCGGCACGGTCATGGCGGGGCTGCTCTGTGGCATTCTGCTCAGCCGCACGCTGGCTGGCTTCGTCGGCGGTGCCTTCGGCTGGCGGGCGATGTTCTGGCTGGCGGTGCCGCTGGCGCTGATGACGGCGGGCCTGATGGCCTGGCAATTGCCCCGTAGCCACCCGCATCGCGGCGGGCTGGGCTACCTCGGCCTCATGGCCTCGCTGCGCGACCTCTGGCGCGAGTTTCCCGCCCTGCGGCTCGCCACTTTTACCCAGTGCACCCAGTTCGGCGTATTCAGCGTGTTCTGGACGATCCTGGCGCTGCATCTGCAGGAGCCGCGCTTCGGTCTCGGCTCGCAAGTGGCGGGGCTGTTCGGCGTGCTCGGGGCGGCGGGCGTACTGGCCGCGCCGATCGCGGGCCGCATTGCCGACCGCCGAGGCCCGCATCCGGTGATCGTTGCCGCAAGCGCGCTGACGCTGGTTTCCTGGCTGGTCTTCGGGTTCTGGACCTCGATCGCAGGCCTGATCGTGGGCGTGCTGCTGCTCGATTTCGCGATCCAGGCGAGCCAGATTTCCAACCAGAGCATCATCTACGCCCTGCGCCCCGAAGCGCGCTCGCGAATCAACACGGTCTACATGGCGTCGATGTTCTTCGCCGGTTCCGCCAGTTCGGGCGCGGCGACGGTCGCGTGGCACAACTCGGGATGGAGCGGTGTCGTCGTGCTCGGCACTGCGATTGCGGCGCTGGGTTTGGGGCTGCAGGTGGTTCGGGTGAAGAGGTGAAGGGGAAGACCCGGGGCCCTTCGACAAGCTCAGGAGATCCCCCGGACCCTCGGAATGTCTACCTCGCGCGCTACCGATTCGTTGTGCGCTCCCTGCGGCGCAGCCAATACGTTTCCCGACGCCGCCATGGGCGCACGACGCTGTCGGCCTGCGTGACCTGGACATTCCTGGGGGTGCAGGGGGGCTATGCTCCCCTGCTTCTACTTTTCCTGAAAACTACCCGGCCCGAAGCTCATCCGCGAGCAGACGAAACTCCTCTGCACGGGGCGAATTCTTGCGCCACACCAAAGCGATCTCGCGATTGGCGTTGGGTGAGAGTAGCGGCCGGGCGACAACGTTGGTGCCGTTGAGGATGCCCGCGTCGATCGCCATTTCCGGCAGCATCGTCAGGCCGAGGCCGTTGTCCACCATCTGCACCAGCGTATGCAGCGAGGTGCCGATCATCGTCGCCGAGGCGCGCAGTTCCGGCCGGTTGCAGGCGGCCAGTGCGTGGTCTTTCAGGCAGTGGCCGTCTTCCAGCAGGAGCAGGCGGTGCTCGTCGATCACTTCGGGGCCGACTTCCGCCGGGGGATTGCGCGGGTCGTCGCTGGGGAAGGCGACGAAGAAGGCGTCCAGCTCGATCGTTTCCTTGTCCACTTCGCCGGTGGCGTAGGGCAGGGCGAGCAGCACGCAGTCGGCGCGGCCGTGGTGCAGCGATTCGATCGCGGCCTGGCTCGGCTCCTCGCGCAGGAACAGCTTGAGGTTCGGGCGCTCGCGGCGCAGGCGCGGCAGCATCCGGGGGAGCAGGAACGGCGCGATCGTCGGGATCACGCTCATCCGCACTTCGCCCGAGAGCGGCTTGCCGCTGGACTGCACGAGGTCGGACAGTTCCTCTGTCTCGCGCAGGATGCGGTGGGCCTTGGCGACGACCGCGTTACCCAGCGGCGTGAAGCGCACCGCGCGCTTGGTGCGCTCTACCAGCGTGACGCCGAGCAAGGCTTCCAGATCGCGCAGGCCTGCCGAGAGCGTGGACTGCGACACGAAGCAGGCATCGGCGGCACGGCCGAAATGCCCGTGTTCGTGCAGGGCGACGAGATACTGAAGCTGCTTGAGCGTGGGCTGGTAGACGGTCACTCGCCGTCCAGCGCCTCGTCCGGCGCGGCCTCATCCGATGCAGCGTCGGTCGTCTCGCCTGAGGCCTCTTCCTCGACGCGGGTCATCTTGAGCTTGCCGTTTTCCACCGCGAAGGCGAGCTTGCCTTCGACGAGGGCGAGCGCGTCGCGGCCGAAGACCTCATAGCGCCAGCCTTCGAGGATCGGCAGCTTCTTGCGCACGCCGGCGGCCAGCAGTTCGAGGTCCTCGCTGCGGGCGAGGAGGCGGGCGGCAACGTCGATCTCGCGCGCGCGGATCTTGAGCAGCAGCTTGAGCAGGTCGGCGACCAGCGAGCCTTCCTTGCCCAGCGGCGCGCCCTTGGGCGTGCGGGGCGGGAGTTCGTCGTCGGTCAGCGGCTCGGCCTTGGCGATGGTGTTCATCAGGCGCTTGCCGATGTCGTTGTCCTTCCAGCCCTGCGAGAGGCCGCGCACTTTGGCGAGGTCGGCCTGCTGCTTGGGCGGGTGGCTGGCGATGTCGGCCAGCGTTTCGTCGCGGGCGATGCGGCCGCGCGGGATGTTCTTGCCCTGGGCCTCGATCTCGCGCCATTCGGCGATCGCCTTGAGGCGGCCGAGCATGGCGTGATTGCGGCCCGCCGCCTTGATCCGCTTCCAGGCCTGGGCGGGATCGTTGCGGTAGTGCTCCGGATCGGCGAGCTTCTCCATCTCCTGATCGAGCCATTCGCCGCGCCCGGTCTTGATCAGGCGCTTGAGCATCTTGGGGAAGATCTTGGAGAGGTGGGTGACGTCGCCGATGGCATATTCGATCTGCCGCTCGGTCAGCGGACGGCGCGACCAGTCGGTGAAGCGGGCGCCCTTGTCGATGGTCAGGCCCATCCACGATTCGACGAGGTTCGAATAGCCGATCTGCTCGGACTGGCTGATCGCCATCATCGCGATCTGGGTGTCGAAGATCGGGTGCGGGGTGCGGCCGGTGAGGTTGAAGATGATCTCCACGTCCTGGCCGCCCGCGTGGAAGACCTTGAGGACCTCCTCGTTGGCGGTGAGCAGGTCGAGCAGGGGCGTCATGTCGAGCCCCTGCGCCAGAGGGTCGATCGCGGCCGCTTCCTCGGTATTGGCGATCTGCACGAGGCAGAGTTCGGGCCAATAGGTGTTCTCGCGCATGAATTCGGTGTCGACCGCCACGAAATCGGATTTCGCAAGGCGTTCGCACAGCGCGGCGAGGTCTTCGGTCTTCGTTATCAGCGGGTGGATTTTCATTTCGACCGTCGCGGTAACGCGAACCGGGCGGGGGATCAATGTTTCCGGTCCGTCATATTCTCCGACAAATGACGAATTTGCCTATTTTTTGCGCAACAGGCCCCCGAAGACCCGATTCAGGAGGCTCGCCAAAGGATTTGGGGCGATCTCGTTTTCCACTTCGGCGATGCTTTCCGGCGTGACCAGGCGGCGGCGCAACTGGGTGCCGGTCGTGTGGAGTCCCGGTGGGGGCAGGTGCCAGGCTTCGTGGCCTTCTTCGGCCGTGCGGAACTGATTTTCCGGAACGCCGCCGGTCGGGGCGGCTTCCGAAATCTGCGCGTTGTCCATGTGATCCATTGGCGAAACCCGTTTTGCCGCAGGGCATAAGCCGGAAATGGTTTATTTCGGGTTATCGACGCAGGCGGAGGGCGATGTCCGATTCGAAACTGGAAATCGCCGCGCCACTCGACTAGGGGGCACGGCTTGCAATTCCATTCAGCCGAGAAGAAGCCCGAGCCCGCCATGACTCATCCTTATCGCTCCCACACCTGCGGCGCCCTGACCGCTGCCGAGGTCGGCCAGACCGTGCGCCTCTCGGGCTGGGTGCATCGCAAGCGCGATCACGGCGGCGTTCTCTTCGTCGACCTGCGCGATCACTACGGCATGACCCAGGTCGTCGCCGATACCGACAGCGCGGCGCTGGAACTGCTTGATTCGCTGCGCGTCGAATCGGTTGTGACGATCGAGGGCACGGTGAAGGCCCGCACCGAATCCACGGTGAACGCCAACCTCGCGACCGGCGAGATCGAGGTCTATGCCCGTTCCGCGACGGTCATCAGCCGCGCCGAGGAACTGCCGATGCCGGTGGCCGGCGAGCAGGAATATCCCGAGGATATCCGCCTGCGTTATCGCTTCCTCGACCTGCGCCGCGACACGCTGCACGCCAACATCGTCAAGCGCACCAAGATCATCTCGGACATGCGCCGCAAGATGGAAGGCATCGGCTTCACCGAATATTCGACGCCGATCCTCACCGCTTCCAGCCCCGAAGGCGCGCGCGACTTCCTGGTGCCGAGCCGCATCCACCCCGGCAAGTTCTACGCGCTGCCGCAGGCCCCGCAGCAGTACAAGCAGCTGCTGATGGTCGCCGGTTTCGACCGCTACTTCCAGATCGCCCCTTGCTTCCGCGACGAGGACCCGCGCGCCGACCGTCTGCCGGGCGAGTTCTACCAGCTCGATCTCGAAATGAGCTTCGTGACGCAGGAAGAAGTCTGGGAAACGATGGAGCCGGTGCTCCAGAGCGTGTTCGCCGACTTCGCCGAAGGCAAGCCGGTGACGCCTGCCGGTGAATTCCGCCGCATTCCGCATGCCCAGTCGATGCTGGACTACGGTTCGGACAAGCCCGACCTGCGCAACCCGCTGATCATCAAGGACGTGACCGAGCACTTCGTCGAATCGGGCTTCGGCATCTTCGCGGGCATCGTCGCGAACGGCGGCACGATCCGCGCGATCCCGGCTCCGGGCGCGGGCGCGGGCAGCCGCAAGTTCTTCGACGACATGAACGTCTGGGCGCGCGGCGAGGGCTACTCCGGCCTCGGCTATATCAACATCAAGGACGGCGTCCCCGGCGGTCCGATCGCCAAGAACCACGGCGAGGAAAAGACCGCCGCGCTGATCGCGGCGCTGGGCCTCGGCCCGAACGACGGCGTGTTCTTCGCCGCGGGCAAGGAAGAGCAGGCCGCCAAGCTGGCCGGTCTCGCCCGTATCCGCACCGGCGAGCAGCTCGACCTGATCGACAAGGACCGCTTCGAGTTGTGCTGGATCGTCGACTTCCCGTTCTTCGAATGGGACGAGGACAACAAGAAGGTCGACTTCGCGCACAACCCGTTCTCGATGCCGCAGGGCGGCATGGAAGCGCTGGAAGGCCAGGATCCGCTGACGATCAAGGCGTTCCAGTACGACCTCGTCTGCAACGGCTACGAGATCGCCTCGGGCTCGATCCGCAACCAGTCGCCCGAACTGATGGTCAAGGCCTTCGAGATGGTGGGCCTGACCAAGCAGGACGTGGAAGATCGTTTCGGCGGTCTCTACCGTGCTTTCCAGTACGGCGCCCCGCCGCACGGCGGCATGGCGGCCGGTGTCGACCGTATCGTCATGCTCCTCTGCGGCGCGCAGAACCTGCGCGAAATCACGCTGTTCCCGATGAACCAGCGCGCGGAAGACCTGCTGATGGGCGCCCCGAGCCCGGCCGAGTCCAAGCAGCTGCGCGAGCTGCACATGCGTGTGGTGGAACCCCAGAAGGGTTAAAAGGTCGTTGCAGTCTTTGGTGGAACCGCTATTCCGCCGGGACTGTCTTCTCACGCCAGCCTCGGCCGTCGCCCGGAAATATTCCGGAAACATGGCCGGGGCGTGGGTAAATCGGGACATGGCGCTTCGGCGTCGCGATCCTATCTTGTGTGCGAGGCTTGCCAGCGCGCTGCCCAGTCTTTAGGGCGGCAGGCGAGATTCCACACCTCGCGAATTTTTGAAGGGGTTTACAATGAGCGATACCGCCGATCGGGTTAAGAAGATCGTCGTCGAACACCTGGGCGTCGAAGCCGACAAGGTGACGGAAGAAGCAAGCTTCATCGACGATCTGGGCGCTGACTCGCTCGACATCGTCGAGCTGGTCATGGCGTTCGAAGAAGAATTCGGCGTCGAAATCCCCGACGATGCTGCCGAAAAGATCAGCACCGTCTCGGATGCGATCAAGTACATCGAAGAGAACAAGGGCTGAGCCCGGCTTTTCGGCCATTCTCGCGACTTCCGGCCTCGGGCCGGATCGTGGGCGGCTGTGATCCCGGTTCATAACCGGATTGAACTTGACAGGCTCGACCTCTAAGGGGGCGGGCCTGTTGCCGTTTCTGCGTGTCGGTTTGCACCCTTGCGCATGTTCGGCCAAATTGCTTTTTCGGAGAGCATGAATGCGTCGTGTTGTCGTCACCGGACTTGGTCTTGTCACCCCCCTGGGTGCTGACGTCGAGACCACCTGGGCCAACATCCTTGCCAGCAAGAGCGGGGCGGGCCCGATCACCAAGTTCGATGTCTCGGACCAGAAGTGCACGATCGCCTGCGAAGTGAAGCCGGCCGACCACGAATATGGCTTCGATGCCGGCAAGCGTGTCGATCACAAGATCCAGCGCCAGGTCGATCCCTTCATCGTCTTCGGCATCGATGCCGCCGGCCAGGCCCTCGAGGATGCGGGCCTCACCGACATGAGCGAGGAAGACAAGCTCATGGCCGGTTGCTCGATCGGCTCGGGCATCGGCGGCCTGCCGGGCATCGAGAGCGAATCGCTGGTGCTCGACCAGAAGGGTCCGGGCCGCGTCTCGCCGCACTTCGTCCACGGCCGCCTCATCAATCTGATCTCGGGCCAGGTCTCGATCAAGTACGGCCTCAAGGGTCCGAACCACGCGGTCGTCACCGCCTGCTCGACCGGCGCGCACTCGATCGGCGACGCCGCGCGCATGATCAAGGACGGCGATGCCGACATCATGCTGGCGGGCGGCGCCGAATCGACCATCTGCCCGATCGGCATTGCCGGTTTCGCGCAGGCTCGCGCGCTCAACACCAGCTTCAACGACCGCCCCGAACAGGCCAGCCGTCCTTACGACAAGGACCGCGACGGCTTCGTCATGGGTGAGGGCGCCGGCGTTCTCGTGCTGGAAGAGTACGAACACGCCAAGGCACGCGGTGCGAAGATCTACTGCGAAGTGATCGGCTACGGCCTCTCGGGCGATGCCTACCACGTCACCGCCCCGCATCCGGACGGCGACGGCGCCTACCGCTCGATGCAGATGGCGCTGAAGAAGGCCGGTATGACGCCTGCCGATATCGACTACATCAACGCCCACGGCACCTCGACGATGGCCGACACCATCGAACTCGGCGCCGTGCGCCGCCTGTTCGGCGATGCTCTCGGCACGGTTTCGATGAGCTCGACCAAGTCGGCCATCGGCCACCTGCTCGGTGGTGCCGGTGCGGTCGAATCGATCTTCTGCATCCTGGCGATGCGCGACCAGATCGTTCCGCCCACGCTCAATCTCGACAACCCGGATGAGGGCTGCGAGGGCGTCGACCTCGTGCCGCACGTCGCCAAGAAGCGTGAAGTGCGCGCGGTGCTGAACAACTCGTTCGGCTTCGGCGGCACCAACGCCAGCCTGGTGATGCGCAAGATCGACTGATCCAGGAGGATTTGGGGCGATGATGTCGCGGCGCAAATGGATACTCGTCGCGGCCATCGGCCTGGCGGCGGTGATCGCCTTGTGGTCCTTCGTGGGCGGCTGGTACGGTTCCGGCCCGCTGGCGGAGGACCAGCACTTCATCGTTCCCAACGGGGCGAGTCTCGCCACCGTCGCGGAGCGGCTGGAAGACAAGGGCGTGATCCGCTCGGCCAGCGGCTTCGCCCTGCGCGCCCGCGTCTTCGGTGGCGGCAGTGCGATCAAGGCAGGCGAATTCGCCATCCCCGCCCACGCCAGCCCCTCGCGCGTGCTGGCGATCCTTTCCAGCGACGAGGTGATCCGCCGCTTTGTCACCGTGCCCGAGGGCATGCCGTCGATCATGGTCTATGAGCGCCTCAAGGCGCAGGACCAGCTCAGCGGCGATGTGGCCATGCCGAACGAAGGTTCGGTGCTGCCCGACAGCTACGCCTTCGAAAACGGTGAACCGCGCGCGGCGGTGCTGCGCCGGATGCAGGCGGCAATGACTGCGACGCTTAAGGACCTGTGGGACAAGCGCGCGCCCAATCTCATCGTAAAGACGCCCGAGCAGGCGCTGATCCTGGCCTCGATCGTCGAGAAGGAAACCGGCAAGCCTTCCGAGCGGCGCATGGTGGCCGGGCTTTATTCGAACCGCCTCAAGCAGGGCATGCTGCTTCAGGCCGACCCGACGATCATCTATCCGATCACCAAGGGCAAGCCGCTGGGGCGCCGCATCCTCCAGTCGGAAATCCGGGCAGTCAACGACTACAATACGTACACGATGCTCGGCTTGCCGAAGCACCCGATCACCAATCCGGGCCGCGAATCGATCGCCGCGGTGCTGAACCCGGCCAAGACCGACGCGCTCTACATGGTCGCGGACGGCACCGGCGGCCACGCTTTCGCCGACACCCTGGCGCAGCACAACGCCAATGTGAAGAAGTGGTTCGCGATCCGCCGCGCGCGCGGCGAGATCTGAAGAGGGCCGAGTTTTCTGAAGAGGAATGGGGGCGTTCGCTACCTGAGCGTCCCGTCCGCTCGCTTGCGCCGCGCATAGATCGTCGAGGCGAACGCGATCCCCACGATCACCAGCGGGAATATCGCCGAGGAAGGCCCTTTCGCGCCCAGCATGTCGAAGCCGAGGAAGCTCCAGCCGAACTGGATCACCACCGCCGCGAAGGACATTGCGAACAGCGCCCAGGCCCAACCACGCCTCAGCAGCAGCAGGATCGCGCCGAGCGTGCCGCTGGTCACCGCCACGGCATAGGCGCCCCAGGCCCATCCCGGCATCTCGCGAAAGGCTTGTGCCTGCACCGGGTCTCGCGCGGCGATCTCGTTGATATCGGCGCTGGCCTGCATCAGGTAGGCCGCGTCGCCGATCAGGTTCCACAGCAGGATGAGAACGGCGATGATCCAGAACTTGCGCATGCCCGCTCCTTTCGCACAGGACGGTTTTTCAGGCACTTTGCCGGATCGCCTGGGTTCTGGCAATTGACCGCTCGGGCGAGGGCGGCCAGCCCAAAGGAGCAGGCGCCCAAGGAGCAAGAAAATGAACCGTGAAGGCGAAATTCTCGCGACGGAACGCAAGCCCGGCGCGCCGCTTCTCGTAACGGCCGAACTGCCGCCTGACGTGCTTGGCTGGGCGGATAGCCTGCGCCGGACGTATTATCCGCCGGAACGCAATCGCCTGCGCGCCCATGTCACCCTGTTCCACGCGCTACCGCCTGCGGTGGAGGGCGAGCTTGTGGACGTCTTGGCCAACCTTGCTCGCAACGCTCCACCGAGGGCGCGAATCGATGGCTTGATGAAACTGGACAACGGCACCGCGCTCCAGGTCGATTCGCCGGAGATGGTGGATCTTCACGCGGTGATCGCCGAGCGCATGCACGGACTGCTGACCGATCAGGACAGCCGGCCGCTGCGACTTCACATCACCATCCAGAACAAGGTCGCGCCCGCCGCCGCCCGTGCGCTCCAGACAGAACTCGGCCCGGCCCTGACGCCGCGCGCCTTCCGTTTCCGCGGCTTCGGACTTTATGCTTGGGAGACGGGATTATGGCGCCCGATCCGCCTTTTGCCTTTTCGCGGCTGAAAAGCATTTTTGGGTGTTGACCGATCCGAACCTTGCCCCTAGAGGACGCCACCTGCCCGGCAGCGATGCTGGGCACCGGATCGAGCCACCCAAGCGGTGGCCATGGTTTGGCGGAGTAGCTCAGCTGGTTAGAGCAGCGGAATCATAATCCGCGTGTCGGGGGTTCGAGTCCCTCCTCCGCTACCACACCCCCTTTTCAGAGACAGTCCAGCTTTGTCCGCAGACGTCTCGGGGCATCTTTTTTCAAAATAATTTCAAGCGTTTAAGGCGTTCGTCACGGCACACAAACGTCCGCTCACGTCCATGTGGGACCACCCACGTCGATTTGAATTGGGGGTGGAATTGGGGGTATTTTTTGCCAGCACCCCCAACAGGCGATACCCCCACATGGCCCTCAAGGAACTTGAAGTTAAATATGCGGCGATCCGGAGCCGCGCATACAAGCTGACGGACGGCGGTGGATTGCACCTGTTCGTCCAGCCGAACGGCTCGAAGCTGTGGCGGATGAAGTACCGATTCGGCGGCAAGGAAAAGCTGCTGAGCTTCGGGAAATATCCCGACGTTCCGCTCGCGGCTGCGCGGACCAAGCGCGACGAGGCCAGAGCCTGCCTTGCCGAGGGGCGAGACCCGGGTGTGGTGCAGGCGGAAGAACAGCAGGCAGCAGAGCGTACCTTTGAAAAGGTAGCACGCGATTGGCACGCGAATCGCGCTGGCGGATTGAATGCCGCTCACGCCCAGAGGGTAATCAGCCGGATGGAAAGGGATGTTTTTCCTGCGATCGGTCACCGTCCACTCACCGAGATAACCGTCCCCGAGATCCTGGACATGATCAGGAAGATCGAGGCGAGGGGGGCTCTCGATATCAGCAGGCGCGCGAACCAATGCGTGAGCCAGGTCTACCGGTTTGCGATCGCAAACGGCTGGGCGCGTGAAAATCCGACGGTGCATTTGATTGGTGCCCTGAAACCGCGGCCGCGAGTGAAGCACATGGCGCGTGTGCCACAACAGGAAGTTCCGGATCTTGTTCGTGCCATTGCTGGGTATGACGGCGAAGATGGGAGCCGGCGGCGTGATCGAACCAGGGACGCCATGATGTTCACGTTGCTCACGTGCGCCCGCACTGGTGAAGTGCGCGGTGCGGTCTGGAGTGAGATAGAGGATTTGGATGGTCGGCAGCCCGTGTGGAGAGTGCCTGGGGAGCGCATGAAGAAGAATCGGGAGCATCTTGTTCCGTTATCGTCCCAGGCTGTTCTAATCCTCAAGCGGCGAAGGAAAATGACAACGGTGACGGCAGGAGGGTTCGTTTTTCCCGGAGATCGGCAGGGATCCGAGATGTCGGAGAACACGATGCTCTATGGTTGCTATAGGATGGGATATAGAAGCCGCCAGACAATCCATGGCTTTCGGGCTCTGGCTTCGACCTGGGCAAATGAATCCCAGGACTATCGGTCGGATTGGATCGAGTTGGCCTTGGCTCACGTAGAGGATGATACCGTACGGGCTGCTTATAACAGCGCGCAGCATCTTGGTCCTCGGGCGCGTATGCTTCAGGAGTGGGGCGACTATGTCGATGCCTGCGGTTGGCCGGAGAAAGATGGTTCGGCCTCTTCCGGCGCGGACCGGAATGGCATTTCCGACGTCCATGAACGACAGTTGTGTGGCGTGGAGACACGAGGCAATTTGCGGCTCGTCCAGCAGAGCGTGGAAGCCGGGGACAACATCATCAAATTTCCGGGACGTTCTCGTTGCGGTGAGAATTGAGCTGTTCATGCGGAACGCTCATCGTTGAAAGGATCTTGAGCTTCTGCCTCAAAGCGAAAAAACTAGTTGCTTGTCGAACAGCTTGAGCGCGGCAGTTTCGAGCAGACCCGGTCGCCCGATTAGCCACAGCGAACGTCTTTTCCTGCCATAGACCCGCCGTCCGGCGGACATCAACCTGCCGAGCTGCAGTGCGCCCATTTCCGTCATAGGCGGTGCGCAGTCGCGCGCCCGAAACCGGACGGCAAGATTGCAAGATTTTAATCCGAAAGGTGCCTGACCGGACCCGCCGACCTTGCGGACGTTCGGCACCTGATCCAGCTTGGCTGGTAAGGAGACATTATGTTTGGCTATCGGCGCAAGCTACCAGAGCAACGGCAATGCTTTGAAAACAATGGCGAAGCTCCCGTCGAGATTTGGATCGAGATGATACCCCGACGTTACATCCTCCAACCCGGAGATAAAATGGAAGTATGGGCCGATCCTCCCCCGACGAACGAAGGGTTTACGACCATTTTCCACGCCGACAGCATTCAAGTATATGCGGGGTGGGACTGTGACCCTCGCGTGTCGATTAATGGTGTACCAGCAGAGGACATTGCACAGACGGATTGAAACTGGCTGGGCATTTTTTGCCGACAGTCGGCAAACCCCGATTATCGGACGTACAGCTAGAAATTGGCTTCGCTGAAAAGCTGCCGCCCGCTATCCGCGAAAACGATTGATCGCCTGTTTCCACTTTCGCTCGTGCGGCATCGGCAGGTGGATCGTCGGTTCTTCCCGGCAGGTCTCGAACTTTGCAGGCCGCAGCTTGCGGTACTTCGTGCGCCAACACTCGCGGCAGTAGAAGTGCTCTCGAGCCTACGCGAAGATCGGGTCCCATCCTGCCCGTTCAAACCGGTACCATAGGGCATGGGGATCGAACACGGCTGACCGGCCGCATACACACGTCACCTTGATCGGGTAATGCCAGGCGGCGGCCTCGAACAGCCGCGTCGGTATTCTCAGGCCGTCCTCGTAACGCACGGCATCAGCCGGGCGTGGGCTGCTTGGACAGCAGGGCGGCACAGGCAAGGGCGCCGGTCATGTAGGGGCCATCGTCCTGCTCGCCGGAGCGGATTTGCCGCAGGAACTCCCGGTTATCGAGACCGCGCGTCTCCAGCGCCTTTGCAACCGCTCGGCGGATTTCCTTAATCTGATCCATCTGTTGTCCTCCTGCGCGCCCGAAAGCGCCGACTCATGGTGTGAACATATAGAGAACATGGTAGGCTTGTTCCACCGATTCGATAGCGAGGATTGCCATGGACCAGACCCCCACCACGCCGACGCTTGATGATTTACGCAGGGAAGTCAGCAGGATCGCGGAGGGCGGAGGGGCCTTCCAAGATTTTGCGAAAGGGCCTGATTTTCGGGCTTTCGTGCCGTCGCCACCCGACCCGCGTCTGCGACCGACAGGCCGAACCGCATCGCCTGCTGAGCGCGGAGCATTCGGCCGCTGGCTGGTCATGCAGGCCGGGCGCGGAGGGCTGGTTGGCGAGCTGGCGAAGTGTGCCATGGCCGATCACGGCTTTCCCAAGGATGGCGACCCTGAGGCCGTCCGTCAGCGCCTGCGAGTCGGCCAAGCTGAAGGCGATATGTTCGAGGCCGTGGACGAGGCCGAACTCGACTGGCTAAGCTATTGAGGCGCGTCCGGTGGTCTGGTCCAACGCGGATCTATCCGGCGTTGCCTACCGACGGATCGCGGGGGATCACCGGACGATGCTGAAAGATGTCGAGATGATCATAGTAGCGTTGCTGATGGCGGTGGCGTTCGTGGCGCAGGTTGTGGGCTGGCTCTCTTGAACCACGGTTCGTCCGTGCGATCGACCACCAGTGGGGCATCGTAGACGCGGCATAGCGCGAAGGCCTCGTCTGGTTCGCCGTTCGTCCAGCGTTCCCAATTTTCGCGGGCGAGGATCGTCGGCATGCGGTCATGCACGTCGGCCATCTGTTCGCACCCATCCACCATGACCATGGAATAAGCGTCGCCCCACTCAGCCGTCGGGCGCCAGACGCCCGCGACGGCAAACAGATCGTGATCGGGCAGCGAGTACCACGTCCTCGTCATCGCACCTTTCGCGCCCTCGGCCTCTGCCCAGGCGGTGACGGGGATCAGGCAACGTCGTTTGCGGAAGCTGTCGATCCAGAAGCCGGTGTGCAGCTTGTCCTCGCGGGTGTTGTTCACCGGCTTGGGCTTGAGCGGCGCGCCGGTCTTCTTGCTCTTGAGCACCAGGGGGAAGCCCCAGTTCATCGCACGGACAGCGCCGTCAGAGACGACGAGGCCGGGATAGCCGGGGTAGATCTCGGCCGCGAAGTTCGGCACGGCGCCGGTTGTCGCTCGGAACAATCCCGCGACTGCGTCCGCAGGCGCTGTCATGCGGTAGAGGTTGCACATGGGGGCATCGTGCGCCTGCTCAGACGGCCCGTCAATCGCTCAACCCCCGCCCCACAACGTCCTGAAGCCGAGTAACAATATTGCGCCGCCACGACATGGAGCGGTACCCCCTCAAAGCGCGCTTAATCCCCCGCCTCGCCCGCGCACTTTTCGTATCGGTTTTGATGCACATCGGCGGCGTCGGGAAAATGGCTAGCTTCCTAGGCAGGGTGGCGCCGATGACCGGCGCAGCGCTGATGCACTTTGATGCAGCTGGCAGGCCTATTCAACGGCGGTTGAGGATCGGAAAAATGTTCGGCTAGCGAAGCCATCTACGGAGGGAGGAAGCGGAAAAGCGTAACATCCGTAACCCACCCCCTAGTCTTGGCCTGAAACCCGAAGAAATCAGCCGTTTTCGAAATTACATCGTGGGTGTAGTTAACGCGGCGGACTTTTCGGTGATCTGGCCAAGGGCGCCATGGCTGATCGCGGCTTCCCGCGCGACGGCGATCCGGAAGCGGTGCGCAGGCGCCTGAGCATGCTCCAGGCGGACGGCGACATGTTTGAGGCCTTGGACGAGGCCGATCTCGATTGGGCCAGCTATTGAAGGTGGCGAAGCGTTACCGGGTCACCCCTTTCGGCCGCCCGCGCGCGCCGTGGCGCGATAGCATGGAAGAGGCGTCGAACGACGTGATCGCGCTGGGCATCGCCTCGTGAGACGCCAGCCGCCGGGAGTGGACCCTTGCCGTGCGGGTTGGGCTGGCGCGCAAGGCGGCCTGATCCGGAACGAGGTCCTAGGGCGCTTGATTCGAAAAGGCCCGAGGCATGTTGGTGCCTCGGGCTTTCAAGTTCGGGTTGCCTTGCGCTCTCGCGCAGATGGGTGGCCTTGAATGGTAACAGAGTTACTGGCTCAGGACCGACGACAAAGCGCCGCAAGTCTGGAAAGGTTCCAGCACCTTCTCTCTTTTTTGCACGTTCGGATGAGCGTGATAATGAGTCGATGCATGAGGATCGGTGAGGTGAAGTCCCATGTCGATTGATCATCTATATCTAGCGCTTTTCGCCGTCATTTCGGGCGTATCGTTGGCAGGCTTAGCCATCCTTGCAGACGGATCCCTTCCGTCCCGTCCCCGACAAGTAATGGCCGCGCTCGGTTGCTGCGTGATCTTGGTGGGGGTTCTGGTCTTCTGAAACGAAGAGGCCGCCCCTTGCGACACGGGCGGCCTCTAGTCCGGTGCATCTCGGGTAATCAGCACAGAACACTGTCCCTGTGACAGTGCGGGGTCAACATACTGAATGGGCGATTGTTCCCGGCCTCGATCATGTCACTTTCGACCTGGCTGCGGCGCTGGGCTGGACGGCTCCGGCCCGCAGCTACCTCTCCGACGCCGCTGCGCCACCGCGCGCTGCGGCGTCACCTCATTTTGCCGGAGGGCAGGCGATACCCGGCATCCCCATTCCCTCAAAGTGCCGACAGATGCGCCCGCTCGAATCGCTCACCGCCTTTCCCCACACCCGGTCCGCTGATTGATAGTTCGCCGCAGAAGTGGATTTTCCGGGCGAGCGCGGCGGGTGGGATCATCGCGTACGGCGAGGTAATGGTCGCGACGTGCTCTGCGACCACAAGGAATGATGCCAAAATGCCACTATGTTACGGAATCAAGTCAGCCTCGAAACTCGATTGGCTGAGCGCGGTTTTCTGAGCGTGCCGCCAAGTCGGCTATAACGTTCGGAGTTTGAAATGAAGAAGATTGTTTGCGCCGCTGCTCTTGCTCTTGCCCTTCCGACTGCAGCGTTCGCTCAGGACGGGACGGAGGCGACCGCGCCCGATGGCACCCCCGCGTTCGGTATCGAGCCTTATTTCGGTGTGCTTGGCGGCTACCACTCGTTCGACCGTGACAGCGAATTTGGTTCGCCGCGCGGCGGTAAGATGAACGGTGCGCTTATCAGCGGCGTGGCCGGCGTGAACGTGCCTCTGGGGCCGGTCTTTGTGGGCGCCGAAGGCAACGCCACAAAGGGCTTCGGTGACATCGACTGGGAGTACGGTGTCCGTGGTCGCGTTGGCGCCCGCGCCGGTGATAGCGGTATGGTCTTCGCTACGGCTGGTTACCAGTGGGTCAACGGTCGCCGCGCATACAGCGACCAGAAGGACTGGATTTACGGCGTCGGCGTCGAAGTCGGCCCGAAGGACATCGGTCTGGGCGGCATCACCGGCAACAGCGGTGTGCGCCTTCGCCTTCAGGCCGAGACCTACGACTTCGACAGCATCCGCCCGATGGCCGGTGTGATCATGCACTTCTAATAGTTTGGGGCGAGAAGGTCCGGCTCATTCCTGAACCGGTCTCCTCAAACCAATAGTGACGCGGGGTTTAAAACGCCACCGAGAACCGTCGTCATGGCATTAAGGCCCCGCTGCCGCTAGGCAGCGGGGCCTTAATATGTGCGGCGCCGAGAGAGATTATTTTCATCTTGCTGCGGCAGCGCGAAGGGGCGCGCCCTGGTGGCTGTACAGAGGGCCACGCGAGGTGGGCGTGGGCCAGCCGGTTTCGAACCCGGTCCGCAGCCTAAGGCGCCTCGCGAAAAGGGCTGCCGGAATGTGGATTCGGCAGCCCTTTTTTCGCTCAGCAGGTTCGGTGCAATGGGTGATCCAGCCGAACTTGACCCTGAAAGCAGGATCCGCTTGGAGAATGCATAAGTGGGATAAACGTTCCAGATTGCCATCGTGGCGGCGTCGTTGAGGCGACACGGCAAGCCAGAGCTGCGCCAATTCCATGTATGACACCGAGCCAAGGCCGAAAACCATAACGAGAAAAGCCCCGGTTCGCGCTTGAGGACGCGGACCGGGGCTAAGTTTGCGTCGCGTTGCGCCGAAGCGCATCATGGCCTGCCGCCAAGAATTGCCACCCTTGTGGCCGACCAATGATCTTCGAATACCACGGGTCCGTGACAAAGAATTGAAGTGTGGCGCCCTATTCTGTGACCAGGCTAGCACTCTGCTCGATGCGGACACCTTCAGAGAAAGGCCCCGGAGCATGCTTTCGGGGCTCCGGGGCTGAGGTTGTCGCAACGCGCCGAGGCACGCAAAGGGCTGCATCGGATGGGAGGGTCTACCCGATGAGGCGCAGATCCACATTGTGCGGCAAATTCAACGACGGAGCGAATTGCAATTCGTTAATCCCTGCGCCGGTTGGCAAGGGCCTAGGTCGTTTTCGCGAGTGTCGTAAAATGGCCCCGCCGGAGCGGGGCCGAGGTTTGGTAATGCCTGGCCGTTGTCGGGGCAGGAGGCGCGGCTGTTAGCAGGGAACGTGTCGCACCGATACCCGGCATCACTGCGACGCGCTGAGCGGCGCCTGCGAGCCGGTGGGGGCCTTAGCGTCGTGATCCCGGATCGCGTCCACCTTGGCGGCGCACTTCTCGAATCCCTCCATGTAGATGCCCCGCCTCGTGAGGATGTCGGCCGTCGTCGTCAGCGGCACGTCCTTGACGGTGCGTCGCGCCATCAGCCCAGCCGGAATGCCCACATAGGCGGGCGGGGGCGGGGCGAAGGCGCCGTCACTTCTTTTCGAGCAGCCTGCGCAAATCAGCCGGGATAGGGCGAGGCAGATACTCTTTGACCTCGGCATTGCTTACCTCCACATCCTTCAGTTGCGCGGCGGCGGCGATGTTCTGCTGTTCGATGAAGGCGAGCTTGTCCTGAATCAGGATCGTGTTCTGCTGCTCCAGTGCGCGAAGACCGAGAGCAGGCCAACCTCTGCGGCAAGAGCGGTGAGCCAGTCTGAGTAGCCCCTAGATTTCTGGACGCTTTCTATCCTAATTTTGAGGACAGGAGACGTCGATGGGGAAGCCCAATTTCAGCGATGAGTTCAAGCGTGATGCGGTGGCCCAGATCACCGAGCGCGGGTATCCGGTAGCGGAGGTTTCCGAGCGGCTCGGCGTCAGTCAGCATTCGCTGTACGCATGGAAGCGGCAACTGGCAAAGGTGGTGTCTGGCGATGCCAGCAAGGATGCCGAGATCCGCCAGTTGAAGCGCGAGCTGGCCCGGGTGACCGAGGAGCGCGACATTCTAAAAAAAGCCACCGCGTATTTCGCCAGGGATGCAAAGTGAGATACGCATTTGTTGCCGAGCATCGTGACCAGTTCCGGGTTCGATCGATGTGTCGGTGCCTGCGCATCCAGCCCAGCGGCTTCTATGCCTGGCAGAAGAACCCGCTGAGCCAACGGGCCCGGGAAGATGTTCGGCAGACGAAGTTGATCCGGCAAGCCTGGAACGACAGCGGCAAAGTCTATGGCTACCGCAAGTTGCACGACGACCTACTGGATCAGGGCGAGACCTGCTGCCCGAACCGTGTTGCCCGGTTGACCAGGCTGGCAGGTATCAAGGCGCAGATCGGCTACAAGCGTCGGCCGGGGAGCTATGGCGGCAAGCCATCCCTGGCGGTCGACAATACTCTGGACCGGCAGTTCGACGTCGCTGCCCCCGACAGGGCCTGGGTGACCGACATCACCTACATCCGCACCCTGGAGGGCTTTGCCTATCTGGCTGTCGTGATCG
>NZ_DAISLT010000016.1:0-19409 GCF_036820275.1 Novosphingobium sp.
GGAAGAAATTGCTGCATCATCCCGGCCAGCGCGATCATGTCGTCACCGTTCGAACCGTAACCATGGATCAAGACGACGAGTGCATTGGGACTGGAACCGGACAAGGGAGCGAGGCGAGGACCATCAAGCAGCATGGGTATTCTCTCGTTAGCGCGCCTAGTTTCAGGCGCCGAAATGACAGAAGGTTTGCATGTCGGAACACTGACCCGCGCGCAACTGTCCCCGAGGGGAGGAATTTGCGAACGGCGCACAATCGCGTTTCGTGATCGCATGTGTCGCTTGATGCGGAACGCTGATGCTCAGGTCCGTGGCTCGACCGCACCCGGGTGAAATTGCATTTGATGTAACACGGCCAGATCGGAGCTTATTGGACCTCGGGTGAGCAACCCAATCTTTTCCCTTCTCGCAGGGCTTACGTGGATTGTGCGCCCCCATCTATGTCCCGTAACCGCAGCGTTCGGGCCATTGAGCGGCGCTGAGTTGGCCCCGGCCGCATTCCAAGGACTCGCTCCGAAAGCCGCCTGGCGGCAGAAACCAGCGGTACTGCTAACTCGAAGTCGGAGCGGAATTTCGCCGGTCCACCCCAGACATCTGAAGGCTCAGGCCAAGGCGGCAGCTCGCCTGCTTTGAACGCTTCCCGGCGTTCAAAGCAGGCAAAGCTACCTCCCATTGTCGCAGCGATTACCAGTTGAAACGCAGCGATCCTACGACCGTACGGGGGCCGCCGTAGTAGCAGCTGTTGAGAAACGGGCAGGCGCTGATGTAGGTCTTGTCGAACAGGTTCGACGCATTGACGGAAGCGCTCCAGCCCTGGAGTCCGACCTTGGACAGGTCATAGCCCAGAACCGCATCGACGAGCATGAAGTTTCCGGTGCGGAAGCGCTGGAATGTCGTCACGCCGTTGATGACGGCGTAATTGGTCGTACCATCGGATCCGCTGACGTAACGAATGCCGGCGCCTAGGTTCAGGCCGGAAAGAGCACCTTCAGCGTTCGGGGACTTGCCGAAGTCGTAGGACAGGAAGCTGGAAAGATTCCACTTCGGCGTACCGAGCTGGCGCGTTCCGGTCGTGGTTGGCGTACCGCTGTTGGTGGCCGTGGCGGCGATGGCCGGCGTGCCTTCGGTGATAATGGCATCGGTATAGCTCGCGGTAGCCACTACATCGAAACCGGGAAGAACCTCGCCGCGGCCTTCGAATTCGACGCCGCGAACACGGGTCTCGCCGATCTGGATCGTCGCGTTCGCGGGAATGCCGCCTGTACCAGCGCGCGGATCGGAGACGGGATTGCCTTGACGCTTCAGCTGATAGACCGAGACGGTGAACAGAGCGTCGAGCCCCTTCGGCTGATATTTGAGACCGCCTTCATACTGATGCCCGGTGATCGGCACGAACGGCGCGGTTTCGGTCGCGGTGACATACCGCGTGCCGGCCTGCGGCTCGAAGGATTCCGAGTAGCTGAAATAAGGCGAAAGGCCGAATTCGAACTCATAGAGAGCGCCCAATCGCATGGTGAATGCGGTCTGCGCCAGCCTCGTCACGGGCGCCGCGATCGCCGCAGCGGTCGTCGGATTGAGGTTGATCGAGGTCTGCTCGTACCAATCCTGACGTCCGCTGGCGATCAGCTGCAAGCGGCCGATCGACATCTGGTCCTGGAAATAGAGTCCGACCTGATCGCGCTTGCCGTACGTGTTGGTGTAATTCGGCGATAACACGGTGAGATCGAGGCTCGGCAGGACACCGCCATAGACCGTTGCGAAGAGCTTCAGGTTGGGGATGCTCGTGAGCGGATTGCTCGTCTGTCCGCTGTTGAATTGCTGGACATTCTCACCGGTGATGCGCTGGTAATCGAGGCCCACCAGCAGATTGTGCTGGATGAAGCCGGTCTTGAACTTTGCATTCAGGTGATTGTCCAGGGTGAGCGTATCGAAGTCCTCGTCGGCGCCGCCGCCGCCGCGGATGATCGTGGAGTAATCACTGTTTCGGTTCGTTCCCGTACCCGTTGTCGCGAACCCTGAGGTATAGATCTGACGATAGGACAGCTTGTTGTTCTGATATCGGAAATTGGACGCGAAGCTGAGATGTTCGTCGAAGTCGTGCCGGAAGAATGCCGCGATCGATTTCGCCTTGTGATCGTAGCGCTCATATCCCGGATCGCCGGTGTTCATGTTGCGCGGAATCTTGCCGGCCGGATTAGGCAGGACGGTACCGGCAGCAGGCGTTCCGGAATAACCGCCGCCGTGCGGCGTGTGCTGATAGGTAGCGATCAGCGTCAGGCTGGTGGCACTATCCGGAGAGAAGGTCAGCATCGGGCTGACATGCCAACGTTCGCTGAAGGTGCCCTGGGCAAGATTGTCGCCCTTTTGCCATCCACCGACGAGCCGGGCCTTGAGCCTTCCTTCACTATCGAGCGGCTGATTGACATCGCCCGCGATACGGAACGTATCGTAGTTCCCAACCTGGCCCTCGAACCGGCCGAAAGCGTCGGCCTCCGGCATCTTGCTGGTGAGGTTGACCAAGCCGCCCGGTGTGGAATTGCCGTAGAGGACGGAGGCCGGACCTTTCACCACGTCGATATGGTCGACCCGATTGAAATCGATCTGCGGCGTCGAGTAAGGCCCTGCGATAAGCCGCATGCCATCGAGGAACACGCCGGGGGCGAAACCGCGCAAAACCAACTGATCGTAGCGCGTCGCCATGGCACCGCGCTGGTTGGTGGAGACGCCCGCGACATAACCCAGCGCCTCATTGATCGACAGGGCATTGCGGCGGGTCAATTCCTCCCGGTCGATAATGGTGATGCTCTGGGGTGTGGCGATGAGCGGCGTATCCGTCTTCGTACCGGTGCTGGTCTTGTTGTCGCTCAGGCCGGTAACGATGATCGTATCCGGGTTGGCACTTGCTTCGTCTGCGTCCTCGGCCCACGCCAGACCCGGAACAAACAGCAAGGAAGCTGCAGAGGCTGCAAGCAGCGCCCCCTTCGAATGGTGTCGCACGATTTCCCCTATTGCAAATGCAAATGATTCGCATTCACCTACGGGGCGTTGGTTCTACATGCAATAGAGCAGGGTAACGGACCTAGGACCCGAGGCTTCGACCGGCCGAGTGAAATCTTCAAATGCGCTTACAGGACAGAGCACTCTTATGTTAATTTTGAGGGCCGGACGGGCGAAGTCCGCCTTAGTCCAACGTTAGCCGCCCTTCACGCAGCCGTTGCGGCTTCCTGAAAAGAGGCGTTCGTTGTCTCGATCGTACCTGAACCGATGGAAGATATGGACCGGTTGGATCGAGGCCCGCTGTCGCCGGTTTATTGGGGGCCTCTCAGTTTCCGGTGGCGGAGCCGAGTTTCGCGTGGGCAGACACTATAGGTCGAGGGACCACGTTTCGCTTTCGATATCTTGCCCGAAGTGGCGCTCGCGTTTCGTTTCGCACCGTGTAAAACCGGCTCGCTCGTAGAGCCGGCGCGCCGGAGCAAGTTGACCATCGGTCCACAAATCAAGTCGCTTGTAACCCGCTGCCCTTGCACGCTCGACGCAGACGTTCACCAGTTGCTTCCCCACGCCTGCGCCGCGAGCCTCAGGCTCCACATAGAGCAACCGCAACTTGCCGACGCTGGGCTCGCCGCCATTTACGAGGAAAATGGATCCGGCCATTTTTCCGTCCAGTTCAGCAATCCAGGCGCCATCATGCTCGGGATCGAATGTCTGATGGAAGTCTGCGAGGATCTGCGCGATCAGCGCTTCATAGCTGCTGTCGTAGCCATATTCGGCGGCGTACAGGATCGCTTGCCGATGGACGATCAGCCCGATGTCGCCGGGTCGCAATCCGCGTAAGAGCAACGTCGGCGCAGGATTCATTTCGAACATGTCGCGGATTGAAGCTGCCGCGCCGAGCAATCGGCTACGACGATGCAGCGGCAGTTCATCAAGGAGACCGCGCACTCCACTGCGAGCCCCCTCCTCAAGCTCGTTGAAAGCGGCAATGCCTTCCGGGGTGAGTTCGAGTAGTTGATGTCGTCCATGCTCAGGATCCTCGCGCGCAACCACAAGGCCCCGCTCGCCAAACCGCTTCAGTGTCCGGCTCATTTGAGCACGATCGAGATTGAGTGACCTCGCAATTTCAGCGGCTGTCGGCGCATCACGATGGGCCAACTCGAACAGGATACGTGCCTCGCTCAGCGTGAACGGGCTACTGCCGAGGCGGGCGTCGAGCAGGCCCAACCGGGCCGTATAGGTTCTATTAAAAGAGCGAAGGAGCTCGACATCGGCGGCTGTAGAAGGAGGCATTGGAATTCACTCACGAACATTGTTGACCCTATCAACATCGCTCATGTTGTTGACTGAGTCAACATCAAGCCAGACTCCGTGCCAACAGGAAACCCGTACCACGTTGGCATACACGCCGATCACAGGATGAGAATGGCTGATTCCAGCATCCTTTTTGGGATCAATGTACGGCGATGCACCGGCGAGTCCTGCGGCAGGCCGGCTGGACAAGCCGACCCGACGCAGTTTCCGCCAGAGACTTATTCCGATGCGACAACACCGGAATCTTCGACAGGCGCTTTTTCGTTTTCATAAGAAGCGTCGAGGACATGGCGCGAAAACCAGTCCATCTGCACGTTGATCTGGAAAAGCCTGTGCCGCAGTTCCCGGAAATTGTGCGGCTCTCGCGGTGCCAGGTAGAGGGCGGCCTCCACCCCGAGCGCCGAAAGCGCGCGGTAGTACATCACCGATTGGGCAGAAGGCACGCGTTCGTCCTCGGCCCCGGCAAGAATGAGCGTGGGCGTCTTGACCTTGTCGACGGCGGCCAGCGGCGAATAATCCTGGTAGAGGTCCCGCCGGGCGGTCGTGCCGTAGGGCGGGGTCACGAACCATTCCTTGCGCTGCCAGCGCGTGTCGGAACCCAGATACATCGAGGGCCAGTCGACCGCTCCGGCACCGACCACCGCAGCCTTGAAGCGGTCCGTCACCGTCTCCAGTCGCGCGGTCATGTGTCCCCCGGCGCTCCAGCCCATCATGCCGAGCCGGTCCGGATCGGTCATGCCGCGACGGACCAGTTCGTCGACACCGGACAGCACGTCCTTGTCGGCATGGCGGAAGTAGCCCGCATTCATGCCCTGGAGGAATGCGTCACCGTAGCCGGTTCCGCCCCGGTAATTGACGCTGAGCACCAGCACGCCCCGCGCCGACAGCAGCGGCAGGAATCGGCCATAGGCAAAGACGTTGAACTGGTCCGCCGAGCGCGGGCCGCCGTGGCTCTGCACGATCGTGGGATAAGCGCGGCCAGGCGCGTAATCGAGCGGGTATGTGACGAGGCCTTCCAGCGCCTGCCCGTCCGGAGCGGTCCAGCGGATCGCTTCCTGACGCGGCAGGCGAAAACGCCGGGCAATGTCGTCGTTGAGGTGCGTCATCCGCACCGGGCGTGGATTTCGTGGATCGATCCGCACCACTTCCTCAGGCTGGAGCGCGCTGCGTTCGGTATAGGCAAGCGTTCGCCCATCGCGGGACAGGGCAATGCCGGAAATCACGCTGTCTCCGCCTGCCAGCTTGCGCCAGCGACCTCCGGAGGCCGCCACCGCGTAAAGCCCGGTGCGCACGCCTTCCTGTGCGGTGAAATAGATCGTGCGGCTGTCGGCAGACCACACGGCTTCTTCGATTGCCCAGGCCGGACCGTCCGCGAGTTCGCGGATTTTCCCGTCAGCCAGATCTACCACGAAGAGATTGGCGTTGAACGTGCCGTAATGCCCGTCCCGTGCATTGGCGCGGAACAGCGCCGTGTGGCCGTCCGGCGAGAGGCGGGCACCCATTTCCTGATAGTCGTTGTCGGTCAGGCGGCGATCTTCGGCGCCTTCGGCATGAACCCAGAGTTCCGAAGCGGACTGATCGTCAAGCAGCCGCGAATCTGCGCGGCGATAGAGCAGTACGCGGCCATCGGCGGACAAGTCGAAGCCGCGCACCTCGAAGTCACCGACGATGACCTTTTCGGCTTTGCCGGTCGCCAGATCCGCCTTCCACAGCGCGCGGCGGATTCCGGGAGTCTCGAAGGCGAACATGTCGTCGCGCGCCTTCTTGCGCGCGGCGAGCTCCTTGTCGTCGGGTAGGTTCGCCAGGAAGTAGATCGACTTGCCGTCCCCGGACCAGACGAGATCGGCGGGAGCGGTGTGCAACGTGGTGAGCTTGCGGGATTCTCCGCCGTCGGCGGGCAGCAGGTAGATCTGGCTCCCCTTGTCGCCATCGCGCCGGTCGACGAAGGCAATGGTCCGGCCGTCCGGCGACCATGCCGCGCTCGTACCGCCATTCCCCAGCATGCGGCGCGCCTTGCCGGACGCTGTATCGACGCTCCACAGCTCGGTCTTCGCGCGGTTCTTCTGCCAGTCCGCCTGCGTCACCCTGTAGAGAATGGACGAACCGTCATTCGCGGGAAGCGAACTGCCTGCCCGCGCGATGCTGAGGAGATCGACAGCCCCCATCGTCGCCGGTTCTCCTGCCCAGGCGGGAGCGGTGGACAGACCGGCGATCAGAAGGGCGGAGGGGAACAGGCGGGAAACGGCGATCATGGACATCTCGAAAAATGGGCCCGGCGGTGCAATGGCGCCGACGGAAAAGGATGGATTGTCGGGAGGTACGGTGAGGAGGCATCGCCTCCTCACCGGTCATCGGCTCAGAACTGGAACTGGGCCCCGAGCGTGAAGGCCCGGCCGCTCACGCCATAGACAGAGTTGTAGTTGTACTTGCTGCCGCTATCCGTTCCATCGGGAAGGAAGGGTCCGTACTTGTTGAACACATTGCGGATCGAACCGTATATGCGCAGGTTCGGATTGTTGAGCGGCGGCGTGATCCGGAAGCTCAGGTCATGCCGCCAGAACTCCGGGACATGCAGGAACATCGCGTCGGTGATGCCCGCAGCGGCATACATGGCCACCGCATCGTTGCTGTCCACGGCCTTGCCGATGTAGACGGTGGTCCACTTCAGCATGAACTGCTTCGAACTCCATTCGACACTTCCCTTGGCGGTGTCCTTCGAAGTACCGACTTCGCCGAGCCAGTCGTCCGACGACTGGCTGGCAATGCCCTGGTATTTCGTACCGAGTTCGAGACGGTGGTTATAGTTCAGCGACAACCGGACACGGCCCGGGATCACCTCGGGGCGGAACTGGAAGGCCAGCGCCACATCGATGCCGCGCGCGCGCAGTTCGTCCAGGTTTTCCTGCTCGTTGACCAGCCGCGTAATCTGGCCTTCCGCATCGCGGGTGATGGCATCGCAGAAACGGTTACCGTAGCCGTTCGTGTCCGAATAGCATTCCAACATCTGATTGGTGTTGGAAAGCGCGGAAATGGCATCCTTAACCTTGATGTCGTAGTAATCGACGCTTGCCTGCAGTCCGGGAAGGAAACCGGGGTTCACGACCACGCCGGCAGTGAAGGTGTAAGCGGTTTCCTGCTTGAGATCGGCATTGCCGGAATTGGGTGCGTTGACGTTGGTGCTGTCCTGCCGGAACACACCGTCCGCTGCGATCGCCGCGGCGATCCCCGGGTTGGCGCGGCAATTGTCGGCGATCGTTCCGACAGCGGTCGCCGTGACCCCGCTACAAAGATCGACGACAGTGTCATAGTCATCGCGGGGCGGCGAGTAGAGTTCCGTCGTGTCCGGTGCGCGCTGGGCACGGCTGAACGTGGTGCGCAGGTTCATGCCGCGCACCGGTTCCCACTGGGCGCCGGCCCGATAGCTCACCGTGGTGCCCACGCCGGAAAGGTTGTAGCGGGCCACGCGCAGGGCGCCGTCTACGCTGAGGCTATGCACGAGCGGCAGATCGCGCAGCAGCGGCACGTTGGCTTCCGCATAGGCCTCACCGACTTTCACCGTGCCCGCATATTCAGGAATATAGGCGAAATTGCTGAATCCGCTGGCCGTCAGTTCGTCGGTATGCGTTTCGGTATGATCGCGGCGCAGTTCGAACCCGGTCGCGATCTGCACCGGCCCCGCCGGCAGTTCGAACAGCGTGCCGGTGAGATTGCCGCTCAGCGTGTGCTGGCTGTTGATCGATTGATACCAGACGTCACCGCGAATATAGTCGGCCGCGGCGTCGCTGATCGAACCGACACCGAACAGGTCGAGCGGCACACAGCCCCCTGCCCGCGCGGCCTCGTCGGCGCAGGCGATAGAACCGTCGGCAAGCTTCGTCGCATCAAGCGCATACTGGACGTGCTGGAAATTTACGCCGTTGGTGCGCACCTGGTTCTGCTCGAAGCGACCGAAACCATAAGTGACGTCCCAGTTCCAGTCGCCGAACACGGTGCCTTCGAACCCGGCCCAGGCACGCCAGGTCTCGCGCTTGTTGTCGATCGCCATCTGGCCGAGTTCGGTAAGCCGGCGGCGAAAATCGATCCCCGAACTCGTCGAAGCTGTAGCGATCACCGAGGGCACCAGAGGATTGCTACGCGAAATGCGGCCCAGCGTGTACTCATCGTCGACGCCGTAAGTCGACGAATTATAGATGTAATAGGGTTCGCGAACGGAATTGGTGGTGATCCGCGAATAGAGCACTGTCGCCTTGAACTTCAGGCTGTCGCTGAATTCATAGCCGAGCTTGCCCGCCGCGCTGATGCTTTCGCGCGGGACGATCAGGGTGCCGCCAGTGCGGGAATCGTAGCCGTTCTTTTCGGTGACGAAGTCGGAGTGCATACCCGTTTCGTCATAGTAGTAGGCGCCCCGGCTGCTGAGAAAGCGTCCGCCCGGCGTATAGGTGCTCAGGTCAGGTGACGAGACCGTATTGCTGGAGGGGTCATAGCTGACCGATTCCAGCGCCCAGTCGCGATCTTTCGCGCGCAGGGCATACTGCTTCTCGTAAGTCCCGGTGGCCATGACATAGAGGCGGTCGTCGAGGAACTTTCCCCCCGCCGCGAGCGAGTATTCGGTCCCGTCGCCGCCGCCGTCGTTGGTCGCGGTGCCCGCCACCCTGCCCTTGATCCCGGTGAGGTTGCTGTCGGTCATGATGTTGACCACCCCGGCGATGGCATCGGAGCCATAGACGGCAGAAGCGCCGCCGGTGCTCACGTCGATGCGGTCGACCAGAAAGGTCGGGATCGTGCTGAGGCTGACGGCGTTCGAATTGCCAACGTTGGATACCGTGCGATGTCCGTCGATCAGCGTCAGCGTGCGGTTCTGGCCCAGGCCGCGCAGGCTGACCGTCGAAAGGCCGTTGGTCTGGGTCGAAGTCTGGCCAGCCGAGAGGTTGAGCCCCTGATCGACGCCCGGTATGTCCTGAAGGGCTTCGGCCAGATCGCGATAGCCGTGCTCGGAGATGTCCTCCTTCTGGAGCGCGACCACGGGGATCGGGGAGTCGAATTCGGTGCGGCGGATGCGCGAACCCGTCACGACCAGTTCGGGCATCGGCGCGCTGTCGTCATCGGCGGCGGCGACCGTCTCCGCTGCGGGGGTCGGGACGAGTTCCGGCCTGCGCACGATGAAGACGCCCGACGCGCCCTGCTCCACGGTCAGGCCCGTGCCCCGCAGCAATTGCGTCAAGGCGCTGCGCGCGGAGAAGCTGCCTTTCAGAGCCTCGGACTTGCGTCCCTTGACACTCGCGCCATCGAAAATGACCTGCTGGTGCGCGGCGGAAGCGACACTGCGCAGCGCACCTGCAAGGCTTTGCGCCGGAATATCGAAGTCGATGCGCTGTTCCTGCGCGAAAGCCGGCGCAGCCTGAACCATCAGCACCGCAGTCACGACGCTTCCCGCACCCCAACGGGATGCAGAACGAAATTTCCCCATTTTTGGCGACCCCTATTTGATTGATTGTTGCCGAACGGTGAGACGCACGGCCGGAACCGAAGGACAGAAAAAAGTTCCCGAATTTTTTCGCGCGGAGATTCTTTTTCCTTATGCGCCCTAGCGCTTCCCGATCCGCCATCCTCCGTCAGCCGCGCGGATCCGCACCGGATAGAGGGCGGAAACGCCATCGACAAAGGCCCCGGCATCGCCAGCCCGGAATACCCCGTTCACCACCAGAGCCCCGGTCTGCTCATCCGCGATCTCGATGCGCTGGCGCGAATAGCGGTTCACACGTGCCACGGCGTCGGCAAGTGTCTCGTTCTCGAAAATCAGTTCGCCGTCCTGCCACGCTTCTCCCGCCGCCATCTGGAACGCAGCGACCTTGGGCGGTTCGCTTCCCTCGGCCAACGCGACCATTTCGTTGCCGGGTGTCAGCTGCGGCTGGGTCGCCAATCGGCGAGGTCGAAACCGCTCGTTCTGCTCGATGCCGCGTCCCGCCGTTCGGTTGACCACGGCGACGTGCCCCTCGAACAATTGAACGTGCACGGCCTTGCCCAGCAACTCGACGGAGAACGACGTACCTGTCGCAACGACGATCCGGTTACCCGCGGTTACCGTGAAGGGCCGCAAGGGATCCTTGGCGACATTGAAGCGGGCCCGTCCACGCGTCAGGACCAACGAACGCCGATAGTGGCCAAGATCGACATCCACCGCCGAATCTCCGTCGAGCGCGAGTTGCGACCCGTCATCCAGCAGCACGACGCGTTGCTCGCCGATACCCGTGACGTAATGCTGCGAGCGGGTACCCAGCACCGAAAGAATGCCCAGGAAGCCCAGCAGCAGCGATGCGGCAAGCGCGACCACGAACAGCGACCGGCGGACTTCGCCGCGTCGGCGCCCCTGGTTGTCGCGGTCTTCGTAGTCGCAAAGCGCAGCGGTACGCAGGCTGATGATCTCCGGCTCCTCGGCAAGACCGTCCAGCGCGCGGGACATGCGCGCCATGTCGGCAAAGACATCGGCATTTTCGGGCACGGCCAGCCAGTTATCGAACTGCGCCTGCTCGGTCTCGGTCAAAGAGCCCTCGGTCAGGCAAAGATACCAGAACGCGGCCTCTTCTGCGCGCGGATCGACGGTATCGGGGATGATGAAATCCTTCATTTACCGTCTCCCATCCGGGAAGCCAGCATGGCCATGGCCTTTGCGATCTGCTGCTTGACGGCACTTTTCGAGATGCCGTAGCGCTCGGCAATAGTATCCTGGCTGAGTTGCTCGAACTTGTAGAGGACGAACATCGTCCGCGTCCGTTCCGGCAGCGCCTCCAGCGCGCCGATCAGGTGTTCGACCCCTTGGCGCCCGCTCGCAATTGCATGGGGATCGACAAATTCGACGTCGCGCCGCTCCTCGGCCTCGACGAAATGGCGATAGCGTTCACGCACCCGGTATCGCCGATGCCGATCGGCCAGCAGGTTCGCGGCAATCTGGAACACGAATGCGTCGGGATGAGCAGCACCGGCCTCGTGCCGCAGCATGCGTTCGAAGACCTCCTGCGTGAGATCCTCGGCCTCTGCGCGATCCCCGATCCTGCGCGCAAAGAACGACATCAGCACCCGTCGCCAGCGCCGGTCGAACTCTCCGATGTCATTACGTGGCTGGGCCCGCACCCTCGATCTCCTTGGTCAGCGCCAAGTGAGACGCGCGAGGCGCGGTTAAGGACAGCATTCAAGGCTTGCAAGGCTCCCCGGCGTGCGATGCCAGATGCGGTCCGTCCGCGATTCCAGCAGTTCACGAACACCGCACGCTGTTCCAAGGCGGATGTTGGAACGGCGATTTACGCCAATACCGGCCACTCGCTCGTCGAAAGCGGCTGGGCTGCTCATCAGGCGTAGCCACGGGGACTGTTGAACGTCGTACATCATGACAAGACTTATGCTTCGGCGCTTTCCATGTCCGTGGTTGATTGATGTACTGATTCGCTCGCTCCCCGCGCGCGTTCACCGATCTTACCGGTGCAAAAATGGATACTTTAATCGGGAAGGACGCCATCCACGAGAGGTGCGGCTTTCTGCCAAGCTCGTTGAACATGGTCTAGACACTACGCCGAGGCGAAATTCCCTGCCCTTTGCATAATCGCAAAGCAATTTTTTATTGCTATTGCGATTGATTTGCAATCTTGTCTAAAGAGGCGCCCATGTCGGGTCGGGCAAGAATACTGCCGGGAATCATACAACCGCGCTCTTCCGGGCCGGGCGGACGGCTGTTCGCAATGCTGATCACCGGTTTCGTGCACCTGCTGGCCGTGAGCTTGGCTATACTGGGCCAGTTCCAGATCGCTCCGACAACAGCGCCAACTTCCGTCGAACGCATCGTTCTCGTTTCCTCTTCGCCGGACGAGCCGACGCCGAAGCCACACGCCCCCTTGCTGGCCGATCTTCCGCCTGCAGATACGGCGAGCGCTGTCCAGCCGCGCCCCCTGCCAAAACCGGCGGCCCTGCCGATCGCCCGATCGCGCGAAGTCGTGATCCCGCTTCCCGCCTCTATCGAGCCTGAGGCCGCGCACCCGATAACGGGCACGCAGCGCCAGCCGAGCGATGTCGTACAGGAGTACCGCCAGGCTCTGTTCGACAAGCTGGCCGACCAGCGGCACTATCCGGAAGCGGCCCGCCTCCGCCGCCATCAGGGGGACGGTGCGGTGCTGTTCCGGATCGATCGCAGTGGCGCACTGCTTGAGACGTCGATGGAACGTTCAACCGGCCGCGCCATGCTCGATCATGCCGCGCTGTCGCAGGTGCGCCGCGCGGCGCCCTTTCCGGCGATCCCGCCCGAGTTGCCGGATGAACTCGCCGTTTCCATGCCGCTCCGGTTTCTGATCGCGCCTCCCGGCAGGCAGATCGCCGAGCGCTGACGGTGAAAACGCTTGCCCTTCTCGCGCGGCACCGCACCGCGCTTCTGGCCAGCGTGCGGCGCCGTGTCCGCCCCCCGGTGGAGCCTGCCGATATCGTGCAGGAAGCCTTCGTCCGCGCCATCCCCGCGATAGAGGCCGGGCGCGTGATCGATGTCCATGCCTTCGTCCACGGCATCGCGCGCAACCTCAGCGCCGAGGCCATGCGCCAGCAGCAGCGCTGGTCGCGCTGGCTGATCGACGCGGATCACACCGACCATATCGCCGACGACGCCCCTTCCCCCGAAGCCCATGCCGCCGGGCGCAGCGAACTGGACCAGCTGCATGGCGCGATGGCCACCCTGCCCCCGCGCTGCCGAGAGATCTTCGCGATGCGCCATGTCGAACTTCTCGAAAAGGCGGAGATCGCTAACCGGCTGGGCATTCACGTCAAGCAGGTGGAAAAGCAGCTTCGCCATGCCCTCATGCTGTGCGCACGCATCCTGGGTGAACAGGGGTAGGTCGATTAAAATGCAGACGCAGGGCTCCAGATCGCCACGAACTCCGACAATCCCTATGAGGCTGCGGAACCACGCCGTCTCGATCGAGGTCAGGGATGAGGTGAGCGATGTCGATTGAAGACAACCTGGACGCATCGATCGCCACGCCGGAAGAGCGGGCGGCGGACTGGATCGTCCGTCAGGACGGCACCGTGCTGGATGATGCAGAACAGGCCGCCTTCGCCGTCTGGCTGGCAATGCCGGAGAACCGCCGCGAGTACGATCGGCAGCACGCGGTCTGGCAACGCTATTCCCGTATGGCTTCGCTGCCCGTCCCTATCGACGAGGCCCCCAATCGCCCTGCCCGGCGGACCAGCGTCTGGCGCCGCGCCCGCCCAGCACTCCGCCGCCGCTCCGCTATCCTGTCCGCCGTCGCCGCATCTGTTGCCTTGGCGATGGTCGGCCTGGTGGAAGACTGGCCGACCCGGCTGCGCGCGGACTACACCACCGGTATCGGGGAAAGGCACAGTATCACCCTGCCCGACGGCTCCGTCGCGATTCTGGCGCCAAGTTCGGCGCTCGCCTTCGATCGGTCCGGAGAGGCGCGTGTCGCCCGGTTGCTGGGCGGCGCGGCGCAGTTCGAAGTGGCGCCGGATCCGCGCCATCCGTTCCGGGTCGAGGCCGCAGCGGGCAGCGTGACAGCGCTGGGCACCGTCTTCTCGGTGCGGGAGGATGGGGATGGTCCCGAAGTGGCCGTCCTGCAGCACAGCGTCGCCATCCGCACCGCCGGCGGGAAGGCGGCTGTGGTGCATGAAGGCGAGACCACCCGCTTCACGGCACAGGCCGTCTCCCGACCCATCCGCACCGATGTGCTTGCGCAAACCGCCTGGACGCGGGGCAAGCTGATCGTGTTCGATCAGCCGCTCGGCGAAGTCGTGGCGACCATCGGCCGACAGCGGCGCGGTTACTGGACCGTGCGCGGCGAGGCGGCGAACCTGCGGGTGAACGGGGTCTACGATCTCGACCATCCGCTTGCCGCGCTCGATGCTCTGGAAAAGACGCTGAATCTGCGCTCTCTGCGCCTCTCCAACAGGTTCATCGTCATCACCCGCTGAACGCGGAAGCCACGCGCCGCAAATTTTTTCGTCGCAGGTAGGTTCCAAACGCCGCTCCCCTCCGTCTTTCATAATGATAGTGCGTCGCAACAGCGGTTAAATGCACTCGGGGTTTATAGGGGTTATCAGGAATGAAGCGATTTTCCGGGCGTGCGCTGCTGGCCGCCGGGTGGGCCGGCACGACGATACTGACGGCGGCCGTTCTGTGTGGCCCCGCCCACGCCGAGCAGGTCGAAGTCACACGCCAGTACGAGATCCCCGCCGGATCGCTCGCCCAGGCTCTGAACCGCTTTGCCGACCAGAGCGATGTACAGATTTCCTACGAAGGACGCCTCACCGAAGGCCGTACGACACAAGGGCTGCGTGGCACTTTCGCCCCGCGGGAGGCGCTGTCCCGCCTGCTGGCAGGCTCCGGACTGGTGGCGCGCACTCCGGACGCCCGCACCGTGACGATCGTACCGGCAACAGTCGGCCGTCTGGACCTGGACCCGATGCGCATACAGGCCGTCGCCTATTCCGGGACCGGCGACGATGACATGGGCAGCACCAGTCTCGGCCGGGAAGCCGCACGGGAGAATTCCACTATCGTCGTGAACGGGCAACATGTCTCGCCCAATTTCGAGGCGGGCATCGGCCCATGGGGATCGCGCAGCATCGCCGATACCCCCTATTCGGTCACGGTCATGTCCAGCGAGCAGATCGAGAACACCATCGCTCGCGATCTGGACCAGCTCTACAAGATGAACCCGGTGGTGCAGACCAACGCGCCCTCGACGATCTTCGGCTATCCCAACGTCCGTATCCGCGGCTTCGACAGCAGCACCGGCATCGTCGATGGCGTGCGCTTGTCGTCCTATACTTATGGCCTTTCGACCGAGGAAATCGAGAAGGTCGAAGTCATGAACGGTCTGTCGGGCTTTCTCTATGGCTCCGGCAATGTCGGCGGTGTGTCGAACTACGTCCTCAAGCGACCGACATACGAGACGCTCGCCAATGTGGCGGTGGGTAACTACGGCGGCAGCCAGTATTTCGGACATGTCGATCTGGGCGGGAAGATCACCAGCGACGACACCCTGGCATTTCGTTTCAACGGCGCTTACGCGAACGGCGGCACGTCGAAGGACGATCAGCACCTGAAGAAGTGGCTGGTGAGCGGTGCGCTGGACTGGAACGTCACCAGCGACCTGCTGGTGCAACTGGAAGCCGCCCACACTTATTGGCATCTCGACCGGGTCGATACGCGCTTCTACACCAACGGCCTCGGCTACTGGCCTGCTGCCTACGACAACTCCAAGACCTATACGCCCGGCTGGACCTACAACCAGACAACCTCCGATCGCATCGGCGTCAACCTGAAATACAAGATCAGCGATGCGGTCTCGCTGCGGTCGGCCTACATGTACAAGGAGGATGAGCGCGAATACGTGATCATCTATCCGATCGACACGCCTACCGGCTGGTCGACCTACAACATCTCCAAGACCTTCCCCTACGACACGATTTCACAGGGTGCCTACACGTACCTTGACGTGGCCGTCGACACCGGCCCGATCGCGCACAAGCTGACGATCGGCGGTTCCTGGGACACCTACAAGGAAGTGCGCCATGTCGTCGGCAACGTGCCGGGCACTTATGCCGACGGAATCACCCCCTATCCCGCCGGGTCCGGACTGACGCTGGACGAACTGCTCAACATGCAGACTCCGCGCTTCGACGGCGATCCGGGGCCGCTCTACAAGGCTAGTTCCTCGAACAACTTCAATGCGATCGTCGGTGACGACATCACCTTCACCGACACCCTGAGCGCGCTTGTCGGCTTCAACTACAGCACGATCCGCACGCGCAGCTATTCCATCCCGTCGGTAAACAAGGCCCCCACCGGCTACCGGAAGTCCGCGCTTACGCCCACCGTCTCGCTGATTTACAAGCCGGTTCCGGCACTGACGACTTATGCCAGCTACATGGAAGCGATGGAGGCAGGCACGATCGTTCCCAACGACGAAACGATCTACACCAACCCCGGCGAAGTGATGGACCCGATCATCTCCAGGCAATTCGAGGTCGGCGCCAAGTACGCTTTCTCCGGCAGGCTGCTGCTGACCTCTGCTTTGTTCCGCATCGAGAAGGCCAACAGCTACAGCGAAACCGGCAGCGACAATATGGTCACCGTCAGGCAGGATGGACGGCAGGTTCATCAGGGCGTCGAACTGACCGTGGACGGCCAAGTCACGGATAACCTGCGGATCGTGGCGGGCGGCACGTGGATGGACCTGGGAATCGAAAAGTCCACCCCCGCGCTCAGGGGCAAGAAGCCGATCGGGTCGTCGGCCTTGATGGCCAAGGCCTCGCTGGAATACACGATCCCCGCCGCGGACGGCCTCGTGCTGTCGGGCGGCGCCTACTACTCCGGCTCGAAGTACCAGGACGCCGCGAATGCCAACCGGATCGACGGCTACACCCTGTTCGATGCCGGCATCCGTTATCGCACCGAAGCGCTGGGGCGGCCGACCACCTTCAACCTCTACGTCAGCAACCTGACCAACAAGGACTACTGGTCCTCGTACTGGCAACTGGGCCTGCCGCGCACGATCGCGTTCTCGGCGCGGACGGAATTCTAAGAAGGCGGACGGGTGAGGATGCCATCATGAAGCAAGGTTTCCGCCAGTCGATGGCGTGGCTGCATACCTGGGTCGGGCTGGTTCCGGGCTGGATCCTCTACATCGTCTTCCTGTTCGGGACGGTAGCGTTCTTCCAGCACGAGATCGACGCCTGGATGCGGCCCGAACTGCCTTCGGGCACGGCCGTCAGCCCGCGCGCGCTCGATGCCGCCGACGCGCTCCTGCGCCGCCGCGGTGCCGGGGCGGAAGGCTGGAACGTGTCCCTCCCCAGCGTGCGTGGCGGCAGTGGACTGTCGGTATCCTGGAGCGTGCCGGGACAAGACCGTCACGACCGCAAGGAAATCACGCTCGATCCGCAGACCGGACGCGAACTGGCCGTGCGCGAGACGCGCGGCGGCTTCTTCCTCTACCGCATGCACTTCGACCTGCATTACATCTCGGTGCGCTGGGGACGCTATCTGGTCTGCGTGGCTGCGCTGGCCATGCTGGTGGCGATCCTGTCCGGTGTGGTAACGCACAAGAAGATCTTCACCGACTTCTTCCAGATGCGCTTCGGCAAGGGGCAACGCAGTTGGCTGGACGCCCATAACGCCACCGGAGTGCTGGCGCTCCCGTTCCACGTGATGATCACCTATACGGGTCTGGTCACGCTGCTGTTCACGCTGATGCCATGGGCCATCTCGGCGAACTTCCCCGATCGCGAGGCATTCTATGCCGCATCGAACCCCCGTGCGGAAGAGCGAGAGGCCAGCGGCACACCCGCACCGACCATGCCGCTGCGGCAGATCGTGGCAAAGGCGCAAGGCCAATGGGGCGGCGCCCAACCCAGCTACATCAGCATCGAGCATCCCGGCGATGCCCATGCCACGGCCCGCCTCTATCCCCAACGGACCGAGTGGGGCAATGGCAGGCGCAACGCGCTTTACATCGACGTGGCGCAGCGCCGCATCATCCCCCTGCCCGCGCCTTCGCACGGCGGGGCGAGCGCCACGCGCGAAGTCATGGTCGACCTGCACACCGCCTGGTTTGCCGGCTACGGCCTGCGCTGGCTCTATTTCCTGTCCGGTCTGGGCGGCACCGCAATGTGCGCGACGGGGCTTGCGCTGTGGTGCGTCAAGCGGCGCATCAAATTGCCCGACCCTGCCAATCCCCATTTCGGGTTCCGTCTGGTGGAGCGCCTGAACATCGGCTTCATCGCCGGGGCGCCGACGGGCATCGCGATCTATTTCCTGATGAACCGCCTGTTCCCGCTCGATCTGGTCGAGCGCGGGGGATGGGAAGTAGACAGCCTGTTCATCGCCTGGGGCGCGATCTTCGCCTGGACACTGGCGCGACCTGCAAAGCGCGCCTGGGTGGAAGCGCTGGGCACGGGCGCCCTGCTCTTCGCACTGGTCCCGGTCGTCAATGCCGTCACCACCAACCGCGGGCTTGGCCCAAGCCTCTACCGTGCCGACTGGGTCTTTGCCGGGTTCGACCTTGCGATGATCGCGTCGGCCGCCGGACTTGCCTACGCCGCGTGGAAGGTCCTGCGGCACCAGCCCAAGGCCGCGCCTGCGCGCCGCAGGCGGGCCACCGCGGAGGCCCTGGCATGATCCATTTCGCCATCGCAGTCCCTGCAATTCTGGGCTTCGCAATGCTGCTTCTGGCCATGGCGCGCCACCAGCAGGACTGGCTGCGCCGCAAGCTGACCCCGCGTACCGGCACCGCGCTGCGCCGGGGCGGGTTCGGCACGCTGGCTCTGGCCTTCGTCATCGCCGGGCTCGGCCTTGGCTGGGCATACGGCACGCTCGCCTGGTTCGGCTGGCTGAGCATGGCCGCCGTGCTGGTGCTGACGGCCCAGACCAACCGCGAGCGCATCATGCGCCTGTTTTCATGAACCCGATGTCCACGCACCCGGAACCCTCTTCGATGAACAATCCCCCGACGGCCGATCCCTCCTCTCCAGCTGCGGTCGCGGGGAGTGCGCGCCGCCACCGACTTGCGGTGGCGGCGCGCACGCTTGCGGGAACGCTGGGCGCCTACGGCCTGACGGTGCAGGCCACGGTGGTTCTTTCCTTCGTCCTGGCGCTAGTCGGCATGAACCGCGCGGAAGCGGTGATAGCGGCAACGCTCGCCAGCTTCGCGATCTTCGCCGCTATCGCGATGGCCGTCTTTCATGCCCGCAGCGCAGGTCGCGCATGTCTCTGGCTGGTTGGGACGGCAATCCCGCTGGCACTTCTGCAATGGGTGCTGAGTCCGCTTTCATGAATACACTTTCCCTGATGCTTGCAGGCGTGGCCGCTACGGTCGCCCCCACCGAAGACACGCGGCCCGTGGGCCTGGGACAGGAGGCACCGCCGGCCATGGTTCCTGTCGGTCCCGATCCGGTCTATCCGGCGGACTTCTACAAGCCGTTCCAGCCCCAGAGCGCGCTCGACATGCTGGAACGCACGCCGGGCTTCCTTCTCAGCGAAGGCACGTCCGTGCGCGGCTTCGGCAATGCCGCGGGCAACGTCCTGATCGACGGCCAGCGCCCGACCGTGAAGG
>NZ_DAISLT010000016.1:19419-106895 GCF_036820275.1 Novosphingobium sp.
GAAGGGCGGCGGCATTACCGAAGTGCTTCGCCGTATCGCGGCCTCGCGCGTGGACCGCGTGGTCCTGCTGCGCGGCACCGACGCGGCCGAGGCGCAGGGGCAGACGCTCGTGGCCAACCTCGTACTGAAGGCCGATGTCGCAGGATCGGGCAATGCCTCGCTGACCTTCAGCCACACGGCGGACGGCCATATTGCGCCATCCGCCCGGATCAGCCACGCGCGGCGGATCGCCGGGTGGCAAACCAATGTCGAACTGTCCGGCGAAATGGTGCGCTTCCCAACCGACGGCACCTACCTCGACCGCGATGCCCTCGGCTCGCTCTACCAGACCCGGCAGGAGCACATCGCCGGCAAGGCGCCAGAATATGGCCTTGCGCTGAGCACGTCAGGCCCGCTGGCAGGAGGAACGCTGACCCTGAACCTGCGCCTGAACAAGGACGGCTATTCTTCCGACCGAAGGATCGACATCTATCAGGGCGCGGCGGACGATACCCCGGACGGTCGGCGCGATATCGCATATGACGAAAAGGGGCGTAGCGGCGAACTGGGCCTGGACTGGACCCGCCGCCTCGGTTCCGGCTGGACGGCGAAGCTGGTCGGCCTTGGCCGGATCGAGCGTTACACCACCGACGAAGATTACTCTGAAGCCGATTATCGCGGGCTCTCTTCCCGCCTGCAGAAGCCCAGCGAATTCGTCGCGCGATCCACGATCACCCGCGAAGGCAATCATCCGGTCCGCCCCGAATTCGGCGGCGAGGTGGCATACAATCGCCTGTCCAGCCAGTTGGACTATGCGGAGGATACCGGCGGCGGCCTGATCCCGGTCTCGCTTGCCAATGCCGGCACCCGCGTTTCCGAAATGCGGGGCGAGGCGTTCGCCAACCTGACCGTCAAGCTGACCCGGCACCTCAACCTCGAATCCGGGATGGCCGTCGAATTCTCCCGCATTCGGGTCACCGGAGAGGCCGCGCAGGAGCAGAGCCTGTCGTACCTGAAACCCTCACTCGCCGTCGTCTGGTCGCCTTCGGGAAGCACTCAGCTACGCCTGGGCGCACGCCGCACGGTCGACCAGCTGGACTTCGGCGACTTCGCGGCTTCGGTGAACCAGGGTGACGGAAGGCCGCTCGGTGGCAACTCGGGCCTGCGCCCCGCCCGCGTAACCCGCACGCTCCTGCGCCTTGACCATCGCTGGGGCAAGGGCGGCGCGATCGCGCTGGAAACCTATCACCAGTGGCATGGCGGCATGCTCGGCTACCTCATCCTGCCCAGCGGCGACGAGGCGATCGGCACCATCGGGGATGGTCGGCAGTGGGGTATCTCGGCACAAGGCTCGCTGCCGCTCGACGGTATCGTGAAAGGCGCGCGCCTGACGATCGACGGCACCTGGCGTGGATCGCGCCTCCGCGATCCGATCACGGGCAGGAACCGCCCGATGGACGATATCGCCGCGCAGAGCCTCAAGGCCGAATTCCGCCACGATATTCCCGCTCTGAAATCGTCCTGGGGCCTGACCTGGACCGCGCCCGAAGAAGCCAAGGTCTTCTATACCGGCGAGATCCTGCGCTGGCGTGATCGCGCTCTGTGGGGTGCTTACGTCGAGACGACCGCGCTGGCCGGTTTCAAGACGACCCTGCGCGCCACGGCTTTCAACGGACAGGATAATTCTCGCACACGCCAGTTCTATTCGCCTAGCCGGGCCAGCCTGTTCAGCGGCAGCGAACAGCGCGATCAGCAGTCGGGTGCCGTGATATCGCTGGGGTTTGCCCGATCATTCTGACACGGCCGTGGGATTCCGCCATTCCCAAGTCTAATTCGGCTCGCTGAACCGTGCGTTTGATCTTTTGACATTGAATGGGGGCGAAGCTGCCGTTGCTGGCGCTCTGACCTGACTTCGAAAGGCGCCCCCACATTCGCACCGGGAATGCGACGATGCACAGTTGCAAGAAGCGCTTCCCGTGAGACAAGAATTCCTGTGGTGAGTTGAAATTCTCCTGAGATATCTGTGTCAGCCGTCGAGACGACAGCGTCAGACATCCCTCCCTTCCGCTCAACCAGGCAGCAGACTCCGAAACGGAGTCATGGTGCGTGCAAAGGATAGCCATGTCTCTTTCCGTCGTCGCGGCTCGCCGCGCCGGGCGCTCGTCGCTGCCCGCCAACCGCCGGCCGTTGTCCGAGAAATTCCGAATGGACTCTCCGTTAGGCGGGGCCGCAGGAAATCCAACTCGCCAGTCGGCCTGGCTGATAGGAGCGGCAGTATCGGCACTGATGTTCGCGCCCTCAGAGGCAAGCGCGGATTCCATCGGCGAGCGGGGTGCAGCCCCGGAAGAAGCGGTGGAACCGGCGCCAGATGCCGAAGAAGCACCGGGACAGGACATCGTCGTCACCGGTATCCGCAGCGGAATCGAACAGGCCGTCCGGATCAAGCGCAATGCCGCCAGCATCGTCGACGTCATCAGTTCCGAGGACATCGGTCGCTATCCGGACGTGAACGTTGCGGAATCGGTTCAGCGCATCAGCGGCGTGCAGATCAACCGCACGCGCGGCGAAGGGCGCAGCGTGAACATCCGCGGTCTTCCCGACACGTTTACGTTGGTCACCCTCAACGGACGCAGCGTGCCCAACGCGCTCAACGACCTTTTCGCGGGCTTCTCGCGCTCTTTCGATTTCTCGGCCCTACCGCCCGAATTCGTGCGCACGCTGGAAGTCTACAAGTCTCCGACCGCCGACCTCGAAGACGGGGGGCTTTCCGGCACCGTCAATGTCCGCACGCCCCGCGCGCTCGACATCGGCCGCCGAGTGCTCACGCTTTCGGCACAGGCGGAACACGAAAGCAATTCCGGCAAGGTATCGCCGCGCATCTCCGGCTTGTTTGCCGACAGCTTCCTGGACGGCAGGCTGGGGATCACGCTCGGAGGATCTTACACCGAGCGCCGCCCCCAGACCCATCAGGTCGAGACCGGCTGGAACACCGTGACCGAGGCACAGGGGGTGCCGCTGGGCGGCGGCGGCGACGATCTCAACGGCGATGGCCGCATCGATCCCGATCGCCTGGTCCGCATACCGGGCCTCATCATCCACGACATGTTCACCGAGCGTAACCGCCGTCTCAGCGGCATTGCCTCGGTGCAGTTCCGGCCCAGCGACCAGCTCGAACTCTATGCCGACGCCTTCTACACCCGGGTCAAGGTCGAGGCAGTGCGTCAGGAAAACTGGCAGAATTTCGCGGGATCGAGCGGTGTGATCGCCTCGAAGACGCAAGTGCTGGACGGTGTGGAAACGGCGACCGACTTCACCGTCAGCAATATCGATCTGCGTGACGGCGGACGTTACCAGGACCGCAACGGCTTTATCCGTTCCTTCGTGGTCGGCGGCAAGTTCGAGAGCGACGGCTGGACCATCGTTCTCGACGGATCGGAACAACGCTCCCGTCAGGTTCGCAACACGCTCAACATCGCCGACAGCATCACCGGCAATGTACGCGTCGTCGCCAAGCCCGGAGACTCGATCCCCAGCATCACCTACCTCGACGGGTTCGATACCCGTAAGCTCGACGCCAACAACTTCCGACTGCTCAGCCTGAACGGCGAGCTCGACCGCGTAACCAGCGATCGGCTGCGCGACGTGAAGCTGGACGTTCGCCGCGACCTTGGCGACCGCGGCGTGACGGCGCTGCGGGCCGGCGTCAAATACAGCGACCGGGCCGTCTATGCCGACAACAAGACGTTGACGATTGGCGCTGCCGGCGTGTCCCAGCTCTATGGCGGTCTTCCCGCAGGGCCGCTTGCAGGCTCGTTCAGCGCCGCGCCCTTCATGATCCCGATCCGCGCCGGTTCGGGCTCGTTCCTGGGAAGCTACGACGGCGACGCCTCGTTTCCGCAATACTGGCTGGGCTCCGATGCCAGGAGCTTCGTCAAGAATTTCAGCAAGGAACAGCTGATCGCGGCTGGCAATTACACCAACGACGCGACCGGCATTCTCGACGTCAAGGAAAAGACCCTTGCCCTCTACGGGCGGGCAGACCTGGCTTTCGGCAAGCTGACCGGCAACATCGGCCTGCGCGCGGTCCGGACCAGCCAGACCACGTGCGGGGTCAGTCCCGACCTCAACGGCATCACCGTGGAAGTCGAAACGGGCATGACCACGCGTGTTCCGGCCGCGTCCCCACTGGTCGTCAAGCGTTCCTATTGGGATTTCCTGCCCAGCCTGAACCTGAAGTACGAGGTGACGGACAAGCTGCAACTGCGCTTCTCCGCCTCGCGCACGATCACGCGCCCCAACCTCGCCGACATTTCGCCCACCACAACGGCCAATGGCAACGGCCTGACTGTCACGCGGAACAATCCCTATCTCGATCCTTTCCGGGCGAACAATGTCGATGCCACCGTGGAGTACTACTTCGGACAGGATTCCCTGGTCGGCGCCTCGCTGTTCTACAAGAATCTGGAAAGCCTGATCCGCCGTGAAATCAGCATCCAGTCCCTGCCCGTCTCCTACATCCGCACGACGGGTACGACGACGATCCAGACCGATTTCACGGTCAGCCAGCTGGTCAATGGATCGGGTGTGGATCTCAAGGGGCTGGAACTCTATTTCCAGCAGGCCTTCACCTGGCTGCCCCGTCCGCTCGACGGCCTCGGGGTAATCGCCAACTACACCTATATCGACAACAGCGATCCCACCCAGCTTACGGCCGCCTCCAAGCACAACTACAACCTGACCGGCTATTACGAGAAGGGGCCGGTGGCCGCCCGCCTGTCCTATTCCTGGCGCAGCAGCTATCTTGCCTCTGCGACAGTGGCGCCGGTCATGGGGCGGATCAACCGGGCCTTCGGCACGCTCGATGCAAGCGTCAGCTTCCGGGTGACTCCGCAGGCTTCGATCGTGCTCGAAGCCGTCAACCTGCTCGATCGCGACGAAATCGTCGAATACACCACGGGCCTGCCCGCAAACTATCTCGATTCCGGGCGGCGCCTGTTCGGCGGCGTGCGCGTGACCTTCTAAAACGATGCAAAACGAAACGTCGGAGCGCAGGACAGCGCCCACATCAACGGAGACACGACATGGCTGACAGCTTCGATCGCCGCGGCATATTGCTGGGAGGCACCGGAGGGGCGTTCGGGCTCTACTCCTGGGCTGCCGGCGCCGGGACGCCGAGCGCGCGCCCAGCAACGCAGGACCTTCGCCTGCAACGCCGCCCCGGCGTAAAGCCGAAGAACATCCTGTTCGTCCTCACCGACGATCACCGCTACGATGCGATGGGCTTCATGAAGGCCCAGGACTTCGGCGATACGCCGACACTCGACCGGCTGGCGCGGGAAGGTACGCATTTCCGCAATGCCTTCGTCACGACGGCGCTTTGCTCGCCCTCGCGCGCCTCGATACTGACCGGGCTCTATGCCCACCAGCACAAGGTCGTCGACAACAACCACCCGATCCCGCCGGACCTGATCTTCTACCCGCAGTTCCTGCAGAAGGCCGGCTACGATACGGCCTTCATCGGCAAGTGGCACATGGGCACCGAGGGCGACGATCCGCAGCCGGGCTTCGATCACTGGGTGAGCTTCAAGGGTCAGGGAACCTATCTGCCCAGCGCAAACGGCCTGAACGTCGACGGCCGCAAGGTGCCGCAGAAGGGCTACATCACCGACGAACTGACCGACTACGCGATCGACTGGATCGACAAGCGCGATCCCGGCAAGCCCTGGATGATGCACCTCGCGCACAAGGCCGTCCACGCCGAGTTCCTGCCCGCCGAACGGCACAAGGGGCGCTACGACAAGGAAGTTTTCCGCTATCCGGAGAACATGAAAGCCGGAGTGCCGGGACGACCGATGTGGGTCGAAAACCAGCGCAACAGCTGGCATGGGGTCGACTATGCCTATCATGGCAATCTCGACATCGCCGACTACTACAAGCGCTACATGGAAACGCTGCTGGCGGTGGACGAAGGGCTGGCCCGCATCATGGACCTGCTCGAACGGCGCGGCGAACTGGACGATACGCTGATCATCTACATGGGCGACAACGGCTTCATGTTCGGCGAGCACGGCCTGATCGACAAGCGCACCGCTTACGAGGAATCGATGCGGGTTCCCTTGCTCGCACGGTGCCCGTCCCTGTTCAACGCCGGCAGCACGGTCGAGAACGTCGTGGCGAACATCGATATCGCTCCGACGATCCTGGCGGCGGCGGGCCTGGAGTCCCCCTCCTACATGGCGGGTTCCAGCATGCTGCCGCTGGCGCGCGACGCGAACGCGCCCTGGCGCGAGGAACTGCTCTACGAATACTATTGGGAGCGAAACTTCCCGCAGACGCCGACTGTCCACGCCATTCGCGAAGAGCGCTACAAATACGTCCGCTTCCACGGCATCTGGGATCTGGATGAACTTTACGATCTCGCCGACGATCCCACCGAGAACAACAACCTCCTCGCCCAGCCGGGCCACGAGGCGCTGGCCCAGCGGCTGAGCCACAAGCTGTTCACGCTTCTGGAAGAAACCGGCGGCATGCAGATTCCGCTCAGCGTCGATGCGGGAGGGCGAAACGAACTGCGCAGTCCGTCAGGCGCCGGGCAGGCACCGTTCCCGCCATCGTTCTTTATGCCGCAAACGAAGCGGGGGACTTGAGGAAAGTCCGAAGCGATAGGCCCTGCCTGCCATCTTCGAGCAGAGACCCTCAAGCCGTTGCCGCGAGGGCCAACCTCCGCAAATGGATGGCAGGCTTCCTCTTCCCAATGCGGCTAGGATAGACCCGCCCCCGGGGACCAGATAACCGAGCCGCCCTGCCTCTCGCTGGCTGCATGGCACACTTACGTCATGGCTCGAAATTCCTGGCACGAACCTTCGCTCCCTTTTCACGATCACTACCGAAGCTGGCGCCCTCCTAGCGAATTCGAAGATCGATCAGAAAGCCACGGCTCTGGATCGGCATTGATCTCGGCCACCAGATCGTACGCCCTCGTCACAGCGGGGCGCTGCGAAATCTCTTCCAGCCAGCGACGGACATTGACAAGATCTTCCAGCGTCTGGCCGAGCCGCTGCCATGGCAAGACCCAGGAAGAAGACCAGCACCGAGCGATGGCGGCAGATGATCTGGGGCTGATAGTATGATGAGGCGAGCAAATGGGCTCAAACATGAGCCGGCCCCTATATTTTCACCGTGTCAAAAAAATGAAAGCATGAGGCGATAACGAGCCTGTCCCATCACTGCCCCCAGCTTCCGACTGAACGCACCGGCCATGCGTGATCGCTCAGCCTGCCTTCTTCGCTTTATGCTCGGCCAGCAGCTTATCGAGTTCGGCGATCCGAAGCCGTTCAGGCGTGTCTTTCGCGAGCCCCTTAAGGCGGCATGCAGCCCACAAACTCCTGCGTTCGGACTCGAGGGCTTTGAGATAGAGGTCAGCCATTTGGTTTGTTCCTTCTGCGAGTAGTGGCCGGGGCTGGTCGCCGCCCGGCTGTGTTCTGTGTGTTTCCGGCATCTTCGAGAACCAGCTTGCGCCAACGCTGTAGCCGTTCCGGTTCAAGCGCTCCGCTGCGGACCGCAGCCTGCACCATGCAACCAGGCTCCGAACCATGGGCGCAGTTCGTGAAGCGGCATTTCAGCGTCAACGCGGTGATATCGTCGAACACTTCCGCGATCCCATCGGCGGCTTCCGGCAGGTTGAACTCTCGCATGCCGGGCGTATCGACCAGCCACCCCCCTTCGATTGGGCCATTGAGGCGGTGCAGTTGCCGAACGGTTGTCGTATGCCGTCCTTTGCCGTCGTTTTCGCGGATGGGCTGGGTTGCGATGTCGTCCGAACCGCGCAAGCTGTTGATCATTGTCGACTTGCCGACACCCGAAGACCCGAGCAAAGCCACGGTGCTCCCCTTGCCGCAGTACCGGGCCAACCGCGCAACGCTGCCTGTATCGAGCCCGTTGATCAGTTCGACCTGCAAGCCTGGCTGCAACCCACGGGCAATGTTCAGGAACTTTCCCGGTTCGACCGCAAGGTCGATCTTGGTAAGAACCACCACAGGCGTCACGCCGACCTCACGAGCCATGACAAGGTAACGTTCGAGCCGCGCCACATTGAAGTCATGGTTGCACGAGGTGACGATGAACAAGGTGTCGACGTTTGCCGCGATCAACTGCAGACGGCGCTTGTCCATAGGCGCTTGCCGCTTGAACAAATTGATCCGATCCAGGATGCGTACCGCCGTCAATTCGGCCCGATCGACAATCATCCAGTCGCCGACCGTGGGGCGGTCTTCCGCTCCTTCCGCCGATGGCAATGCCGAGGGGATCATGCCGCTCAACCCGCTCCCCGCGATCTCGACCCAACCGCGATGAACGGCCATGACCCGCACCGGGCACAGTTCGCCGTCCCGCTCTTCCGCGGTCAACTGGCTGCTGAAGGCTGTCCTCCAACCAAGGTCAATCAAGGTTATCCCGGTCGATTCCATCGTTAGGGTGCAGTCTCTCTTCGCTTGGTGAAACCCGAGCAACTCTGCGCGAGCAGACAGAGACTCCGGACGGAGAAGCCCCGCAATATCTGGGGTCGCCGTTCGCCACCCCCTACTCTCATATTTGCTGGCGCGCCATGCCGCACGGAAATAACCCGGAAAACGTGGGAAGGGCAGCCGTGGCCTATTGCCGCGCCCGGCTTCGATAACAGACCTGCGAAGCCTGGTGCCGGCGTAAGCCGACGTTCAGCCGTTCGGTCCGAACATTGCGAATGGCGCAATCTGGCCGAGATTTGCTGCGCCTGGCGGCAAACCATGAAGACATTCCTGTTTCCGAACAGAATGCAGGACAAAGGCGTTGGTCACACGAATGCCATAGCAGATCTCTAGCGCGTCGGGATGCCGCCCAACGCCCGTCATGGCGACCGAAAAAACCTTCAATTGAGGACTTTGCCGAGGCTGATCGCGGCAGGGTTTGCGGCATTCTGCGTCTACCTGGCAATGTATGCCTTTCGTAAACCCATAGCCGTCGCGACGTTCTCAGACCAGGCGCCGCTGTGGGGGGTGGATTTCAAGACCGCACTGATCCTGGCGCAGGCCTTGGGCTATGCTTGTTCCAAGATCATCGGCATTCGCGTCGTTTCGATCCACCGGGGTGCCGAGCGCAAGGCCCTGATCCTGGGCCTGATCGGCATATCGTGGATCGCCTTGGTAGGGGTCGCGCTGCTTCCGGCGTGGATGGCGCCCCTGTGCATGGTCCTCAACGGCTTGCCCCTCGGCATGATCTGGGGGCTGGTCGTCAGCTACCTCGAAGGGCGGCGGCTGACGGAAGTACTGACGATGATCCTGGCCGCCAGCTTCATCGTCTCTTCCGGGCTGGTCAAATCAGTGGGTAGCATGTTGCTGATCGAGGGCGTGTCGCCGTTCTGGATGCCCGCCGCCACCGGGCTGCTGTTTGCACCGCTGCTGGTCGGCGCCTTGCTCATCCTGTCCCGCATTCCCGCGCCGGACGAAGCCGACAAGGCCGATCGCGGCGAGCGCGTGGCGATGGATGCGGCATCGCGTCGCCGTTTCGTCCGTCTCTACTGGCTGCCGCTGACGCTCCTGCTTGCCGGTTACGGCTTGCTGGTGGCCCTGCGCGATTACCGCGACAATTTCGCCGCCGAGATGTGGCTGCAACTCGGCCAGGGACGCTCGCCGGCCCTGTTCATCGAGACGGAGATTCCGGTGACCATCGTGGTCCTGTTCGGTCTTGCCGTGATCGGGTTGATCCGCCGCAACCGGGCCGCCATGATCGCTGTCCATGCCTTGATCGTCGTGGGCGCCGCAGTGTTGGGACTGTCGACCATCGCCTGGCGGCTGGGCATGATCGGGCCGATCGCCTGGGTGACGCTGAGCGGCACGGGCCTATACCTCGCCTATGCTCCGTTCAGCGTGATCCTGTTCGAGCGGATCATGGCTTTCACCCGCTATCCCGGCAACGCAGGCTTCCTGATCTACATGGCCGATGCCTTCGGCTACTGCGGCAGCCTTGCCCTGATGATCGCCTTCAGTGTCCGAAACGGAGGTGGCCCCGGCGCGCTGTCCTTCTATGTCGAGGGCTGCCTGATCGCCAGCGTGGTGCTGGTCTGCGCCGCTGCGGCCTCCCTGCAATGCTTCTTCAGCCTGCAGGAGACGCCACGTGGACGGTCGTTCCGCTGGCGGCTGCGGCCTCGCGGATCGCGGGAGGCGGATCCCGTTCGGTGACGAGGTCGTGGACCTGATCGAAGTCCGCAACATGGGCGGTGCCCTGCCGTGAGAACTTGCCATGATCCGCCACGACCACCAGCCTGCGGGCGCGATCGAGCACCGCGCGCTTGAAGGCCGCCTCGTCCGGATCGAAATCGAGGAAGCCGCGCGACGCCTCGATCGCTCCCATCGAGAGCACGGCCACGTCGGGAACGAAGCGGCGGACGTAGGCGATCGCATCGGCATCGAAGGCCGAACGATAATCCACATTCATCGCACCGCCCGCGAAGAACACCCGGTGGTCCGCCCGGCCTAGCCCCTCCGCGACCACTTCCAGACTGTTGCTGACCAGCGTGAGACCACGCAGATGGCCGAGTTCCTGCGCCACCCAGTAGGAGGTCGTGCCCGAATCGATGAAGACCGTCGCCCCGTCCTCGATGAACCCGGCCGCGAGCCGGGCGATCGCGCGCTTGGCTTCCAGCTGTTCCCGCAGGCGCCGCCGGTAGGGCGCTTCCAGTCTGGTCGCCGGCAGAGTCACGCCGCCGTGAACCTTGATCACCCGGCCACTGCCCTCAAGCTGGCGCACGTCACGGCGGATGGTTTCCTCCGAAACGCCGAATCCCGCAGCCAGATCGGCGATGGACGAGGAACCCCGCTCCTCCAGCGAGGAAAGAATCGCCGCGATGCGGTCTGCCTGTATCAACCTGTAGTCCCCCTTGCAGGCGAGCCATTGCCTGTCCTCACGATGCCCGGCTGACGGTGTGGTTTCAAGTGACATTCTCGCATGAACACCACACATTCAAAAACAATCGTCACCTGAATCCACATAATGTCACATAAACGTAACCCTCAGGGCATAGCTCGCCGCTGACGGCCACGAAGGGCCGGTGAAACGGCGGCAGCGCCACAGGGGAATATCGATGAAGACTTGGATGATCGGAACCGCGATCCTCGCGATCGCGGCCGGGACCACGCATGCCCACGCCGCAGAGGCCGATGTGACCGCCGATGCCGCAGCCCCGGAATCTGCCGACACAGCTGCGGGCACCGAAGCAAGCGAAAATGTCGGCAGCGAGGATATCGTCGTCACCGGTACCGCCACGCACTTCGCCAATACCCGCGTGACCCCGGAAATGATCGAGCGCCAGTCCGCGCTCACCAGCGTCAATGACGTGATCAACGAACTGCCGGGCGTTTTCGTGTCCGAAGGCGATGCTTTCGGTTCGTCCGACTGGGCCACCCAGATCTCGATCCGCGGCTTCACCCAGATCGGTACGACCATCGACGGCCTGCCCAACGGCGGCTCGGGCTACGGCGGCGGCTCCAAGGCCAACCGCTACATCGATGTGCTGGACCTCAAGACGGTGGAAGTCTCGCAAGGCACCGCCGACATTTCCTCGCGCTCGAACGAAGCGCTGGGCGGCACGCTCAACTACGTCACGTCCGATCCCCAGGACGAATTCCGCGTACGCCTTTCCGGTGCGGCGGGCGACTATGGCGCGCAGAAGTATTATGCCCGTGTCGATACCGGCGAGATCGCGCCCGATACCCGCGCCTACATCTCCGCCTCGCATTCCAAGGCGCATGACTGGATCGGCGGCGCCGGCAAGACCACCCGCGACCACCTCAGCGCCAAGATCAACAGCAAGATCTCCAACATCGATCTGACCGGCTTCCTCTCCTACGACGATGCCGACGAGTCCGAATTCGGCTCGGTCTCGGTCGACATGTTCAAGGCGGATCCCGACCACGACGTCTATACCGACACCTGGACCGGCCTGCCCTACATCGACCAGAATTACCGCTCCGGCTCGCGCGCGCTGCGCAAGAACCTGTTCGGCTACTTGCGCGGGAAAGCGGACCTGGGCGAAGTGAAGCTCTCTCTCACCGGCTACTATCACCGCATGCGCGGGCGCGGCGACTGGATGCCTCCCTATCTCGTCAACGTGACCGCAGACGGTGCAGGCAACCCCGAGAGCGAATATACCGGCGGATCGACGGTGATCGGCGGGTCGCAGCTCGGCCAGATCTACTACGTCACCCCCACCGGCGCGGCGGCGACCATGATCGCCGGATGCACCGGCACGGCGGGCGTCCCGGCGGCCTATTCGCCCACCTGCTATGCCGACGATGCGACGGCGGTGATGTCCTATCGCCATACCCACTACAAGAACGACCGCTTCGGCTTCACCGCCGATGCCGACTGGACGCACGACTTCGGCCCCGTCACCAACACGCTGCGCGCCGGCTTGTGGTATGAGAACATCACGGCAAACCAGGTGCGCGACTGGCACAAGATCAAGAACCCGCTGCTCGGCACCGCCTATGACAGCAATCCCTACTGGGTGCAGTTCAGCGTCGACTACAACACCAACGAACTGGTCTATTACGCGCAGGACTCGATCCAGTACGGCAAGCTTACCGCCGCCTTCGGCATGAAGCAGTATTTCATCGACCAGAAGCGCCAGGAACGGCTGGTCGTGGAGCCGCGCACCCGCAGCAACTCGCACTCCGATCCGTTGATCTCGGCCGGCCTGACCTGGGCCACTCCGGTGGACGGGCTGGAGCTGTTCGCGGGCTATGCGCAGAACTTCTCGTCGATCGGCAATGGGCTGCTGGGTGAAGCGCAGGAAGTGATCGACCGCGTCAAGCCGGAGACCGCCGACAGCATCGAGATCGGCGCTCGCTACAGTTCGCCTCGCCTCCAGGCCTCACTTACCGCCTACGACATCAAGTTCAACAACCACATCGTCTCGATTTCGTCGAACCTGGTGACCGGGATCGACTATCTGGAGGAACAGGAAAGCGTCTATCTCAACGTCGGCGGCATCCGCTCCAAGGGCGTCGAGGCGGCGCTGGCCTATCGCTTCCCGATGGGGCTGACGCTCTCGGGCAGCTACAGCTACAACCATGCCGTCTACATCGGCACCGGCAATGCCGAGCAGGACGAGGACGTGGGCATCACCCCCGGCGTACAAGTCAGCGGCTCTCCGCGTCACATGTGGGTGATGTCGGCCGACTATCGCCGCTCGGCGTTCAAGGCCGGGGTCTCGGCCAAGTTCGTGGGCGACCGCTTCGTCGACGACAACGGCGGCGACGTGGCACCGGGCTATACCGTCATCAACGGCTATATCGGCATGGATCTGGACCGCATCTCCGACCAGCTGAGCGGCGCATCGCTGACGATCCAGGCCACCAACCTGGCGGACAAGCGCTATCTCGGCGGCGGCGCGGGCGGCACGGCGTTCCTCGGCACGCCGCGTACCGTCACGGCAGCGCTGACCTTCGACTTCTGATCGTCATACCACGGCAATAATGCAAGGCGGATGCGCTGCTCCCGTTGGGGCGGCGCATCCGTCGTTTTTCAAGGACACATCATGGTCGACCTTACCCGCCGCTCCCTGCTTGGCGTCGCCGCGCTGGCCGGTCTACCCGCCTCCATCGCGCGCGCCGCCGCCATCGCGCCCGACGTGCGCAGCGGTACGATCGAGGATGTCGAGCATGTCGTGATCCTGATGCAGGAGAACCGCAGCTTCGACCACTATTTCGGCACGCTGCGCGGCGTGCGCGGGTTTGCCGACCGCTTGCCGATTCCCCTGCCGCCGATCGCCGGAAAGCCGCGTTCGGTATGGGAGCAGCTCGACAGCCCGGAAGCGCCGACCATCGCGCCGTTCCACCTCGACACCCGCGCCACGTTCGACGTCATGCGCGTGGCGGGCACGCCGCATACCTGGCCCGATGCGCAAAAGGCCTGGGACGAAGGCCGGATGGGCCACTGGCCCGCAATCAAGACCCAGCGCGCCATGGGGCACTACCGGCGCGAGGACATTCCGTTCCAGTTCGCGCTGGCCGAAGCCTTCACCATCTGCGACGCCTATCACTGCGCGATCCAGACCGGCACCAACACCAACCGTCTGTTCCTCTGGACCGGCACCAACGACCCGCACGGCAAGCAGGGCGGCCCGGCGATCGGCAATTCGCACGACAACTTCCCCGAACAGGGCGGAGCCGCGTCCGACTACATGTGGGGCACGGTGCCGGAGCGCTTGCAGGCCAAGGGTATCGACTGGCGCATCTACCAGGACATGGCGGACAACTTCACCGACAATCCGCTGGTCGGCTTTCGCGCCTATCGGGATGCCAATCGCGGTAAAGGCGGCGCAGACCTGAAGGACCGTGCCCTGACAACGGGCGCGCTCGACCGCCTGCGCAAGGACGTATTGGCGGGCGCCCTGCCCCAAGTCAGCTGGATCGTCGCCGACGCGAAAGGCAGCGAACACCCCGGCCCGTCCAGCCCTGCCCAGGGCGCGCTCTACACCTCGCAAGTGCTGGACGCGCTGACGGCCAATCCGCGCATCTGGGCACGCACCGTGCTGCTGGTGATGTTCGACGAGAACGACGGCTTTTTCGACCACATGCCGCCGCCCGCGCCGCCGTCGATCGCTGCCGACGGCCATCCGCTGGGCGGATCGACGGTGGATACCGCCGGCGAGTACCACCGCATCCCCGCCCCCGACGAGGAGAAGATCGACGAACCGGCCCTGCGCGGCCGACCTTACGGGCTCGGACCGCGCGTTCCCATGTATGTCGTCTCGCCGTGGAGCCGGGGCGGCTGGGTCAACTCGCAGGTCTTCGATCACACCTCGGTGATCCGCTTCCTCGAAACGCGCTTCGGCTTCCATGAGGCCAACATCTCGCCCTGGCGGCGGGCGGTCTGCGGAGATCTGACTTCCGCTTTCGATTTCTCCGCACCCGATCGCGCACCGTTCGGCCCATTGCCCGATCCGCGCGGCGATGCCCTGCGGGCGGGGCAGATAGAGCATCAGCCCAGTCCCACGCCGCCCACCCAGCGCACGGCGATCTGGCAGGAGCCGGGCCTGCGTCGATCCCGCCCGCTGCCCTACCGACTGGACGTTCAGGATCGGATGGAAAGCGACGGCATCGTCCTGCATTTTGCCGCCGAAGGCGCAGCCGCCGTTTTCCATGTCTACGACCGTAACGCCCTGAACCTGCCGCCACGCCGCTATACCGTGGGCGCCGGCCAGAACATCGAAGGGCACTGGGCCTGGAGCGATCGGGAAGGCTACGATTTGTGGGTCCTGGGGCCGAACGGCTTCCACCGACACTTCGTGGGCGACCGGGACAGCACTCCAATCGTTCTGACCGGCCGTGCGACGCCTTTCAACCTCGACCTGAAAGCCATTTCTTCGGAGAAACGCTTGCCCGAGCTGCGCGTCCGCACAATGCTCGCTTCACCCCCATTTCATCAGGAGAGGATAGTCACGGGAGAAGTCTCGATCTCCCTGCGCGATACGCTGGGATGGTACGATATCCTGGTCGAACTCGCCGGTTCCGGCGGGTGGCAGCGCCGTCTTGCAGGCCGCGTTGACCTGGAGGGTCGGGAAACGACGAGCGATCCATTCCAGCTGTCCGTCTGATGCCCCTCAACAATTTCCTGCCGTGAAGGTGGCGAGAGCGTTCCCGGCGGGCAGCAGACGCTTCAAGCCATAGGGAAAGCCGCACGATCAAGAGGAGCACAAATCGACAGCTGAATCGGGTGAGGGTCGGTTTTACCGAGCGCCAAACGCCGCATACTCCCGGCGTACCCCCCGCTTCCTGCTTACTCCGAGGGCGGGCCAACTTCACCGCACGAACAAACGGTCCAGGGGCTACTCAGGGTAACCCGGTGGAAATCGGCAAAAGGAAGGACATCCTCTCCCCATTGGCAAACTTGGCCCATCGAACAGCGTAGGGACTCTTACCTCTCCGAAATCACAGAAGGAAAGCGTTGATAAGGAAGAAGGCCCGCGTCCTCTCGGAAACGGGCCTTCAAACCACAGATACGCTGCAAAGTGCGCCTCAGAACGGGATATCGTCGTCCAGATCGTCGCCGAAACCGCCGCTGCTGCCGCCGGTACGACCCCACTCGCTGCCGCCCGACGAACCGCCCGAAGACGAACCGCCGCTACGGCCCCAGTCGTCGCCGCCGGAGGAACCGGCCGACGAACCGCCCGAGCGGCCGCCGCCATAGCCGCTGCCCGACGCGCCGCCTTCATTCCAGCCGCCGCCGGAACCACCGCGCGCACCGCCACCGCCGCCGCCACCCTGGGCGCCGTCGAGCATGGTCAGCACGCCGCCGATGCCGCCGACCGAGACTTCGGTGGTGTAGCGATCGTTACCGTTCTGGTCCTGCCACTTGCGGGTGCGTAGCTGGCCTTCGATGTAGATCTTCGAACCCTTGCGCAGGAAACGCTCGACTACGCCGACCAGGCCTTCGCTCTGGATCACGACGGAGTGCCATTCGGTGCGCTCCTTGCGCTCGCCGGTGGCGCGGTCCTTCCAGTTTTCCGAGGTGGCGATGCGCAGATTGGCGATACGCCCGCCGTTCTGGAACGACTTCACTTCGGGATCGGCTCCGAGGTTGCCGATCAGAATGACCTTGTTGACGCTGCCTGCCATGAGGGAATCGCTTTCCTGTATAAATTCGGCAAACGGGTTAGCGAATGGAGCGCCCCCGCGCGAGTCTGTCGAAGGGGGTTGTCTACAACCCAGCCCCGACCGCGATCCAGTACGTCACGCCCGCCGCCGCATAGGCCAGGCCGAACAGATAGGCGAGCATGAAGATCGGCCACTTCCAGCCGTTGGTTTCGCGGCGGGTGACGGCGATGGTGGACATGCACTGCGGCGCGAAGACGAACCACGCCAGGAACGCCAGCGCCATCGGCAGGGTCCAGCGGCCCTTCAATCGGTCGCCCAGTTCCACCGCCTGCTGGTCCTCGTCGTCGCCGGCATCGACCGCATACGTCGTCGCCAGCGAGGAAACCGCCACTTCGCGCGCGGCCATCGCCGGGATCAGCGCCAGCGCCATGTCTCGGTTGAAGCCGATCGGCTCGACCACGACGGCAAGGCCGTTCGCCAGCTTGCCCGCGATCGAGGCATCGACCTGGCTCTCGCCCGGCTTAGCCTGCGGGAAGTTGAGCAGTACCCAAAGCACCACGGTGACGGTGAAGATGATCGTGCCGGCGCGGCGCAGGAAGATCCACGCGCGCTGCCACAGGCCAATGGCCATGTCCTTGAGCCGGGGCAGCTGGTACTTCGGCATCTCCATGATGAAGCCCGAAGCGGCGCCCTTGGTGATCGAACTGCGCAGCAGTAGCGCCACCACCATGGCCCCGACGATGCCCGCCACATAGAGCCCGAACAGCACGACGCCCTGAAGCCCGATGCCCCAGCCGAGATTGGTGTTCGGAATGAAGGCGCCGATGATGACCGCATAGACCGGCAGGCGCGCCGAGCAGGTCATCAACGGGGCGATCAGGATCGTGGTCAGCCGGTCCTTGGGATCGGTGATCGAACGGGTCGCCATGATGCCGGGAATGGCGCAGGCGAAGCTGGAGAGCAGCGGAATGAAGCTACGGCCGGAAAGCCCGACATAGGCCATCAGTCGATCCATCAGGAACGCCGCGCGGGCCATGTAGCCCGAGGCTTCCATCGCCAGGATGAAGGCGAAGAGGATGATGATCTGCGGCAGGAACACCACGACCGAGCCAACGCCCGAGATCACGCCGTCGGTCAGCAGGTCGCGCACGAGGCCCGGCGGCATCGCGGCCTTGACGGTATCGTGCAGCCAGCCCGCGCCCGCATCCAGCCCGTCCATCAGCGGCGCCGCCCAGGCGAAGACCGCCTGGAACACCACGAAGAGGAAGGCGAAGAGGATGATCGGCCCCAGCCAGGGGTTGAGCAGGACCTGGTCGAGCCGCGCGTGCAGGCGATGCTGCTTCGATTCCGAGAGGATCGCGGCATTGGCCATGGCATGGGCGGCGACGCGGCGCTCGGTCGGCCCAAGGTCGGTAAGGCCCGGCCCGGCATGGCGGCTTTCGGCCGACGCGATCGCCTCACCGAGTTCGGCAAGGCCGCGGCGGCGCACGGCGACGGTCGGCACGACCTTCACACCGAGTTCCTCTTCCAGCACGGCGGCATCGAGCACCAGCCCGTCGCGCTCGGCGAGGTCGACCATGTTGAGCGCCACTACCGAAGGCTTGCCCAGCGCCAGCAGTTCCTGCGCGAAGACGAGGTGCTGTTCGAGGTTGGAGGCATCGAGCACGATGACGAGAACGTCCGGCTCGGCTTCTCCGGCGAACCTGCCGGCGATGACCTTGGAGGTTACTTCCTCGTCCGGGCTGGTGGCATCGAGGCCGTAGGCGCCGGGAAGGTCGGTCATTTCCACCGGCTCGCCGGTCGGCAGCACCATGCGGCCCGACTTGCGCTCCACGGTGACGCCCGGATAGTTGGCGATCTTCTGGCGCGCGCCGGTAAGCGCGTTGAACAGCGCGCTCTTGCCCGCATTGGGGTTGCCGACGAGGGCGATCTTGCGCTGGCGGCTCATAGCGGCGAGACCTCCATGGCATGGGCATGAGCCCGGCGCACGGCGATGGTCATGCGGCCCACGGCGATGGCGATCGGATCCCTGCCCCCCGCGACTCCGCGATGCGCCACGGAAACGGTGGCCCCTTCTTCGAGTCCGAGGGCGCGAAGGCGCTTGGCTTCTTCGGGAACGAGGGCATTCCAGTCCACTGCGACGATTCGAGCGCGCTGGTCGATGGGGAGCAGATCGAGAGTCATGCGGCTCCGCTGCCAGATCGGCGCAGCGATTGCAACTTGTTCGCAATAACTAACAAACCTGACCTCGATCGGCCCGACCTCAGATCAACGCGCCGGGTAACGCAGCCGCCCCAGCAGGCGCACCAGGCTGATCCGCTCCTCCGGGGCGCGGAGGAACTGCGCCTTGGTCTTCTCGAAGCGGATGATCCCCTCGATCCGGCGGTCGAGGAAGGCGCGGGTCTCGGCCTTGTCCTCGCTCTTGTCGGAAGCGAAGACCCGCAGCGTGGCGGCGTAGATGCCGCCCAGGATCGTGCGCTTGGTATAGTGGTTGTAGTCGGTCGCGGTATCCCCCGCGAGCCGCCACATGGCATCGGCGCTGTGCCAGCCCAGACGCAGCGAAGTGCGCAGGTTCTGCGGCATCGCCATGATCGTCAGCGCCCGGTTCAGCGCTTCCTCGCGCCCCGCCACGGCATCGAGCCGCGCCATCACCAGGCGGCGGATACGCTCGCGGATGGACACCCCCGCCAGCGAGGACGCCGGGGTGGTGCGCTCCATCTGCTCGTCGACATGGCTGACCCAGGCGGCGATCATCGCCATCTGCCCGTCGCGGAACGCGAATTCGGCAAGTGCGGCATCGACTCCGGCCATCCCGGCCGCCTGGCGCACCGCATCCATCGTCCAGCCGTCGAACACGGCGGCATCGGCAATGGCAGGCGCGAGCTGGCGGCGCAGCGCCTCAAGAGTTTCCGGTTGTTCCATCATAGTTCTCAGAACGTCGGGCCGTAGATCGCCTTGGCCTTGCCCGCGTTCTTCTTCGCATATTCCTCGACGAGGTTGGCGAGCGTGCTGCCGCGCGCTTCCTGCGCCGCGTAGTCGCGGGCGTTGCGACCGGAGTTGTCGGCGCGGTTGGGATTGGCGCCGGCTTCCAGAAGCGCCTTCACCATGTCCGCGTCCTTGCGGTGGACCGCGAAGATCAGCGGGGTTTCGCCCGCATCGTTCGAGGTATCGGGGTTGGCCTTGTGCTCCAACAGCACCGTCACGCCTTCGCGCCAGCCCAGGCTGACCGCGACGGCGAGCGGCGTGCGGCCGCGATCGTCGGCGGCATTGACGTTGGCACCCTTGCCGATGAGGAAGCCGAGCCAGGTGGCGTCGCGGCGGTTGGTGACGATCAGCAGCGCGGTCTCGCCGGTCGTCACGTCCTTGGCGTTGACGATCTGGCCGTTCTCGCTGAGCGCCTGCTCGACTTTCTCGCCTTCCTTTTTCTTCACCGATTCGAGGAACTTGTAGCCGTCGGAGAAATCGGCGTGCGCGGGGGAAGCGAACAGTACACCTGCCGCGAATGCGGCCAGCACGGCCCTGACAGGACCCGCTTTCAGAATTCCGCGCGAGCGCTGCGACATGGTCTTCGACACCTTCATTACCTCCAGACAGACAGGGCGGCCGTGAAAACCGGCCTTCCCTTCCGGCATCGCACCCTTGCACCGCAGGCTCTAGCAGAGCATGAAGCGCGGCGCCATGACATACCTGCTGCGCCGCATTGCACCGATCGCACTCGCTCTCTCGCTGAGCGTAACCCTAGCCGCCTGCCAGCAGAGCGCCACCGAAGCGCCGCCGCTGGAAGGCGCGCAGATCGGCGGACCTTTCACCCTGAGCGACAAGGACGGCAAGACCGTCACCTGGGAGACTTTCAAGGGCAAGTGGCGGATCGTCTACTTCGGCTACACCTTCTGCCCGGACGCTTGCCCGATGGACGTCCAGGCGATGATGCGCGGCTTCTCGCTGTACGAGAAGACCCACGCCGCCCAGGCCGCGAAAGTCCAGCCGATCTTCATCACCATCGATCCCGAGCGCGACACCCGCGAAGTCGTCGGCGAATGGACCGGCGCCTTCGGTCCCCGCCTCTACGGCCTCACCGGCACGCCTGCGCAGATCAAGCAGGCGGCAGGCGCCTTTGCCGTGTATTACAAGAAAGGCGAGTCGACTCCGGGCGGCTACCTGATGGACCACAGCCGCATCGCCTATCTGATGGACCCGGACGGCAAGCCGATCGCGATGCTGCCGGTCGACAAGGGACCGGAAGCGGTTTCGGCCGAACTGGCGAAGTGGGTCAAGTGAACGCAGTAAAGCCTTCCGGGGCGAAGCCTTTCTGGGAACGCCCGATCGAGACGCTGAACCGCGAAGAGTGGGAAGCGCTCTGCGACGGCTGCGGCCAGTGCTGCCTGCACAAGGTGGAAGATGCCGATACCGGCGAAATCTACCACACCAACGTCGCCTGCAAGCTGCTCAACCTCAAGACCGCGCAGTGCAGCGACTATCCCCACCGCCACAAGTTCGTACCGGACTGCCTGAAACTCACCCCCAAGTCGGCGGGCAACCTCGCCTGGCTGCCACCGAGCTGCGCCTATCGACTGCGCGCCGACGGCGATCCGCTTCCGGAGTGGCACTACCTCGTCTGCGGCGACCGCGAGGCGGTGCACAAGGCGGGCATGTCGGTAGCGGGCAAGGCGATCAGCGAGACGGTGGCGGGTCCACTCGAAAACCATATCGTCTGGCCTTACGGTGAGGATGAAGACGAATATCTTGAAGCCGAAGGCCCGGCACCCTGGGAAATCGAACGGGATGAAACGGATCGGGAGACCGACTGACCCGTGCTCGACTGGCTGCGCCGAGACCCATCCGAAGAGCCGATGATCGAACTTGCCGGGCGGCAGGTTCCGGTGGTGATCCGCAGGCTGCCCCAGGCGCGCCGCATGACCATGCGCCTCGCGCCGGACGGCAGCGAAGTGCGCATCTCGGTCCCGCGCTGGACCCGCACCGAGGATGCACTGGAATTCGCCCGCTCCAAGCGATCCTGGCTGGCCATCCAGATCGAAGCCCTGCCGGAGGCGCAACCGCTTGCCGACGGCGCCGCGCTCGATTTCCGGGGCCACCGCTTCACGATCCGCCACGACAGCGCCCTGCCCCGCCGCCCGGTGCCCGACGACGGCTTCCTGCTGGTGGGCGGACCGGAAAGCTCGCTATCCGCGCGGCTCAAGCGCTGGCTGGAGGGGGAGGCCCGTGAAGTGCTGGCTACCGACCTCGCCGAATATTGCGAACGCGCCGGGCAGGAAACGCCGTCGCTCTCCTTGTCGAGCGCCAATCGGCGCTGGGGAAGCTGTGCCGCCGACGGATCGATTCGCATCAACTGGCGGCTTATCATGGCGCCCGATCCGGTCCGCCGCTCGGTGGTGGCACACGAAGTCGCGCACCTCGTTCACTTCGACCACTCGCCCGCGTTCCATGATTTTCTGGGACAGATCTTCGAAGGCAGCATTCCGTCCGCCAATCGCTGGCTGAAGGAAAACGGCCGGTCGCTCTATGTACCGTTCGGATAGCACCTCATCCGACCTCATGGTCGGAAGCGGTGTGGGCCGGTGCCGCAAAATGCGCTCCGCGCATTTCCAAACGACCAATAAGCCACTACATAGCGCGTCATGGCTCTGTTCAAGCGTTCAGGATACTGGAAAGACGTAAACCCCGTGGGCATGGTCGCGGATTTCCGCGCCGTGTGGAAGCAGGCAGGCGGTAACCGCTGGCGCATCGCCGCGATCTCGGCCGCCTGCACGTTCTCGGTCTTCTATCTCATGTCCACCCAGGAGGGGCGCGGACCGCACCCGCCGCCGAAAATCACCTATATTTCGGTCCTGCCCGCGCACCGCACGGATGCCGAGATCCTGGCCTCGAACATCGAGAACCAGAAGCGCAAGGAAGCCTGGGCGGCCGAACAGGCCAAGCGCGACAAGGAAGTGCGCGAGATCTACAAGACCATCGGCCGCTATTCGGGGATGGACGTGGACAAGATCGCCCGCGACGCCGAAGCCGAGGAAGCCGCGCGCAAGAAGGCCGAGGCCGAGCGCATCGGCAAGCCGCGCCTGCCCGAAGGCCGCACCCTGCCGCAAGTCGATCAGGTTCCCAGCCAAGGTGTCCAGGACCCGGCAGCCCAGTGACAAACAATCCAGTGACGGACGACGCCCGCTGGCTTGCCGCCGCGGTGGCTCTTGCCGCGCGCGCCCGGCCCGCGAGCCGTCCCAATCCCGGCGTCGGCGCTCTTCTCGTAAAGCACGGAAAAGTCGTCGCGCGGGGCTGGACCCAGCCCGGCGGCCGCCCTCATGCCGAAGCCGTGGCGCTGGCCGCCGCCGGTAACGAAGCGCGCGGCGCCACGCTTTACGTCACGCTGGAACCCTGCGCCCACAAGTCCGCGCGCGGCCCCGCCTGCGCCGACCTCGTCTGCGCTTCCGGCGTCGCGCGCGTCGTGATCGGCTGCATGGATCCCGATCCGCGCACCTCCGGCGCGGGCCTCGCCCGTATCCGCGGGGCGGGAATCGCGGCGGAATACCTGCCCTCGCCCGCCTGTGAGCGCAGCCTGTCCGGCTATCTCGTCTCCAAGCGCTTCGGGCGCCCGGAAGTGACGCTGAAGCTCGCCCTCTCGCTCGACGGCTGCATCGCTCTGGCCAGCGGCGAAAGCCAGTGGATCACCGGTGCGCAGGCCCGCGCCCATACCCACGCCATGCGCGCGAAAGCCGATGCCATCCTCGTCGGCGGCGGCACCCTGCGCGCCGACAACCCGCGCCTCGATGTGCGACTTCCGGGACTCGAAGCCCGCAGCCCCCAGCGCTGGGTCCTGACGCGAGGCGAAGTGCCGCCGGATTGGAACCGCCTCCCCGCGCCCGAAGCGATCACGGAGATGGAAGGCGTCCATTACCTCTTCGTCGAAGGCGGCGCCGGGGCTGCCTCGGCCTTCCTGCGCGCCGGTCTCGTCGATCGTCTGCTGATCTACCGCGCGCCCATCCTCATCGGCGGGCGCCCCGCCCTCGCCGACTTCGGCCTTGCCGGTCTTCGCGATGCCCACGGCCAATGGCGCCTTGCCGAACGGCGGCAGCTTGGCAGCGACACGCTGGAAGTCTACGAGACCGCCCATTCATCAGAGCAGCCGCTCGAAAGGTAGCCATGTTCACCGGAATCGTCACCGCCGTCGGCCAGATCCGCGAAGCCCGCCAGACCGGCGACTTGCGCGCCGTCATCACTTGCCCCTTCGACCCCGCCGGGATCGCCATGGGCGCCTCGATCGCCTGCTCGGGCGTGTGCCTGACCGTGGTGGACAAGGGCGGCGCGGCAGGCGACGCCTGGTTCGCGGTGGACATCTCCGCCGAATCCGTCTCCCGCACCGTCACCGGCCGCTGGGCCGAGGGCACCCCGCTCAATCTCGAACAGGCGCTCAAACTGGGCGACGAACTCGGCGGTCACATCGTTACCGGCCATGTCGACGGCGTGGGCACCGTGGTCAGCGTAACCCCCGAGGGCGATTCGCTGCGCTTCGTGATCGCTGCCCCGGCGGAACTCGCCCCCTACCTCGCGCCCAAGGGCTCGATCACGGTGGACGGCGTCTCGCTGACCGTGAACGACGTGGCGGACCAGAGCGACGGCACCTGCCACTTCATGCTCAACATCATCCCGCACACCGCCGAAGTGACGACCATCGGCGCGCTCAAGGCGGGTGACGGGGTGAACCTCGAAATCGACGTGCTCGCGCGGTATTTGCAGCGGATGCAGTCGCTTCGCGGGTGAAGTGAAGGAATAAGGCAGGGGAGCATAGCCCCCCTGCACCCCCAGGACTGTCGAGGTCACGCGGGCCGACAACGTCGTGCGCTCATGGTGGCGTCGGAGGACTTATTGGCTGCGCCGCAAGGAGCGCACACCGAATCTGCGCGCGCGACGCAGACGGTATCGGGGGCGCAGGGGGTGTTGACCCCCTGCCCTACCCTTGTTCTTCAAATCGTCAGGCCGTCACGTCCGCAACGGCGGCGATGAACTTGTCGATGTTGCCCATCGTCAGACCCGCCACGTTGATGCGGCCCGAGCCGGCCATGTAGACGCCGTGCTTGGTGCGCATGGCAAGGACCTGGTCCTTGTTCAGCGGCACGATCGAGAACAGGCCGTTCTGGCTGCCCATCGGCGTCAGGTCCGCCGAACCGGCAGTACCGGCCTCGGCCAGCTTGGCGCGGACTTCGCGCATGCGGTCGCGCATCTCGTCCAGCTCGGCGAGCCAGTCGGCGGTCAGCTTCTCGTCTTCGAGAACGAGGCGGACAGCGGCGCCGCCATGGTCTGGCGGCTGCGACCAGTTGGCGCGGGCCAGGTTGTGGCCGTTCGACATGACCTTGGTGAGGTCGGCCGGATCGGCAACCATCGCGTAGAGCGCGCCGACGCGGTCACGGTAGAGACCGAAGTTCTTGTCGCACGAATAGCAGATCAGCGCTTCCGGCACGGCGGCGAGGACGCGGCGCAGGCCGTAGGCGTCTTCTTCCATGCCCTTGCCCAGGCCCTGGTAGGCGAGGTCGAGGATGGGGAGGATCTTCGATGCGGCGATCAGGCCGGCGATCTCGTCCCACTGCTCGTTGCTGTAATCGATGCCGGTGGGGTTGTGGCAGCAGCCGTGCAGCAGGATGGCGTCGCCTTCCTGAGCGTTGGCGATGGCGCCGCGCAGCGCGTCCATGTCGGTGGTGCCCGAAGCGAGCGCGTGGTTGAATTCAACGACTTCAAGGCCGAGGTCGGCACAGATCTGGGCGTGGTTGGGCCAGCTGGGGACGCCGACGATTATGCGGTTGTAACCCGCGCGCTTCACCATGGCGAGCGCGAGGCGCAGCGAGCCAGTGCCGCCGGGGGTCTGCATGCCTTCGATGCGGCCGCCCATCGAGGGGTCCGCCTTGCCGAAGACGTAAGGCATCAGCGCTTCGACGAAGCCCATGTCGCCTTCCGGGCCGAGGTAGGCTTTCGAATCCTGCTCGGCGACGAGTTTGGCCTCTGCGGCCTTGATCGAGCGGAACACCGGAGTGTCGCCCTCACCGGTGCGGTACACGCCGACACCAAGGTCGATCTTGTCCGCGCGCGGATCGTCGTTGTGGAGCTTGATCAGCGCAAGAAGCGCGTCGGCGGGCTGTTGCTGGAGGTTCGTAAGCATGGCGGGCGGGCCTTAGACCGAGCCGCCGGACCGCGCAATGCCGGATCGACCGGGAATTGCCGAGAACCGCAAATTTATCGCGCGGGGCAACCGTGGATATCAGGAACGAGGAAATTTTGTTTGGAACCCGTGAAAGATTGCAAACACCGCTATCGCCTTGAACACGGCGATGCGGCACCGGCCGAAGCAGATGCCGCATAGCGCCGCAGGGGGCAGTTTACCGCCTCAGAACGGCATCCAGCTCTGCTTGTGCGTGAACTTCATGTAGCCGATATTGGCGCCGAGACGCAGCCCCGCACCCGCCCGCACCGGAATCAGCACGATATTGCCGCGCCGCAGGTAGCTGACGGTGAAGCCGCCAACGAGATAGGCCTGCCCCTCGCCAGCGCCGAAGCGGTGATAGAGATCCTCGGTGTCGTAGAGATTGTAGACCAGTACGAAGGCGTTGCCTGCATTGGCACCGGCATCGAAACCGATCGACGGTCCGGTCCAGTAGACCGGCTGCTCACCTTCCACCTTGTGGTAGAGTGTGCCCGAACCGTAGCGCAGACCGACGGCGATCGCACCGCCGCCTTCGCGGCCGATGATGTAGCCGTTCGGCTCACCCTGCTTCTTGAGCAGGTCCTCGATCACGCCTGCCAGCCCCTTGGCACCCTTGCCGAATACGCCTTCGGCTGCGCCGATGAGATCGTCCTGATGATAGGTTTCCGAATTGTCCGCCGGGGCCTGCCTGGCGGGAGGCGCATAAGTCGCCCCGGCTCCGGATGAATCGACCGGCGTTCCGTTGCCCGGATAAGGCGACGGCGAATCGACGGGCGGTTGCGATTCGGCCGGAGGCGAATAGGTCGTGCCCGCACCGTTGTTGCCCAGGTCGCTGTCGATCGCGGCATCCGGGTCTACGGTCGTCACTTGCGCCATGGCAGGCGCGAGCGGCGCGGCGAGAACCAGCATGGCTGCGACGGCCCCGCCAATTCTCCGGTACAAGCTAACCGTCGCTCCCCTGGCGGCGATTTGCGTGGTGAATGACATTTGGTGGCCCTCCAATGGCGATCCCGTAATTCGCGCGGCAGGCGCGCTTCGTCACGCGCAGTACCGCATGTCACTAGAGAATCCATAGCGCATGTCCCCGCAATGAACGGGCGGCAGATCGACTCCGTTTTGCGGCAGATTGAATCGCCCGCAAACCGTGCCCGACGCAAACAGGCAGTCTGCCGCACCCATCACAGGGTCTTCTGCAACTTCAGCTGAAATTCCGGCGTTCTCCGCCGCCAGGACGTTTCCTCGACGGACGGCGCGATCAGGCGCTGGCGCGTGCGGCCGGAATAACGGAACGTCCCTGACAGCGAAAGCGTCCGATCGAGACTGTGCGTATACAACAAGCTGAGATCGAACCAGGACGCCTCGCGGATCTGATAGGTGCGCGAGGGACCGTTGTAGGACCATTGCACTTGCGCGACGTCGCCCGGCACGCTTTCGTCTTCGCCTGCCCGGTCCCTGCCGGTCCATTCGAGCGTGCCGTTCGTCGAATAGCGAAAGGTGCGCTGCGTACCGCGCCCTCCGGAGCCGTCGACGGGGGTCCGTTCGTCGAACAGGTTCGCGCTTGCATGGGCCTTGAGCCGCGGAAGCACGGGAAAGCCCAAGTCGAACTGAGCGCCGCTGTTCCAGCTGTTTCCCGCATTCACAAAGCTGTAGACGCTGGTGCCTGCAGCGTTGACCGAATAGCTCTTGCTCCACAGCCTGCGGGTTTCGCGTGCGTAGATCGTGGCGCCCGCCTCGAACTTGCCGGGGCGAAACTGGACGCTTGCCTCGTAGGCGTCGGTACTCTGGTCCTTCAGCCGCGGGTTCCCTTCGAAGACGGTATAGGCATCCTCCACCGTTCCGTAAGGCCGCAGGTTTTCCAGCGGAACCCTGTCTATCCGCCGGCTGTAGCTGGCCCCGAGCTGAAGCGTCTTCGCGAGCTTGTACCCGGCGTGAAAGCTGGGAAAAAGGTTGGCCCGGTCGATGCGAACCTCTTCGGCGCCAAGGCTTGAAATCCGCCGCCGGTTGGCTTCGCCGCGCAGCCCCGGAGCCAGCGTCAAGGCTCCCAGCGCCTGCTGGAACGAGGCATAGGCCGACAGGGTGCTGCTGCTCGCCTCGTAAGCATCGTTCGTATCGGGACCAAACGAACCGGCACTGTCATTGCTCGTGAAACGATAGCGCTGCGAGGTGCGGTCGAGATGCCAGGCACTGCCGAGCGAAAGGATCTGCCCCGCAGCCATGGGATGCTTCCAGTCCACCTGCGTGTCGATCGACGTGGATGGTTTGCGCAAGTCGATCCGATAACTGCGACCGTCGCTGAGACGGGCATCGGTGACATCGTGCACATCGGGGTTCGTGTAGAACTGGATGCCGGCAGTGAGTGCTTCGCCCTCTCGCGCGCCAGTGTGGTCGAGGTTTAGCTCGCCGGTGACGGCCCCGGCAAGACTGTTCAGACGGCGATGCTCGGAAAAAGACGTGAAATTCGCCGTAACCGCCCGATAATCGACCTTGTCGGTCACGATGTCCCGGCCGCCGCCACCGCCCAATTGCATGGAGATACTGGTTTTGGAGTCCAGCTTGTATGTCGCCTTGCCGCTCAGGCGCCCGTCCGTGCCGTCGTACGTGTTGAGGCCGGTTTCACGGTTGACGACAGGCCCCACACGGCCTTCGACACCGCGCCGCTTACGATAGGTTCGACGCACCATCGTGCCGATATTGCCCCCCGCCTTGAGCTGATAGGTCCAGTCGCCCCGCTGGTAATTCAGGGTCGTATCGACAAGACCGTGCCCATAGCTGGATTCCTGAAGGCTCGCATTGCCGGTCAGCCCTTCGACACGGGTCCTGCGCAGCACCAGATTGATGACCCCGCCCGCCCCTTCCGAGGAAAACTGTGCGGAAGGGTTGGAGATCACCTCGATCCGCTCGATATCGCTGCCGTGAAGGGTGCGCAGATACTGGACCGCATCGCCGAGGTAAGGGCGGCCATCCACATATATCCGGGTCACTCCGGCTCCCAGCACGAGGATACGGTCGTCGGGCGCGACGGTTACCGCCGGAAGCCCCCGCAGCAACTGAACCGCGCTCTTCTGCGCCGAATGCGGCGTTTCCCGTACCTGATAGGTCCGCCGATCGATCTTCAGCGTCTCGTCCGTCCGCGTTCCGACGACCTCGATCACATCGGTCGTATCTTCGGCAGACACGGCCGCGGCAGCACTCGGCAGGTCGGCAACGGGCATGTCATCTCCACATCGGCAGTGGATCCAGCTGCTCCCATTGTTCGCGCATTGTCAATGACTTGAGGCTGAAGACGCGCGATTTCGGGCGACGAACCGCAACGCCTTGCGGCCTGCGGTTCGCGCCTGTCATAGAAGCTCAGGTTGTTCTTATGCTCCGAAGCCGCCGTCGATGGTCTGCATCGACCCGGTGATCATCGCGCCGTGCGGCCCGGCGATATAGGCCGCATATTCGGCAATCTCTTCCGGCCTTGCGTGGCGCTTGATCGCCATGAACCCGTGCATGGTGGCGGCCATCGGGCCTTCCGCAGGGTTCATGTCGCTGTCGGTCGGTCCCGGCTGGATGCTGTTGACGGTGATGCCCCGGTCCCCGAAGTCACGGGCCAGCCCGCGAACCATGCCCTGCATGGCCGCCTTGGTAAGGGCATAAGCCGCGCCGCCCGCGAAGGGCATACGGTCGCCGTTGACCGAGCCGATCACGACGATCCGGCCGTTGTCGTTCATCTGCCGCGCAGCCTCGACCGCGGCGTGATAAGGCGCCCGGACATTGACGTCGATCATGCGATCGACCGCATCCGCATCCAGAGCCAGGGGATCGCCGAGGACCAGTGTCCCGGCATTGATGACGAGGACGTCAAGCTTTCCCCGGCCGGCGACGGTCGCGGTCAGGGCGTCACGGTCGGCGCTGTCGGTCTGGATCGCATCGGCCCCGCTCGCCTGCGCCAGGGCCTCCGCCGTCTCGCGCGATCCGGCATAAGTGAAAGCAACATTGCCGCCGCCGCTGGTGAAGCGGCGCACCAGGGCCGCGCCGATGCCGCGGCTGCCGCCAAGCACCAGGACGTTCTTGTCAGAGAAATCGCTCATGATCTGTCTCCACGTTCCGGCGCGATGGTCTCGACCGGCTTTTCGGCGCGGCAGGCCGCCGCACCCTCTGGACTTGAAGATGCCGTGCAGGCATCGTTCGGACTAGCCGTCTTATTCTGAACCTTGATGACGGGATATCCGAACGATGATCAAACTCGACGGTGTCGCCGCCTTTCTCGCGACTACGGAAGCCGGATCGATCAGTGCGGCCTCGCGTCGGCTCGGCCTGGCCAAATCGGTGGTGAGCGAGCGGTTGGCCGAACTCGAGCGCACCCTGGGCGCCACCCTGATCCAGCGCTCGACCCGCAAGCTGTCGCTGACGAACAGCGGGCAGACGTTCCTGCCGCGCGCGCAGCGCATCCTGCGCGAGACGGAAGAAGCCGCAGCCGAACTCGCGGCGCGGAGCGGCAAACTGGCGGGGCCGCTGCGCCTTTCCGCCCCGGTCGGGTTCGGCATCCTGCACTTCGGCCCTGCCCTGGCGACGTTCCTGCAAGACTATCCGGAGATCGAGGTCTCGCTCGAACTGGACGACAGCTTCGTCGATGCCGCAACCGGAGGATTCGACGCCGTGCTGCGCCACGGGGCGGTCGGCGACGGCCGCCTGATCGCGCGACGCCTTGCCACGAGCCGCCGGGTCCTCGTTGCCGCGCCGGGCTATCTGGCTCGCGCTGGCACGCCTGCTTCGCTCGCGCAGTTGGAAGGACACAAGGGCATCCTCTACTCCAACCGCACCGGCGACTGGCGCTTCGCCACGTCGACCGGCTGGTCGGTGATTCGTCCCCAGGCGGGACTCAGGGTCAACAACGGCCTGGTGATGCGCGATGCCGCGGCGGCGGGCCTGGGTATCGCCCTGCTGCCCAGCTTCTTCGTCCACGAAGCCCTCGCCGAGGGATCGCTGGTCGAAATCGACATCGGGCTGCAGGCGGAAGGGGCCGAACTTTTCCTGGCCTATCCGCGGGATCACGGCGCCGCTGCCAAGATCCGCGCCCTGGCCGAAAGCCTGCGCAGAAGCTTCGGAGATCCGCCTTACTGGGAGCGCGAAAGCACGCGCCGCTCTACCCCTTCCGGGTAGATTGACCGCGATTTTTTATTCTCTACCTTTTTGGTTGAAAAGGCGGTGCTTGCGGAAGCGCGCCTGTCCCGATGCCCCGGCGAAGCCATGGGCATCCCTCCAGATTCAAGGATGCGAGAGTGAAACACTCGTCCATTCCCCGTGCGGAAACGCCACCGGCGAAGGCTCCGGCATTTCCCGGATCCGAGCGGCAGATCGAATTCGTGGGGCCTCCCGGCGTCGGGAAATCCGCCATCTACCACGCCGTCCAGACGCGGCTGGAACGCCGGCACAGCTATCGCACCGTACAGGAGGGCAGGCTGCTCGCGGCCATGGCGAACCTGGACCGGGTAAGTCCGCTGCGCCGGATCTCCTATCGCTCGGCCTTCCGGTTGCCGCGGATCGGTGAAGTCTATGCCCGGCGACTGGCCGTGACCTCCATGGAAGACTCGTTCCGCCATACCCTGCGCAGCCAGGCAGACTTTCTGGAATGCTGCATCGAACTGGCGCGAACGGGCGTCGGCGATGCATTCGCCCGGTTCGCGCGCCTGCCGATCATGCTGGAACACTTGCGCGACCTGCACCTCTGGAACCGCCTTCCCGGCGCCGTGCAGATTCTCCAGCAGGACGCTCTCGTCCAGAAAGGATGGACTTGTGCGCGCCAGTTGCGGGAAGCCTATTTCTCTTCCGTTCCAAAGCCCGGCGCCGTCGTCGTGGTGACGGCGCGCCCCGAAGTGGTCGTGGAGCGACTGCGCGGTCGGGAGCGCAGGATCAATGCCCACACCGATCTTTCGCCGAGCGAACTTCATGCCGCCACGACAAGCGCCGCCGAAGCCTTCCAGCTTGGCGCCGAACTGCTGCGCGCCCGCGGAGTGCCCGTGCTTGAAGTCGATGGCGAAGCCGATCTGCCGGAAGCGGCCGAGCAAGTTGCGGAGTTTTTGCGGAACAGGGTTCTTCAGCAGGAGGGCAATTGATGGATTTCCAGGCTTTGAGCACCGCCTATACCGGCGCGGCCGCGACAGGTTACGATGCCCGGCGCGCACCCACCACGAAATGGCTGGGCGAAGACAGCGCCGTGGGCGAACTCCTGCGGGTCATTCCTCCCGGCGCCACCGTGCTGGACATGCCGGTGGGAACCGGGCGGTTTCTCAAGTTCTATCACAAGCGCGGCATCAAGGTCGTGGGCCGCGACATTTCGCCCGACATGCTGAAAGCCGCGCGCGAGAAGCTGGACGAAGTCGACGAACTGGAAGAACTGCGCGGAAACGGTGCAACGGGCTGGACCGACTGTTCCCTGCAACCCGGCGACATCCGCGCCATCCCGGACGGCGACGATACCTATGACTGCGCGCTCAGCAGCCGCTTCCTCAACTGGGTGGATGCGCGCGGGCTCGAGGACGTACTCGGGGAACTGCGCCGGGTCTCAAACCGCTACCTTATCGTGGGTATCCGCCACAAGGTCCCCACGTCGGACCTGCTGTTAAAGGGACCGAACGGCCTGCGCCGTTTCGCGACGCGATACCTGCTCGGCTTCCGGCGAACGGCAAGGCGATTGCTGCAACAGGCGCCTGCGCCCCATACCATCCAGCACGACCGGGATGTCGTTCTGCGCATCTTCCGAAAGCTCGGACTTCGCATCGATGTCAGGATCCTCGTCGAACACGGGCGCGACGGGACGGACTACTACTTCTATCGGCTGATCAAGGACATGCCCTGACTGTCGTCAGGACATGTCCCTTTGCCTCATCGCGCCACGAAGCCGCCGATCCCCGCCACGGCGAGATTCCCGGCCGGAAGCGCGGTTTCGGCGAACGTAAGGCGCAGGTAACGCGATTCCACCGGCTTGGAAAAAGCGATCCGCTGGGTGGCGAGGGCATAGGCGATATTGCCGAACTCGCCCGCGACGGCGCGCTTCCAGGTCTTGCCGTCGAGGCTGGTCTCCGCAACGTAGCCCTTGGGCGGCGCGGAATCGGCCATGACCTGCCGCGACGGCGTGAGCGTAAAACCGGCCAGCGGGGTGCGCGTGCCAAGATCGACGGTCACGCTTGCAGGCTTGCCGGATTGGGGCGCGGGCTGCTTCCAGATCGTCGCCGCGTCGTTGTCGAGCAGGCGTTCGGCGCCCGGCGCGCTGGCCGCGACGATCGTCCATTTCGTGGTGTCGAGCACGGTCGGATCGGTCGAGACAATCGCCGGGACGTCCACCGGCGCGACGCTGGCGAACAGCGCGAATTCCGAGATCGCCGGAGCCGCACTGCCTTCGAGAACGACCAGCCGCACCCGGCGCGGCGCGATCGGCTGCGGCAGGCGGATGATGCGCTGGGCACCGATGCATTCCTTCTCGGCAAGGCGCTGCCACTGCCCGTCGATCTCCGCCTCGACTGCGAAGCGGGTGACGCGAACGCCGAGCGGCAGGAATTCGCGCAGACGCACCACATCGAAGCGCGTGCCCGGCGCAAGGTCCAGCGTCAGCGTGGGGGTGAGCACGGCATCCGGCGTGGACCAATAAGTCTCGCGCTGACCGTCCGTGACATTGGCGGGCGCAAACCGGCTGCCGCGCGAGGCGCTGGCATGCGCCACGCTACCCTGCGCGAGGTCCTTCGCGAACGTCGCGCGGATCGCATCGCCGAACGACTTCAGGATCTTCACGTCCTGATCGGCGATCCGGCCCCGGCGGTCGGGCGGCAGGTTCAGGTTGAGATTGGTGCCGCGCCCCACGGATTCGTCGTAGAGACGGATCAGCCGCGCCGGGCTCTTGACCTTGGAGTCCTCGTCCGCGTGGTAGAACCAGCCGGGACGGATCGAGACGTCGGTTTCCGCCGGCCACCAGATCTCACCGCCGCGCAGGCCCGAATTGCCCACGTCCTGTTCGTAAGGCACGTTCGGCATCGTCGGCCAGCAGGGATCGCCCGCCACACCGTCCTCGTTGCCGACCCAGCGCACATCGGCGCCGAGCGGGTCGAACGTGCAGGCGTCGGGCTGGAGTTCGTGGACCAGCTTCACGATCGAGGGCCAGTTGTAATACTTCGGCGCGTCGATCTTGCGCGCCTCGCGCGCGCCGCCGTAGTAGCCGTCGCCGCCGTTGGCCCCGTCGAACCAGACTTCGAACAGCTTGCCATAGCGGGTGCAGAGTTCGGTGAGCTGCTTGCGATAGTAGTCGATATAGGCCGGGCGGCCGTACTCCGCGTGGTTGCGATCCCAGGGCGAGAGGTAGAGGCCAAACAGCATGTCCGCCTTTCGGCAGGCTTCCGACATTTCCGCGACGATATCGCCCTTGCCCTGCTTGTAGGGGCTGTTGCGGATCGAATGCTCAGTAAGCTGGGTCTGCCAGAGGCAGAAGCCATCATGGTGCTTGGCGGTCAGGATGACGCCGCGCATCCCTGCCACTTTGGCCGCCGCGACGATCTGGTCGGCGTTGAAGTCGGTCGGGTTGAACCACTTGGGGTCCTCGTCGCCGTAGCCCCATTCCTTGTCGGTGAAGGTGTTCATGGCGAAATGCACGAAAGCGTACATCTCGTGGGCATGCCAGTTCCACTGCCGAGCCGAGGGGACGGCGCCGGAAGGCTGCGGCGCGGCCACTTCACCGGCGGCGCGGCGCGCGGCCTGCGCGGCATCGGCGCCCAGCGCAGCCGAGGCAACGGCGGAAGCGGCGAGGAAACGGCGGCGGGAGAAGTCCATCGTTAAGTCCTTTAAACGCGCGCGTCAGAGCGGCGCGGAAAGCAGATCGGGCCGGGTATCGGCCAGCTTGACCAGAAGTTCGCCGAAGAGGCCGTTGGCCCAGGCGAACCAGTCACGCGTGAATTTAGACGGGTCGTTGCTGTCCACCGCCTCGTGGATGAAGCCGGTGCCGCCGTCGGTATCGCGCAGCATGCGCAGCATCGCGCGGATCACCTGCGGGTCGCTGCTCGACAGTGCGCGCACGATCAGGCTCATCGGCCAGACTTGCCCAAGCCCGACATGCGGCCCGCCGATGCCCTCGATCTTCGATCCCCGGAAGAAGTAGGGATTCGCATCCGACCAGCAGGCATCCGCCGTGGCTTTCCAGAGCGGATCGGTTTCCGGCACACATTCGAGGAAGGCGAGACCCAGCAGCGAGGGGACGTTGGCGTCATCCATGAACATCGCGTTGCCGAAGCCGTCGACCTCATAGGCCCAGACCCGGCGGCCGTCCGGCAGCAGCATCGTGCCCCACTGGCGCAGCGCCGCTTCCACCTCGTCCGCCAGGGCGCGGGCGTCGGCGGCGAGCGCCGTGTCGCCGCGCGCCTGCTCGGCAACGGTGGCCATCTCGCGCAGCGATGTCACCGCGAAGAGGTTGGCCGGGATCAGGAACGGATAGGTGCAGGAATCGTCCGAAGGCCGGAAACCGCAGTGGATCAGCCCGACTGAACGGCTCGGCGCGCCCCAGCCGTCGAGCTGCATGGTCTCGGTCGGCCGGTTGCTGGTGCGCAGGAAGCGATAGGGTCCGGGCGAGCCCTTGCGCTGCTGTTCGCGCAAGGTGCGGACGCAGGCGCGCGAAGCCTCGGCCCAGGTCTGGTCGAAGGGCAGCTTGTCCCGCGTCTGGCGCCAGTAGCGGAAGCCGAGCCGCATCGCATAGCAGAGCGAGTCGATCTCCCATTTGCGTTCGGCGACGCCGGGCTTCATCTCGGTCTGGTCCTTCAGCGCCCACGACAGGTCGGTCTTGGCCGAAGGATCGCGCATGAAGGCGTTGGCGTAAGGGTCGATCAGGATCGAGCGCGATTGGCGGGCGATCAGGCCCCGGAACAGCGCAGTCAGCGCCGGGTCCTTGTTCACCAGATGAAGGTAGGGCAGCACTTGCGCGGTGCTGTCCCGCAGCCAGAGGCAGGGAATGTCGCCGGTGATGACGAACGCATCCGGACGGCCGTCGACCGTGTCCATGTAGACCGTGGTGTCGAGCGTGTTCGGATAGCAGCCCACGAACATCGCGCGCAGCTTGGGATCGGCGATCTTGCGCGATACGCGGTCGATCTCGGCCTCCACCGCGCGGCTGACGTAGCGGCGCTCCGAGACCGGCGGACGCCCCCCGCCCTGCGGCATGGGAATGGTCGCCGCGCGGGCGGTGGCCGGAAGGGCAAGCGCGGCAGCGCCCGTCATGGCACCGGCCAGCGTACTGCGGCGGTCGAGGTTCGTCTTAGTCATCACTTCGGCAGCTCCTGTGCCTGTCCGGTCAGGGTGAACGAGACCCATGCGCCCGCGCCGTCACCCGGCTGGCCGCCGCCGATCCACACCTTGTAGTCGCCCGGCACGACCTTGCGCGTGCCCCGGCGGTCCACGACCGAGAGGCTGCGCGGATCGATCGTCAGCGAGACTTCCCGCGACTTGCCCGCCGCCAGCGGAACGCGCGTGAAAGCGGCAAGCTGGCGCTGCAATACGCCCTGCGTCATGATCGGGCGCGGCTCGATCACCGGCGGTACGACATAGGCCTGCACCACTTCTTCGCCCGCCATGGTCCCGAGGTTGCGCAGGGTAGCCGTGACCGTGACGGGCTGGCCGAGTGCGGGTGCGGAGACCTTGGCGCCTTCGTAGCCGTAAGTCGTATAGCTCAGGCCATGGCCGAAGCCCCAGAGCGGCTTGCCGGTGAAGTAGCGATACGTGCGCTCCTTCATCGAATAGTCGACGAAGGCAGGCAGGTCGCTGGTGGACTTGTAGAACGTCACCGGCAGGCGGCCCGAGGGATTGTTGGTCCCGGCGAGCGTTTCGGCAATGGCAGTGCCGCCCGCCTCGCCCGGATACCACGCGGTCATCACGGCATCGGCCATGGCCGGATCGACCGAGACCGCGCTGCCGTTGGTGAGCACGACGATAACCGGCTTGCCGGTGGCATGGAGAGCCGCCAGCAGTTCCGCCTGCGGCTCGGGCAAGGCAATGTCGCTGCGGTCGCCGCCGACGAAGCCCGGCACCTGTACCTGAAGCGCCTCGCCTTCGAGATCGGGCGAGAGGCCGAGCACGGCGACCACCACGTCCGCCTGCGAAGCCGCCTTCACGGCCTCCGCCTGCTGAACCTCTGCGGGAGGAAGCCACATGAGGCGCAGCCCCTCGTCCTCGCCGTAGTGGTCGAGTTCGAGGCTGATCGGCTGCGACGTGCCATCGAGGGTGACGTCGAATTCGACCCGCTGCTTGCCGAGCACGCCGGCGTGGAGCTGCTTGCCGCCCACGCTCAGGCGCACGTCGTCATGACGCGTGCAGTCCTTCCAGCAGGCCGGAATGTCGAGCGCGAGGCGATAGGTGCCCGCTCCCGGCGGCACCAGCGAGCCGCTCCAGCGGACCTTGAAGCCCTTTGCATCCAGCCCCTTGGGCGCGGTGCGGGTCAGGTTGAAGTCCACGCGGCGATCCTGCCGCACGAACACGCGCTTGCCCGACATGTCGAGATATTCGGCGCGCAGACCGGGCTTGCCGTCCGCCGAAAACGCGGTTTCCGGCACCACGACCGGCGCGCCCTCGGCCAGCACGGAGCCTTGCGCATAAGCGACGTTCGCCGCGCCGAACTGGCGGCGGATGCCTTCCAGCGGCGTCACCGGATCGGCTGCGGTGCCGTGGTAGTTGGCCTCGATCACCGACAGGTCATCGGCATTGGTGCCGATCACGGCGAGGCGGGTTCCGGCCTTCAGCGGCAGGCGGCCGTTCTCGTTCTGGAGCAGGACCACCGACTTGCGCGCGGCTTCAAGCGCGAGAGCGCGGTGCGCGGGGGTGTTGACCTCGGAGGGCTTGATCTTCGCCCACGGATTGCTTGCCCCGAACGCGATGCCCAGCTTGTAGCGGGCTTCCAGCGAGCGGGCGAGCGCGCGGTCGACTTCGGCTTCGGTCAGCAGGCCGCGCGCGACCGACTGGGTAAGCGCGGCATAGGTCGTGCCGCAGTCGAAGTCGGTCCCCGCCTTGATCGCCGCAGCCGAAGCCTCGGCGGCATCGTAGCGGTAATTGTGGAACATCCAGATGTTCGCCACCGCATCGCAGTCCGACACGACGAAGCCCTTGAAGCCCCAGTCGCCGCGCAACGTATCGTTCAGCAGCGCGCTATCGGCGCAGACCGGCACGCCATGCGTCGAGTTGTAGGCGCACATCAGCGAGAGCGGCTTCGCCTCGGTCACGGCCTTGCGGAAGGCGGGCAGATACGTCGCCTCGCGGTCCTGCGGGCTGACGTCCACATCGAAACTGTCACGCCCGGCCTCCGGACCGGAATGGACGGCGAGGTGCTTGGGCGTCGCGATCACGCGGGGGTGCAACGGATCGGGGCCTTGCAGGCCCTTGATGAAGCCGACCGCCAGCGACCCGGTGAGGAACGGGTCCTCGCCGTAAGTCTCCTGCCCCCGCCCCCAGCGCGGGTCGCGGAAGATATTGATGTTCGGCGACCAGATCGTCAGGCCTTCGTAGATGCGCCGGTCGGCGCCCACGGGCTTGGCGTTGAACTTGGCGCGCGCCTCGGTCGAGACGACGGTGCCGACTTTCTCCATCAGCGCCGGATCGAACGTCGCGGCAAGGCCGACCGCCTGCGGGAACACCGTGGCGACGCCGTTGCGGGCAAGACCGTGCAGCCCCTCGTTCCACCAGTCGTAGGCGGGAAGCCCCATGGCCTTGGCGGCGGGGGCGGTGCTCTGGAGCTGGTCGGCCTTCTCGGCCAGATCGGCCTTGGCGATGGCGGCCAATACGGCGGGATCGGCTTCGCCCGACAGGTCCTGAGCGGCCACCGAGGGCGCGGCCAGAACCATGGCGAGGGTGATCGGGAACAGCGGCTTCATCACTTGTCTCCCGCCAGGGTACGCAGCACCAGCGCCTTGCGCAGGGCCGCCGCATCGGCCTTGGAGGTGATCTCGATCCGCACGCTCTCACCCGGCAGCAGGTCGAAACCGTTGTCAGAGGCTTGTGCGTCCACAGCGCCGAAATCGAGCATGACCGCGCGGGCCAGCGCCTTCGCGGTGATCGTCACCGCCTTGCCATCCCAGTTCATGGAGAGGCCCGGCGCGGGATAGGCCATGGCCTTGGGCAAGGCGCGCTCGACGATCTGGCGTGAGACGGTCTTCCCGCCGATCACCAGTTCCGCCACCGCATAGCTCGCCTCTGCCGGAGCGCTCGCGAAGACTTGCGCGTCCGGCACATCGGGAACGGACGTGGCGGTCGTCGGCGCCAGCGTCACCGCCCCGCCCGCTTCGCCCAGCTTCGTGCCGTCCATGGCATAGCCGGTCAGGCGCCACTCCGCCGCGACCGGGCTGGTCGCGTCCGACGCGAAGCTTACCTTGGTCGCGCCGCTCTTGTGCTCGGCCACCACCGCCTGCGGTGCGAAGAAGCGCCGCGCGGCGTAGTGCAGCAGCTTCCAGCGGCCGTCATAGTCCACGCTCGCCCACGAGATCGAGGGCCAGACATCGTTGAGCTGCCAGTAGAGCGAACCCAGCGTCACCGGCGCACAGGCGCGGTGATGGCGGGCAGCCATGTCGATCGCCTGCGCCTGATTGACCTGCGTCAGGTAGACGAAGTCCGCCAGATCCTTCGCCGGACGCAGCCTTGCGTCGAGATAGAACTTCAGGCGCTCGTTGCCCTCGCCTGCGAGGAACTTCTGGTGCGCCTTCATCACCGGGCTGTCCGGTGCCTGCGCCGCATCACCGGCGAAGCCGCGGATCGTCGCCATGACCGGCATCGCCTGGAAGCCGTATTCCGACATGAAACGGGGGCACGACAGCGTGTAGTTCTCGACCGGCTTGGAGCCGGACCAGACATCCCAGAAATGGCGGTCGCCCGCCGCATCGGTATCGACCGGGCCTTCGTAGTCGGTCGAAGGCGAGCCGGGCCAGTAAGGCGTCGTCGGCGAATGGTCGGTCACCGCCTTGCGCAGCACGCGGTCGAACAGCACCGTCATGGATGTGGCCATGCGCTCGTGTTCGTCGGGGCCGACAGCCTTCTTCCACGCCTTGCGGTCGCTCCAGGTCTCCCAGCCGGAGAGCACTTCGTTACCGCCCGCCCAGATCACGATGGAGGGGTGCGAGCCGAGCCGCTCGACCTGCTGCTCCGCCTCGATCCGCACGTTCTCGCGGTAGGCCACGTCGGCGGGAGGCACCGCACCGCCGAACATGAAGTCCTGCCAGACCATCAGGCCCATGCGGTCCGCCATGTCGTAGAAGCTGTCCGGCAGATAGTAGCCGCCGCCCCAGACGCGGATCATGTTCATGTTCGCCGCGCGAGAATCCTCCAGCAGCGACTGCATCTTCGCGTCGGTGACGCGCGAGGGGAACATGTCGAAGGGAATGAGGTTCGCGCCCTTGGCGAAGACCGTCACGCCGTTGACGCGGAAGCCGAAAGCGCCGTCCCCGCGCACGAGTTCGACCTCACGCAGACCCACGCTGCGCGCGGCCTTGGCTCCTGCGCCCGCGCCCGAGACGATCTCGCCCGCAACCTTGTAGAGCGGCTGATCGCCATAGCCGACCGGCCACCAGCGCTTCGGCGCAGCAACGGTGAGCGGCACGGTGACAAAGCTTTCGCCTGCGCCGAACGAGGCTTCGCGCTCGACCGGCGCGAGCGCCTGCCCGTCCGGTCCGGTCACGCGCGCGGAGAAGCGCGCCTTGCCCGGCCTGTCGGCGACGACACGGAACTTCGCGACCAGTCGCGCCTCGTCCTTGCCGAGCGCTTCCTGCACGACCTCGAAGGCGCCGAGCCGCGCTTCGTCCCAGGCTTCCAGACGCACCGGCCCGGAAATGCCCTGGTTGACGATGCGCGGGCCCCAGTCCCACCCGTAATGGTACTTGGCCTTGCGGATATAGGCGGAAGTCTGCTTGCCCTTCGGCTCATCCCCGAAGGCGGAATCGTATTCGCCCGGCAGCGGGTGCGCTTCGGCCAGGACCATCGGCTGCAAGGTGCGGATCGGCGAGGCGAAGCGCACGAGGATCTCGTTGCGGCCCTGCTTCAGGAACGCCTTGGCGGCGACGCGCCACTGCCGGTGTCCGTTGTCGGCCTTGAGCACCTGCTTGCCGTTGATGAACACGGTGGCGAAGGTATCCAGCCCGTCGAACACGAGGTCGAGATTGTCGCGGCCCATGGCCTCGGCGCTCACGTCCAGCGTGCGGCGCAGTTCCCAATCGGTCAGGCCCGCCCACTGAATCGCCGCCTCGTTGGTGCCAAGGAAAGGATCCGGCACCTGGCGCGTGGCGATCAGGTCCTGCTGGACGGTGCCGGGCACTTGCGCGCGGAACCAGCGCGCCGCCTTGGGATGGGCCTTCACGGCATCGGCATCGCTCGGCGCGACGCGGACCTGCCAGTCGCCATCCAGCGAGGTAACCGCCGGCGGCTCCGCCATGACCGCGCCCGAAACGCCTGCGAGCCAGAGCGCCAATGCCTTACTTGCGAACTTCACTTCGCCTTCTCCCCGTAAACGACTTTTTCAACCGCGTAGAATGGATCGGACAGCGGCGATGTGAATTGGAAGCAGACGTCCGTCTCGTCCCCAAGTTCGGGACGATCGGGCAGTGCTGCGGTAAAGGTGAACTGCTGCGGCGCGGTCTTCGGGTCCGGCAGCGGGAACGTGGCGAGCACCGTCGCGCCCGGCATCGGCGCATGCTCCTTCTGCTTGCTGTCGGCCTTCTTTTCCGCCGCACGGCAATTTGCGCTGATGACGAGTTCGCCGTGCGTGGTCACGGCATAGTGCCGGATCACTGCCGATTCCTCGTGCACCAGCCCCCAGTTGCGCGGCGGGCGCGCGACCGAGACCGTGATCGACTTCGCATGGGCCAGCGGCGCATGATCGTCGGCCTGGCAGGTGTCGAAGATATTGACGTTATAGGCCGGGCCGTTGCTCGTCGCATCGGCGTTCAGCGGAATGCGCAGTCCCTGCGAGCCGCGCGGGCAGGCGGTGAGCGACGAGGAGGTCGAGGTCAGCAGCGTCTCGCGCGCGGTATCGTAGCGGCGCGGCGCGGAGAGCGGCGAGCCGTCCGGCGCGAAGCTGGCCGCAGTGACGACCGTGCCCGGCTTCACGGCAAGCGCCTTGGCGTAAGCGGGAGACTTCGCGCCGGGCGCCTTGCCGTCCAGCGTGTAGCGGATCGTGCCGTAAGGCGCCTGCGTCGCCAGCGCCACGCCGATGCTCTTGGCATCGAGTGCCGCGCCGCGCGCCTGCGTCGGCGTGAAGGCCACGCCGAAGGCGCTGTCGGACACTTCGAAGCCTTCCTGCTTCCAGCGCCGGATCTGCGGCGTCAGGCGCGCGAGGAAGCCCGCATAGTCCTTCGCGCCCGTGACCGGCGGCGACCACGCGGTTTCGGCGATGGCGCCCACGCGCGGGAACAGCTTGTGCTGCAACTGCCACGGCGTGACGATGTACTCGCTCCAGGCATTGCCCTGCACGCCCATGACGTGCTTCGCCTTGGCCGCATCGATCCCCTTGGGCATCGGATCGTAACGATAGACGGTTTCCATCGACTGGATCGAGATGCGCCCCGGCGCCTCGTCCGGCAGGGTGGATTCCAGATTGTCCAGATAGAGCGTCGGCGCGGGCGAGAGCACCACGTCATGCCCGGCATTGGCGGCATCGACCGCGCCCTTCTCGCCGCGCCAGCTCATCACCGAAGCGGAAGCGGGGAGGCCGCCTTCGAGAATCTCGTCCCAGCCGATCAGGCGGCGGCCGTGCTGCGCGAGATAGGCGCCGAACTGGTCGATCATCCAGCTCTGCATCGCGTTCTCGCTCTTGATGCCGAGCTTGCGCATCTGCGACTGGACTTCGGGGGAGCGTTCCCACTGGTCCTTGACCGCCTCGTCGCCGCCGAGGTGGATGTACTCCGAGGGGAACACCTCCATCAGCTCGTCCAGCACATTGCGCACGAACGTCATGCCCGCATCGTTCGGGTTGAACAGCCAGGGGAAGATGCCCCAGCCGTTCGACACTTCGGGCCGGGAACCCGGCACACCGAGTTCAGGATAAGCCGCCACGAGCGCCTGCGCATGTCCGGGAAGGTCGATCTCGGGCACGACGGTAATGCCGCGCGCGGCAGCATAGGCGACAAGCGCCTTGAGCTGCTCCTGCGTGTAGAACCCGCCACTCCGCGCGCCGGGACCGTGGCCGGTGTCGGGCCCATTGCGCCAGGCGCCGGTGCGGGTGAGTTCGGGGTAGCGCTTGACCTCGAAGCGCCAGCCCTGATCGTCGGAAAGGTGGAAGTGCAGGGTGTTGAGCTTCACCTCGACCATGCGGTCGACGATGGCATAGACGGATTCGATCGGCTGGAAGTTGCGGCAGGGATCGACCATCACCCCGCGCCAGGCGAAGCGCGGCGAATCCTGGATGGTGAGCACGGGAATCGCGGCGCTCTTGCCCGCTGCACCCGCATCGGCCGTCAGCAACTGCATCAGCGTCATCGCGCCGTAGACGAAGCCGGACTTGCCCGAAGCGGCAATGACCGCGCCGCTCGGCGTAACCGTCAGCTGGTAGGCCTCGGCGCCGGAGATTGCGGGATCGCGCTCGAAGCGGATCGGCGCCGCCGCCATGGAACCGGCCGTGAGCACAAGGCCGTTCGCGCGCCTGGCATGATCGACAAGGAGCTTTGCCGCCTCGGCCGCATCCGCGTCGCCGGGGGGAACCGCGACCGCCGATCCCGAAGCGACGACCAGTTTGCCGCTACCCTGCTCCACCGAAGCGGGCCAGGGCGTCAGCGGAAGGGAAGAGGACTGCGCCTGCGCAGGCGCCGACAAAGCCAGCGCCGCAAGGATCGACGCGGTCGCCATGGCGCTCGCCCGAAACGCCTGCTGTCCCTTGGTTCTGGTGCCCATCGCTGCCCCTCATTGTCTTGTACCTTGAGCAGATAGGTAACCAAAATATATCCTTTCCCGCAATAGGTCTTATTCCTTTCCTGCAAATTGAGGTTGAATTGCGACCATTTGCTGCGATTGTCAGCCTGACAGGACCAATGTAAAGCCATTCCCAGAGAATGGGCCGAAGGGGGATCGAATGTCATTTTCCGACCGGATTGGTCGTCTGCGCGAAGACAATGCTGCGCCGCTTTACATCCAGCTCCAGCAGCTGATCCGCGATGCGATATCCGAAGGCGTGCTCGACCAGAATGAGGCGATTCCGCCGGAGCGCAACCTTGCCATCGAATACGACGTCTCGCGCATCACCGTGCGCAAGGCGATCGCGGGACTGGTGGAGGAAGGCCTGCTGACGCGGCGGCGCGGCGCGGGCACTTTCGTTGCCTCCCGCGTGGAAAAGAGCTTCTCCAAGCTGACCTCGTTCAGTGAGGACATGGCCGCGCGCGGCAAGCGGGCTTCCAGCGCCTGGGTCTCGCGCATGACCGGCGCGGTCAATCCCGAGGAATCGATGGCGCTGGGCCTCGCGCCCGGCAGCACCGTGCTGCGCTTCACCCGCATCCGCTATGCCGACGACGAACCGCTCGCGCTCGAAATCTCGACGATCGCCGGGTACTGTCTCGCCAGCCTCGATGTGGTTGGAGATTCGCTTTACAGCGCGCTGGAAAAGAGCGGCAATCGTCCGGTTCGCGCGCTCCAGCGGCTACGCGCCGTGCCCTTCGGCACCGAGCATGCCAAGATGCTGGGCGTCGAGTCCGGTCATGCCGGACTGTTGATCGAGCGCCACGGCTTCCTGCGAGACGGGCGCATCGTCGAATTCACCCGCTCCTACTACCGCGGCGACTCCTACGACTTCGTTGCCGAGCTGATCGAGGGTTCATGAAAAGACGCGAATTGCTGCTGCGCGGCGCCTCTACCGGCGCCGTCGCCACCCTGCTGCCTGCCCTTTCGACTTCCACCCTCGCGGCCCCTGCCCCGCAATTCGGACCGGGCATGCCGGACGGGCTGCCGATGCCCGCTCCGCTTGCCGGCCCCTCGCCGCGCCTGCCCGAAACCGACCCTTCGCGCGCCCTGCTCGAACGCGGCTGGCGCTTCCACGAAGGCGATGTCACGGTTGCCGAACCGGCCGACCACAATGCCACCTACCTCTCGGTCAAGGCGGGCAACGCGCGCGGTGCGGCGGCGCTCGCCTTCGACGATTCCGACTGGCAAGCCGTCGATCTCCCGCATGACTGGGCCATCGCGCAGGATGTGAGCGAAAGCGCCAATGTCTCGCAGGGCTACCGCCCGCGCGGGATCGGCTGGTATCGCCGCCTGTTGCGACTGGACGAGAGCCAGAAGGGCCGCCGCCTCGAACTGCATTTCGACGGTATCGCCACGCTCGCCACGATCTGGGTGAACGGCAGCGAAGTGGCCCATTCGTGGTCGGGCTACAGCAGCGTCATCGTCGATCTTACCCCCTTCGCCCGCTTCGGCGACGAGGTGAACTGGATCGCCGTGCGCGTCGACGCCACCGCGCGCGAGGGCTGGTGGTACGAAGGTGCCGGGCTCTATCGCCACGTCTGGCTGGTCAGCCGCCCTGCCCTGTCGATCGAGACGGACGGGGTCTACTGCGATCCGGTCCATCAGGGAGACGGCAGCTGGCGCGTGCCGGTGGAAGTCGGCCTGTCGAACGTCGGCGAAGACGCGGGACAGGCCGAGATTGCCGCACGCCTGCTCGATCCCGACGGCCGTGAAATCCACCGCACGACGGGCAGCACATCGATCGCCCCGCTCGAACAGGCGAAGGTCTCCGCCGAATTGAACCCCGGCGCGGTCAAGCTCTGGTCGCCCGACAGCCCGGTGCTCTACAGCGTCGAGGTCGACCTGCTGCACGAAGGCAAAGTCGTCGATACGCGGCGCCAGTTCATCGGCTTCCGCACCGTTCGCTTCGATCCGGCGCGCGGCATGATCCTCAACGGGGTCGAGACCAAGCTCAAGGGCGTGTGCATCCACCAGGACCACACCGGCGTCGGCACCGCGATCCCCGACGCGCTGGCGCTCTGGCGGCTGCAACGCCTGAAGGCGACGGGCTGCAACGCCATCCGCATGTCGCACAATGCCCCCGCCAAGGAAGTGCTGGACTGGTGCGACCGACTGGGCTTCGTGGTCATGGGCGAGAACCGCCTGTTCAACCCCGCGCCGGACTATCTGGCGCAGCTCGAATGGATGGTCCGACGAGACCGCAACCACCCCTCGATCGTGCTCTGGTCGGTGTTCAACGAGGAGCCGATGCAAGGCACCCATGCGGGCGTCGAGATGGTCCGCCGAATGCGCAAGGCCGTCCGCGAACTCGACACCCAGCGCCCGGTGACGGCGGCGATGAACGGATCGTTCTATAACCCGGAGAATGTCTCCACCGTCGTCGATGTCATGGGCTTCAACTACTACCAGGCCGACTACGACAAGTTCCACGCCCTGCACCCAGACAAGCCGATCACCAGTTCGGAGGACACCAGCGCCTACGAAACGCGGGGGGCTTTTGAGTCCATCCCGGGGCAGCAGGTGATCACCTCGTTCGACAAGGAAGCCGCCTCCTGGGGCGCGACCCACCGCGAGACCTGGAAGATGATCGCCGAGCGGCCTTTCGTGGCGGGTGGCTTCGTCTGGACCGGCTTCGACTACCACGGCGAACCGACGCCCTATGCCTGGCCCTCGACCAGCAGCTTCTTCGGCGTGATGGACCTCTGCGGCTTCCCCAAGACCGCTTTCGGCATCCATTCCGCCCACTGGCGCGAGGATGCCCCGGTGATCTGGCTGGCGCCCCACTGGACCTGGCCCGGACGAGAGGGCCAGACGCTGGAAATCTTCGCGATCACCAATGCCGAGGCCATCGAACTGCGCCTCAACGGCGAAGTGATCGAGCGCGTACCCGCCGCCGACCGGATCATGGGCCACACCTTCCAGGTGCCCTATCGCCCCGGCCGGATCGAAGCCCTCGCGCTGCGGGACGGCAAGGTCGTCGCCAGCGCGGTGCATGAGACCGTGGGCGCGCCGGTCGCGCTGCGCCTGACGCCTGCGCGGCAGGCCCTCGCCAGCGACGGCGAGGACGTGCAGGCGATCACCGTGGACTGCGTGGATGCGCGCGGACGCCATGTACCGACGGCGAACCTACCGGTCGAATTCCGGATCTCCGGGGGGCGGATCATCGGCCTCGGCAACGGCAATCCGAACGACCACGCGAGCGAGAAGGGCAGCAAACGCGCGCTGTTCAACGGCCTCGCGCAAGTCATCGTCGAAGGCGATGCCAGCGGCCAGCGGCTGACGCTGGAGGCAAGCACGAGCGGCCTGCGTTCAGCGCGTCTTAGCCTCGCCCGCGCGCCCCGGCAGCCGCGAGCGCAAGTCCCGGTCGTCCCGGCGGAAATGCCGATCACCGACTGGCGCCGTTCCGCCCTGTTCGCGCAGAAGCCCGATCCGGCTCTGGCCCCCGTGGACGGCGACAACAATTCGTGGGACTTCGTGCGATCCGGCGCAGCCGCGCCTGCCGGAAATGCCGGATGGCGCAGCTATCGCACCCGGTTCACGCCGTGGAGGAAGGTGGGTGCCCAAGGCGGTACGCTGCACTTCGGCGAAGTCACCGGCGCGGCGGAAATCTGGCTCGACGGCAAGCTCGTCGCACGCAAGGCCAGTGCAGCTCCGGGAGACCTGACGGCGGCCATCCCCGCAGGCAATGGCGCGCGAACCCTCGTCGTCCTGATCCAGGCGGCGGACGGCAGCTCCAGCGGGCTGACCGGCAGGGTCTACGTTTCGGCCTGATTCAAGCCGCCCGCGCTTCGTGCAAATGACGAAGCGCGGGCGGCTACCGGCCTTCGCATCCGATCACTGGCCGTCCGGCCCTATCTCGCCCGCGCTCACGCTTTCGGGCCGCACAACAACCTTCGTCATTGCGAGCATAGCGAAGCAATCCAGAGCGGCATGAGACCGACTCTGGATTGCTTCGCTATGCTCGCAATGACGAGTGTTTGACTGGCTAAGTCAGTGCTCGATCAGGCGGCGATGCGGTCGAGGTCGGCGGCGGCGAACAGCAGATGTACCGCCCCGCCTTCAGTCGCACCGATGGCCCGCACCCCGGCGGCGGTGAGCGCCGCTTCCCCAATCACCGAGGCATCTGCCAGTTCGACCCGCAGGCGATTGCCGTAGCGTGCCGCGCCGCGCACGTTGCCTTCACCGCCGAGCGCCTGCACGAGGTTCGCCGGAAGCTGCGTCGGCGCCGGGCTTTCGGCAGCGGCCGATACCGGAGCCGCACCCAGATTCGCGACTGGCGTGCTCGCCGCAGGTCCTGCCGCGATGGCCTCGCGGATTTCGACCGAGACGATGTCCGCCACCGGGCCGAGGATCACCTGAAGCGCCTTGTCCGAAGGACGCACGATGCCGCGCGCGCCTAGCGCCTTCAGCCGTGCCTCGTCCACCGCGCCGTGATCGGCGATGATAAGGCGCAGGCGCGTGGTGCAGGCAGAAACCTCCACGAGATTGTCCCTGCCGCCCAGTGCCGCGAGATAGGCCTGACCGCGCGTGGCTTCCGCCGATGCCTCGGCCTCCGCCGGTGCTGCAAGATCCTCGTCCTCGCGGCCGGGGGTCTTGAGGTCGAGCTTGCGGATCGCGAAGGAGAACACGCCGTAGTAGACCGCGAAGTAGACGAGGCCGACCGGCACGAGCAGCAGCGGGCGCGTCGCCTTGCCGAAATTCAGCACGTAGTCGAACAGGCCTGCCGAGAACCCGAAGCCGAGGTGCATGCCCAAGGCATCGGTCAGCCACATCGCCGCGCCGGTCAGTACCGCGTGGATCGCGTAGAGCACCGGGGCGAGGAACATGAAGCTGAACTCGATCGGCTCGGTCACGCCGGTCAGCAGCGAGGTCAGCGCGAGGCTGAAGAACATGCCGCCGACCGCCTTGCGCCGCTCCGGCCGGGCCGCGCGGTACATGGCGAGGCAGGCGGCGGGCAGGCCGAACATCATGACCGGGAAGAAGCCGGTCATGAACGGTCCGGCGGTAGGATCGCCGGCGAAGAAGCGGCGGATGTCCCCGTGGGCGCCGTTGTAATCGCCGAAGACGAACCAGAACAGGTTGTTGAAGACGTGGTGCAGGCCGGTCACCAGCAGCAGCCGGTTGATGAGGCCGAACAGGAACAGGCCGAAGCCGCCCAGCCCGGTGATGCCGTGGCTGACCCCGTCGATGCCGACGACGATCGGCTGGAACCCGAAGCCGACCACGCTGGCAATGACCAGACCGGCTACACCCGATACGATCGGCACGAACCGGCGCCCGCCGAAGAAGGCCAGGTATTCCGGCAGCTTCATGGCCGAGAAGCGGTTGTAGAACAGCCCGCCGACAAGTCCCGAGATGATCCCGATCGGTACGTCGAGCCGTCCGATGGCCTGGCTCTTGGCTGCGGCCACCGCCGCTGCGAAAGCGTCTTTCGCGAGCGCCGGATCGATGCCCGGCGGCACCGGCATGATCACTTTGGCGCCTTCGGTGGCGACGAGGAAGCAGACGATGCCCGCAAGGCAGGCGGCGCCGTTGCCGTCACGCGCATAGCCGGTGGCGACGCCGATCGAGAACAGCAGGCCGAGGTGCGAGAACAGCGCATCGCCCGCCGCGCTCAGCAGCGCGATGTCGAGCAGGTCCGGCTGGCCGAGGCGCAACAGCAGCCCCGCCACCGGCAGCACCGCGATCGGCAGCATGAGCGCACGGCCCAACGGCTGCAGTGTTTCGAGAACGCGCCTCATGCCCCCTGCTCCTTCAGAATTTCCCGTACAAGTTCGCGCACTTCGCCTGCGGAACCGCATTCCAGCGCCCGCGCGGCCACCGCTCGGCAGCGTTCAAGGTCGAGGCCCGTCACCAGCGCCTTGATGTCCGGCACCTGGGCAGGCGTCGCGGAAAGCTCCGCCACGCCGAGGCCCAGCAGCAAGGGCACCGCCAGCGGATCGGATGCCAGCGAACCGCAGACGCCGGTCCAGCGTCCATGCCGCGCCCCGCCCTCGCAGGTCAACGCGATTAGGCGCAGGACCGCCGGATGGAGCCCGTCGATGGCCGAGGCCACCGCCGAATTGCCCCGGTCCATGGCCAGCGCATACTGGGTGAGATCGTTGGTCCCCACCGAAAGGAAATCGGCCTCGCGCGCAAGGATATCGGCAGTCGCGGCGGCAGCGGGCGTCTCGACCATGATGCCCAGCGACACCGGCTCGGCCAGACCCAGCCGCGCCGCCACACTGTCCACCACCGCCCGCACCGCGCGCAGTTCGGACAGGCTGGCAACCATCGGCACCATGATCCGGCACTGCCCGGCAGGCCGCACGCTGAGGATCGCCTCGACCTGCGCTTCCAGAAGTTCAGGATAGGCGAGGCCGACGCGAATGCCGCGCAGGCCCAGCGCCGGGTTTTCCTCGGGCGCCATCGGCAGGAACGGCGCGGGCTTGTCGCCGCCGATGTCGAGCAGGCGCACGATCAGCGGTCGACCCTCCAGCACATCGGCGATCGCCTGATAGGTCTCCAGCTGCTGCGCCGCGCTCGGCGCCTGGGCGCGCTCCACGAAGAGGAACTCGCTGCGCAATAGCCCGCTGCCTTCCGCGCCGTTGGCCATGGCCTGACGGGCATCGGCCAGCGAGCCGAGATTGGCGAAGACCTCGATCCGGCTGCCGTCCGCCGTATGGCACGGCCCCCTGGCTTCGAGCGCGGCGGCACGTCGGGCGGCCTGCGTGGCAAGCTGCTCGCGAACGCCGTCGATCCGCTCCGACGAAGCACCGGTTTCGAGCCGCGCGGCGGCGGCATCGACGACCAGAACCGTTCCCTCGGCAATTCCGTCAAGCGCGGTCCCCATAGCCACCAGCATCGGCACGCCGAGTCCGGCGGCGAGAATGGCGACGTGCGAAGTCGGCCCGCCGTTGACGAGACAGATCGCCGCCAGCCGCTCGGGATCGAGCGCCATGAGCTGCGAAGGCAGCAGGTCTTCGGCAATCACCACGGCATTCTCGGGAAGCGCGAAGCCCATGGCATCGCCGCCGACCAGCGCAGAGAGCACCTGCCGCTCGAGATCGCGCATGTCGTTCACGCGCTCGGCCAGACGGGCGTCGCCCGAACGCAGCAGGAGATCGACCTGCGAGCCGATCGCCAACCGCCAGGCCGCTCCGGCGCTTTCGCCTTTCGCCATGGCTTCATGTGCAACGGCGATGAGGTCTTCGTCCTCCAGCATGACCGCATGGGCCGCCAGGATCGAGGCCGCATGATCCGGCGCGCCTTCGCTCTCCTGCGCAATCTTCGCGCGCAGTTCCGCCAGCGTGGCGCCAAGCAGAGCGCGCTCGGTCGCGGGATTGCCCGAACCTTCGGCAATCTCGATTTCACCGAGTTTATAATGAACCGCCTGCCCTACGGCCACGCCCGGCGCGGCGACGACGCCTGCCAGCGTACCGTCCGCCGCAATTGCCGTGGCGCGGCGCTGGACGGGTGCGGGAACGGCAGCGCGCACCGGCTGCGGTGCGGGCTGTTCGTCGTCGCGAGCGAGTTCGCCCATGCCGCTGGCGATCAGGGCCTCCAGCGCATCGAGCACTTCACCGGCCTGCGTTCCCCGCGCGTGGAGCGAGATAGTGTCGCCCAGCTTGATCCCCAGCGCCAATACGCCGACCGGGCTGCGCAAGCTGGCGGACTTGCCCGCGATCTCCATGCGCACGACGGCATCGAACGAGGTCGCGACCTGCCGCAAACGCGCGGCCGGACGGGCGTGAATACCGTGGCGCAGCGGCACCGACAGTTCGCGCACCAGTTCCTCGTCCGCCGATGCGGAAGCATCCGCCGGAGCAGCACCTTCCGCCGCCACCCGGCGCAGCGTCATCACCGCGTCGCCGACCTTGACCGGACCGGGCTCGCGCTTCGAATCCAGCGTCCATTCCTCGCTTGCGAGCAGGAGCACCGGCGTCATCGCGCTGGCCGCGCCCGTCACCACGGCATCGATATCGAAGCGCACCAGCGGATCGCCCGCCGCCACGCTCTGGTCCTGCCGAACGAGCGGCGTGAAACCGCGTCCACCCATCGCCACGGTATCGACGCCGAGATGGACCAGCAGTTCCGCGCCGCCTTCGAGACGCAGGGTCACGGCATGGCCGGTCGCGGCGAGCGAGGCCACGGTGCCGGCGCAAGGCGCGTACAGCACCGAGCCGGTAGGATCGATGGCGACGCCGTCACCGAGCATCCCTCCGGCAAAGACCGGGTCGGGAATTTCGGTCAGCGGCGCCAGCCAGCCCTCCAGCGGAGCCTTGACGACGATGGTGTGCCCGGCGGGAGTCATGGTCCGGTCGGCAGTCATGGTAGAAGAAACGGAGGCAGTCATGATTGTGGCTTGTCTCCAGAATTCAATGTCAGAATGCCCGTTCGCCGGCGATCCACGTCGCCTGCGGCGCCATGGCGCGGTCGAGTTGGACGAAATCGGCAGTGCGACCGGCAGCGATCACGCCTCGTTCCGAAGCGAGACCGAGGAATTCGGCGGGTTGCACGCTGGCCATATCGACCGCCTGCCCCACTGAAAGCCCCGCCATGTCCACGGCATTGCGCACGGCGGCCGCCATGTCCAGCGAAGCGCCCGCCAGCGTGCCGTCGGCACCGACGCAGCGCCCTTCCGCGACGGTGATCTCGCGGCCGTCCAGTTCGAAGCTGGTGAGGTCGGAGCCGACGCAGGACATCGCATCCGTCACCAGCACGAAACGGTCTAGCGGGCGGCTGGCCAGCGCCACGCGCATGGCGGCGGGATGGACGTGGTAGCCGTCGGCGATCAGTCCGCACCAGGCCGAGCGGTTCTCCAGCGCCGCGCCGACCATGCCGGGGTTGCGGTGATGCAGCGCCGACATCGCGTTGAACAAGTGCGTCACGCCGGTCACGCCCATGTCGAAGGCGGCGCGGGCGGTCTCGTAGTCGGCGTCGGAGTGGCCCATCGCCAGCACGACCCCGGCCTCGATCAAAGCCCGGGCCTGATCGGCATGGAGGTACTCGGGCGCGATCGTGAACAGCACTTTACCGGCGCGGGGCCGCGTCAGCAGGTCGACCATCTCGTCGTCCAGCTTGCGCAGGTTGCCCTCGGAGTGGATGCCGCGCCGCTTGACGTTGAGCACCGGGCCTTCGACGTGGATGCCGATGCAGCCGGGCACGCCCGCCGCGATCGCCTCGTCGGTGGCGTCGAGACCGCGCGCGATCACATCCGGCGTCGCGCTGATGAGCGTGGGCAGCAGCGCGGTCGTGCCGAAGCGCGCATGCGCGGCGGCAATGGTGGCGATTCCTTCGCGCGTCGGCGCATCGTTGAGCAACACGCCCCCGCCGCCGTTGACCTGCACGTCGATGAAGCCCGGCACCAGCCAGCCGCCGTCGAGGTCGACGACCTCATCGGCCTCATGGTCGGCCTCGGGCCCACGCTGCGCCGAAACGATGCGGCCCTGCTCCACGCTCACCACGGCGTCTCGCGCCCAGGCGCGATCCAGATAGACGTTGCCGTTGACGAAGGCGATTTTCATCAGAGAGTCTCGGTTACCTTGCGCAAGTGGGCGGGATTGTCCGGGTCGAGCCCGCGTGCAAGCGAAAGCGCATTCACTTGCGGATAGAAGGTCTGGATCATCAGCAACGGCTCCAGCGCGGCATGGCCCGCAAGCGCGGCCAGCGTGCTGCCCCCGAACGGCTGCTCGGCATCGATCAGCGCGACTTGCGCGCCGCGACCGGCGAATTCCGCCGCCGCCCCGCGCACGCTCTCGCCGCTGGCGTCGGACGTGGCGAAGGCGACGATGGGGAAGCCTTCGTTGATGATCGTCATCGGGCCGTGGCGCACTTCGGCTGCGCTATAGGCCTCGGCATGGAGCGCGCAGGTCTCCTTGAGCTTGAGCGCGCCTTCCTGGGCGATACCGAAACCGTATCCGCGCGCGATCACGAAGAGATTGTTCGCCTGCGACAACTCGCCGACGAGATCGAAAGGCGCGGTGTTGGCGGCCACTTCCAGACCTTCCGGCAGGCGCTCCAGCGCTAGACCGAGCGGGGCATCGCCGGTCCAGTGCGCCACCAGCGCGGCCACCCCGGCGAGCGAGGCGATGTAGGACTTGGTCGCCGCCACCGACTTTTCGGGACCGGCATGGAGCGGCAGCACCCAGTGCGCCAGATCGGCGAGCGGCGCGGTCTCGTCGTTGACGAGCGCGACGACGCGGGCACCCGCCCGGCGATGCGCTTCGACGGCGGCGAGCAGGTCCGGGCTGCGGCCGCTCTGCGAGATCGCGATCACCAGCACCCGGCCGGGCTGCATCTCGGCGCCGAACACCGAGGACACGCTGAGCGCCGACGAGGAGACCGGCACGCCTGCCAGGGTCTCGATCAGGTATTTGGCATAAGTCGCCGCATTGTCGGAAGAGCCGCGGGCGCAGGTCACCACCACCGAGGGCGGATCGTCGCGCAGTTCCTGGGCCAGCTTCATCAGAACGGTGCGGTTGTTCTGCAGGAAGCTGCGCACGGCCTGCGGAGCCTCGGCGGCCTCGCGGGCCATCAGGGAAAGCGAAGGATTTGCGGCGTCGGACTGCATGTCTTGGGACTCTCCTGCACGTCGCGGCCGGTCGGCGAAGGGTGCGCCAAACCGGAACGACTGCTTACCAATCTCGGATAAGTTCTATATTGGTATTCCCGAACTCCACGCGATGCGCAATTGGTTTCGCGCAGGTTCGGCGATTTTCTTGCCCGCCCCGCACCTTCCGAGGAATTCGCTGGAAAGAAGACTGCGCTCGCCCCAGCCTCACAGCCGTTCGATTGCAGCCTTGAGACGGGCCACTTCCGCCGAATCCGCGACCGCCCTCGCGCCTTTCTGGAAACCCAGCTCTTCCAGTCGCGCCATCGCAGCGGCATTTTCGGCCACGCCGCCCACTTTCCGGCAGGAGCCATGGAATTCGACGATCCCGGCCTCGCGAAGTACGGGAACCGCCTCAGCAGAGACGCCGGCGCCTGCAAGAATCACGATTCTGCCCGCCGCCAACTCGTGAAGGTGCGCCAACATGCGCGCACCCTCTGGCGCCCGCACCGCCCCGCCGGACGTCAGGATGCGATCGAAACCCATCGCGACCGCCTGCTCCAGGCCGTTTTCCATATCGTCCAGCAAATCGAACACGCGGTGCAGGGTCAGCGACAGACGCGCGCCCCGTGCGACCCCGGCACTTTGGGCATGGTCCAGCCATTCACCCAGAATTCCAAGGTCCAACCCATGCGACGATCCCGCGCCGATCACGATTCCCGCAAGACCGGCCTCAGCAGCGAGATCGATATCGTCCCGCACCTGCGCGACTTCGTGGGCATCATAGACGAAGTCGCCTTCGCGCGGACGGCAGAGCATATGCACCGGAATCGGGGCCGCCGCAGCGAGGCGAACCAGCGACCGCGGCGGGGTCAGACCGCCCAGCGCCAGTGCGCTGCAAAGCTCGATGCGATCGCCGCCGCCAGCAACCGCTGCGGCAATGCCTGCCGAATCCTCGACACAGACTTCAAGCACTTCGCCGATCTCCTATGATTTCGCCTTGTCCGGCTCAGTTGTCCGGTTCGTGCCGGAGCGATTCGCGAGAACGCGAATTGGACATATTTTGGCCTGCTACACCACCCCACGCCGTTTCCGGTCGATAGCCCAGCGCGAGCCGGCCGCAACGCCCTTCCGGAGTTCCAAGCACCAGAACGCCGCTTTCAGCTACCGGAAAAAAATTCCATTGGACAAGAAAACCTATTTTGGTGACATTAAGTTGTGTTATTGGTATGATATTGGCCTTGCAACAGGACAAAGCAGCATACATGCGCAGGATGCATTGCTGAAGCGCACGGGTTTCGGAGCATGAGGAGAACGACGATGAAGTCCGCACGCGCGTTGCCTTTGGCCGCAGCGACCCAATTCAGCTTCTAAGTCCCGTGCAAAGGCGTGCAGGTCCCTCTCCTCCTCACTAAGATCTGCATGCACACGGGCCGGCGCCTGTCCCAGGGTTCTTGACCCGGCGGACAGGCGCCGTCCTTTTATAAAACAGGGCCTTGTAAAACAGGCCCGATTTAAACTGGGATGCCCGAAATGACCGCCTTGAGCCGCCGCCGCCTGATGTCAGGCTCCTGCCGCCTCGCCCTGCTGGCCGCCACCGTGCCTGCCGGAGCAACACGGGCGATTGCCGCAGAAGCCGCACCTTCCGCAAGAGTCGATCCCTTCATCGGCACCGGCGGCGATGGCCATACTTTCCCCGGCGCTACCCTGCCCTTCGGCATGGTGCAGCTCAGCCCCGATACCGACACCGCGCGCTGGGACACCTGCTCGGGCTATCACCACGGCGACGCCTCGTTGCTGGGGTTCTCCCACACGCATTTGTCTGGCACCGGCATCGGCGACATGCTGGACGTGCTCGTCGTGCCCTGCCGGGGCGAAGTGCGCCTCCAGCCCGGACCGCTCGATCGCCCGGACGAAGGCTATCGCCTGCGCTACAGCGACGAGGAGGCGGAACCGGGCTATTACCGGGTTCAGCTTGAAAACGGCGTCACCAGCGAACTCACCGCAACGCTGCGCACCGGCATCCAGCGGCACGCCTTCCCGGCGGGCGGAGCCGACAGTTCGGCCCACCTGCTGATCGATCTCTCGCACCTCGTCCAGGACTCTTCCGACAAATATCCGCTGATCGACGACGCGGAAATGGCGCTGGACGCCGACGGCACGCTCAGCGGCCAGCGGCGGGTGTTCCGCTGGGCCAAGGGCCGCCACATCTATTTCGCGATGCAGTTCTCACGCCCGCCGAGCCGGGTGGAATTCTTCGGCGACAAGGACGTCCCGCAACCGCAGGGCAGCAAGCAGGTCAAGGGCCGCCGCCTGAAGGCCGCCGTCCACTTCGACGATGCCGCGAGTGCGCCGATCGTCGTGCGCACCGCCGTCTCGGCCGTGGACGTGGCCGGCGCCCGCGCAAACCTGGCGGCAGAGGCGAGGCACTTCGACTTCGCCGCCTATCGCCAGGCCGCCGCCGATGCCTGGAGCGAAGAACTCTCCCATATCGCGGTGACCGGCGGCAGTGCCGAGCAGCGCACGATCATGGCGACTTCGCTCTATCACGCCGCCATCGGGCCGACGCTGTTCTCGGACGTGGACGGGCGCACCATGGGTCTCGACCGCAAGGTGCACCAGCTCGCCCCCGGAGAGAAAGCCTACAGCGCCTATTCGCTCTGGGACACCTACCGCGCCTTCCACCCCTTGCAGACGCTGATCAGGACCGCGCGGGTCGGGGAATTCGTCGCCGATCTCATCCGCCAGACCCAGCAAAGCCCCTATGGCCCGCCGGTCTGGCCACTCCAGGGCGTGGAGACCGGCTGCATGATGGGCTGGCACTCGGTGCCGGTGCTGGCAGAGGCCATGGCCAAGGGCATTCCCGGCGACTATGCCGCCGCCTGGCCCAATATCCGCCGTCGCTCGTTCGACTTCACGATGCCCGTGCTCGACAATTCCCGCGGCATCCCGGAATATGACGCCAAGGGCTATGTTCCCGCCGACAAGGTGTTCGAAAGCGTCAGCCGCACGCTTGAATATGCCTATGACGACTATGCCGCCTCGCATATCGCCAAGGCAGCCGGTGCTGCGGACGACGCGGCGCGACTGAAGGCACGCTCGGGCAACTGGAAGAACGTGTTCGACACGCAAACCGGCTTCGCCCGCCCGCGCCTGGATGACGGGTCCTGGACCGAACCTTACGATCCGGTCGAACTCGGCCATTGGGACAAGTGGCGCGACTTTACCGAAAGCAACGGCTGGCAGGCGACGTTCCTCAACCAGCACGACGTCCACGGTCTGGCCGAGGCGATGGGCGGCCCGGCGGGCCTGGAAGCCAAGCTCGACGCTTTCTTCAACGCGCCCTCGACCCTGCCCAAGAACGCCCCGCCGGACATCAGCGGCATGGTCGGGCAATATGCCCACGGCAACGAACCGTCGCACCACGTCGCCTATCTCTATGCCTGGACCGGCGCGCACTGGAAGACGCAGGCGATGGTGCGCCGCCTGCTCGCGCTGATGTACCGCGACAAACCGGCAGGCGTGATTGGCAACGACGACTGCGGCCAGATGAGCGCGTGGTATGTGCTCTCGGCGCTCGGTTTCTATCCGGTCGATCCGGTGAGCGGCATCTACATCTTCGGCAGCCCGCTGTTCGAGGAGGCCCGCGTACGGCTCGGCAACGGGCGCGAACTCATCGTCAGTGCGCCGGGCAACCGTTCGGACCGGCCCTATTACGGGCGCGTCGAATGGAACGGCAAGGCCCATGACCGCTGCTGGATCAGCCACGAGGAAATCATGAAGGGCGGCAAGCTGACCTTCCACATGCAGAACGTGCCGGAGCTGTCCTTCGGCCAAGCCCCCCGGAATCAACCGCCGCGACAGGGCTGAAACCAAAACACGACCACGCTTCGAAGCCCGCCGGGAGAGACCATCTCTCCTGGCGGGTTTTTGCTGTTTTGGCGCTAGGCGTGAGACCAATTTGCGACATATTTCCGGGTCAATCGCAAAAATGTAATGCCAATTTGATTTTTGGAATTGAATTTATTTAATACCTATGACAGCTTTGTTTCAGGGCAAGCTTTGGGAAGGGCGAGCCGTTTTCAGCCGCCGAACATCGAAGCGGTCGCATTGGCTTGGGACGAATGGGAATGGGAATTTCGCGTCGCGATACCTTGGGGCTTGCCTTGGCCGGAGCAGCCGCCGCCGGAACGGCGCGCGCTGCGGCTCCTGCGAAGAATGCGGGCAATGCGGCACTCGTGGTCTCCACATGGGACTTCGGCGCCGCGGCGAATGCCGCTGCCTATAACCGCTGGAAGGCCGGCGGCACGCTGATCGATGCGGTCGAAGCCGGTGCCCAGGTGCCGGAAGCGGACCTTTCCAATCATTCCGTGGGCATGGGCGGCTATCCCGACCGGGACGGCCATGTCACGCTCGACGCCATCATCATGGACGATCGCGGCCATGCCGGGGCCGTTGCTGCGCTCGAAGGCTATGTGCACGCGATCTCGGTCGCCCGCCGCGTCATGGAGCAAACCCCGCACACGATGCTCGTCGGCGAAGGCGCCGCGCAGTTCGCACGCGAGCAGGGCTTTGCCTCGCAAAACCTGCTGACGCCCGAAGCGGAAGCGGCCTGGAAGGAATGGCTCAAGACCGCCGAATACAAACCGATCGCCAATATCGAGAACCAGCGCGGTTCGGCGCTCGACCATGACACCATCGGCATCCTCGCGCGCAGCCCGGACGGCCGCCTTGCGGGTGCCTGCACCACCTCCGGAATGGCCTTCAAGCTGCGCGGACGGGTCGGCGATTCGCCGCAGTCGGGCTGCGGCCTGCTGGTCGAACCCGGTGTCGGCGCGGCCACGGCCACCGGCGTCGGCGAGGAAGTGACCCGCATTGCCGGAGCGGCGCGCGTCGTCGGCTCGATGCGCATGGGAATGTCGGCCATGGCGGCCTGCCGCGAAGCCGTGGAGCATATCGTCAAGCTGCGCGGAGATGCCGTGAAGGACGCCCAGGTGGCCTTCCTGGCGATCGACAAGGACGGCGAGGTCGGCGCCTTCGCGATCCAGCCCGGCTTCACTTACGCGGTCACCGACGCGAGCGGACGCACCACCGTCCACCCGTCGCAAAGCCTCCGCCGCGCCTGAACGCGCAACATCAGGCAACGGAACATGCCGGTAACGACCGGCAACGGATCAAGACAACCAAAATTTGGCTAAAATTCAGGCCGGAAACGCTCCGGGCCAACAACGTATCAGGGAAGAAAAGGGCTATCGCATGAGGAAGATTACCAAAATACTCTTGGCCACGACCTGCATTACCGGCCTCGCCACTCCGGCGCTGGCGCAGGACAACGCGCCTGACGATGCCGAAGCGGGTGCCGCTTCCTCGGGCTCGATCGTCGTGACGGGTTCGCGCATCAACCGCCCGAACTCGACCGCCGCCGCGCCGATCACCTCCGTCACCAACGATGCGATCCGCGCCCAGGCCGCCGTCAACATCGAGGAAGTGCTCAACCGCATCCCGCAGATCTCGCCGGACAGCCAGCAGAACTACTCTGACTCCGACGGCCGCCAGCGCATCAAGCTGCGCAACCTCGGCTTCGAGCGCACCCTGACGCTGGTCGACGGTAAGCGCGTGGGCACCATGAACGGTGTCGACGCCAACATGATCCCGACTTCGCTGATCAAGCGCGTCGACGTGCTGACCGGCGGCGCCTCGGCAGTCTACGGTTCGGACGCGGTTGCGGGCGTCGTCAACTTCATCATGGATGACGACTTCGAAGGCATCCAGCTCAACGGCAACTACAACTTCTACCTGCACAAGAACAAGCGCACGCTGGTATCGGACGTCGCCAGCCAGTACGGCTTCGACCAGCCCGCGCGCGGCACCGCCATTGACGGCGGCCGCTCGGACATCTCGCTGACCTTCGGCAAGAAGCTGTTCGACAACCGCTTCCACATCAGCGGCTACGTCAACTACCGCGAGGCGGCACTGGTACCGTTCTCCTCGCGCGAGACGGCGGGTTGCGAACTCATTCAAACCGGCAAGGACGGCCCGCTCGGCTGTTCGGTGTCGACCTACACGCCCTACGGCTACATCTCGCCCCGTTCGGGTGCAGCCGATGACCAACAGTTCGTCAACAATCCTGACGGTTCGCGCACTCTCCTGCCTTATGGGGATGCCTATGCCGCCAATCCTTATGACGGTTACTCCTTCCAACGCGCTAACAAGCGCTGGAATGCGGGCGGCTTCACCTCGTTCGAACTGTCCGACGCCGCCGAACTCTATGGCAGCGTCATGTGGTTCCGCGACCGCTCAAGCAACCCTTATCCTGCACGTGTCCTTACTCCGGGCACGTACGGTAACGACCCCATAAACCCAGACGATCCTCTGTCGTACTATGTGAACTGCAACAATCCGCTGATGTCGGCCTCGCAGGCGCAAACCATCTGCGGTTCCAATGCTGGCACAGATACTCTCGCACCGCTCGACGTGCGTTATCGCTTCAACAACGCGCGCCCGATCTCGGATTCCTACCTCAATCAGGGCCTGCGCGCGACCGCCGGCGTCCGCGGCCAGTTCGCACAGGGCTGGAGCTACGACCTGGGCGGCGTCTACGCCCGCAACCGCATGGACACGACCTACGGCCGTCCCAACTACGACCGTGTCAACAACGCGCTCAATGTCGTCAACGTCAACGGCCAGCTCCAGTGCGCCTCCGGCTCGGCTGACGGCTGCCTTCCCTTCGACGCCTTCAGCGCCAATTCGGCCACCAACGGCCAGGCGCTGTTGGACTACCTGACCGAGTTCGGCACCAGCACCACGATCAACACGCTCTCCAACGTGGTGGCCACCGTGCAGGGCGACCTCGGCACCTACGGCATCCAGTCGCCCTGGGCCGAACAGGGCGTCGCCATCGCATTGGGCGCCGAGTTCCGCGAGGACAAGCTGAAGAGCTACGCCGACGACGTCTGGCGCAAAAACTGGGGTGGTTCGGACAGCAACCTTTCCCAGAACGTCTGGGAAGGCAACGTCGAGCTGCAGGTTCCGATCATGGAACACAAGCCTTTCGCCGATCTGCTCCAGTTCAACGGCGCCTACCGCCTTTCGAAGTACAGCTCCAACCCCAGTACCTTCTCGACCTGGAAGGCCGAGGCGATCTGGGCGCCGATCCCGGACATCACCTTCCGCGGCTCGATCAACAAGGCCCAGCGTGCGCCGACCGTGGTGGAGGCCTATCAGGGCTCCAACATAGAAGCCCATCGCATTACGCCAACTTACAACGACATCTGCGCGCCGACCGTCTCGTATACCACTGATGCCAATGGTCAACGTGTGCCGGTTTATGGCGCGCCAGCCGCTTCGCGCGAGGTGTGCGCTGCGACCGGCCTGGCGGACAGCCTGTATGGCAGCCCCACTCTGATCTGTCCGACGGACATAGGCTGCACGGTTCGCCGAGGCGGCTTTACCGTCAACCCTGAGACCGCCTATACCAAGACCTTCGGCGTCGTGCTGAAGCCGTCGTTCCTGCCCGGCCTCGTCGTTTCGGCAGACCGCTTCATGATCAATCTCAACGATTCGATCGGCTTCAACGACTACGACTACTTCTCGAACGGCTGTCTCCAGACCGGCAGCGACTTCTTCTGCTCGATGTTCGTGCGCAATGCCGACGGTACGCTGTCGAGCAACCCCGAAAGCAACCCGACCACCGGCTTCATCCGCGGCGGCACGACCAACTACTACAAGAGCAAGTCGCATGGCTGGGACTTCCAGGGCCAGTACTCGAAGGGCCTCGGCAAGTACGGCACCCTCGCGCTGGACTTCGCCGGTTCGCTGACGACGCTGGCGGGTGGCCAGGATTCGCCGATCCTGCCGAAGTACAACTGTGCCGGATACTACGGCGGCACCTGCGGCCAGCTGATCCCCAAGTGGACCCACAGCCTGCGCGCCACCTACACGACCGAGGATCGTTTCTTCAACGCCTCGTTCAACTGGCGCTACGTCGGTCCGCTGACCAACGTCAGCAACTCGAACGACCCGGCGCTGGGCGGAAACGCCAGCACCGAGCGCGAGACGTTCTACCGCATCGGCGCGCAGAACTACTTCGACCTTGCCCTGACGTTCCGCGTCGATGCGGCCTATTCGTTCCGCATTTCCGCGAACAACATCTTCGACAAGCTGCCGCCGCTGCTGCCGAACTCGTACGGCTACGGCCTGTCGCGCAGCAACACGCTCTCGGCCCGTTACGACTCCCTCGGCCGTCAGATCGCGATCGGCGCGACCGTCAACTTCTGATCGTGATCCCGTGCCGGAATGCTTGCAGCGTTCCGGCACGGGAAACTTTCTCCTGAGAGATTTCTGGATAAATGGAACTGGGATTTCTCATTGGATTATGCTGCACTCGAACAAGCGCGCGAAAAAATCCGATTTTCAGAAAATTGATATTTTAAAATAAAAGCTTGCGAAAAGCACCTTCATTCCAACCACGAAGTATTTCACCATTTAATATTATGGCCGGAGTGCCTTCTATTTTAAGATTTTTGGCAAGCTGGATATCTTTTTCTAAATTCTCAGCCACCCGATCACTATCGCGAAGCTTTATTATCCGATCCCGACTAAAACCGGCTTTTTGGAAGAAAGCAAAACCATCCTGCTCCGTAGGATGTGCAATTTCGATCATTGCCGCTCTAAAGCCCTTGTAAAGGCCTAACTCGTTGGCAACAATGGCCAACTTAGCAACATCAACGGATGATTGCGAAAGAATAGGCAATTCGTGGTATATTATTTTCCGACCATTTATGACTTTTTTGAGATCATTGCCGAATGCAATTTCAGCAGATTTACAAAATGAACAGTTATAGTCCGAAAACACCACTATAGATCTGTCTAAATCACCACCCTTTATATCAGAAATTCCATCAAAAATTTCATTTCTATATTTTTTCAACAAATTCAACTCGTCAATCTTGCTTAAAGAACTATTTCCTCGAGCAGACAAATCTGATATATAGCTATGGTTATTTTTTATATATAAGCTTATTCTATAATCTATATATAACGGCAAAAGTTTCCACAGAACACCTAACGTTAAAATCAAAAATATTCCAAATACACCCCATTCTTTAATGAATTTTGACGTAGCAAAATTTTCAATTTTCAATTTACTCACAAAAATCCTTTAAAATAAGCACTCAAAGCATAACACTTTCTTGCACTAGTTACATGTAATTTCAATATCAATAAATACTGCATGTTAAATTTTTTTAACATCTATATTTAAAAAACTTGTTGTTGCAACGCAAAACCATCTTTACCTGTTGCCGAGCTTTTCGGAATTTCCCGTCATAGCAACACTAAAAGGATGCCTCATGAAATTGAAATTTGCATTTGCAACTCTCCTTGGCGCGCTTTCCCTCTCAATGGCTTCCCAAGCTCAAACATCCTCCAATAATTATCAAGCCTGTGTGAACGCCTGTTTGAATCAATATTATGCAGCATCCTCGCTTTGCAACGTATCGAGCAATCCTTTTGTGTGCACAGAAAAAACCCAGACAGCCCTATCAGAGTGCCGACAGGAATGTTAATTTATAAGTGATACCCCTGCCGCCTAATTTTAGGCGGCAGGATTCCATTTATTCAAAAATCGATTTAAAATTGCTACCCGTCGTACCCGAACGGCATCAAGTCGTATCGCGCGACTCAAGTCTGGTGTTTATCGCGCACCCATGCTTTGGCGCAGGTCTCGCAGTTCGCCTTAGAGATACCTTCAGATGCGCTTCCTTTTACGTGCGATTCCCTTCCTTCTCGCCGCCGCGAGCCTGCCGGCCGCGGCGCAAGTCGCGCCGCCTGCCGATCCGGCGGTCCAGATCGTCCAGGCCGAGGCGGAACTGCGCGCGATCGACCGTGGTCTCGACACCCGCCTCTCTTCCGACGAGAGGTCGGACCTCCGGGCCAGGGCATTGGCCGCCCAGCAGGCAGCGAAGTCGTCCGCCGGTCAGCTCGACGACCAGCTGGCGCTCGTCGACGCCCGCATCGCCGGGCTCGGCCCGGTCACCGAAGGCGTCACCGAAGCGCCCGAAATCCAGCAGCAGCGCAAGCGCCTGGCCAGCGAGCGGGCGAAAGTCGATGCCGCGATCAAGCGCGGCCGTCTCGCCGATGTCGAGGCGCAGCAGCTTATCGACGAAATGGACCGCAGCCAGGCAGAGCAGCTCAACGAAACGCTGACCTCCCGCGTCGATTCCCCCCTTGCCCCGGCCTTCTGGAGCGATCTGCTCGGCGCCTTCCCCCGCGACTTGCGCAAGGTGGACGTGTTCCTCTCGCAAGGCGTGGAGCAGATCGGCAAGCACTGGCGCGGCGGACTGCCGTGGCAGGCGCTGCTGGGCATGGTGGCCGCCTTCCTTCTGCTGTTCCCCTTGCGCGTCGCGTGCCGCCGCCTCGGCCAACGCCATCTGATCGGCACTGCCCCCGGCCATCGCATACGCCGCTCGGTCTTCGCGCTCTGGCGCGTCCTCGTCGGCACCGCCTCGCCGCTGCTCGCGGCCCTGGCACTGGTTCAGGGCTTCCAATGGGCGGGCCTCTTCCCGGAACGATGGTCCGACTTGCTGGGCGGTTTCGTGGCCGCCACCGGCTTCGCCGCCTTCACCGCCGCACTGACCGGCGCGCTGCTCATGCGCAAGCAGGCCTCATGGCGCCTGGCGCCGCTCAGCGACGAGACCTCCGCGCATCTGAGACCCCTTACCTGGGTTCTGGCCGGAATCGCTTTCGTCAGCATCCTCCTGGACTCCTTCAACAAGGCCGTCGACGTCAGCCGCGCCACGATCAGCGCCTGGCAGATGACCGAAGCCTTGCTTCACCTGGGCTGGATCGGGGCCTTCCTGCTTGCGCTGGGCCGAATGCGTGCACGCCGCGCGGAGCTGGAGGATGACAAGGACAGCCATACCGGTGCCGGGCTGGCGGTGGTGACGCTGGTCACATGGGTCTTAGTGATCCTTGCTCTCTTCGCGCTGACGCTGGGTTATGTCAGCCTCAGTCTCTCCGTCGCCCGCATCGTCATCTGGCTCGGCATCGTGGCTGCGGCGCTCTACCTGCTGCTGGGCACGGCCGACGATGCGGCGACGCTGCTGTTCAACCGGGACAGCCGCCTCGGCGTAGCGCTGGTCCGCAGCGTGGGCCTGCGCGGTAGCCTGGTCGACCAGTTCGGCGTGCTCTTCTCCGGCCTCCTGCGCATCACGCTCGTGCTGCTGGCGCTGGCCATGCTGATGTCCCCGTTCGGCGGCGGCGAGGGCATAGGCAGCTTCTTCGGCCGGCTGGCCACAGCGGCTCAAGGCATCGAAATCGGCGGCGTGGCGATTTCCCCGGGCGCGATCCTGCGCTCGATGGTCGTCCTCGCGATTGGCCTTGCCCTCGTCCGCGCCTTCATGAGCTGGCTGGAGAAGCGCTACCTGCCCGCCACCGACCTCGACGGATCGGCGCAGAACTCGGCCAGCCTGGTGGCGCGCTACGTCGGCATTGCCCTGGCGATCATCTGGGCGCTGGCCTCGCTGGGCATCGGCGTGGAGCGCATCGCCCTGCTGCTCTCGGCCCTGTCGGTCGGCATCGGTTTCGGCCTTCAGGCGATCACGCAGAACTTCGTTTCCGGCCTCATCCTGCTGGCCGAGCGTCCGATCAAGATCGGCGACTGGGTCCGCGTCGGCACCGACGAAGGCGACGTGAAGCGCATCAGCGTGCGCTCGACCGAGATCACCCTGGCCGACCACTCGACGCTGATCGTTCCCAATTCGGAACTCATCACCAAGTCGGTGCTGAACAAGACGCTTTCCAGCCCGCTCGGGCGTATCCAGATCCAGTTCTCGGTCGCGCTGGGCACCGATGTCGACTCCGTGCTGGGCATCGTGCTCGGCACTTTCGCCGGGGAAAGCGCGGTGATCGAGGCGCCCGCTCCGGCCGCCTACATCGATTCCATCACCGACGGCCGGGTCGTCTTCAACTGCTTCGCCCATGTCGGTTCCCCGCGCGAGGTCTACCGCGCCCGCAGCCGGATCTTCATCGAGCTGCTGAGGCGCTTTGCCGAAGCCGGGATCGACATCGGCACGACAGCGCAGCGCCTCGAACTGGCGCCGGGCGAACACTTGTCCTTCGCACCGCCGGAAGCCTCCGATCCCGCCACCTGAGGCGGAACCTTCAGCCGCCTCGCGCGCTAATTTCGGCAAAGGAGATCACGATATGCTGGGCAAGATCATCGGTGGCATCGCGGGCAAGCGCATCGCCAAGCACGTATCGGGGGTGGACGAAACCGGCGGCGCGATCGCCGGGGTCGTGGCCGCGACGGTGCTGCGCCGGTTCGGGCTGGCCGGGATCGCCGCAGCGGCGCTCGGCGGCTATGCCGCGAAGAAGATCGCCGAGAAGCGCCGGAACGGCAAACCCTCCTGACGCCCTCATTTGCATCGCTACAGATGCAAAAAGGGCAACCCCATGAACTCCAATCGCACGGGATCAGCTGGTTGCGGGCGCGGCTCACGCTCCCGATATGACCGGACCGGCCGGTTCGCCCGCCGCGCGTAAAGGAGTTCACGAATGGCCTATCCGGATACCCAGCTTTTCATCAATGGCGAATGGCGCGATGCCGCCGATGGTAAAACGCTGGCGGTGGAGAACCCGGCCACCGGACAGGAAATCGGCCGCGTCGCCCATGCCGGTCGCGCCGACCTCGACCAGGCGCTGGAAGCCGTGGATCGCGGCTTCGAGATCTGGCGCGACTACACGCCCGCCCAGCGCAGCACGATCATGCGCAAGGCCGCCGCCCTCCTGCGCGAGCGCGCCGACGAGATCGCCCGCGTGATGACGCAGGAACAGGGCAAGCCGCTGATCGAAGCCAGGGGCGAGGCCATGGCCGCCGCCGACATCATCGACTGGTTCGCGGAGGAAGGCTTCCGCGTCTACGGCCGCCTGGTTCCGCATCGCAGCGACATCACCGTGCGCCAGATGGTCATCAAGGACCCGGTCGGCCCGGTCGCCGCCTTCACGCCGTGGAACTTCCCGATCAACCAGGTTGTCCGCAAGATCGGCGCCGGTCTCGCTGCCGGATGCTCGATGATCGTCAAGGCGCCCGAGGAAACCCCGGCCAGCCCCGCCGCGCTGATCCGCGCCTTCCAGGACGCGGGCATTCCCGAGGGCGTGCTGAACCTCGTCTACGGCAATCCCGCCGAGATATCGGAATACCTGATCGCCAGCCCGGTGATCCGCAAGATCACCTTCACCGGCTCCACCCCGGTCGGCAAGCTGCTCGCCGCGCAGGCCGGCAAGTACATGAAGCGCGTGTCGATGGAACTTGGCGGCCATGCCCCGGTCATCGTCTGCGAGGACGCCGACATCGACCTCGCGGTGCGCAGCGCCGGTCGCGCCAAATTCCGCAATGCCGGTCAGGTCTGCATCTCGCCGACCCGTTTCCTCGTTCACAACAGCGTCAAAGAGCAGTTCGCCGAAGCTATGGCCGAACTGGCGAAGGGCGTCGTCGTGGGTGACGGTCTGGACGACGGCACCCAGATGGGCCCGCTCGCCAACGACCGCCGCCTTGCCGCCATGGCCGAATTCCAGCAGGACGCGGTGGCGCGGGGCGCCCGCGTGCTCGCAGGCGGTGCGCGCATCGGCGACACCGGCAACTTCTGGCAGCCCACCGTCCTGGCCGACGTGCCGCTCGACGCTCGCCTGTTCAACGACGAGCCGTTCGGCCCTGTCGCGGGCATTCGCAGCTTCGACAAGCTGGAGGAAGCGATCGCCGAGGCCAACCGCCTCTCGTTCGGGCTGGCGGGCTATGCCTTCACCCGCTCGCTGGCCAATGCCGACCTGCTGACCCGGCGCGTCGAAGTGGGCATGCTCTGGGTGAACACGCCCGCAGCCTCCTCGGCGGAACTGCCTTTCGGCGGCATCAAGGATTCCGGCTACGGCACCGAAGGCGGCCCCGAAGCGCTGGACAACTACCTCAACACCCGCGCCGTCGTGATTGCGAACGTCTGAGCGCCACGAAAGTCCCGGGCGTAACAAGAGAGCCGCTCCGCAAGGGGCGGCTCTCTTTTCGTCTGCGCGTTACCGGAACGTATATTCCAGCCCCACCGCGCCGCTCCACTGATTGCGGTTGCCGACATCGGCAACGAGCGGCGACCGCGCATAGGCCCCGAGCAGCCGCTGATAGCCGCCGGTGACGAAGACCCCCACGCCGTGGAGCAGGTTGCCGGAAATCGAATGCACGGCCATCGTGCTGAGGTTCCAGTCCTTCCAACCGGCCCGGTCGGCCCCGTCGTAAGCCGGAAGCCCGCTTGCCAGACTGCCCGCATCGTCCACGTCGTAATAATAGCGTCCGAACCCCCGCCCGACATAGTCGGCGGAGGCCGAAAACGAGACGAAGGCATGCTCGGACAGCGGCGTGTCGTAATCGATCTCGGGACTGGCGACATAGCTGGAATGGGCGCCCGCCACATCGTGCTGCCAGGACATGCTGAGCGAGAGCGTATCGTAGGAACTGGTCAGCACGCCGGTACGCTGGATGCCGATCGAACCGCCCAGTTCCACCGCCTTGTCGAGCTTGCCCAGCGCGCGCACCGCCGGATTGCCGAACGCGCCGGTCCGCTCCAGCCGCAGCGCCGCCAGAGGGCCGAGTTCCAGCTTCCAGCCGGGTTTGCCGGAGGACGGCACCGCGTCGACATAGATCGCCGTCCCCTGGGTATTGAAGCTGATCCCGGAGACCTCCCCCTGGATCGCCGCCATAGGCACGATCCGGGAACTGTCGGAACCGACATAAGTAGGGGTGGAGGCAATGCCCAGCCCCACCGAGACCCGGTCGCCGCCGATCTTCAGGTCGTCCGGTCGGCCTGAAACGTCCTGCGCCGCGGCGGGCCGAGCGCCCAACCCCGCTACAACAGCGCAGGCCGCTAACGCATGAAATGCAGCAATCGCGGTTTTGCGCCGCAGCGGACGTCTGTGCAGGATGACCATGGATGCCGCTTTCGCAGGCGGCAGCTTGCCCCTGCGTGACGGCTCCATGAAATCACCGTAACGAACTCAGGCCTGCTCCAGCGCATGGTCCAGCGCCGCGCAGACGGCGGCGACTTGCGCTGCGTTGCATTCCTCCGGGGTGGTGCGGGGGCTGTCGGGATAGACTTCGGTCGTCGTGGTATAGCGCGCGCCGGTCACCGAAGCGCACATGGCATAGCGCCTCTGCGGATATTCGATCACCCCGTGCGCGACCACCGGCGAGCCGATGATATCGCCGTTACCGTCCGGCGGCGCGATATGCGTGACCTCTGCAACCGCGGCGATGATCGCCTGCTGGAACGCTGGCTGCGGGTTTTCGGCATCGTCCACGAGATAGAAACCGTCGGGCACCACGTCCGGCTCATAGTCCTTGCCGTCGCGCGCGGCGAGGGCGGGGCGGAACTCGCCTTCGTCGCTGTCGGTGGTCTCGTGCAGGTCGATGTGGAGAAGGAACGGCCCCGGCTGCGCTGCGACGAGATCGATCAGCGCCGCCGCTTCCCGCGCCTCGCTGCCGGGCCGGAAGCTGCGGTTGGGATCGATCGCATCGTAGTTCCAGCGGTTGATCCGCTCGTAGCCCCAGGGGCTGACGCAAGGCGCCACCAGCAGGTTGACCCGGCCCGCATAGTCCCCACCACGCTTTTCGAGGAATTCGAGCGCGCCCATCACCCCGCTGGTCTCGTAGCCGTGCACGCCGCCGGTCACGAGCGCGGTCGGCAGGGCGGGATCGTGAGAGGTGCTGCGCAGGGCGAAGAGCGTATAGCGCTCACCCGCATAGTCCAGCGCGCCATAGGCGATCCGCTCGTAGCGCTGCGCGAGGGCCTCGATGCGCGGCACCACATCCTCGTCGTACCGGCGGCGGCGGATCTGACGCGCGCGCCATTCGTCGCGCTCCGCCTCACCCCAGGGCTGGCCGGGCGTGCCGATCGGATAGAATGCAGTGTCGGTCATGGCGTTCTCTTTCGGCAAAGTTCCTGTTCGGACGTCCCCTTTCCGGAATCGCCCGCATGCCTCCCTGTAGCGAAGAGCACAGCGCTGTGCAGGCGCATTTGCGTCAGAGTTCCCCTTCCGCGAAGCCGAGCGCGGAAAGCAGCGCCGCGCGCGCGCTGCGGCAGCGATGCCAGAGATCCGGCTCGCCGAGATCGTCCGGCGCGATGCTTTCCGGCCATTCGCGCTCGATCACCGCCTCGATCCGGTCGCAGGCGCGTTCGTCGAGCAGGAAGCGGGGATCGATGGCGGCATGGGCCTCCTCGCTCACGGCGACGCGCAGCCGCAGGCAGGCCGGGCCGCCGCCGTTCCGCATCGATTCCCGCACATCGACCACTTCGAGACGGCGGATCGGATTGCCCTCGGCGGCCCGCACCTCTTCCAGCCAGTTCCATACGGCGGGAGCCTCGCGCGCCTCCTGCGGCAGGATCAGCGCCATCTCTCCGTCCGACAAGGTGACAAGCTGCGAATTGAACAGGTAGGTGCGGATCGCCAGGTCGAGGTCGATCCGCGCAGCCGGAGCCTCGACGATGACCGCGCCCGGGACTCGCTCCCGCACGGCGTCATATACGGCGTCGCGGTCGGCGAAGGCCTGCTCATGGGTGAAAAGGACATTTTCGTTGGCGACGGCCACCACGTCGTTGTGGAACGCCCCCGCTGCAATGGCGATCTCGCTCTGCCGGACCAGTTCGGTCGCTGCCAGGCCATGGCGGCGGGCGACGGCGGCGCTTGCCGCGCGGTGCTGCCGGGCCGGGAACGAAGCGCCGCCGCCCACCGGTCGCTCGCCATAGACGAACACTTCCAGGCCGCGCTCGGCATGACTGCTCCCCAGCCGCATGAAGTTGGCCGCACCCTCATCGCCGAGCCCGGCGGGAAGCGCCGGATGCACGGCAAAGAAACGCTCGTCCGCGAAGGCAAGGCGAAGCTGGCGCAAGGTCTGCTCGTGCTCGATGCTGCGGTGGAGCATGGTCGAAAGGTTGGCGACACTGAAATGGCAGCGCCCGTCGGCCGTATCCGGTGCGGGAGAGACCGTGGCGGCATTCGCCGTCCACATCGCCGAGGCCGAGAAGGCATTGCGCAGCAGCGCCGGTTCGCGGCTCCAGGCCTCGCGCAGCACGGCATCGTCATCGCCCGCGAAGCCCAGCCCTCGCAGCCATGCGGCATCGGGCCGCGTGTGGGGGAGCAGCAGCCCCTGCGGCAGACCGAGCGCCAGCATTCGCCGCATCTTGCCCACGCCCTGCAAGGCTGCGGTGCGCGGTGCGGAAACCGCGCCGGCATTGCTGGCCGAAGCGATATTGCCCAGCGAAAGCCCGGCGTAATTGTGGCTGGGGCCGACCAGCCCGTCGAAGTTGATCTCGCGCATCGGTTCCGCCATTTCCTTCAAAGGGCTTCATGCAGATTTCGCATGATCGAGGATTTCTTTTCGCCTAAAAAGCCCAAAACTGCGCATGAGCTTGTGAGTTTCCGGAATGAACCATGACGATCGCCGCCGCCTGCCGCCAATGGCCATGCTCCATTGCTTCGAGGCCGCGGCCCGGCTCGGCTCGTTCTCACGCGCCGCGCAGGCACTGGGCCTCACCCAAAGCGCGGTGAGTCGCCACGTCGCCAATCTGGAACAGTGGCTCGGCGTAATGCTGTTCGACCGCAACGGCCGCCGGATCGCGCTGAATGCCGATGGCCGGCAATTCCACGAAGACCTCGCGCCCGCACTCGACGGGATCCGACGCGCGACCGGACGGCTGATGGAACCGGAACCCGAACATGTCGTCGAACTCGCCGTCCTGCCCGGCTTCGGCATGCGCTGGCTGGCACCGCGACTACCCCGCCTCAGCCGCAAGCACCCCGAACTCGTGGTCAACATCAGCGCCCGCACCGACATCTTCGACTTTGCCCGCGAACCGTTCCACGCCGCCATCCACGTCGGCGCCCCCGACTGGCCCGGCGCGCAGCATGACCTGCTGTTCCCCGAGAGCGTCGTACCCGTCGTCTCCCCGGCGCTTCGCGATCTTGAAGGCATCGCCGCCCCCGAGGATTTCCTGCGCATTCCCCTGCTCGTGCAGTCCCAGCGCCGAGACGCCTGGTCGCGGTGGTTCGCCTTGTCCGGCAGGGCGGGACCGGAAATCGACACCCTGCCCAGCATCGACCATTTCCTGATGCTGGCACAGGCCGTGAAAGCGAGCGGCGGCGCTGCGCTGATCCCGAGTTTCCTGATCGAACCCGAACTGGAAAGCGGCGAACTCGTCATCCCGGTCGATAGGCCTCTGACCGAAGACCGCAGCTACTGGCTCGCCTGTCCCAAAGCACAGCGCCAGACCCGCGCGCTGGCATGCTTCCGCCAATGGCTTGGCGAAGAATGCCATCCGAACTCAGGAAATCACGACATAGCAGAGATTTAATCGCACTTTGGATCGACAAGTAACAATGTATCGTCAAAAATATCCCTCCACCTTTCGCTGCAAGCGATTCGATTGAATACGGATACCGGAGGCGCGACAATGGCGATTTCTCTCTTTGCATTGGCACTTTTGCAAGCCGGTGCGGGTGACGTCGATCCGGCCATCACTGTAACGCCGGACGCATCCCGTGAAACCGCGGAGCAATTCGTAAATCGGATCGAACCCGTCTCGCAGCCCAATGACGAGCCGCTGGCCCGTTATACCGATCCCGTCTGCGTCGGCAGCGCCGGGCTTCCGGCCGAGGCTGCGCAAGTCATCGTCGACCGGGTCAGCGAAGTCGCCGCTTCGGTCGGCCTGCGCACCGGTGCGCCCGGCTGTGCGCCGAACCTGATGGTGGTGTTCGACAGGGATACCACCGCCGCCGTACAGCGGCTGAGCCAGGGCCGATCGCGCGCGGTCGCCAGCCAGTCCCGAGACGATATCCGGCGGATCGCCGATGAAGCAGGACAAGCTCGCGCCTGGACCGAAGTGGTGGTGAAAAGCCGCGACGGCGATCTGCAAAGCCAGGACACGCCGAACAACCCGCCGAGCCTCAGAGTCTCGACGTCGACGCGGCTCTCCATGCCCATCCGGCGCGACATACTCAGCGCGACGGTGCTGATCGAGCGGGATGCCGTTGCGGGCCGCAACCTGACGCAGATCGCCGACTATGCAGCAATGCGCGCGCTGACCGGTGCCCGCAGCCGCGGCGAACTCGGCGCAAGCTCGATCCTCTCGCTGTTCACGCCGCAGGGCGACAGCCGGGCACCGGAGGGTCTCACTGCGCTCGACCGGGGTTATCTCAAGGGACTCTATTCGGGCCGCGGCGACCTCTGGCCGATGGTCAAACGAGACTATATCGCCAGGTCGATCCTGCGCGAGCGCCTGGCAGGCGGCCCGGAGTAAAGCGCCCGGCGAAAGACCGCCCCAGCGGGCGCCGACCCGAACCGAACCCGGCGCGGCGATGCGTTCCGCAGTCCCGACGGAAGGCATCGGAAAGCCCATCCCACCCCTTGGCAGCCGATTATTCCACAGAAATGGCGCTTTTTGGCGCTCGATTAGGAAAAAATCGCTTCGTCACGCCCCTCGATCTCGATATGAGGGGGCCCGTCAATTGGAGACCTCGTATGAATAATGCCGATCTGGCCGAAGCACTTGCCACCGAACATGGCCTGACCAAGGCCGACGCCCGCAAGTATGTAGACGGCGTTTTCGCTGCCATCACCGATGCGGCTGCCAAGGGTGAAGAAGTCTCGCTGAACGGCTTCGGCAAGTTCAAGGTGAAGGACTCGCCGGCCCGCGAAGGCCGCAACCCCGCCAACGGCGAAACCATCCAGATCGCCGCTTCGAAGAAGCTGGCCTTCACGCCTGCCAAGGCCGTGAAGGATCGCCTCAACGGCTGATCGCTCGGTGCCGCTTCCCTCTTCGGAGGGGAGCGGCACAGACGTTTTTCAGGGTCTTAAACGGCCCCTGTCGGCGGCTTCCGCGCCATCGCCACCGCCTTGCGCAGGGCATCGACTTCCGGAGCGCCCGCCAGCAGGTAGGACCCGACCACCAGCGCCGGCGTGCCCGACAAATCCATGACATCGGCGAACTTCGCCGTCCGGCCCAGAGCCGCATCGATCTCCGCCCGGTGTGTGGCCAGATCGCTCTTCAGACGCTTCGCATCAACGCCTGCGCGCTGCACCGCCTGCTGGATAGCCTGGGAATCGATACGACCCGGCGTTTCCATCAGCGCATCGTTGAAGGCCGCGTGCTTCCCCTGATACTTCACCGCCAGCGCCGTGCGCGCCGCTTCCACCGAAGCGGGGCCGAAGATCGGCCAGTCGCGGTAGACGACCCGAATCTTGCGATCCTCGCGCAGGACCTGCTTGAGCACGCCATGCAGCTTGCGGCAGTAGGGGCACTGGTAGTCCGAGAAGACGACGATCGTCACGTCATAGCCCGCCGGAGAGACCGAAGGCATGGCCGGATCGTTCCGCATGGCCTCCACCGTCACCCCGCCGCCGCCCGTAGCCGCCGCCGCACTGCCCGGCGCAAGCGTCGCCGCTGCTGCCACCGCCGTTGCCAGGGAAATCCCAAGGAACCGGGCCCGCCACTTCTTCATCGAAATACCTTCCGCCTGTCTGCCGGATATCCCGGCCATTCGTGTCGCAGGGAGCGCCTTATCGTCCGACGCGCGAGGCCGTCACCCCTTTTCGGCCCCATCGTCGCTGCCGAACACCCATTCCGCAAAAAGCGCCCGCAAATCGCGTCCGCTCGCGGCTTCCATGGCCTGCTGGAGGTCGAGGCTGGTCACGGTGCCCCCGGCATGGCCGCGCGTGTAGCGGCGCAGCCCGGACCAGAACGCCGCCTCGCCCAGTTCGCCGCGCAGCCGGTCCATGAACAGCGCCCCCTTGCTGTACTGGACCGCGCGCCTTGCCCCAAGCGACGGATAAGTCCCTCCCCAGGCGAGCGGCTTGTCGAACCTCTGCTCGCGCGCCCCCTGCAACCGCTGGCGCGCGGCGCCGAGTTCGGCCTCATAAGCTGCACGGCCATAGCGATGCTCCTTCCAGGCTGCGGTCATGAACGTGGTCACGCCCTCATTGAGCCAGAACTCGCGAAGCGCGGTACAGGTGACGAGATTGCCCCACCACTGGTGCGCCAGCTCATGCGCGATCGCCCAATCCTCAGCCGGATCGCCCGGCTCCCCGGGCATGGCATCAAGGCCCAGCACAGCATAAGTCGCGGCCTCCTGCGCTTCGTCACCGCGCACCAGAAGCTGGGTATATTCGCCTGCGGGAAGCGGCAGACCGGCCTTCGCGGCAAAGAACCGCGCCATGTCTCCGGTCTCGGCAAAACGCCGTTGCAGTTCGGCGGGGTCGGCCACGTCGCTCAGGAAGGCGAGCTTGCCCGAACGCACCTCAGCGAAGCGACCTACCGCGAAGCCGTAGAGATAGGCCGGATAGAGCCGTGCCGCCCGCCAGCGATGAATTTCACGTCCGTCCTGCCCTGCCCGTTTCGCGACCCGGCGACCGACCGACAGGGTATCCATGCCCTTCGGCACGCTCAGATCGAGCGAAAACGCGGCCTTGTCGCCAAAGCGGTCCTGTGCGCAGACCATCCAGTCGCAGGCAAAGTAGCTGGTGTAGAGCGCCTCTGCCGATCTCGCGAAGCCGCGCGCGGGGCGGCCATGATAAGTCAGTTCCAGCTTGCCACGGCGACCACGCGGCAGGGGTTTGCCCAGTTCGAAAACGAGCGCTTTGCCGCGCTGCACCGGCACCAGCGCCTTGCCGTCCAGACGGGCGCTGTCGATGGTGAGCGCATTGCCGGTGAAGACCAGCCGATCGAGACCTGCTTCCGTCACGCGAAACGCTATCGTCTCGCGCCCGGACAGCGCGGCACTTGCCATGTCCGGGGTGAGCGCGAGTGTGTAGCGGGTCACGTCGAAACCTGCGCCCGGCACATCCTCGGCAAGCGCGGGGGCCGCCGAGAACAGTGCTGCGGCAGCCGCGGCGATCCATGCCATCTGTCTGATATCGCGCATCGTTTTCCCCGTTACGATTGTCCGGGGATAGAAAGTCGCGCGCGGCCCGTCCAGTCTCAGGCCGGACCGGTACTGCCCCGCACGACCATTTCATGCGGCAGCATCAGGTGCGATCCCTCCCCTCCGGCCTTCCGGCGGAATTCGGGATCGACGAGGATATCTACGGCAGCCGTGGCCATTTCCGCCTTGGGCTGGCGAACGGTGGTGAGTTGCGGCCAGGCCGCGCGGGACGACGGGGCATCGTCGAAACCGCAGACCGACAAGTTTTCGGGCACGGCGATGCCCAGCTTCATCGCTGTGATCAGCACCCCCAGCGCCATGTCGTCGTTCGCGGCGAAGACGGCCGTAGGGCGGTCCGACAGCGCCAGCAGATGCTCGCCCAGTTCCATGCCCGAGCGCGAGGTAAAGTCTCCGCGCATCACGCAAGTCTCGTCGACGGCAAGGCCCGCGGCCGCCATGGCCGCACGGAAACCCTCCTCGCGCCGCGCCGAGGCGCTGTGGCTGAGCGGTCCCTGCACGAAACCGATCCTGCGATGGCCGAGGCCGAGCAGATAGTCGGTCATCTCCTGCGCCGCACGCCGGTCGTCCATCCGCACCGTGCCGAAGTCTGGCGGCGCCGCGCTCGGCGCGACCAGGACCGTGGGCAGGCCCGCCTCGGCAAAGAGCGCCATCAGCACCGGATCGTCGCAGATCGGCGGTGCGACGATGGCACCGTCGAGCCGCAGCGCGGCGATGCTGGAGCGCACTTCCCCGGCCCAGTCGGGCGCGGTCAGGTCCACCGGCTCGACCACGAGGTGATAGCTGCGCGCGCGGCATCCCATGAGCGCACCGTGCTGGACGTCGGCGGCATAGCCCGAGACGGGATCGTCGATGAACAGCCCCAGCAGATAGGAACGCGAACTGGACAGGCTGCGGGCAAAGGCATTGGGCCGGTAGTCGAGTTCGGCGACGACTTTCTGCACGAGGTCGCGCAGTTCGGGACGAACATGGGCCTCGCCGTTGATGACGCGCGACACCGTCTTGGGCGAAACGCCCGCGCGGGCCGCGACGTCCTTGATCGTGACGACGCTCATGCTTCCCGTTCCTTCAGAGACGGCTTCACACACATCGCCGCGAACGCCGCGATCACGGCATAGCAGAGCGCCGGCAGCAGCAGGGCCGTCAGCAGTCCCAGCGCATCCGCCGCCGTGCCGGTCAGGATCGGCACCACCGCGCCGCCGACCACCGCCATGCAAAGCCACATCGAGGCCAGCGGCGCGCGGCGGCTGTCCTGCGGCATCGCCAGCGCATAGATCGTCGGGTACATGATGGCATTGCACAGCCCCACCGCGATCAGGGCCACGGCACCGAGCGCTCCCGGCAGAACCACCGCCCCCACGGTCAGCGCGATTCCCGCCAGGGCCGCGTAGAGCAGCAGGCGGGCCTCGGGAATCCGGGTCATCAGCCAGGCACCGCCGAAACGCCCGATCATCGCGCCGCCCCAATAGAGGCTGACCAGCCTGCCCGCGCTCACCGGATCCAGCGCCAGACGCTCGGGCAGCATCAGCACATTGGTCATCAGCGTGCCGATCGTCACTTCCGCGCCGACGTAGACGAAGATGGCGACCGTTCCCCAGAGCAGTCGGCGGTCACGCAGCACCGCGAATATCTGCCGCGACCAGTCACGCGGCAACGTGTTTCCCGCTCCTTCCGGAGCCCCCGCCAGCAAAGTGCGATGGCCGAGGTAGAGCGTGGACAGCATCGCCAGCACCACGCCGATGGCGATGAAGGGGACCGATGCGGTCATCCCGGCGCGGGAGCCCGGTGCGATGTTCGCCAGCAGGAAAGGCGCGCTCAGCAACGGCCCCAGCACCGTCCCCAGCGAATTGAACCCCTGGAGCAGGTTGAGCCGGAACGCCGAACGGCGCGAGGGACCAATGACGGTGACGACCGTATTGGCGGCGATCTGCAACACGGTCTGCCCGGCCGAAAGGAGCAGAAGCGCGGCCAGGACCAGGAAGAACTGCCGCATTCCTTGCGCCAGCACCAGGGCGAGGCAACCGGCGGTCATCACCGTGAGGCCGAAGGCGATCGCGCGCATGTAGCCGATTCGCACCACGGCCAGCGCAGCGGGAAGCGCGAAAAGCAGGTAGCTGGAATGGAAGGCCAACTGCACCAGCAGCACCGCCTTGTAGTCCAGCGAGAAAACGGACCGCAGCTGCGGCACCAGCAGGCTGACCGAAGCGCTTAGAAAACCACCGATAAAGAAGACGCCGATGGAGAGCCGGAACAGACGCCTGGCCACGGTTTCCGGCGAAGCGGAAGGCGCGTTGATCGGTTGGGAAAGCGTCATGGCGGACATCTATGGCACTCGGCAGGGGATGGCAAATTGGGGGCGAAAGGCATGCGAATAGCGCCAGACGGAACCCCATCGCGAAAACGGCTGTGTCACGAAATCCACACTTTGACATCATAATCTGACATCGATGTCAAATCATTGCCGAAATGGTTCCAAACCCGCTTGACATCGATGTCAGACTCCGGCCATCAGCCCTGCACAAGGTACAAAACCATCTGGGAGGATGACATGACGAGGCACGATCTCGTCGCGGGCACAGCGCTCGCGGCTTGCCTATTTTCCATTTCCACCGTCAGCCATGCGCAGGATGCTGCAAAGCCTGCCCAACAGGCTGCACCCATCGCTTCGGACGGCGATATCATCGTCACCGCGACGCGCCGTGAAACCACCCTTCAGTCGACCCCGATCGCGATCTCGGCCTTCAGCCAGGAAACCCTGACCAAGAACGGCGTCAAGGACGTCACCGATCTCGCCCGCTTCGTTCCCTCGCTGCAGTTCAACCAGCAGGGCGACCAGTCGGCCGTGCTGCTGACCCTGCGCGGCATCGGCAACGACAGCGCCTATACCGAAGTGGCCGACCCCGAAGTCGCCATCTACATCGACGGCGTCTACTCGCCGCGCTCGCAGGGCGCCTCGGTACTGATGTACGACATGGAGCGCGTGGAAGTGCTGCGCGGCCCGCAGGGCACGCTGTTCGGCCGCAACGCCACGGTCGGCGCGCTCAGCCTGATCTCGGCCAAGCCCAAGCTCGGCGAATTCTCGGGCAATGTCGAAGTGGTCGGCGGCGCCTACAAGCGCTTCGGCGTGCGCGGCGCGATCAACATCCCCGTCACCGACACCCTGGCCTTCCGCGTCGCCTTCGTCAGCGACCGCCATGACGGCTATGCCGACTACCAGGCCGCGCCCGACATCGTCGGCATCAACAAGTCGGCCTTCGTCACTTCGGGCAAGAAGTACTATGCCGCCGACCAGCAGTCGGGCCGCGTTTCGATGCTCTGGCAGCCGAGCGACCGGTTCAGCTGGAACCTCTCGGGCGAAGGCTTCCTTGACAACGGCGCGCCGGTGATCGGCCTGCTCCAGACCCCGCGCGCAGGCACCAAGCGCTGGTCCACGCTCAGCGACACTGCGCCCGAAACCGACCGCTACTCGGTCGCCGTGCGCAGCACGATGAACTACGACATCACCGACGGCGTACAGCTCAGCTACATCGCCGGCTGGTCGCGCATCGGCGGCAGCACCCGCACCGATGCCGACGCGGGCGCCCTGCCCCCGACCGGCCAGGTGGACGCAGACGGCAACGACCTGCCGCTTGGCGCCTTCAACGAGAACGCCACGCTCTCCTCGCGCTACGACTTCCAGAGCCACGAACTCCAGCTCAAGTCCACCGGCGAGAACGACATCGACTGGATCCTGGGCGCCTACTACAGCCACGAGAAGAACAAGATCCGCTTCGATATCGACCAGCGCAACGGCTACCGCGACGGCACGTTCAGCTGGGCGGGCAGCTTCATCCAGGCCAATCGCCAGATCGACAGCCGCGCCGTATTCGGTCAGGCCGTGTGGCATGCGTCGGACTGGCTGCGCTTCACCGGCGGCCTGCGCTATACCTCGGACAAGAAGCAGGACATCGGCGGCCGCAACGTGACCTTCTCGGGCGAAGGCTGCACCGATGCCGACAAGGCACCCGGCGGCGCCTGCACCGGCGGCATCTTCGGCGCTTATCCGGGCGCTTCGGCCGCGGAACTGGTCGCCCTGCTGCCCGGCTTCTCGATCTCGAACAACGACGTGAAGGGCAAGTGGGACAAGCTGACCTACCTCGCCCGCGTCGATGCCGACCTTGCCGAGGACACGCTGGGCTATGCCAGCATCTCCACCGGCTTCAAGTCGGGCAACATTCAGGACAACGCCGGTCTGACCGATCCGGAAACCCTGACCAACTACGAAGTCGGCCTCAAGACCCGCCTGCTCGACCGGGCCGTGACGCTCAACCTTGCCGCCTACTATTCCGACTTCAAGGGATACCAGGTCAACCAGGCCGTCACCTTCCGCGACGATGACGGCAACGTGGTACGCAGCCAGATCGTGACCCAGAACGCCAAGGGCGCGAAGGCTTACGGCCTCGAAGCGGAAATGAATGCCGCCTTCACTGCCAACGATCGCCTGAACTTCTCGGCCACGCTGCAGAAGACCAAGCTGGACGATCTCGAAAGCGTCGACGGACGCCTCTACGACGGCGGCAAGGCTTCCTCGATCGTGCAGCTCAAGGGCAACGAACTGGCCCACGCGCCGAGCTTCTCGGCGACGCTCAGCTACGAGCACGACTTCGAACTGGCGAGTGGCGCCCGGATCACTCCGCGCTTCACCACCCACTACGAGACCAAGAGCTGGCTGAGCTACTTCAACGGCGACGCCAACCCGTTCGTGAACGCCAACGATCCGGCTGAAAACATGCCCGATCGCGGCACCAACGGCACTTCGTGGGACAAGCAGAAGGCCTACTTCCGCTCCGACGCCTCGATCCGCTTCGAGCCTGCCGACGGCAAGTATTCGGTCGAAGCCTTCGTCCAGAATATCGAGAACGGACATATCCGTACCGGGGCGGGTGCCTTCGGCGCGCCGCGCTACGATCCGGTGTTCCTCTCGAACCTTCAGCCGCCGCGCACCTGGGGCGTCCGCGCCCGCGCGAGCTTCTGATAAAGAGCTGAAAGGACGAAAAATGACGACCGACTACCCCTCCTCCGGTCGCGTCGTCATACTGGGCGGCGGCACGGCCGGATGGCTGGCCGCCGCCTACCTTTCCCGCACGCTGAAGATGTCGGACGTCACGCTGGTCGAATCCAGCGAGATCGGCATCATCGGTGTGGGCGAAGGCACTTTCCCGACGATCCGCACGACGCTGGCGGGTCTCGGGATCAGCGAGGCGGAATTCCTGGTCCGGGCCGACGCCACCTTCAAGCAGGGTGTGCTGTTCGACGGCTGGGCCACCGGCAGCGAAAGCTACTTCCACCCCTTCAACCTGCCTGTCGGCGGTGAGGACGAAGCGCTCCTGCCGCACTGGATCGCCGACGGCAGCGATACGCGACTGCCCTGGGCCGATGCCGTCACCGTGCAGGAACAGGTTATCCGCGCCGGACGCGGCCCCAAGCGGGTGGAAGACCCCGATTTCTCCGGCCCGATGAACTATGCCTACCACTTCGACGCGGCCCGTTTCGCCGATTACCTGCGCGACATATCCGTCGCCGCCGGGGTCACGCGCATCGAAGGGACCGTCGCCACGGTGGAGCGCGCAGCCGATGGCGATATCGCCGCGCTCGCGCTGGCCAATGGCCGCTGCGTGGAAGGCGACTTCTTCCTCGACTGCTCCGGCTTCCGGGCGCTCCTGATCGGCCAGACGCTCGGTGCGGACTTCACTTCCTGCTCAGGCAGCCTGTTCAACGACCGCGCACTGGCTATGCAGGTGCCTTACGCCCAGCCCGGTGCGCCGGTGCGGCCCTATACGCTGGCGACCGCGCATGAAGCGGGCTGGACCTGGGATATCGGCCTCACCGAACGCCGGGGCGTAGGTTATGTCTACTCCAGCCGCCATTGCTCGGACGACGAGGCGGAAGCGACGCTGCGGCGCTATGTCGGCAACGAAGGTGACAGCCTGACGCCGCGCCAGCTCCGCTTCGAGACCGGCTACCGCGAGACCCAGTGGATCGGCAATTGCGTCGCCGTGGGCCTTTCCGCCGGGTTCTTCGAGCCGCTGGAATCGACCGGCATCATGCTGATCGAAGCCGCGCTGAAGATGGTCGGCGAGTTTCTCGTCCCCGGGAGCCGCGCTGCCCGCGATGCCGCCGCGCGCAGCTTCAACCGGCTGATGGCGGCGCGGTTCGAGCGCATCGTCCATTTCCTCAAGCTCCACTACTGCATCACCCGCCGCACCGACACCGCCTACTGGCGCGACAATGCCGATCCGGCCTCGATCCCGGAAGTCTTGCAGGACATGCTGGCGCAGTGGCGCCACCGTCCGCCCTCGCGCTTCGACTTCGTGGTCGATCTGGAGACGTTCCTGCCGCCAAGCTACCACTACATCCTCTACGGCATGGGCTTCGAGACCCGGCTGGCCGCCGGAGCCGGGCGCTATCCGGGCGGAACCGAGGCACGCGAGGTCTTCGCCCGCGTGCGCGCCGCCCATGCCGGGGCGCGCGGTGCCCTGCCCGATCATCGCGCCCTGCTCGATCACTATAACGCCCGATTTTCCCCCTCGCTGACCAAGGTTTCCCGATGACGAAGAAGATTGCCGCCCTGCTTGCCGCGCTGACACTCGGCAGCAGCCTCACCGCGCCCTCCCTCGCGCAGCAGGCAGCCGCTCCCACGGCGGGAACCGCGCAGTCCGCCGAAGCCCGCGCCGATGCGCTGGTCAAGGCGATGACGCTGGAAGAGAAGCTGCAACTCGTCCACGGCTATTTCCCCCCGCTGGCCAAGCCGGTGCCGCCGATCGCGATGATCCCCTCGGCAGGCCACATCCCCGGCATTCCGCGCCTCGGCATCCCGACCCTGCGGGAAAGCGACGCCAGCCTCGGCGTCGCCAACCAGATCGAGCAGCGCAAGGGCGACGTCGCCACCGCGCTTCCCGCCAGCATAGCCACGGCAGCCACGTTCAACCCGCAGCTCGCCTATGAAGGCGGCGCGATGATCGGCGCCGAAGCGCGCGCCAAGACCTTCAACGTCCTCCTCGCAGGCGGCGTCAACCTCACCCGCGACCCCTGGAACGGCCGCAATTTCGAATACCTCGGCGAGGACCCGCTGCTGGCCGGCGTCATGGTGGGCGAACACATCAAGGGCGTGCAGAGCAACCACATCGTCTCCACCATCAAGCACTTCGCGCTCAATTCGCAGGAGACCGGCCGCACCGTGCTCGACGCGCGGATCGGCACGGCCGAACTGCGCGAAAGCGACCTGCTGGCCTTCCAGCTCGGCATCGAGGGGGGCAAACCCGCCTCCGTCATGTGCGCCTACAACAAGGTCAACGGCGACTATGCCTGCGAGAACGACTGGCTGCTGAACAAGGTGCTGAAGCAGGACTGGGCCTACAAGGGCTGGGTCATGTCCGACTGGGGCGCGGTCCATTCCACCGAGAAGGCCGCGATCAACGGCCTCGACCAGGATTCCGGCCAGGAACTGGACGACCAGATGTTCTTCGACACCAGGTTCGCCGAAGCGGTCAAGACCGGTCGCATCCCGATGGCCCGCCTCGACGACATGGTTCGCCGCATCCTCTTCGGCGTGATCGACAGCGGACTGATGGACAACCCCGTTCCCGAAAGCGCCCAGCAGATCGATTATGCCAAGCATGCCGAAGTCGCCCAGCGCGCGGCGGAGGAAGGCATCGTCCTGCTCAAGAACCAGGGCGACTTGCTGCCGCTCGCCAAGACCGCGAAGAAGATCGTGCTGATCGGCGCGCACGCCGACGTGGGCGTGCTTTCGGGCGGCGGCTCCTCGCAGGTCCGCTCGGTGGGCGGTGCGCCGGTCGAGATCCCGCTGACCAAGGGCGCCGCCGCCTCCTTCGCGCGGATCACCTGGCATGCCTCCTCCCCGCTCAAGGCGATCCAGGCCCTCGCGCCGGGGGCCAGCGTGACCTATGTCGACGGCAGCGATCCCAAGGCCGCCGCTGCCGCTGCGAAGGGCGCCGACATGGCGATCGTGTTCGCCTGGGCCTGGCGCACCGAAGCGCAGGACCCCGAGAGCATGGCCCTGCCCGACAACCAGGACGCCCTGATCGATGCCGTCGCAGGTGCCAACAGGAAGACGCTGGTCGTCGTCGAGGCAGGCGGTCCGGTGCTGATGCCCTGGGTGAACCGCGTGCCCGCGATCCTGCAAGCCTGGTATCCTGGCCAGCGCGGCGGCGAGGCGATCGCCAATATCCTGTTCGGCGATGTCGATCCTTCCGGCCGACTGCCGATCACGTTCCCGGCCAGTATCCAGCAGGCACCGCGCCCCGAACCGCTCGGCCTTGCCGAACTCCACGCCGCCGACGCGCGCCGCAATGCGGGCGACAAGACCGTCTACGGCATGAGTGGCGGCGTCGCGCCCTTCACCGTGGACTATCCGGAAGGCGCGGATGTCGGCTATCGCTGGTATGCCGCGAAGAACCAGAAGCCGCTGTTCCCCTTCGGCTACGGCCTGACCTACACGGGCTTCCGCTATGCCAACCTCAAGGTCTCGGACGGCGCGAGGCTGACCGTCGAATTCGACGTGACCAACAGCGGCAAGCGCGCGGGCGCCGATGTGCCGCAGCTCTATGTCGAGGCGAAAAGCGCGGCGGGCACCAAGGCCTACCGCCTCGCCGGTTTCGAGAAAGTCCGGCTCCAGCCCGGCGAGACCCGCCACGTCTCGCTGACCGTCGATCCGCGCGTCATCGCCCGCTTCGACAATGCGGCACCGGGATGGGTCGTCGATGCCGGTAGCTACGCGCTGCGCGTGGGGCATTTTGCCGGTGACGCCGCGCTGACCGGCTCGGCCAATCTCGACCGGATGACCGCGAAGCCCTGACCACGATATCGGCGGCGGGCACTCCCGCCGCCGATTCCACCGGCAGTTCTACTGAAGACCGAGACGCTTTACTGAAGACCGAGCCGGGGCTCACCCGTCCGATAATCGATAATCGAGATCGCCTGGTTCTGCAGGTTGATGAGGTTCTGCGCCGCCACCCGCGCCGGAGCCGGCTTGCCGAACTGATAGCCCTGCGCGAAATCGCAGTCCCATTCGCGCAAGGTCGCCGCTTCGGCCAGATCCTCGACACCTTCCGCCACCACGTCGATGCCCAGCTTGTGGCAGATGTCGATCACGCCCTGCACCAGCACGGCGCTGCGCCCTTCGCTCAGACGTCCGCCGCGGATGAAGCTCTGGTCCAGCTTGAGGCGATGGATATCGAATTCCGAGAGATAGCTGAGCGAGGAATAACCGGTCCCGAAATCATCGAGCGCGATAAGATAGCCGCGCTCGCGCAGGCCCTGCAGGTTCGCGTGAACCGTTGCCGACTTGTTGAGCAGCACGCCCTCGGTGATCTCGAAGCCGATGGCCCCCGGAGAAACATGGAAGCGCGCGCGGTTGAAGTCGATCTGGTCGAGCAGAGCCCGATTTTCGAGCTGCAACGGCGAGAGATTGATGGAAGTGCGCAAGTCCGGCCAGCGGCGGCTGTCGCGGAACGCCTGCTGGATGATCCACGCGCCGAGCTGCGGCATCAGGCCCAGCTTCTCGATCACCGGCACGAAGACCGCCGGGGTATCGGTGGCGCCCTGCTTGAGCCTGAGCAGCGCCTCCACCCCCGAAGGCTTCATCGTGCGCAGGCTGATGATCGGCTGGTAGAACAGCTCGAAGCCTTCGTCCTCGATCGCCTTCTTCATGCGCGCCTCAAGACCCTTGCGGCTCATGAAGCTCTCGCCGAGCGCCGGGTTGTAGACGACATGGCTTGCCGGCCCGGCCGCCTTGGCGGCGCCCAGCGCGATATCGGCATGGCGCATCAGCGCACCGGCGAAATGACCGTGCTCGGGCGCCGCCGCGATACCGGCGGAAATCGTCACCGAAATCACCGCCTGCTCGCCCCCCGCACGGCTGACCACGATGCTCGTCGAGCGCGGCCCCAGATCGTGGAGATCGGCGTTCCCGGCGATCAGCACCGCGAACTCGTCGCCGTCCAGCCGCGCGACCAGGCAACGCGGTCCGGGGAATTCCTTGAGCAGGCGTTGACCGAACTCGCGCACCACCTCGTCGCCGACCTCGTGGCCGAGCGTTTCGTTGATCGTGCTGAAATCGTCGACATCGAGCAGGATGAGCTGGCAGGGATGCGATCCCGCGACATGCTCCAGTTGCCTGATGAAGGTGGCGCGGTTCACCAGTCCGGTGTCCGGATCGAAACGTTCGAGGAAGCGTGCCCGCATGGAACTGCTGTCGGCCTCTTCCCGCAGCGCGTTCGCGCGGTGCGCCAGCATCAGGAACAGGCCCAGGACCAGGGCCCCGATCGCCAGCGTGGCCGGGATTACATAGCTGCGGATGGCCTCGCCGGGGTGGGCCGGGCGCCAGACCATGTGGCCGAGCGCCGTGCCGTCGGCAGCGGTAAGTGCCACGCTGCGCGTCCCCGGTGCAGGGGTATCCCGTGGCCCCACGATCCCGAAACCGTCGAGCATCAGCGTGCTGCCCCAGCGGTTAACCATCGTTTCGTCCATGTAAGTCATGGTGACGAGCGCCAGCGGTTCACCGGAACCGGGCAACCGCGACGCGGCGATCAGGACCGGGACGCCATGCACCGAACTGAGGTCCGATTTCGTCGGCAGCGCCTCTCCCGAGGGCGCCGCCTTCGCGTCCGGTCCGGCAGGCGCCTTTTCGCCGAGCGAGGCCACGAGCCGGGCGGCAGCGTTCTGGATCTCGTCGAGGTCCTCCGAATCCGCACGGCCGCCTTTGGTATAGCCGTAGATCGCCTCCGACCGCGTCATGATTGCGACGGACTTGGTATAGTCGCCGGAGACGGTCGGGCGCCCCAGTTCGTTATCCAGCCAGGTGGCCGCCTGATCGGGGCCGAGCTGCGCGATCCTCTGCGCGGGTTCCAGCCGCGCGGCAATAGCCGAGGCCTGCACGCCCGATGCGGCAAGGGTTCGCTCAACGCCCTTCTGCACCTGCTGCTGCTGGCGGTCGGCCGCGTTGCGGTCCATCGACTGGGACGTCACGAACAATGCGGCGGAACCGCCGATGGTCAGCCCAAGAAGACCGACGATCGCGACCACCCCACGGTGCCCCGATAGTTTCTGGCCAAGAAGCATGTGCGATCCCTAGTTGCTACCGCAGGAACCGGAATCCCTCGGAATGACCTTCACTACGCGCGTTTCCTCTACAAATTGCAACCAAACGGCAGCCTCCGCGAAAAGAGCGCCGCCAAAG
>NZ_DAISLT010000016.1:106905-123583 GCF_036820275.1 Novosphingobium sp.
TCTCCCATTTTAGGAAGAAATGCAGGCTTTCCGGACCCTAGGGTGCAATCTCGATATGATTGCGACCATTCTCCTTGGCTCGGCACAGGGCTTCGTCCGTCGCCTTGATGAGATGCTTCTGGTGCGGATGACCCGAACGCCGGGCGATGTCGATCGAGGGCGGGACCGACAGCTTTCTCCCGATCACGGTATCGGGTTCACGCGTTGCCAGTTCGGCACGGACCACCTGCACCATGTCGTCACGCAGGGTCATCGCGATGACGGGAGGAAGATTTTGCATGCCGGAAGCGCCGTGCTAACCGTCTGAGAAAGCGCAGCCTTCATGACGGAGTTGCTCGATGAACGCAGTTAAGCGGCTGGTCCTGGGCGGGGCATGGATCATGCTGACCGTCGGCGCGTCCGGCCATGCCCAGACGCCGCGCGTGGCGGCAAGCGGACCCAGCTTCTCCTGCGCCGCTGCAAGCACGGCGACGGAGAAAACGATCTGCCACGATCCTGCACTCGCCGCAGCGGATCGCGAGACGGCAAGCCTTTTCGCCCTTGCCCGGCAAAGCGCCTTCGGAACGGGTCCTTCGAACGAACTCGCCGCGCAGCGCAAGTTCCTGCAGGAAACGCGCGCTTGCGGCAGCGCGGCGGCGGGCCGGTCCATACCGGAATGCCTGACCGCAAGTTATGGCCGCCGCAACGGCGAACTGGCCGTTGCCGTGCTGATGCGGGCGCCGGACAAGGCCCTGCCGGTCCTGCGCCGTGTCGCGCCGGAGATCGCCCCCCTTCTGGAAGCCGTCGCCTTATGGGCGGGTGAGCCTGTGAATGCGAACTGGTCGGCCCCTTACCGTAAAGCCGCCAGAACGCGCATCACCGCCCTGCTCACGCCCTATTTCAACGGACTGCGGACGGACGAAAGTCAGTCTTTCGGCCGGTCGATCCTGTCCGACCGCGGTGCCGACGGGATTGCCGTCACCCGCCTTGAGGATATTTTCAGCTCGGACCGCCACTTCGCGGCTCTCCTGAATGTGCTCGGCCCTTACCTGCCCGAAGGTAACGACTCGATACGGGCCGTCCTGCCCTGCGCCGCGATCGTGCGCCACCCCGCCCTGCTCCACGCCACCGGTCCCGCGTTCGGCTCGACGATGGACGGTTTCGTGTTGAACAGCGACTGCGAGCGCACCTTGCCTCCGCTCCCGGCCCTCGACGCGCTCGACGACAGGATCAACCGGACCTGGCCGGAATGCGACGGCACGATACGCTTTTCCGCTTACCGCTCCTACCGGAACGCCGTCGACGCGGCGCGGCTCGGACAGATGCCCGAGACGGCGGACGGCGGCTTCGAAATGCCGGGCGGCATCGCCCCCGCCGACGTGACGAAGGTCCGTTCCGAACTGGAGCGCCACTATGCGGCCTATCTCGCGAAGTCCCCTGCCGAGGCCGCGAAGATGGCCCGAGAGGCGGCTGGGGAAGTGCTGTCCGCCGCCCATAGTTGCGGTACTTGATCATCTTCCCCCACCGAACCGGAGACCTGCCGATGAAGCCATGCGTAGCGGCCCTTGCTTTCGCCGCCTGCCTCGCGGCATGCCTGTCCTCCCCCGCCGAGGCGCGCTCCTCGCAGTGGTGGTACGTCGCGCAAGGCGCCGACAAAGTGCTGTTCGTGGACGTGGAATCGATCCAGCGGTACGGCGACACCGTTCGCTACGAGGCGAGCCAGGTCCTGCGCGAAGAGGGAAACCCCGCCGCCTCGATCCGTGCCTACATGCTTACCGATTGCCGCGCACGCACCGAAAACTGGGACATGGTCATGCGCTACGGCCCGCACGACGAGCGGCTCGACGAAGCTGCCCTGGCTTATGACGATCCCGAACCGGTCGGCTCCGGCACGCTCGGCGAAACGCAGCTGGAATTCGTCTGCGCCTCCGATCCTGCCGAGACCGGCGGCTTTCCGATCGCCATCGATGAAGTCGCCTTCGCCGAAGCGCTGATCGCCGACACCGATGCCTCGGAAAGCCCCCGGGCCGTCCACGACAGGATGCGCGCCGATCCCAAGGTGCCGGTCATACGCTCGACCGCCCCCGCGCCCGAAACCTTCGGCACCGAGCAGCGCACGGCGGCAGGCGATGCCGTCGTCCCGCCCCGCGACTATGCCAAGGGCACGCAAGTGCCCGAGGCCGGTGACTACGACGCCGACGAAAGCGGAACCATCTACGACATCGCCTATGTCGGCATCGAGGACGGCGAGATTGTCTTCGAACTGCGCGGCTACGGCATCGGCGACCTTGCCCGCGCCAGCAGCGCCCAGAAAATGCGGTTCCCGCTGGCGCAGAAGGATGTGCGCATCCTGGATATCGGGATCGAAGTCATCGAGGCGACGCCGCAGGCCCTGCGCTTCCGCGCAAGCCGCTTATCGAGGGACGAAAACGGCGAGACGGGATTCCCCTGCCTCGATCCGGCATGTACCGCCCGATGAAAGGCGCAGTCCGTCACGCCGTCCTCGCACTCGCGGCGCCGTGGCTGATCGGCTCGGCGCCTGCCGAGGTGCCGCCCGGGCATGACGCCCGGATCGACGAGCAGGTCGATCTCGCCGACGATCTCTCGGCGCAATGTGCGCAGGAAGATGACGATGCCTGCCTCCGGCTCGGCTACATCCATGCCGAAGGCGACGGCGTGCCGCAGGACGAAACCCGGGCGACGCCGTTTTTCGCGAGGGCTTGCCATCTCGGCAACGCGAAGGGCTGCACGATGGCCGGTCTCGCCTATGGCAACGGGCAAGGCGTGGAGCGATCGCCCGAACACGCCGCATCGTACTACGCCCTCGCCTGCACCGACGGCGAGCCGACCGGCTGTTCGAACCTCGGCCTTGCCTATGTGAACGGCGACGGCGTCGATCGGGACGAAGCTTACGCCGCGACGCTGTTCACGCAGGCCTGCGATGCGGGCGGCAGGGCGGGTTGCGCCAATCTCGGCGCATCCTATTCGCTGGGCAAGGGCGTGCCGCGCGACCAGCGCCGGGCGGCCGACCTGTTCAGACAGGCCTGCGACCGGGACGATCAACACGCCTGCTACAATCTCGGCGTGCTCTACCGCGACGGACTCGGTGTGCGGCGGGACTATCGGCGCGCCGTCTCGCTGTTCGAACAGGCCTGCGACGTGCAGGACCCCGCCGCCTGCGGCAATCTGGCGATGATGGTCGATGACGGGCGCGGCACCCGCAAGGACCGCCGACGGTCGCTGGACCTGTTCGAGAAAGCCTGCGACCTTGGCGAGGCTGAAAGCTGTTTCACCCTCGGCAGGGCCTATCAGACCGGAAACGGCCGCGAACGTGACGATCGTCGCGCCGCCGCACTGCTCGAACGGACCCTGGAACTGGCCCCCGATACGCCTTCCGCGGAAAGCGCCCGAAAGGCTCTCGCGATCGCCCGCGCGGCGGCGGATCAGACAGAGGAAGACCGATGAGAAGAGGTTTTCTTCCGCTTCTCGCGGCCCTTGCGGCCATGGTCGCGGCATCCCCGGGATACGCCATGGACAGGCCGGACGAGGAGAACGTGCTGACGTGCAGCATAGCCGGTCAGAATCGCGAGGCTTCGCTGTCCATCGCCGGGGACCGCGCCGTCTATCGCTACGGCCCGCCCGGCGAACGCCCCGAACTCACTCTGAGCGCGCCCCTCGGCGAACTCGACTATCGCCGCCGCAACGGGGCGGGAGACACGATCGACGAAACGGCGACTTTCGCCAACGGCGATACCCTGTACCGCTTCGAAGCCGGATTTCGGGACGGCGCCGCGCCCGATCCGTCCGCCCTTCATCCGTTCGGAACGCTGACCGTCAGCCGCAAAGGCCAGACCCTGGCCGGACTGACCTGCCGCCCGGACAGCATCCGGCGCAAGCACGATCGGCTGCTCGCCCTCATGCGCGAGGTCGGACGCGAGCGCGGTTCGGACGGCCAGTCCTTCCCCAATTATGCCATCCAGTATCCCCTTCCCGCGAGCGGGTCGCCGCCGTGCGAGGCCGACTTCAACGTCGACACCTGCTGGAGCAGGGGCGTAGCCGCGGCACGCGGCGGCGATGTGCGCGCGGCGCTGGATCACTACGACATGTCCTGCGCGGCCGGCTTCGACGAACTCGGCTGCTACGAGGCAGGCAAGCTCTACCTCCACAACCGCGCGCTGCGCGACTACGGACGCGCGCAGGCGAGGCTTACTCATGTCTGCGATAGCGACGATCCGGGCCGCGGGCCTTACGCCTGCAAGTACCTGGGCTGGATGTACCTGACCGGCACGGGGACCGGCCGCGATCTCGACAAGGCCTGGAGCCATTTGTCGAAGGCCTGCTTCCTGCACAACGACGCCCTGATGATCGATCCCGAAGGCTGCCACTTCTTCGCGCAGACGGTTCGCGCAGCGCAGGCCGCCGAGCCGCACCGCTTCAAGACCGCGGACTTCCTGGCCTATGTCGCACTGGCGCAAGGCTGCACCGACAATGCCCGGACGGTCTGCGACGAGGCCCGCGAGATGTACCGCACCGCTGCCGCGCGCGGCGCGGATTGGATCGCGCGCTGCGAGAAAGCGGTTCGCTCGCGCGGCCTGTTCCCCTCCTGCGCGCAGATGACCGCCGTGACGGACGATTACGAAGCGACGATGGCGGCGCGCCGCAACCTGATGGCCGTCTTCCTCCAAGCGCTCGATACCGAGTGATCGCCCGCGCGAGCGCTACTTCTATGGGGAAAGGATGGGCAACGGCTCCTCGGTGGCAGTCGGGAAGACTGAGCCGTCGCCCTTCGCCCTCCTAGCGATCCGCCCCTCTCGGAGCCATAGCGGAGACAATTGTTTACATTTGCCGCCGGCGGCCGACGAAGAAAGGGCCTCGCTCTGGGGAGGAATGGTAGAGCGAGGCCGGAGGTGGCGTCCGGTTCGTATCCGGATCACTTCGCACCTCGATCGCCAAACATGGGGTGTTTGTGCTGGCGCGGGGGTAATGCAGCGGCGCGATCGAAGTGACCGCAGTGGGTCTCTGCGGTCTGCACAGCATAAGCGAAAACCGGTAGGGACGATGTAAAGCAGTGTAAATTCGCGAGCGAGGCAGTTCCTCTCCGCCGCGGGCTTTCCTACGAGAATACGCGTCCCCAGCAGGCTTGAATCGGAAATGACGATGAGATTACCCGTTTCGCTGTTCCTGCTCGGATCGGCAGGCTTGCTGTCCGCCTGTGCATCGCCGCCGAAAGCGGCGCTCCGGACGACGGGCGCCCTGCCGCAGGCAGGCGGCATCGAACTCGTCGGCGCAGCCTCGGGCGACAGCGCATGGGGAACGGCGCTGCTGGAGAAGCTCGCCGCACGTGGCCTTTCCCGTTCCCGGGAGGCCGATTACTTCGTCCAGTTCACGAACGCGCTCCTGCCCGGCAGGACCGGCCTTTTCGCGCCTGAGGGCGAACCCGAGGGAAAGACCTGGCTCGTATCGCCCACGCGGTCCCGGTCCATCGACCAGCGGGTCTACACATTGGTGGTTTCGGAGCGGGCGACCGGACGCGAACTCTACCGTCTCGTCGGACAGATGCCGGTCCGGCAGGGCACACCCGAAAGCGAGGATCGGCTTTCGCAGGCCTTCCTGGCGGAACTGGGCAGCGCGACCGAGCCGGGAACCGCCGGACGGTAGTTTTTTTCGGGACTATCCCCGATCGGCAAGCGGCAGGATCAGCGAGAACGTCGCACCCCGCCCGACCTCGCTGAGGCAGCGGACCTCGCCGCGATGCCGCACCACGACGGTATGCACGAAGCTGAGCCCGAGCCCGACGCCGTCCATGCGCCGACCGGCCCCCAGCGGCCCGCGATGGAACCGTTCGAACAGCCGGTGGCGATGCTCTTCGTCCAGTCCGGGTCCTTCGTCCGTGATCGCACAGAACGCGCGCGGTTCGCCGTCCGGTTCCTGGCCCACCGTACAGCGGATATGGCTTCCGGAGGGACTGTACTTGATGGCATTGTCCAGGAGGTTGATGAGCGCGCGGGTCACCAGGGAGCGCTCCACCCGGACGATCAGGCGCTCGTCCTCCCCGCCGGTGTCGATCGAGATCGACTTGGCGGTGAGCTGCGGCCAGAGATCGTCGATCGCGTCGATCATCATGTCGCCCAGCGCGACATCCTCCAGCACATATTCGAGACTTTCCGCGCGGGCGAGCTGAACGAAACCGTCGGCAAGGCCGAGTGTCCGCTCCGCATAGTGACGGATGCGGCGCGCCTCTTCCGGCGCGATGTTCTCGCTCGGCGCGGTTTCCAGGACGGCGAGGATCGAGGCCTGCGGGGAACGCATGTCGTGGGTCAGGAGTTCGAGGATATCGTCGCGCTGGCGCTGCGCGGCCTTGGCCTCGCTCACATCCATGAACTGGACGATCCAGCCGACGAAACCGCTGCCGACGGTAAGCTGGGGCGCGAAGCGGACGGTGAAGAAGTGGCCGTCCTCGGTCATCGCGTCGAAGCTCAGCGGCTCCGCCGTGGGGGCTGCGGGAAAGCGGATCGGCTCCTGCGATCCCGCCTGCCGGAAACGCGTGAGCAGGGCCGCCCCCTTGCCCGGCGCATCAACGCGGACATTCTCCGTACCGAACAGCCTGCCCGCCGAAGCACTGGCGAGCAGGATATCGCCTTTGCCGTCGGTGACGAGTGTGGCGTCCGGCAGCTGGTCGAGCCGCTCGGCGACGAAATGCTTCATGTCGCGGTTGCTGGTGATCGCGGCAGTCAGCAGCGCAATCGTCGAGGGCAGCGGCTGGCGCCCCTTCTTCACGGGCGGCGTGAACAGCGTGGAATCCGCTGCGAGGCGCAGCAATTCGCCGTGCATGAAATGCTGCGTGATCGCCAGTTGCCGCCATCCCCAGATCGGATAGGCGACGCAGAGCGCCAGGATCGGCGTGGCGGGCGGCAACCAGACCCTTCCCAGGAGCAGCGACAGTCCGGAAAGCGCCAGAACAGCCACGGTTCCCGCAGCAAGTCCGAGCGCCGGCGACAGGCGCGGAAACGGTCCCATCAGCAGCATGAGCAGCCAGACCGGCACCAGTGCGAACCCGATCCGCATGGCGTTCCCCGCTTTCCCGATCATCAGCTTGCCGAGCAGGCCGTGCAGGAACTGGGCATTGATTTCGAGGCCGGACATCGTGCCGCGACCCGGCACGGGATAGCGCGGACCTATCCCGGCAGCCGTCACACCGACCAGCACGACCTTGCCGCGCAAGGCCGGGCGCGGTTCCTTGCCCGCGAGAAGCGAGGCAGCCGAAAGGCGGGGCCACTGCTCACCCGAAGTGAAGGGGATCAACCGTCCCGTTGCGGGGACAGCCACGCTCTTGCCGAGACTGCCGTGAACTTCGTCCATCAGGTGAAGCCGCGAACCGAGCGGCGACGGCGCCGAACGCATCACGCCGTCGGGATCGACGAGGAAATCGGTGAACCCGGTGCCCCGCGCCGCATCGCGCAAGGGGGCGATCGGCTCCACGACCTTCGCGCCCGCGCCGATGAAGAAGGGAAGGAAGACATTCCCCGCCCGCGCCATCGCTCCGGCCAGCCCGGCATCGCCTTGCGGCGTCCCGCGCTCGGTAAACAGCGTATCGTAGACGATCGCCTGCGGCGCCTCTTCTCGCAGCCGGTCGACGAGCTGCGCGTGGACACTGCGATTCCAGGGCCAGCGCCCGAATTGCGCAAGCGCCGCATCGTCGATCGCGACCAGCGCGATCCGGCCGTCCGGGCGCGGCGGATCGAGTTGCAGCAGCCGGTCGTAAGCGGCATTGTCCAGCCGCGAAAGGGCATCCCCCAGCGTCAGGACAACCGCCAGCAGGCTGACGAGCACGGCAATGATCCACCATTCGATCTTGAGGCGAACCGCGAGGTTCACTTGACCGTCCCGACCCGCAGCTCGTTGGTGGACGACCATTTCGTATAGACCTGCCCGTCGGCGGCCTCGATGCTCATGACCCGCCAGTAATAGGTCCCCGCCGCCAGATCGGTGATGACGAAAGCGTCCCCGGTCAGGCCGGTCTGGTCGACGAGCGGCGCCGAGCCGTCGGCACCGCGCGAGAGCTGGAAGCGGAAGCTTGCATTCGGAGCGTCCGGCGCCTGCCAGCGGAACAGGAACTGCCGGTATCGGCCGGCCCGGCTTTCCTCAAGGCTGGTCCGCAACCGGCTCCGTCGCCGCTCGAAGCTGTAGGTAGAGGCCAGGCCTTCGAGATCGTGGTCGTCGATGGCGGCCAGACGCACGAAATAGGTGCCGCGCGGCAGGTCGGGGAATTCCGCCTGCGGCGTCGGCGCATAGGCTTCGTCCAGCACGTCCAGGAAACCGGCATCGCGGGCGATCTGGAAGCGATAGCGGGCCGCTCCGGCGACCGGCCGGGCGACGAAGGCCAACTTCTCTCCGGTCTGGGATCTGTCCGGCGAGGCCAGGTCCGGCGGCGCCAGCAGCGGCACGGGCGCGGCAAGTGCGTCGCTGGTTCCGAACCCCGCCGCAACGGACTGCTCCCCCTCGCGCGCCTCCCGGAACGCGACTTTGCCTTCGGACACCTCGACTTTCGTGGCACCGCTCGCCGGATCGTAGCTCGTGCGGAAACGGGTTCCGCGCACCGAAGTGATGGCGCGCGGCGTCAGGAACTCGAACGTGCTGTGCGGGTCCGTCATCGGCGTGACGATTCCGGAAGCCTGCCCCTTCTGGACCACGAAACGGCGCTCGACGGATTGCGCCAGCAGGGTACGGCGCAGCCGCTCTACCCGCACGCGGGTTCCGGGCGGAAGGGAAATGGCCGTATTGTCGGGCAGGCGCAGCGAAACGAAGGACCGCGCGCCCGTCTCGATCAGGTCTCCTTAGCGAACCTTGAGACCGACCGATGCCCCGTGCGCGCCGACGAGCACGGCCCCCCGATAGCTCTGGACCACCGCCTCGATCGGTTCGCGGCGCAGCATCGAACGCGGTATCTTGAGCACGCGGCCCACGGGTATGCGCCGGGGATTGCCGATCCGGTTGAGCTTCTGGACCGCCGGATAGCTCGCAGGATCGGCGAAATAACGCCGGGCGAGGTCGTAGAGCGTGTCGTTGCGGTTGACGCTGTAGCTGACGTGTTCCGGCGCCTCCGCGCGAAGGCTGCCGGAAGCGGCCAGCAGCAGGGCGGACAGGGATGCGCGGTAGAGGAAACGGGCGTTCAAGTCAGGGCTTCCAGACGATAGCCATAGGAATAGATCGGCGAGAGCTTGAAGCCGTTCGCCGGGCGCAAGTTGAGTTTCGTGCGCACGTTCGAGATGTGCGCGTCGAGCGTTCGGGTCGGCAGGTTCGGCCTGACGCCCCAGATCGCTTCGAGAAGATAGGCCCGCGACAGCGCGCGGTTCATGTTCCGGAACAGCAGTGTCGCCAGCGCGAATTCCTTCGCAGTGACCGCGACCGCTTCGTCGCGCAGTTCGATCGTCTCCGCCCGGCTGTCGAAGCGGTAGGGGCCGAACGTCTCGACCGGGCTCGCGGAGACCGGGTAGGCCCGCCGTGCCACGGCCGCGACCCGCGCCAGCAGCACGGGACTGGACACCGGCTTGATCACGTAGTCGTCGGCACCGGCGGACAAACCCTGGACGATGTCCTCTTCGGCCGAACGGCTCGTCAGCATGAGCGCAGGCGGCCTGCTGTCGAGGTTTTCGCGCATCCAGTCGAGTATCTGGAGCCCCGACATGCCCGGCACGTTCCAGTCGAGAATCAGCATGTCGAAGGTTTCGCGGTGCAGCTGTTGCAGGAGGTCCCGGCCGTCCGCGAACACGACGCAACTGTTGCCGCTCGCCAGCAGCGATTTCTCGACATAGCCGGCAAGGGCCAGGTCGTCCTCCAGAATTGCAATCCGCATTCGCGCTCCGCTCTGCTTCGTCACGGCATCAGTGCCCCCGCGACAAGCATATCAGCGCGAACGGCGCCCCGCAGCAGCCCTTCGGCGGGTTTTACAAGGTTTTACAAGCATCACGATTTTGCATTCCTTTACATGACTTTTGATCACCGTTGGGAGAACCCGGACACTCGTAAAATCGAAAAGGAGGGTGGATTTCATGGAAAGAGCCGTCTGCGCGGACGACGATGCCGACAATGCGCTTCCGGAAAACCGCCATGACCGCTTCCCTCAACTCCATGCCCCCACGCCTGTCGTCGGTCGGTACTTCGAATCCGTGCCTTTCGCCCTCGCCGTCCTCGACCGCGCCCGTCACGTCGTCTTCATCAACCGGCAGATGGCCGCCGTCGCCGGTCGTTCGGTAGAGGAACTCGACGGGCGCAGCGTGCTGGCGGCATTTCCGCAACTCGGTCCGATTTTGGAGGGGTGCTACCTATCCGCCGCGCGCGGCGATCCGCTGCCCGACAGGCGCATCTCCTGGCAGGGCGCCACCTATTTGCTCACGTTCAGCGTAACCTGCGATGCCGAAGGGCTGGTCGCGGAACTCCTGATCGGCGCGATGGACATCACGCGGGAGGCCCGGATCGAGGCCAGCTTGCGCCAGTCCCGCAGGCAGCTGATGTCGTCCCTGCGTACCGATCCTCTTACCGGACTGCTCAACCGCAACGGTCTGGCGAGTGCGCTCTCCAAGGAACTACGGCGCAGCCATCGCGACGGGACGAGCATGGCCCTGCTGCTCGTGGATGTCGATTACTTCAAGGACTACAACGACTGTTTCGGCCATCTCGCCGGAGATCGCTGCCTGGTCGCCATTGCCGGCGAGATCGGCCGATGGGGCCGCCGCGCAGGCGATGCCGTGGGGCGTTTCGGCGGCGAGGAATTCGTCATGGTCCTGCCCGATACGGACGCTCTCGGCGCACTGCGCGTCGCTGAAAACTGCCGACTGGCGGTCGAGCGCCTTTCCCTCGACCACCCCGCAAGCCCCTTCGGGCGGATCACGGTCAGCATCGGCGTGACTGTCAGCACCAGCGGATCGCTGGAGGCCGATCATGCCGCCCGCTGTCTGGGCGCGGCCGATCACGCCCTCTACGAAGCGAAGGATGCGGGCCGCAACACGATGCGCTTCAGCCATGTCGCCGAAAACGATGAAAACCTTGCGCCAGAACTGACCGGAGAGCAGCTTCGACCGATCAGGCCCGCCCTTCAGGAACCCTGCCGATAATCGCAGTCCGCGTACCCCGGTCCAGCACCGCCCCCTGGCCATCCGCCGTCCAGCCGAGGCGATCGGCGCCCGGCGCTTCCCAATCGGCGACGGTCATGTCGGCGCCCTCCGCGTTCAGCCAGCGCAAATCCGCGGGGAGGCTTGCGTAACGGGACGTCTCGGCCGAGCGGATCGCCGCCAGAGCCGCGGTATGATCTTCCAGTTCCAGATCGCGGTTTGCCCAATCGACCCAGCCGATGGCGTTGTCCTGGCAATAGGCGTTGTTGTTGCCTTGCTGGGTGCGGCCGAACTCGTCTCCGGCCGTCAGCATGATCGTGCCGGTCGAGGCAAAGAGCGTGCCGAGCAGCGCCTTGATATCCGCCCGGCGCGCTTCATTGATCGCGGGGTCATCCGTCGCCCCTTCCACGCCGTTGTTCCAGCTGAAGTTTTCGCCGTGACCGTCGCGGTTCTGCTCGCCGTTGGCCTCATTGTGGCGGTTTGCGTAGGACACCGTATCGGCAAGGGTGAAGCCATCGTGCGCGGCCAGTAAGTTGATCGAGCGGCAGGACGAGCCGGGCGGCACCGGGCCGAAGATGTCGCTCGATCCGGCGATCCGGGTGGCGAGTTTGCCGATGCCTTCCTCGCCCTTCCAGAAGCGGCGGACATCGTCCCGGAAGCGGTCGTTCCATTCGAGCCAGTTCTTCGGGAAATGGCCGAGTTGATAGCCGCCCGGCCCCACATCCCACGGCTCGGCGATCATGATCCGCGTGGACAGGACGGGATCGGCCGCGATCTCCGCGAAGATCGGTGCTGCCGGATCGAACCCCGGTCCTCTTGCCAGCACCGGAGCAAGATCGAAGCGGAAACCGTCCACGCCGCAACTCTCGACGAAATGGCGCATGGCATCGAGGGCGAGGCGCCGGACGGCGGGGTTTGCGAAGTCCAGCGTGTTGCCGCAGCCGGTATCGTTGATCAGCGAGCCGTCCGGCGCATGGGCATAGGCGGCATTGTCCAGCCCGCGCAGCGAGATCGTCCCGCCCTGTACATCGCTTTCGCCGCTATGGTTGAAGACAAGATCGAGCAGGACCCCGATCCCCTCGGCATGGAGCGCGGTGACGGCCTTTTGCAGTTCGGCAGTCCCACCGGGGCACAGGCCAGGATCGAGCGCCATCATCGCCACCGGATTGTAGCCCCAGGCATTGACCAGACCGAGCGGCGGCAAGTGCCGTTCGTCGATCCAGGCGACGATAGGCATCAGTTCGACCGCCGTGACATGCAGCTTCTTCAGATGCGCGATCACGGCCGGATGGGCGAGCGCGGCCACGGTCCCGCGCATCGGCTCGGGCACTTCGGGATGGAGCCGGGTAAAGGCCCGGACATTGAGTTCGTAGATCAACCCGCCCTGCACGAAATGCGGCAGGGCGAGCGGAAGCGGCTCAACCGGGGCGGGCACCACGGCACGGGGCACGAAGCTCGCCGTATCGACGCCGAACGCGGCCAGACGGCGATCCTGTACGAAACGCCGGTCCAGCCCGACCGCATAAGGATCGACCAGCAGCTTCGCGGGATCGAACCAGAGCCCGCGTTCCGGCGCCCATTCACCGGCGGCGCGGTAGCCGTAATGCGCGCCGGTAAAATCGCCGCGCAGCTCCAGAACCCAGTCCGGCCCGTCTCGCTCCATGCGATGCCGCTGCTCGTCGTCGCCCTCGAACAGGCAGAGCCAGACTTCGCTCGCCAGTGGACTGCGCACCGCAAAGCGCGTCTTGCCCTCACCGACCGACGCGCCGAGCCGGTTCATGCCGTCAGGGCACGGTAAAGATCGGCATAGGCCTGCCCGCTCGCCGTCCACGAGAAATCGCACTTCATCGCATTCTTCTGGATCGTGCGCCATTGCTCGGCGCGACCGTAGAGATCGACCGTGCGGGTCAGCGCGGCGGAGACGGCATCGTAGTGCACACCGTCGAACTGCACGCCGGTCGCGACCCCGGCGGCCAGCGCGGCGGGGTTGGCGTCGATCACCGTGTCGGCCAACCCGCCGGTCCGCGCCACGACGGGAACGCAGCCATAGGCCAGACCGTAAAGCTGGGTCAGTCCGCAAGGCTCGAAGCGCGAGGGTACGAGGATGGCGTCGCCGCCGCCCTGCATACGGTGGGAAAGCGCCTCGTCGTAGCCGATGCGCACGCCGATCCGGCCCGGATGGCGCGCGGCGGCGTGGTGCAAGGCCTGCTCGATCGCCGCATCCCCCGAACCGAGCAGGGCCAGCCGCCCGCCCAGCCCGACGAGATGGTCGAGCACTTCCAGCAGCACGTCCATGCCCTTCTGCCAGGTGAGCCGGGTGACGACGATGAACAGCGGTCCATCATCGACGTCGAGCCCGAATTCGGCCTCCAACGCGCGCTTGTTGGCGGTGCGTCGATCCAGCTTGCGGGCATCGTAACGGGCGGCGAGGGCGGTGTCTTCGGCGGGATTCCAGGTTGCCGTGTCGATCCCGTTGAGAATGCCGGAAACCGCCCTGCCCCGCGCCACGATCAGCCCCTCCAGCCCCATGCCGAACGCGGAGGAGCGGATTTCGCGCGCATAGGTGGGGCTGACGGTGGTTACGGCATCGGCGCAGGCGAGGCCCGCCTTCAGCATGCCGATGCCGCCGTGGTACTCGATACCGTCGATCGACCAGGCCTCGCGCGGGAGGCCGAGGCGCGGGAAAGTTTCAGCGCCGAACCAGCCCTGGAATGCCATGTTGTGGATGGTGACGATGGACGGCACGCGCCCGGCATCACCGCCGAACGGAGCAAAACGCAGGTACGCAGGGGCCATCGCCGCCTGCCAGTCATGCGCATGAACGAGGTCGAAACGCATGGCCTTGCCCCGGACGACCACCGCACCGCCCGCGATATCCGCCGCCGCCCGGCCCAGTGCCGAGAAGCGCTGCCAGTTGTCTGCCCAGTCCTGTCCTGCCGCATCGCCATAAGGCGCGCCGTCGCGGATGTAGAGCGCCGGCGCGTCGAGCACGAGCAGCGGCTGGCCGTCGATCTTGCCGGTCAGCAGCCGCGCCGGAACGCCCAGCAACGAGTCCCAGGCATGGACGCTGCGCAACCGCCCGAGCGCCTTCAGCACCGAAGGATAGCCGGGCAGCAGCGTGGTCATCTCCACGCCGTGACCGGCGAGCGCGGCGGGAAGCGCGCCGACGACATCGGCCAGCCCCCCGGTCTTGACCAGCGGCACGGCTTCGGAAGCTACGGAGAGGACTTTCAACGACATTCCCTTTTCAGGCAGATCACAGGCCCTTTTTAGACAAATCACAGATTCAGGCGATCGATCATCGGCTTGGTGATGAGGCAGACCCCGTTGTCGGTGCGGCGGAAGCGGCGGCCGTCGAGTTCCGGATCCTCGCCGACGACCAGCCCTTCCGGAATGCGCACCCCGGAATCGATCACCACCCGCGACAGGCGGGCGTGGCGGCCGATGTTGCAGTAAGGCAGGATCACCGCCTCGTTGACTTCGGAATAGCTGCCCATCTTCACGCCGGTGAACAGCAGCGAGCGCCGCGCCAACGAGCCGGAGACGATGCAGTCCTGACTGATCAGCGAGGAGATCGCCTGCCCGCGCCGCCCTTCCTCGTCGTGGACGAACTTGGCCGGGGCGGCGACGACGGTGTCGGTCCAGATCGGCCAGTCGCGGTCGTACATGTCGAGCTTGGGCACGGTGTCGGTGAGGTCGAGATTGGCTTCGAAATAGGCGTCCACGGTGCCGACATCGCGCCAGTATTCCTCGATTTCCTCCGCCGCGCGAATGCAGGAATTGGTGAAGCGGTGGGCCTGCGCCTTGCCGTGCTTGACGATGTAGGGGATGATATCCCCGCCGAAGTCGCGCTTGGAATCCGGCTCGGCGGCGTCGCGGCGAAGCTGCTCGAACAGGAACTCGGTGTCGAAGACGTAGATGCCCATCGAGGCCAGCGCATGGTCGGGATCGCCGGGAATCGACGGCGGATTTCTGGGCTTTTCGAGGAACGAGGTGATGACGTCGTTCTCGTCGACATGCATGACGCCGAAGGCGGTGGCGTCCTTGCGCGGCACCACGAGGCAGCCCACGGTCACGTCCGCGCCCGAGTTGACGTGCTGTTGCAGCATCAACTCGTAGTCCATCTTGTAGATATGGTCACCCGCCAGGATCACCATGTACTTGGGGCTGTAGGCGGCAATGATGTCTATGTTCTGGAACACCGCATCCGCCGTTCCCTCGTACCAGAGCAGCTCGGAAATGCGCTGGCTGGCGGGGAGAATGTCGAAACTCTCGTTGCGTTCGGGACGCATGAAGTTCCAGGCGCGGTTCATGTGCCGGATCAGGCTATGCGCCTTGTACTGCGTGGCGACGCCGATGCGGCGAATGCCCGAGTTGATCGCGTTCGACAGAGCGAAGTCGATGATCCGGCTCATCCCGCCGAAATAGACCGCGGGCTTGGCGCGGTTGTCCGTCAACTCGGCAAGGCGACTGCCGCGTCCGCCGGCAAGAACATAGGCCATGGCATCGCGCGCAAGTGGCGATCCGGTCGGCGTCCTCATTGCACTCACTCTCCTTAGTATCTTCGTTTTTAGCCCGCGTGTTCGCGCGTTTCCGCATATTCAAGCATGATCGTCGCCAATGGCGGCAGCGTCACCATGGCTCGCCCGTTCTCCGCCTTGACCTGCCCCAGGTTGCCTTGTCCGGTTCCGCCGTAATGCGGGGAATCGCTGTTGAGGATCTCGTTCCATGTGCCGTCAAGCGGCAGCGGCAGTCCATACCCCGTCAGGGTAGCCGGGGTCATGTTGGAGATGACGGCGATCGGCGGGGCGCCCTGCGTTTTGCGCAGCCAGGCGAAGACCGAATTGGCGGCATCGTCCACCACCAGCCATTCGAAACCTTCACCGTCGCAGTCCCCGGCGTGAAGTGCAGGTTTGTCGCGGTAGACGCGGTTGAGATCCTTCACGAGGTTGCGGATGCCTTCATGGGCGGGCGCATCGCGCAAGTCCCAGTCGAGCGCGCGTTCCTCGCTCCATTCGCGGCGCTGGGCGAACTCCTGCCCCATGAACAGCAGCTTCTTGCCGGGATAGCCCCACATCATCCCGTAATAGGCGCGCAGATTGGCGAATTTCTGCCAATCGTCACCGCTCATCTTGTTCAGCAACGAACCCTTGCCGTGGACCACTTCGTCATGGCTGAGCGGCAGGACGTAGTTTTCGCTGAAGGCATACATCAGGCCGAAGGTGATGTCGTCGTGATGATAGCGCCGGTGCACTGGATCGCGCGCCATGTAACGCAGCGTGTCGTGCATGAAGCCCATGTTCCACTTGAAGCCGAAGCCCAGCGAGGTCGGCTGCCCGCCGTCCTCCACGTCATAGGCGGGCTGGGTGACACCGGGCCAGGCGGTCGATTCCTCGGCAATCGTGAAGACGCCCGGATGCTGGCCGTAGAGCGCGCGGTTGGTGGCGCGCAGGAAGTCCACCGCCTCCCAGTTCTCGCGCCCGCCCTGGGCATTGGGAATCCACTCGCCGTCCTTGCGCGAGTAGTCGCGGTAGAGCATCGAGGCGACGGCATCCACGCGCAGCCCGTCGACATGATAGCGTTCGGCCCAG
>NZ_DAISLT010000017.1:0-121381 GCF_036820275.1 Novosphingobium sp.
GGACGACGTCCCACTGGCTGCCTAATTTAAGAAAACTGGCCTCCGGCAATCCCGGAGCGGTTCAATACGAACCAATTACGTTGCCCCTAGATACCGTGACCGTACGCGCCGATTTTCTCTTGCAGAACCTGCCAGGTTGATTGTCGCATTGAGAGCGGCTGGGTGATCTCGGCGCGCCTTTTTAGCGTTCGAGGGGACATGGCATCCTCCACATAGGGGACATCCCGCTTCTCCAACCAATACGCTGTAGCGGCTGGTCTCAATGCGGCCCAAGACGGTTAGATCACAGCAGTAAGCGAGTGTTGTGATCGGCCAAATCCAGCCCCCGCAACCAGTCCTAACTGACATTCTTCGGCTTTATGCTTCGATCCCGCCTTTTTGGTGCGCTTCGCGCGGTCAGATGCGATCGTCAGAATTCCAACAAGATCGCCGTGGACCTCCACCACCAGCTCTTGTCCTTCCGGCGTCACGACGATCTGGTCGATCCGTGAGCGGATTATTTCTTCGGCATTGAGCCGATTGATCTCATCTCCCTCCAAGAGCGCTTTGGTCAGGTTGTTCAACTGCTCGCGATAATGGTGCGCATCGCCAGATCGTGATCACTGTCAGTCGTTGCGACATGTCTCCGCCGCCTCCGCGGTTGAAGGCTGTGTTCGCGCATCAAACGCTTGATGCTGCTTAGGATTTGCGCAGATGCCGTGCAGATCGCCATGATCTGCGGTCAGCCGATCAGCTTCGTCAACCCGCTTCACCCGCCCATGAACGTGCGATACCCATCAGTCTGCAACGCTGGAAGACGGAGGGGACAAAGGACCGGTGATGACGGATGTAGTCCCGTTTCTCGGCCGCGGTGCGCTTTGCAGAGTCACCTTTAGAAACTCAAGTTCGAGGGCCTCCTTGCCGACCAGGCGTTCCAGCGCGGCGATGCGGGCCTCATACTGCTGGATGAGACAGCCGCTTGTGCGTCATCGTTTAACTCGCCCGCCTCGTACTTCTCGATCCAGACCCGGATCAATTGGCGAGAAACGTCATGACGCTTGGCCAGCCCATGCAATGTTTCGCCGCTCAGATACTCCTGAACGGCCTGGCGTTTGAACTCGATGCCGCGGGAACGGTGTCGCGTTGGCTTTTCTCCAAAAGCCAAACCCACGGTCAATCATTATGGTGCCACCTGTCATATCCCAGGGGCCACTCCACCCCTGCCGCAGGCGTGGTTCTTACAGTGTCAGCAATGCACCTCCCTGTGCTGCGGAACTGCGCATGGCATCCATGATCTTCGTGCAGGCCAGGCCGTCGTGAAATGTCGGTGGGGTCACGCAGTCTTGCGCGGGGCGACCTTCTATTAGATCCTTCATGGTCTCCGCGAGCCGTGTGAACGGTCCCAGCTCGAACTGGGCGAGACGTTTGGCCACTGCGGGATCATCGGTAAGGGGCGGCTTGGGGAGTTCCAGTTCCGGCGGAACTTCCAGCTGGCGCGTGCCGGTGCTATCGGCCAGGAAGACTTTGTCGCCATCGAGCCACACGGAGCCTTTGGTGCCCGCGCATCGGCATAGACTTGCGGGCGGGCCCCAGGCGCCGGCGGACTGTTGCAGCGAGCCCTCCATGCCGTTCTTCATGACGAAACGCATCGAGTAGGAATCCTCGGCGCCTTCCGGGCGGTCGGACACGGTAAACAGATTGGCGCTCAGGGAACGGAAATCGCCGAACCAATCGCAGATTTGATCGATCTGATGCGATCCGCCCGCCCCGAGCCAGCCACCCCCGGCGCCTTTCTCGAACCACCAGGACGGCAGTCGAGTGGATGGATCGGCGCAGAAGGGAATGAATTGATCCATCGCCAGAAAGCGTGGCTCGCCGATCAGGCCTTCGCGAATGGCCCGGCCGAATAGCGCGCGCTCCGGTAACCAACGGAACTCGTGCGCCACCATATGCACGATACGTTTCCGTTCGGCAGCGGCAACGAGCGCTTCACCTTCCGCGGCGTCGAAGGCGTAAGGCTTCTCGCAAAGGACGTGGCAGCCCCGTTCGATAGCCTGGTGAGCGAGCGGCGCGTGGGTATCCGGTGTGGTGGCGATCGTGACCAGTTCGGCGCCAGTTGCGGAAATGGCTTCGCCAAGATCCGTGAAGTGATCCGGTATGGCGTTGTCCGCGGCCTTGCGTGCGAGTTTTTCCTCGTTGCGCCCGACCAGCGCCACCACTTCGAAGCCTGCGGCACGCAGCGCCGGAACATGAACGCGGCTGCCGAATCCGGTCCCGACGACGATAGCTGATATGGTTTTCATAGAAGTCTTTCCGCCGTGGAGACCGCTGCGCGCCGGCTGTTCCGATGCGCGTCAATTCCGTCCAGGCTTACCGTTTGCGAAAGCCGCCCGCAGATCTGTGTTCCGGTCGGATCCGCCATTGCAATGCCTTATGAAACGCGAGGGCCTATGCCCGCGCTTCGGCGTGCTCCTTGAACATGGTCATCACGTCGCCGGAAGTGACCGGGCGGGGCAGGCCGCCTTCGAATGGCCGCGCGCCGCCCGAAGACTTCGGGCTGACGTCCACCGCCTTGGCGGCGGCGCGGGCACGGCAAGCGCCCACGGTCATGTCCTCCAACCGGTTGTGCTGGAGGAAGTCGTCGAAGCGGAACCAGCGAAGGGCATTGCGGTAAGTGACCTTGTTTATCTGCTCATCGGTCAGGTGCTTGACCGAATCCCAGAGATATTCGGGCACTTCGGGCCAGAGCGTGTCCGAGTGGGGATAATCGCATTCGTAGGCGACGTTGTCTTCGCCGATCTCCTCGATATGGCGAAGGCCGAAGCGGTCATCGACGAAGCAGTTGAGGAAATGACGCCTGAACAGGTCGCTTGGCTTGATCTCCTGGAAGCGGGAATGCGTCCAGGCCTTGTGACGCCAGTTCGAGAAGTCGGCACGTTCCATGAAATAGGGTACCCACCCGATGCTGCCTTCCGAGATAGCGATGCGCATTTCGGGATAGGCATGAAGTTCTTCGAGTTGCAGCCAATCGGCAACGCCCTGGGCCACCGAGAGCGGCATCGTCGAGATCCATGCCTCGATCGGGGTTTCCATCGAGGCATGCGGTGCGGGATTGCCGCTGCCGATGTGCAGTGCGACGGTGGTGTCGGTATCGGCGATCGCCTTGAAGAAGGGATCCCAGTAATCGTTGTGGATGCTGGGAAGCCCCTGCACCGTCGGATTTTCGTTCATCTGGACGGCGCGGAATCCCTTCTTCGCGAGCCGATGGATTTCTGCAACGGTGGCATCCATGTCCCAAGTGGGCAAGACGCCGAGAGGTATGAACCGGCCCGGATAGGCCATGCACCATTCTTCGTAGTGCCAATCGTTCGCGGCCTGCATGTGTCGCAGGGCGAGGTTCTTGTCGGGCGCCTGGTGGAAGGTCTGTCCATCGAAGACGATGGAGTTGCCGAAGCACATCGAAGCGGCAATGCCGTTCACGTCCATGTCGTCGATACGGGCATGCACATCGTAGCAGCCGTCGCGAAGCTGATCCAGCGAGGTCGGCTCCATGCCGTATTCCTCGAACGGCCTGCCGACTACCGCGTTTAGGCCTACGGAGCCTTTCAGGCGGCCCTGATACTCCCAGAAATTCTTGCCGTTCCTGTCGACGCGCAATTTCGGCGCGGACGCGAGAAGGTCGCCCGAAAGCTGATTGTCGAACATCGTGGGCGGCTCACAGATGTGATCGTCCACGCTGATGAGGACCATATCGTTCATATGCATTTTTTGCAGCATCCTGCTCTCTGGTTGCTGTCATGGCTTGCGCGGCGCTGGCAGCCTGACGCTTGGTATCGATAGTCCACAAGAAAGCGAACACTGTCGAGTGTCGCGTGCGAGCCGATGGCATCATGTCGCGCTATTCGCTCTGGCGATATTATCGCTGAGGTTGGCGGGTCGCTTTACCCCATCGGGGTTCGCGGTCATTCGGTGTGCTTACGAAGGCAGTAACTGCTATCATATTGGCTCGGCGATGGTTATCGATCAGGATCGAGTGCTGTCGTGAAAGGGACCGGCATGAGACCCATAAGCCTCGAATCCGCGAGCACTCTGGGATTACCGCCCATCGAGTCGGTTCGCTTGGCGGCGCGGCTGGGCTATCGGCATGTCACCACCGTTCTGGAGCCTTCCCGCAAAAGCGTGGAAGGGCATCCGCATTTTTCGCTGCGAAGCGATGCTGCATTGCGCAGCGATTTACTCTCCGTCCTGGATGATACCGGCATAAGCATCGCTTCGGGAGAAGGCATCGCCATCGTTCCGGGGCGCGACGTGCGAGAGGCGCATGTACGCGATCTCGAGATCATGAGCGAACTGGCAATTGCCAGAATCAATGTCGTGAGCCTGGATCCCGACCTCTCAAGGACATTCGACCAACTGGCGCTTCTGGCGGAGCTGGCAGGCTCCTTCGATATCGAAACCCTGATCGAGTTCGTGCCGATCTTTCCGATCCGCAATATCGATATCGCCTTGCAGGCCATCGAGCATGTCGGCCGCAGCGATTGCCGGATGATGTTCGATACCATGCATTTCTGCCGCACGGGTGGGCGGCCGGAAGATATCGACCATGTCGATCCGAATGCGATCGGCTATATCCAGATTTCCGATGCTCCCCGCGAGGCGATCATTCCCGACTACATGGAAGAGGCGGTGTGCGAGAGGATGGCTCCGGGCGAAGGAGAGCTTCCCCTGGCGGAAATATTGGCGGAGCTACCGGGCAACCTGGTCGTCGGGGTTGAAGTTCCGCAACGGTCGGCGGCGCTGGCGGGCGTTTCGCTGGAGGCCCGAATGGCGCGCTGCCTTTCGGCGACCCGTCGGTTTTTGGGCCAGGATTTCACCGGATAATCGACGACGCGCCTCAGAATGCGACGTGGACCTTGGTCTCCTCGTTAGGCGCGCGCAGCATGGCCATGGTTTCCGGCAGGCGGTCCAGGGAAATCGTGCTGGAGATGATCGCCTTCGGATCGACATGGCCCTTGTCCATCTGGTCGGCGATGTAGTGAAATTCCCTCATCGAGTAGCCGACGGAGAAGTGCATCGAGGCGCACTTGTACGAAGCGATCGCCGGTATCACGGCATCCGGCGACGTGCAGAAGCCAAGGCTGACGATCCGGCCGAACGGCGCGACGTGATTGAGCGCCTTCATCAGCATGCCTTCGGCTCCCACGCATTCCAGCACGATGCCGGGTGCTTCGCCCAGGGCTTCGACGACTTCGCCGATTTCGTTCTCTCCATAAGGGATGAAGCTGTTCGCTCCCATCTGACGCACCAGCGCTTCGCGCCTGGGCGAACGTGACATCACCGTAATTCGTCCAGCGCCCAGCCTGCGCGCCCAGTAGATCGCGTAAAGCGCGACGGTGCCGGCGCCCAGGACGAGCACGCTGTCCCCGGGCCGGATCGCGGCGAGTTGCACGCCATAGAGACTGATGGCCAGGGGTTCGATCAGTGCCCCGTCCGCCATGGAGAGCACCGAGGGCAGCGGCGTCGCCACGCTTTGCGGAATGGCCGCGAACTCCGAGAAACCGAACATGGCGGAGCCGGCCTTGTCCTCGCACAGCACGTTGTTGCCATGCGACCGGCACGTCCGGCATGCCCCGCAAGCGACCGAGGGGATGACGGAAATCCTGTCTCCCACCCGCAAGGTGTCCACGCCGGTGCCCAGTTCCACGATCTCGCCTGCGTACTCGTGACCGAACTGCACGTTCGCCCCGTAATCCCACATTCCGCCCCGCGTCATCGAAAGGTCGGTTCCGCAGATTCCGCAACGGGAGACGCGTATGAGCACCTCGCCGGCGGCAGGGCGCGGCTCGGGAACGGTCTCGATGGTCACGGGCTGCCCGTGACCGGGGTAGATCGCTGCTTTCACCGGCTTTTCTCCAGAAGGTCGTAACGGTCTATGTAGGCCCGGAACGGTTCGCGTGCCTGGTCTGCCGTCATGCCGAAATCGGCGATGTCGTACCGGTGGGCACCGCGCGAGAGTTCGGGCTTCTCGGCGATGCGTTGCTCGAAGCCCGGTATGAGCGCATCGGGAATGTCCATGTCGATGAAGGTGTAGATGCGTTCGAGGACGGCCATGGGATCGGCATGGAAATCGGCATGGACGACGTCGAGGACCTGTCCCGCGTGGCGTGCGCGCACCCGCTCGGCCTTTTCCACCGCCTCGGACCACTTCGCCACTTCGCGGATGAGCATGTTTTCGGATCGTTCCTGAAGCCGGCCTTCCTCGAACAGGGGATGGAGGTTCCTCATCAGCGAGACGAGCGAGGGGATCGCCTTGCCGGGGTCGCGGTGGGTCTGGATGACCTTGGCGTCAGGGAATACGGCGAAGAGCAGGTCGAGGTTTTCGATGTGCCCCGGGTTCTTGAGAAGCCATCGCTTGTCCGGCTCGTTACTGCCGATCAGTTGGATGCAGGCGCGCAAATGATCGTAGGATGCAGCTTCCGACTGGCTTCGCCACCAGGCGTCGTAAGTTTGCGCGGAAGGCCCCGAGCAGGCGAGGATGTTCGAGGTGAACCCGTGCCAGAGCACCATGCAGCACTCGTGAACTTCCTCAGCCGCGCGATAGTGGGCAGCCCGGTGGCCGGGAACCGCTGCATGTTGGGCATCGATGGCGGCCATCGTCTTGCGAAACTGCGGGTAGTCGGCCCAGGTATCGATCGGCGGCCGCGGCATCGGAGCATCCAGAAGCCACGTCTGGAGCCCCTGAAAACGCTGATCCAACGCCATGAGCCGGTGCAGGGCGGTGGTTCCCGTTCGCGGAACGCCGGTGATCACGACGGGGCTGACGACGGGGTGACGATCGAAGCCGGGGTTTTGCTTCATGGCGAGATAGGCATGCGCTCGTCCGCGCAATACGCCTATGATCTGTCCCCAGGCCGCGCGCCGGCCCTGCTCGTGAAAGCGGGGGTCGTAATCCATCGCATGAAGGTAGGCGTCGAGCCCCGGCAGGTAGTCGTCAGGTCCGAAATCGCTGCTTCCGATCTCCTTTGCGACAAGCTCGTGCAAGGCGTCGCCGGCATGACGAAAGGCATTGGGGGGATTGTAGCTCGTATCCATCTTGATGGTATCCTAGCCGGGAAACGTGACGCGGGTGGCTGCCTTTCGGGCGACCGCATGCATGCAAACACTGAACGACGCTTTTAGACAGTCAAGGCTGTCTAATGCCGATCCGATGCATATCCTCTCGGCGATGCAAGGAAGGGATTGAAGAGAGGCCTTGCGGCATCGAATGAAGATAGTGCATGCTGTCAATTAATGCGACCGCTCTATCGCGGTTTCGATGGCACCGGACAACCGGCCCCCCGTCCAAAAGTATGCATATGGCGCCGCTTTCCATGCGCGCAGAACACGTGAGAGGTAGCCATGGATCCTTCGATAGAACCGCTTGCAAGCTATCTCGCGCCTCTGGAAGAGGCGGCGCGGCAACTGGCGAATACATGGCGGCCGGAGGATCCGGCCTATAAGGCGGAAGTCTATCGGCAGACGATGACCAGCCTCTCTTACGCCTATTTCATGTATTTTCACGCCGACGCCGAGCATCCCGACTGGGCGCCCCTGTGGAATCCGGTTTTTACCCTCCAGCCCAATCCCGATGATATCTACGTGCAGTCGCCCATCCGCGGCGACCTCAGCTATCGTGTTTTCGGCAACCGGGGGACATGCAGGATCCTGTCTTTCACGACGCAGAAAGCGCTTTCGGGCACGGTGGACGAGATGCCGAGGCCGAACGGGCACAACGAGGTGGACTGCGACGATCTCGGCATCGGCCTGGGGGAGGACTTCGAGATCCTTTTCAGCGCGGCACGGCCGGAGGGGCATGTCGGGCATTGGGCACCGATCGATCCCGAAGCGCGGGGAATGTACTTGCGCTACCGGATGTACGACTGGGAAAACGAGACCGATCCGCAACTTTCGATCGAATGCCTCGATCGCGTTCCACTCAAGCCCAGGCTTTCTCCGGACGATATTCTCGCCAGGATTGCCGAGATGGCGCGCTTTCCCGCTCGCAAGACCGACCTCTACTATCCGATGCAGAACGGTGTGAAGGATCGCGTGGGATTCAATGTGTTCGAGCCGGTGCGTATGCCCGGTGCGCTGGTGAAGCAGGTCTATTGGCCCGCGTGTTTCCAGTTCGCGGAAGACGAGGCCCTGATCATCGAAACCGAGATCCCGGAAAAGGCGCCCTACTGGAACATCCAGTTGAACGATCCTCTCTTCAACGCGCTGGAGTATGTCTACCGCCTGTCGAGTACCAATGGCGCCATGGCCCGGCTTTCCTCCGATGGACGGTTTCGCGCGGTCATTTCGCTAGACGATCCCGGTGTTCCGAACTGGCTCGATCCCGCCGGCTATAGGGAAGGGGGAATCTACGGTCGCTGGTATGACTGCAGTTCCGAGCCCGTGCCGACCATCAGGCGTGTCAAGCTGGCGGAACTGCGCGATCATCTGCCACCTGATACGCCTCAGGTCACGCCCGCCGAGCGGCGGGAGGAAATCGCCCGTCGGGTGCGAGCCTGTCAGCGACGTCGCCGCTGGTGAGCTGGATCGAGGCGAAGCCCTTGTGGCTTCGGTGAGTGGTAAATCGTTGCCGGAGGCGGTAGGACGGCCGGACGGACTTGAGCAGGTCATGCTGGCCTGAAAGGTCGGACTGCGTTCGGAGACGATATTGGGCGAGCAGAACAACAAACCGCGCTCCAGGCGCTCTACCGAGCAGGTTCGCGAGGAAATCCTGCGCGCGGCGGAAGCGGAATATTCGCGTTATGGGTTCTCCGGCGCAACCACTGCGGCCATTGCCGCCGGCGCCAAGACCACCGAAACCCAGATATTCCGCTATTTCAGCTCGAAGGCGGAACTGTTCCGCGAGGCCATCCAGCAACCTCTGGATAATCATCTCAAGAACTTCATGTCACAGGCCTTCGCGGATATGGGGGACGAGGCTTCACTGGAGGGCCATGCCCGGTCCTATATCGAGGAACTGCAGGATTTCATCTCCGCGCACCAGCGCATGTTTCTGTCGCTGATAATGGCGGAAACGGGAAAGCGGGGTGAAGTGCAGGGTATGGCGGGAATCGACGCTCTTCACGATTATTTCTCACGCGGCGCGGAGGTCGTGCGCGAGCGCACCGGAGGGGCGGATAAGCTGCCGCCGGAACTCATGGTTCGTATCAGCTTCGCCTCTCTGCTCGGCTGCGTGTTGTTCAAGGACTGGCTCTACCCGGAAGGCATGGCCGACGAGGAAGTTCTGCGGCAGGCAACCACCAGGTTCGTGATGGATGGAATCTATTCCGGTCCCGTGTGATGCGCTTGGTTCCCGCGCGGCGCCAGTTGAAGCGCATTTGTCCGCAGTTCATGGGTGATGCCGCAATCGAAGCCAGCGGTTGCGTCACGGTGGCATCGCGTGCGCCGTGCCCGTACCCGCTTCACGGAACCGTGCGTGATACGTTCGACTTCTTCCTTCGAAACGCCACATTTCTTGGCGTGGACGACATGCTCACCCCACTCGAGCGGGGGCCGCGATCGCCAAGCAACGCGCAAGACGACAAGTTCTCTCTCGCGTGGCGAGATGTATCCCTTCGTGCCGAGTTCGATGCTTGTCCGGATCTCGGTCCGGGGGAGCTCGGGGTGCTTGAACATGATCGCAAAAAAGTCGGGTTAAGTCGGAATTGTTGACAGCATCGACGTGCGAAAAGCCTCCTCGACCAGCTGTCGCGCTTCGTCCGTGAATTCGTCAGCAGTCATAGGAGCTGTTCTTGGACTCCTCGCAACTTGTGCGTCGCGTGCACCGATGTCGAAATGCTCAAATCCTGTACTCACGGGTTTCCCCGTCCTGGTTCCGGTGCGCGGCGTCGAATGCTGCGCGCTGCACGTTCACACTGTTGCGCAGTGGCAATGTGCGTGAGATTTTACGTGAACCTGCCGAAGGGGTGTCAGCCTGCCAACAGTCAGCCCGCATCGACAAGGGTTTTAACTCTCGCCGCGTAAGCGATGTGGGCGTCGATATCCGCGCCCAAACCCTGATCGGTTGTCGGGAAGGAGCCATGGGTGCCGCCTGCCTCGCGCCACGCCTTGAGAGTATCGGCCGCTTGCTCTGGCCCACGCGCGAACTGTGCGAGCAAGTCCTTTCCAAACGGATCGTCCGCGCGTCCGTTCGCCTCGAGGTGCTGACGGACCTGGCACCATCCTTCGACAGCGCCTTCAGCCGTGCTGGCGAACAGAAAGCCGTCTGCGATCCGCGCCGCGCGCTCATAGGCGGCGTCGGAGTGGCCGCCGACCCACAGAGGTATCATGCGGCGCGGACGCGGATTGATGCCCGCCCGGTCGATCTTATCGAAGCGGCCATCGAACGTGACTATTGGGTTGGTCCACAATTCCCGCAACAGGCCGATCTGCTCTTCGACCCGCTTGCCACGGGTCCGGAAATCCTGTCCGAGAGCGGCAAATTCGACGTGGTTCCAGCCAATTCCGACGCAGAGGCGCAAGCGCTCGTTCGACAGAAGATCGACATCCGCTGCCTGCTGCGCGACAAGCGCAGTTTGACGCTGGGGCAGTATCAGCACGCCGGTGGCGAACTCGAGCCGGTCGCTGAGCGCTGCCGCAAACGCAAATAGAACGAAAGGATCGTGGAACGGATGCTTCTCCGTGTAGGGACCTGCCAGCTTCGGCTCACGGCCGTCGTGGGGGCATTTGATGACGTGGTCCGGCGTCATCATGTGATCGAAGCCGAGCTCATCGATGGCCGACACGAATTTGCGAATTGACGCGGCGCTGCCCGCCACTTCGGTCACTGGATAACTGACACCGATCTTCACAGGGCAAGTCCTGACTTAATAGGGCTCGGGCCTCTTCCCTAAGCCTACCTTTGTCCGTTTGTATTCAGGCAAGATTGAGAACGATCTTGCCGAGAAAGTTCCCGGACTCGAGCGTTTGAAACGCCTGTGCCGCGCGCTCGAAATCAAAGACGCGATCGACCACCGGCCGTACGTTCTGGCGTGCGGCGAAGGCGAGCATGGCTTCGTGCTGGCAGCGATTGCCCACCACAATCCGGGCAATCGATCCATCGGAGGCGATGTCCTGGGTCGTTTCGCCTTCGAGCCGGCCGATGGCGGCCACTACGCCGCCCGGATTGAGCAGTTCAAGGCATTGGTCGATCTGGGACATCCCGACAACATCGACGACGATGTCGACGCCCTTGCTATCGAGCCTTCTGCGCGCTTCGCCCGCCCAATGCGGGTATCGGCGATAATTGATCTCGAGGTCCGCGCCGAGGAAACGGGCTCTTGCGAGCTTCGCATCGCAGGACGAGGTTACCACCACGTTTGCTCCGCCCGCTTTAGCCCATTGCATAGCGGCTAAGGACACGCCCCCGGTCCCTTGTACCAGGACCCATTCGCCGGGCTGAATCGGCCGCGGCCCGAATACAGCGCTCCAGGCCGTCAGTCCGGCGCAGGGAAGTGTGGTTGCCTCGAGGTCGCCGATTTCATCGGGAACGATGCAAAGGTTTTGTGCCTCGAAGACAGCAAACTCTCTCGCTACTCCGTCCACCGGGCCGCCGAGCATGCTCATCGAAGGGTGAGAGCCGTCTATCCATCCCTGAGAGAAGAGCGGTGTGACCCGCATCCCCGGAGCAACCCGGTTTACACCTTCGCCAACTGCCTCCACATATCCGACGGCGTCTGACAAAGGGACATATTCCGGCTCTTTGATAGACGGCACCAGTCCGCGCAGGCACAGGAGATCGCGGTAGTTCAGGCTGGCCGCCACAAGCCGCACGAGCGCCTCTCCGGGGCCGGGCGTGGGGATCGGAGCATTCCCGACCCGCAGGCTACCGATACCTCCACCGGGCTTGGCGAGGAGCTGGCGCATTACTCAGAGGCCCTGCACGATGAACGCGCGATACTCGGCCGCGCTGACGCGATGCGGTAGGGCCCTTTGATATTCGGGACTGTTGTAGAAGGCCTTGGCGTCCTCGACCGTCGGGAATTCGAGGATGTTGATGCCGTCCGGTGCGTCGCCTTCGATGGCCTCTGTCGCACCGTATACCACCAACGGCTTGATATTGAAGGGCATGAATGCAGGGACATTTTCCCGGTTCATGGCTTGGTAGACAGCCATTTCCTCGCTGTCGTGCACCGGATTCTCGCGGATGAACACCATATAAGCAGGCATCGGATTCTCCCTCCTGGCGGAAGGTTGGTTCCCTCCGGTGGTCCTTATCCCAGGTTTATATTCGTTGCTCCTGCACATTATTAGGATTTGAAGGCAGACCTTTAATCAGCCTTTTGCGTGTCGGCCAACGAAGATCACGGACAGTGGCCGAGAGATCGCAGTGATGATGGGAAAGAGCGAAACGATTGATTTTGGATCGCAAATAGCTTTTTTGCGCCATTCATAGATGCAACTGTTGGTTGCAGCTTTGACGTGGACTGAGTCAATTGCCGCGCTTGGAGCGGATATTGCCGATTCGACGACGCGGAGGCGATCAGCGCCGATGGTATGCGGTTCGCGATTGAGGCCCTCGAATATCGAGGGCACGATTATCTTGTAGCGGGTCAATTCGGAGAGATTGCACGATGGCGTCGCGGCGCAGTCCTATAGCGATGACCGAGGAAGAAATTCGGCGTTATCTTGATACTCAGCGACGAATGATCGTTGTGGCCAACGGTCCGGATGGAATGCCGCATCCTGTTCCCATGAACTCCGGCATGGACGACGAGGGAGCATCGTCATCACCAGCTTTCGCAAGAGCCAGAAGATCGTCAACCTGGAACGGGATCCACGCGCGACGCTGCTGGTCGAGAGTGGGGAGACCTACCATGAGATCAAGTCGGTCATAATGGCCGTTCCCCCCGCAGGCGCGGAAGGGGGGGCAATGCGAGGATTTTGGCGGTTTGCTTCGGGTTTGCACTCGTCAGATGCGACTTCGGAAGGAGTCGAATCAAGTCATAGGAGCTGTGGATGTGCGAGCGACATCGATGACGAGGACCTCCGCCAGCAAGGCCGCATTTGAGAAATTGAACGCTCCGCTGTTGCGTCATTTCACGACCCTGCTTTCGGAACTCGGCGGCGATCTTTCCTTGCTCCTTAAATCGTTGGAAATCGCAGTACAGGACTTCTCGGAAGGAGCGGGACGTCTCACATACAGACAAGCGATCGGGTTGCTTGATGCTGCCTCCAGAACCGTCGAGTGTCCGGATTTTGGCATGCGGCTTGCCATGCGTCAGCGTGGAGGGGCCGTCTTTGGTGCTCTTGGCAAAGTCATGCGCAACTCCCGGACGTTCGGCGATGCCCTTCGATCAGCGAGCGAGCATTGCGGAGCGCACAGCCGCGCAGCCCGCGTCTGGCTTTCCGAAGATCCGGAGCGATCGGCGACATTTGCGGGGCACGAGTTGTTGCTGGGCGGCACTGCCAATCGCGCTCAGCTGATAGAACAGATCTTGCTCATTGGCCATCTTGAAGCGCACGAAATGACGGGCGGGTTTTCGAGGGCCCGGTGCATCCATTTCCGACACGAGCCGGTGTCTCCACCAGCTGTGTATCGCCGCAATTTTGGTTGTGATGTTCTGTTCGGGCAGCCCGCCGATGGCATAGCGTTCTACCCGGAGGATCTTGCCGGTCGCATCGTCAGTCAAGACGAATATGTGTATCGAGACATGATCCGCTACATCGAGGAGCATATCCCAAAATGCCGGCTTCCTGCTGAAGCGGAAGTGCGCGGGCTTATTCTTCGTTCGCTCGCGACGGGAGCCAGCTCGACTGATAGCGTTGCGCACGAATTGAACCTCAATGCCCGTACACTGCGTCGCCGGCTGCGGGACGAAGGTATTTGCTTTCAGGATATTAAAGACAGCGTTCGCCGAGAATTGACCCGATACTATCTCGAACGAACCGATCTCGATTTTCGCGAAGTCTCCGAGAAGCTGGGGTTTGCCGAGCAGTCGATCTTCTCGCGGAGTTGTCGGAGGTGGTTCGGGAAATCGCCCACGGAGCTGAAGAATACCTATCATTTGCGCACGGAGTTTGTCCGGATAGGTCAAGCCAAACCCCGCTAGTTTGAAGCATGATCGCTCGCAGAGGAATATGATCCGCACAGCGGACAACCAAGGCTCGGCCGAGGATTGAAAGGGGGAGTGGAGCGACTGCATTGCGCCACGCGGGAATCGAAAACGTGATCCGACGCCGAGTTGCGGTGCTCAAAGCGAACGTTCGAACCTGAAGGTCCGGCCAAAACGAAGCAGTTCCACCGTCGAATGTCGATGCCTCGATCGGTCGCAAAGGCCGGCGAGATAGTTTCTACCAGGGGAGGAGAAATGGATGGCAAATAAGCGCACGAACAAAGCCCGGAGGCTTGCGTTCGGGGTGGCGACGATCGCAATCGTGCCGACCGCGGCTCTGGCGCAGACTGATGCTCCGCCACCGTCGGGCAACCCGTCAGCGGCCGATCAGGTTACGAGTGAACCGATTGTGGTGATCGGGACACTAATCCGCGGCATTGCACCGGCGGGTAACAACGTCATCGACGTCGACACCAATCAGATTGCAGCGACCGGAGCGGCCTCCACGAGCCAGGTACTCAGCACGATTCCGCAGGTCGGCAACTTCTTTAATGCGCTCCCGGCCGGGATTTCGCAGCAACCGGGCGCCAATGCAAGCAATCCGATCAACCGCCCCAATCTCCGCAACTTGCCAGGCGCGAATACGAGCGGGGGCGCGCAAACGCTGGTGCTGTTCGATGGTCAGCGGGTGGTTGGCGCCGGTATCCAGCAGGTGGCCGTGGATCCCGATATCATCGCGCCCGGCGTGATCCAGCGGGTCGAGGCGATGACGGACGGCGGTTCGGCCGTTTATGGTTCGGATGCGATCGGCGGCGTCATCAATTTCGTCACCAAGGATCGTTTCAACGGGGTCCAGGTCGATGGCCGATATGGGATCGGCGAGGATTACCAATCTGTCGAGGCCAGCGCGATGGCTGGCAAGGATTGGGGGTCGGGCGGCTTTTACGTGGCCTATGGCTTTGCGCACCATGACAGTGTCTATGGTGCCGATCGGGACTGGGTGAGGCAGATCGACTGGAACACCAAGGTTCCAACCGGTCGCAACTGCGCCGCACCCAATGTGACCGTCGGCTCGACATCGTACGTTCCCTCCGGCTCCGGGTTGGTCGTCGGTGGACCGAATGTATGCGATTTTTCGGATCCCGTTGCGATCTACCCGACGACGACACTGCACACGGTATTCGCGAGGCTCAATCAGCGGCTGTCGAACGGCGTGCGCTTTGACCTGACCGCATTGTACGCCAATCGCGCGATCGAGCAGGTCGGGGGAACGTTGGGCACAGGCGCGTTAGGTGCAGGGGCAGCCGGGCAGGCGACACTAACTACGGCCTCGCCATTCTATCGTTCGACCGCCGATGCCAATGCCGGATTGCCGCAAGTCGTCCGCTTTGACTACAGTCCGTTGTTCGGTTTGAAGTCTGCGACGCAGAAAACCAACCTGGAAACCTGGCGAGTGGCTCCGTCGATCTCGGTTGAGCTGGGCTCTGATTGGGAGTTCAGAGGGCTGTTTAGCTACGGCATCGCGACAACCAGTTTCAGGAACGCACAGGTCAGCGCGGCTGCTCAATCGGTGGCGCTGGCGAACGGCACGCTCAATCCTTACGATGTGTCCGCGACCGCTCCCGATGTGGTGTCAGGACTACGTCGCTATGCAACAGGTAGCGGTCGGAACGAGCTGTTTGATTACAGGGCGATCGTCAATGGACCGGTGTTCGCGCTTCCCGGCGGCTCGTTGCGCGCCGCTGTCGGTTACGAGCATATGCAAGACAACTTCACGCGGCGCACGTCGAATGCGTCGACCTATGCTCAGCAGGATCCGACCACCTATGTCCAGAAGGTTGATTCGGTATTCGGCGAGCTTTCGATTCCGATAGTCGGCGACGACAATGCCATGTCGTTCATCAACGAGCTGACGCTGTCGGCATCGGGGCGTTACGACAAATACAACGACTTCGGCGATACCTTCAATCCGAAGCTTGCCGCGACGCTGCGGCCGGTCGAGTGGATCGCGATCCGAGGCAACTGGGGTAAATCCTTTACTGCCCCTTCGCCGGTGGATCAGCTTGGGGTCCTGGCATCGGCTGTCGCCACGGTACCGGCGGCTTTCCTGCGCACGCCGCCCGGCGTCACCGCTGGTCCGGGCGAGATCGGGCTGTTCGTATCCGGCACTGCTCCGGGACTGCAACCGCAGAAAGCCACCAACTGGTCTATCGGAGCCGAGATCGAACCGCCGTTCGTCCCCGGACTGACGCTCAACGCCAGCTATTACAATATCGATTTGAGCGGGACGATCGGGCGGCCGGTCACCGGGGCTGACCTCAGCGATTACTACGCGAACTTCCCGCAGCTCTACGCAGTCCGTCCCAGCGGACAGCAATTGGCACAGTATCTTACACAGTTCGACCCGGCCAATTTCAACTTCACGGTCGCCAATCCGGCGTCGACCAGCCAGGCGATCATTACCTCCGGCGGGACAAGCGTACCAGTCCTGGTGACCCTCGACACGCGGTCAAGAAACCTTGGCACGGCGACGCTCGACGGGATCGACTTCTCGGCAAACTATGTGCTCGATACGCGATTTGCCTCCTTCGATGCGAGCGTCTCAGGCAATTATCGACTTTCACAAAAATCGCGCGCGCTGCCGTCGCTGCCGCTGGCAGACGACCTTGCCTTCAACAATCCGGTATTCCGCCTGCAGGGTACATTGGGAACGCGGATCGGCGGACTGCGGGCGCAGGTGATTTGGAATCACACGTCGGGCTACAAGCGCGGTACGGTCGAATTCGGGCAAACACGGATTTCGTCGTTCGATGCGATCAACCTGTTCTTCAAATACGACGTGAAATCGAAGTCTGCCTGGGCCAGCGATCTTTCATTCACCTTGAATGTCCAGAACCTCTTTGACGTGGCGCCGCCCGAATTTCGGTCCGCAGCCGGTTTGGGTTTCGATACCACCCAGGGCAGCGCGTTCAGCATCGGCCGCATCGTCCAACTGGGCGTGAGCAAGAAGTTTTGACCTAGCGGGGAAGCGTCCGAGGGTCCCCTCGGGCGCTTCCGATTACGCTTGGGTAAAGATACGCCGATCGCGATAACCTTGCTTTCGAGAAATTCCTCGATCCCGTCGACGTTCCATTCGTGGCTAATGCCGCTGGTCTTGTAGCCGCCTAATTCAACCTGTAATTTGTCCGGATCCGTCAAGTCAGTGAGTACGCCTCCCTGCAATAGTCGTTGCCGAAGCAGCGGCATTGAGCCCTGAGCGAATGAAAGCGGGAGACGAGGCGTGGCGGAATTCGATGGTCAGGCGCATATGGATATCAGCGACGTCGAATGGCGCCTGGGCCACCACGTCGGCGGGGGCGAGCTATGGGAGCCATGCAACAAGACCGATATCCGCCGCTGGGTCATGGCGATGGACTATGTGAATCCGCTCCACTGGGACCAGCGCTTCGCGCAGGAGACTAAGTTCGGCGACATCATCGCTCCGCAGTCGATCTGCGTCGCCCTCGATTACGGGCATGGCAACAATCAGGCCTGCGTCGGCCGGATCGAAGGCCAGCATATGATCTTCGGCGGCGAGGAATGGTGGTGGTATGGTGCCCACGTCCGTCCCGGCGACCAGATCAGCCATGAGCGCATCTTCACCGGCTACAAGCTGACCGACACCAAGTTCGCCGGTCCCACCTTGTTCCAGCGAGGCGACACCATCCACCGCAACCAGCGCGGCGATCTGATTGCCAAGTCGTGCCCCACGGTGATCCGCTATCTGGCGAAGGAAGCGGAAAAGCGCGGCATGTACGCCTCCACCGCCGGCGCACCGCGCAAGTGGACGGCGGCCGAACTGGCTGAGATCGACCAAATTCGCCGCGATTGGTTCCTTTCCAACCGCGACGGCAAGTCGCCGCATTTCGAAGAAGTGTCGGTCGGTGACAAACTGCCCCGCCGCGTGATCGGGCCGCACTCGATCGCCAGCTTCACCACCGAATACCGGGCTTTCATTTTCAACATCTGGGGCAGCTTCTACTGGCAGGGTGTGGAAGGCGTGCCCGATTGCTGGGTCAATCAGGACATGGGTTGGATCGAGGGGTTCTCGTTCGACGAGGAAGGCGCGTTGATCGACCCGCGCCTGCGCGACGGCCTCTACCTTGGTCCATCGCGTGGGCATATCGACGATGGTCGTGCCAGCGAGATCGGCATGCACCGCGCTTATGGTTACGGCGCGACGATGGCGGCGTGGAACACCGACTATCTGGCATTCTGGGCCGGTCACGATGGCATGGTGCGGCACGCCAAGAGCGAGTTCCGCGGCCCTGCCTTCGAGGGCGACGTCACCTACATCGAGGGTGAGGTCGTCGAGAAAATCGAGAATTCCGAATGGGGCTTCCCGGTCGTGCGCGTGGAAGTGCGGATGACCAATCAGGAAGGCAAGATCGTGGTCACGTCGGTCAACGAAGTGCAACTGCCCTATTGAGGACGCGGATGTGTCGTACCATGAATTCGTAACCGACCGATCGGTGTCGATTTCGCGCGGACTCCCGCTCGAACTGGAGGAAGGGCTCGGAACGCTCACGCTGGGTGGTTTCCTTCGCGATGTCACGGAGCGCTTTGGAGATCGCGAAGCGCTCGTCCATTGCGCAGGGGAAGCGGAGTGCGAGCGGTGGAGCTACCAAGATCTGTGGGAGCGGTCTTGCCGAATAGCCCGATCGCTCATGGCGGTCGGGCTCGGGAAAGGGGAGAGGGTCGGTATCCTGATGGCCAACCGGCCCGAATTCCTTGCAGCCGTGTTCGGCACGGCGCTCGCCGGCGGCGTGGCGTCCCCGATCAGCACGTTCTCGACGGCCTCTGAACTCGGATACTTGCTGGAATTATCGGCGGTTTCGGTTCTCCTGTTCGAGCGCCGGGTATTGAAAAAGGATTTTGCCGAAATCCTGGATGATCTGGATCCCGCGATAGGGAAGGGTGTCCCGGGATCGTTCTCGTCGACGCGTTTCCCGTTTCTCCGGGAACTGGCGCAAGTGGACGGGGATGGCCGCGGTGCCATGCGGTCCTGGAGCGCCTTTGAGGCCCTGGGGAACACGGAGGAACCGGCCAGGTTGGCAAAGCGGGCGGAGGCCATAGTTCCATCGGATCCAGGCGTATTGTTTTTCTCGTCCGGCTCCACGGCGCGCCCGAAAGGTATCTTGTCATCGCACCAAGGCGTCTCGCTACAGATGTGGCGAATGGGGCGTCAGCAAGGCCTGAACGGAGAGGTCAGAAGCTGGACAGCAAACGGCTTTTTCTGGTCCGGCAATTTCGCGATGATCGTGGGCGGCACCTTGTCGATGGGTGGTTCCCTCGTCCTGCAGCGCACGTTTCATGCTGCGCAAGCTTTGGAATTGTTCGAGGCTGAAGGCGTCACGTTTCCGTTCGCATGGCCGCACCAATGGGAACAACTCACCGCATCTGCGAACTGGGCGGCCGTCGATCTCTCCGCGTTGAAGTACGTTGACAAGACCTCCCCCTTGGCTGCTCACCCGACCGTCAGCACCGATTGGATCGAACCCAAGCATTGCTATGGGAACACCGAGACCTTCACGCTGAGTACCGCCTATCCCGCCATGACGACGGATGATGCGGCTGGCGCAAGCCATGGTGTTCCGCTTCCCGGGAACATCGTTAGAATCGTCGACCCGCTGTCCGGCCTTGGCGTGCCCCTCGGCGAGAGCGGCGAGATTGCGGTAAAGGGCCCAACGCTCATGCTTGGCTATCTCGGCGTGCCGTTCGCAGAGAGCCTGGATGAGCAAGGCTTTTTTCGAACCGGAGATGGCGGCCATATTGATGAGCAGGGCCGTTTGCATTGGAAGGGCAGGTTGAACGACATCATCAAGACCGGCGGAGCCAATGTTTCCCCGCTTGAGATCGACGAAGCCATACGCGCCTTGCCGGGTGTGAAGCTCAGTCAGACGGTAGGCGTACCGCACGAGACCCTGGGCGAAATGGTGGTTTCTTGCGTCGTCTTCCATCCCGGCACCGAAACCGACGAGGTAGATCTGCGCAACCATCTCAGGACCGTTCTGGCCAGTTACAAGGTACCTCGGCGGATCATCACGCTTGAGGACGGCGAGGTCGAGTTAACCGGCTCGGCGAAGATCAAGACTGGCGAACTGCGCAATCTCGTCGCTGGGCGGCTCGCCGCTGAGGTCGAAACATATGCAAGCGAGTCGAAAGGGTAAGCGGATGACCAGAGTTGCATTGGTTACGGGGGCAGCCTCGGGGATTGGCAAGGCCTGCGCAAAACGCTTGGCGCGTGACGGGTTCGCTGTTGGCGTCCTCGATGTCCTTTACCAGGATGCTCAGGAGACGGCGTCGGAAATCCGCGCCGAAGGCGGTCAGGCAGTGGCTGTGGAGGCAAGCATAGCCGATCGTTCGCAAGTTGGCGCGGCGCTCGCGCAAATACGATCGCAGCTTGGTCCGATCACTGTGCTGGTCAACAACGCGGGTATAACCGACACGACGCCGTTCCTCGAGATCTCGGACGAGCGCTGGGATCAAATCTACACCGTCAATGTGAAAGGGACCTTCATTGTCACCCAGGAGGTGCTGCCCGATATGATCGATGCCGGCTGGGGGCGGATCGTCAACATGTCGTCGTCGAGCGCACAGACAGGATCCGCTGGCATGGCCCCCTATTCGTCCTCCAAGGGAGCGATCATTACGCTCACGAGGACTCTGGCGGCTGAACTCGGCCCCCTTGGGATTACCGTGAACAACATTCCTCCCGGGATCATCATGAACACGGTTATGTCCGAAGCGAACAAGGCGAAGTTCCCAATTCCTCTGGATACCGTTCGGGAGATGATACCGGTTCGCCGCACGGGTGAACCGGAAGACATTGCCAACGCGTGTTCCTGGCTCTGCCAAGAGACGAGTGGCTATGTGACAGGCCAGACCATCGGCATCAACGGGGGCAGGATTCCCAGCTAACAGATGCGGCAACGCGCTCGGTATGGCGCGCGAACGCCTGCTGGCATTCTCGGGCGAAGAAGATATCGCGCGAGCGAACTTTTGCGACATCAACGGGTTTGTCGCAATCGGTCAAGTTTACTCCGCCCTTGGCGTTTCATTTGCAGCGAATGCAGATGCGGGCTGCGTCGTTGAACGACGACGATTGCAGCACAACGCGCAATACCAGGGGAGGATTTGATGGCTTGCTCGCGAACGTTGCGGTCGGTTTCGTTATTTGCGCTGGCAGGCTCGCTGGCAGCATATCCTGCCCTCGCGCAAGAACAGGCAGCACCACAGGCTGAACCGGCAACCGGGTCCTCCGAGATCATCGTCACAGCGCAGCGCCGCTCGGAAGCCTCGCGCGACGTGCCGATCAGCATCACCTCGCTGGGGCCGGCCCAACTGGCGACCGCGAATGTCCAGCAGCTATCCGACACTGCGCGCGTGACGCCGGGCCTGCGTTTCGACAGCCAGGGGCCGGCAGTGCAGCCCACCATTCGCGGCGTCGGCACGGCCATCACCACTTCGGGCGGCGGGCCAAACGTCGGCATCTATGTCGATGGGTTCTTCCAGGCCAACACCTACATGTCGGATTTCGACCTGCTCAATGTCCGTAATATCCAAGTGCTCAAGGGGCCGCAGGGCACGCTGTTCGGGCGCAACACCACCGGCGGCGCGATCCTTGTCGCCACCGCCGATCCCAGCACTGACACGAGCGCTGAGGCCAAGATCAGCTATGGCCGCTTCAACGCGCTGAAGGCGCAGGCCTATGGCACCTTCGGCATTAGCGACCGCGTGGCGATCGATGTGGAGGGGCTCTATCGCCGGGGCGACGGCTATTTCACCGACGTCGCCACCAATGACGACAATATCGGCAAGTACGAGAACTGGTCGCTGCGCGTTGGCATGAAGGCGGAACTTACCGACGACGTTTCGCTGCTGCTGCGCTGGGTTCATGCGGAAACCGATGATCCGACCACGCAGCTCGTGAACGCCTATGTCGACAAGAGCGGCGGCGCCGGTTTATTCGACAAAGTCTCGCCGGCCGGTCGGGCGATCTACGGCACGTCCAGTTCGCAAGGGCTGCCGCTGGTCTATTTCTATGCGCCGTCTTCGACGTATGCGACCAAGCCGGGGCAGGTCCTGCTCAATGCGCCTCTCGATTTCCGCACCAATTCGGATGCGCTTCAGGCAACGCTGAAGGCCGATCTGGGCTTTGCGGAATTCACCTCCTACACTCAGTATCGCAAGGACCTGTCACCCTATCACGGCGATCTGGACGCGACGGCGCTGCCGTTCTTCAACATCTTCGTCGGCGTGAATGACGAGACCTGGAGCCAGGAATTCCTGGTCAGCTCAAAGGCGGGATCGCCGCTGCAATGGACGGCGGGCCTCAACTATTTCCAGATCCGCGACACCTGGGACATCGGCGCCAGCTTCGGCGGATCGCCCTTTGGACCGTTCGGCGGATCGAACACGACGACCAAGTCCTACGCCGCGTTCCTCGACGCGACGTATGCGGTGAGCGACCAGCTGTTCTTCACGCTCGGCGGCCGGTACAGCCATGACACGGTGGGCGATGCCTACTTCGTCACCAACGCGACGACCACATCCTACATCGGGTCGGACGGTCTGCCGGTGCCCTATTCAGGCGGCGCCGGCGTGCGCATCCCGGTCAATACGCTGAAGAACGACAGCTTCACGCCGCGCGTGGTGGTTCGTTACAAGCCCAGCGAGGAATCGAGCGTCTATGCCTCGTGGACGCGCGGGTACAAAGCGGGCATTCTCAACGTCGGCGGCTATTCGCAGCAGCCGGTGAAGCCCGAGAAGATCGACGCCTTCGAAGTGGGCTTCAAGTACGACAATCGCCGGTTCTCGGCAGATTTTGCGGGCTTTTACTACAATTACAAGAACCTGCAGGTATCTAGTTACCAGGATGGTGCCGCGCAGATCCGCAACGCGGCCTCTTCCGAGATTTACGGACTGGAGGCGCAGCTTCGCTACAAGGTCAGCGATGCGTTCTCGCTGCTGGGCGGCGCGGCCTGGACTCATGCGCGGTACAAGTCCTTCACCAACGCGCCCTATTACAGCTACTGCGATCCGGCGATTGCGGACCTGAGCAATGCGATGGCTTGCATCCCCACCGCTCTGGGCGGTTTCGGACCCGGCGCGATCACGCAGACCTCCACCGATGCCTCCGGCTACAAGATGCAGCGCGCGCCCGATTTTACTGGCAATATCGGGGCGAGCTACGGGTTGGACCTTGGCGGCGGCAAGCTCGTGCTTTCAGGCAACCTCTACTACACATCGAGCTTCTATTTCGATCCGGAGCAGCAGTTCAAGCAGAAGGGCTATGGGGTGCTGGCGCTGCGCGCGGAGTGGACCGATCCATCGGACCGCTACACCGTTGCGGTGTTCGGCGATAACGTCACCAACACGCGCTATCGCACGCAGGTGCTGTTCAATACGCTGGGCACCGGCTCGGTGTGGAACGCGCCGGTTACGTACGGCATCCAGTTGGGCGCGAAGTTCCGATGAAGGCGATGCGCCTTGCGCCCGCAGGCGGGGATTACCGGCTTGAGTTGGCGGTGGGCAGCCGGCGCGACACATGCGTTCGGGCCAGCAGGTCGGCAAGATCTGCATCGGAATTTGAACGAATTCGGGCTGACACCGAAAACGGAGAGGACCAATGACTCCAGAGATCCAGACCCTCCTCGATCGCGAGGCGATCCGCGATTGCGTCGCCCGCCTTGCGCGCGGAGAAGACCGGCGTAGCGCGGATCTGATCCGCTCCTGCTGGTGGCCGGAGGCGCGGTTCGACTACGGCGTCTATGCCGGCGATTTCGACGCCTATCTGGCCTGGGTCGTGCCCGGCGCCGATGCCATCAAGAATACGCAGCACCTGATCGGCCAGTCGGTGATCGAGCTGGACGGGGACAGCGCACGCGCTGAAAGCCACGTCTTCTCCTATCATCGCGTCGACATGGGGGAGGGAGATCGCGATACCTGCATCGGCGGTCGCTACCTCGACACGTTCGAGAAGCGCGGCGGTGAATGGTGCATCGCCGACCGGGTGATGCTCTACGATTGGGAGCAGGACTGGGGCGCCGCCGCCGATTGGTCGAAGGGCGTGATGGGCTATCCCTTTACGGCAGAGCATTTCCCCGGCCGCGCCAAGGGCGATTTCAGTGAGCGCTGGTTCGCCGGAGAAACGGCATGACCGCGCCGCTGGCCGGCAAAGTCGCACTGGTTACCGGCGCGAGCCGGGGCATTGGCAAGGGCATCGCGCTGGTCCTCGCGGAACAGGGCGCGACCGTCTACGTTACCGGGCGCACCGTGCGGGAGGGGGACTACTACCTGCCCGGCACCGTAGGCGGAACGGCGGCCGAATGCGACGCGCGCAGCAAGGAGAGCGGCGGGAGCGGCATCGCGGTCGCCTGCGACCATGGCGACGATGCCGCCGTGGCCGCACTGTTCGAGCGGATCGCTGCCGAGCAGGGCCGTCTGGACATTCTGGTCAACAATGCCTTCACGCTGTCCGAAGATCTGCTGGAGCCCAAGGGCTTCTGGGAAAAGCCGCTCTCCAATCTGGAGATGTGGGACGTGGGCGTGCGCTCCAACTACGTTGCCGCTTGGCATGCCGCCGGGATTATGGCGCCGCAGAAGTCGGGGCTGATCGTCGCGATTTCCGGCTTCGCGGCCGTCACGTACACGTACAGCGTGATCTTCGGCACCTCCAAGTCGGCGGTGGACCGCATGGCGCGCGATATGGCGATCGAGCTGGAGCCGCACGGCGTCGCCTCGCTGACGCTGTGGCAGGGGCTGACCTTGACCGAGAAGGCGCAGGACAACCTTGCCAAGATGGGCGACAAGATGACCGCCTCGATCACCCAGATGCACGGCAGCAGCGTGGAGCATCCCGGCCGGGTGATCGCGGCGCTGGCCGCCGACCCGGAAGTGATGAAGCGTTCGGGCGGAGAGTTCGTCACCGCCGAACTCGCGCAGGAATACGGCCTGACCGATGTGGACGGGCAAGTGATCCAGTCAGCCCGCGCCTCGCGCGGATCGCCGATCTGGAAGCCCATTGCGGAGGTAGACTACCGTGGCAAGTGAAGCACACCCCGAAGTACTCCGGGACCGCGCCGCGCGTTTGGACGAACTGCTGGACAAGCAGGATATTCTCGAATGCCTGGCCCGCTTTTCGCGCGGGATGGACCGGTTCGACCGGGAAACCTACCTCTCGGCATTCTGGGACGATGCGACGATGGCGGCGGGGCCGTTCGTGGGCTCTGCGGCAGATTGCTGGGACTGGGCCGTGCCGATGCATGAGGCCGGGCAAATCCTGACCCATCACGCGCTGCTCCAGACCACCATCGACCTCAATGACGAAACCGCGCATACCGAGACGTACTACCAGTTCGTCGGCCGCAATCGCGATGAGAGCCTGTGGATCGCCGGTGGCCGTTATGTCGACCGGCTGGAGCGGCGCGAAGGTGTCTGGAAGATCGCCCTGCGGACCAACATCATCGAATGGGGCTGCCTGCCGCCGCCGATGCCGATCCCCTTCGCGGACGTGCCGGATATCGCGCTGAACGGCGTTTCCAGTCGGAGCAAGGACGATCCCTCTTACCAGCGCCCGCTCGTCAACCGGCGCGCGCCCAGCAATCCGGGGAAGGGGTGAGCGGGATGGCGCGGATCTCTGACGGCCTTGTCGGCAAAGTCGCGGTTGTCACCGGCGCCACGCGCGGCATCGGCAAGGGCATTGCCTGCGCCTTGGCCGAGCATGGCGCGACCGTCTACGTCACCGGCCGGACCACAGGTGCGGGACAGAACCCGTTGCCGGGCACGCTGGCGGAGACGGTGGAGGCGGTGAACGCACGCGGCGGCAAGGGCGTCGCCGTGGAGCTAGATCTGAAGGACGATGGCCAGATCGCGGCGCTGTTCGATCAGGTGCGCCGCGATGAGGGGCGGCTCGACATCCTCGCCAACAATGCCATGGCCATTCCCGATGCTATGACCCGGCGCGATGGCTTCTGGGAAAAGCCGCTGGCCGAGTGGGAGATCTGGGATACCGGTATGCGCGCCGCCTATATCGCCGCGTGGCATGCAGCCCGGATCATGGTGCCGCAAGGCTCGGGACTGATCGCTGCGTTATCCGGCTACGTGGGCGTGACTTACACCTACGACGTCGTGTTCGGCACCACCAAGACCGCGACCGATCGGATGATGCGCGACATGGGTCACGAACTGCGCGATACCGGTGTCAGCGCCGTCTCGCTCTGGCAGGGGTTCACGTATACCGAACGCGCGACGGAAAACCTGAAGACGGTGCCCGGCATGGCCAGCCAGCTGAACAGCGCGGTCGGCTCCTCGCCCGAGTTTCCGGGGCGGGTGATCGCGGCGTTGGCTATGGACCCGGAGGTCAAGGGGCGCTCCGGCGGTACCTTCATCAATGCCGAACTTGCCGCCGAATATGGCGTGACCGACAAGGACGGTCACGCTGTCCCCTCTCTTCGCGAAACGCGCGGCAGCCCGTTGTGGGCTGCCGGAGACACCACCTGGAGCAAGCCATGACCGAACGTCGCTTTGATGGACGCGTTGCCGTCGTGACCGGCGGAGCGCGCGGGTTGGGCCGCGCTTATGCCGAACTTCTGGGATCTCTGGGCGCGCGGATCGTGATCAACGACAACGGCAGCGCGATGTCGGGTACCGGCTCGGACGCAGGTCCGGCCGAGGAAGCCGTGCAGACGCTTCGCGACGCCGGCTGCGAGGCCGTCGCCTGCACCGAAAGCGTGGCAACACCGGAGGGCGGCAAAGCCATCGTCGAGGCGGCGCTGGACGCGTTCGGGCGGATCGACGTGCTGATCCACAACGCCGGCAACAATCGCTTCGCTCCGCTGGACACGATCAGCTACGACGATTTCCGGAGCGTGCTGGACGTGCACCTGCTGGGCGCCTTCCACGTCGTGCGCCCCAGCTTCGAGCGCATGGCGAAGCAAGAGTACGGCCGGGTCGTGCTCACCGGATCAATCGGCGGGCTCTATTCGATGCCGAGCGTGGTCAACTATGCGGTTTCGAAGTCCGGCATGATCGGGCTGAACAACATCGTGGCCATCGAAGGGGCGGCGCATGGGGTGAAATCCAACATGATCCTGCCCGGGGCGGTGACGCGCATGGCCGAAGGACTGGACACGTCCCAATACCCGGCCATGGGACCGGAACTTGTAGCGCCAGTGGTGGGTTGGCTGGCGCACGAATCCTGCTCGGTCACAGGAGAGATGTACGTTTCAATGGGCGGGCGCGTGGCCCGGGCGTTCATATCGGAGACCGAGGGTGTCTACCGCCCGGACTGGACCATCGATAGTGTGGTAGCCGAAATCGGCGACATACGCGACATGGCGCGTCAATGGACCTTCCATCCGGCCGAAAATGGCTTTGGGGAGCACATGGCGCGCAGTTTTGATTTGGTGCGTCGCCACGAATTCTAGCTTAGCGTCGAGCGAGTAAGGGCAGGCGTGCCAGCACCAAGCTGGCCAACCTCGGGAGTTGGTACAGGGAATGCTATTTCAGGGTAATCTTGATTGGGCGGCGTTGGATCGCAGGACGGAGAGCCCGCACTCATGATTCCGCGCCATGCCAGAGATTCGGGGGCTCAGTGGATGCCGGAGGCGGCTTCCGAGGTGATCCAAGCGCGCATTCTTCGCTTTTTCCCTAAACTGATCAACGATCTTGGCGGCAATCCGGCTGCGATCCTTTCGGCGCATGGCCTCGACGAAGAGACATGCGAGCAGGAGGCCGTGGTCACGTGCCGGCAATGGGTTCGTGTCCTGGAGCACGCCGCTGCGGTCCTTGGCGTTGCCGATATCGGTATGCGTCTTGCTGAGCGGCAAGGGGGGACTGGCGTGTTTGGGGCGTTGGGCCAAGTCATGCAGAACTGCCATACCTTGGGCGAGTCTCTTAGCTATGCGGCGACCCATAATTCGGCCCATTGCCTTGCTGCGCGGGTCTGGATGGGCCGGACTGCATCTGGACGCTCGATATTCATGGGGCACGAACTGCTCGCGGAGGAACTCTCGACGCGGCAACAGGCAGTTGAACATATCCTGCTTGCGGGACACCTCGCGGTAGGCGATTTGACAGGCGGGCGCACGAAGGCCCGCAGGGTGCATTTCCGCCATCAGGCGACGTCATCGATACCGGTTTACCATCGCCATTTCCGGTGTGATGTTCGCTTTTGCTGCAATGAAGATGGCATCGCATTCACTGCAGCGGATCTTGCTGCACCCATCCTGGAGCGGGATGAAGGATCCTTTGATCAGCTCCTGGAAACCGTGGAGCAAACATACGGTACGCGCCAAGCCACATTTGCCGCACAAGTGCGCGGCGTAGTGATGCCGATGCTCTGGACGGGCATGTGCTGCGTCGAGGACGTGGCTAGAGTGCTCAAGGTCCATCCACGGGCGCTGCATCGGCGCCTGCAAGCTGAAGGGTGCTTGTTTCAATCCATCAAGGATGAAGTGAGGAGTGATATTCTGCTCTATTACCTCAAGCGCACAGAACTTCCGCTCGGCAAGATATCGGAAAAGCTTGGGTTTTCGGAGCAGTCCGCCATGACAAGATTTGCGCGCGCCCGGTTGCATTCATCACCTCGGGAATTAAGGCGAGGCTTTCAACTGCGATAAGAAAGAGCATACTATATCCGCGCTTCACGCGGGTTATGAAATCTTGCGTGAGAATCAGCGTGCTCTCGATCATTGGCAACTTCAGCCGCGATCTGCCCCCACCGAGTGGACAAATAGGTTTGTTAGTGATGGGGGCGCGCGCTGATCGCCGAATGCGCGCCACTGTACGAGGTTCTGGGAAAAGCCGGCAAAGGCCTGTTCGCCGACCTTGCCTTCCCCAAAGTAGCCGTTGCCTATCGCGCGCAAGGCATCCTTTTCGGCGAACTGGTGAATGGCTCCGGTTGCAGCATTGGCTTCGACCGCCCGCGCGGTGGCAGGATCGGAAAGGTCCTTGCGGGAAAGAGCAGGGGCCAGGCTGCCGAGTTGGCGCGCGCCCTCGATCCCGCCGAGTGCAAAAACTGTCGAGCCGCGTGCGCCCGGGCTTTCGCCGAGCACATGACCTGCCTCACCGAAGGTGCGGTTGTTCTGGAACGTCGTTCGCTCGCGAAATCGCCGAAACTGGAGGCAGCGCTGCGCCGTGAGTCGGTTCCAAGCGCCGAGGCCTGGGCCTCGAGCGCGGAAGCCTGCCCTTCTGCCGTGGCCATCGGGGCCGCTGCGGCCGCCCCCTGACCGGCGATGCCCAGCGAGCCCGAGGTGAAGGTGGAGAAAACGTTGCCGCTGAAGCGGAAGACGGTGAAGACGAAAGCACCGGCAAGACCCGCGGCCGCCGTTCGAAACGTGCCGAAGATGGCCAGCGCCTTCATCGCTGCCGAAGGCGCCAATAGCCAGGCATTGGAGGCAAAGTTGTTGGTGCGCAGTTCCGAAAGGCTCGCCATCGCCGCGAATGAGGCGGGCACGCCGTCGACGGCCTGGTAGGCATTGCGTACGCGGTCATAGACGTGGACGGTGCCGGTCGAGGCGATGAGGCCGACGAAGACGCCGACCCCGAACAGGATCTGAAATCCGAACGCCACCAGACCCATTCCGGAACCGCGGACGCTGGCGATGACCGCGCCTAGTACGATACCGGCTGTCGCGATGATGAGGACCAGGGTTTCGTAGCGGGGGTCGCCGAAGATCATCTCGTCTAAAAAGTCGAGGCTTCAACCTCGTTTGGGACCCAGAGACGTCCACCCACCCCCGCTAGGCCGCGATCATGAGGCACGGACAGCCAGCTCACAGAGCCGTCCGAGACCCCGACGACAACCATTGGCAAACGGGCATGAGAAAAATGGAACGGCAATGCAAAAATCAATTAGACAACAACTTTGCTCGGTGCGCTGAATGTGAAGTTGGGTATCTGAGCTTGGTGAGGGGAAGGGGGTTAGCTGCATGTCCCCGCAACCACCGATACCGACATTGGCGTAGCAACAGATCCGGATCCGCCGTTGTTTCCGGCGGTTTCGTGCTGCGATGCCCATTCCATAATAGCCCCGAACTCACCGTGAAGCGTGGCATTCATCTCGCCAGGTTTGGCGCCGGGAAACAGCGTGACGCGCTCGATCAGACCGCGAATGGCGCATGCCGCCTCGTCTCGTTCAGAGGGATGATGAAGCGCCTCGGATAGGCGCTCAACTTTCTTGTAGTAGAACTTGGCAATGTTCGGATAGATATCCGGCGCAATAAAGGCGCCTCGCTCATCCGCGCCCGTATGGCATCTTCCTGTTCCTCCAGTGCCAACAGCTTGTCGACCAGACCTCGCGTGCCATCACCATCGGCTGAAACCAGCTTGAGGATAATCGACGTTCGCGGCATTAGGACGGCGCTGCAAGCATCGCGATGATCTGGTCTGTCATGGCCAAAGCTGCAGGCGATTGCGTCCGGCCTTTGCGTACGATCAGCCAGATGTCCGTATCGATCGGGGCAAGGTCGGTGATGGAAAGCGGCGTCAGCAGGTTGTTCGCAAACTCATGCGCTACGAACGCTGCGCAAGTCAGCCATATGCAGTCGGTGCGAAGTACAGTATCACGTAAGATGTGATAGTTATCGCATACGAAAGCGCCACCGCTTCCGAACCTTCCCGTAAGTTCTACCGCGCTCGCAGAAGGGTAGTCCGCGAGATCAGCGGCCTTCAGGTTACGCCGACCTGCAAGCGGGTGGCCTGCGCGCACAGCCATGACGAGCGGAAGCGTTGCGAGATGGCGCGCCTCTGTCCCCGGCACATTGGTGATCTGCCAGTTGTTGCCGACGATCATTTCTATGCGATCGTTCAGGAGTTCGGGCATGAGGTGTTCCGGGGGACGGACGAGCGCGGTCATCTGCAAGCCCGGCCGGTTCCGCAGGAGCGCTTCTCCGAGTTCCGGCAACAACAGGCTGGCCAGCAACGGCCCCATCCCGAAGCTGACCCGGCCGCCTTCGCCGCTGCCATAGAGCCTCAGACTGCGCTCCAGATCGGCAGAGGCCGCCAGCAGCGCGTTCGCGTGCTCGATCACCAGCGTACCGGCCGGCGTCGCGCGAACACCGCCGCGCCCGCGATCGAACAGCACTAGTCCGTACTGCTGCTCGAAAGCGGCGACGCTGCGGCTCAGCGCGGGCTGGGTGATCCGCTCTTCTTGCGCCGCGCGCGAAAAACTCCCGGTTCGCGCGACGGCGAGGATATGGCGCAGCTTCGTGAGGTCCATTGCATTACCCTTATGCATTCTAAGGTAATGTAATATGCATTGGACGACATCGCGCCACAATCCTAACCTGGCATGAAACCACGGGAGATGCTGGATGAGGTTACGGCGATGCAGGGCAATCCTGATGGTAGCAAGCGCGCTCTGCGCAATTCAGGCCAACGCTCAGGATCGCCGTGTCCTGCCGGTGCCCACGGCTGCCTTCGACGGCACCATGGCCGAGAACGTGCTGGACGCGAGGCCTGCGACGGGTCGCGTGGTGCAAGTACCGCAAGGTGCGCCGAACGTTTTCGTCATGATGAGTGACGATGTCGGCTTCGCAATGTCGAGTGCCTTCGGTGGGCCGGTGCCCACGCCTAATTTCGACCGGCTGTCCGCAGAGGGGCAGCGCTACAACCGCTTTCACACGACCGGCATCTGCTCGCCAAGCCGCGCCGCGCTGCTGACCGGGCGCAATCACCACGCTGCCGGTGTTGGTTGGTTGAGCGACGTACCATCGCCTTATCCCGGCTACGGCGGGCGCATCCTGCCGGAGACGGCAACGATTGCCCAGACTCTTCGCCTCAACGGCTACAGCACCGCGATGTTCGGCAAGCACCACAACACCCCCTCGAATGAGCGCAGCGAGGCGGGGCCATTCGACGCGTGGCCGACCGGGTTTGGGTTCGATTACTTCTACGGCTTCGTCGCTGGCGACATCGATCAGTATACGCCGACGCTGTTTCGGGGCATTCAGCGCGTCGATCCGCCTGAGGCCGGCGGCACCCGGCTGCTTGATGCCCGCCTTGCGGACGATGTCATCCGCTGGGTCCACAACCAGAAGGCGGGCGCGCCTGGAAAGCCGTTCTTTGCCTATCTCGCGCCGGGATCGACGCACGCGCCGCATCAGGCGCCGCCTGAGTACATCGCTCGCTTCAAGGGCAAGTTCGACAAGGGCTGGGACATTGTGCGCGAGGAGACATGGCGCCGCCAGCTCGCGATGGGGATTATCCCGAAAGGCACCCGGTTGACCCCGCGCCCCGCAGAGATACCCTCGTGGAACAGTCTGAGCGCCGTGCAAAAGGCCTTTGCTGCCCGCACCATGGAGGTCGCTGCGGCGCAGCTGGTTTTCCAGGACGAACAGATCGGACGGGTGATTGCCGAACTCGATCGCATGGGCGAGTTGGACAATACGATCGTAGCCATGATCCTCGGCGATAACGGTGCCAGCGCCGAGGCGGGACCGAAGGGTACGATCAACGAATTGCGCGGCATGGGCCGCCACGATGAGGATTCCGCCTGGCTCGAGGCGAACATCGAAAAGCTGGGCGGGCCGGACACTTACGAAAGCTATCCTGCCGGGTGGACCTGGGCGATGAACACGCCGCTGCGCTGGACCAAGCAGTATGCATCGTTCCTTGGCGGTATCCGCAACGGGATGATCCTTTCGTGGAAGGGCCATGTCGCCCATCCCGGCGCGATTTGCGACCAGTTCTCGCACCTCAACGATCTGGCGCCGACGTTCCTCGACGCTGCAGGGCTGCCGGCGCCTGATATGGTGCTGGGCGCGAAGCAGAAGCCCATCGACGGTGCGAGCCTGCTGCCCAGCCTTGCCAGTTGCGAAGGCATGAAGCCGCGCACCCAGTATTTCGAGATAGGCGGCAAGGTTGGCCTCTACCATGATGGGTGGTTCCTCTCGGGTGAGGATGGGCGCTTGGCCTGGGAAAACCTCCCGCCCGGCGGCACCCGACCCGAGATGCAGTGGACGCTCTACGACCTGAGCCGGGACTTCTCGCAGGCCACTGACCTGTCGGTGAAGGAGCCAGCGCGGCTCGCGGCAATGCAGGCGCTTTGGAAGCAGGAAGCGCAGCGCAACAACGTCTTCCCGCTCGACCACCGCTTCGCCATGGCGCGCGGCGCGGCGACGCTTAGTAACAATGGGCCGAAGCACTTCGATTTCTGGGGCAAGGACGTCAGCATCCCGACCCCAAACGGACCGATGCCGATACTGCGCTCGTTCACTTTGACGGCAGATCTCAAGCTTGACACCGCAGCAGCTTCCGGGGTCGTGACCGCGTATGGCAGCAAGTTCGGGGGATGGAGCCTCTATCTCGATCGGGGGCGTCCCGCGTTCATTGGCGCACGCTCGACCGATCCCAAGGAGATCACCCGTGTCGTTGCAGACCGCAAATTGCCCGAGGGCGCGAGCAAGCTGACGATGCGTTTCGCGGTCGAGAAGATCGCCGGCCCCGCTATCGTCACGCTCAGTGTGGACCGCACGGAGTTAGCGAGGGTGCAACTTCCTACCAGCATGCTGCTCGCGGCAGGTAATGGCGAAACGCTGGATATAGGCCGCGACTTAGGGGTGCCGGTGACCGATTACGTGACACCGCATGGCGCGATCGAGGGTAATATCCCTCACGTTAGCATCGTCTTCGACTGAGAGTGGCTGTCCCTTCGAGCAACTGCCTGCGCCAGGACGTGATCTTGCGACTTCCTTGCTCGAGGATTTCATTGTCGCTTGTAAGTGGGCGGTACGTCCCAACTAGGCAATGGCGGCAGATAGTAAATTAGGAGCCCGCAGAGAACGCTGGCCGGTATGCCGAGTATGACGAAAGGCGTATAGCTGCCGTATCGATCAAAGATCCAGGCAGCAGTTACAGGGCCAAAACCCGAGCCAGCGGCGATGAGGCCTCCAACTATGCCGAAGACCTTGCCGAAGTTGCGCATGCCAACGAAGCGACTGATCAAGTAGGCGGAGATTTGAAGCTTCGCGCCCGATGCGTAACCGATGACGATCATGGCGACGATGATCACCGTCGCGCTGCGGTCAGGGAGTAGAAGGAGCGCCAGCGCGCCCGCTGGAGCCAGCAAGGTGATCGCGCCCACCCGGCGCGCGTCCCAGCGGTCCGACATCCATCCTGTCGCAAGTTTCCCGAAAATCCCCGCGACGCCGCTCAGGCTGGCCAGATAGGCCGCGTCTTCGCGCGCTATGCCGAGATCGGTCAGCAGCGGAACCTGGTGAACGATGAAGGCCACGCCGATGAACATCGTCACGAGCGTTGAACAGGCAATCATCAGGAAGGATCGATCCATCAGCGCTGCGGACAGCGCGAGTCCCGGAAGATCGGGCCGGGCGCCGTCGTCCTCGATCCGGCGGCTGGCCCTTTCGTACCTGGCTCTCGCATCCCAGAACCAGAGTGCCACGACGATCAGGGCGATGCCGCCCCAGCCAGCGCCCAGCCAGACATAGGCCGCTCGCCATCCCTGGGTGTCGATCAGCATCCGCGTCAACGGCGGCGTGACGACCTGCGCTGCAGCAGCGCCGCACATTACCGCGCCAAGCGCCAGGCCTCGACCTGCGGTGAAGGTTCCCGTGATGGCGACCGTCCACACGGTCGACTTGATGCCCGTGGCGACAACGGCATAGAAGCTCCACAAAGCCATCCATTGGCCGAACGATCCGTTTGCCAAAGCAAAGCAACTGACCGCAATCGCGGTCAGCAGCAGTCCCAGGATTGCCGGGACGCGCGCGCCCCAGCGATCCACTACGCCGCCGATGATCGGGCCGAGAGGAATGGAAACCATCGCCGCGATGGACAGGCCGGCAGTTGCCTGGGCGCGCGTCCATCCGAAAGCGGCGGTCAACGGCTCCAGGAACAGCCCGGCGGAATAAGTTGTGAGCGAATGGAAGGAGAAGCCTATGAAAGCCGCCAGCACCAGTCCCCAGTGCTCCCTCCATTCCTGAAGGGCCGTCATCGGTACTGGCGGGATGCCGCCTTGCGCGATGGTCCTCGTCATGGCTGCTGCCTTGTCGGCCGGGCTGCTCCGCACCTCAGAAATTGAACTTGAGATTGACCCCGTAAGTGCGCGGCGGTGCCAGCACTTCGGTGACGCCGGTGGCCGTCGACAGGTCCTGAACGACATATTCGGTGTCGGTCAGGTTGCTGGCCCAGAATTCGATGCCGACCTGTTCGGAGGGCCGGTATTCGATCGAGCCGTTCAGCAGGTGGAAGCTTGCCTGTCGGGCGACGTTATCCGGCTCGAAGACATACCCGCTGTTGTAATTGTAGAGCGCCGAGAGGCGAAGGCTGCCGGTCTGTCCCACGTCGAAGGTATAGCTGCCGCCAAGGCTGGCGGCGAACTTGGAGGCGAGAGGGGTGTAGTTTCCGGAAACATCGCCGAAGCAGGTCGCGAGCCCGCCGGTGCGTGGACCGGGCAGCAGTACGCCGGGATCGGCGGTGCCAACCAGTGATGGCGGGCAGGTTGCCGGCCTGGGGTAGGAGATCGGCGCCTGGAAGTCGGAGTCGGGTCCGCCGAACCGCTGATACTTCGACCGCAGAAGATTGGCGCCGCCAAACACTCGGAACCCGTCGACGATCAGCGCTTCGAATTCCGCCTCCAGACCGTCCACCTTGACGGTGGCGGCATTGAGCAGGATGTTGGCGCCGGGGTTGGCGGCCGCGGCAGAACGGACCTGATAATCGTCGATGTCGTAGTGATAGGCGGAGACGTTGAGGCGCAGGCGGCGATCGAGCAGTTCGGACTTGATGCCTGCCTCATAGGCCATGATGAACTGTGGATTCACGGGCGGGCTTGTCGGGCTTTGCAGGCTGTATGTGCCTGCCTTGAAGCCGCGATTGATGGAAGCGTAGAGGCTGACGTCTTCGGCAAGCTCTTGGCGCAGCGCCGCCCTGTAGGTGAACTCGCTGTACTTGAGACGGGACAGGACCGTGGTGGTGGGAAGGACGGCACCGGTCAGCAGGGTCGGCGTTTGCGTGCCGTCGAAATCGCGGACGTCCTGCGTATAGCGCAGGCCCCCCGTAACCGTCGTGGTGGGCGTGATGGCATATGTCAGCTCCCCGAATGCCGCATAGGAGCGGGTAGTCAGCGAAGAGATGATGTCGATTTCGCGCAGGCTCTGCGCGGCGAAAGCGTCTCCGTTCTGATTCTGGTCGGTGCTTGCCCGGGAATAGAGGTAGAATAGGCCGGCCTGCCAGGTGAGCGGTCCGGAAGACGTGGAGGCAAGGCGAAGCTCCTGCTGGAAGGTTCTGCCTTTGGCCAGGTATTCGATGTTGACTAGGTTGAGCGGTCCTCCATCCACGTCGAAATGACTGTTGTTGGACGTGCGCCGAAGCGCGGTAATGCTGGTCAGGTCCGCGAAGCCGAGATCCAGTGCTCCCGTCAGGCTTACACCCCACAACCGAAGCTTCGTGAGCGCGTCATGATTGGCCGTCGTATCGTGCCCGCCCGGACCGACCGTTCCACCCGTGCCGACCGTCCCATCGGCCAGGCGCCAGCCCAGCCCGAGGTTGTCCGCGCTGCTGAAGTAGTCTCCCGAAAGTGTGAGCTTGAGCGTATCGAGAGGGCGGGCGACAAGCTTGGACCTTATGCCACGATATTCGTTGATCCCGTTCTTGGTGTCGCGCGTCAGATTCCTTCCCCAGCCATCCCTCTGATACTTGCTGGTCAAAGCGACATCGGCGCTGATCGTGTCGCTTATCGGAACGGCCGCATAGACCTGCGCGTCCACCGTACTGTAGTTCGAGTATCCTATCTTGCCATCCAGCCTTGCCTCCTGGCCCGGCTCGCGCGTGATGATGTGAATGAGGCCGCCGGTGGCATTTCGGCCGAACAACGTCCCTTGCGGCCCTTTCAGAACCTCGACACGTTCAATGCTGTTGAAGTTGTTGATCGTCTGGCTGAGGTCACCGAGGTAGACGCCGTCGACGTAGAAGGCATTGGCGCCTTCCTCTCCCGCAGCGGCGTTTGTGGTGCCCACGCCGCGGATGAAGAACAGGCCGCTCGGTCCGGATCGCGTCAATTGCACGCTTGGCACGATCTGCGGCAGGTCACGTGAAGTGTCCACGCCCGACTGGGCCAGCATATCGGCCGTCACGGCGCTTACCGCGATCGGCACATCCTGCAGGTTCTCCGCCCGGAGCTGTGCCGTGACGATGATCTCCGACAGTCCCGATGCAGGTTCCGCGCGGTTGATGGCAGTCGAGGGTTCGGCATTCCCGGAAGACTGCGCGTTGGCTGGCTGCGCAGATAACAGGGCAGGCACGGCGATCGCCGCTGCTGTCATTAAACGCGCACGTATCGAGACGCCTTCAAGCATGACGATTCCCCTCTTACGCCTCAGCCATCTGCCCCCTGCAAAGCGCGGAATCCGCCCTTGAAAGGTCGTCGGCAGAGCAGGAATTCCTGGGTTGCATGGCGCGGCGGACTCAGGGAATCCGCCACCTCTCCTGGTTTTTATTTTCTATACTTCGGGTATGAGTAATCGCGACGGCAGGGTTGTCAATGGCTTGGCGTCTACGCCATCGCTCAGGCGATCTGCTCGATATAGCCCTTCAGGAACATCGTAACGCGCATGGCGATTTCGTCATCATCGGCACGTTCGACCGGCGCGCCGAGTGCGGCCCTGAAGCCCCGCGTGCCCACGGTTGCGTCGTAGAACATCCGGGCGGCCGTGATCGTATCGAGCGGCGGGAAAACTCCCCGTTCGATTAAGGCGTCGAACAGGCGGGCGATCACGCGGAACAGGTTGTCCCGACCTTCGGTAATGACCTCGCTGACCGCTGCTTCGCGCTGAGTGGCTTCGGCCATGACGGCCCGCTCCAACGTTGTGAGGCGCTTGTCGAGCGAATGCTCGATAAGCTGGCGCGCCATTTTATGAAGGACGTCGCTCGGATCGGAATCCTCGGTCGCTATCTCGAAGCGAAAAGACGGACCCTCGGCGCGCATCGAATTGCAAACCGCTCTGAACAGCGCGTCCTTGTCCCCGACAAGCTCGTAAATCGTCTTCTTCGTTACCCCGGCGGCCGCGCCAACCTCGGACAGAGTGACGGAAGAGAACCCTCGCTCGACGAACATCTGTGTAGCGGCTTCAAGAATTCTGCCCCGGCGTAGAGAGAGCGCATCGGAAGAAAGCGGCGGACGTCCGCGGGTTCGGTGTTCGGCTGAAGCACTAGGCGCGACGATGCGTGACATCATTCTCTTAGCTATGCGTGAAGCTGACCTCGTGCAAGGGACATGACGCCGCTTCAAGGCAGGAGCCGACGGGACACGGAGTTGGGTTTCCACCAGCAGGGTCAGCGACAAAGTGCCTGGACACGCCGCCGGTCAGCGGGCTCCCTCAATGAACGCTTTCGCGCGCCACCGTTGTTCGAGTGTATGGCGAGAAAGAGCTGTTTTCTCGGACGGCAAACGCCGCATCGTGGGACATTCGCGACTGTCGACTTACCGGCGTCCGTCGAAGGTAAGCCAACGTTCGCTGCGCGCGTGCGCCGTCTCGCCTCTATGGCCTGCCACCGCAGCGTCGAGTCCACGTTATCGAAGATGCGTTGGCGCATTAATCAACCCGGTTCCATTTCCAATAGCTCCAGAGCACCGTCGACTAGGCGGATAACTTGGCGCTCAGTCAACGTCGTACGGAGTACGGCGACATGAAAGATGATCGTGCCGATCAGGGTATTGAACGCGAAATGACGCACTTGTTCGCTGGTGCGCGGGCGCGCCCGTTCCAGTTCGCGCAAGTAAAAGGCCTGTTCGTTCGCGCCATGGCGCGCCAGGGCGGCGGAAAGGTCGGCATGATGTTCGGCACTGACCGACATCATCAGCGTCGCGGGGCCGCGCGCGCCGGCCATGTAAGTGCATAACGCGCTGGAATGCGCGATCAGCACCTCGCGAGGGCTCATCGTCGGATCCGTTTTGGGCTCGATCCGGCGAGAGGTTTGCCCAAGTATCGCTTCGACCAGCTCCGCCTTGTTGGCGAAACGCCGATAGAGGGTGGATCGACTGCATCCGGCTAGTTCCGCCACGCCTTCGAATGTCAGGCCCTCATACCCTTTCTCGGCCAGAATACGCCAAGTGGCCTCCGCGATAGCCACGTTCTTTTCCTCGTCTCGTGGTCGCCCTCTGCCGCGCGCTGTTGCTTCCGTTTCGTCCGTCATCGCCTTCCCCTTACCTGATTCAGCCTCACAAATCTGTCACATAATAACGATACACGCTCGTCCCGTATTTCGGAATTGTAAAAAGGGGATTCGGGTCGTGATCGGAAAATTCGCATCGTTCGCAAGCGTTCTCGCGCTGAGCAGCGGACTGGTCGTTGCCGCTCCAGCCTATTCCGAGGAGGCCTCAGCGCAGCCTCTTCCGGCGCAAGAGAGGCCGGGCGGCGACATCGTCGTCACCGCGCGCAAGGTGAAAGAGAAGATCGGCGACGTACCGCTTGCCATCACCGTCATCGGCGGGGATGAACTGCGCCGTAACGACCACATCAGGTTGGAGGATCTGAACCAGCTTGTCCCCAGCACCAATGTCGTCGTCACCAATGGCCATCAAACCAGTATTTCCATCCGCGGCGTGGGCAACAATCCGGGCAGCGACGGGCTGGAGAACAGTGCGGGCGTGTTCATTGACGGCGTCTACCTCGGCCGGCCGGGCATGGCAGCGAGTGACCTCATCGATATTGCGCAAGTTGAAGTGCTGCGCGGACCGCAGGGCACGCTGTTCGGCAAGAATACCACGGCCGGTGCCGTGAACATCACGACAGAACTGCCGCAGTTCGATTGGGGCGGCCGCGCGGCGGTGACCTATGGCCGGTTCAACTATCAGCAGTATCAGGGTACCGTCACCGGCCCGATCAGCGATGATCTGGCCTTCCGTCTGACCGGGTACGACACCACGCGCGACGGCATCGTCAAGAACATGAGCAATGGCGACAAGGTCAGCGATCTGGGCCGGCGCGGCGCGCGGTTCCAGTTGCTCTACAAGCCGTCCAGCGATCTCAGCGTGCGTCTGATCGGCGAATATGCGCGCGAGCAGCAAAGCTCGGGCGCGGTCACGGTGATCCCAAGCTGGGGGCTGACCCCCGCGGCGATCCAGACCAAGCTGGACGCCACAGGCGCGATCCTGGCGGTCGATCCCGACGGCCTTACCACTGCGGCGGGCGGCCCCTACAGCACCGGCACGCGGCAGGGTGCTGGCTCGGCGGAGATCAACTGGAACTTCGGCAGCGGTTTTACGCTGACCTCGCTGACCGCCTACCGTTACTGGCAGTACGACAGCGCCTCGGACACTGAAGGCAGCAGCGCCGATGTCATGTACGGCGGCTATCACATCAAGAACGACCAATTCACGCAGGAAGTCCGCCTGGCCTTCCCGCGCATGGGCAACTTCGATGCGGTGGCGGGTGTCTATTACTTCTACCAGAAAGTCGATACCACGCAGTACGTCTCCTACGGCCAGGACGCGGCCGCATGGCTGGCGGGCATGCCAACGGCCGCGATCAGGGCCTATGCGCCGTTCTCGCCCGCACTGGCGACCCTGCTGGCTTACAACGGCACGCGCTGGGACACGCATGCCGCGCCGGAAACGAATAGCATCGCCGGCTTTGGTCAGGTCAATTGGCACGTGACCCCCCAATGGAACGTGACTGGCGGCCTGCGAGTGACTTACGAGACCAAGCAGGAAGACGTGACCCGGCTCGTGCCGGTCAGCACGGCCACGGGCGATCCTGTTGCCGCGCTCGCCTCGCAGGCGGCAGGGCCGATCCATGCGCGCATCTCCAACACCGCGCCCTCGTTCCTGATCAGCACCGACTACCGTTTCAGCCCCGAAGTGATGATCTATGCGCAGGTTTCGCGCGGGCAGAAGGCAGGCGGGCTCAATACCACGCTGCCGCCTGCAGGGCTGGGAGCCGATGCGCTCAAGGTGAAGCCGGAAACTGCCACCAACTACGAAGCCGGCATCAAGGGTGACTTCCTGAACCACGCGCTGACCGTCAATCTCGACGTGTTCCGCACTGACATCCGCAACTATCAGGCCAACGTGCTTATGGAAGTGAACGACCAAGTCGTCCAGCTTCTCACCAATGCCGGCAGCGCCCGCACGCAGGGTGTGGAAGCCGAAGCCACGCTGCGCCCGCTACAGGGTTTCACGCTCCACGGTTTCGCCGCCTACAACGATGCCAAGTACCGCGAATACACCGGAGGTCCATGCCCGGTTGAAATCACGGGACAAGCGACCTGCGACCTTTCGGGCCGCCCGATCGCCGGTGCGCCGAAATGGACCGCCGGTATCAACGGTTCTTACGAGCATGAACTCGCATCCGGCCTCGTGGGCTATGCCAGCGCCGAATTCTCCTATCGCTCGACCTACTTCGGCTCGCTCGACGATTCCGTGCTGACCCGCACCGGCGGCTACGGCCTGCTCAACCTGCGCGCGGGCCTGCGCCTGAACGACAACTGGGATCTCTCCGTCTGGGGCCGCAACGTCACGGACAGGAAGTATGCCACCAACTTCTTCAATTACGGCTCGGTCCTGCCGGGGACCTACGTGGCGTTCTTCGGCGATCCGGCGACTTACGGCGCGACGCTGCGCTTCTCGTTCTGACCCTTCCTGACATTGATCGGAGCATAGACCCATGAAATCGCTTACCCGCCTGCTCGCCCTGTGCACCTGCCTCACCGGCGTGGCCCTCGCCGCCGCGCCCGGAGCGGCCGCAGACAGGATGGACGACAACTTTACCATCGCCGTGATCCCGGACACGCAGAACTATGTCGACTACACCCACCAGAGCGCGGAAGGCTTCGCCTTCGACGCCAGCAAGCTGTTTCTCGACCAGATGGCTTTCGTGGCCGCTAACCTGAAAAGCGCCGGGGGCGACATCGCCTTCGTCGATGGTCTGGGCGACAACTGGCAGCACCAGTCGCTGACGATGGACCCGGGCCACGCCGCACGCGGTTTCAAGCGCGCGCCGAACCCGATGATGGATACCCACTTCGCGCCGACCGAAAAGGTCCACACCGTCGAGATGCCGACTGTTGGTCAAGGCTGGGACATGATTGCGGGCAAGGTGCCGTTCTCCGTCGTTCCCGGCAATCACGACTACGACGCGATGTGGACGGATTCGAACCATCCACCTGCCGCGCAGGTCCGCAGCGCAGCGGACGTGGGCATGCTGCATTCGGGCGGCTTGTCGAACTGGAAGAAAGTGTTCTCGGACAAGTCGAAGTACTTCAAGGGTCAATCCTGGTACGTCGCCAGCCATGACGATGGCGCCGACAGCGCGCAGATTTTCTCGGCTGGTGGCTATCGCTTCCTGCATATCGGCCTGCAGTTCGATGCGCCGAACGCCTCGCTGCAATGGGCAGCGGATGTCATCGCGAAGTATCCCGGCCTCCCGACGATCGTCTCGATGCACGACTTCTTGAACACTGCCGGCGAACGTCTGGCCAATCCGATCATTGACAATGCCGCCGTCGATCCGGAAGATAACAGCCCGCAGATGATCTGGGACAAGTTCCTCAGCCGTCACGACCAGATCTTCATGGTTCTATGCGGCCACGAACATGCGCAGGCCTTCCGCACCGACGCCAACGCCTTCGGCCATCCGGTCTATCAGGTGCTGGCAGACTACCAGGATCGTGCGCAGACGGCCAAAGATGCCGGTGCGAAACTGGAGCAAGGCATGGGTATCGGCGACGGCTGGCTGCGCCTGATGACCTTCGACATGGGCGCCAAGGTGCCGCAGGTAAAGGTATGGACCTATTCGACGCACTACAAGGTCAACAGCGTCGACGCGCCCGACTATGCCAAGTGGTACAAGGCCGAGGAAAAGCCCAAGCTGACTGACGACGAGTACATGAAGGCGGACGATTTTACGATCAACCTGATTGATTTCCGCACGCGCTTCGGCAAACTCGGTGCAGCTGGAAAGTAACTGCACCCAGGTATGATGGGTAGGCGAGTACGGCTCGAAATCGCACTCGCTTGCTCGTCACACACTGTTCTTCCAAATAGCCGCTGATCAGTTCGGCGCTCAGCTAGTTGTCACGCGCTTGGTGGATCACCGACATCGCCGGAAACGTTTCGGCCCTCGAGCTTATCACGCTGTTCCTGACCGATCGCGCGGAGCTGTGGCTCATCTACGATGGCCGTGCGCGGCGGAATGCAGGCGTTTCAGGCACCGATTGCGGCGACAGCATTGCGATGCTTGTCCCTTCCCGGTTCTGTCGCGTGTTACCGGACGCAAAAAATCATGTTCGGGATCATGACCGTTGCCGCTGCACCTCCCGGCGCGTTTGCGGTCCGCGTGATACCGATGGGTTGGACGCTCGGTTCAACATTGCCACCGTGCTGCAGGGGATCGTTCCCACGCTGATTTTCACGGTCGCCTAGCACCGCAGACGAAATTCGAGCTGGGCAGAGCTCAAGGTCGGCGTGAACCTCGATTCTCTCCCCGTCAGATCGCAATGTTCGAGGGGACGCGTGGGCGTGGGCACCGTGATCATCCTCCGCGGTTCGACTCTTCGATGCTTATTAAGCTCAATTTCTCGTTGCGGATGGTCCTAATCTTCAGTGGCGATCGACACACGCATGCCTTCAAGATCTGACGTCAGACGAATTTGGCAAGATAACCGCGAAGTATGATTGCGATAGTCGGAGCTTTCGAGAAGATCATCCTCATCGCTACTCATTGGGGGAAGTCTGTCGAGAAACTCTTCGTCGACATGGACATGGCAAGTGGCACAACTGCAGCATCCCCCGCACAATGCCAGGAGTTCGTCGGCACCAGCATCCCGAATGGCCTCCATGAGCGTTACGGTTGTGTCGCGATGAATCGTAATGAGTTCCCCATCGCGGCGAGTGACTTGGATCTGCGGCATGAATTTCCTTTCCTTCTATCCGCGAGCGGCGCGGTCTCAGACCTCTTTTTACGTTCCTTTGTGTAATGTAAAAATCGGAAAGGAGCAATCAACCGGGTACCGTGGCAGCGATGGGCGGCGGAATTGCACCAAATTGGGTTCAGCCCGAACAGCGGTAGGGCGATCTTTCCGGGGTCATGCCCCCGTCGATTTTGACGCTCACTCGACTTGGTATATCCGTTCTACTGGAGAACGTAAAATGCCGTCGTCGCTAATGACTGGGGAGAGTGGAATGAGACGAGTAGCTATCGTGACGGGCGCGGCGTCGGGCATTGGGCTTGGCGTTGCCCAGTGGTTCGCGCGCGCCGGCCACAAAGTTGCGATGATGGACCGCAACGGAGAAGCAGTTCGGAGCGCCTCGGAGGAACTCAATGCGGAGGGTCACTTAACCGTCGCCTTTGAGGTGGATATCGCTGATCGCGAAAACCTTGGCGTGGCGATTGAAAAGACTCGCGCGGCATTCGGTCCGATCGAAGTGCTGATCGCGAACGCTGGAATTTCCGAATACAAGCCGTTTCTGGAGATGGAAGTTGCGGAATGGCAGCGCATGCTCGACATCAATCTCACGGGTATGTTCCATTCGATCCAGCTCGCGCTGCCGGATATGGTTGCTGCAGGTTGGGGGCGCGTCGTGACAATATCGTCGATGAGCGCGCAAGTCGGCGCGCCAAATATGGCGCACTACGCGGCATCGAAAGGCGGTGTGACATCTCTCACGAAAGCACTGGCGCGTGAATTTGCCGAAAAGGGCATTACCGTGAACACCATTCCGCCAGCGATCGTGCATACCGGTTTGAGCCGCAGGACGGAAGAAGTCGATGGCACGAACCCACGCATCGAGGCCATGGTTCAAGCTGTGCCCGTTAAACGGATCGGTATGCCGGAGGACATCGCATCTGCCTGCGAATGGCTGTGCTCGGACGGTGCAAGTTACGTCACTGGGCAGGAAATCAATGTTAACGGGGGAATGTATTGCTGACACCGTGCGACCGGTAGTGTGATTGACACTGCTGAATACGGATTGGCGTGTGAACGTTCGTAATAATCTAAATTTAGTTTTCTAACCATTGTCCTGGCTACGACGGACGTAGCGCTGTGCATTGCTACGTTCGTCGGTGTCGTTCGGGAAAAAAGGCACAATCGGAGTTCGCTTTTTTGCTCGGGCCTAGCGGGTCAAGGATTGCATTACGTGATAGGCGCTGATGCTAGTGACGTCTAAGGACGTACAGTTTCCTGCCAGTGCCAACGAAGAGCATCCGCCTGTCAATCGCCGACTTGGCAATCCAGCGTTTTTGCAGTGTAGAGCGCTTTTCGATTTTTTGTTCGGTAATGCGAGCATTATCGCTTATCTTTGGGGCGCGAGAGCGTGCCTATCTATGGAGGTGCCCCGGCCCCGATTGGCGGCCGGGGCACGGTATGTTCAGGCAGGATCGAAGCCCACGTAAAGGTTGTTGAGGCCTCGCATGCTGAAAGTGGCCTCCCAGTCCCAGCGGCGTTCGCCCGCCGGGCCGTGTGCTTCCTCGACAAGCCAGATGTTTCGCGTGTGCTCGAGAAGCTTCTCGAACATGATGCGCACCTCGTAGCGAGCAAGCGGCGCACCGGCGCAGGTATGTGCGCCGCGGCCGAACGCGAGATGCTGCTTGATGCCGGGGCGCTTGAGGCGAAACTCGAGCGGGTCCTCCCAGCGCCGCGGATCGCGGTTTGCTGCCGAGATGGCGATTACGACCTTGTCGCCCGCCGCGATTTGATGACCACCGACCATCATTGGTCGCTTGGCGAGGCGCTTCACAGCTTTGGTTGAACCCTCGAGGCGGAGTACCTCCTCAAGAAAGTCGGGAATGAGTGCGGGGTTCTCGCGTAGCTGGGTTTGCATGCCGGGTATGTCTACGAGGTAGCGCATAGCGTTGCCGATCAGCTTGGCGCTCGTGTCCTGCCCGGCGCCAAACAGGAACGTCGCAAGGCGAATGAGCTCGGGAATGTCGGGTTGGGTGCCGTCCGGGAACGAAGCGTGCGCGAATTCCGAAAGAACATCGTCCTGGCGTTGCGTGGCGCGGCGTTCGGCGATGTAGAGGTAAAAGAATTGAGCCATGAACACGAGCGGGCTATTAGAGCTCGATTCAGCCTGTAGCTCGGCGGACTTAGCGGCCCATTCGATTTCCTTGCCCGGCGGAGGGGCGGCTTCCATCGAACCCGGCGGCGGCGCGGCGTCAATGATCTTGCGGAATTCATCGCGGTCTTCTTCAGGAACGCCTAGGATGTCGGACACGACATAGGTAACGAACGGGCTGGCGATTTCAGAAATGAGCTCACAGCTGCGATTGGCGACGACCGCACGCGCCATCTTGTCGGCGAGCTCCGTCACATAGGTCTGATTTTCGCGTAACCTCGACGGCGTGAACAGTGCTGCTATCAGCGAGCGCGACTGGGCGTGAGATGCGCCATCCTTCGCCACCAGCAGATCCGACATCGGAATCTCGGGCCGATGCTCGACCAGCAAATCCGTGATGTCGTCGCCCTCGACCGCGAAAGGCAGTGGGAGAAGGGGGCCGCTTACGCTGATTGCATTCGACCAGTCATTCGCGTTGTTCAGAATTTCAACCGCTGCCTCAAATCCGGTTACCAGCCAGAGGTCTCGGTTGGCCATCCTGCAAACAGGGCCCTTGGCCCGCATTTCCTCGAACCATCCGTATGGATCGAGGAGGACCGACATGTCCGTGTAGTAATCCCGCTCGATAGCGTTCATTGCCTATCCTTCCCAATTTAGTGTTACACCGTGTAATATATATCTCGGGAAGTGATGGCAATGGGACATCGTGCCGGGAGGGCGGTTTTGGGTGGGAGCGGGGGAGTCAGTTGGGGTTCTGTACCAAGTATCGCTCGGGCATTTTACATAGCCGTCCGGGATCCAGCCGCAGCTCTGCTGAAGCGTTTACAACTCGGCCAGGGAGCAACGTTGGGCTCCTAAAAATGCTATTCGCTGAAGCGGACGTTGCTGTGGCTGAGGAGTCGAAGGAGTGCTTGCCTCGTTTAGCGGAAGCATTGAGAAAAGTTAGCGGCTAGGTCGGATTCGGCATCGTTCGCCCTGACGCCCTCAGTCAGCCTTGCGTTTTGGGGCGGATGTTCGCATCAGAGAGTATGACCGCCAAAACAGCCAGCAAGAAAAATGACAAGAGGCCTGTTGCCGAAAAGAAGCGTATCAGCCGTCCCTATGATGCGCGGGCGCAACGGTCGAGGGTAGCGCTTCGCGACGCATTGCTGAGCCTGATTGAAGAACGCGAGTTCGGATCGATCACCATCAAGGAAATAACAGCGGCAGCAGGTGTCAGCTATCCGGTGTTTTTTCGCCAGTTCTCGAGCACCGACGCGCTTCTGGCCGATGTGGCGACCGAACAGGTCCGCCAGCTTCTCGGCTATTCGAGCGATGCCTTCGATCCGCGTTACGACGGGCGTCTTGAAGAGATGTGCGATTATGTGCACGAGCACCGGAAATTATGGAGACCGCTTCTCACAGGCGGCGCATCCCCAGCCATGAGGGATGAGTTCGCCCGGATATCCGCTGAGTTCAGGTCCGCCCGCCCTCGTGCTAACCCGCTGCTGCCGGTCGATCTTGTAACCGAACTCGTCACCAACGCCATTTTCGACATCCTCACCTGGTGGATGAGGCAACCTGACGACTATCCGATTGGAAACGTCGTGAAGTTGCTCGATGCGTTGATTGTTCGCGTCTATTCCCGCCCGATCAAGATCGAACTCGAATAGACGGGCTGCTGGGACTTGCAATTCGCCGCCATTCAAAACCCTAAGCTTTTCAATAGGATTTCGCTTTCGTCCCAGAGCCGCTCGGCAGCAGTGTCATCAAGAGCAGCGGCGCTCGCAGCTTCTTCTGCCTTTCTGAAGAAGTAGCGCCCGCCGGGGTGACCGCCTTCGCTTGTAGTCGCCAGCCAGACGATCGTTTCGGCGGGTTCTACGGGCGATACCGTAGACGCGGACGCCATATGTTCCTGCAAATGCCGGTCGCCATAACTTGCAAAATTGCTATCGACCTGGCCGGGATGCATCGCCTGCGATACAATCCCACTCGCTGCGTAACGCTTATCCAACTCCCGTGAAAACAGGATGTTGGCGAGCCGCGTGCGCGTGCCACCGCCCAAGATCAGGATTGGAGAAGAGGATGGTGGAAGCTATCAGGGAACAGCCGAGCCTGTCCTGCACGCGCGGCCGGGTGTTCGCTATGCTGAGCACTATATTATGTCGACTATCAGTTTCTTCGCCCAACTTTCATTCGGCAACAAGCGCTCTAGATCGGTGTAGACTGTCAGGTTTGTCGTTCCGAGTGGGGCGAAGGACAGATCGGCGGTGGGCACCGTGTTTCGGGCGCGGCTGCCGGAATGCCAGATCGATTGGAGGTAGACGCCCAGCCCGTGCCGGAACAGGCCAAGATCCGCCTGCACGTCCCAGCGGGATCGTCCGCCGCTGTCGGCTTTGGACTAAGATCGTGCAATTCCGCCATCCCGGTTTCGGGTGGCGGCTAAGCACCTATTATGACCGGGAAGTCGGCGAGTTCGGAAAGGTCGGTTCCGGCTTATCGTGAAAAGTCGCCATCGGTCCGGTATCGTCGGGAGCCGTCATTCCAGCAGTCAGAGTGTAAAGCCTTAGTTTGTTCGTCCGCCGTTAAAACAATAACAGGAGAGAGGAAGTGGAGGAACAAGAAGGGATTACCATCCACGGCCAATGACACAGGTTTTTAGCAGACCCGATAGAAATCGATGACAACTTCGTCGGGATGGCGCACGCCGCGGGCAATGAACATCGTCTGCCGCAGCCAGGCATGGGGCCCGTCCCGCACCTCGAAGCGGGGGGTGGTGCGGAAGTAGTAGCTGGTGGGATCGACCGGCTCGCCGCGCGCGATCTGCTCGCTGACTTCGACGCTCGCCACACGCACCCCCGCATTGCGCACGTCTATGACCGTACCGTCACTGGCCTGAAGCGCATAATGTGCATCGACCAAGGTGCAGCCGTCGGCACCGATCGCTTGCCAGTCGCCTCCGCCAGGCAGGACCACGCCTTCGAGATCCGGCCCGCTGAAGGTGCCGCCGCTGATCGGCACGAAGCGGCGACGGCGCCCTTCGACCATGCCGTGGTCGATCGGGTCGAGCAGTTCTACCTTTGCAGAGAAGGCATAGGCGAGGGTCGGCGCGGGAGCGGCGGGGCCGGTGCTCATGGCGCGCCTCCGGCCTTGATCCGGGCCTGCATGCCTTCCCAGTCGAACACCGGCGTGGCGGGCGTATAGGTGCCGGTCAGTTTCAGCATGAGATACTTGCCCGCGCTTTTCAGATACTCGTTGGAGCCGGCCATCGCCTGTTTCGCCGCATCCAGGGCCGGGGCCGCCGCCGCGCCGGCATAAGTGAGAGCATTGATGGCATGGAGCCGTACCTGCCAGGGACGGTCCTCCGCGCAAAGGGCGATGAGCGCCGCGATCGCCGTCCGGCTCGGGGCGGCTTGCGGCTCGCTCATGCGGGCTAGCGCTTCGCCCAAGGCGATACGGACATGGGGCGATGTCTCCCGCGCCAGGGCGGCCAGCATCTCCGCCTCGGCCGGCGCGGCTTTTGCCCCCAGGATCAGCAGGCCCATGGCCGACCAATAGCGCAGCACTTCGACCGGGCTTGTCAGCGAGGCGCGCAGCGAGGGCAGGTCCTCGATCCGGCCCATGGCAGCGGTGCGGGCGAGCGCCATCACCGTCTTGAGCGGATAGACGGCCGGATCGCGGCTGGCTTCCCAGCCTTCGCCCACCATGGTCTCGGGCAGGAAGCCGTTGTCGTGGATCGCCAGCATGTGCGCGTCCAGCGCCTGGCTCAGCGTCTTGCGCAAGGCGCGGTGGGCCGGTTCGGCGGCGAGATTGTGCAGCTCCAGCGGGTCTGCCTTGAGGTCGTAGAGTTCCTCGAAGACCTTGGGCCGGAAGAACCGGGCCTGGGTTTCGGTGAGCTTGCCGTCGAGATAGGCTTGCTCCCATTCCTGATAGCCCTTGGCCAGCCATTCGAAGGCCTGGTGCTGGCCCAGCGGACGGTGTGGCATGTAGTTGCGGATATAGCGCCAGCGGCCGTCGGTGACGGTGCGCTGAAAGTCGATCCGCTCGTCCATGCGGTTGCGCATGCCGAAGGCGTACTTTTGCGGCGCGGCCTTGGGTCCGAGGAAGGCCTTCCCGGTCATCTGTGGCGGCTGCGCGGCTCCGGCCAATGCCAGCACCGTGGGTGCCAGGTCGATGAAGCTGACCGGAGAAGCGATCTCGCTGCCGGGGCGGCCGGGCATCAGGTGCTGCCACTTCTCCGGCACATAGACCACCATCTCGCAGCGTAGGCCTTCGTCATAGCAATAGCGCTTGGACCGGCCGAGGACGCCGCCATTGTCGGAATAGTGGAAGACGATGGTGTCCTCGCTCAAGCCGTCGGCCTCCAGCTCGGCGAGACGTTCGGCAAGCTGGCCGTCCATCTTTTCCATCAGGTTGTAGTAGCTGGCGAAGTCCTGGCGGATGCCGGGCGTGTCCGGCAGGAACGCCGGGACCGTGATCATCTCCGGAGTCACGCGGCCTTGGGTGGGCTTGAAGATTTTCGATTCATGCGTGGTCTCGTAGTTGAACACGGCCATGAACGGCTGGCTCTTGTCTTCGCGCGAGCGCCAGTGGGCAGCTTTGCCTTGTCCGTCCCAGATCGCCTGAGGATCGACGTCGCAATTGTAGTCGGTCTTGGCGCTGTTGGTGCAGAAATAACCCGCAGCCCGCATCAACTCGGGATAGGTCCGGAACGCCTTCGGCAGCTTGCCCACCGCGCGCATCTGGTTCGCCGGGGCGCAGCTTTCGGGATAGACCCCGGTGAGGATGCCGAAGCGGGACGGCGCGCAGACCGGGGCGTTGGAATAGACGTTGCGAAACAGCAGGCCCTTGGTCGCCAGCCCGTCGATAGTAGGGGTGTAGGCCAGCTTGTCGCCATAGGCGCCGACGTAGGGGTTGTTGTCCTCGCTGACGATCCACAGGATGTTGGGCCGCTGGACCGGCGCGGCGGCGCGGGCGGCGGTGCCCGTGGCAGCCAACGTGGTGGCTCCGGCGATCGAACCCAGGACGGCGCGGCGCGATACCACGGTCACTGGCCTGCGCTCCCGACCTGCTTCACCAGTTCGTCCTTCAGCGGCGGGGTGTAGATCAGCGGCTTGCCTTCGGCCTGCGCCTTGAGCTTGGCAGGTCCGTCGGGAAGGATCGGGTCGAGCCGGTCGGTCGGGTTCGGCTTGATGTACCACGATGCGGGGAAGTCCGCCGCGCGGCTGCCGTTCACGTCACGCCGCACCGCGCCGGTCGAGAGGCGGGCGCCATAGGGGATCATGTGCTTGCCGTCCCGGTTGGCAAGCTGGTCGTAGAGCGCAATGCGCAGTTCCTGCTTCTTGGCCGCCCACTTGGGATCGTCGATCAGGTTGTGCATTTCCTCGGGATCGCTCTTGAGGTCGTAGAGTTCGTCGGTGTCGTAGACGCCGTAATACTGGATGTATTTCACCCGGTCCCGCTCGATGGCAAAGGTGCCCGGCGTCATCGGGAAGTTGTATTCCCAATAGTATTCGTAAGTGAAGTCGCCCGGCTTCCAATCGCTCGGGGCCTGCTTGCCTGCCCAGAGGCCCCAGGCGCTCGTGCCTTCGAACTGCTGCGGACGCTGGGCGCCTGCCACGTCCAGGAACGTGGGCGCGAAGTCGAGATTGCGGATGCGGCCGGGGTTGACCTTGTTTGCGGGCACGGTGCCCGGCTCCCACACCACCAGCGGCACGCGGATCGAGGCTTCGTAGGCGTTGCGCTTGTCGATCAGGCCATGCTCGCCGACCATGTAGCCATTGTCGGAGGTGAACACGACCAGCGTGTCCTTCTCCAGGTGGTTCTTGCGCAGATAGTCCATGATCCGGCCGAGGCTGTCGTCGATCGCGGAGAGGGTGCCGTAGTAGTACTTGAGATACTCGGTCATCGGCACATCGGCATTGTAGAAGAAGTCGATGCCATGCCAGGAGTTGCGCTGGTTCTGTACCCAGACCGGCTTGCCGGCGTTGTTTTCGGGCGTGTTGGCGGCGCTGGCGGGCAGGGTGAACTTCGCCTTGTCGTACTGGTGAGCGTAGCGCGGCGGCGGTAGGGGGTCGGAATGGACGCCCTTGTGGCTGAGATAGAGGAAGAAGGGCTTCTTCGGATCGCGCTCCTTCGTCAGCCAGTCCATCGCATAGTCGGTCAGTTCGTCGGTGATATAGCCCTTCTGGGGGACTTCCTTGCCGTCTACGTTGAGGCCGGGCGAGGAATGGGCCGTGGTCGCCTTGGCGGGCCAGTAATTGCCCTGGCCCATGAAGCTCACCCACTTGTCGAAACCGGGACGCGGCGCATCGGTGCTGCTGCCCATGTGCCACTTGCCGAAGAAGGCGGTGTCGTAGCCGGCCTGCTGGAGATAGCTGGGGAAATAGGTGAGCCCTGCTTCGGAACCGTCGTTGTTGTCGACGATGCCGTGATTGCGCGCAGTCTGCCCGGTCAGGATCGTGGCGCGACTGGGGCTGCAGAGGGAGGAAGTGACGACGGCGTTCGGAAAGTAGGTTCCCTCTTTCGCCATGCGGTCGATATTCGGCGTTTTCAGCAGGCCGGGCTGGAGGAAGCCCATGCCGTCATAGCGCAAGTCGTCGACGAGGACGAAGATGATGTTGCGCGGGCGGGCTTCCTGCGTGGCGGGCGCGGCGGCAGGCGCCTTGGCCTGCGCGGCAAGCGGCGACAAGGCCAGGGCAGCGAAGCAGGCGGCACCGGCAAGCGCGCGGGCGAGGAGAGCGGTTCTGGTCTTCATCGGGATTCCTCGTCAGTAGACCCATTCGGTCTCGCGACCGTTGACGGTGGTCTTGCGGGTGAAGTGAAGTTTCCAGCGCGGATCGGGCAGGCCCGCGCGGAAACGCTCGATTTCGGCGGAGAGATCGGCCGCGCCTGCAGGGTCGGCGGCGGAGAGGTCGTTCATCTCGGCCGGGTCGCGGGTCAGGTCGTAGAGGTGGGAGGTCTTCCAGTCGTGCGAGACCCAGAGCTTGCGGGCGCCGCGCCGGGCGGCATAGACCGGCTCCTGCCCCCATACCAGCAGACGGTCGGGATCGGGATGGCGGGCGGTTTCCACCAGGTCGCGTCCGTCCAGCTCGGCGGGCAGGGGGCTGCGGGGGGATGCCGCGTGAAGCACGGTGGCCGCGATGTCGATCGAGGAGACCGGACTGTCGCTGATCCCCTGCGGCTTCAGGCCCGCCGGCCAGGACAGCACGAAAGGCACGCGCACCCCGCCTTCGAGATAAGTGAACTTCCCCGAGCCCCAGGGATGGTCCGGGTTGCAGAAGCCGAAGCGGGTCGGGCAGCCGTTGTCGGAGAGAAACACGACTATGGTATTGTCGCGCAGCCCGCGCGCTTCAAGACTGTCGAGAATGCGGCCGATGCCATCGTCCATCGCCGCGATCATGGCGATGTAGGTGCGGCGTACCGGGTCCTTCACTTGCGGGAAGCGATCGTAATAGGCTTGGGGAACCTGCAACGGCCAATGCGGTGCGTTGTAGGCGACATAAGTGAAGAAGGGGTGGTCCCGGTCCCCGGCGGAACGGTCGATGAAGTCTACGGCCCGGTCGGTGATCTGGTCGGTCAGGTAGCGGGTGAAATCGTCGGCGGGTCTGGCCTCCGGGCCTTCGACCATGGCGTGATTACCAGTGCGCGGGGTGATCGGATATTTGTCCGCCTTGGTGGGCGTGGTGACGATGCCCGGCGTCTTCGGATCGACGTAGTTGGTTTCGCCCGCGATGAAGCCGAAGAATTCGTCGAAGCCGCGTTCGGTGGGATAGAACTGCCGTTCCGCACCCTGGTGCCACTTGCCGAAGGCGGCCGTGCGGTAGCCCAGCGGCTTCAGGCGCTCTGCCAGGGTCTTCTGGCCGACGGGCAGGCCTGCGCCTTCATCGCCCTCGTCGTTGATGTTGTAGGTGAAGCCGAAGCGCTGCGGCATTCGTCCGGTCAGCAGCCCCGCGCGGCTGACCGCGCAGACCGAGGCGGTGACATAGCCGCTGGAGAAAGCCACGCCGGTCTTCGCGATCCGGTCTATGTTGGGTGTCGGTACGTCGGCGCGGCCGTACGTGGAGACATCCGCCCAGTCGAGATCGTCGGCCAGGATGACGACGACGTTGGGGCGTCCTGCGGCGGCGGGGCGCTGGGCCGAGGCGGTGTGCGTCGGCACCGTGTTCGTCGTGCAGCCGGACAGGCCGAGCAGGGATGTGCCCGCCAGCATTGCGGAAACGAGCGTGCGGTGCATCATTCTTCTCCTCCCGGTGTCCTGCCGCAGCCGGCCACGGTGGCGGGCTGGCCGGGTTCGACGGATGGCTGCCCTTCGCACCAGGGGTAGCGCGTGGGATCGAGCGGGCCGTCGTGGGTGTCGGCCAGAACCTTGCGCAAGGCCGCGTAATGGCGTGCGGCTTCGCCCCTGCGCAGGGTGGCGGGCACTTCGGTCTCGACGCCGGAAACCGGGTCCATCGCCACGAAGCGATCGTCTCCGTAAAGCTTCCACCGGGCGTCGAAAGCGAAGCGCTCTGGCTGGAACAGCCACATCGGCGCATAGTGCATGAAGATCGCACTGCGCGCGGCGCTCGCCTTGCCGGCGATGACCGGCCACTGGCTCACGCCGTCGACCTTGCCGGCAAGAGCGGGCTGTCCGGCCATGTCGGCGAACGTGGGCAGCAGGTCGGTGAAATCGACCAGCGCTTCGCTCGCCTTGCCCTTGGGGACGCCGGGACCCCAGGCGATGAAGGGGACGTGCGTGCCGTTGATGGTGGTCGCCCCCTTGCCGCCGCGAACCGCATGGCCATCGCGCATGGACGTGATCTGGCGGTTGGTGCCGTTGTCTCCGGTGAAGATGACGATAGTGTTCCGGTCCAGCCCCTCCGCCTTGAGGCGCGCCATCAGGTCTCCCACCAGTCGGTCCATGTAGGAGACCATGCCGTTGAAACGGTCCGCAGCCCCTTCGGCGGTCATCGAATCCGGGGTCTGCACCCAGGGATTGTGGACCAGCACCATCGGGTAATAGAGGAAGAACGGCCTGTCTTTGTGACGCGAGATGAAGTCCAGCGCCTTCCTGCTGTCGAAATCGGGGCCGAAGCCTTCCTCGCTGATCTTCGGCGTGCCGTTGGCGGCGCGGGTCGGCCCCCAGTAGCGCGAGCCCTTGGGCGTCAGCGCCTGGAGCTGCCACAAGTAGCTTTCGTCGAAACCGGCGGCCTCGGGCGTGATGCCGGTGCGGCCGTCGAAGCCGTTGCCCATAAGCTGCCATTTGCCGACGATGCCGGTGACGTAGCCCGCCTCCTTCATGACATTGCCGAAGGTGCGTTGGCCGGGGGCGAGGTAGCCGAAGGCCTCGTAATTGCGCCAGTTCTCCTGCCCGGTCATCAGCCGCACGCGCGAGGGCGAGCAGAGCGGCATGGCGTGGGCATTGTCGAAACGGGTGCCTTCGGCGGCGAGCCGATCGACATGGGGCGTGTGGTATTCGCCGCCATAGGCATTGATCCCCTCCACCCCGAAGTCGTCGGCCAGGATCAGGATGATGTTGGGCGGGCCGGAAGTGCGGGCAGCAGGGACGGGAGCGCTGGCCGGAACGGCGGTGCGGGCGAGCGCGGGCGGCATCCCGCCGATCATGGAGCTCAGCGCGAGCGCGGCGAGGGCAGGGGCGAACCGCGATCTCACTTCGGTTCCTCTCCGGCCGGGGCCGCCTTGCGGTCGCCGCTGCCGTCGAACATTTCGCGGTAGCGGAAGGGCTTGGGTGCCTCGGCCAGCGGCGGATCGGAATACTTGCGCGCCTCCGACCACCAGAGCGCCTGGAGTTCCTTTAGCTTGGCGGGCATCGCAGCGGCCAGATCGTGGTTCTCGGCGGGGTCCGCCTCGGTATCGTAGAGTTGCCAGACGTCCTTGGCGAAATCGCCGTCGCGCGGGTGGACCGCCAGCGCCCGCCACTTACCCTGGGTGATGGCCCGGTTGCCGCGCAGTTCGAAGTACTGGACGGTGCGGGCGGCAGGCGCGGACGCATTGGCGATCGTCGGCAGGATCGACCTGCCCGCCACCGCGATTTCCGCGCGCCCCGCGACCGCCTTGGGGAAGGCGGTGCCGGCAGCCGCCGCCAGGGTGGGGGCGATATCTACCGCGTCTACGTACTGGCTTCGGACCTGCCCGCCGTCGTGGATGCGGCCGGGCCAGCTGACCACCATCGGCGTGCGCACGCCGCCCAGTTGCGGCCAGATCTTGTAGCGCTTGTACGGGGTGGCGCCGAGATAGGCCCAGGGGCGCTGGTATTCGCTCTGCGTCTTGTCCGTGCCGAGTTCGTCGAGGCGGGCCAGCATCTGCTCTGGGGTCAGGGTATTGGGCCGGTACATCCGGTCGAACGAACCCTTCTGCCCGGCCTCCGAAGCCGCGCCATTGTCCGAGACCAGGATGATGAGCGTATTGTCGAACTGCCCGGTGTCCTTGAGGTGCTGGACCAGTCGCCCGATCTGTTCGTCGGTATGGGTGATGAAACCGGCGTAAGTGGCCATGAAGCGGGCGAAGACGGTCTTCTCCGTAGGAGTCAGGTCCGCCCAGGCACGGTCTCCGTCGGCGCGGGGGGACAGTTCCGCCTGGGGCGGCATGATGCCCATCAGCTTCTGGCGCGCCAGACGGTCGTGCCGCAGGGCGTCCCAGCCCTTTTCGTAGATGCCTGCATAGGCGTCGATATAGGCCTTGGGTACCTGGATCGGCGCATGGGCGGCGCCGAAGGCAAGGTAGACGAACTGCGGCTGCGCCGGGCTGGCGGAGAGCGCCTTGATCGCATGGTCGGTGATGTCGACCGAGAAGTGGTAGCCGGGCCGGTCGGGCTTGGGGAGCGTGCGGTTCCCCTCGATCAGGTCCGGGTGATACTGGTCGGACCAGCCCAGGAAGAAGCCGTAGAAATCGTCGAACCCGCGCTGGAGCGGCCAGGAGCCGTTGTGTCCGGGCGAGCCGTCCTCGTCCTCGGGGGCGAGGTGCCACTTGCCGTAGCCATGGGTGGCGTAGCCGGCGCGGTGGAGGACCTGGGCGATGGTGCTGGCGTTCTGCGGCAGCTCGCCCCGGTCGCGCGTGATGTCGGCGGGATTGAGCACTTTGGCGGGCAGGTCGGCCATGCGCACGGTCTGCGGGTTACGCCCCGTCAGCAGCGCGGCGCGGGTGGGGGAGCAGACCGCCTTGGTGTCGAAATGGTTGTAGCGCAGCCCGCCTGCCGCAAGTGCATCGATGTTGGGTGTGCGGATTTCCGAGCCGAAGGCGCCGATGTCCGAGAAGCCGGTGTCGTCCAACACGATCAGCACGATATTGGGGCGGGTCGGGGCCGAAGTCGGGGACGGGGCGGCTGCGGATGCCGGTGCCTTTGCGAGACCCGGCTGCGAGGCGAGCGATCCGGCGACGATCAGGGCAGCGGTGCAGGCCAGGCGAGTCATGCGCTTCAGCTTCGACATAGGTTCCTTATCCTGTTTTTTCGGTGCGTCCGACTGCCCGGTGTCATATGCGTGAAAGCAGCCTCAGCTCTTGACGGCAATGGCGCGGCCGTAGCCCCTCAGGCCCAACAGCAGCGCCGCCACGGACAGGGGCGAGGCCACGGCGCAGACGATGGTGATGGCATTGGGCAGGGCGGCGGGGTCGCCGTACCAATAGTCGGTGACCAGCGCGATCGCGAAGGGCCCACCGGCGGCGCCGATCAGGTTCACCATCAGCATGTAGCCGGCCGATATCGATGCACGCATCCGGTTCGGCGTGATCTCCTGAAGCGCGGCCAGGCCGCCGCCGAAATTGAACCCGGCCAGGAAGTTCATCGCGCCGATGAGTGCCAGGGACAGCGTGGCGGTGGGTGCCTGCGGGAAGAACGTGGTGACCGGTATCAGCGCCGTAAAGCCGAACAGGGCGACCAGCAGGTTGGCCCGCTCGAACCCGCGACGGCGCAGTGCGGCGGCCGCGAAGCCGCCGGCAAGCGTGCCGCTGACGCCGCAGATGGCCGTGATCGTGCCGTAGATGCCGCCGATCTGGGCGGTCGTCAGGTCATACTTGCGTTCGAGGAAGGCGGGGATCCAGGCGCCGGTGGCATTGCCGACCAGGATCATCAGCGCGAAGCCGCAGCTGATACCCAGGTAGGCCTGCCAGTGGCGGACGACGTGGGCGGCCAGTTCGGAGAAGGGCGGGCTTGCAGAAGCGACGGTACCGCTGAGGCCCATGCGTGCGGGCTCGCGTACGAGCAGCGTGGCGCCGGAGAGCAGGATTCCGGGAATGCCGAGCATCAGAAAGACCAGATGCCAGCCTTTGACCGCACCGATCACCGGCAGCAGGACCACGCTGCCCGGCGGAACGACGCTTGCAAGAAAGCCGCCGAGCAACAGGGCGGCGGCTCCGCCCACGTAGATCCCCATCTGGTAGACGCCCATGGCGGCGGCCAGGCGCTCTTTGGGAAAATAGTCGGCCAGAATCGAATAGGCGGCGGGGCTGAGGCCGCCTTCACCCGCGCCGACGCCGATGCGGGCGATGAACAGGGTACCGAAACTGCGTGCCAGGCCGCAGAGGGCCGTGGCAATGCTCCAGATGAACACCGCTCCGGCGACGATGTTGCGGCGGTTCGCCCGGTCCGCCAGCCGCGCGACGGGAATGCCGACCAGCACGTAGAACATCGTGAAGCTGAGGCCATAGAGCAGGCTCATCGCAGTGTCGGATGCCTGGAGGTCTTCCTTGATCGGCTGGACGAGGAGGGCGAGCGCCTGCCGGTCCACGAACGCCAGCGTGTTTGCCGCTGCCAGCATTCCGGCAGCGAACCATGCCCGTTTCGGCGAAGGCCATTGGCGGCCGTCGCTTTCGCACTGTTCCCTCACAGTCCTCTCCACTTGGTATGGCCTGTCTTTGTCAGCGGCCGATATTTAACGCTAAAACAGCAATTGTGTCCGAAGATGTCAACCGGGTATTTGTGCAGCTTCCTCATGATAACCGAACTAGCTGTTGCGCGGAGGACACGCCCCGATGTCTGTCTTATCGGTCGCTGGGCAGCAATGCACGGAAACGCGCCGCTTTCATGCCAGTCACAAGGGAATGGCTATATTAGCGGTAAAATAAATCGTTGACTCCAGCCGGGTGGTTGGAGTTTAGCGTTACAGGAATCAGGTGATTCGAACCCGGCGCGAATGTCCAGAGGTCCTGGGCAGCAAAGATGCCGGGAACCCAGTGGAGGGGAAAAGCATGTCTTTTAAGACCATTTTCGGTGTGTCTACCGTTTCCGTCACCGCGCTTGGTGCCGCGCTCGTATGGGTCGCACCGGCCATGGCGCAGGATGCCGCCGCAACTGATGGCACCATGCCCGGCGATATCGTCGTTACCGCGCAGAAGCGCGCCGAGCGCCTTCAGGACGTGCCGCTCGCCGTCACTGCCGTGACCGCCGACGCGCTGGCCGCGCGCCAGATCAACGACACGACCTCGCTGGTCACCGCCATCCCCTCGCTCTCGTTCCAGCAGGGCGCCAACCCCACCAACACCAGCTTCCGCATTCGCGGCATCGGTACGGCCCTGTTCGGCCAGGGCGTCGAATCCTCGGTCTCGGTGGTCGTCGACGGCGTCGTCGCGGTGCGTTCGGCCCAGGGCTTCTCGGAGTTGGCCGATATCGAGCGCATCGAAGTGTTGCGCGGCCCGCAGGGGACGCTGTTCGGCAAGAATGCCTCCGCCGGCGTCATCAGCGTGACCACGGCGCGCCCGTCCGACACGTTCGAGGGCAAGGGCGAAATCACCATCGCCGAGCATAACGAATATCGTGCGCGCGGCACCGTGTCCGGCCCCATCACCGACACCCTGCGCGCCCGCGTCTCCGGCTTCTACAGCGATGTCCAGGGCGTGACGCGCAACATCGGCACCGACAAGTGGGTCAACGGCACCAAGAGCTGGGGCGTGCGCGGCAAGCTGGAATGGGAAGCCACGCCCAACCTCACCTTCCTGCTCGCCGGTGAATACAAGAAGACCGACGCGGACTGCTGCGCTTCGACGCTGATCTCCATCGTCAATCCGGTGCTCCAGCAGGTCGTCGGCCCGATCGACGCCAGCCGCAAGAACCGCACGATCAACGAAGACACCGACACTTACGCCAACAGCAAGTCGCAGACGTACTCGCTGCAGGCCGACTGGGACCTCGGCGCCGCGTCTATCACCTCGATCACGGCGTACCAGAAGTACGATCTGGAAGTGAACCAGCCGATCGACCGCATCAACGCCACTTCGCCGATCTATCTGGGTACGGCCGCCTTCGCACCCTATACCTTCTGGAACCAGAACCACGGCATCGTCGACCTGAGCGCCTGGTCGCAGGAACTACGCATCGCCAATAACGGCAAGTCGGACCTGAACTACGTCGTCGGTGCGTTCTACATGCACAGCGACATCGTGCGTCCCTTCGACCGCCGCCGTGCCCGCTGCACCGCCGGCATCGTCGGCCAGCCTTGCGCCGATGCCAATATCGTGTGGCAGTCCGCCGAGAGCCGCATCCGTCTGAAGCAGGACAGCATCGCCGCCTTCGGCCAGGCCGACTACCTCATCGTCGGCGGCCTTCGCGCCATCGGCGGTATCCGCGTCCAGTACGAAAAGGGCACCAATAGCGGCACCCGCACCGCGCCGATCGTCGCCGGAGACACCGTGTTCCCCGGCAATGCCAGCACCAGCGGCAGCTTCTCGGCGCATGATACCGCCGTTACCGGCAAAGCCGGCCTGCAATACGAGTTCAACCGCAATGCGCAGGTCTATGCGACCTACACGCGCGGCTACAAGGGCCTGGGCTACGAGATGGAAATCTCGGCGAACCTCGCCAACCAGACGGCAGTTCAGCCCGAGCACGTCAACGCTTATGAAATCGGCTTCAAGGGCAGCACGTCCGACCGCAAGCTGACTTTCTCGGCGGCGCTGTTCCAGGCGGACTATTCGAACCTGCAGGTCCAGGCCAACCGTTCCGACCCGACCACCGGCGTCATCCAGTTCGTGACCACCAATGCCGGTTCGTCGCGTAGCCGCGGCTTCGAAATCGAAGCGACGATGCGGCCTTCGGACTCGTTCTCGGTCAATGCGGGCGTCACATACGCGCAGTCGCGCATCGACATCGACGGGTTGAACTGCCCGCTGCAGTTCCAGGCGGCGGCGCCGGTCATGACCGGAACGCCGGTCAACGTCTGCTATCGCACCGCCGTGGGCGCCACCCCGCAGCAGAACCTGCGTGGCCGTGCTCTCCAGGCGAGCCCCGATTGGCGCGTCACCCTGTCACCGCGTTACGATTACGAAGGCGACAAGTTCAGCGCATTCGCACAACTGGGGGTGAACTTCACAAGCGCGCAGTACTTCACGTCGGAACTCGATCCGCTGACCCGCCAGCCGTCCTACACGCTGGTGGATGCCACGATCGGCGTCGCCACGCCGGACAAGCGCTACAGCCTCTCGGTCTTCGTGAAGAACCTGTTCGACACCAACTACCTGACCAGCATCGGCCACAACTCGCTGATGTCCACCACGGCCAATCCCTACGATCTGGTCGGCACCTACAACAAGGACTCCAGCCGCTACTTCGGTGCGACCTTCGGCGCCCGTTTCTGAGACCCACCTTGGGCCGGGCGTCATCGCCCGGCCGCTTCTTGAAGGATCGCGACTTGGATCGACGCAAGTTCCTCGCCTCCAGCGCCGCCGCCGCGGCAGCCTGTTCGGCACCGGCCGCCATGGCCGCGGGGAAGCGCCGCCCGCGCAACGTCGTCGTGATCCTCTGCGATGACTTGGGATACGGCGATCTCGGGATGACCGGCGCCCGCGGCATCGCCACGCCGAATATCGACGCCATGGCCCGCGAAGGGCTGACTTTCTCCGAATTCTATGCCGCCGCCAATTTGTGCACGCCCTCGCGCGCCGGCCTGCTGACCGGCCGCTATCCCGTGCGGACTGGTCTTGGCGACAAGGTCATCCTCTACAACGACGACCGCGTGCTTCCGAAGTCCGAAGTGACCATAGCCGAAGCGCTCAAGCCCGCTGGCTATGCGACCGGGCTGTTCGGCAAGTGGCACCTCGGCCATCGCGGACCGGACTGGCTGCCCACGCAGCACGGTTTCGACCGCTTCGTAGGTATCCCCTATAGCCACGACATGAGCCCCCTGGTGCTGGTGCGCGCCGAAGCCGGGCGCGAGGCTGTGCAGGCGCCTGTCGAGATCATGCCGCTCCAGCAGATCTTCTGCGAGGAGGCCGAGAAATTCATCACCGAGAACGCCGCAAGGCCGTTCTTCGTGGAACTGGCGCTCAGCGCGCCGCACTTGCCCTGCCGTCCGCCCGCGCCCTTTGCGGGTCGCTCGAATGCGGGAGCTTACGGCGATTCCGTGGAGGAAGTGGACGACAAGGTCGGCCGCATCCTCGCCCTGCTGCGCAAGCTGGGGATCGACCGCGAGACGCTGGTGCTGTTCACCTCCGATAACGGACCCTGGTACGAAGGGTCGAGCGGCCCCCTGCGCCAGCGCAAGGGCGGCGGTGGATACGACGGTGCCAGCAAGGTGCCCCTGATCGCCTGGTGCCCCGGTTCGATCTCCGCTTCCGGCCACAGCGATGCGATCGCCATGGCCATCGACTTTCTCCCCACCTGCTGCGCGCTTGCCGGCGTCGCCCTCCCCGACGCGGAACTGGACGGAAAGGACATTTCCCCCGTCCTGTTCGGCGGCGCGCAGCAGTCTCCCCATGAGGAACTTGTCCTGTTCAACAATGAAGACCCGGTGGCGATCCGCACGCAGCGCTGGAAATACGTCTCCGGCGACTACTTCCTGGCCGGCTTCCGGCCCACCGATCCCAAGTATCCGCAGCTCTACGATCTGAACGCCGACCCGGCAGAGAACTACAGCGTGGCCGACCGGCACCCTGATGTCCTTGCGGACATGCGCCGCCGTCTTGCTGCCGCCCGCACGCGCTTTGCGCCTTTCAAGCGCGGCCCGGTGGCCGTGACTTCCGGAACTTTCCATGACTGATCTCGTCTCCGATACCGTCGATCCCCTCGCCATCGATGCCGAGGCCCAGGCCTGGGTGGAGCGCACCCGCGACGCGATGACCACCGAGGAGAAGATCGGGCAGCTCTTCGTCTTTTCCACCTCGCAGGACAGTCGCGAGGAACTGGCCCCGCTGCTCGCGCTGAAGCCGGGCGGGATCAACCGCTTCCCTCGGCCGGACCTCGCGGCCTTCCGCGACGCGACCATGTTTACGGTCGAAAGCGCCAGCGTGCCGCCGATCTTCACCGGCGACATCGAGGGCGGCACCATCAGCTATCCCTTCGCCAGCGCCGTGCCCAACATCATGGGACTCGCCGCCTGCGACGATCTGGCCATGACCGAGGCCGTCGCCCGCCTTGTCGCGCGCGAGAGCAGGGTGCTCGGCTACGACTGGTCGTTCGGTCCGGTGGTCGACATCAACGAGGCCTTCCGCAGCGCCATCGTGGGCACCCGCTCGTTCGGTTCGGATCCCGAGCGCGTATTGGCGCAGGCCCGCGCCTACGCCCGCGTCCTGCAGGAAGAGGGCGTGGCCGCCTGCCTCAAGCACTGGCCGGGCGATGGCTTCGACGAGCGCGACCAGCACCTCGTCACCAGCGTCAACCCGCTCTCGGTGGACGAATGGCATGCGCTCTATGGCCGCATCTACGGCACGCTGATCCGGGATGGCGTGATGACGGTGATGTCCGCGCACATCGCCTTCCCCGCCTATATTCGCTCGCGCCTGCCCGATGCCGGGCGAGAGGCCTTCCAGCCGGCGACCGTCTCGCGCCTGCTCAACCAGGACCTGCTGCGCGGCGAGCTGGGCTTCAAGGGTCTGATCATCTCCGATGCCACCGGCATGGGCGGGCTGACGGGCTGGATGGAACGCGCCGAGACGGTGCCGACCGTGATCGAGAACGGCTGCGACATCTTCCTGTTCAGCCGCGCGCCCGAACGGGACTACGGTTTCATGCTGGACGGTTTGCGCAAGGGCCTGCTGTCCGAAGCGCGGCTGGAGGAAGCGGTCACGCGCATCCTCACGCTCAAAGCTCGGCTCGGGCTGCACTTGCGCGAACCTTCGGAGCGGCTCATGCCGCTGGCCGAGATGCAGGAGGCGCTTCAGGTCCCCGCAGACCTCGAAACGGCCCGCGCCGCGTCTGGGCAGAGCGTCACCCTGGTCAAGGACGTTCAGGACCTCCTGCCGCTCGATCCCGTGAGACACCGCCGGGTCGTGGTGATCGAGGAGGAAGGCTTCAGCTTCTGGGACGGCTCGCTCGATCGCGGCTACGGCCCTGTGCTTACCGAACTGGAGCAGCGCGGCTTCGCGGTGCGCAGCTTCGATCCGGAGGCGATGCCCACGCGCGAGGATACCGACCTCGTCCTCTATCTGGTCGGCCAGGAAGCTACGCCCAGCGCCTCGCGCATCTTCCTCGATTTCGCGAAGCTGCACGGCAACAACCGCAAGGCGATGACGCAGTATCCGCGCGAGATCCCGACGCTGATGGTTTCCTTCGGTCAGCCCTATTACCTGTTCGATGCGCCGCACATGCAGACATGCGTGAACGCCTATAGCGCGATCGAACCGGTGCAGCGCGAAACGGTTCGCCGTCTGACCGGCGAGGCGCCGTTCACCGGCGTCAGCCCGGTCGATCCGTTCTGCGGCCTCGAACAGCTCAAGTGGTGAGGACGAGATGACCCAAGGCGCCAACGACCAGCGTTCGCAGCTTGAAGCGCTCTATGCGGCGATGGCGCCTCAAGGGCTCCAGCCCTTGTGGGAGAATCTTCATGCGCTGGTCCTGACGGAACCGCGCTCGCCTGCCAAACCCTGGCGCTGGGACTACGAGGAAACGCGGGGCTTCCTGATGCGGGCCGGCGACATCATCAGTGCCGAGCAGGCCGAGCGCCGGGTGCTGATCATGGAGAACCCCGGTCTCGAAGGCCAGGCGGCGATCACACCCAGCCTCTATGCCGGGCTTCAGCTGATCCTGCCGGGCGAAGTGGCGCCCTGCCACCGCCACGCGCAGAACGCGCTGCGCTTCGTCATGGAAGGCAGCGGCGCTTTCACCGCGCTCGACGGAGAGAAAGCGGTGATGGAGCAGTTCGATCTGGTGCTGACGCCGGCCTACCAGTGGCACGATCACGGCAACGACTGCGCGGCCCCGATGATCTGGCTCGACGGTCTGGACATCCCGACCGTGCGCCTGTTCGATGCCAGCTTTGCGGAGCGCCTCGGCTCTGCGGCCCACCCCGAGACGGCCGCACCGGGCGACACGCTGGCGCGTTACGGCCACAACATGCGCCCGATGCGCGGCAGCGCGGCGGACCGGCGGCCGGCAGGACGACCGCTGTTCCACTATCCTTACGCCGACTGGCGGCCCGCGCTCCAGTCGCTCGTGGCCGGGGGCGAGATCGACCCGCACTTTGGCCACGCTCTGGAATTCACCAATCCCGCAGACGGCGGCCCGGTGCTTTCCACCATCTCCGCCCATGTCCGGCTGCTGCCCGCAGGTTTCGAGAGCCGCACCCGGCAGGCGACCGACGGTACTGTTTTCGTAGTCTGCGAAGGTACCGGCGAATTGCTGCTGGGAGAGGAAGCCATCGCTCTGAAGTCCAGGGACGTCTTCGTCGTGCCGTCCTGGGTGCCGCATCGTTTCATCGCGGCGTCCGAGCTGGTGCTGTTCGCCTATTCCGACAAAGCTTCGCAAGTGAAGCTCGATCTCTACCGGGAGTTCAACCATTGACCTATCTGTTCGACCCGCTGCCGCCCGTCATCGCGAAGACCAGCGACGGTCACGACTATCCGGTCCGCCGGGTGTTCTGCATCGGCCGCAACTATGCCGACCACGCCAAGGAAATGGGCGTCGAGGTTGACCGCGAGGCGCCGTTCTACTTCACCAAGTGGGCGGAGACCGTGATCCCCAGCGGGTCGGTCATGGCCTACCCGCCGTCGACCGCGAACTTCCATTACGAGGCCGAACTGGTCGTCGCCATCGGCAAGGGCGGGCGCAGCATCGCTGTTGCCGACGCTCTGGACCACGTCTACGGCTATGCCACCGGGCTCGACATGACCCGCCGCGATCTCCAGCTCGAAGCGCGGGCCAAGGGCCGCCCCTGGGACGCGGGCAAGAACGTGGAGGAATCCTCTCCGCTCGGCCTGATCCATCCGATCGCCGAAACCGGCCCGCTGAACGAAGGCGCGATCCGCCTGACGGTCAACGGCGAAGTCAAGCAGGAGGCAGACCTTGCCGAACTGATCCACCCGGTCGCGGACCTCATCGCCTTCCTCTCGAACGCCTACCGTCTTGAACCGGGCGACCTCATCTACACCGGCACCCCGGCGGGCGTGGGCGCCGTGGTGCCGGGCGACGAGATCGTCATCTCGGTAGCCGGCCTCAGCGATACCGTGGTGACGGTGGGACCGCCTGCCGGTGAGTAACCAGCTGGTCCTCCACACTTTCTGGCGGTCGTCCTCTTCGTGGCGCGTGCGCATAGCGCTCGCGCTCAAGGGCCTGGACTGGAGTGGGCGCACCTATCGGCTCCGTGCGGGCGAACAGCGCACGCCGGACTATCTGCGGCTCAACCCGCAGGGGCTTGTGCCCAGCCTGGAAGTCGGTGGTGCGGTGCTGACGCAGAGCCTGGCCATCTGCGAATATCTCGACGAGATCCGGCCCGATCCGCCGCTGCTTCCGGCAGGACCGCTGGAACGCGCGAAAGTCCGCGCCGCCGCGCAGCTCATCGCTTGCGAAGTGCATCCGCTCCAGAACCTGAAGGTGCTCGACATGCTGCGCGCGCGCGGGCTCGAAGAGGAAGCCGTGAACGGCTGGGCGCGCGAAGTGATCGAGACCGGGCTAGAAGCTTTCTCCGCAACGATTGCGGCGAACGAGGGGCCCTATTGCTTCGGCGCGCAGGTCACGCTGGCCGACATCTGCCTCGTGCCCCAGCTCGGCAATGCGCGGCGCTTTGGGGCACGGTTCGACTTCCCGCGGATCGTCGAAGTGGAAGCCGCCTGCAACGCGCTGCCTGCATTCCAGGTTGCCGTCCCGTCCCGCCAGCCGGACGCGGAGTAGTATCGATACCTTGGGGCGACCGCTCGATCTCCTCCTCCCGAGCCGGTTGCCCATGCGGCGGTGGACGCAAGTCCGCCGCCGCTTTTTTATCCGTTCTCCCGGGGTACGCAGCCGACAGAACTGCGCTCGATCACGGTGAAGTCCACGTAGCTGGCCTCCACCGTTGCACTCTTTCCGCCCTCCTCGCGCAGGATGTGTACAAGGCGCTCGGTGGCCTTTTCGGCAATCAGCGCAAGCGGCTGGCGCACGGTCGTCAGCGCAGGCCAGATCTTCACGGCGATCGGCGTATCGTCGAAGCCGATGATCGAGACATCGCCGGGCACCGAGAGGTTGTTGCGCAAGGCCACATTGACGAAGGCCGCAGCCATGTCGTCGTTACCGGCGATCACGGCCGTCACGCGGCGGTCCTCGATCAGGACGCGCTGTGCCAGGTCGAGCCCGGCATCGAACGTTGGCCGCGCTTCCCAGACCAGGCTCATGTCGGGAATGACGCTCTGCTCGCCGAGCGCGCGGAGGTAACCGCGCAGTCGCGACACGGCGACCAGTGCGCCGGGCAGGGTGACGAAGCCGATCCGGCGGTGGCCCTTGCTCAGCAGGATCCGCGTCACTTCGTAGGCGGCCTGTTCGTCGTCGATCCGCACGCAGTCCATGTTTCGAAGATCGCCGCCGGGAGCCAGCGCGATCATCGCGGTATCGTGACGCTCCGGAATGCCTGCGGCACTGACCATTTCGCAGAGCGGAGGCGGCAGCAGCAGCCCGTCCAGCCCGGTTTTCAGGAAAGCTTCCACGCCGCCGACCGGATCGGCCAGGTCATAGGAGTTTATGATGAGCTGCGCGCCCAGCCGCGATGCGGCTTTGAGCGAGCCGACCAGAATCGCGCTGAGCAGGGCGCTTTCGGCATCGCTGTGGACCAGCCCGATCCGCAGCGTGGCGGCGCTGGCAAGCGCGCGCGCGGCGCTGTTCGGCGTGTAGTTGAGCGCTTTTACGGCCTTGAGCACGGCATCGCGCGTATCGGCATGGACCACCGGCCGGTTGTTCAGAACGTTGGAGACGGTCATCGTCGATACGCCGGCCAGTTCGGCCACTTCGGCGATCGTGGGGCCGCCGCCGCTGCGCCGTCGTTTTCGATGGGTCGTACCGCTTGTCATATCGCTCCTGTCATAGGTTCCGGCTGCAAATTGGCAAGGGTGGGCCCGACCAATGCGATAAAGGCCGAATTGTCCAACAACGGCGTTGACAATCCGGAAAACACGAGTAGTTTTAGCGCTAAATAATTGCTTGTCCATGCCTTTCGGGTCGCACCGCAGGGGCACTGCACGAACGGCGCCAGGCAAGAAAAGAATTCAGGGATGGGGAATATGCTGCAGACCGCGAAGGATGCCGCGCTGAGAATGGCGCCCGACATTAAGCCTCCCATGACGGATCCCGACAGCGGCAGCTGGCCTCCCGCGCGCGAAGCCTGGACTGCGGCGATTTTGCTCATGCTCGCCTACACCCTGGCTTTCGTCGATCGCCAGGCGCTGGCACTGCTTGTCCAACCCATCAAGGAAGACCTCGGCGCTTCCGACACGGCGATGAGCCTGCTCTACGGGTTGAGCTTTACCCTGTTCTACGTGATTGTCGGTATCCCCGTGGCCTGGCTGGCTGATCGGTCCAACCGCCGCAATATCATCGTCGTGTCGATCTTCGTCTGGAGTCTTGCCACCGCGGCCTGTGGCATGACCCGCAGCTATGGCGGCCTCTTCGCCGCGCGTGTCGCGGTGGGAACCGGGGAGGGCGGACTGAGCCCCGCCGCCCACTCGATCCTGGCGGACTACTTTCCTAAGAACCGGCTGGCCCTGGCCATGGGGGTCTACAACATGGGCGTCTACCTCGGCGGAGCGGGTGCCTTGATCCTGGGCGGGCTGATCGCCAGCGCGGTGCCGCCGTCCTCGGAGATCGCCATACCGGTGCTGGGGACGATGAAGGGCTGGCACATCATCTTTCTGGCTCTGGGTATTCCCGGTGCGCTGCTGTCATTGGCGATGATGCTCGTGCGCGAACCTACCCGTCGCGGTGGCGGCCAGAAGGTCGCGGAGCCGGTCGGCGGCGAGAAGTCCGGCCGGAACGGGAACCCAAGTGCCAACATCGGCCAACTGTTCGGCCAGATCTCCACCCATGGCCGCGCCTATTCCGGCATCATCGTCGGCTTCGCGCTGATGATCTTTGTGGGCAACGGCACCGGCGCGTGGATACCAGCCTTCCTCGAACGGTCCTACGACATGTCTATCGCGCAGATCGGCTCGGCCTACGGCTGGATGGTCTTCTTCTGCGGCACGAGCGGAGCGCTCTGCGGCGGCTTCGCCGGGTCCTGGCTGCAAAGGCGAGGCGTGCCGAACGGCAATCTGCTGGCCGCGGTGATCGGGTTCACCGCACTCATTCCCCTGACGATCGGCTTTCCGCTGATGCCCACGGCGGGCCTCGCGCTGGCGGGCGTAGGCGGCATGAACTTCTTTGCCGGCTTCAACTTCGGCGGCGGGTTGGCCACGCTCCAGTCGCTGACCCCCAACCGCATGCGGGCGCAAGTCTCGGTGATCTACATGCTGGCGATCAATCTCATCGGCTCGACGCTGGGGCCGACCTCGGTGGCGCTCGTGACGGACCTGGTCTTCGCCGACCCGTCGCGCCTGGGCCTGTCGATCTCGATCGTCTGCGCGGTGGCCTCGCCGCTGGCGTTGGCGGCGCTGCTGTTTGGCATGTCAGGACTGCCACGCGGCGAACCCGCTTGATCTGGTGCGCAGGCCGGATACTCCGAGCGCGCGCGGGATCGATAACGACTTTGCCATTCTCGCCATTCCAAGGAGCGGAAAATATGCGGACTTCACGATTTGCTCTGGCGCTTGCGCTGTCCGCAGCCGGTTTCGCCATGCTGAACCCCGTTACACCGAGCGCCAAAGAGGTGCCCTTGATGACTCCAGAGGAAGCGCGGACCCGCGCGGACGGCCTTCTCGCGCGCATGACCCTTGAAGAAAAGGTCGGGCAGCTCGTTCAGTACTTCGACTTCGGCGGCGCCACCGTGGCGGGGGCAGATACCACGGGCGTCGATCTCGACGCGGCGGTGGCGAAAAGCGAGGTCGGCTCCATGCTCTTCGTCACCGACCCGGCACGGATCAATCAATTGCAACGGGTCGCGGTCACGAAGACCCGTCTGAAAATACCTCTGCTGTTCGGTTTCGACGTCATTCACGGCCTTCGCACGATCATGCCGGTGCCGATCGGCGTGGCGGCCTCCTGGGATCCGGACATCGCCGAGAAGGGGCAGGCGGTCGCCGCTGCCGAAGCCCGCGCCGTTGGTCTTCATTGGACTTTCGCGCCGATGGTGGACATCACTCTGGACCCGCGGTGGGGGCGCATGGTGGAAGGCGCCGGGGAAGACCCGGTGCTCGGCGCGGCCATGGCTACGGCGCAAGTGCGAGGTTTCCAGGGTTCCGGCATCGGTGCTCCGGGCCACGTCATTGCCGGGCCGAAACACTTCGTGGGCTACGGCGCATCGCTGGGCGGTCGTGACTACGACGAGGTCGACCTTTCGGAAAACCAGCTTCGCAACACCTACCTGCCGCCGTTCAAGGCCGCGATCGATGCCGGTGCCGGCAATATCATGAGCGCCTACATGGGACTGAACGGCGTTCCGGCGGCGGCAAACCGCTGGCTTCTGACGGATGTTCTGCGCAAGGAGTGGGGGTTCAAGGGCTTCGTGGTAAGCGATGCCAACGGCGTCAACTCGCTGGAGCCGCAGGGCATGGCCGCCGACCAGAAGCAGGCGGCCGTGCGGGCACTTCAGGCGGGAATGGATCTCGCCATGTCGGTTCCCAGCGGTCCATCCCCGATGCTTTCGCTGATCGAGGCCGTCCGCAAGGGCGAGCTTGACGAGCATGCGCTCGACGAACCCGTCCGCCGGCTGCTCGAAGCCAAGTTCCGGATGGGCTTGTTCGAAAATCCCTATGTCGATCCGGCAAAGGCCGCCAAGGTTCTGGACGATCCCGAGCATCGCCGGGTCGCGCGTCTGGCAGCGGAGCGTTCGGCGGTGCTGCTGGCCAATGCCGGGGGACTTCTGCCTCTGGACCGCAAGACCCTGAAGTCGATCGCGGTGCTGGGACCTCTGGCCGATTCAGGTCAGGATACGCTGGGGCCATGGGTCTTCCCGGCCAACGGGCCAAAGGCGGTCAGCATATTGGAAGGGCTGCGCGCGAAGCTCGGGAAGGCGGTGAAAATCGATTATGCGACCGGCGTGACATGGCCGACGCGCAAGAACCGATCTTTCTTCGATGACATCAACAAGCCCGCGTCGCACCCGGAAATCGACGAGAAGGCCGAGTTCGCCAAGGCGCTCGAACTGGTGCGCGCATCCGACGTCACGGTCATGGTGCTGGGCGAACCGCAGAACATGGAAGGCGAGGCGGCATCGCGATCCGATCTGTCGTTACCGGGACGGCAGCAGAACCTGCTGGAAGCGGCGATCGCCACCGGCAAGCCGGTCGTCGTGGTGCTGATGGGGGCAAGGCCCTTCAACCTTGCGGAGGCACGGCCCGGCGCTTTGCTGGAGGCCTGGTATCCCGGCAGCGAGGGTGGCACTGCCGTCGCCAACCTCTTGGTCGGCGATGCGGTGCCGGGGGGTAAGCTGCCGTTCAGCTGGATACGCAGCGCGGCGCAGGCGCCTTACACTTATGCCTATTTGCCCTCCCATCAGCCTGCCGGGGCCAATTCGCGCTATTGGAACGAGGACAACCTTCCTACCTGGCCGTTCGGTTTCGGGCTAAGCTACACCAGCTTCGCCTACAGTGACGTGAAAGCCGATCGGGTTACCCTCAAGCCGGGAGAGGCGGTCACCGTTTCGTTCACCCTCACGAACACCGGGAAGCGCGAGGGCGACGAAGTGGCACAGCTCTACATCCATCAGCGAACGGGAACGTCGTCGCGTCCGGTCCGCCAGCTCAAGAAGTTTGCGCGAGTTATGCTGCAGCCAGGCGAAAGCCGCCGGATGCAATTCACGCTAAATGCAGACGATCTTCGATACTGGAGCGAGGTGACGAAGAGCTGGATTCAGGACGTGAGTACCTTCGACGTCTGGGTAGGCGGAAACTCACAAGCTGACGCTACGACGCGCTTTACTGTGGTGGAGTGATCGAGCGGGTTGTCGCTTGACAGTCCTATAGTCAACACAACCCGATTACAGTGTGAGAAACTTCAATGCCGTTTACTGCCACTCCATATGTCGCCTCACTGCTGAGGCTACGCGCCCCGCACGACTTTGCCAAATCCACGTGCACGCGATCAACGCCTCGACCTTCCTCGGCAAGGCATCCCTGTTCGCTCTCGACGTCGCCAAAGTCGCCATGAACGGCGAAAACGAATATCTCGAAAGCGCCGGTAAATATCTGGTGCAGCCCCTTCCCGATGCCTACAAGCCGTCCACTCCGATCTTCGAGTGCGAGGGCCTGCTGGCCAAGATGCGGAAGAGCGGCGGCGAATGAAAGCGCGAGAGATACATAAAGATCACCGGCCTGCGCGGGAGCAGGCAACTACCACGACCGGCATGACCTGGATCGATGCTGGCGCATTTACAATGGGTTCAGAGCGTTTCTATCCGGAGGAAGCGCCGTCTCGCCGGGTCTCGGTGAACGGCTTCTGGATCGATACCACGCCCGTCACTAATCGTCAGTTCGCAGCTTTCGTTGAAGCGACCGGATATACCACCGTTGCCGAGATCGCCCCTGATCCCAAGGACTATCCGGGCATGATGCCTGGCCTGAACCGCGCCGGATCGCTGGTATTTCATAAGACCTCCACACCAGTAGACACGTCCAATCCCGGCAATTGGTGGCGCTTCGAGTTCGGGGCCGACTGGCGCCATCCACTTGGTCCTGACAGTGATGTCGATAGCCTTGACCTATGGAATCATCCCGTCGTGCAGGTCGCCTACGCGGACGTCGATGCCTATGCGCGGTGGGCAGGCAAAGACCTGCCGACGGAGGCGGAGTTCGAATTTGCCGCACGCGGGGGGCTGGATGACGCCGACTATGCTTGGGGCGACGAACTAGCGCCAGGCGGCGTGATGATGGCGAATTACTGGCAGGGTCTGTTCCCATTCGCCAACCAGATGCTTGACGGATGGGAACGTACGTCTCCTGTCGGCACATACCCTGCCAACGGCTACGGCCTGTTCGACATGGTCGGCAACACCTGGGAGTGGACCTCGGACTGGTGGAGCGAAAAGCCGGGTGTGCCGAAGAAGAAAGCCGGTCAGTCGTGCTGTACCGTCAGCAACCCGCGCGGCGGCAAGCTGAAGGACAGCTTCGACCCCGATCAGCCCCAGGTGCGCATTGGCCGCAAGGTATTGAAAGGCGGATCGCACCTGTGCGCGGCGAACTACTGCCAGCGCTACCGCCCCGCTGCGCGCCATCCCGAGATGATCGACACCGCGACCTCCCACATCGGTTTTCGTTGCGTACTTCGCTCAGCGACATAAACGTTGGCGAACATCCGACCAATCACGGCCGGTCGCGGTTCTATGGTTGTTCAGAATTATTCGCAATTCAATGAACCAAGGGCAGCAATCGGGGAACCGAAATGACGTGCTCTAGGTCCGCTCTGTCGGCGGGAACGATGATTGAGCCGGTTGGTCCCAGCGTGTGCCTAGACTTGCTTTTTGCAAACGTGCGACCTGCAAAGAGGCCCTTAAAAAGCGATGCGCATTTATTAGATCAGGCTTCTGCTTGTTTCAATCGTCAGTCAAACGATGCGTTGCGTTAAGGCATGTAATTTGAAAATGTGCGCCACGTGTCGAAGAGACGAGTCCCAGTTCGCCACCGTAAGCCTGCAATAGTGAACGGGCGATGGGCAACCCCAGTCCTGTGCCGCCAAGTTCGCGTTTGCTGGTGAAAAACGGCAGGAAAATGCGTTGGCGGTCCGCGTCGGGAATGCCTGGACCGTCGTCGATCAAATCGACGGCAACCATGCCCGGCCCGTCACGTAACGAGATTTCCAGGTGCCTGGCGCCTGCTTGTCGGGCGTTTTCGACCAGAGTGGTCAGCACGGCTTCCAGTGTGTCGCCGTCGATGCAAATCTCTGGTTCCTTTTCCGGCAAATTTACGGAAATCGCGAAGTCTTTGCTGGATAGTCCATCGGCGACGGCGAGGAGCAAGGCACGCGGAAGAATGCGGGCGTCCGTCGTTCCCACCAATACGTCGGCACGGGCCAGTTCCATCAATCGCCCCACAAGGCGCGACAGGCGCCGGGCATCCGCAGCCATGTTTGCAAGGAACCGTTTGCTTTCTGCGGGTGACATCTGGGCACCATGATCCTGAAGCAGTTCGATGGCACCGGATATTCCGGCCAGCGGCGTCTTGAACTCGTGGCTGACCGAGGAAGCGAAATCGCGTAGGTAGCGTGAACGTTTTTCGATGGCATCGGCCATCTGCTCGAAGTCTTCGTAGAGCGCGCGGATCTCGACGACCTGCAAGGTCGGTTGCCGGGCAGAGACGCGCTGGCCCGAGGCAAGTGCGCGCGTTGCGCGGCTCAACCCTTCTATGGGGCGCACGATGGCGCGCGACAGCACCGCCGAGAGCATCAAGAGCATTGCGAAGATCGCTGCCAACCCCAACGCGATCTTGCCCCGGTCCTCGTAGATGCCGAGGGCCAGGGCACGCGGCGAACGCGAAACCAACAGCAAGCCCACGACTTTGCCGTCCACCACGATGGGCCGTGCATGATGCAGGCGGATGTTGGCGGCGCGGCTCAGCCAGTCGAGTGCTTGCCTGGCTGGATAACCGGCGTTCTCGCGCAGTACGGTCGTAGGCACGCCATCAAGCGCGGCGCGGACTTCCGGCAGCGCGGCCAGACTGCCACCGGCCTCGGGTCCGTTGAGCAGGATGCCCTGCCGGTCCAGTATCAGGATCGAGGCCAGGGTCGTCACCTTGGTTTCCTGAAAAGCCGGCATCATACGCCAGGCCAGAGCTAAGGCGGCGGGATCGGGGTGGCCTGCGACGGAATCTGCGCGTGGGCGGGGCGGCAGGACCGGGGAGGAGCGCAAGTCCACTTCGGTCATCCGGTCGTTATAGCGTTCGGGCACGGTGGGAGGTGCGGTGGGTAGGGTAATCCCGCCGCCGACGACGGCTGCGCTGGCGGCAAGAGCGGCGCCTTGCGCCACGAGTTCCGCCTCGGTTCGCCGGACCAGCGCATTTTCGTAAATGCGCAGGAAGATCGCCCCGAACCCTGGCAGCGCGGCGACGAACAGCAGCGTTCCCAGCAGGATCGTACGCAGGCGCAGGATCGGCCAATGCCAGGCGACGATGGCCTTGATTCGTTTCCAAAACCTGCGGATCATCCCTCTGGCGCGGAGCCCGAGCAGGTGCCGAGGCGGTATCCGATCCCTGCGCGGGTCTCGACTAGGTCGTTGGCACCGACTTCGGCGAATTTGCGGCGCAAATTGCGAACGTGGCTGTCGATCGTCCTGTCGGTCAGTGCGAAGCCGGGGCCGCGTAGGCGGTCGATGATCTGGTCCCGGGAGAAGATACGCGTCGGGCCGGCGAGAAGAGTGCGAAGGATGGTGAACTCGGTAGCAGTCAGGCCCACCTCATGGCCATGCCACTGGGCGGTCCAGCTTTCCGGATCGAGACTCAACAGGCCGTGCCGCAGCACTGCGGCCGTTTCGGCAGGCCCAACGGGTGAGGCATTGCGCGGACAGGTGCGGCGCAGGATCGCCATCGAGCGGGCAACGACTTCGCGCGGCGAGAAGGGCTTTACCACATAATCGTCACCGCCCAGTTCGATGCCCAGCACCCGGTCGATCTCGTCGTCGCGCGAGGAGAGGAAAAAGATCGGCACTTCGCTAGTCGCCCGCAGGCGGCGGCAGACTTCCAATCCGTCCATACGCGGCATGTTGATGTCGAGGATCACCAGATCGGGATTATGTCGCTCGACTTTTGCCAGTGCTTCCTCGCCATCGCCGGCTTCGATGGTGTCGACGCCGGCCTTGCCGAAGGCGAAGACGAGCAACTGGCGGATATGGGGATCGTCGTCGACGAGAAGGATCGTGGCGGGCATGGCAGATATGTTCATTTCCTCAAGGTCCATGTCAACGCGGCGCGGTAGCCTGCGGTGGGAATTGAGTCTGTGGGGCTGGCGATGGGGCAGTAGGCGGCGACGGGGGAGCAACCTCGGGGATCAGCGATCCATCGCATCCGCGTTCGCCGTCGCCAAGGTCAACGGGTGGCAGCGCCTCAGCAAGCGCTTCGGCCTGTTCGCGGCGGCGAGCGTGGAGCAGGCCTCCGTAGATGCCATAACCCTCTGTCGCTTGCACCCGTACGGCATGCACGCGCTGGCGGAAATTGAAGCCGAGATCGCGGCGCCGCTCGAGTTCGAGCAGAGGAAGCAGGGCGGATTCGCCCTGTTGGCCAAGATAGCACAAGTCCAGTGCGGCGCCGGTGCCGCCGACCTCGCGGGCATGACGGACGTTCCAGTAGGCCGGCAGCGTGCCGAGGTCCAAAAAGCAGATCGCGGTCAGCACTATCGCCGTTGCCGCGAGATTGACGTTGACCAGCCAGGCCGAACTGCGATCGCGCAGCAGTCGCCAGCAGATCGTGGCGAGACCGAAGCCGACCAGCAGCATCCACACGAGAGCCGCGATGCGAAGACGGGTGAGCGAATAGGCCTCTACGTAGTCGAACGTGCGCTGGATCGACGATGCGACAAGCACGATGTTCTGGGCGATCCACAAAGTGACGAGCCGCCGGATCACCGGCGAACGCGCGCTCTCTGACCCCGGACGCAGCGCGACCAGCAAGAACAATGCCGCCAGCAATGCGGTGGCGATCAGTGGATAGGCGCCGTGATGGGCATAATCGGCCAGCGTCATGCCATCCGGCAGGGTAGCAGTACCCCAGAGATAGGCTGCATCGAGCGAATTCTGCACCGCGAAGATCGCGTTGAAGGCAACCAGCGAGATCGTAATCGATGCCGGCGAAACCCCCGGCAGGCCGAGATCGCCGCGCCCGTCGAACAATGCCAGGGGGCGTTTCAGCAGGCTGGGGCGCAGCAGGCTCCACAGCATTGCGAAGAACAGCGTCCAGAGCATCGCGCGGGGCACCATGGCCATGACGGTTGTATCGATCGACAGCAGCGAAGATACCGTTTGCGCCAATATGGGATTGGCAGCGCAGAACAGCGTCACGATCACCGCGCCGCCGACCAGTGGCAACGTCAACAGGGAGGCCGTCCGGCGTAGGCCGAAACGTCTGCCGTGCCCGGCGGCATGGACCTTCGCCATGCGTCGCAAGTCGATCAGGGGACGGAGCGGTGCGTGCAGACCTTGCCAGAACAGGCGCTGCGCCCAGCGCCAGCTATCGTCGAACCGATCGGTTTGAGGAAGCAATGTGGCCATTCCCGCTGCAAGCCAGAAAAGCGTCCAGGACAGCAAGCCGGGATCCCAGGCAAGCGCGAGCGCGAAAACCGTCCCGGCAAGGGTCGCCAACTGGCCGGCCCTGCTGTGCCGTACCGCCGACCTTCCTGCCAGCAAGCCGCCCAGGAGGGCGAGTGCGAGAATACCCGGCACGCCATTAGGCGGGGCGCTGCGATGGACAAGCCAGTCTCCTGCACAGGCGAAGACCAGTCCTATCGCCAGTTTCCATCGGAAGCTTGCGCCCGGAAGGGCGGCGGCGAATTGCATTTGCGTATCTCCCTGAATGACGGGAGTTATCATGCAGCGCGGGCGGCGCAGTTTATCGTGACTTCGCGATGAATTGTTAGCGCAGGGCCTGTGCAGAAACCGTGCAGGAAATGGAAAGTCGGCAGTAAATCCGCCGTTTTTTTTGGTCGCGTCGGCTCAACTGAAATGCAGGCGCTGAAACTGCGCTCTTGGTCCTCTTGTATTGCTGCAATTCCGAGAACTATGTGTTCTCTATCAATACAGTGGAGAAAACACATGCGCTTTCGTGTGGTCCTGTCCTTCCCCTTGATGTCGGGCCTCATGCTCTCGGGCTGCGGTGGTGCGAAACCTGCAGGCGATGCCGGGTACGAGGACATTGCGTCGAACGCCGACAGCGGCGAGCGTTACGATGGCAAGGAGGTCAGCCCGATCCACCGTGTTGCGAGCGATCCTGTTTCAACGTTCGCAATCGATGTGGACACCGGTTCCTACACCAATGTGCGGCGCATGTTGATGGCCGGCCAACCGGTTCCGGCCGAAGCTGTTCGGACCGAGGAGATGATCAACTATTTTCGCTATGACTATCCGCTGCCCGTGGACCGGGCCACGCCCTTCAGCGTTACTACCGATGTTTTTACGACGCCGTGGAACCCGCAGACCAGGCTCTTGCGCATCGGGCTGCGCGGTTACGACGTAGCCCGGTCCGAGCGGCCGGCGGCGAACCTTGTGTTCATGGTCGATGTGTCTGGTTCCATGGATGAGCCGGACAAGCTGCCGCTGGTCAAGCAGGCGCTGTCGGTCCTGGCCGATGGGCTTCGGGGAGACGACAGCATTTCCATCATCACCTATTCGGGGTCCGTGGAGGCGCTGGTTGAAGGCAGCCACGATCCCGCAGAGATAAAGGCGGCGCTGTCCGGGTTGCAGGCGGGGGGCGGCACTGCGGGCGGTCCTGCATTGTCGATGGCCTATGACCTTGCCCGCGCGCATCGCATTTCCGGCGGAATCAACCGGATCGTGATGGCGACCGATGGAGACTTCAACGTCGGCCTGTCCGACCAAAAGGGGCTTGAGGACATGGTTCGGCAGAACAGGGAGGACGGCATCACGCTGACCGCGCTCGGCTTCGGGCAGGGCAATTACAACGATGCGATGATGGAAGCGGTGGCCGACCTGGGCAACGGAAACCACGCCTACATCGACAATGCCATGGAGGCGCGCAAGGTTCTGGGCGAAGAACTTTCCTCCACGCTGTTCACTATCGCCAAGGACGTGAAAGTGCAGGTCGAGTTTAATCCGGCGGTGGTCAGCGAATACCGCCTGATCGGGTACGAGAACCGGGCACTGCGTGAGGAGGATTTCGCCGACGACAAGGTGGATGCAGGCGAGATCGGGGCTGGGCATCAGGTTACGGCGATCTACGAGATTGTGCCGGCCGGCCAGCAGGGGTGGTTGCCCCCGCGCAAATACGCCGCGAACGCGGTCGGGACGCATGCGCAGTCTGATGATGTATCCGAGGCGGCAAACGTCCGTCTCCGTTACAAGCTTCCCGATGGAACGCGGAGCCGACTTATTGATGTGCCGGTGACCGCCAGCCGTGTCTTAATGGCAACGGCGCCGACGGGCGACGCTGCATTCGCCATCGCGGTTGCCGCATTCGGGCAAAAACTGCGGGGTGATACTCGGCTGGGAAACTTTGACTACGCTGATATCGCGCGCGTTGCGGGTCATCAGACAAATTATTGGCGAAGCGAATTTGTGGAACTGACCAACTTGGCGGCGGGCAGCCAGAAGCAAGCTACGACTGATCAAGCGCAATGAGAATGAATTATTGTACGTTGAAGTCTCTGTTGTTCCTTATTTTGAGAGATGGAAGCCACAGCCACAGCCGCTGGCCGCTGGCCGCTGGCCGCTGGGAGCAGGCAAGAGCAGCCGACAGGAGATGAACATATGTCTACTTTGCGGGACGGTGCCGAAGGTAGTCGTGGCAGCTATGTCGGCGGAGTAGGGCAGGGGGCACCACCGGCAGGTCGCGATCCTTCCCGGCCATTCAGCCTCCGATCTTCAGTTCCCAGGTGCGGACCAGCTCCTTTCCCGGCAGGTGCGGGTCCGAATCAAGTCGTTCGCCAGAACCGGTGCGAAAGTCCGAATCAGAGGGAAACCGCTATTGTGGGAGAGACAAGCCCCCCAGCTTATCTCGGCCGGTAGAATGGCCGCTTTGGAGACTATGTACTCTCGGCGGAGCGGGAGGCCTTTGGTTTCGTGACTCCTGTCGACCTGATCCTGTATTGCATCAATGAGAAGTGTAGCCACCATCGACCGGCATCGAAACCCCAAGCACAAAGCTCGCGCCGGGACTGCACAGCCAGAGCACGGCTGCAGCAATCTCCTCTGCCTCGCCGAGACGGGCGATCGGCTGGTTCTTCATGATGTCAGCCATTGCATCGGCTTCGTTCTCCAGCATTTTGGCGACCATCGGCGTGTTGATCGTGCCGGGGCAGACTGCATTGATGCGGATGCCACGCGGCGCATATTCGAGCGCCGCGCTCTTGGTGAGGCCGATCACGCCGTGCTTTGAGGCATGATAGGCCGCCCGGCCCGGAAGCCCGCGCAGGCCTCCAAGGGAGGAGCAGTTTACGATGCCCCCGCTGCCCTGTTCCCGCATGTGGCGAAGCTCGTGCTTCATGCAGGCCCACACTCCGCGAAGGTTGATATCATTCACCCGGTCGAACTGGCTCGCAGGTTCATCCGCCGCGTCGGTCGGCGGCGCCTGGATGCCAGCATTGTTGTAGGCCATGTCGAGGCGCCCGTAGGTGGCGATCGCCTGATCGACCATGGCCGCGACCTGAACCTCATCCGACACGTCGCAGGTCACGGCGAGCGCCTTGTGCCTGGCGGACAGGAGGCTGTCCGTCGCCTTCGCCAGAGTTTCCGGGTTGATGTCGGCCAGAACCACCGAAGCGCCGCTTTCGGCAAACGCCTTGGCGGTTGCGAAGCCCATGCCAGCCGACGCGCCGGTGACGAGAGCTAATGATGAAGCTCTCAGCCCCGCCGAGAACACCGCGCCCGAGCAGCAAGATCGCGACTGACACCAGCGGCTTGGATACGAAAGCGATCGAGGCAAGATAAAGCAGGCCGGCAGACGCTGCACCCACGAGCCCGGTGATAACTGCACGCTTGGCGCCATGGTGGTCGGCATGCGAGCCGGCCCACAACCGCGAGAACAGCGAAGCGGCGAACTGGCTGCCCGCCACCAGACCGACGACGAAGGAGCTGAAACCTAGTGCGTGATGCACATGTATCGGCAGCACCGGCAGGGCCAGCCCGATGATCAGGAAGCCAGCCAGAACTGCTGCCATGATCGGCAGCAGCACCTGTGCCGGTGACAGATGCACCGGCGGGTTAGCGGTCATGGTCGACATCCCAACCTCACGACACCTGGGCGGTCGGGCGGAATAGGATCTCGTTCAGCGCGACCTCTTCGGGCTGTGCAATCGCAAACGAAACCAGCCGCGCAAAGGCATCGGCCGGCAGGGCGGTCTCATAGCCCTTGCGCATGCCCTCAGCGACCGTCGGGTCAGTGATGGTGTCCCTCAATTCAGTGGCGACCGCGCCAGGCGAGATGATGGTGCTGCGGATATTATGCTGCGCCACCTCCTGCCGGAGGCCTTCGGAGATCACCCGCACCGCATGCTTGGTCGCCGCATAGACCGAGCCGCCGGGATTGACCTTGTGGCCGGCCACCGACGCAACGTTGATGATGTGGCCGCTTTTGCGCGCGATCATGTGCGGAAGAGCGGCAGCAATGCCGTAGAGGACGCCCTTGATGTTGACGTCGACCATGCGGCCCCACTCGTTGACCTTCAGCAGTTCGAGATAGGAGCTCGGCATCAGGCCAGCATTGTTGAGGATGACGTCGATCTGGCCGTGCAGCGACACCGCGCGGTCGACCAGCGCTTGAACGTCGCTGCGGTTGGTCACATCGGTGACGAGGAAACCCTCATCACCGATGCCAATCTCGGTCGCGAGCGCCCTTAGCCGATCAGCGCGACGTGCGCCGATGACGACTTTCGCGCCCTGTGAGGCGAGCAGACGGGCCGCGGCCTCGCCGAGCCCGCTGCTCGCGCCGGTGATGACGATTACCTTGTCCTGGATGTTTTCTGCCATGAGATACCTCACACGTCAGGCCCGTAGCCGGGCTTCTTGTAGATCTGCGACGACTTGAAGCGGATCTCGGGGTTGTAGACGTCATCGATCCAGTCTGCCGGGGCGACATCCTCGACGGAGACCGATATCGCGCTTTCCGGGATGCCATTACTCATCAGCGCCGCGGCTACATCGTTAGCGATGAGCTGCTTCTGATCTTTGCTCCGGCCGGTGAACATTTTGACCGTGACATGTGGCATGATCAGTCGGCCTCACCGGCGAGGTATTCCTCATCGGTCACCTTCTCCATCCAGGTTACGTTTTTGCCATCGAGCATTTCCTGGATGGCGATATGGGTCATGCCCTCGTGCGGCGTCGCACCGTGCCAGTGCTTCTGGTCGTGCGGGCACCACATGATATCGCCAGCCCGGAACTCCAGCTTCGGTCCACCCTCGACCTGGGTCCAGCCCACGCCTTCGGTGACAATCAGCGTCTGACCGAGGGGATGGGTGTGCCAGGCGGACCGGGCGCCGGGCTCGAAATGGACGATACCGCCGCTGATGCGCGAGGGTGCCTCGCGACGGAACTGCCCGGTGATCGTCACCCTGCCAGTGAAATATTGTTCAGGGGCGTCGATAGTCTTTTGGTCTTCGCTACGATCGATAATCATCTGCTGCTCCATGTTTCGGGGGCCGCATCGCGTGGACCGCGTCGTGGTTCGCAGTCGAAGGTCGGAAGCCCGGCCATCCGGCTTGAGCATCTATTTAAACCGTGGGCCTTTCAGCAACTATGCTCTAAAGTTGGCATGGACTGATAAGGAATGCTCATTAATGATCCGCGAGAATCTCAACGACCTTCAGGTGTTTCTCATCATTGCCAGAGAGAAGAGCTTCACGCGTGCGGCTGCCAAACTGGGCGTGTCGCAATCGGCTCTGAGTCACACCATCCGGGCGCTGGAAGAGCGCATGGATGTACGGCTGCTTACCCGCACCACCCGCAGTGTCTCGCCAACAGAGGCAGGCGCACGACTCATCGCCGGCATAGGACCCAGTTTCGAGCATATAGAAATGGAGCTCAGCGCGCTGAGTGAGATGCGCGCAAAGCCCGCTGGCACTATTCGTCTGACGACGGCCGAGCATCCGGCTCAGGCCCACCTTCTGCCGGCATTAAGTCGATTGCTGCCTGACTATCCCGACATCAAGGTCGAGATCACCGTCAACTACGGTCTGTCAGATATCGTCGCAGACGGTTTTGATGCCGGCATACGTATGAATGATCAGGTCGCCAAAGACATGATCTCAGTACCGATCGCGCCGATGGCGACAATGGCGGTGGTCGGATCACCCGCCTATTTTGAGCGGCATTCGTTCCCTGTGACGCCACAGGATCTCACCGACCATGTCTGCATCAACCTGCGCACGCCGACACATGGAGGGCTATATGTTTGGGAGTTTGACCGTGATGGTGAGACGGTGAACGTGCGTGTCGACGGTCAGGTCATCGCGAACAACGGGTGGATAATTTACGAAGCCGCGCTGCACGGGCTCGGTCTTGCCTATCTCAATTTGAACATGGTTAAGGGCGATATCGAGGCTGGCCGTCTGGTCCATGTATTGGCCGATTGGTGCGAGCCATTCCCTGGTTACCACCTATTCTACCCCAGTCGCCGTCAACCATCGCCAGCTTTCAAACTGCTGCTCGCCGCCCTGCAAAAGGGGCGGGCTAGATAATCCAGCGAACGCCCGGTGTCGCCGAAATCGGACATTGCGGCTCATGTTCGGAACGGCAGAAACGTCCAGGTGGCGGCGTTCGTTCTCGGCCAAACCGACCCTTATGAGACACTCAGAGATCAAAGCTTGATCCCTTGTTGCGGAAGGTCCGCTATCCCATCAGGTGTCGACCAAACCCTGTCTTCGCAAATTGGATTGGTGAACGGCGGCTTGTGACAGGAGGGCGAGGGCCACGGATCAATCCCTTGCGTCGTCCACCTTGATAACGCTTGTATCAGCCCACTCGAGCGAGCGCCCATCGGACGCGCGTAAGGTCAAGGGTGCGACAGGCTCGCAGTCGAGAGTATCAACCAGCGAAGAGTGGTGCTCGGTCGGGCCGTAAAGTTGCGTTTCGCCCCATTGCCGCAAGGCTGCCACGACGATGTGCAGCGCCTGCCCTTTGGTGGTCAGGACATACTCCCGATAGGCGCTGCCGTCCGATGCCGGCCTTAATTCGAAGATTCCTCGCTCGACAAGAGTTCGGAGGCGGCTGGCAAGCATGCCTTTCGCGATGCCCAAGCTGGATTGGAACGCGGTGAACCGTCGGACGCCTTCCAAGGCGTCCCGGATGATCAACAGTGACCACCAATCCCCGATAACATCGAGCGAACGCGCCACCGGGCAGGAAGAGTGATCGAGGCTGACGCGCTTCACCATGGGGTGGCTCCGAAGTGGTTCGTATTTCGAACTGGATTGGCGCCGCATACTGGTCTCAATATGAGACCATGCATAGAGACATCGTAGTTCCTTCGTCGGTCTTGCCCCAGCCGCTCGCAACCACAACCACGACAATCATGGCCGTCGCTGCCGGATTGGCCGTCGCCAACGTCTATCTTGTGCAGCCTTTACTCGACCTCATCGGCGCGAGCCTTTCCATGACGGCGGCAAGTCTCGGGCTAGCGGTGACACTCACCCAGACAGGTTACGCGATCGGGCTGATTCTCCTCGTGCCGATGGGAGATGTGATGGACCGGCGGCGACTGATCGTCGTCCAAACAGGCCTGTCAGCATTGGCTCTCGCTGGCGTTGCCATTTCGGGCTCGCAGATGATGTTCCTGATGACACTCGCGGCGGTTGGGGTGCTGGCGGTGACGGTTCAGTCATTGGTGGCATTCGCCGGTGCGCTTGCCCCGCCCGATCGGCGCGGTGCTGTCGTTGGCAAGGTAACGGGAGGCATCATCATCGGGATTCTCGCCGCGCGCGCCGTTTCGGGCAGCGTCAGCGACTGGCTGGGCTGGCGCGCAGTCTACGGAATCTCTGCAGTCATGTGCTTGGCTGCGACGCTAGTGCTGAGCGCAGCGCTGCCGCGTGACACAAGGCATTCCCCGCGCGGTGACTATCGTGCGATTCTCCGATCGCTTCCGGCACTGTTGCGGCGCGATCGAGTGCTCCAGTTTCGCGCCGCCTTGGCCTTCGTCGTTTTCGCTGCGTTCAGCACATTCTGGACGCCGCTGGTGCTTGCGCTGACGGCGCCGCCCTTCAAGCTTTCCCATAGCCACATAGGCTTGTTCGGATTGGTCGGCATCGCCGGGGCCATAGGCGCCCGAGGAGCAGGCCGACTGGTCGATCGAGGACAGGCGCACTGGGTGACCGGAGCAGCCCTGCCGCTGTTGTGCTTGTCATGGGGGTTCATCATGCTGCTGCCCCTATCGCTTGGGTGGCTTGCTGCCGGGATCACCCTCCTCGACCTTGCCGTGCAAGCGGTTCACGTAACGAACCAGACACTGATTGTCGGCAGGCATCCGGACGCCACCGGCCGGATCATCGCTGGGTACATGGTGTTCTACTCCGCTGGGAGCGGGGCCGGCGCCGCAGTATCGACATACGTCTACAGTCTATGGGGCTGGGGCGGGGTTTGCTTGACGGGCTTCTGCATCAGCCTCGCCGGGTTGGCGCTCTGGTCCTGCGTCGCTGCGACCGCTTCCAACCAAATCAGACGTCGCCGCATTCTGCGCAAATGACGGCTCGATCCCCACGATCCCGGCGAACCGACCCTTTGTCGCCGTTCAGGAGCCGGTTCTGGAATCCCAGGTACAGACAGTCTGCTTAGGTAGCTCGCGACCAACTTAAGCCGCTCCGCGGCGCGCGCGTGAGAGGCCGCGCTCGCCGAACGAAACATCGCGGCCCGCATCCCGTCAAAGAAAAACCGAAAGGTTCTTATCCCGCACGATGCCGTGCTCTATCGCCAGCGCCACAAGATCGAAATCATGTTCGGCAGGCTATAGGACTGGCGCCGTATCCACACTCGCTACGATCGATGCGCGCGCACCTTCATGTCCGCCATCTGCATCGCGGCAACCTTCATCTTCTGGATCGATCAATGAGTCCTGAGCTTAGATGACGCGTTACCCGATCTGGCGTGGAGCTTTTACAATCGGCTGCTGGTCGATTTTGTCGCTTCGCCAGCGCATGAGGAGGTCGTCTCCGCCGCGATCATCTTTGTGATGGACACCGATGATCCACGGTGCTCTCGGCAGCCTCATGCACCGAAGAATTTTCCATCCATGAGCATTCTCAAACGAAATCTAACGGTGCTTGGTGAACAGTTCTTGAGACGTAATCTTTGCTACTTTGTGTGCATATGTCTCTGCGAATGAAACAAATTCAACAGGCGCATACGGTCTAAACCAAAAGAGTACTCTTTTTACGAGCGCCTTCCATCTATGTTTTTAAGGACGATTTTTAGGAGCTTGTGTGTGCCGCGATTCCGCGATCCTCGATAGAGATGTCCGCTAAAAACAAAGGGAGAGGCGCGGCTGCTCCCAATGATTTGCGCGAGTGCCCGCAGGAGCCATCTCAAGATAGCACCTGTCCGCCCTCATCGACGTACATCGCTCCAGTATCAATGTATCAACCGGAGGGGGCAGTACCAATGCAATTCGATAACATTGACTTCGTCATTATCGGAGCGGCAAAATCGGCAACCACGTGGCTTCAGACGCAGCTGCAGTCGGATCCGGCGGTTTACATGCCTGATCCGGAGTTGCACTATTTCTCCAGAGAGTACGACCGAGGAGAAGAGTGGTATCTGTCGCAATTCAGCGACGAGGGAGCGGGCCGAATCGTCGGCGAGAAATCGAATTCCTACCTTTACATGCCCGAAGCACCGGCCCGCCTCCACCGACACCTGCCTCATGTGAAACTGATTGTGCAGCTACGCAATCCGGTGGAACGCGCCTATTCCAACTACTGCATGCTTTTCAGGCGTGGCGAAGTCGGGGTGGACATAGGGAACTACCTCGATCCCTCGCTGGGTGAGAATTTGCGGTTTCTGGTTGGGGGCAATTTCGCTTCGCACTTGCAATCCTATGTCGACATTTTCGGACGTGAGGCACTTCTCATTCTTCTCTTCGAGGGTGTGCTGGATGACCCGGAAACGCAGATGTCACGCGTCCGGACCCATCTCGGCTTGCCGCCGCGGCGTCTGGCACCAAGCGGGCAAAATAAAGTGAAAGACAGGACGGTCCCGGTCGTACCCGCCGGATTGCGAAAGCGTCTGGCCTGGATGAAACCAATCGCCCGTCCGTTACGAGGTACCGCCGCTTTTCAAGCCGTTCGCAATTTGGTTGCGCGCGAGACCCGATACCCGCCATTAACAGATGATCTTCGAAATCGCCTCAATGATTACTATAGACCATCAATTGAATTATTAGAGAACATGAGCGGCCATTCACTCAGTCACTGGTACGGACCGGTAGGCCGGGCACAGCAGGAAATGGCTGACGCAGACGGGTTTGCGCGGATCAATTATCTAGGGGAAGGTGCGGCTATATGAAAACATTCATCATTACGGGAATACAGATGAGAAACAAAGGCGCGCAGGCCATGTTTCTTTCCCTGAGCTATTCCTTGAAATCGATTTACGGTGAATGCGAGGTAATCGGTTTCTCAGATAAATACGACGACCCAGAGCAATATACATTCACATTGCTGCCGTACGACGATTTTACGCGTCCAATGTTGAAATACGATTTGTGCAGGGTGCCATTTCTAGTAAAGATATTATCTAGTATTGTTGGACGTCTGCGAAAAAGCGATAAATGGCGTGATAAGATTACAGAAATGAGGAATGCTCTGCAAAGAGCGGATGCTATCTTTGATGCGAGTGGTTACACGTTAGGCTCCGGGTGGCCTAAGCAAAGCGGAAGAATGCTATTAGATACAATTAAAATCGCTCGGCGCTTCAAGAAAAAGATAATTCTTATGCCGCAAAGCTTCGGACCATTCGATTGGGGTGATAAAGATGACTCTAACTTCATCGACGAGATCAAGAAAGAACTGACTTATCCTTTGCGGATATATGCTCGCGAGCGCGAGGGGTATGAATGTCTTACCTCTATCGGTCTTCGTAACGTTCAATTATCAGCAGACATGGTGATTAGGGAAAAGATTTTTCCTAGTGTCGGCCAAGTCTGTTCTGACTATAGGGATGAGAGAGGAAATTATCCTACCCAAAATTCTGTTGGCTTCATTATAAATAAAAACATATTTAGATTTGGTGATCCGTCCTCGATTATCGATTTGTATGCAAAAATGCTTCAGAAATTACTGGACAACGGCGAGAAGGTTTACGTTCTAAACACATCGACGGCGGATACGGATCTGGTCGAAAAAATACTTTCCAAGGTAAAAATAGGGCCAAAGGCGCACGTAATTTCCGGAGAATTTTCAAGCCCGGAACTGATAGAAATTATCGCACGATTTAAATATGTCGTCGCGTCACGCTATCACTCGGTGGTCTTCGCTTACAGAAGCGGTGTCCCTGCAGTCGTACTGGGGTGGGCCAGTAAATATTCTGACCTTACGGCACTCTTTCAACAGCAGGATTACGTCTTCGATATCAGAGATTCGGATACCGTGAGAATCTTGGAAGGAGTGGATAAAATGAGGATGAATTATGAGGATGAAGCAAAGCGCATAAAAAGAAATCTGGAAAATGTCCAAGCTACATCTGTAGTGGAGCAGGCGGTACGCGTCTTAGATGAGCCAGGCCTATCAGCAGGCGTTGCGCATTACCAAATCGCATCCCCGCGCGGGAATGGGCAAGCTAAGCTCAGGACTCATTGATCGATCCAGAATATGAGGGTTGCCGCGATGCAGATGGCGGACATGAAGGTGTGCGCGCATCGATCGTAGCGAGTGTGGATACGGCGCCAGTCCTAGAGCCTGCCGAACATGTTTTCGATCTTGTTGCGCTGGCGATAGAGCATGGCATCGTGCGGGATAAGAACCTTTCGGTTTTTCTTTGACGGGATGCAGGCCGCGATGTTGCGTTCGGTGAGCGCCTTGCGAAACCAGTCGGCATCATCGCCTCGATCACCAAGCAGGGCTTTGGCATGGGGCAAAGTATCGAGCATCAAGGCGGCTCCCTTGTCCGCTAAACTATTCTTTCTGTTTCAAAGCGGACCGAGCACAATGTCCCACGACAAGTCGTTCAGGTTCACCCGAACCCCGGTGAACTGAGCGCAGCTATCAGGAGGCTGAGTTGAGGTGGTCTGCGGCCGCTTTGTCGGCGGAGCAGGGCAGGGCAGGGGCGCTACCGGCAGGTCACGACCCTTATCGGCCGCTCAACCGCCAATTTCCGATGCCCAGGTGCAGACGGTCCGGTTCCCGCGGCTGTCGACCAACATGTGACATTCCACCGCGCCGCTGGGAGTGTAGGCTTATGGCCAGCGGCGGTAATCTGGACCGTTTAGCCTGCTGTTAAAGAGTTCTTGAGGCATTGGTTGCTTTCGAGAGGTGCGGCTAAGCATCACCATAATCCTTACGTTATCTCCTCTCTGCCCCTTGTGGGCCCACCTGATTTATAATGTGGATGCATGGGCCATAATATGGGATAGGTCAAAAAAATATCGAGAGAGGTGGCGAGGAGGCATGGGGAGATATCGGCATCTTGCACTGATAATTTGTGCACTCGTCAGTGATCCAGGTCATGCAGCGCAAGTGCTATCGCCAAATCCATCGAGTTTATGGGAACGGTTCGAACATCCTGCCGATGATGCCCGGCCGATGGTACGGTGGTGGTGGTTCGGGCCATCCGTGGAGCCTGCAGAGCTGGACCGGGAAATCGCCGCCATGCGAGCCGGTGGCTTCGGGGGCGTGGAGATCCAACCGACCTATCCGCTGTCTCCCGATGATGCCGCCGCAGGGATCCGCAATATCCCTTATCTTTCTCAAGATTTCCTGAAGCTACTTGGGGCGGCATCGCGAAGCCTTGCCGCGGCGGGGCTGCGAATGGATGTTACTCTGGGTAGCGGGTGGCCATTCGGCGGTCCCCACATTCCGATAGACCAGGCGGCTGCCGAATTACGCATGGTTCGCAGCACGCTTGCTCCGGGAAGGCGCGGCATCGATGTACCGGCGCTTGGGCCGGGCGAACGGTTGCTGACGGTATACGTGGATGGCAAGCGCGTTGCGGGGGCCGAAGCAATTGCCGCCACCGAGCAGACACGCCAACTGACGTTTTTCATAGCGGGAAGAACGGGTCAGCAAGTCAAGCGACCGGCAATGGGGGCAGAAGGCTTCGTCCTCGATCATGTGAGCACGGGGGCAGTGTCCAACCATCTGCAGAACGTGGGGAGTCGCCTGACCACCGCGTTCGATGGAGGGCCGCCGCCATATGCATTTTTCTCAGATAGCCTCGAAGCCTACGGTTCGAGCTGGACGAGCGATTTGCCGGAAGTGTTCCGGGAGAAGCGCGGATACGATTTGCTGGATCATCTGCCGGCCTTGTTCGATGAGCGGCCTGAGAGTGCCGCGGTCCGCTACGACTGGGCGCGAACCTTGTCCGAAATGGTCGACGAGAGGTATCTGCGTCCCATCACGAAATGGGCCAGGGAGCACGGGACGCGCTTTCGAGCGCAAGTCTATGGATTCCCCCCGCCGACCTTGTCCAGCAACGCGCTGGTCGATCTGCCGGAGGGAGAAGGTGCGGACTGGCGCAGTTTCACCTCGACGCGATGGGCAAGTTCCGGCGCTCATCTCTATGACAAGCCGGTGGTCTCGGCGGAAACCTGGACTTGGCTGCATTCCCCATCCTGGGCCGCCACGCCGCTCGATATGAAGATCGAAGCGGATCGGCACTTCCTGCAAGGCGTAAACCAGATCGTCGGACATGGCTGGCCGTACTCGCCCCCAGGGATCGAGGAGCCGGGCTGGGCTTTCTATGCGGCGGCAGCCCTCAACGATCATAATCCCTGGTACGAAGCGATGCCTTCAGTCACGCGTTATCTCCAGCGGATCAGCGCCTTGCTGCGGGAAGGTGAACCGGACAATAGCGTCGCAATCTATCTGCCGATCGAAGATGCCATGGCGGACATGAGGCCGGCCAAGGCGTCCGTGAACGAGGAAATGCAGGCGCGCCTGAAGCCGGATACCGTCGGGCAGGTAGTCGATGCCGGTTATGGTTTCGACTTCATTGATGCCGCCGCTGTACGCGCCGGCAAGCTGCGCCATCGCGTGCTCTTGCTGCCGGGCGTGACCCGGATCGACCCTGAGGCCTACCGCGTTATCGAGGCTTGGGCTGCGAGGGGAGGTAAGGTCATTGCCACCGGCACGCGGCCCTCGATAGGCGGCGGACTTCTGGACGCTTCGCAAGCCACTCTATCGGTACAGCGGACTTCACGCCGGCTTTTCCGCTCCGGGCCGAAGCAGGCCCTTTTGGTCACACCGGAAGACCTCTCATCGGCACTCCGCAGCTTGGAGCAACCGGATCTCGCGTTTCTGCAGCTGGCGCCGGACTTGGGCTTCGTCCATCGCAGACTGGGCGGCACGCATATCTACTTTCTGGTCAATACGGGGGCCAGCGCGCTGAACACACGTGTTCGTATTGCTGGCGCTAACGGCGATGCCGAATGGTGGGACCCCATGACAGGCGAGCGGGAAGGAGCCGGGGGAGGGAGCGGAGAGATCAGCGTAAGGCTGGCGCCTTATCAAAGCCGCTTCCTCGTGGCAGGAAGTGGTAGAGCAGGTCAGCCGTCGGTGCAGCAGGCTGACGAGGTGACGCAGTCTTCCCTGGATCTTTCGGAAGGTTGGATCGGGCAAGCGAAAGGGCGGACCGATGAACCGCCTGCTCCGGGTCGCGACTGGACCACGGATCCGGCTTTCACCCACTACTCCGGATCGGTAAGATATACCCGGACCCTGAACCTGGTTCAGGCACCTGCCGAAACGGAAAGGCTGCTGCTGGACTTCGGCAAGGATCGGCCTGCCCCTGTACCGTCGTTCGATCCCAATCGTCCTCGGGCTGAACTGGACGCGCCGGTGCGCGATGCGGTGATGGTGCGGATCAATGGGCAGAAAGCCGGAGCTGTCTGGGCACCGCCTTGGCGCCTCGACATAAGCCCATGGCTGCACAAGGGCGAAAACCGGATCGAACTGATCGTCGTGAACAGTGCTCTCAATGCCTTGGCAGCGAAAGGCCCAGTTGATTTCCGGTTGCTTTCGATGCGCTTTGGCGAACGCTTCAGGAACCAGGACCAGCAACTGGTCAAGGCGCGTCCGTCGGGTCTGCTTGCCCCGCTCAGGCTCGTGACCATGGTTCGAAATTGAGGAGGAAATGATGGCCCTTGATCGCAGGATGATCGTGCAGGCAGCGCTGTTGCTGCCGATCCTTCCCAGCCGTGCCTTTGCCCGTGGCCGCAAGCCGTATCGCACCTATCATGTCCAGGCTCCTTTTCCGATGCCCGTCATCCGGGTGCCGGACTTTACCGATGCCGCCCAATTTTCCATCGTAGCCCACGGCGCCGTCGCAGATGACCAGGGCAAGACGAGTGCTGCCATCGGAGCGGCGATACGGGCTGCGCATGATGCAGGAGGGGGCCGGGTGCTCGTTCCCGCCGGCATCTGGCGCACGGGTCCTGTTCACTTGAGGAGCAACGTCGAACTTCATCTGGAAGACGGCGCAACGCTGCTGTTCTCCCCTGACCCCAGGGATTATCTGCCACCGGTGCCCACAAGCTGGGAAGGCATCGAATGCCTCAATTACTCGCCGCTGATCTATGCCCATGAGTGTGACAATGTTGCAATTACCGGCTCGGGGCGGCTCGAGGCCCAGCTCGACGTCTGGCGCGAATGGTACCTCAGGCCCAAGGCGCATATGGATGGGCTCGTCGAGCTGTATCAGTTGGCGCGTGCCGGCAAACCGACCGAGCAGCGCGACATGACCAAAGGCGCTGCCAACCTCAGGCCGCACTTCATCCAGTTCAACCGTTGCCGACATGTACTGGTCGAAGGAGTTTCGATCCAGAATAGCCCGTTCTGGACGATCCATCCCTATCTCTGCCGGGATGTGGTAATCCGTCAGGTGCGGATCAGCGCGCATGGCCATAACAACGACGGCGTTGATCCGGAGATGAGCCAGGGCGTCCTCATCGAAAACTGCGTTTTCGACCAGGGCGACGATGCCGTTTCAGTGAAGTCGGGCCGCGAGGACGACGCTTGGCGGCTGGCCACCCCCTCACGCAACATCGTGATGCGCGATTGCCTGGTAAAGAACGGACACCAGCTAATGGCCATCGGTAGCGAGATTTCCGGCGGGGTCGAAAACGTCTTTGTTGACCGATGCCGGGTCGAGCAGGTGTCTGGCGCGAAGAGCGCTCTCAACAACCTCTTGTTCGTCAAGACGAACGAGCGACGCGGGGGCTTCGTGCGGAACATTCACCTCACGAACATCACTTCCACCGCGGTTGCCGGCGGAGTGCTCAGCGTTGATACCGACGTGCTGTATCAGTGGCGGACCTTGGTGCCGACCTACCAGCGCAAGCTGACGCCGATAGATGGCCTGCACATACGCAATGTGGTCGTGACGGCAGGGCAGTTTCGAACGAGACTAAAAGGAGAGGCGTCTCTGCCGGTAAGGGATGTGACCTTGCAGAATGTTCGCGTTGGCCGCCTTTCTGGCCAAGCGGTGGAAACGGTGAACGTAACGGGATACCTGGATAAATAGCGCTGTGAGTAGCCCCTGGATTTCTGGACGCCTTCTATCCAAATTTTGAGGACAGGAGACGACGATGGGGAAGCCTGATTTCAGCGATGAGTTCAAGCGTGATGCGGTGGCGCAGATCACCGATGTGGCGCTGCACATGGCGATATGGCGGCGGAAGCCGAAACAACGGGTGCTTGATCCATTCGGATCAGGGCTCGCAGTTCACTGTTGGCTGACGTAAAGCGGATTGGAGTAAAACCAGAGATCCTGCCAAGGGTCCTCCCCTACCACGTCCATCCCCGGCTCGGCCTGGCTAGTGTTCGTGCCGCGTACGCGGAGATAGCTCGGCCCGTTCGGTGCTTTCATCCGGTGCGTGATCACCAGAGCGTCGCCTTCGGTACGCCAGTCACGCGAAGTGAAGCGGTGGACGACCCGGGTCGTGGCGTTGCTGTCGCCGGAACCGCTCGAAGCGCTGCCGGCGATCAGGTCGACGTGGTGGACTTTTGGCAGGCGCCCCGAAGCGTTGGCGCTGCGGGCAGGGCGGAAGCGGATGGTGACGTTCATCTCCTCGCCCGGGCGAAGCGCCAGCGTGCCGCCCATCCCCGCCGCGCGTTCCGGCGCCTGGCTTGCGGCTGCTGACAATTCTAGCCGATCTATGATATCTCCCGTGGTCACGAAAACGCGGCCCTTGTGCAGTCCGTCGAGGATGTCGTCGGCGTCTTTCGCCGCAAAGACCCAGGTCTTGGAGTATTCCCCAGGCCAGAAATCGGCACCGCCCTCGCGCCAGTTGCCGTGGGAATCGGATGTGGCGGTGATCGTCCAGTGCAGGCCCTTGCCCAGCAGCGCGTCCCATGCGCCGCCCAAGCGAGCGACCATCTGGTCGAATCCGCCCATCGTCGGAAACCCTCCGTAGAGCCCTCGAGAGCCATGGGCCTTGTCTCTGCCGGCGCTGGGCATGGCAGCCTGGTGGCCCGGGGCGCCTTCCATGCCGATCACCACGTTCGGTGCGGCATGCTTCCACGCCAGAAACTCGGCCGGTGCATGGAGGCCCCACTCGCCAAATCCGGTCGCGGTGCGAGACGGATGGTTGGCGATCAGGACCGGAGGGTGCGGCAGGTCAGCCATGTATCGGAGCGCATCGATCATTCGCGCCTTGGTGTTGCGCGTGGAATCGGCCGGAAAGGCCTCTCGTTTGCCGAAGCGGGCTTCGATCTCGCGCAGGGTCTCGCGCTCTTCGGCAGTGGTCGGCAGGATGAGGCTGGCATGTTCTCCCCCGGGGACGTCGAACTCCATGCCATAGAATAAGACCATGCCTTCAAACGCCCGCCGAGCCGCCACGACATCCGGCCAGGCGCGATCATGGTTCAGTGCCGAATGATGCGGGCCGCCGTGATCGGTGGACACCATCCAGTCCAGACCGAAGCTCTTGCCCATCCGCACGTTCTGGAGGACCGTATGTGCGGAATCGCCGCCGATGATCGGTTCGGGAACGCGGTCGGGATCTGCGGGGTTCGCTTCGTAGCGCGCGCTGTAGATGCTGTGGACGTGGTGATCGCCCGCCAGCCAGCTACGCTGCGACGCGTCTTGCGCCATGCCCGGCGAGGCCTGGGCAAGCGCAAGCGCAGCGGCAAGGGTCTTGCGGGAGAGAGACATCGATTTCGCGACCTTGTGAAAAGTGCCCATCGCAGAAGCCGAGGCAGCTTCTGCGATGGGCGAAGGATGTCGATCAGAATTTGGCGCGCACGCCGAAATTGACGGTGCGCCCGAACGTATGGATTTCGCTGACTTCGCTTTCAGTGCCCGCGAAGGACACCTGCCGCTCGTTCAGTACGTTCACGGCCTGCATGAACATTTCGATATTCGGCCTGAGCTTGAAGCTCGCGCCGACATCGACGATGCCGAAACCCTTCTGGTAATACGGTACGACATCCTGGGGGCTCGGCAGCGAAGTCACGTTAGCGCCGGAATCCGTCATGTAGTTGCTGCGATAGGTGTAGCTGACGTTGATCTCGAACGGCCCCGTCTCAAAGAAGGGCGTGATCGAGTAGCTGACGTCGGAAACGCCCTGGATGCCCGCCGACTGGACGCCGACGCCGGCGGTGTCGAGTTCCAGCTTCGAGGTCGCGAAGGTCGCCGTCGCGGTGATACCCAGGCCGAACGGCAGCTTGTTGGTGTAACCGAACTCGATGCCGGAAATCGCCGCGTCACCCACGTTGGTCGGCGTGGCGACGAGGATGTCTACCGGTAGGGTGGAGCCGTCCCTCACGGCGAAGGCAAGCGTGCGCGTCTCGAAATCGGACGCGATGTAGTTGCTGATGTCCTTGTGGAAGGCCGCTACCGTGAAAGCGCCGAACTTGTCGAAGTACCATTCGAACGAGGCGTCGAAGTTCCACGAGGTGTAGGGGCGCAAGTTGGGGTTGCCGCCCGATGCCTGCAGATTCAGCGTGGGATCGGCCAGCGCCGCCGCACCCTCGTTGTAGATGCTGGTCACGGTGACGCTGTTCGTATTGATGGAATTGCGCAGTTCCGACAGCGACGGGCGAGTCATCGTCCGGGCCACGCCCAGGCGCAGCTGCACGTTGTCGGAGAAGCGGAACATCGCGTTGGCGCTGGGCAGGAACTCGGCATAAGTCGCGCGCGTGGTCGCCGGCAGGACCTCGGTGGTCACGCCGCCCGCGCCGTCGGCAACGGGTGCGATCGTCGTGCCGCGAACATCGGTTTCGGTGCGCACATAACGAAGGCCGAAATTGCCCGAGACGGGCACGTCGCCGACATCGGACTCGAAGTCCACACGACCGTAAAGCGCCTGGATCTTCTCGCCGATACGATAGGAGTTCTGGAGGTCCGCGGCGTTCGGCACGAGATCGTCGGCATCGGGGCTGACGCTATCGTACTCGGCGCCGAGCGTGTAGGCCTGATTGAACAGTGACCAGTCGACATTGGTCCAGGGCTGGCGATTCACGATCGACTTGTCGAAGGCGTTGCCCGGAACCGGATACTGGAGGAAGGCATCGGTGCGCGTGAAGCCGTCGCGCAGGGTGGCGATGTTGCGGTCGCGGCGCTGGTAGTCGCGGTAGCGGTCCGACACCTGGCCACCGAACCGGAACTTGGTGAACCGCAGGCCCCCGACACCGAAGTCCAGTGCGCGCGACACGTTCAGTACGAAGCTCTTGTCCTCGTCGATCGAATTGATCGGACGCACCGAGAAGCTTTCGAACGGCATCAGCGAGGGATCGGTGAGGTCGAGGTCGGAATAGAGCGAGGTGATACGCCCCTTACTGGCAACGTCTCCGCTGAAATCAAACGACAAATTGCCGCCGCGACCGTTCGCAGTACGGTATTGTACGCGCTGGATCGGCGTGTCGAGATCGCTGCGCGCACGGGCATAGCTGATGCGCGGCTCGATGTGCCAGTCGCCCAGGTCCAGCTTCGCCGTGGCGTTGAGCTGCAGGTTCTGGTGCGACTGGTCCATGTATTCGCTGTAGTTGCGAATGCGCGCGCCGCGGATGGTGCCTGCGACCAGCCTGCCGTCTTCGACCACGGCTGTCGAGAGGTCCAGCCTCGATAGCTGGCTGGGGATGTAGTAGGTGAGGCGACGTTCGGTCGTCTCGTTGTTGAACTGGGAGAAAAGGCCGTCGATGCCGAATTCGAAATTGGAGGTCGGGCGCCACTGGAGGCCGACGACCGCGCTCAGCCGTTCGCGATCTTCCGTCTCAAGATAAGGCTGCGCATCGCCGGGGACGCGCAGCGTGCCCAGACCCTCCACTTCGGCATCCTGCCAGCCCATGCGCAGTCGGTCGAACTGAACCTTGCGCCGCGAATAGGACAGGCCCGCGAGCAGACCCAGCGTCTGGTCCTGATTTCGCCAACCGGCCGAGATCGTGCCATTGGGGTTTACGGTGTCGGTCCGTTCCTCGTACCCGGCATAGGCATTGGCGGCCAGGAAGCTCTCGCGGTCGAGCGGCTTGATCAGGCGGATGTCTACCGTGGAGCCGATGCCGCTTTCGATCAGGTCGGCAGTGGGGGACTTGATGACGACCACGCTGTCGATCAGCGTGGCGGGCAGCACCTGCAGGCGGAACTGCCGGCCCGACTGGCCGGAATTGCGGATGTTCTCGTTGTAGGCCAGCGGCATGCCGTCGAACGTCACCGCCTGGAAATTGGGGCCAAGGCCACGCACGCTGATGAACTGGCCTTCGCCCGCCTCGCGCACGATGGTGACGCCGGGCACGCGCTGCAGGGCTTCGGCGACGTTGAACGCCGGCAGCTTGCCGATATCTGCGGCGACCACGGCATCGGCGATCGAATCGGCATTGCGCTTCACCCCCAGAGACCGCTCCACACCATCCGAGAACGGCGCGGTTACGACGATCTCGCTGGCCGGGACCGGCTCACCGTTGGGCGTTTGTGCGGCCGCCGCCAACTGAGGGCGGACAATGAGCGCACCCGCACGATTGCGCATGACCGTCAGCGAAGTGCCCGCGATCAGGCGGCGAGCGGCCGTCTCGGCATCGAACTCGCCGGACACGGCAGGCGCCCGCAAGTTGGCGACGGCTTCCCGCGTGAACAGAATGTCCTGGCCGCTTTCACGAGCAAGCTGCTCCAGTGCCCGGTCCATGGGCTGGGCTTCGATGGTCACGCGAACCTGGCGGGTCTGAGCCTGCGCCGATGCCGTCATTCCCGCAGTGCAAAGCGCCAGGGCAAGCGCCGCCGATCGGCAAAGCTGCCGTTTGAAAGAAGTCATGTCCGATATCCCCGTCTGGACGCTCATCGCGAACGCCGCTTATTGCGTCGTCGCTTCGCTTCGGGTTTCCCCCACCCCTCGACCCAAAAAAATTTTCAGCGGGCCGCGACAATCCGGATAGCGTTCGGTTCCAGCGCGACCTTCACAGGCAGCAATTCGGCCAGGGACTGGGCAAAACCCTCAGGATCACCGACCCGGTAGACGCCGCTCAAACGCATGTTCGCGGCGCGGGGATCTGAAACGATCAGCTTGCGGCGTGTGTAACGGTTCATCTCCGCCGCTGCCTGCGCGACGGTTTCGTCACGGAAAGAGAGCCTGCCGCTTTGCCAGGCAAGCAGATCATCGATCTCCGGCTGGTCCAGCCTGTCCTTGCGGCCCAGTTCCACGGCTACCCGGCTACCCGCCACCAGGACCATGTTCGCCTCGGGAGACCGCACCTTCGCACTTCCCTCTATGGCGGTTATTACCACCGTCTCGTCCTCGCGCCGCAAGTCGAGCCGTCCCGCGTTCGCCACGGCGCTGCTGTCTCCTGCCTCGATGACGAAGGGGCGTGTATCTCCGGCGATCTCGATATCGATGCGGCCGGATGTAAGCGACAGCAGCCGCTTGGACGTGTCGGTTGTGAAGCGAACGCGGGTGTTGGTGTCCAGCATGATGCGGGTTGCATCGTCCAGCAGGAACCGCCGTTGTTCACCGACTCCCGTCTGATAGACGCCGGCTTGGGCCTGCTGCCAGCCAAGCCCCAGTCCGCACGTCAAGATCAGGCCGGCGCCTCCCGCGAGGACGGCCCGCCGCGAGTGCGATCGTGGCTGGACGGCAGGCGCCTCACGGGGGTAGTCGCGCAGACCGCCAACCCCGTCCCAGATTCCGGATGCCTTTTCGAAAGCACTGGCGTGTGACGGATCCGAGCGAAGCCATGCATGAAACTCCGCCTCGTCGCCGGCGGATCGATCATCTGCGTGGAGCCGCGCCAGCCAATCCGCCGCCTGCCGGTTCACACTCTCCGGCTTGCTGCGGAAGATCACGTCACCAATTCTCCATCCAATCGGCCAGATGCGTCATTGCGCGAGAAATGTGTTTCTCGACAGCGCTTTGGCTGATGCCGAGCTCTTCGGCGATCTCGCGGTACTTACGGCCGTCCAGGCGATACATCAAGAAGATCTGCCGGGTCCGGGGGCTCAGGCTGTTCACCCCGCCGCGCAGCCGTTCGAGACGTTCGCGCGCAATCAGGATCTCGTCCTGCAACGGATGGGTGTCCGCAACCTCATCGACGTCCGCATCCCAGACGACCGTTTCCCCGGAACGGCACTCGCGGCGATAGAGATCGATGCCCCGGTATGTGGCGACACGGGCCAAGAGTGCGTCGGCGTTGCGCGCCGGAACCTGCGCGCTGGCAACTTTGACCCATGCATCGTGGAGCAAATCCTCGGCATCTTCGCGCCGCGTCATGCGCGCGACCTGATCCCGGAGCCGGGCCCAGCTGAACGCCGATTTCGGCGCGTATTTCAAAGATTTCCCGATTACCATCAGGCGGCGACTTAGAATCTCAGGAATGCTTTTTGATGACAAGCCGGCGTTCTGACCGGGAGAGTGTTGCTACCGACCTTTCGGGTGGATAGTTCGCTGCAGGGATGCCGGGGTTTTCAAGGTGACATTCCGTGCCATCCGGCCAAGGCCTGCCGGAATCCTCACCTGCATCGCGCCTATGACAAGAGCTGCGGGGAAGCGGACACCGACGACGCTCTCTCTGGGTGCTAGCTCACCAATCGACACCGCTCTATGGGCGGCGCTGAACTCTAAGCGGCCTACGCGGACTGACAGGGCGGTGAAGGGAAGGCGGGTTTGTTCGGATCGGTACAGAAAACTGCTCGATCTCCTTCGGCCAGTTTCCGAGCCTCATGGCATCGTAATGCCCATAAGATTCGTGAAGAATTTTTCGAATTGGAATATCATCGAGACCTATAACGAATTTTTCTTCATTTTCAAATATATATGCGGACTGTGTTTACGCCGATCGCTCACCAGCGCTCCACCTCTTCTTCCAGTGTCATTGGGCGACTGTAGGAGATGTCCGCTCGGTCGCGCCGTCCTTTTATATAGGCGCCTGCCTTGAACTGCGGCATTTCGAGAATCGAAGCATCGCCGGAAATCAGCAGCTCCACGGTGCAGCGACGCAAGGCGATGCTCCAGACCCCGCTACGCTTCTCCAGCCGGTCAATATACCGTCCATTGATGAAGCGCACCGTTTTGCCGTCCGGATTGAGCAGGCCGACCAGGACGTAACTCTCCGCATGCGCGGTATCGCCGTCGATCTCGCAGTTGTGTGTGGTGATGTTGTGTAGACAAAGCTGGCATCCGGCGCTGTGAATTCCATTGGCCCATTCGGCATAGTCCGGCCCTCGGTTGACCGCCGATGCTCCGTGCTCGTCAACGCCGTCTGGATGGTACGCGGCTGTAAGCAGGTCCACATCAAAACGGTCATGCCCGCGAGCATGGCTGTGTACGCAGTCCTCAATGGCGCGGCGGTCCATCAGGTAAGCCACGTCACGCGCGATCTGTTCGATATCGGCCATGTCACCTCTTCTCTAGCGGATTACTGCTGAGTGAAATACAAGTGGCTCTACGCCGTGCAGTTCTTCGGCGGTCGGCGGCACCCTGCCGCCATCTGTGAGTCCATACTTGCGCGCGATTCCTGCGCCGACCAGCGTTCTGCCGCTCAGGTCCGCGAGATCGGGATCATTGTAGAGATGCCAAATCACGTCCCCGGTGAACTCCGGCGTCTCGCAGTGTCCTTCTATATGACCGAAGCGAATGGGATCGGAAGCGATCACCGCCTTGAGCCGATCGGTCAGCAGTGCTCCCATCCACACAGAGACGGCCGCGACACTCACGCCAGCATGGCGAAAGTCGGTGGCCATGTCGAAGGCCATCTTATCCATGCCGATCTTGTGTGCGCCATAAGCCGGACCGAGTGAATAATGCGCTGCGCCGGAAGCGGAAGTGAAGACAATCAGACCATGGCCGCGCTCCGCCATCGCCCTGGCGGCATGCCAGCTCGCGACATAGCCGCTGCGAAGCCCGACATCGATCAAGCTCGCCAGTTTGAGCGGCTTTTCCCAGAACTCGCCTGCCTGCGTAAGCTCGTCGTGTATGGCGGCGGCATTGTTTACGAGCAGGTCAATGCGGCCTTCGTCCGTAAGGATGCGGCTGTACAGCCCAGCGACTTGCTCATCGTCGGAATGATCACAAGCGACCGCCACGCCCTTTCCGCCCGCCTCGGTGACCGCGCGGGCCGTGTCGAAGATCGTGCCCGGCAACGCATGATCGCCCGCCTGCTGACTGCGCCCGGTCACATAGACAGTGCAGCCGCGCCTGCCGAGGGCAATCGCAATGCCTCGTCCCGCCCCCCTACTTGCGCCGGTCACCAGTGCGATGGGTGCCTGATCCGTCATGCCTTCTCTCGCTCGAATTTGAACTTGTGTTTAGCGTCACTGAGAATGCATTCAATGACGCCACGCCAGACATCCCCTGCGCGGTAAGTTGAGGGCGCTTCCCGCACGGAGCCGCCCCTGTTTCAGGGTCGTCAAAATGGCCGCTAGAAATCCACGATTGGCGCCTAAGAGCTTCCCTCCCGCATTCGCGCCACTGACCCATTTCGGACATCTAGGCGCCGATCTCCCGCACCCAACTGCTGTTCGTCTGCTTTCTCATGCTCGATGCTCAAGACCGGCCGATCTCGGCATGTCAATTGTGCCCCCCTTTTGGATGCAAGCAGTAAATCGGGGTATCGAAGGCGCGGTCGAGGTGCGTAATCTGGCCGATCCAACGCTTTCGTGAAGAAAAAGCGCAGTGCCGCAACTATGCCGTTCGTAGCTGGAGACGCATGCCCCTTCGCGCTGCTCGAACTGGAAACGGCACAGGTCTTCCGCGTGGAGGTCCACTCTCCATGAAATACGCGTTTGGCGTCACGGGAGCCCCGTGGATCACAATTCCGCCAACGTAGTGCCAAGAAAGCTTCAAAAATCAGCAATTTTGTAACAGACACGCAATAACTCTGCCCCATCGACCCCCGCGAAAAGGAATAGAAACGGGGTCAACAATGCGTTCGATATCAGCGAATTGGCTGGTGATGACGGCCGCCTGCCTGCTGGGTGGAGCAGTGCCGGCACCTGAGGGCTACCTGAAGCTCGACCAGCGCCCGGACCTCACGAAAATCCTGCCCGAACCTCCCGCGCCAGGTTCGGCCCAGGCGGATGCGGATGCGCGTATATTCCGCGAGAGCTGCAGCCTGAAGGGCTCGCCGCGCTGGGAACTGGCGACGCGAGACGTCTCAGGCACGGCTTTCGAACAGTTCGCCTGCGCCCTCGGCGTCCGCCTTCAAGAGGGTGAGGCACCGGCAATCACGCACTTGCTGACACGCGCAGGCGAGGACCGTAGCGTGGTCTCCGACGCCAAGCAGCATTTCCACACCGTGCGCCCGTGGGTGCGCAACGACCTGCCGATCTGCGAGCCGCGCAGCGCGCATTTGGCCGGGAATGGCGACCATCCCTCCGGTCACACCGCCTATGGCCAGCATGTCGCGATGATCCTGGCGGCGATCACGCCCGACCGTGCGACGCAGTTGCTGGCGCGGGGGCGCGAATATGGCGACAGTCGCTGGATCTGTGGTTCGCACAGTCATAGCGCTGTGGAGGCCGGGCGCCTCGCTGGCGCCTCGATCTTCGCTGCCGAGATGAATTCGCCCGAATTCCGGGCCGATCTCGATGCTGCACGTGCCGAAATGGCGGCCCTGCGCGAGAAGTCCCGGTCAGAGCCTACCGGCTGCGCCGGCTGAGCAAGGCCTTTTCCATACCGTTCGTCATCGACCCGACCGGCAATTTGCAGGCGGGCACCATCAATCCTGGGGGTATTTTGCGACATGAAGACTGAATTGAAAGCTCTGCACCGCGCAGCGCCCTTCCTGATCGGGGGCGCCGTGACCGCTCTCGCCGCAGTGCCGGCTTCCGCCCAAACCACGCCGGACCCTGCGGCCGATGAGATCGTCGTCTCCGGATACAGCGGCAGCCTTCAGAAGGCGATTGACATGAAGCGCGACACGATCGGCTTCTCGGACTCGATCATCGCCACGGACATCGCCGACTTTCCCGATCAGAACCTCTCCGAAGCGCTCCAGCGTCTGCCGGGCGTCACCATCGAGCGCGACAAGGGCCTGGGCACCCGCGTCAACGTGCGAGGTCTGCCGAGTGAGTTCACTTTCGTTTCGATCAACAAGCTGGCGACAGCCTCGGGCTCGGGCGGCCGCGACGTGGAATTCGACACGTTCGCGTCCGAACTGATCCAGTCGGTCACCGTGCAGAAGTCCCCCACGGCGGCGGACGAGGAAGGCGGCATCGCCGGTTCCGTCGCCATCCGCACCGCGCGCCCGTTCGATCAGGTGGGCCCGCGGCTCGTCGGTTCGGCGGAAGGGGCGTACAATTCGATCTCGCAGAAGGTCGATCCCAACTTCTCGTTCCTTGCCAGCGATACCTTCGGCGATTTCGGCGTGCTGCTCTCCGTCGCCAAGCAGCAGCGCACGAACCGCACCGATTCCAACTCCGGCATCAACTTCCGCCCGATCTCGCGCTGGACCGACAAGGGCAATGCGCAAACCACGCAGACGCTGAACGTGCTGGAACGTGACGCGGGCATTTCTTTCGACGATCTGAAGAACAAGGACGAGGTCAACCGCGTCGTCTTCATCGACAAGGTCGGCGACCGCATGTACCTCAACGATCAGGATCGCCTAGGCGTTTCGGGTTCACTCCAGTACAAGCCAAGCGAACAGTTCAGCCTCAGCTTCGACGCGTTTCTCGGCTCGTACAAGACGCATGAGGACGAATACGATGCGGCGGGCTATTCGGCCTCCAGCACCTCGGCACTGGATCGCATCTACGACTACGACGCCACCACGCTGGCGGACGATGGCATCGTCGTGATCCGCGACGCCGCCTATACCCGCACCCAGCATGAATTCCTGAGCAAGGAATACATCAACAAGACCGACTATCGCCAGTTCGGAGGCGAAATGAACTGGGATACGGGCAGCTGGCACATCGACCTGCTCGGGGGATATTCGGGCGCCAAGAAGACGCTCGACTATGCCAACCTCAAACATGTGGCTTATGCGCCTTCGCGCACCCGCTATACCGATAGGGGCGGCGAAACGATCCCGAGCGATGCTGCCGGCACGATCGACATGTACAATTCGCCGAATTCGTACTTGTTCGAAGCGTATGAAACCACGCGGGAGAAGATCAAGGACGACAAGTACGCAGCCCAACTCGACGTCAGTCGCAAGTTCGAGATTACCGGGTTCGAGGCCCTGAAGCGCATCAGCTTCGGCGGCCGCTACACCAACAAGACCAATGAGCGCTGGTATGGCGAGGAAAAGCTGCAGAGTCCGACCCGGGGCAGCGTCGAGTGGGTCAACACCCGCAAGCTGTCCGACAGCCCGCTGGAGAACGTCACCGATATCGTCGGCGGCCAGTCCTATCAGGTCCGCGATCTCGACTGGCAGATGATTTCGAACGACTATGCACGCAGCTTCTTCCGCCCGGACGGCTTCGTCACGCCGTTCCAGGACAGCAACTACTACAAGGTTCGTGAGGAGACCTTTGCCGGGTACGGGATGATCGATTTCCGCTTCGATCTAGGACCCGTGCCGCTGTTCGTGAATGCAGGCGCGCGCTACATCAACACAAAGGTGAAGTCCGAAGGCTTCCACCAGATCCAGAACGCGGACGGCTCGACCGGCTACACGCCCGCGCCGATTTCCAGCACGGGCACGTACAGCAAGCTTCTGCCGGCTATCAACCTGCGGGCCGAGATCACCGACAACCTCTTGATCCGCGCGGCTGCCTCGCAAACCCTGATCCGCCCGGCGCTGACCGATCTCGCCTACAAGCGCACGGCCAGCTTCAACAACTTCCGCTTCACTGACGGCAACCCCGGTCTCAAGCCGACTTATGCCGACCAGTGGGAAGTTGGTGCCGAGCAATACCTGGGTAACGGCGGCATCCTTTCCGCCTCGTACTTCTGGAAGAAGATCAAGGGCGTCATCCAGAACCAGATGACCGGCATCGTTCCCGACGTGACCAAGTACAATGCCAACGGCACGATCGATGGCGTCTATGACTTCGAGGTCTATCAGCCGGTCAATGCCGAAGGGTGGTACACCGTCAGCGGCGTCGAACTGGCGGCGGTGATTCCGTTCGGCATGATCACTCCGATGCTGGATGGCTTCGGTATCAACGCTAACTACACCTTCCTCGACAGCTCACTGACGGGGCAGTCCGATCTCGGCATACCGACTTCGCCGATCGGCCTCGCGGACAACGTCTACAACGTCACCGTTTACTACGACAAGGGTCCGATCGGAGCTCGCCTGTCGTTCAACCGCAAGGGGGCGTACGTCGAGGCCGTGCAGAACAACATGTATCCGGTCTACCGCGACGCCTATGGCCAGCTCGACTTCGCAGCCAGCTACCAGTTGACGGACAAGGTCCGTCTGGAAGTACAGGGCCTCAACATCACCAAGGAAGCGACGAAGGGTTACACCATGGACCCCTCTTTCCCCACCATGTACGAAAAGTCGGGAAGCCGCTGGACGATGGGCGTTCGCGTCCAGTTCTGACCGGGTTTCGGATCCGGCATTATGCAAATGGGAAAGGGCGGCTCCGCGTGGCCGCCCTTTTCGTTACGGCCGATATTGTTAGCCGATCGCCATGAACCTGCCATGATCCGCAACAGAATTGTGCTTCACCAACCTGGAAGCAGCCATTTTGAGCGAGCTGTCTGAAGCTCCCCTGGCTTTTCCGAAATCTTGAATTTTTGACAGAGAGCTTTCGTAACGCGTAAAATCCCGATCACGTTTTTATCAGAAATGTGCAAGCGGCTCCATGAAGCGTGAATGAGCACCGCCGCTTTTGCATAGTGATCCGTTGAAACCCGTCTGAAATGATCAACCCCGCATTTCGCGGTCGCTTGCCATCGAAACGACTTTCGCTGTTCTCAAGAGATAATAAGACATGACAATGTCGATGCTGTTCGGATGAGGGTTCTCGCCTACAAGATGAAGCGCATGATCCGGATCTTCTGCGTTCAGCCGCTCATCCAGGGAATCCGGGCCCGATCAGTACATCCTGCTCCGCTGTCAGTCCGTCTTGACGCAGCGTTTTGACGCAGCCTCGGTCGGATGTTGCGACGATGACGCTTATCGCAAGTAAAGACGGGAAAATAGGCCCATTTCATATGCGGAAGGTCAGGTAGGCGGCGGCGTAGAACAAGTCGCGCCCCGGCTTGAACTTCTCGGAAACGTCGCCGTAGATCGTGTAGAAGCCGAGCGTGGTGAAAGGGTTGAGGGCATAGCGCCCGGCTGCGGTTGCCCGCTTTCCGAAGAAGCGGGAATCGGTCTCGTCGGCGCGGCGCAGCACTTGCCCGCCCAGCGAATAGACGCCGTCGTGGATCGAGGTGCGCCACAGCCCTGCCGCCGAAAAGTCGAGCGTCAGTTTGGCCGTCGGCTGAAGCGTCAGCATCGGCTGGAAGATCGTCAGGTTATGCGGTCCCAGGTCGCCGTTGTAAGTGAGCGGCTTCGGGAACAGCGGGCCGTAGGTTCCGGCTTTTCCGTCGCCGGGATTGCGGTCGCCCGAACCCACGTCGATGCGCAGGGCCAGCTTGGGCTTCCAGCCACCCTGCCAGCCGTGAGCGATGGTGCCGGTGACGTAATAGGCATCGATATCGAGGTTCCCGAACGAGCCCCATTGCCGGATGCCTTCGACGTCGACGCTCCAGGCATCGGCCTTCCCGGCATAGCGCAGCGAGAGCGTGCGGCGCCGGTCGCGCGCGGCGGGCGCGGTGGCGAAGGACACGCTGGCACGGTCGGAGGAAACGAACAGCATTTCGGCGCGGCCCGTATGGCTTCCGGCGCCGAAAGTGCGTCCGGCGTGGAGCCCGGTCAGGTCGTAGTCGTGGTTGGTCGCATCGTCGAAGGTGCCCAGCTTTTCCAGCACCGCATGGCCGGTGAGGAAGCCGCCGTCCCACGGGCCCATCGTGCCCATGACGCGCAGCAGGTCCAGCGAGCGGCGGGTATTGGCGCCTTCGCGCATGTCGAACACGGTCTGGTTGCCGATGCCGATTTCCTGTCGACCGAAGCGCGCGGTGATCCGGGCACTGCCGACCGGAACATGCGCTTCGACGAAGGCCTGGTTGAAGTCCAGGCGGCCTTCCTCGATCGGTGCGACCACGGAATCGAGTCCGGTGCTGGTGGCGTGTTCCAGGTCCACGAAGGCGCGCAGCAGGCCTTCGATCTGGAGGTCGCCCCAGACACGGGTGCGCTGCTGGAAGTTGCCGTCGTCATCCTGCGGGCCGCGCCCCCAGCGCTCGCCGATGCGCAACTCGGGCCGCAGGCGCAGCTCTCCGCCGAGCGAGGCATAGGTATTGCCCGCCAGTGGAATGTACTTGATCCGGGTCCAGAGGTTGGCGTCGCGCACGGTGCGGAAACTGGAATAGTCCTCGTCGTGGTTGATCGGTTTGAACGCGGGCTTCGGCGTCTTGGGGCGGTTCGGGCTTTGCGGCGCCGGGATCTCGGTCCCGGTGGGCGCGGCGGTCTGCGTCGTGGCGGGGGCCTCGGCGGGCGCTTGCGCCGATACCGGCGCGGGGGTGTGTGCGGGCACCTGCGCGGTGGCTGCGGTCAGGGCATGCGCCATGATCTGGAACATCGATACTCTCCCGATTCTTTTCGTTTGTTCTGAAAGGGGCGGCCAATCGCGGCCGCTATGTCGTCGCCGTCTTGCGCAGCGGTCTGGATGCGAAAGTCTGGAGCAAGTGGACGGCCAGGCCGAAGATCAGGCCCCAGAAGGCGGAGCCGAGGCCCGCCAGCGTCATGCCCGAAGCACTGACTGCAAATGTGACGAGCGCTCCGTCGCGGCCCCGCTCCGCGCGCAAGGCGGTGCTGAGCGAGCCGGAGACGACCGGAAACAGCGCCAGCCCGGCGAGTGCGGCGATCAGCGTCTTGGGCAAAGTGGCGAACAGGGCCAGCACGGTCGCCGCGAAGGCGCCGAAGACAAGGTAGGTCACGCCGCCCGCGATCCCCGCGAGATAGCGCTTCGCCGGATCGGGGTGCGCATCCGGGCCGAGGCAGATCGCGGCGGTGAAGGCCGCCAGGTTCAGGCCGTGGCAGCCGAACGGCGCGAGCAGGATCGAGCCTATCGCGCTGGCCGAAACGATCGGGCGCGCGGGCGGGGTCTCGTAGCCCGCGGCGCGCAGGACGGCGATGCCGGGAAGGAACTGCCCGGTCAGCGCCACGACTGCCAGCGGCAGGGCGATGCTGGCGGTGGCGGCCCAGTCGAACCGGGGCGTGGTCCAGACCGGCATGGTCAGGCGGGGGGTGCCGACCGTGCCCGAGAGGCCGCCGTCGAGCACCGTCAGCGTCACGCCCGTCACCAGCACGGCCAATACGGCATAGCGCGGGGCGAGCACGCGTCCGGCGAAGAAGGCGGCGATCATCGCGATCACCATGACCGGCGCGGAGGGCACGGCGCCGATCATGTCGATCACGAAGCGGAACAGGATGCCGGCCAGCATGGCGGCGGTGATCGCGGCGGGTAGGTACTTCATCAGCCGGTCGAACGCGCCCGAAGCGCCTACCGCCAGCACCGCGAGGTTGGCGACGATATAGGCGCCCACGGCCGTGGCGAAATCGGTCTGCGGCAGCATCGTCACCAGCAGTGCCGATCCGGGCGCCGACCACGCCACCACGATCGGCACGCGCCAGCGCCAGCTCAGCACGATGCCCAGGAGCCCGCTGCCGATCGAGATCGCCCAGATCCACGAGGCAACGACCGCCGGCTCCAGCCCTTGCGCGGCCTGGAACACGATCACCAGCGGTCCGGCATAGGATATGGTGGTGGCGATGATCCCGGCGACAATTGCCGGGATCATCGATGTCTGGCCTTGTGCCGGGAGCGTCTCGATGGTGGTGGTCATGATCGTCCGTTCACGCCGCGAGGGCGTAGGCTTCCCGGCTGCGCTGCTGGCGGCGGCTCACCATGTAGAGCGCGGTCGCCAGTACCGAGACCAGGCCCGGAATGGAGAAGGCGAGGAAGTTGAGCGCCATCGGCAGTTCGGCCGCGAGCAGCAGCCCGCCCAGCATCGGCCCGACGATCGCGCCGACCCGGCCCATTCCCGAGGCCCAGCCCAGCCCGGTGGAGCGGACGGAGAGGCTGTAGAACTCCGCGACGCTGGCATAGAGCAGGATCTGCGTGCCGGTGGTGCCTGCACCCGCGATGAAGATCAGCAGGTAGAGCACCGGCATGGCGCTGTTCAGGCCGAGCAGGGCGATGCAGAGCGCGCCCAGGGCGAAATAGGCCATGACCACGCGGGGCAGCCCGAAGCGGTCGGCCAGGCGCCCACCCATGATGGCGCCGAACATGCCGCCGAAATTGAGCGCGAGCAGGAACGAGAGGCTGGAACCCAGGCTGTATCCGGCGCTCCGCATCAGCTGCGGCAACCACGAACCCAGCGCATAGACCATCAGCAGGCAGCAGAAGAAGCACAGCCACATGGAGAGCGTGCCCAGCGTGCGGTCATGCCGGAACAGCTCGCTCACCGAGGCGCGGCCCGCGTCGGCCTCGCGCAGGACCAGCGGCGCGCCGGAGGCGGCCTCCGGCGAGAGCTGGCGAAGGATCGTGCGGGCCTTGTCCTGCTCGCCCTTGCGCACCAGGAAGCCGACCGATTCCGGCAGGCCGCGCAGGATCAGCGGAAGCAGCGCCAGCGGCACGGCGGCGGCCAGGAACATTGCCTGCCAGCCGAACCGGGGCAGCAGCCAGATGCCCAGGCCCGCCGCGACCATGCCGCCCACGGCATAGCCGCTGAACATCAGCGCCACGAGGGTGCTGCGCATCCGCTTGGGGGCATATTCGTTGGTCAGCGCGACGGCATTGGGCATCAGCCCGCCGCAGCCCAGGCCTGCGGCGAACCTCAGCACGCCGAACATCGTCGGCGTCGTCACGAAGCCGTTCAGGAAGGTCGCGGCGCTGAACAGGGTGAAGCAGAGGGTGATGCATTTCTTGCGGCCGATCCGGTCACCCATCGGTCCGAACAGAAGCGCGCCGGACATCATGCCGAACAAGGCCCAACTCGCCAAAGAACCGGCTTGCGGCGCGGTCAGTTGCCACTGCTCCATCAGCTTGGGAAGCACGACGCCATAAATGAATACGTCGTAGCCATCGACTATAAGAAGCAGCGCGCAGGCTATAACTATCTTGAGGTGCAGATTTCCGAATCTGGCTTCGTCGACAAGACGACTTACATCGATACCTTGCATATCGATTCCTCTCCCATTTCACGTTGTGTGATTTTCCGGGAAAGTGAATGAGCTGCGAAGGTTCAACAAATACCGTTTAAGTCCGATGCGAATACGCAGGGGGTATCGCCGGAAACATGTGGGTCACAATTCCTCGCCAAGCGCGGCGGGCACATCGTAGCCCCACAGCGCATATTGCCGCGCGATCACCGAGGCCATGAGCGCCAGTTCGGGGGAGCGGTCTCCCGGGCGGTGGCTCATGATGATGGGGGATGTGGCCGGTTCCGCCAGTTCGCGGAAGGCGACGTCGTGGCTGCGCGCGCGGCGCACCGATTCCGGGACGACAGCCATGCCTTCCTCCGCCGCGACGAGGCCGATGGCGATCTGCAGTTCGCGCGCTTCGTGAACGATCCGCGGCTCGATCGAATGATCGCGGAACAGCGAGATGACCTGGTCGGCATAGCTGGGGCGGGGCGCGCGCGGATAGATGATCTGCGGTTCGTCGGCCAGGTCGCGCAGCGAGATCGGTCCGCTGCCGGTGGCCAGCGGGTGGTCGACCGGGAAGGCGGCCACCAGTTTCTCGTTGCGCAGGATGATGCGGCGGACCGAAGGGTCCTCGAAGCGGATGCGCCCGAAGCCGACATCGATGCGCCCGTCCTTCAGCGCGGCGATCTGGTCCAGCGTAGTCGCCTCCACCATGACCAGTTCCACGTTTTCTGCCACCTTGCGGAATTCGCGGATCAGTTCGGGCAGGCGCGCATAGATGGTGGAGGCGACGAAACCGATCACCAGCCGTCGCCGCTCGCTGGTGGCGGCTGCCCGCACCATGGCTTCCACGTCCTCCATGCGTGCCAGCACTTGCAGCGCCTGTTCGTGGAGCAGGCGGCCGACGGCGGTGAGCCGCAGCGGGCGCGTGCCGCGATCGAGCAAGGGCGCGCCGACATGCGCCTCCAACTGCTGGATCGCGCGCGAAAGCGGCGGCTGGGCGATGTGCAGGCGTTCGGCGGCGCGGTTGAAGTTCCCCTCGTCCGCCACGGCCACGAAATAGCGCAGAAGGCGCACGTCCATCACGATAATATACCTCTCAGGTATAGGCCCGTAACCGCATTGATCTTTGCAGCCGCTGCGAGTGAGGCCTAACTTTCCTATCGAAAGCTAAACATTCGGGAGAGTCGCTGCAATGGCCCTGTTGAGCCAAGCTGATACCTTAATCGTCGATGTACCGACGATCCGCCCGCATGTTCTGGCCATGACCACGATGCATTCGCAGGCGATGGTGATCGTCCGCCTGACGGACGGCGACGGCGTCGAAGGCATCGGCGAGGGCACGACCATCGGCGGCCTCAGCTATGGCGAGGAAAGCCCGGAAAGCATCAAGTCCGCCATCGATACGTATATCGTCCCGGTCCTGAAGACCTGCGACATCAGCCGTGTCGGCGCGACGATGGCCAAAGTGGCCAAGTGCGTGCGCGGCAATCACTTCGCCAAGTGCGCGGTCGAAACCGCGCTGCTGGATATGGCGGGCAAGCGGCTGGGTGTGCCGGTCTCCGAACTCATCGGCGGCGGCCGCGTGCGCGACGATATGCCGGTGGCCTGGACCCTCGCCAGCGGCGACACCGCGCGCGACATTGCCGAGGGCGAGGAAATGCTCTCCCTCCGCCGCCACCGCATCTTCAAGCTGAAGATCGGCAAGCGCACCGTGGAACAGGACGTCGCCCATGTCGGCGCGATCTGCAAGGCGCTGGGTGACCGGGCCAGCGTGCGCGTGGACGTGAACCAGAACTGGAGCGAGGCGCAGGCCAAGCTGGGCATGGCGATGCTTCAGGACGTGGGCTGCGACCTTGTCGAACAGCCCATCGCCGGGGACGACATTGCAGCGATGACCCGCCTTGCCACCACGCGCGGCGTGCCGCTGATGGCGGATGAGGCGCTGCACGGGCCGCGCACCGCGCTGCGGATTGCTTCTGCCGGGGCGGCGGGCGTCTTCGCGTTGAAGATTGCGCAGTCGGGCGGGCTGTTCGCCACGGCAGAAGTCGCCGCCATCGGCACGGCGGCGGGTATCGGCCTCTATGGCGGCACGATGCTGGAGGGCGGCGTAGGCACGGCGGCTTCGGCCCATGTCTTCGCCACCGTTCCCGAGCTGGCCTGGGGCACCGAGCTGTTCGGCCCGCTGCTGCAGACCGAGGAAATTCTGACCGAGCCGCTCGGCTACGGGGACTTTTCGCTGAAGGTGCCGACCGGCCCTGGCCTCGGCATCGCGCTCGATCCCGACAAGGTCGAATTCTTCCGGCGTGACCGTTCGGGTCCGCGCCTTCACGCCGTAAATGCAGGAGCCTGAGGCATGCTGTTCATGGTCGAAATGGACGTCAACATCCCGCTGGATTTCGACGCGGAAGAAGCCGCGAAGATCAAGGCGGCCGAGAAGGCCTATTTCCAGAAGCTCCAGCAGGCGGGCATCTGGCGCCACATCTGGCGCAAGGTCGGGCTCTATTCGAACGTCTCGATCTTCGATGTCGAGAGCAATGCGGCGCTGCACGACACGCTGATGGGCCTGCCGCTCTACCCCTTCATGACCATGAAAATCACGCCGCTCTGCCGGCACCCATCCTCCATCCATGACGACGATCGCTGATCGCCGGAGCCACTGAATACAGTCCTTGGGAGAGAACAAAATGGACGTCAGCTTCGTAAAGACCCCGGAAATCCAGCAGCTGCTCGACCGCGCCGCCGGCGTGAACGAGAGCGGCGGCAGCCCGCGCCTCAAGGCGATCATGCGCGACCTTACCGAATCGGTGATGGAGCTGATCGTCCGCCACGACATCTCCGAAAGCGAGTTCTGGCTCGCCATGAAGTACCTTTCGGACAGCGCGGGCGAGATCGGCCTGATTGTGCCGGGCACCGGCCTTGAGCACTTCCTGGACCTCTACATGGACGCCAAGGATGCCGAGGCCGGCCTCTCCGGCGGCACCCCGCGCACCATCGAGGGCCCGCTCTATGTCGCCGGTGCGCCGCTGGTGGAAGGCAATGTGAACCTCTCCGTCGACGAGGACGAGGGCACCACCGTCCTGCACATGACCGGCAGTGTCACCGGCCCGGCCGGCGAGGCGGTGGAGAACGCGATCGTCCACGTCTGGCATGCCAATTCGAAGGGCTGGTATTCGCACTTCGACCCGACCGGCGAGCAGACCCCGTTCAACAACCGCCGCCGCATCAAGCTGGGCAAGGACGGCCGCTATGCGTTCCATTCCAAGCAGCCGAGCGGTTACTCGGTGCCGCCCGGCGGATCGACCGATCAGCTGATGCAGGCGCTGGGTCGCCACGGCAATCGCCCCGCCCACGTGCACTTCTTCATCGAGGCGCCGGGCTATCGCACGCTGACGACGCAGATCAACTTCGGCGACGATCCTTTCGCGGCCGACGATTTCGCCTTCGGCACCCGCGAGGGTCTGCTGCCGGTGCCCAGCCGCCAGGGCGACAGCGCCTACATCCAGTTCGACTTCCAGATGCAGCGCGCCGCCGATGCGGATGACGAGCACTTCTCGTCCCGCGCTCGCGCCGAGGTCGAGCCGGAAACAGAAACGGCCTGACCGCCAACAACAACACGGGAGACAGGATCATGTACGAACACCTCATGCACCGGGTCTCGACCGCCGTGGTCGATGACGTCGAAACCGGAGAGTTCCGCTGCCGTCGGGACGTCTTCACCGATCCGGCGCTGTTCGAACTGGAAATGAAGTACATCTTCGAAAGCAACTGGGTCTATCTGGCCCACGAAAGCCAGCTTCCGAACAAGAACGATTACTTCACGACCTTCATCGGGCGCACGCCCGTGATCCTGACCCGTGCCAAGGACGGCGCGATCAACGGCGTGGTCAATGCCTGCGCGCATCGCGGCGCCAAGCTGTGCCGCCGCAAGCGGGGCAACCAGCCGTTGTTCGTCTGCCCGTTCCACGGCTGGAGCTTCAAGACCGACGGCAAGCTTCTGCGCGCCAAGGATGCCAGCACCGGCGCCTATCCGGACAGCTTCGACCATGAGGGTTCGCACGACCTGACCAAAGTGCGCGTCGAAAGCTATCGCGGCTTCGTGTTCGGATCGCTGAACCATGACGTGCTGCCACTGGAACAGCATCTCGGCGAGGCTAAGGTCATCATCGACCAGATGGTCGATCAGGCGCCGGAGGGACTGGAAGTGCTGACCGGCAATTCCACCTACACCTTCGACGGCAACTGGAAGATGCAGATGGAGAACGGCTGCGACGGCTATCACGTCAGCTCCGTTCACGAAAACTACCAGTCCACCATGGGTCGCCGCGCTGAGGGCGGGACCAAGGCGGTGGACGCCAATGGCTGGTCCAAGGCGCCCGCCAGCGGCGTCTATGGTTTCGAGCACGGGCACATCCTGCTGTGGACGCAGGTGATCAATCCCGAAGTGCGGCCGATCTGGAACCACAAGCCGGAACTCGACGCTCGGCTGGGCGAGGACCGGGCGAAGTTCATCATCGAGCAGACGCGCAATCTGGCGCTCTATCCCAACGTGTTCCTGATGGACCAGTTCTCGACCCAGATCCGCGTCGTTCGCCCGATCGACGTGCACACCACCGAAGTGACGATCTACTGCTACGCGCCGAAGGGCGAAAGCGCCGAGGACCGCGCCCACCGCATTCGCCAGTACGAGGATTTCTTCAATGTCACCGGCATGGGCACGCCTGACGATCTGGAGGAGTTCCGCAGCTGCCAGAAGGCCTACGAAGGCGCGGGCGAACTGTGGAACGACCTCAGCCGCGGCGCTACCCGCTGGATCCACGGCGCGGACGCCAATGCCAAGGCCATGGGCATGAACCCGCTGCTCTCCAGCGAGCGCAGCGAGGACGAGGGCCTGTTCGTGCGCCAGCACGAATTCTGGGCGCAGATCATGCTCGACGGTCTGGCGAAGGATGCGGCCAATCAGCCGCCGATGATGGAGGCGGCGGAATGAGCACGCTCGACATGACCCGTGAAGCCCTGTCCTACCGCGAGATCTGCGCCTTCCTCTACCGCGAGGCGCGGCTGCTGGACGATCGCCGGTTCGACGAGTGGCTGGAATGCTATTCGCCCCAGGTCGAATACTGGATGCCCGCCTGGACCGACGATGACGCGCTCTGCACCGATCCGCAGACCGAAATCTCGCTGATCTACTACGCCAATCGGCAGGGCCTGGAAGACCGCGTCTACCGCCTGAACACCGAGCGGTCCTCCGCCTCCACGCCCGAGCCGCGCTCTGCTCACTTCATCGGCAATGTCGAAGTGCTGGAGAGCCGGGAAAGGCAGGTGGACTTGCGCTACAACTGGCACACGCTCAGCCACCGCTACCAGCAGACGCAGCAGTTCTTCGGAACCACGTTCCTGACGCTGGATACTGCTGGCGAGACGCCGTTGATCCTGAAGAAGAAGATCGTCCTGAAGGACGACTACATTCATCAGGTCATCGACATCTACCACGTCTGAGGAGGGGGCCGTGATCTTCGCAGGACGTTTTACAGGCAAGGTGATGGTCGTGACCGGCGCGGCGCAGGGCATCGGGGCCGGTGTCGCTACCCGCGCCGCTGCCGAGGGTGCGAGCGTGGTTCTGGTCGACCGCGCCGACTTCGTGGCCGAGGTGGAGCAGGCCATCGTGGCGGCTGGCGGAAAAGCAGTCTCCGTCTGCTGCGACCTTGAGACCTACGAGGGCGCAGCGGCGGCGATGGCACGCGCCGTCGAAGCCTTCGGGCGGATCGACATCCTCATCAACAATGTCGGCGGCGCGATCCGGATGCGGCCCTATGCCGAGTTCGAGCCCGCGCAGATCGACGCGGAAATCCGCCGCTCGCTGATGCCGACGCTCTACTGCTGTCACGCCGTGCTGCCGACGATGCTGGAGCAGGGCGCAGGGACCATCGTGAACCTGTCCTCCAACGCCACGCGCGGCATTCGCCGGGTGCCCTATTCGGCGGCGAAGGGCGGGATCAACGGCCTGACCCAGAGCTTGGCCATGGAATATGCGGAAAGCGGCATTCGTGTCGTTGCAACGGCACCGGGCGGCACGAGCGCTCCCCCCCGCCGTGTCGCCCGGAACGCCGAAGGCGACAACCCGGCAGAACAGGCGTGGATGGCCGAGGCAGTGGCGCAAGTGACCTCCTCCGCCTTCCTGAAGCGCTACGGAACCCTTGAGGAGCAGATCGCCCCGATCCTTTTCCTCGCCTCAGACGAGGCCAGCTACGTGACCGGCACCGTGCTGCCCGTCGCGGGCGGCGACCTCGGTTAAGGAGACACTCGATGTCGAAAATCTACGATAGCCCCGCCGCAGCCCTCGATGGCCTGCTGTTCGACGGCATGACGATCATGTCGGGCGGGTTTGGCCTTTCGGGCAATCCCGAGAGCCTGATCCCCGAGATCCGGGCGGCGGGCGTGAAGGACCTGACGGTCATTTCCAACAATGCAGGCGCGGACGGTTTCGGTCTGTGGATGCTGCTGGAGAGCCGGCAGATCCGGAAGATGATCTCCTCCTACGTGGGCGAGAACAAGCTGTTCGAAAGCCAGTACCTCTCGGGCGAACTCGAACTGGAACTCAACCCGCAGGGCACTTTGGCTGAGCGCATTCGCGCGGGCGGCGCGGGCATTCCGGCGTTCTACACCAAGACCGGCGTCGGCACCGTGGTCGCCGAAGGCAAGCCGGTCGAAGTGTTCGAGGGCGAGGAATACGTGCGCGAAACCTGGCTGCGCGCCGACCTGTCGATCATCAAGGCCTGGCGCGCTGACGAGGAGGGCAACCTGATGTTCCGCAAGACCGCGCGCAACTTCAACCCGAATATGGCGACGGCGGGCAAGGTCACGGTGGCCGAGGTCGAAGAGATCGTCCCCGCCGGCACTTTCGATCCGGACTGCATCCACACCCCCGGCATCTACGTCGACCGCGTGGTGCTTTCGACCATCAACGAGAAGCGCATCGAGAAGCGCACCGTTCGCGAGAGGGAAACTGTCTGATGAGCTGGACCCGCGATGAAATGGCCGCCCGCGCCGCGAAGGAACTGCGCGACGGGTACTACGTGAACCTCGGCATCGGCATTCCGACCTTGGTGGCGAACCATGTGCCGGCCGGCATCAAGGTCACGCTGCAGAGCGAGAACGGCATGCTCGGCATCGGCCCGTTCCCCTATGACGAGGACGTCGATCCCGACCTCATCAACGCCGGCAAGCAAACGATCACCGCGCTGCCCACCTCCAGCTTCTTCTCCAGTGCGGACAGCTTCGCAATGATCCGCGGCGGCCATATCGACATGGCCGTGCTGGGCGCGATGGAAGTCTCGGCCGAGGGCGACCTCGCCAACTGGACGATCCCGGGCAAGATGGTGAAGGGCATGGGCGGGGCCATGGACCTCGTCGCCGGGGTGAAGAAGGTGATCGTGGTGATGGACCACGTTTCCAAGCACGGCGATCCCAAGATCCTGCCCGCCTGCACCCTGCCGCTCACCGGCAAGCGCGTGGTGGACATGATCGTCAGCGATCTGGCCGTCTTCGCCATCGACCGCAAGGCGGGCGGGCTGACCCTGCTGGAACTCGCCCCCGGCGTCACGCTGGAGGAAGTCACCGACAAGACCGGCGCGCCTTTCGTCAACACGCTCGAAACGGCGTAAGACAGGAACATCCAGGTGCCGAAACTGATAGTCGTCGACCGTTCCGGAGACGAAACCGCGATCGACGCCCGCGAGGGCGTCACCGTGATGGAAGCGATCCGCGACAGCGGGTTTGACGAACTGCTCGCGCTTTGCGGAGGCTGCTGTTCCTGCGCGACCTGCCATGTCTTTGTGGACGAGGGCTGGGCGGAGACGACCGGTGCGCCCGGAGAGGACGAGAACGACCTGCTCGATTCCTCCGATCATCGCGGCGCGCACTCGCGCCTCTCGTGCCAGATCGCCTTGACCGCCGCGCTGGACGGTCTGCGCGTCACCATTGCCCCGGAGGATTGAACCATGCCTTTTACCCAGGTTCCCGGAGCCGCTCTCTACTGGAAGCGCGATGGGCGCGATGAGGCCCCGGCGCTGGTGCTGCTCAATTCGATCGGCACGGATATGGATTTGTGGGACGCCGTCCTGCCCCATCTGCGCGACCGCTTCGCCCTGCTGCGGATCGACACGCGCGGCCACGGTGCCTCGACGGCCGAGCCGGGCGACTTCTCGATGGCCATGCTGGCGGATGACGTGCTGGCGGTGGCCGATCACGCCGGACTGCAATCCTTCGCGCTGGCCGGTGTCTCGCTGGGCGGCATGATCGGCATGGAACTGGCACTCCGCGCGCCTGAGCGCGTGACGAAGCTGGCACCGATCTGCACTTCCGCGACGATGGACAGCGCTTCCTGGAACGACCGCATCGCCAAAGTACGCGGTGAGGGCATGGCCGCTATCGCCGATCTGGCGATGGGCCGCTTCCTTTCGGACAGAGCCGAGCCTGCCGTCTACGAGACCGTGCGCCGCCAGCTCCTGACCATGGATCCGCAAGGCTATGCCGGTTGCGGCGCGGCGATCCGCGACATGGACCTTGCAGACCGCATTGCCGCCATCGCCTGCCCGGTGCTGGTGGTGACCGGCACTCGCGACACCTCCACGCCGCTGGAAGGGCACGGCGAGCATCTCCTCGCCCGCATCCCCGGCGCAGGCCATGCTGCGCTGGAAGCCGCCCATCTCGCCCCGCTCGAAGCCCCCGAGGCGCTTGCCGCCGCGCTCGTCTCCTTCCTCGAAAGCTGATCCCGTGACCCAGGCCTTCATCTGCGATGCCGTCCGCACCCCCATCGGCAAGCTCAACGGTTCGCTCGCCGCCGTGCGGGCCGACGACCTTGCCGCCCTGCCGCTCAAGGCGCTGATGGAGCGCAATCCGCAAGCGGACTGGTCCATGCTCGACGACGTGATCCTCGGCTGCGCCAACCAGGCGGGCGAGGACAACCGCAATGTCGCGCGCATGGCCGTGCTGCTGGCGGGCATGGGCGAGAGCGTGCCGGGCGTCACCGTCAACCGCCTCTGCTCCTCGGGCCTCAATGCCTTGGGCATGGCGGCGCAGGCGATCCGTAGCGGTGATGCGGACTTCCTGATCGCAGGCGGTGCCGAAAGCATGACCCGCGCACCTTACGTGATGGGCAAGGCGGACAGCGCCTTCGGACGCGGGCAGAAGATCGAGGACACCACGCTGGGCTGGCGCTTCGTCAACCCAGCGATGAAGGCCGCCTATGGTGTCGATACCATGCCGCAGACCGGTGAGAACGTCGCCGAGCAGTGGCAGGTAAGCCGTGAGGAACAGGACCGCTTCGCCCTCGCCAGCCAGGAAAAGGCAGGGGCGGCGCAGGCGAGCGGCCGCTTCGCGGCCGAGATCGTGCCCGTGACGATCCCGCAGAAGAAGGGCGATCCGATCGTCTTCGATCGTGACGAGCATTTGCGCGCGACCAGCCTTGAGGCGCTGGCGAATCTGAAGCCGGTGGTAAAGCCGGACGGCACGGTGACAGCGGGCAATGCCTCGGGTCTCAACGACGGCGCGGCCGCCATGCTGGTTGCCGGCGAGGAGGCCGCGAAGCGCCACGGACTTACCCCGCGCGCCCGCGTGATCGGCATGGCGGCGGCCGGGATCGCCCCGCGCGTGATGGGCGCCGGGCCGATCGAGGCGGCACGCAAGGTGCTCGCCCGCAGCGGCCTCACCGTGGACCGGCTCGACGTCATCGAACTCAACGAGGCTTTCGCCAGCCAGGCCATCGCCACCTTGCGCGATCTCGGGATCGATCCCGCCGACCCGCGTGTGAACCCCAACGGCGGGGCCATCGCGCTGGGCCATCCGCTGGGCATGTCGGGCGCGCGCATTGCCATGTCGGCGGTCGAGGAACTTCAGCGCGGCGGCGGACGCCATGCGCTGGCCTTCATGTGCATCGGCGTCGGGCAGGGCCTTGCCCTGCTGATGGAGCGCGTGTGATGGCCGATCGGGCAGACGTCGTCATCGTGGGAGCGGGACACGGGGGCGCGCAATGCGCGCTGGCCCTGCGCCAGAACGGGTTCGAGGGAACCATCACCGTCATCGGCCGCGAGCCGGAATATCCCTACGAGCGCCCGCCGCTCTCCAAGGAATATTTCGCGCGCGAGAAGACGTTCGACCGGCTCTACATCCGCCCGCCGACGTTCTGGGCCGAGAAGGAGATCACCTTCAAGCTCGGCACCGAAGTCACCAAGGTCGATCCCGAGGCGCATGAACTGACGCTCTCGAACGGTGAGACCCATGGCTACGGCCAGCTGGTCTGGGCGACCGGCGGCGATCCCCGGCGGCTCTCGTGCTCGGGTTCCGACCTCGCCGGGGTCCATGCCGTGCGCACCCGCGAGGACTGCGACACGCTGATGGCCGAAGTCGATGCGGGCACGACGAACGTGGTGGTGATCGGCGGCGGCTATATCGGTCTCGAAGCGGCGGCGGTGCTGTCGAAGCTGGGGCTCAAGGTCACGCTGCTGGAGGCGCTGCCGCGCGTGCTGGCGCGCGTGGCCGGAGAGCCGCTCTCGGAGTTCTACCAGAGGGAGCACCGGACGCACGGTGTCGACCTGCGCACTGGCGTCGCGGTCGAGTGCCTCGAAGGCGACGGCCACAAGGTGACCGGCGTGAAGCTGG
>NZ_DAISLT010000018.1:0-118987 GCF_036820275.1 Novosphingobium sp.
GGCCGACCAAGTAGACAGGGCCTGCCACGAGCAGGCCACGCCTAGTTGCTGATCGTCTGCATATAGGCATCGATCTTGTCCTTCATGTCGATCTGGATTTCGCTCTGGGCGCGCGTTTCGATCTCCTCGTAATATTCCGAGAGATCCATCCTGCTGAAATCGAGCGCCTGGAATTCTTCCGCCGTGAAGCCGCGGCAGTAAGGCTTCTTCGCCGTGCCCCAGCCCTTCTCGGCGAAGCTCTTGAGCTGGGGGCGTCCCTGTTCCTGGATGATGCGGCCGAGCTTGGTGTTGAAGCAGCAGTGGCCTTTCGCTTTCTGCACGCAGATGCCCAGGATCTTCGACGAGCAATAGCTGCCGACCTCGTGGCACATCCCCGAGCCGCGCAGCATGCCCACTTCCATGTCCTCCTGGTCGCAGCCCTGCAGCAGCACCTCGATCATGAAATTGACGGCAAGGCTGATCGCGATCGAAGTGGGATCGATGCCGACGATGATCGCATTGGCGCCTGCGCTTGCCGCCTGGCTCGCCGTCGCGCCCGCCTTGAAGGCGGTGTAGGCCGCCTTGAGGCCAGTGAAGATGCCCTTGGCGACGGCGATCTTGGTCGAGATCGACGAGATCGAACCGCCCATGCCGTCCTTGACGATCTTGCCCTTGTCCTTGCAGCAGTTCTGGAATGTGGTGCTGAGACCTGCGGGACGACAGCGCGCGGCGCGGCCCGAAAATATCTCGATCGTGCCCAGGCAATTGCCGTCCGCATCGACGCCGCCGTCGGCCTCGACCCCGGGATCGTCGAGCGCCGCTTCCTCGACGACGGGATTGGCGCCGGTGTCGATGCATGTGTTGGCCGAGCACGCGGCCGCGCCGCCGCTCGCGGGAACCTCGCATGCATATTGATCGCCGAGCGGGCAGTGGAGCGCGCCTGCCGTGTCCGCCTCGCACGTCGCCTGGCCGATCGGGCACATCCAACCACCCGAAGCGGTCAGATGACAGGTGGCCGTTTCGCCTTCGTCGGCGGCATCGCCGTTGCCGTCGAGGTCGGCCGCGCAAAGCTGCTGGGCGGACGCGCCTGCGGGAAACACCAGCACGCCGGACATGAGCAGCATCGCCGCTGCAAGGAGGGACCGCACGGCGCTCATCGCACGGTGCTCGTGCAGACCATGTCCGCCCCGCCAAGGCGTACCGTCTGCATCATCACCGCCGCTTCGGGAAAATCATCGAGACAGCCGCAGCCCTCCACGAGTTCCTCGCCGTCCCCGGCCGGGCAGACGTTGCTGTCCTGGCAGGTGCGGTAGTAATAGTCCCAGCCTGTCGGATCGGTCTGCTTCGAACCGGTCACGCCATCGGGGGCGACTGCCGTGTTCCCTTCCGCCTTGCGGGTCTTGCAGATCGGCTCGCAGGCGCTGACGCTGCCGCGCTCGGGCATCGAGAAGCTGCGGGTGGTGAGGCTGTAGCTGCCGTCGGCGTTCGCCACCCGGTCGGCGAGCAGGGTCTCGGCCGAGTGATCGATGATATAGGCGCCGCGCGAGAGATCGGGTTCGGCCGATGTTCCCAGATCGACGGTGCACCGGTAGGTCCGCTCGCGCAGGAAGAAGTCGCGGGCGATCTGCGCGGTGCAGGCGCCGGTTCCAAATACCCGCGTCTGCGGCAGCGGCGAGAGGCCGGTATTGACGCCGCTGCGAAACGTCGTGACGCCGTCGACCACTTCATCCTGCAGCCGGCAGGCATCGTTCGCCCCATAGCCGGAACAGGTGTCGACGAGCTGCTCGCTCGTCTTGCATCCGGTATCGACGCTCGCATCGATCGCGGCATAGGCTTCGCCGCCTTCGGCCACCGCGACGCGCAGCCAGATGTCATGATCGCCCTGTGTCATCCGCGAGGTCAGATCGAGCGCGGGGTTCAGGTAGAAGGCGCTCTTCTTCTCGCATTTGCCCGGCGGCAATCCGGTTCCGGTCCAGGTCTGCGGCCCGGAACCCAGCAGTTCGCCGTCGACGCGGAGCTGCGCCCAGTCGTCGGCGCCGAAACGGGTGAGCAGGACCTGGCGCAGGCGATCGCTGTCCTTGACCCGCAGCGTCATGTGGAAATCGAAGATCGAGCAGGATCCGCCCGAAAGACTGTTGTCGGACGGCGAGCCCATGAGGAAGGTGACGGCCTCGCTGCCCGTCACGGAGGTCGCATAGCCGCCCGCGACCCGGTCGATGATCTTCTCGATGGTGATTTCTTCCTGGGTGATCTGCCGGGTAATGGTGCAACTGCGGCTGACTTCGGACGTGCCGGTGCCGGTCGAGGAGGCAGCGAGCGCCTGGAACACGCTGCTGGCCTGCGCGGCGGCGGAGGCGTCGCTCGAGATGGCGCCGGGATTGCTCTTGTACGCGGCGGCGCCGACATCGGACTGCGCTGTGCACGAGGTCGTCTGGGCGCCGGTGTAGCGGATGATCGGCCCATCGATCGCCACTTGCGAAATGGCGATGCGCGCGTCCGACGTGGTGAGCGCGCCGACGACGCCGCCCCCGAGGTCCTTCAGCACCGAGGCGATGTTGCCCCACACCAGGTTGTTGCCGCAGCTGTTGTTGACGCAGTAACAGCCGGCAAGCTCGGTCAGCTCGACCTCGCTGAGCTTGAGCGCTCCCGAGGTCGCGGTATTCCAGCGGAAGAACCGGCAGGCGTCCCACGTCCCCGGGTTACAGGAGATAATCCCGTTGGCGCAGATGCCCGAGGTGACGACAGGCACCGTCAGCGCCTCGTCGAAGCTGCCGTCGAGATCGCTGTCGCGCGAAATGCTGAGTGTGCCGATATCGCCGGTGGTATTCGGCTGCGCAAGCAATTCCAGATAAGTCGCGGTCTTCTGGCAGGCGAGATCGGGCGTAAACGCTTTGGAGGAGTCCACCGTGGTTATGCTCTGGCCCGCCATCCCCGGTGTCACGTAGTTATCGAGCAGCGCATCGCTGTCCGCGCTTTTGGCGCGCGCGGCGGCGGCCGCGGCGCGGGCGCGGTCCTCCGGCGTCTGCGCGTGCAGCCCCGCGGAAAACCCGAGCACTGTGACAAGGAACAGGGCGCACGCCTTCATGGCTGGATCTCGCCTGGCGCCAGCCTGCGCGAGCCGCGACGCAAACGAAACAGCAGAACGCCGCCGTCGCTATGCGGCCTCTCGGCCCTGAACACGGCTTGCCCCTCGAAGACGGTCAGCGTGGCCACGACGACAGACGGCGAGGAGGGGCGCACCGCCTGTCCATCGTCTGTGTTGAAGGCCACGCCGACCGCCCGACCGACACCGCAGGGGGGAAACGGCGCCGGTCTGACCGCGATGGAAACGCCGGGTGTGATGGGCTGACGGGCAGGCCACCGGCTGATCCCGGGCGCTTTCACGCGGTTGTCGGAAGGCGACCTGCTCACGGCGTCGATACCCCGGCGCAGCAGATCGTCTTTTCAAAGAGCATGAACTGGGCGTTGTCCTTGCCGGGCGCATGCTTCGCGCTGGTCCACAGCGCGCCGGGCCGGCCGACATTGACGCAGCTGCCGCCCTTGACCGGCTCCATCAGCTGGAACTTGTAGCGGCTCTTGGCCCACACCGGTTGGGGGATGAAAGAGCAGCCGTCGGCCGAACTGATTGTGAGCGCGCCGAGCCTCCCCATCATGAAGAGGCCGCGCGCGGCAAGACCCGCCCAGGCCTCGACGCTGTCCCCGAAATGAATGTCGCCCGCCACCGGATAGGTCGCGCCCCACGAGCCCATGCACCAGAACAGCGGATCGACGACCTTGCCCGCGGCAGCCGCGGCGCTGTCGGCCATGCAGGCAAGTCCCGCGGCCGGGTTGCCGAAGAGGATCGCCTCGGGCTGGATGATCGCGCCCAGCGTCGCCGATTGCCAGGTCGGCAGGACCTCGGTGATGAGGGCGACGTCGAAGCCGTCGTCCTCGATGCACGGCAGGTCGGTGAACATGTCGAGCATCTTCCAGACCGGCGAGATGTAGTAGTGCATCTGCGCGAACATCTTGCGCGTATTCGTGCCGTCGGCGAGGCTGCTCTGGCTCCCCTGCAGCTTGCCGCCGGTCGGCATGATGTCCGCGCCGAGCGCCATCATGCAGCCCGGTTCGGTCACGACATCGACCGTGCGGTTAGGGGACCAGAAGCTGACCTTCACCCCGAACCAGAAGGTCACGCCCTTGCGGCAGGCGCAGAGCGGCTTGGACGCCGACTGGGCGTCGAGCGCCTTGCCGAGCGGTTCGCTGGGGCCGACCTTCACGCCGCCGATGGTGATCGGGAAGATGCAGTTCCAGCGCACCTTGGTGATCGGGTTGAACGCCGTGCCCGCTTCGCATTTGGAGGCATGGGCTGGTACGCTCGGAAGCGTCGCCAGGGCTAAGCCGGCAGCGAGCGCGAGGATGCCGCGTCGCGATGGAAATAGGACCATCTTTCCGACACGGCAGAAGAGCATGGGCTTGCGCAGTGACATTGAAATGTGCGCCAGATTGGCGTACATTGCGCTGGTTGGGAAGCGAAGGCGAGAGTGATGAACAAGTTCGTGGATATTGCTGCGAAGGTCGAGGAGCGCGCTACCGAGCGTATGAGCTTCCGGACGAAGCCGCGTATCAAGGAGGTCATCCAGTACGCCGCGGCGGTGTCGGGCGTCGACGATTCCACTTTCGCCATGAACGCGGCTTACAAGGCCGCGCTCGAGGTCATCGAAGCGCAGGAGCGGACGGTTCTTCGCGGAGAAGACGCGGTCGCTCTGCTCGACGCCCTCGAGAATCCCTCTCCGCCGACCGAGGCGATGCGTAGTGCATTTGCCCAGTATCGCGATCGTTACCTGTCCAACTGAGCGACGCACGAGTTCATGTACCGACCCATTACCGAGCCGCTCGATGTCGCCCGGCACGATCGCACGACATTCGAAAGCGGCGTCGCGCAGGTCGATAATTTCTTCCGCCAGACCGCAGCCAAGCTGACCCGTGCGGCAAATCTGCGAACGTTCGTCCTCGATGGCGGGCAGGGCAAGGTGCTTGGCTTCTACGCCCAGAACGCCTCGGCCATTGCATACCGCGATCTGCCGGCGCGTTATGCAAGGACACGGCCCGGCCACGGAGAAATACCGGCTGTCTTCATTTCGATGATCGGCGTCGACCGGCGCGTCCAGGGCAGGGGCCTTGGTCGTGACCTGCTCGTCGACAGCCTCTGGCGCATCGTCGAGGCCGAACGCTCGGTGGGCATAGCGCTGGTCCTGATCGACGTTCTCGATTGCGGAGATGCTGTCCAGGTCGCCCGACGGAAGGACTTCTACCTGCGGCATGGATTCGCGGAGCTTCCGGGGCAGCCGCTTCGGCTGTTCCTGCCGATCGCGACGCTGCGCGAACTGATCGGACATTGATTTGTTGCCGATCCCGTAGACGATCAGAATAGTCATTGCGGCGCCTTTCGCGCGGCTTTCGCCCCGTACACTTCAACCACGTCCACTTCGGTAAGCACGAGCTTCTGCCCGTGCTGCGCGACGATCACCGGCGCGACGGTCAGGCCGAGCCGCGCCTTGACGCGCTCCTCGAGCAGGAACAGCGCGCGGCCGTGCCGTTCGCCGAGCGTGATGGCATCGGCATCGCCAGGACTGCCGCTCGCGAGCAGGATGAAGTCGGCGGGCCTTGCAGTGCGTAGCGCCCAGTCGAGTTCGCGCGGATGCACGACGATCAGCCGCTGGGGCAGCGACACGTAGGCGAGCGGATTGAAGCTGTAGCCCTTGGCATAGAGCAGCTTGCCCTCTGGCAGGCGGATATCCTGGTCGAGCGTATAGAAAGGGACCACCGTGCGGCTCCGATCCGCGTGGGAAACTCCGAGCGCCGCTGCTTTCATCGCCGACCAGCGTTCGCGCGGCCCGAAGGCCTTCGTCATATCGGGAACGCGCGCGGCCTGGCCCTCGATCTCGCTTAGCGCGTCGGGTTCGGCGATGGGCCAGGTGCGACCGATGGTACTGGTCCCCGCAAGGGCTGCTGTCGAGGTCGCGAAGGGAAGGGCCAGCGTCGCCAGCGCGGACAAAACCTGGTTGAGGCGATGCATAGACCTAGCGACCATGACGACGCCTCCATCCAGGCTGACCGCCATTGCGATCCTCGCCGATCGCCGCGCTGATCAGGGCGGCCATAGCGATGATCGCTGTGAGGACGACGAGCAGGCGGAACCGACCGGGCACGGCGGGCAACTGGCAGGCGATGCAGGACTGAACCAGCAGCAGGCCCTGGCTGCCGACCAGCAGGCGGATAGGCCCAGGGGCCGGTGTCGAGGAGAAAATACCGTTCACCGATGCCTCCACTGCCGCAGGTGCGACACCAGCTTGCCGCAGGCGCCGGAAATACCGATCAGCAACATGCCGCTCGCAAAGCAGGCGGCCGCGACGATGATCCCGGCGCGCAGCGCGGGCAGGAAAGGCTGGTGAAGCGCGAGGCCGGCGATCGTCACCAGCGCGCCCATCATGAAGGTTTCGATAGCGACGAGCCGCAACCGCCAGCGAAAGGCGGCCGCTTCCGCCCGCTGGGCGACACGCGCTTCGATGGCGGCCTGCACGGCCGGGTCCTGCTCCCAGTCGAGCGGCAGCTGGTCGGGATGCGGGGAGGGCGCGCGCGTCATTCCGAGGCTCCATCCGATTGACCGTCCCAACGGCGCTCCCGGCCGCCGGCATCACCCAGAATCTGCACGGGATCGACGCCGGCGAGTTCGCACACGGCTTCGAGCGGGCTGCGCCCGGCGCGCAGCAGCGCCTCGAAGGCGGCGACCTCCCCCGGCGCCGAGGTGTTGATCCAGTAGCTGAAGGGATCGACGACCAGCCGCGCGATCCCCAGGCCAAGCGGCGAATCTATGAACACTTCGGAATAGTTCGGCTTGGCGTTGCGGACCGATTTGAGGAGGTCGAGGACGAAGCCCGAATAATCGAGGATCTTGTTGTCGACCGCCTTGTCGTAAGTCGAGCCCTGCAGCAGGAACTTCGTCGCCGCGTTCTCGAGGATCACCTGGCCGGTGCCGCCGAAGAGCGTCAGATCGTTCATGCTCTGGAGGACGATACCGAAGCTGCCCTGGTATTTGCGCGCTCGGCGATAGCCCTGGCCGAAGGCCTCGGCGAGCCGCGAGAGATCCTGCCCGTCGCTGCGGGTCATGAACTGGGCGGCCTCGTCGCACAGCACGAAGCGGGGACGGCCGCGGTCGGAGAGATAGAGCTCCTGAGTGACGGCGTTGACCACCACCATGACGATGACGTTGAAGAGGTCCGGCAGTGCCTTGAGCCGTTCGAGCTCGAGCACGACGAACTCGTCGCTGCGGATATCGAACGTCGAGGGGCCATTGAAGAAATGGCCGTAGGCGCCTCCCGACCCGAAATCGCGCAGGTTGAAGGCGAGCTCGCGCGCGACCGGCACGAGATGCTCGACGCGGTCCAGGTCCGAGACGGCGTTCTCGGGATAGCGCCCCAGCCATTCGCGCACCGCATCGATGCCGTCCTCGCCGCGCCCGCCATCGACTGTCCACTGGACTGCGGACTTGAGGAGATTCCACTGCGAGGTGGTGACGGGCTTGCGGGTGGCGGCATTGGCCATTTCCGCGACGATCGCGACCGCCATGGCGATCGCCGACTGCTTGTCCTCGCCATCGAGCGCGAGCCCCATGTCGAAGGGGTTGAGGACGAGCCGTTCCTCGCCGATGTCGATGTAGCGGCCAGAGCACAGGGTGCAGAGCTTGCGATAGCTGCCGCCGATATCGATGATCCGGATGAGCGCGCCTTGCGCGTAATATTGCTGGCACAGGTTGTTGAGCAGGAAGCTCTTGCCCGCGCCGGACTCGGCCGAGACGATAAAGTTGTAGTTGTTGATCCTGGGATCGAAGAGGTCGAGCGTGATTAGCTGGCCCTTGCGCCCCACGTAGAGCAGCGCCGGGCGCCCGCCCCCACGAAAATCCGTCTGCACCGGGGCCATAAGCGTGGCCGCCTTCACCGGCATCCGGAAGTCGCGCTCGAGCAGTTTCATCGTGCGCTTTTCAGGATAGAGCCCGAAGGGCAGGCTGGCGGCGAGCAGCACCGGTAGCAGATAGCTCTCCTCCTGGACCATGAAGGGTAGCGGTTCGGACTCCCACAGCCGCTTGGCACGCGCGGCCATGTCGCGCGCCTGCGCGCTGTCGCGGCCGAGCACCCACATCGTGGGGATCACCGAGACGAAGCGGCTGTTCGAGGCCTCGTCGAGGATCCAGCCGATCTCCTCGATCTGCTTGCCGACCTCGACTGCGAAGCTGCCCGCCGCCTTCTGTGCGGAAAGGATCTGGGCGCGTTTGTGAATCTCGAACTGCGAATGGTCGAACAATACCGAGAGACAGGAAAGGAACGGGCCGCCGATCTGGTCGCTGTCTTCGGCGCTCCCGCGCATGCCGCCCATCAGCCGGTTGGCGCGCTCGGCGGTGATGCGCCGCGCGGGCGCCTTGGGCGTCAGGCAGCGCGCGACCTGGTTGCCGAGGAAAACTTCCGGCCCCTCGAAAAAGAGGTCGGGCCCCGCCTCGATGATCTGGCGCGCCACCGAGGGCGCGGGCATGCCGCCGACACCGTCCTGCAGGAACACGCCGGGCGCGGGCGCGAACACACCGTTGAAGATCCGCCGGTAGAAACTGACAAGCTCGGATGGCGGCAGACGGCGGATGCCCATCTTCGCCAGTTGCTCCTCGACCTGCCGACGCAGATCGGCGCCCAGCTTCACTCGCGTCTTCACCGCGAGGAACAGGCGAAAGTCGCGCACCGGGATGCCGTGTAGGGAATCGAGCCCGCGGGATCCGGCGCGCAGATAGTCTGCGGTCCGCCGTGCCGAGGCCTGGACCAGCGGATCGGGCCGGACCTTGAGGTCGAGATAAGCATCGAGCGCAGGGTCTATGAGGGGATCGGCGAAGGTGATAAGCTGCAGCACCGTTCCTTCGGGGAAGTGGATATTGAGCAGTCCGAGCAGCGCCTGCTGGACATGGGCGAACATGTAGGTGGCGGGCACGAGCTCCCAGGCCTGGCCCCAGCCATCGTCGATGCACAGGAACGCCTCTTCCTCCTCGACCCAGGCCAGCATCGGCAGGAAGTCGGAATAGGCATCGCGCGTCACCGCCGCGCGCAGGCGCTGGTAGCTGAGGCCGCCCCGTGTATTTCGCGCGCTCATGGCCGGCTCTCCGGTTCGAGGGCGTCGCGGCGTGCACCGGTGGCCGGTTCAGCGGCTCCTGCCGGGTCGTTCTCGCGCGTGGTGCGCAGCACCGGCGGCGCGGGAACCCGGCCGCCCGGTTCGACGAGATAGTCGCCGACCACCCATGCGGGCCTGTCGACGATCGAATAGATATAGCGCGGCATATAGAGGCGACCCGGCCGCTGCTTGTCCGCATAGGGCAGGATCAGCGTGCGTACGGTTCGCGAGGGCCGCAGCATCGGCGAGGAAGGGCTCTCGACCACTGCGCCGAAATTGGGCTGTGCGGGTCGGCCGGCGGCGGAAATCTTCGTACCCCGGCGGTTGGAGGCAAGCGCCGTTGGGGCGTGTTGAGCAGCGGGCAGCGCGTGCCCGCCTTCGGATTGCGGCTTTTCGTGGTCGAGCAGCTTACGATCGTTGGTGACGGCGGGATCGGACTTGGACGGCCTACCTGCCAGCGCGTCGGCATAGGCCTGGTCGGGATGGATGCACTGGCCATGGTCGCTGTTCTTGCAGGAGAACTTCTCGCTGTAGGGCGACATCACCGACCCGACCGCCGCACAGCCCGACAGGGACAGGCCGATGAGGGGGAGGGGGAGAGCCAGCAAGGCGGGACGTAGCATGGTCATGTTCCTGTCTCCGGTTGGCGAGGGTCAGAATTTGGCGGCGGAGCCGGGCTTGATCTCGAGGGTCACGCCCTCCTGGATCACTACGACGACGTCCTTGGCGGCGCCGACTTCGACGATGGGCCCCGCTTGCCGGGCAAGATCGAGGTAGAAGTCGGTGAGCTTGTCCGACGACTTGGAAAGACCCCCGGCGATCCCGGTCTTGGCGGCGTCCGCAGCATCGAGAGTGCGCACCGAGCCCAGCGCAGAAGTCGACGTGCTGCCGAACGTGCTTTCGACCGATTGCGAAATGCCGCTGATGGTGCCTGCGATGAAGGCACGTGCGAGCGTCGCGCCGGCGCGGGTCACCACCTTCCCCGAGAGCCCCTTCTTGCCGTCGGTGTCGACGAAGAAGCCTTTGACCGGCTGATCGACCACCGAATGCTCGTCGAAATCGACGCAGGACAGCGAGACGAGCTGGATTTCCACCCGCTCCTTGGCGAGGCTGCCGGTGGCGTTGCCGATGACGAAGCAGCCGGCAAGGTTCGCCTTGACCTCATTGGGCAGGACTGCGGGGGCCTGGACCCTTGCGATGATCGGCTCGGGATTGCTCGTGGCGTCCCGGCTCGCCAGCGCGTCGATCCCGGTCAGGAGCCGCGCCTTCATGAAACCAGGCGGTAAATAGATCGTCCGATTCTTTTTTTTGGACGACGCCGAGGCATCGGCGGTGCCCTGGGGGCCGCCCGTGCCTATGACCGTGCCGGTCGCCGAGCCGATCGCACCAACCGTCTTCTCGACCGGCGGGGCGGGCGGCGCCGCGGATACCGAGGGCCCCGTCGGCGGTGCGGGCAACCTGTCGGCGTCAGCGGAAATGTCGCCCGTCTCGGGAGGATAGGGCAGGGCGGGAACGGTATCCGGCAGTGCGGGCGGCAGATCGCCGTCATTTCCCTGGTTACCCGCAGCCGCCTTGCTGCCGGGAACCACCTTGCCTTCCTCGATGGCGCTCACCCGGTCTCCGAGCAACTGCTGGCCGTCGAGCACCTTCTTGAGATCGCCGCGCAGCTTCACCTCGAGGCTGTCGCCGCGTAGGCCCGCGCCCATGTTGAGCGAAGCGGCGGGATCGGTGCTCTTCACCTCTTCCTTGCGCCCGGAAGCCATGTAGAGCGCGAAGCCGAGCGCACCGACGGCGGCGGCGACCGCGAGCTGCCGCGCGCGCAGCTTCTGCTTCGCGGACAGCCGGTCCCACTGTGCTTTCCAGTCAGTCAGGCCAAAGGCCGCGTCAATCCCGGCACGGGCCAGCGCATCCTCGCCTTCGCGCGCGGCCTGTTCGGCCAGGTGCGCCTGGTAGGCCGAACGCGGCTCAGGGGTGCCCGTGGCCTTGTCGTCCGGCCCGTTCATTGAACCGCTCCCCGGCGTACGACCACGAGGCGGGCGGTTTCTCCTGCGGCCAGGCGCACACGATCGAGGGTGATCGCGAAGATACGCTCCCCGAGACCGGCATCGACCAGCTGGCGTTCGTCGAGCACGATGGGCACAGCGGCCTGCAGCCGATATTCCGAGGCGGAGAGCCCGGTGCCTTCGATGGCGATCCGGCGCTGCTCGGTGAGCGAAAGGGCGGGTAGAGACGCAAGCTGTATCGCCGTGTTCGATGGCGCGACTTCGCTGAAGGTCGCCGGGACATGATCGTCGAGGAGCGCCATCGTCACCGAAACCGCGCGGTCCTCGTCGGCGAGCGCGGCGAGAAGGTCGCTGTTCGCCTGCGCGCGCTGGCGGGCGCCGGGCACAAGCAGCACCGTCTGCGCCGGAATCTCGGCAGGTTCGGCATAGAGCGGATAGGTTGCGCCGTTACAAGTGACGAAGAATTCGGCAGGCTGGGTCACATAGGTCCGCGTGACCTGGCCGGCGTCATCGACCTCGCGGGTCAGGAACTTGATCCAGGCGTCCGCGCCGCCTTTCTCGACGGCGAGACCCTTTTCCGCCGAGAACTTCACGTCCTCGATCTCGCCGCCCTCGCATACGACATGATTGATGTCGCGGTTGGAGAGACGGATATGGCTGGTCTGGTCCGGCAGAGCCTGGATGCCCTGTGCCGATGCCGGCGCTGCCATGAGCAGCAGGCAAAGCATTGGGACACAGCGCAGCGACGCGCCGGGGTCAGCGTGTTTCGGCATCGAACTGTTCCTCGGAAAGGCGGGTCAGCCAGAAGCGGCCATTCTCGATCCGGTAGCCGATCCGCAGAACGCCCCGGAACTTGCGGATCACCCCGCCGATGACCCGGACTTTCTCCACCGGCACGAGGATCTCATGCGGCGTCCAGCGCACCGGCTGGTCACCCCGGATGTAGGTGGCGATCGACAGCGTCGGATTGTCGGCCAGTTCGTCGAGCACGCCGTTCAGGCTGTCGCGCATCGCGCCGTAGGCGGACGGATGGACCAGCCCCAGCAGCTCCTGGAACTGGCGGTCGGCCGAATAGGCCGACCATGTGCCCGACAGCGCGACGATGTTGCGCGTCATCGCGACCAGGTAGGCTTCGGACGGCTTGCTGCCCGAGACGTAGAGATCGCCGGTAGCACCGAAGGGTACGACCACGGTGCGCGCGTTCTGGTTGGTCGTGTAGATGACCGCTCCGAGCACCACCGTCACGCCGAACATGCCGGCCACCGCGACCTTGAGCAGCCGGTTCTCCTCGAAGAGGTTGGCCGAACCCTGCAGATAGCGATGGATGCCGAAACTCGCCGGTTTACCCAGCAGCGGATCTTCGGCCACTCGCTTGCGTGAGATGATGCCCATCGCGCCTACTCGAAGAAACGGGTCTGGGTCGGACCCGGATAGTGGGGGAAGGAAACCAGGCCCCAGCGCCAGGCGAGGTGGGACAGGTAGCCCCTGGGCTTGCTCCGCTTCCACGGGATGAAAAGGAGAAGGGCGGCGATGAGCGCCCAGCCGACAAATCCGCCCACGATCGCGGCCACGAACACGCTCGAGGTCGCGAGCAGGAACTCGTCCGATCCGAACCACAGGATCTGGACCGGCCGATGCAGATATTGCGGAAGGCGCTCGTCCATGTGCCCTTCTCCTCCTGCTTCATGACACCTTGCGAAGGTGTCGGTTTCCGGGGACCGACCATCGGCCCCCAGCACGGTGCCGGCGCGGGACGGACCTGGCCGGTCGGCCAAGCGCGCCCTGCGCCCGGCGTCTCAGACGACCATCCCGAAAGTCTGGAGAATGGAATCCGCCTTGATCAGGCACACCGCCGCGACGATGGTCGGGATGCCGATCATGATGTTCGAGAAGAGGCGCGAGACGCCGAACAGGAAGGCGGCGACGCCGCCCACGAAGCCCAGCGGGCCCTTCACGCCCTTGTTCACGACGATATCGTAGATGTCGTAGCCAAGATCGCCCTGGGCCGGTGCCGAGAAGGCATGGGCCGGGCCGGCGATCAGGGCCATCACGCCCAAAGGGAGGCCGATATTCGCCGCTGCGAGAGCCTTGTTACCGAATGTACGCATCATGGCATTGCTCCAAAGAGGAGCCGTCCGGACATTCGCCTGCCGGCATCGACGGGGATCGGTGTCGGCCGGGGCGTCGGTGGACGGCTCCATGAGCCCGCCGCCGCCGGCATCCTGGTTCACCCGCCCCGCCGGGATCGGCGCAGGCTGGATGTCCTCCGGAAAGAGATCGTCGCTTGCCGCGACGGTGCGTGTGAAGTCAGCGCGGCGCATCGGTCACTGCCTTCGTCGGCGCGGGCTTCGCATGCCGGTCGAGGAACGCCTCGAGCTCGGCCTGCTGGAAGCCCGAGATGAGCTTGCCGTCCGCGATGAGGGTCGGCGTTCCCGAGACACCCACCCTGGCTACCAGTTCGGCATCGGCGGCGACCTTGTCGCGGCCTGCCGCGCACTGGCGCAGAACCGGCGGGGTCTGGCCCGAATACGCGGCCCTGAACGCTGCCTCGCGATCGGGCGAGCACAGGATATGCTCTGCCTTGGCGGCGGCGGTCGGGTGGATGCCGCTCACGAAGAAGATCAGACGCCGGACCGGCTTGCCTTCGGCTGCCTTGGCGTTCCAGTAGCGGTCTAGCGCCTGGCAGTAGGGGCAGTCGGGATCGGTGAATTCGATCACCGTCGGCGCGTCCCCTGGGCCGATCGCCAGGGCCTTGGCGGGATCGATCGCCTTCAGGCGCCGGCTCGCGCCCTGTTCCTGGGCAAGCGCCGTAAGGTTCACGCCATTACGATCGTAGACCGTGGCGAACAGCAGATGCTCGCTCTGCGGCGCGAAATAGATGATCTTGCCGCCCGCAGTGGCCTGATAGAGCGGACCTTCGACCGGTGCGGGACCAAAATCCTCGAAGCGCAGGTTGGTAAAGGTCTGGTGCAACTGCTGCTCGGCATCGGCCTGCGCGTTGGCCAGCGGGTCACCGTGAGCCTGCGCTTTCGCAGCATCTTGGGGCTGGGCCGTGATCTGATCCGGTTCACCAGCATGGACGGGGGCAGCCGACATGAACGCCAGCGCTGCGACACCAGCCACGCTACCAAATAAACCCGGCCGCTTCGGCCATGACGAAGTCGCGGCCGAGTCTTTCCGCCGCGCCGCAGCGTGCCCGGTTCCGGGCACGAGATGTAGCCTGACGGTCATCGCCAATTCACGAGGATTGTGGAACATTGGCACACGCCTCCTTCTTCCGGCGCGTGCGATTCCGCGCGCCGCCGGCTTTCGTCATGCGGTTCTGGCTGGGAGCGTGGTTTGGGCTGCGCTCGCCTTCCCCGTGGTGATCGGATGGATGAAGGATGAAGCGAAGAAATAACCCGCACAATAGGCAGGGTACTGAGATGCCGGTTCGGAAATACAGTGCCGGAATCGGCACATCAGTTCCGCTTTTCGTGCCCTGCGACGTCGATTTTACCGTCTTGTCTGTGGGAGCGCTGTCGCACGACGGTTCGCTTCGATCGCGAATCAGCCAGGGAGCCTCGGCATGAGGACTTCGAGAACATACAAGCTGCAGCTCTCAGGGCAGGGCATCGATCAGTTCCTCGCCTGCCATTGCCGGGTTGCGCGCCTGGCGAAGGAATTCATCCCCTATGGCATGACGCTCTATGTCGCCATGAGCCTGCTCGATGCGAGTGATCCGGCGGATATCGCTGCCGAACTGGAATCCCCGGTGTGCAATGCGCTGGGTGGTTCCTCGAACCGCTTCGTGGGGACGACATCACACCTTGTCGATCTCGTTGAGCAGGTTGGCGCGCGCCTTGCCGATAGTGGCCACTGTGGTCGATCCATAGCGACATGGCGCCTTTATAATGCCGGTCTCAGTCTGCTGCTGAGTTCCGAGGACGGAGAGGTCCAGGCCGCCTATCGAAGAGCCGCCCGGACCATTCCGGTCCGGCGATCGCGCTGATACCGACTATCTGTAGGGATTATTTGAATAATGCTTTCACCATGAAAGCGTTACCGGATTGACGTTTGGCGTAACGAACAACATTTTCTCCGCACTGGGCTGTGCACGGGAGCTTTGAGCCATTGGCAGGGAGATCTTGTCATGCCGCTTCAGGCGATGCCCACTGCACGCGATCCCTCGGTGCTTGCGACGATCAAGCTGATGTCGGGGAGACGGATAGAAATGCAACGGCGTACCGAAAAGATTACGCAGGAAGACTTCGCGGCCCGCGTCGGCATCGGCGCGCGCTGGCTGCGCGAGATCGAGGCCGGGAACCCCAAGTCGCGGCTCGACGATCACTTCCGCTGCGCCCATGCCCTGGGGCTTTCGACCGGGCATCTCGTTATTCCGCTGCTGTTCATGGAACATCAGCGGGTTTTTCCCCGCGGCCTACTCGAAGGAGACCTCTCGAAGCTCGAAACCGTCTGCATAGATGCCATTGCCCGGCACAACCTCGACACGCTCTCGCACCAGCTCTTCGCACGCGATGCCGACCAAACGCCCGACGACTGAACGATGATGTCGCCGGGAACGCGCCAGGGTGAGAAAGTCTATGCGGACCTTAAGGAAGCCGTGCTCTCGGGGCGCTATGCGTCCGACACGGAGCTGTCGATTGCGGCTATCGCCGAGGATATTGGGGCCGGCGGCTCGCCGGTCCGCGACGGCTTGCATCGCCTTTATGGCGAGGGGCTCCTGCAGACGGGCCCGCATCGGGGATTTAGAGTGCCCAGCTGGAGTGCCGACGCACTCAGAGATTGCTACACATGGCATGGTCATCTCATGCGCATGGCCATCAAGGCGATCGGACCAAAGGCGCTTCGGGAACCGGTGGCGCGCGAGGGATGGCTGACCGATTACAGTAATCCCGATCGCATCGTCGCGACCGCGGAGCGTATGTTTCTCACGCTGGCGAACAGATCCTCTTCCAACGAGCTCGTGGCCGCTGTCGCCAATGCGGGTGAGCGTCTGCGCACTATGCGACTCGTCGAAACGGAACGCTGGTCGGACTGTGCCGAAGAACTCGTCTCTGCCAATGTATTGGCAAGATTTGAGCCCGGAAGCAGGCTTCTGGAGGCCCTCTGGAACTATCACCGTCGCCGAATTCGGGCTGCCAATATGCTTTCTGAATCGCTCAAATCGCGATTACAAAGCTGAAATTACGCCATAAAATGACAACCGATGCATGTGAAAGATTATTTCGCAATATTGGTCGTTTATTAGTTTCACCATGAAAGCAAAAGAGGCTGAATATATTAGGGTTCCGGCATAGCCTTTCTGTCGCCACGAACAGTGTGGCGAATAGAAGGAGGTAAGTATGGAACGCGAATACGAAGCCACCGATGACGGTGTGGTCGAACTCGGACTGGCAACCGAGGTTACTCAGGGCCAAGGCCTGGAAGGTGACGATTACCCGCGCGGACAGCCGTCTTTCGGTTTGCTGGAAGACTGAGTCCAACGGCTTGGCCCGGTATGATCACCGGGCCAAGCACTACGCCTGGGGTGTGTCATGCCTTCCCTAGTTCTGAAACCAAGAGTGGGATGCTGCTATGTTGAAGGAAGGTATTTCTTTCTCGACATAGACAGAAACCGATATTGTACCTTGCCTATTCGTCTCCATGATGCGATTCGAAATGTCATAGCAGGATCAGATATTGACATAGACAAGTCACGAGAATTGATCAAAACAGGACTGTTCTTCTCTCCAAAAGCTATCCCTATGCTCGCCACTTCAGACTCCATGGTGTCTCCCCGAGGCTCAAGAGTTGGAAGGTATAAATCAACGCGAAGATTTCAGCAGCTCTATCTGTTTACGGTTGCCACCCTGCTTCTGGGTCTGTTTCATGTGGCGGTAAAGGCCATCCCGCTGAAGCGATCCGTCGCAATATGTAAAGCCATAGGGCGGACTTCAGGAAGGGAAGCACAAACCGATAACCTCCAAATGTGTTTAACGGCATTCCGGCGGGCGGCCTTACTGTTTGTGCGCAAAGATCAATGCTTACCGGATGCGCTGGCGCTGAAGGCCATGCTTGCGTTCTATGGCATACCCACAAAGATTGTATTCGGTGTTCGAATTAATCCGTTTCAGGCACACTGCTGGGTACAACAAGACGATTTCGTGTTGGGGCAAGAGATCAGTACCGTCCGCAGCTTCCATCCGATCCTGACTCTCCCATGAATACCTCTTATTCCTTCGTCGTAAATCCGAAGGGCATGGGGGAGTTTTACGACCATAAAGCGGGTCCATCATCCGTAATTAGGCAGATATTCACCAGCACTGATCTTATTGTCCAGCTCTTAAGACAGGGATCGGTTGTCGTTATCGGGGACTGTTTTCCAGAACTTAAAGGTGATCTCACGGATTTAGCCGATGTATTGTCCTGTATTAAATATATCGCCAATCACCATTGGGGCCGCTTTGTCGCCATAGGGCATGATCCAGGTTCCAGCTTAACCGCAATATATCGAGATCCATCTGGAATGGTCCCATGTTATTATGGCTATATCGAAAATCGCGTGGCCATCGGAACGGACGCATCGAGCATCATTACCAATCTGGGGATTCCGTCGCGCATAAATTGGGACACGATCGCCACGAGCCTGTTGTCGCCTGATCTCCGATTGCATGAGACGGCACTTCAGGGAATTGCCGAAGTGGTTCCCGGCGAAATGGTTGCAGTTAATCCGTGTGGCGCACGACGTGAAATATTATGGAATATCGCGGAGGCTATCGGTACAAATGAAAAGGCGACATTCGACGAAGCCACGGAAATACTAGAGCATGCGCTCGTGGAAACTATTCAGACGTGGTGTGGTTGCTACAAAAATCCAGCAGTTTCCGTATCTGGCGGGCTTGACTCATCTATCATCGCAGCAATCGCGGCGCGCGTATCCGATGTAGATCTGATGCACTTTTTAACGAATACGCAAGGTGGTGGCGAACAACACTATGCCGAGTTGCTGGCGAGCCACATCAAATTGCCGCTTCATTGCATTACGTCTGAAGTCACGAAGGTATCGGTGCAGGAGAATAGGTCGTCCTCGCGCCCTCGACCATCGGCGCGGCTTTTTACCCAAGGCTATGACGATGCTTCAGCTTGTCGTGCCGAAATGGTAGGAAATTCCGCTCATTTCAACGGTGGCGGAGGCGATAATGTTCTAGGGAAGCTTCATTCGGCGTACCCTTTGGCGGACCTTCAACTGACCGAAGGTTTCTCCTGGTCCCTCCTTCATGTGGCGATAAATGTCGCCCATGCGACAGGAGCTTCCTTGCCCGAAGTTCTCAAGCAAGGGGGCCGCGCAATCTGGAAAAGGGACATGCTCGTTTCCTGGCCTCGCCAGAAGGAGTTTCTCACCAGACGTGCCTTATCGATGCCTGTGGAGCAATGGCATCCCTGGCTTAACGAAATTCGAGGTAAGCTTCCCGGTCAAAGACAGCTTGTGAGGAACATGGCGGGAGGTGCGTCGTCAACTGACTATCTGAACATCTTCAGTAACGTGCCGACGATATACCCTTTACTTTCTCAGCCAATAATGGAGGCCTGCCTGTCATTGCCGACGTGGTTATCTATATCGGGCGGCCAGGACAGGGCAGTCGCACGGGCTGCGATGCAGAAATATCTGCCGTCCGAGCTTGTTAACCGCACGTCAAAAGGCGCTTTCGACTCCATCGTCTATCAAATCTTTAGCGTGAACCGTGACAGTGTGTTTGATGATTTGGAAAATGGTCTACTCGCTGATCAGGGACTTCTTGACATCGACGCGGTAAAGGCCGCGCGCTTGGATGATCGGTTCCAGAGGGTTCGTGCCAGTCGCATTCTCCATATTCACGAGATTGAGACCTGGTGCCGTCATTGGATTTGATACAGCTTTCCGTCAAGCTAGCCGATCTATTGGGCCAATTTTTCTGTCAGCCACTCCACGTTGCGTCTGTAGATTGCGTCGCGATGGACAGGATGGATTTTGACGTGTCCTTCATCGGGATAAATAAACATTTCGACTGGCCATCCACGGTGACGTAGCTCGCTGTATGTCGTCAAACCCAAGCGAAACTCGACCGACGATGCCTGGATGAGCAACGGGACTGGCCGAGCCTTTGTGGCGCTCTCTAGCGCGCCCTCGTGCCAGAAATTCCGATTGGAATAGCGAGACGCGGGATACCCGCCCTGAACATAAAAGTCAGCGAGGCCTTCGCCTCCAAACGCCAACATCGTATCTGCCTGGCAGCAAGTGCTCAGGATCGCAGCCGAGAACAAATTTGAATTCGCGAGCGCGTAAGTCGCTGTTGAAGCTCCGTCGCTTTGTCCGGTTATGGCCACGCGCTGAGGGTCGATAATACCGTCGGCGGTCAGCCTTTGGATGATCTTTTCAAATGACGAAACGTTACTTTTGCGATCTACCCATCCGTCATTATTGGCTCGCATATATTCCTGTTCATTTGTCACAGGTAAAGTGCTGCCAAACCGGGGCGGGCGATTGAAGCTCAGCACGGCAAATCCGCGTGCTGCCAATGCCTGGATGGGATATTCATCCGCCGTCCCGCCCCGCAAAAAGCCGCGAGAATCATATTGAACGATCACAAGCGGCAGTCTTTGATTGTTTTTCCGATCGGGTGGGAGCACAAGATCGCCGAAGGTCGAAATGCCAAAGGAGTTGGCCCATTCCAGGCGCTTTACTGTTCCCAGCGTTAGCGATGCAAACTCCGGGTTAGGCTCAAATACGGATCGTCGCGTCCCGTCATTCAACGCAATTGCGACAATTGAGCGGGGGCTCGTCGAACTTTCCAGTGCGCATACCAGTTCAATCCGCACGCGCTTACAACCAAAGATGGCGTCTTGCGTGCTCAATAGGAGTTTGGGTGCCGATCGGCCAGGCTTCCAGGCATAAAATTCTGTGACACTATCGGCGACGCCGGTGCGGCGCTCATACCAAAGCGTGCTCCCATCGGATGACCACCACAGTCCCTGAGCGTTCGAGCACGACGTTTGCCGGCATTCAATCGTGCGACCAGCAACGTTCGCCTTTAACTGAGGGTTCTCCCGATATAACTTTCCCGATGTATAGGCATAGGCGGTATTGGCATTGCCTGCAGCCTTCGCGAAGGCAGTGACCGCGTTGGGCCAGCCAAAAGAAGGAGGGAGCAAATTTTCCGACCGGGTTGGCAGCGCCACGGGTTCGCCGCTGTTCGGATCGATTGCAAAATTCCTGAGCGGAATATCCGACGATACAAATGGCTGGTCACTGGCATATGGCACGAAGCGGCCGTCATAGCGATATCCGCTGCGCCCCTCATTTGTGATCGACTCTCGCGCGTCAACGGTACCAGGTCGACTTGAGTACAGAATTGCTGATCCGTCTTCTGACCAAGCCAACGCATCGATATCGACCGGGCTGGTCAGCAGTTTCTGCAAGCTGCGTCTGGTCAGATCGTACCGCCAAATTTCAGAGTGATCAGCAAAGATTTTAGTATAGGCAAGCGCATTCCCCGTGGGCGACCAGCGCAGAATCGCGTCTTTGGGAATACCTAGCGGGGGTTGCGCCACCCCGAATCTATAACCTGAAAATGGGAGTATTTCCCCGCCATCATCGATTATGGTGGGCTTTTGCCGCCCGCGTAACGGGACAAGAATGATCGCGGTGCAATAGCTATCTGTCGTGGCATCTGCCCTTCTAAGATGTAGCGCAAGGAGCGACCCGTTGGGCCCGACCTGAAAAGGTTCAGAGGAAATGGAAGTTGATAGACTGCCGAAATCTCTCAGCCGGAGAAGGTCATCCGTTGAGATTCTCCTTCTGCTATTCGTGTCCGTTGGGTCGATACGCAGGCTGCAACGATGCGCCTGGGCCCACAATGTCGAAGGGATCAAGGCGGTAGCGCCCATTATAATTAGTGCAGATGAATATAAGTATTTTGTCATAATGGCATCCATCGGATTGGAAGGGGTTAAATTAATCACCAGTCCTTGGATATTGTGGCGCTTATAAATCGTCCGATCGGAGAATGGTTTGTTGAGTCATAGTTAACGTAATAAGTTTGCCCGCTTGTCGGCGCAGAGTAGGGAGGTCTGCGATTGAGTATGTTTTGAGCGCTAAGGGTTATGCTAACGTTCTGAAGAGGTCCGGCGCGGTTCTGCATCTTATACCGGATCGAAGCATCTAACGTCGTCTGTGAAGCTATTCGACCGGACGGGGTGGACCGGTTATCTTCCAGGCTGCTCAGATGGTTGACGAAGGTCATCAACGAGAACGCATCGTTCATCCAGCCCACGCTGGCTCGCGCTTTGAACCGCGGAGGATTGAATATCGTCCCTGCAAGCTGCGTGACCGGCAAGCTATCGCTGACTTTCTGATTAGACCACAGCCACGATCCGCTCGCATTCAGGACCACAGAGGAGGAGTCGAGCGGAATTTTATAGTCCATGGTGATATCTATACCATGGATACTTTGGCGTGCCGCGTTGATGTATCTATTATTGAGAATGGCAACGATGTTGTTTGCGGCATCCGTTCCGCCGTAATTGTATATCTTGTCGGCTCCCGCCAAAATTGCGTCAGCTATGCTTTGGGATGGGTCGTACGTTATAAATGAGTCATAGGGCGAGGTCCCGGACAATATGCTCGAAGATGCCGCGCCGGGGACAGGCTGGATGATCCGATCCTTGTAGTTAACATGAAAATAAGTGGCTTGCAGATTCAGTCGCGGTATTTCGACAGGGTGAACGGAAAGAGTTGTTGACCATGATGTCGCCCTTTCTGGTTTGAGGTTCGTGTTACCTCCGACGTCAACCAGTAGTATTGAGCCGGCTGGGTAGCGCTGTGCTCCACCAAACGCTGAAACGGGGTATAAATAGGCCACACGATCAGCGAATTTATAATAAAGCATCGGCGCCTTGAAGGATTTTCCCCAGGTAGCCTTTATCTCAACAGACGGTGATAGCCCGTAAATCACTCCGATCTTTGGCACTGCTACGGACGCAATCTGCGGATATCGTTCATACCGCAACGCTGCGTTAAAGATCAATTTTTCCAATAATGGAGAGCCTTGGCCCGGCTTTACAAACGGTATCGAGATTTCGGAGAATGCATAGTAGCTACTGATGGAGCCATCGTTATCGGTTGCGGAGGTGTTGTAGCGCACCGTTTCGTAGTGGTTGTAACGGTACCCGCCCCCGGCGACGAGATCGAGAGTATTGCCATTGATAGTGACGAGCGGCCCTGAAGCGTAAGCCTCAACACCGCCCAGAACATTGCAATAGCACCCGCGAGTTCTGGCTGCAGTTTCCCCCTGATAGAAAGTGGTTTGATCGTATTCGGTCTTGCTGCGGCCGTACGTACCTGAAATCCGCACGCCCCACCGTGAACCCAGAGACATTTGCACGGAGGGTGATACCGAGAAATCACGGGTTTTCGGGGTGTTCGTGTACACATACCCAGAAGACGTGCCTTGTGAGGAAAACGCGGTTCTCACGTTGTAGGTGGCGTCGAGATATGCCTCGATTCCCGAAGAAATATCCTGCCGTCCCGTAATTACGAGGCTATTCTGATTTGTTTTGGGATATAGCGTGTTTCCGTCTGGCATATACGCTGTAAATTCGCGCTGACTGGAGAAGATCGCTGAGTTCCTGTCATGACTGAATGCAGCCATGAAACCGCCCGTGGACCATGTTCGACCAGCGACCGCGCTATATTGTTGCTTGAAATCGCCGCCATCGGTTGCTCCCCCGAGATTTGCAAGCAGGGAAAGACCATTATAGTTTTGCTTTAGAATAACATTCACCACGCCGGCAACAGCATCTGAGCCGTAGACAGCGGACGCCCCATCGGGGACAATCTCGATCCGGTCGATGGCGGCGAGAGGAATTGCGCTGACATCGACTGCCTGGACAAAGGATCCGAACGAGAGGCGGTGACCATTCAGAAGTGTGAGAGTGGCATCGGCTCCCAATCCTCTCAGGTTGGGGGAAGAACCAGAAGTGAGATTTTGATTGGTGATGCCAATGGCACCTGCTGCCACTCCAGGATTTTGTCCCCCACTGAAGTTTTGTGGAAGCGCTCGCATCGCTGCGCCGACGTCGGTTTGTCCCGCCAACTTGATCGTGTCTGCATCGAGTTGGATTGTAGGGGAAGAGGATTCCCCAGATGACAGGCGCGATCCGGTTACAATGATATCATTACCGTTTCCCGATGTGCTCGCGACGGAGGATACTCTTCCGGCACGGACGATCAATGCGCCGTCGATAACTTCGGCCGTTAGGGAGGTGCCTTTCAGCAATCGCTTTGCGGCCTGTGCGGGTGAAAATTGACCCTTGAGCGGCTTAGAGGTCTTTCCCCGCAGCGGGTCCGCCGGGGCAGAAAATTCCAACCCACTTTGGCGGGCAACGGCTCGCAGTGCCTCGGTTAGAGACTGGGCGGGTAAATCGAAGTTCCGAACCTGATCGACTTGCGCCATTGCAGATGTAGCGCTGATCAACGCGCAGGCACAAACGCCGACGAAAAAGCCGTTACGAACCACTCGCATTTCATCCCCCATTGCCTGGATGGCGCGTTGCGTGACGCGCATACAAAGCTTGACGGGAGAAATTCGGCGGCGAGCATTCCGCCAATTATTTTGTCAGTACGAGCCTGTCCGACCCTTGATTTTCAACGGTAAGGCCAAGCGCGCGAGCAAGATGTTTCGCCACACTTTCGGGATTGCGGATATGCAACTCCGCACTCACCCGCATCGCGGCAATTTCTGGAGAAGCTGCCACCAGCTTGACGTCGGAATAGAGGTTCACCTCGGCGAGGATCACATTAACGGCCTCATCGTCATAGCTCTTCACGCCGATTGTCCATTGCTCGTCGTTGGCCGGCGCCGGTTCGGTGACAGCATTACCGGTTACCGTGGGTGTGCCAGAGTAGCGTATCCGTTCGCCTGGTTGAAGGTAGCTCTTCGCTGCCGACGCCGATGGCTTGCGTGTCTCGCATGGCGGAGTGACTGCGATACGCCCTTCGTACAATACCACATTCATCTGGCAATGCGCGCGCCGTTCCACACCGAACCGCGTGCCGAGCGCTGTGGTAGTGCCGCCATCCGCGGTGACGGTGAAAGGGCGCGAAACATCATGAGCAACGGCGAAGATGGCGCGGCCATGATCGAGCGTGACGTCCCGGCGGTCCCTATGCATCCAGACGAGCAACCGGCTATCGGTATCGAGCGTCACTACCGAGCCATCCGCAAGCGTGATATTTCTGACCTCACCTTTTCGGGTCGTGAAGATAAGCGGCGGATCGTCATACTTCCCGTCGGAGGATGCAATCGGCGTAGGTGCGGAGGGCGAACGCAAATTCTGACCAAGCACAAAATGCGCTCCCAGCAGAAGGATGGCGGCGAGCGATGCGGCGATCGCCAACTTTGCCCAGGGCCTTCGGGGCCGGCTGTCGCTCTTGTGACTGTTTTGACGTTCGCGAAATCTCACAGATGCGGGATCAACGATGTTCGATATCGCGGCGTCGGCGACGTCGAATGCGGCCTGGTGCTCGGGCGACTGCGCGCACCAATTCCTAGCAGCAGGCTTTCGTGCCGGGTTCTCGCGGACCGCCATCGCCCAGCGGCGTGCCTGCTGGCTGAGGGTGAGCAAGCCCGGTTCTTCGTCCGTCATTGGCCTTCCATCCCGTCCAACAGATGGTCCAACACCTTGAATATCTTTCTCTTCACCGCCCACTCATTCAGTCCCTTGCGCCGCCCGATCTCGCGAAAACTATACCCTTCCACTCGGTTGAGAAGAAACAGTTCGCGATCGAAGGGGTCAAGTTCCTCCAGCAGCCTCTCACAAAGAGCGATGTCCTGGCGAGCAGTCAAAATTCGAAGCGGATCGAATGGGGTAGGGATGTCGTCAGCATCCGACAAAGGACTTTTCCTATTATCCACGCGGGTTGCAGAGAGATCTGCGCGGTCGCGCAGCAGATTGATAGCAATACGGCGTAGATAGGCTTGGGGCGTCGTGAGAATTTTAACTGCGCCACTTCGAATAAACCGAACGAACGTCTCTTGGGTAAGCTCATCGGCTTCCGCTGCGGATATTGAATTGCGATAGAAGTACCGCGTTAGCCACCGACTTTCTTCACAGTAGAGTTGGACGATTACATCGTGGCTCGCGCTATCAATCGTACCATCTGTTTCGTCTGCACCGCTAAGAGATTGACCGTCATCCACTTCCACCGCCTCACGCTGGGAAGCTCCTGAGTTACAAGCGACTGGACCCGCTTTTGGCGCTCAAATGCCTCCTTATCGTTACATGATAACCACCTAGAGCCCCATGACGCAATCACAAATGGCACGATTAAGGGACAGACATGGGTTGGCGAGTATCGCCATCTCCATTTCATGGAGTTGGTTCGTATCCTCGCCCGAAATGTGAAGCATCATCGCAAGCTGCAGGGAATGACCCAGGAGCAGCTTGCCTTATCGATCGAAATGAAGCGGAGCTATGTCAGCGGGATTGAATGCGCAAATCGTAACCCGTCAGTGAAAGCGCTGGAGCGGCTAGCGAGCGCCTTAAATATCAACCCAAGTGAGCTCTTTGTCCCTCTGGATGAATATCCTGATGATCAATACCCGCCTATCCCAAGGGGCCGACGGGTTTGATATTCGTCGCTTGCGTCCCAGTCAGTTTTTCAAAATATCTCCCAACTCATCCATAATGTGATCCATCCGGCACCGGGTCCTGTCCGATAGCGAAACAAGGCTTCGCCTCCGGTCCTCTGGATCGGCCTTACGGTCCAACATGCCCGCATCGATCATCTCCACCGTGCGGCGGAAGGCCGTCGCGGTTGAGAGCCCGGATGTCGCGGCGAGTGCCTTGAACCCCTCTCTCATCCCCTGCTCCTTCGCGCGATAGAGATCGATCACCATGAGCCATTCTGGCCATTGCCGCCTTTCGAGCCCGAGCTTGAGCTCAGCGAGGCGGTGCTGCTGCTTGAGCGCTTCGCATATGCGCTGTCGCTGATCCATGGCGCTTACCCAGCCCTGGTCCGAAGCGGGGCGGGAGCGACCGGCAGGAGCCCCGACCGATAGTCGGCGATCAGCGCCTCCTGATCCGGGCGAAGCATGTCGATTGCGCCGACCGGACCGTTCTGCGCTTCATCCAGCAGCAGCGAGGGGCAGCGCCCCTCGTAAGTGCCGAGGTTGGGCCGATGGGCGCGGTAGCCAGCAAGGCCCATCACATCGCGCGGCAGTGACCGAGCGACATGTGGCGGATAGGCAAGCCACGGCAGTTCGTAAGGCTTGAGCCATCCGAGACTGTAACTGATGATCATCCCGCGCCGCGGCGTCGCGGTCACGTTCGCCCCGCCTGCATGAAGGGTGGATCCGAGGAACAGCAGGGCATCACCCGGCTCCATTTCTGCAGGAACAGCCTCCTCCATGCCGATGAAGATTTCATCCTGGCGCCGATGACTGCCCGGCCAGACCCGCGTTGCGCCATTCTCGGCCGTGTAAGTGGAAAAGGGCCACATGGCGTTGAGAAGATATTCGACGCCGGGCGCATGGATGGGCCACATGTCCTGGTCTCGGTGCGGGGGCTGTGGCAGGCCGCCCGGTTCAATCTCGATCGCCTGGGTGAGGTTGAGCTGGATCGTATCGCACCAGGGCCGGAGAATTCGCTCGGCAAGACCGTGGATTAGGGGATCGAGAACGAAACCGGCAGCGCGCGGCGAACGGTGCAGAAGCCCATGAAACCGCCGCGTCGTGTCGCCGTAGAAGGGCCCTCGCGAGAGCGGTGTGGTTTCGAAACCGGCCCGCAGATCATCGCCCAGCTTTTCGACCAGAAGTCGCGGGGCTGCACCGCGGACGATGCAGTAGCCGTCCCGGTCGAGTTGGTCGCCATAGTGCGCGATGTCGCGCTGCAGGCTGTCGATAGCAATGAGGGTCATGACCATCTCCCTTCAGGCGGCTTTGCGATCGATCGCCGCGGTGGGAAGTATGCGCATCGGAACGTGGGTTCCGGCCGCCCGCAACTTGGCAGGGGTGTCGGCATCGATTTCGATGAGGAGGGCGCCGGTCGGCAGACCCGAGATCATCTGCGGTATACCCAGTGGCCGAACCGTCCAGCCCAGCGAGAGGATCTGGCTGAGCCAGCTGGAATCGGCAACGCAGCTATACCCGGCGATGCCGCGCTGGAGGGCGAACTGAACCACGGCTGTCGCGAGCGCATTGCGGACTTCCAGCCTCCTGGCGGCCCGCAGGCCGCGCGAAAGGCATAGCCTGCTCAGTTCGAAGATTTGCGGGCCAACGGGCACGCTTGCGTCGCATAGCGAAGGAAAGATCGTCCCCAGCACATGCGGCCGGTCGCTGGGCAACAGGCGGATGGATCCCTCATGGGCACCGCTGTCATCGCTGACGACGATGTAGATTGCGTGGTCATCATCGAACTGGTCGATTTCGAACGCTTCGGCGACCACCGGGACGTCCCAGCCTAGCAGGTCCACGAACACCCGCTTGCGCGCATGATGCATGGCGTCGAGAACCGGGTTGGCGCCCGGCGGTTCGTGTCCTTCGAAAATCCGGATCATGGTGATGCTCCCTGTGTGGCCGGAATCGGCAGGGAGCATCATCGGTGTGAGGGACACCGCGAGTCTGTACCCGGAACTGGGACTTGATCAGTGCATCGAGAGCAACTCGGGATAGGTGACGATGCCGTCGAACAGGGCGCGTGCTATCAGATTGTTGCGCTGGATATTTCCATAGGCCCGCATGATCCGCTTGGCATATTCATGCGTCGTATGTTCCGAGAGGTGCAGGATGTCCGCGATCTCGCCATAGGTCTTGCCGCGCCCGAGCAGGATCAACACTTCTCGCTCTCGGGGTTTGAGCTTGGGCGGCGCGGGGAGTTCAAGACCTGCCCGGAGCCTTACGACGCGCCGCATCGCTTCAAAGGCGAAGGACACGGCGAAGAAGGCGGCAGGCATCGCCTCGGATGGCACTGTGTCAAGCTGGGAGGTGGCGAAAGTGCAGCTTCCGGCATATTCGCCGGGAAGGTGCATCGGTACCGTGTAACCGCCGCGCAGGTTCCGCTTCGCACCCTGTTCGAAGATGTAGCGCTGACGCGGCGTGAGCGTTTTCAGCATCCGGGGATTGGGCCAGAGGAAGCCGGTGTTTCGCCCGTCGCATGAGATCTGGACCGGGTCATCGAGGAAATACTGTCCGCTTATGATCTCATTCAGCCAGTCGCTGTCGTAATTGGTGAGACCATAAGCGCCGACCGGCGGGTGCAGCAGATCGACATGATGGCTGATCGCGAACCGGTCGAATCCCAAAACGAAAGTCAGGCGTTCAAGGGCTTCATAGACCCGGTTATCGTCTGACGTCTCCCCCAGAACACTGACTATCTGCTTGTAGTCGTCCCTGTCGAACATCGTATGCCTCCTTAATTCATGTTCGGAAATTTCCTTTCAACGCATCCATTGATCGCGCCATGTTCGGCGTTATGTTTGAGGGCGAACGTCATATTTTCGGCGTCTCGCGAAGTGGAGCGGGAGGAGGAAGACAGATGATCTGTAGTTTTCCTCATTTTCAGCGTGGAACCTGCCATGCCCACACAAAAAATCCTGACCGCGTTTCGCGAATTTCTTCTTCGTGCGCGTGGTGCGCATACCCGTTGGCAACGCAAACGGCAGCTTGCGCGCCATACCCGCAAGCTTGAAGCGATACTGCGCGAAGAGCCGCCCTATGTAGCCGAGGCCGTCGACCTCTTTTTCCGCCAGAAACAGCCTGTCCCGGCCATTGCGGAGACACTCGGCGTCGATGTCGAAGAGGTTCGGGACGCGCTTCTTCGCATCGTTGAACACTTCGAGCCGGACGTGCATTGATATGTCCATCTGCTTATCGGGTTCTGTAGCAAGGCTCAGCCAATCCGCCGGACCAATGTATCGCGCAGCGACGCTCCTGATTGCGGATTGTCCTGCACCCGGCCCGTAGCGCGCGGAATGGACTGGAGAGAGGAGCGTCATTTCAGCCACCCCGCCTCGCGAAAGCTCACGATTCCGCGGCGCGCGACGACGAGATGATCGTGCACGACGATACCAAAAAATCGGGCTGCGTTCGCGATCTTCTCTGTAAGATCCCGATCCGCCCGCGAAGGTACGGGCGATCCTGACGGGTGATTATGCGCGAGAAGAATAGCCGTCGCATTCAGGTCGAGGCACCGCTTGAGGATTTCACGGGGCCAGACCTGAACACCGGAAACAGACCCGATCCCCATGACCTCGTCGGCGATCAGTTCGTTACCTGCGTTCAAAAACAACACGCGAAAATGCTCGACCCGCTCATAGGCCATGTTGCCGCGCAGATAGTCGTGAAGGGTCTGATCACTCGATAATATCGGTCGCCGGATCAGGGCGGACCATAGCATCTGCTTCAGCACGCGCTGGAAGCAGCGGAATGTTCGCTCGACATCCATGGCGTGGTTGAGCAGCTCGATCCGCTCAGCCGGACACGCCGCCAGCGCGCCACCCAGTGACCCGAACCGGGTGAAGAGACGATCAGCCAGTTCGCGGGCCCGGTCGGGCCGGGTGAGCCCGATCAGCTCTTCCAGGGCGCGTCGGCACCCCTGCGCTTCAGCCGGTCCTGATGACGCCATGTCGCGGCGATCAGGACGATCTGCGCCAGCCAGCTCCATACCGCTATCGCATGCATGTAAGCGCGCGGCACGACATTCGGCACAGTCTGCAGCATGACATGGAGGATGACCTCGTCCGCCAGCATGGCTGCGACCCACATCGGCCAGAAGCGATTGCTCCGAAGGGATAGCCATAGGAATATTCCCAGGATAGCCAGGTCGGTCAGAAGAATACCTGTCTCGACGTGCTCGAAGCGGTGAATGGCGGGCGATGCAGCCAGAACGCTGAGACCGGCGCCTCCAAGGAGGGTTGCCGCCCCGATCTGCTCGGGACGGCCCCCTTTCACGAACGCATAGCCGCTGCTGACGACCAGCAGAGCGGAGAACAGGATTTGTCTCGTCATGACCCATGGCAACATGATTTGTGAAAGCTCGTCAATCACGAGACGCGGGCAATCATACCGCCCGCAGGTGCTGGCCGGCGGGCTCCGAGATAGCGCCCCTGACCTTGAGCAGGTCGCCATAGCTCACCTCGGTCAGGCCCATGTCGTCGCTGGCCTGTTTGAGATTGGCGTGGGTCGCGACGATCCGTTCGCGCGTTTCGGCCACGAGCACCATGGCCGAGGCGGAACTGGCAAAGGCTTCCTGGCCGATGGCCGCCGAGAGACGGGCGTCCAGGCGAGCCAGGGGAAGCGCCGCATTCAGTTCGGCAATCCGGGCGGCGGCAATATCGAGGGCCGCTTCAGCGGCGAAGAGACGTTCAGCGACGTTTCGGGCGATGGTTTGGCGTTGAGCGCGCATGTTTGCTCCTTCCCATCCTCACGGACAGGTTCAAGAATAGGGGTTTTGGGATAGATGCTGCCCTACTGGCTCACGAGAGTGTTGAGCGCCGAGAGCAGCGACACTGCGGAACCTATGATGACGAGCAACGCCGCCATCAGGATCACAAAGATGATCAGCGTATATGATCCGGTCAGGTCATTGTCTTGCCTCCCTGCTGTACGGACGGGAGCCAGATCACGCAGGGCGCGTAACGAGCGAGAGCGGTTTCCATTGGCCATAGGCCGTTGTTCCTCCGCGAAGCTGTCGACTGCCTGCGCTACCTGTGTCTGTGTGTCCGTGGGTTCGTCAACACGCACATCAGGGCAGGAATCGCGGTTCTCGCCTAGGGGCAATAAATGAGGGGGCAATAAATGTTGGAATTCTGATGGGGCATTTTGTGCCTCCCAGGCCACGAACATCTGGGCTGCGACCCTGCGGGAAACCCCGCCCAATATCTGGCGCGCCTCGAATATGAGATTGTTCACGGTGCTGGGCGACAGACCCAAAATCAGGCCGATTTCCTTGGCGGAATAGCTCTTCGCCGCTTCGCGCAGGCAGTCGCCATGCCGCCGGCTGAGAAGCTTCATCTTGTCCGAATGGTCTGTAACCAAGGGCATTTCCCGTCGCCCTCCTCGGGCAATATGAAGTCGCACCTTTCCTGCTGCGCGTCGTATCCGATCTTCCGGCTATACTTGCCGGTAACGGTGTCGAATTCGATCACATGCCGCTTCAAACTATACCTCTCCGATCCGCCTGATGACAGGTCAAACAGGCGATTGGTCAAGGGAATCAACGATATGTAGCCTTAAGGCAACGGTAGACGGTTAAAATCTATTAACCCGGTTCGTACGGGCGACGACTCGCTTTTTACGCCGACGTCAATTCGAGTCGGGCGCGAGCGGGATGCGACGAAAGGGAGGGGGAGGGCGAACGGCGAACGAAACGAGGTATCGCCATGCGAAGCTTCCACTGGATGTCGCCCGTTGCCGATATCCGCATATCCCCCAGCTCAGTTCATCTGCTTACCCGTTCCCGGGAAACTCCGGCGGGATTACCGGGGCACGATCCATGCGTTCCTGATGTTCATGGTGTCGAGGTCATGCCGCGCGAGATATTCGCCGGCCAGGTGGGAAACGAGCATCATGGCCCCAGCACCTGACCTCGAGATCGAGGGTGAACGGCTGTGCCGACGGCTCGGCGGCAGATGGACGAATGGACAGGGACTCTGCCTGTGTCCCGCTCACGACGACCATCATCCGAGCCTCTCCATCCGCGTTGGGCGTCGCGCCCTGCTGTTCAAATGCTTTGCAGGCTGTGACACAATGGCTGTCCTCCACGCGATCCGTCGGCTGCATCTGCCTCTTCCCCGCCCGGCTCCCGACGTTCCGTTACCGCGCTCGATCCAGGCCGCACCGCGACCGGGTCCAGCCTTGCGCGTATGGGAGGCATCTGTTCCGCCCATCGGTACCCCCGCCGACACCTACCTGTCCGGGCGCCTGCTCCAGCCGCCGTGGCAAGACCTGCGCTTTAACGCGCGCACGCCGCACGGACATGGCCGCGACGTGGTGTTCCGCCCGGCGCTGATCGCCGCGGTGCGCGAGAGGCACCGGATCGTCGCTGTCCACCGGTCCTTCCTCGATCCAGTGTCATCCACTCTCGCGAACGACCTGACCGATCCTCGCATGATGCTGGGACGACCCGGTCGCGGCGCGGTCCAGCTGGCGCCCGCAAACGAGATTCTGGGTCTCGCCGAAGGGATCGAGACCGCGCTTGCTGCCATGCGGCTGCACCGGCTTCCGGTCTGGGCCACGCTGGGCGCTGAGCGCGCCGCGCATATCCTCCTGCCCGACAGTCTCGAACGGCTCGTACTCCTGTTCGACAGGGATGGGCCCGGGTGGTCCGCGCACCAGCGCGCTTTGGAAGCTTATGCCAGGCGGGACCTCGAGATCCGCAGCATCTGGCCGCCCGCCGGTCATAATGACTGGGCCGATGTGCTCGCCACCCGGCTGCGCGCGGCCTGACGAGATGCCTACGAGAGGAGGCTGCCCCGCGTCACGAGATACGGGGCAGCGAACCCATCAGCCGTTGAGGCGATCCTTCACCGCCTTGGCCGGGGCGAAGCTCAGCTTCTTCGATGCCTTGATCGCGATGGTCTCGCCGGTCGCCGGATTGCGGCCCTCGCGCGCCGGGGAATCCTTGATCTTGAACTTGCCGAAGCCGTTCAGCGAAATCTCCTCGCCCTTCGCGGCGGCATCGGTGATCAGATCGAAGACGCTGTCGACGGCCTGGCGTGCATCGGCTTTCGTGAGGCCGAGCGCCGCCGCCAGCGCTTCTGCGAGTTCGGAATTGTTCATGACGAGTCTCCTGGAAAATGGCGTAGCCCGTGTCCTTAGCCGCGCAGCACCCCATGGTCACGACCCAAAAAGGCGCGACCGGAAAGGAGAGGGGGAAGGGGGCAGCGCGCGCGGCCTGATTGTGCGGGCCGCCGCTCCTCCAGGAGTTATCCCATGATCAAACCAGCCCTTCTCATCCCCGCGAGCCATCTCGCCAAGTCGCCCATCAACGTGCGCAAGCGGACCGATCCGCGCGCTGATGCCGAGCTGGAAGCCAGTATCGCCGCGCACGGCCTCCTGCAGAACCTCGTTGGCGTGCCGGTGTCCCGAAAGAAGGGACATTACCGTGTCACCGCCGGGGGCCGGCGCCTCGACGCAATTCACCGCCTGATCGAGAAGGGCCGGCTGCGGCCCGACCATGAAGTGTCCGTCCTGGTCCTTTCCAATACGAAGGACGGTCGCGAGATCAGCCTCGTCGAGAACTTCGAAAGGCAGGCTCTTTCTCCTGCCGAAGATTGCCTCGCTTTCCGCGACCTTATCGAGGTGGAAAAGCTGAGCCCTGCGGATATCGCCCGGCGCTTCGGCATCGAGGAACGCTTCGTGCTGGGCCGCCTGCGCCTGGCTAATCTCGCCGATCCGATCTTCGCCGCGCTCGAGGGCGACGAGATCACGCTCGACGTCGCCAAGGCCTATGCCACGACCGCGGATACGGGCCGGCAGATGGCGGTGTGGGAATCGCTGCGGACCGGCTTTTCGCGCGATAACGTCAACGAGATCCGGCGGGCGCTCAAGACCTACAGCTACCGTGCCGATGATCCCAGGGCACTGCTGGTCGGTCGCGACGCCTATATCGCCGCCGGTGGGCGTGTCGAAGACCAGGATCTGTTTTCGACCGCTACCGATGAGCGCTGGATCGATACCCATATCCTCGACGACCTGGCCGCAGAGAAGCTCGCCGCGCAGGCCGAGGCGATCCGTCAGCGTGAAGGGCTGGCCGAAGTTCGCGTCGTTGCCGCCGAGCACGTTCCCTACATGGCGACCTTCGCGCTGCAACCGCTGAGCGGAACTGTCGAGCCTCTCACCGAGGACCAGGAAGCGCGTAAACAGGAGATCGAAGCGGAAATCGCGGGCATCGACCTTCGCGCGGGGGATGAAACCTATGAGCCCGAAGGCGATGAGGCGCAGCGCTATGCCGACCTCCAGGCTGAACTGGGTGCGATCACCGAACGTGCGCCCGTGCTCGACGCCGAACAGAAAGCCTCCGCGCTCGGCTATGTGGTGTTGAAACCCGATGGAACCCCGCAGATCCATCATCAGCTCTACCTCGCACCCACTGCCGACACGGGTGCCGACGAGAGCGATGACGAAGACGCCGAACCTGCCGACGGGCTCAGCGGCTCCGGTGCGGCGATCGATACCGCGCCCGCCATGAGCCAGCGCCTGCGGGAGATGCTGGCGATGATGAAGACCGAGCTCCTGGCCGTCCATGTCGCCAGCGACCCGGCATTCGCGCTCGATCTCGGTACCTTCCTCATGGTCGAGCGGGAATGCCGGCATATGCCCTGCATCCTGCCGAGCGATCTATATGCCGCGCCGGCGCCGCAGCTTCTTGCCGATTTCAAGCCCGAGACCGCGGCGGCGGCAGAATGGCGCAGGCTGGAAGAGGCGCTCGATCGCAGTTGGACCGGCTACTCAGGGCTTGAGGAGCGTTACGATGCCTTCTGCGCGCTTGGCGATGAAGCGCGGGCGGCCTGGCTCGGATGGGCGATTGCGCGCACGCTCCATGCCGTTCCCGATGGCCGCGAGGGCACCGACTTCCTCAACCATCTCGGTCGCAAGCTCGGCATCGATGTGGCTGCCTGGTGGCGCCCCACCGCACTGACCTTCTTCGACAAGCTGACCAGGCCCGGCATCCTGGCTCTCTTCGAGGAGATCGGCGGCAAGGAATTGCGCGTACGCTATTCGGGTTCGAAGAAGCACGACCTTGCCGCATCGGCCGAGCGGCTGTTTGGCGGCGACGTGGTCATCGAGCCCGAAATTCAGGAACGGGCGCTCGCCTGGCTGCCCGAGCAGATGCGATTTGGTCCCGCCGAAGGGGAAGCCGATGCCGATGATGAAGTGGCGAATGCCGATGCGGACATGCCCGTCCGGTCGGTCGACGCATCCGATAACACAACAGACGAAACTCTGCCGCGCGCCGCGTGAAGATCGCAGGGACCGGGCTTGTCCCGGTCCCGCCTTGTCCCCTCAGTTCAGGCCACAGCACTTCTTGTACTTGCGCCCCGATCCACAGGGGCAGGGGTCGTTTCGACCAATCTTCTGGCGTTTGATGCTGGACGGCCGATGCGGATCATTCTCCAGCCGCCGCCGATGCAGCATCTCCACCCAAATCGGGATCAGGTCGGCCCTCCGGTATCCCAGCGATCCTCCTCGGCGCGTGTGAGCTTCCGCGTCCTGTCGGCAAAGGCGCGCAATGTCCGGATGCCCTCGATCCATACCGAAGGGCCGCTGAGCTACTCAAAAATATCTTAAGCGCTCGATCGGAAATAGAGCCGTCGACCGTCTTCTGAGATGATGGCAAACAGGATCAAGTATATGGATCCGCTGACGTGACGCGCAACAGGCGCGAGATTGTCGCCTGGGTGGGAAGCCATGTGGTTCCCCACGAGGCGGATCTGCGCGCCCGGCTCAGGCGGATGGCTGTGCCGGAAGACGAGGTCGGGGACATAGTTCAGGATGCCTATGTGAAGATCGCCCGGCTCGACGATGTCTCGCACATTCGCAGCGGCCGGGCCTATTTCTTCTCGACCGCGCGATCCGTGCTGCTCGATCGTATCCGGCATGACCGGATCGTGCGGATCGACAGTCTTACTGAAGCCGATATGCTGGCATTGGCCGACGACGATCCGGGCCCGGAACGGCGGGCCAGCGCGCGTCAGGAACTGGAGCGGGTCCGGCAGCTGATCGCGGAACTGCCGGAACGGTGCCGCGTGATCTTCGAAATGCGCCGAATCGAAGGCGTGCCGCAGCGTGAGATCGCCGAAAGGCTCTGCGTTCCGGAACATACGGTAGAGGCACAGGCGATACGCGGCCTCAAACTGATACTCAAAGCAATCGCGGGAGAAAGCATGGAAGCGATGCCTTCCCGGCGAGGGAGCAGGAAAGAAAGTGAACGTGACGAGCAGCGCAATGAATGATGACGACGCCGCGCGCTGGGCGGTCCGGCTTGGCGAAGGGGCGCTGACCTCTACGGAGGAGCAGGCCCTCGACGATTGGCTGCATGCCGACGAGCGGCGGCAAGGCGCATTGCTGCGCGCCGAGGCCGCGCTGGCGTATCTGGATCGCGGCCGCGCCATGGCGGATACGTTTGTGGAAGCACCCAAAGACGATGATTCACCGGTCTGGACGCGCCGCCGTTTTCTGATCGGCGGAAGCACGCTTGCCGGACTGACCGCAGCCAGCGTCACCGGCTTCATCCTCACGCGACCTGCGCCGATCGAGATCAGGACCGCATTGGGAGAAATCCGGCGTGTGCCACTGCCGGACGGATCGGTGGCGTCGGTCAACACCGCCAGCGACGTGGCGGTGGTCATGGTGGACAAACGCCGCGATGTCCGACTGAACGACGGTGAAGCCTGGTTCCAAGTGGCGCATGACAAGAACCGCCCCTTCGTGGTCGAAGCCGGCACAGTCCGGGTGAAGGCAGTCGGCACGGCTTTCTCCGTACGCCGCCGCGATGATGGCGCCGACGTGCTCGTGACCGAAGGCTTGGTAGAAGTCTGGGTGGAGGGTCATGAGAACCAACGCACCCAAATTGCCGCCGGATCGAAAAGCTTCGTAGCTGCCGATGCCAAGCCGATCGAGGTTGCATCGGCCGGTAACATGATCGACCGGGCCTTGTCTTGGCGCACCGGGGAACTGGCGCTTAACGGCGAGAGCCTGGATTATGCGGTCGCTGAACTCAATCGTTATAACGCGCGCAAAATCGTAATCGATACCCCGGCTTTGGGTCGGGAATCGCTAGTCGGCTACTTTCGCGTCGACCAACCCGAAGGGTTTGGCCAAGCCATCGAAGCGACGATGGCGGCAAAAATGTCAATCCAGGACAATATCATCCACCTCTCCCGGTGAATCGTGAACTTTTTTCGATGGCCACCATCGGAAAGACGCTGCCCGACCGTCCTATTTTCATCGGGCCGCAGTCCATGCGGACGGGGGAGATAACGAATGCGGGGAAAATTCGGACCATCGGTACAGCAGCTTCTCTGGGCGAGCACTGCGGCGCTCACTTTTGCGGTGAATCTCAATCCTGCGCTGGCCCAGACGCGGACATTCAACGTGCCGGCACAGCCAGCGTCACGCGGCATTCCCATGTTCGCCAAACAAGCAGGCATCCAAGTCGTCGCCAGCGGAAGCAGCCTTCGTGGGAGACGCACCCGCCTGGTACGTGGCAGCTACACGGTTGCGGAAGCTCTTCGCCTTCTTCTTGAAGGATCGGGGTTAGTAGCCTCGTCCACGGGATCGACCAGCATAATCACGATCCGGGCAGATACATCTGCAGCCGATGGACAGACCGTGCGGCCGGCAGCCGATAGCGAAAGCGCCGATATCGTCGTGACCGGATCGCGAATCGTAGGCGGAGCTTCCGCTTCTCCAACTATTAATCTTGATGCCAAGCAAATGCGGCTTGCCGGGCAGGCTGAGCTTGGCGAAGTACTACGTTCGTTGCCGCAGAATTTTGCCGGGGGGCAGAACCCCGGTGTCATGAGTGGCACTACCGGCAGTGGCAACGGCAATGTGAGCTCTGGCTCTTCTCCCAATCTTCGAGGACTGGGAGGCGATGCAACGCTCACGTTGATGAACGGCCATCGGCTTTCGTACGGTGCAAGGGTACAAGCCGTAGACGTCAGTACCATTCCTCTTGCCGCTGTTGACCACGTCGATATCGTCGCGGACGGAGCTTCAGCCATCTATGGTTCGGATGCCGTAGGCGGTGTGGTGAATGTCGTACTGAAGCGTAATTTCGATGGAGCAACCCTGGTAGCAAGACTAGGCGCAGCAACATCGGGGGGCGATGTTCAGCAGCAATACAGTGCCGTGATAGGAAAGACATGGCAAACGGGCGGAGTAATGGCTGCTGTCAGCCATGACTATAATTCCGCAATATACAGCCATGATCGCAGCTTCACGCAGTATATGCCGCAGGGGACCACCCTGTATCCCGAAATAAAGCAAACAAATGCAATCATATCCAGCCATCAGTCAATTGGATCGTTTGCCGATATTTCAATCGACGCCACCTACAGCCGCAGAACGTCGTTTCAACAGGAGGAATTGGTTTACGGAGATATTTACCAGAACTCTCCAGAAACCGAGTCCTACTCGATATCCCCGTCGCTTAAAATCAAAATAGCACCCGACTGGCATTTTAGCTTAGGGGGAACCTATGGGCGGAGCGACACAAAGTTCGACCAAATAGGACTGTACGAGGGCACGCAGACGAGCCGCATCCGTGGCTGCTATTGTAACGAGTTGGCCAATATCGAGGGCTTTGTATCGGGGCGAATACCGGGAATTATCGCTAATCCTATCGGCATCGTTGTGGGTGGAGGTTATCGCAACAATCATTATACCTCCACGCGGTACTCCGCATCGAGAGCCGACTCCGCTGGGTCGGTCAAAAGCTATTATGCGTTTTCTGAGCTGTCGTTGCCATTCGTTGAGCCCGGTCAAGGCGGCCTTCTCCTTCATAGTCTTTCAGCAAACGCCGCCGTGCGATACGAACGGTATCCGGGCATTGCCAATGTCGCCGTGCCGAAGTTTGGCGTCGTATATGGAGTTTCCCCATCCATCGACATAAAGACGTCATGGGGAAAGTCATTCAAGGCCCCGCTCTTGAATGATCTTCGGGCTGCAACTTACGCCCAGTTGTACACTGCCGATACATTTGGAGGAGAGCGCTTTCCCGTCGGATCGACAATGCTCATAGAGTCTGGCGGCAACGCGGACCTAAAGCCGGAGAAAGCCACTTCCTGGTCTGCTTCCATCGCAGTGCATCCAGAGTGGATCAAGGGCTTCAACCTTCAGGTCAGCTACTTCAACGTGCAGTATAAGGACCGCGTCGTGCAGCCAGTAGCAGGTACGGCTGTCTATCAGGCGCTGTCTAACCCGGATTACGAGCAATATGTCACCTATGACCCCAGTCAGACGCTGGTTGATCAAACAATCGCCAATGCAGACCTATTCTATAATTATACGACGCCCGATGGTCCGAATAATGTCGTCGCGATCCTTAATAATCGCTACGTGAATGCTGCAAAACAGAAAATCGATGGCATCGACCTGACTGCCGATTATCGGATCGATATTGGCACTCAGTCAGCAATGCTGCTGAACGCCAATGGAGCCTGGCTCTGGTCGAAACAGAAATTGACCAGCGAAAGCACAGCGCTGGATATGGCGGGCATTATCTTTAATCCTCCAAGATTCAAGGCGCGCGGAAGCATCGGATGGACCGACGGCAATTTCACATCGATGCTTTATGTCAATCACATCAGCAGCCTGAAGGATACGCGGTCCACGACGGTCGCCAAGATTTCCTCACAAACGACATTTGACGGATCGATCAGATATGAGCTTCCCACCCCCGCAGGACCATTCCACGGCGTAAGCGCTCTTCTCAGCGTGCAGAACATATTTAATCAGCGCCCGCCCTATGCGGCGCCGACGAGCGGCTACCTCGACTATGTGAACTACGATTCGACCAATTTCTCGGCCATTGGTCGCTTCATAAGCCTGACGCTCTCGAAGGACTGGTAACGAACAAGTCCGGCAGGTCGCTCACTCTCCCGAAAGTTTCATCATGACACGGTCTCGTTTCGCAGCCCACGCGAGTTGCGTCTTGGCGCTCGCATCATGCGCCCACATTTCCCAAGCCAAGGCCCAGGTAACGCCTTGTACGCTGCCAAGACCAGCCACAGCCGAAGCTTCGGAACATCGCGCCATCAATTCGGATGATCTCCTTCGTCTGCGGGATTTTGGCGAGTTGGGGGTAGCAATCACTTCCGAACCTTTTGAACTATCCTCCGACGGAAAATGGATCGCCTTGCAAATTCGCCAAGCTGATTCAACGACGAACGACTATTGCACGGCCATTGTGCTTGCACCTGCGAGGCGGGGCGAATCTCCTACTGTCATCGATGACGGCGGAAAGATCGTTGCGGCTTACAGCACCGCATATGGAGCAGCCGAGGTTCCCAAAGGCATACCCAAGAATATTCTGATAAGATGGTCGCCTGATAGCACCCATCTCGCCTACACGAAAAACTTTCTGGACCGCTCAGAAATCTGGCGATTTGACCTAGCAGATCGGTCAGCGCATCGCTTGGCTACGTCTGATGTCGATATTGAAGAGCTGGCCTGGGAGCTGGATGGCTCAACAATTCTCTATTCGTCTCGTCCAGATAGAACAGCCGCCCGTAAAGCCATCGAGGCTGAGGGTCGCGACGGATATCACTACGATAGTCGCTTCCGACCGCTATACAGCGACCGCCCTTTGATTTCGGCGAATGTTCCTCTTGTTCACAAAGCGATCAGATCAGCGGACGGAACGGAAGTTGCGCCGCCGAAGGAAAGTGTCCAGTTGCTGCGGCCTTGGTCTACCTGGCCAGAGGGAGCTGTCGCCTATGCGGTCTTCGCGTCGGGCGACAGCGTCGCCTGGTCTGCCTCGTCTGGTCAGATCTTCGGCGAGAAGCCAACACTGGCGCTTCGTGTGGATGGTCAAATAGTGCCATGTTCACAGGCGAAATGTTCGAACGTTCAAGGACTCTGGTGGTCAAAGGATGGGCAAACGCTTTACTTCGAGCGCCGAGCCGGTGTGGCGGACGGGCGGACGGAGTTCTACGCCTGGATGCCCCGACGCGGAAGCCCGCGGTTATTGCTTGCCACGGCAGACTCGATCTTTGGATGCAAATTAGCCGATAGCGACCTTCTTTGCGCGGAAGAGACTGCCACCAAGCCGCGCACCCTGGTCGCCATCTCGACGCGAAATGGGGCTCGACACCGCATCTTCGACCCCAATCCGGATTTCGAGAGATTCTCGCTGGGTACAGTCCGCAGGCTGGAGTGGTCGAATGATTTTGGGATTTCCACCTTTGGCGATCTCGTCCTTCCGCCGGGATATCAAGGGGATCGGCGCCTCCCACTGGTAATCGTCCAATATGATTCGAAGGGCTTCCTACGTGGTGGGACTGGTGATGAGTATCCGATTCAGGCTCTGGCTGCGCGTGGTTTCGCCGTGTTGAGTTTCAACAGACCTCCATGGTTCGCCTACACCATGGCGCCACGTAGCGAGGATGAATTCAACCAATTCAACCTACGCAACTTTGCCGACAGACGGAGTAACCTCTCTTCCCTCGAGAGAATAATCCATCAGCTCGACGTGGAGAAAATCATCGATCCAACGAAGGTCGCCATTACGGGTCTCAGCGACGGCGCAGTGACCGCTACATTTGCTCTCTCGCATTCCACCCTGTTTTCGGCTGCGATCCTCAGTACATGTTGCGAAGGGCCTTTTGCGCTCGAAATCGCCGGATCTGCACTGGACGACTATTATGTACAGGCGGGGTATCCAGCCACGAACGCCAACGGCGCGGCCTTCTGGCGCTCCGGATCCCTCGCCAATGCTCTGAATCCCAAGATTCTCCCGATTCTCATCCAGGCGTCCGCTGCGGAATATCGGATGGCGTTGGGTACCTATCGAGAGTTGCGTCATCGTGGATGGCCGGTCGACATGTTTGTCTACCCTGACGAGGGACATATAAAAATCGAGCCCGGGCATCGGCTGGCGGTTTATCGACGAAACATCCAATGGCTGGACTTTTGGCTAAATGGAAAAGAGGATGATTATCCGACAGATGTACGCCAATATCAGGTCTGGCATAATCTGAAAGAAAATAGAATAATCCAGTAGACCCATAACACAATTCACCATCTGTCCTTTTACGAAGAACTCCGCAAAAATTGCCGAAAGGAGCAGGGTACTTTTGAAATAATGGCGAAGGTTAGGCGGGAAATCCGACCTCGAAAATTTTCGATGATCTGACCAAAAAAAGCACTTTCAGGTCGACCGGCGGAATTGAGATTTGGTGCGCAATAGGTTGGTCATTACCGGCAAGCACATGATGATTCCGGAGACCTATGTAAGGCTAAACGTTCCATTGTTACTTGTCCTGGAGAACATATTCCATCCCGGTCGGCCGACGAATCCGATAACGCGACAGTCAAAAATCTGCCGCGCGCCGCGTGAAGATCGCAGGGGCCGGGCCTCTCCCGGTCCCGCCTTGGCCTCTCAGTTCAGGCCACAGCACTTCTTGTACTTGCGCCCCGATCCGCAGGGGCAGGGGTCGTTTCGGCCAATCTTCTGGCGTTTGATGCTGGAAGGCCGGTGCGGATCATTTTCAAGCCGCCACTGATGGAGCATCTCCACCCAGATGGGGATCAGGTCGGGCGCCTCGGTATCCCAGCGATCCTCCTCGGCGCGCGTGAGCTTCTGCGTCCCGTCGGCAAAGGCGCGCAATGTCCGGACGCCCTCGATCGCCGCCCTGCATCCGGTGTCATCGTCGGCCAGAACCCGTAGCCACCCGGCAGGCGAGATGTCCATCGCCTGCCCGAACCCCTCGATCCACATCTCCCACAGCGTCTCGTCGGTCCGGGTGTCGATTTCCAGCACCGGCTCGAATGTGCCGGGCTGTGCCAGCGATGCAAGGATCTCATGGTAGCGATGCATCACCAGATCGATGAAATGCTGCATGCCGCCGGCATCGGCGAACGTGGGAATGCCCTCGCCGTCGTCTCCCGCCCAGACCGTCTTAAGCCATTGGCTGGGCACGATCAGGTCCGGGCTGACGATGACGCCGGTGAGGAAGCCGTCGAGCTGGGTGAGCAGCATGCAGTCGTCGCCCTGTGCGAGCAGCAGCTGATTGAGCTCATCGAGATAGTCGAACGAGAAAGCCATTTCCCTTCCTAGCTCGCCTTCGCCCGCTCGTCATCGCCGGGAACGTCCCCGCAATTCCTGTCATCCGCGCCAGGGCCAGTCCCCGAGGAACGGAGGGAGGGGGAAGGGAGCGATGATTGATTCCGTTATCTGCCCAGGTGTCCAAGCATATGTCCCAACTCGCCTTCGCCACCATGGATGCACCAGCATCCTTGCATTCCGTCGCCATCTCGATCGCCCAGCACATGCGCCGCGGCGCGCAGATTACACGACAGGCCCTCAAGCGCTTCATGCTGGAGGCGTTCGGGGCCAACGACGCCCATGGCGCCTGGGCCATGCGTGATGCCTACGATGCACTCGAAGCCGCGCAGGTGATGCTGCTCCAGGATGCCGACTGCCCGCTCCTGCAGGGAGCTCCATGGCAGATATTCGCGGCGCTGCGGGCGTTCGAGCACGCGCTCCCCACCCAGACCTATCGTTCGGAGCGACAGATTGAATTCCAGCAGTTCAGCACGCCGCTGAGCCTCGCCTGGCTCGCAGGCCTTGCCGGGCAGATCCGGCAGGATGACCTCGTGCTCGAGCCGTCCGCGGGCACAGGGATGCTCGCGGTCCATGCATGGCGAGCGCGCGCGGGCCTGCAGCTCAATGAATTAGATCCGAAACGGGCCGACCTGCTCGGCCGGATCTTCGATCGAACCGTTACTCGCCATGACGGCGAACATATCGACGATCTGCTCGCGGGCGCTCCAAGCCCGACGCTGGTGCTGATCAATCCACCCTTCAGTCGCAGTGCCGGGCGCGGTGTCGACCGCCACGCCGGCGCCCGCCATTTGCGCGCCGCGCTGGCCCGCCTCGCTCCGGGCGGCCGCTGCGTGGCGATCATGCCGCCGAACTTCGCGGCGGATGGCACCGCCTCGCTCGGCTACACTGCCGTTGCCGAGATGGCGCCGCCGCGCGCCGAGATCACCATCCGCGGTAACCCCTACGCCAAGCATGGCACCGGTATCGATGTACGCCTCCTCATTACGACAAGGGATGGACGGGAGAACCCCAGCGCCATGTCGCGGACACGATTGAGGCTGCTCTCGATATCGTGCTGGCTCTTCCCTCCCGGCTTGATCCTTTCGATCCACCCCCGGCGCCCGCACCATTGGCCAGGCCCTGTCCCGCACCCGAACCCAAGCCACCGCCGACTGCTGCCCTGATAACGCGGCCTTCACGGAAAATAGCACCGCCAGTCCGCATTCCCCCGAGCGAACCACCCGAACCGGTATCGTACAGGGTGCGCGAGACACCGCTCGCACCGGGACAGGCGATCGGTATCTATTCCCTGTGGCAACCCGCTCGGCTTGTGATCGACGACGCCTGCGCGCATCCGGACGAACTCGTCGAATCCATCGCGATGGCGTCCGTCTCGCTTCCGGCGCCTCGCTACCACCCCCGTCTCCAGAAGCGTGCCTTCAAGGCGCTCTCCGACGCGCAGCTCGAGACCATCATCCATGCAGGCGAAGCGCACGAACGCGATCTTCCCGGGCGCTTCTCGGCCAATCTGGCTGGTGATCGCCTGCTCGAGGACGAGGAGGGCTGCACCTACCGGACCGGCTTCTTCGTTGCCGATGGAACCGGCGTGGGGAAAGGGCGCGAGGCAGCAGGCATCATTCTCGATCAATGGAACCGCGGCAATCGCCGCGCGATCTGGATTTCACTGGCCGATCTCATCGAGGACGCGCGCCGTGACTGGACAGCGCTTGGCGGCCTTGCCATCGATATCCAGCCGGTCGCGAACTTTGCGCTGGGCACGCCGATCACGATGGAAAGCGGCATCGTCTTCCTGACCTACGCTGCGCTGCGCTCGAGCCGTCATGATACGGCATCGCGCCTGCAGCAGCTGCTGGACTGGACCGGCAAGGATTTCTCCGGGGTGATCGTCTTCGACGAATCTCACGCCATGGCCCATGCCGCCGGGACCGAGACGGATTTCGGGAAGGCGCAAGGCTCGGAACAGGGGCTCGCCGGCGTCCGCCTGCAAAATGCGCTGCCGCGTGCCCGCATCCTCTACATGTCGGCGACCGGCGCGGCCCGGCCCGAAAACCTCGCCTATGCCGTTCGTCTCGGGCTATGGGGAGCCGGTACGGCCTTCGCCACGCGCGACATGTTTATGAAGGCCATGGAAGAGGGCGGCATCGCGGCGCTCGAAGTCGTGTGCCGCGATCTCAAGGCGATGGGTCCCTACACCGCGCGCGCCTTGAGCTTCGCCGGCGTCGAGTATGAACCGCTGGAACATGCGCTCACGCCGGACCAGATTTCGGTTTATAATGCCTACGCGGACAGTTGGGGGATCATCCATCGAGGCCTGCGAGACGTGCTCGCCGAGATCGGCGTAGTCGACCGCATTTCCGGCAAGACCCAGAACGGCCAGGCGCGCGGGTCAGCGCTCAGTTCCTTCGAGAGCGCCAGGTTGCGATTCTTCTCAAGCCTTCTGGTGAGCATGAAGATTCCCACGCTGATCGCGGCCATCGAGCAGGAACTGGCGGCAGATAATGCCGTGCTGGTGCAGTTGGCGAGCACGGGCGAAGCCATCATGGACCGGCGATTGTCCGAACTCTCACCGGAGGAACGGGCGATGATGGATGTCCAGGTCTCTCCCAAGGAGACCCTCGTCGATTATCTGAAAAATGCCTTCCCGGTGCGCCAGATGCGGGTCTTTCGCGCCCATGACGGCACGGTTCGCTCGGAACCGATGAGTGACGCTCAAGGTAATCCCGTACTATGCAGGCAGGCGATTGCCGCCCGCGACGAACTGATCGAGGACTTGTGCGCTCTGCCTGCCATTCCGACCGCGCTCGACGCACTGATCGCACATTTTGGTACAGAGCGTGTCGCTGAGATCACCGGCCGTTCCCGGCGCATCGTCACCGACAGTACGGGCCGTCAGAAAATCGAGAGGCGCGGCGCCCGCGCCAATGTCCTCGAGGTCCAGGCGTTTCAGAACGGCATCAAATCCATCGCCGCTTTTTCTCTCGCGGGCGGTACCGGCCGGTCCATGCATTCGGACCGGAACTGCCCGACCGCGCATTGCCGCCGGACACATTTTCTCCTCGAACTGGGATTTCGCATCCTTTCGGCAGTACAGGGCTTCGGTCGCAGCCACCGCACCAACCAGGTGACGCCTCCGGTCTATCGCCCGCTCACGACCGATTGCCGCGGCGAGCGCCGGTTTCTCAGCACGATCATCCGGGGCCTCGAAGCGCTCGGCGCGCTGACCCGGGGCCAGCGTCAGGCCGGATCGCAGAATCTTTTCGATCCATCCGACAGTCTGGAATCCGAGTTCGCGCGCGATGCGCTCGTCCGGTGGTTCCATCTTCTATATGAGGGCAAGCTGCGCAGTGTGACGCTCGCCGATTTCCAGGAGATCACCGGACTGGAACTGTGCGACGAGGGCGGGGAACTGAAGGAGCGCCTGCCGCCGATCCACCGCTGGCTCAATCGCATCCTCGCCCTGCGCATCGCCACGCAGAACCGCATCTTCGAAGAATTCCTGGGACTGGTCGAGGATCGCGTCGAAGCGGCGCGGGCCGCCGGAACGCTTGATCTGGGGATCGAGACGATCCGCGCCGAACGTGTGCATGTTCTGTCCGACCAACTCCTGCGCGCCGACCCAGTGACCGGCGCGGAAACGAGGCTGTTACGGCTCGAACTTCATCGAAGACCGCCGGTCACCAGTTGGGCCGCGTTGCAGTACGAGTTGCACGGTTCGGGCGAGGTGCGGTGGCCGCACAATACGCGCTCGGGTCGGGTGGCGCTCTATGTGCCGACATGGCCGGGGCAGGACGAGGACGGCCACTGGATCGAACGCTGTTATCTCATACGCCCTGGTGGCCGGGCGCGAATGGACGTCGCGGCGTTTGCCGGCAGCCACTGGGAGGAGATCGGGCGTGACAGCTTCCAGGCGCTCTGGGACGCGGAAGCCCGCGATGCTGGGGAAAAGCTTGTGGTCGAAACGATCACGCTGGCGACGGGCCTGCTCCTGCCTGTGTGGAACAGGCTTCCCGCCGATGACGTACGCGCGTGGCGGATCGACGATGGCACCGGCATGTCCATTCTCGGGCGTATCATCCATCCCGGCGCCATCGGACGGCTTGAACAGGCATTCGGGCTTGCCGGCGGCGTAATTCTCGGGCCTGACGAGATCATGGCCGGCGCACGCATGGCCGGCGGCGTAGCGATCCCGGGCCTGGTCCCAGCCAGGCTGGTTCGGGTCCAGGTCAACGATAGTCCTCGCTTCGAGATTCGCGATTACCGGCCGGAAGATCGCACCTGGCTCAAGTCGTGCGGGGCATTCTCGGAGGTCTTGAGCTTCAGGACCAGGTTGTTCCTGCCACCCGATCGCGCATGCGCCATATTGACGAGGATCATTGAGGATCGGAGTTGATCCACCGCTGCCAAACCAGGCTATGCCGCTCCATTCCCTCTACATTGCAGAAGGAAGGGGGTGAAGCGCGACGGAATCGCACTTCACCCCTTCTAATCATTCCGCGGATGCCGGTGTATCAACCTGCGCTGCATCTTTCTTCACGGCATTCGTACGCTTGCTGGGAGTCTTGGCTTCCGGCGATGCGGCGGACTTAGCGCCAGTGACGATCCCGAGCTTCTTCTTCCTGGGGACAGGCGCGGACGATTCCGTTTTCGCCGCCTCAGGAGTCAGGGTTTCCGGAGTGGTCGACGGGGTGGCAGCTTCCTTGGCAGCGGCGGGCTTCTTCGCACCGATGGACGTTTTCGGGGATGCCTTCTTCGCCGCCGGTTTCTTTGCGACAGACTTTGTAGCTGCACCCTTCCCCTTTCGGGGCGCAGGTGCGGCCGCAGCCGAGACAGCCGGTGAAGCCAATGCCATGGGTGTGGCCTCCGACGTCTCGACGGCGATCACGGGAGCCTCGCTGGCGGGTTTGGGGTTAGCCGCCGTTGCACGCGTACGCTTGGGCTTTTCCGGCGCCGGAGCCGATGTGGATTCCGGCGTTTGCTCCAAGGCAATCGCGGCAACCTCATCGGCGGGCGTCACTGTATTGGCTTTTCTGCTCGTGCGTTGCGGCTTCCGCTCCTTCACCGGGGCGGGCGTCGGAGTGGCTTCCTGTACGGCCTGTTCGGTGACGGGCGCTTCCGTCTGTGCCGTTTCGCTCGCCTTTCTTCCGAGGCCCAGCTTAGCAGCGACGGCACGGCGGTGCTCGGAATAGGCGGGAGCCACCATGGGATAGTCCCGCGGGAGCTTGTAGCGCTCGCGATACTCGGCCGGGGTCAGCCCGTTGGTCGCCAGATGCCGCTTGAGCGTCTTGTACGGCTTGCCGTCGAGCATGCTGATGATGTGCTCGCGAGAACCCAGGCTCTTGCGCACCGATACGGCAGGAACATGCTCCACCGGCGCGGGCGTTTCTGCTTCGCCCTTTCCTTCGAGCGCGCCGCGTGTCGCTTCGATGATCCCGGCGATGTCACCGGCCGGCACCTGGTTGTTCGAGAAATAGGCGCTCAGTAACTGCACCGTCATTGCAGTGAGATCGGGCTGCTCGGTATCGGCCACGCAAAAACTCCAGGCTAAGGGAAGGCAATAGGGAAGTTGTCTCTTGCCGAAAAAGAATTGCCGAAGAGCTAAGCCTGTTCCCGCGTCTCATGCAAGTCGTCAGTGAAACAAGCCCGTCAGCCCGCAGAAAGGGAAGGGGGAGGAGTAGAGCAGAAGACCAGCTCGAGGTCTCGCTATTCCATGAGGTGCAACATGGCGAACTGCGTATCCGCGCACATCCTGATCGGCGGCAGACTCGCCCGATCCCGATATCCCGAACTGATCGAGGCGATCAAAGCCGATAATCCGGCTGTCGATTGGGACGGCACGCCGTTCGATCCCGACGATATCCCGGTCGGTAAGCCGCTCGCGCTCATGGATCATGATGTCGCCAACGGCTGTTTCGAAGAGATCGAGGGAATCTGTCACCGGCACGGTCTCCATTATGTTCGCTGGTCTGGCGCTTCTCCCGGAAGCTTCCCGTCGGTTCGCATCGTTTACACGGGTAACGGCGAGCCACAGCCGGTCCTGACCACCGAGGAAGACGAGCAGGTCTTCTCCATCGAGCGCATCCGGAAACTGGGAAGCATCGAAACAATCGAAGCGGACTACCAGCGCGCACGCAGGAATCCGCCTCCCCTGGTTATCGTGGACGACCAGCCCGCCGATGTCGTCATCTTGGAGATCACCCATGGCTGATCACTATGTTCAGGGCTCGGTCGCCTTCACCTGTACGGCGCAGGAAGCCGCACTGATCGAAGAGGCGTGGCAGCATGCCGCTGACCTCGACAACGACCTGGCGCCGGGCGACCCGAGCGCCGAGTTCCTCGCGGCTTTCCCGCCGGTCGAACTGGGCAACCTTTTTAATGGCCTGCTCGCGATCTTCGATGATCCGCGGTTTCCCCGGTTCGGTGCCGAGCTTCAGGTCACTGGAGCCGATCAGTGTCGATCTATGGCGACAGCGATTTTCAACCCGACGCCATCGCCGCGTTGATCCAGCGCTGCTGTCGGCAGACGCTGAGCGAAGCGCCGATCGGCTTTACGTGGAGCTATGGCTCCTCGCGTCCCCGGCCCGAGGATACGGGCGGCGGATGGTGCGCCATCTTTGCCGACCGGATCGAATTCGGCGAGACTGCCGAGGGACTGTCGAAGGCGCTGCAGCCCGCTGCCGACCCCTGGAGCGATCACCCGGTCCATCCCGTGTCCGACTGGAAAACCGAAGTTGCCAATGACGAGATCCGTCTCGGCTATCTCGACTGGATCGCCATACGGCAAAGCTCGGCCGGTGCGGCACCTTAAACTCGATCGCCTCGTCAGTCGCATGACCTGAAGCGACCGGCAGCGAGGACGCCGCCGCGTCCCGTCGCGCCATTTTTCAGCAAAACAAAAATAGACCAATGACCGACGTCACCGCGCCGGACGTGCCCGCGCGCCTATATAGCCAGACCGACTACGATGAACGTGGCAATTTCCAGTACCAGGGCGATCTGTACCGCTCGGGCGAGGATCTCCCTTCCCTTGCGTCACGAATCGGTCGGCATCTCGCCGAACAGTTCACCCTCACGCGCATCGCGATCAGCACGAGCAAATTTGCGGGCGGACGCAAGGTCACCGCCGAAATCCTCGATACGGCTTCCGACCTTACCGAACGCGATAGGCAGAACGCGTTCATCATCGAAGTGCGCGACCAGATGGAGCGGTTCGGTTTCACGTGCGCCAATGCGCTGCAGGGATTTCACAGTTGCTCTTTCTTCTGCGAAGCGCGGATCGGGCGGGCCTATTGGGCGGCGCTCGCGAAGAGGCGCGGTCCCAGGAATCCGGTCGAAGCACTGGTGTCACTCGCCGCGTTCAAGAAGCGGGTGAAGCCGGGCGACACGCTGAAACTCATCGATGCGCCGGCGGGCCACCGATCGCTGGGAACGACCCGCATGATCACCAAGGTACGATCGGGTGACCTGATCCTGGAAGGCAGGAGCCATCTCGATTTCCCGCGCGCCGCTGCCTTCGCCTGCGACGGCAAGCTGGTGCGCATTTCCATCGGCTCTGATCACGACCCGGATGCCCATCTGCTGTATGAATGGCGAGCAGCGGACTGAACGATGGTCGCCTCATCGTTTGCTGCGGACGAGTCCGCAGCCCATGCCCCGCATCTCAAGGCCATGCGGAAGCTCCTCGAGCGCTGCCAGCCGCGCCACGATATCTACACCGTGTTCGGGCACTGCATGGAGGCGATGGCGATCGCGATCGCCAACAGCGTCGACCTGTGCGAGCGTGCGCGGCGCGAAGCCCGTTACCTCGACATTATCGGGCGCTACGGCACCGACGGCGTCGAAAGTTTCCCACGGGTCATGGCCGAACTCGCCCTCGCGCTGGAAGCGGGGATGGGCGATGTGCTCGGCGCGCTGTTCCATGATCTCGAACTGCACAACAAGGCGAAGGGCCAGTTCTTCACGCCCTATTCGCTCAGCAGAGCGATGGCGGACATGCTGATCGGCGATACCGCTACCCTTCGGGAAACCATAGAAAGTCGCGGGCATCTTACCGCCATGGAGCCGGCATGCGGTTCCGGCAGCATGGTCATCGCGCTTGCCGACGCCCTGCGGGCCCAGGGCATCAATTACCAGCGCCACCTCCATGTGACCGCGATCGACATCGATCCCCGCGCCGTCCATATGGCCTATGCGCAATTGTCGCTGCTGCACGTTCCCGCGCGTCTGATCGTCGGCAATGCCCGGTGAAATCCGCGAACAGTGGTTCACACCGGCCCACATCCTTGGCGGCTGGACGGCCCGGCTGGCGTCAACGCCCCAGGACAAGACCGCGATCGAAACGATCCCTCCTGTTGTGGCTGCCAAATCGTCCTGCTCGTATAAGGAGACCGCCACGGCCGACTACAACAGGCCTCCGACGCTACCGCGTCAGCTCACTTCTGATCCGCCTGTTGATCATCGGGGCATATTGCGGAGCGTTCATCCCACCACAATTTCCGGTACGTTCGGTGATAATCGATAAGATCCCGATGCGTGCCGCAGCCTGCCAGGCGTCCGCCCTCCATGAACAGGACCTGGTCTGCGGCCTGCGCCGTCGCCAACCGATGCGTGATCATGATGAGCGTGGTCGCCCCGCCGGCTCTGCTCCGCAATTTCGCGATCGCGTTCGCTTCACTGCGCGGATCGAGAGCGGAGGTGCTTTCATCGAGGATGAGAACCGGCACGTTCACGCCTGCCAGCCGCGCGAGTTCGAGCTTCTGGATCTGTCCTCCCGACAGCCGCTCGCCCTGTTCTCCCAGTTCCATCTCGAAGTCGATCGACCTGCCGGGTTCGTGAAACCGCCAAAGGTGCAGCAATTCCTCGACATCGCCGATCGCCTGGTTCGCCGGGGGATAAAGGATGTTCTCGCGCAGCGACCGGTTGAACAGACCGATGAACTGCGGCGCATAGAGGATATGGCGATGCCGATCCGCCCAGGGGATCGTCGCGATATCTATCCCGCCCACCGCGATCCTGCCGGAAGAGGGGGTAAGCACGCCTGCGAGAAGCTGGGCGAGCGTGGACTTGCCCGAACCGTTGGGACCGACGATCGCGACGAAAGAACCAGCCGGCACATGCACAGATATCCCGGCTACGCCGGGCATGCTCGCGCCATAGCGGAAGCTCACATTCTCGGCGACAAGATCTGACGACGCTGTAAGACCAGGGGACAGGGCGCTGTTCTCTGCATCGATGGTCGCAAAGTTCAGGACGTCGCGAATATTGGCGATCGCCACTCCAGCCTGCGCGAGGATGTAGCCTAGCGAACTGAGCGGCACGGTCAGCCGGAAGGCGTATGTCTGGAGCAGGACGAAATCGCCCGCACTCATGCGCCCCTGGCCGACATCGAGAGCGGCGAGCAGCAGCAGCGCCACGAGACCGAGCCCGACCACGCAGAATTGCAGCGCGGCCATGAGCGTGAGCGAACGATACATGCCGGCGGCCGCGTGCCGTTTCGAACTGAGCGCATCGCCGGCATGCCGCAGTTCACGCTCGAGCGCGCCGTTCAGCACCACGCGGCGGGCGTTGCGCACGATATCGCCGATGGTGCGCGAGACATGCGATGCCGCCGCATTCGTCGCCTCGGCGTGAACGCGGTGACGCCTGGCGCCGAGCCAGGTCGCGCCGAGGAAACCCAGCAGCGTAAGCGCCAGGATCAGGACATAGCGCGGCCGGATTAGGCCCGCGATCACCACGAGACTGGCGAGGGCCTGGAGGATCACCGGCCCGAGCCGCCAGATCAGCCCCTCGACGACCAGCGTCAGGCTATAGGGCAGGCGCTCCAGCATGCCGGGAACGCGGCCGCTGCGGCTGTCGCGCGCCGCGGTGATCTCGGGCAGGGCCGCAGCGAGCGCGCGGATGGTGTAATGCCGCGCCAGCGCATCGACCATTTTCGCGGTGCACGACAGCCTCGCGCTCTCGAGGATCGATGCACCCGCCCAGCATCCCACGAACAGCATCACGGTGACGAACAGATACAGGAGCGATTCCGAGGGACCTGCCAGCATGTCGATCAGGAGCTTGAGGGCGTAGGGTCCGGCAACGCCCATCGCGATCACGAGGGCTTCGAGGGTGAAGGCCTCGAGCAGGCTTCGCCTTGCGCCGAGGCGCGCCGACAGCATCAGCTGCGTAAGCCGCGCCAATATAGCAAATGTCGTCACTGCACAGACCTCCTGGCGATCGATGAGCCAGAAGGAGGATTTGGAACGCGGCCGCTATCCTAGCGCCAAATCAGCTTCTTTGGAATGCGTGATCCCATGATCCGGAAAGGGGGGAAGGGGGTGCGGGAAGGTGACGGGAGATGTGGATCGTCCCGTTACCCTCAAGCTCAAGGAGATGGTTCCCATGGCGAGCATGGCCCGCATGACCGACACGCCCCCCGTGTCCGCTCCCTATCGCATCGACGTCTCGCGCGGCGGCCGCAGTGGTCGCGTGTCCTCGGAATGGTTCTCCCGGCCCGACGACGAGAAATTCCTCTCGCTCTCCAGTCTTTACGACAGCGTGCGAGCCCGCGCCGATCGCTCGACCACCCGGACCGTCGAAAGCCGCGCGATCCGGGTCGAGGCGAGAAGCGATGATCCCGAACGGCTCACGCTGATCGCCCCTGGCGACGAGCGTCCGCTCACACCTACCAACTGGTCCTTCGGCCAGGTCGCGAGCCTCGTCGGCGCCCCGGCCTCCTATCTGCGCCAGCTGCCCGCGGCGCTCGCCGGTATCAATCTCCAGCACGGTCTGGTCACTCACAGAGGCGAACAGGTCAAAATATTGCAGACCGACGATGGCCGAACAGAACTGCGTGCCGCGACCGGAAGCCAGTATGGCAGGGTGTACGACTGGGAACTGATACAGGCCATCATGGCGTTCGCCGGGGACGGCGTTGGCGATACACGATGGAAAGTCCCTGGAACTATTGATTGGGGAAGCATGAGTTATAACCCCTATGTCGATATCACCAAGGAGACGACCACGCTCTACGCATCGGACAGGGATGTCTTCGTGTTTCTCGTCGACGACACCCATCCGATCGAGGCCGGTAAACTGCCGAATGGTGATCCCGACCTCTATTTTCGCGGGTTCTACGCTTGGAATTCCGAAGTCGGCTCCAAAACGCTCGGCATCGCGACATTCTATCTACGCGGCGTGTGCGCGAACAGGTGCCTGTGGGGCGTGGAGAATTTCGAGGAAGTGAACATCCGCCACTCGAAGTTCGCCGGCGCCCGCTTCGCGCACCAGGCCGCCCCGGCGCTCGAGCACTTCGCGAACTCCTCCCCGCAGCGTTTCATCACCGGCATCAACGCCGCGCGCGAACGTATCGTCGCGCGCAAGGACGAGGACCGCGACGCCTTCCTGCGGCGGCGCGGCTTCTCGAAAACCGAGACGACGAAGATCATCCAGACGGTCCTCGCCGAGGAAGGGCACCCGCCCACGAGCGTCTATGATTTCGTGCAGGGCATCACCGCGGTTGCCCGCACCAGGCCGCATCAGGACAGCCGCCTCGAGCTCGAGGGCAAGGCCCGAAAGCTGCTCGAACAGGCGCTCTGAGGCGCACTTCCCGATCCGAATTTTCCCTCCATCGCCCGCTCCGGTCTTCGACCGGGGCGGCTATGCTCATGAAAGGATGAGGCCATGCGCGCCCAGTCCGATATTTACCTTTCCGATTTCACCGTGGACGTCGCCTTCTTCAGCGACGGCGAGCATTATGCCACCCAGAGCTACACAGTCACCGCCTCGACCTGGTTCAGCGCCCGCCAGCAGGCGCTGCAGATGTCGGTAAGCAGCGTCTATGACGACCCGCGCATTCCCGGGCTCAGCCGCACCGCCACCCTGCGGCCCGGCTCATGACCCGCGCACGTACCCGACGCCTCGGCACGGGAATCTCCGCGCTGATCGCCGCGTCGTCCCCGCCCGCCACCACGCTGCCGCTCGCCAGCATCAGCGCCGGGTATAATCCGCGCCGCTATTTCGACAGCCGAAAGCATGACGAGCTCGTGGCATCGCTGCGGCTGCGCGGAATGCTCCAGCCGATACTGGTTCGTCCCGCCACGGAGACGGGTGAGGGCTATCTCATTGTTGCCGGGGGGCGTCGTTACCGTGCGGCGCTGGAAGCCTTCGGGCCCGAGGGCGAAGTCCCCGTCATCATCCGCGAGATGACCGACCAGGAGGCCCTCGAGGCAGCGATCGACGAGAACGACGTGCGCGACGATGCCTCGGAATCCGAACAGGCCGATGCGGCGGTCCGCGTGCTTGCCGCCTGCCAGGACGATCGCGGCGAGGCTGCTCGCCGGCTCGGGTGGTCCAAAACCAAGCTCGATCGCCGTCTCGCGCTCGCTGGCCTCTGCGAGCCGGTCAAGCACGCGCTCGACGAGCGCCGGATCAAGCTGGGTCATGCCGAACTGCTCGCCGCCGTTCCCGCCGACAAGCAGGAGAAAGCGCTGGAGACGATCCTCACCTCCGGTCTCGACGTCGGGAAGACCCGCGACCTGCTGATGCGGGTCACCCAGGATCTCGCCCATGCCTGCTTCGATAAGAGCGAGTGCCTGGCCTGCCCGTTCAACTCCGCGGCGCAGCGCGCCCTGTTCGAGACGCATATCGAGGACGGGCATTGCACCAATGCCGGGTGTTTCGAGCTCAAGACCCAGACCGCCGAAATGATCCGCTTCGAACAGGAGGAATGCGCTGAAAAGGCCGCACGGACTGCGAAGGTTTCCGCTGACGACGATACCTGTGGTGATGAGGCCGAGGACGAGATCGACGCTATCGAAGGTCCGGATATCGAAGCCGATGCCGATGCTGCTGACGCTGCCGATGGTGATGACGACGACCACAGCGAGATTAGCGGTGCGCCCTCCCTCCATCTCCAGGATGAGCAGGCCGCGTCTTCTGCGAATGATGCCGAGAAACCGACAGCGCCGATCGCCGCGAGCGATACTGGCGCCAGGAAGCCGGACACGCCGAAGTCTTCCGTCACTGCCCGGTCGATCGCCATCCGGACCAGGGAACTGCGCGAGGCGACCTGGCGCATCGCGCTCGCCCGCGCGCTCGCCGCTAATCCGGCCCATGCCCAGGCCACGATCCTGGTCGCCGCGATGTCAGGCACGCTCCCGCAGATCAAGGCGGAGACATTGCGCGGGCGGGCCGGGCTGCTGGTTGGTACGTCCTTCCCCGATCTCGATTTCAGCGAGAAGATCGCGGTGGTCCAGGCGCTACCGGAACCACAGGCTGCGACAGTGCTGTCCGCCATCGGCGCGGCCTATGCGAAGGATGTCACCAGTTTCGATCATGTCGCCGATCTGGCGCGGGTCTTCGCCGTCGACCTGCGCGACGCCTGGCAGGTCGATAAGGCCTTCCTCGAACGCTACTCGAAGGAGGAACTCAGGTTCGTTGCCCGCGAATGCGGGATGATCGCACACATCGGCGAGAAGGCGTTCGCGAAACTGCTCGGCCAGAAGAAGACCGATCTCATCACCGGCATGCTCCATGCACTCGGTTTCGAGTGGGCAGGGCGTCTGCCGAGCGCCATGACCCTCGACGGCGCATATGGGCCCCCGCCTGCGCGCCCAGTTGCACCGGCGAACGAGGCTCCGATTACGGACCTCGCCGCCTGAACGCTCCCTCGCTCTTCCAGAAGGATTTCTCCCATGCTGATAACCAGCCTGCTCCCGCTGCTCGCCCGCTATTCGCTCGGCTGCGATCTTGTCGCCGGGCCCGAGGGCATGGTCACGCTCACCATCATCCCGCGCATGATCGAAGGCGGCGGCCACAAGCCCGAAGCCGGTGAACTCCGGCCGATCTCGCTCACTGCGAGCGCCGCCGAGATCGATGCCGAACTTGCGCGGGGCGAGGACGGCGCGCTCGGCCAGCTCATCGCGGGTCGCAAGGCGCTCGCCGACCAGCTGGAAGAGCAGCGCCAGGCTATCGAAGCCGCCCGCGCTGCCGCGGCCGCGAAGACCAGAGCTGCGACATCGACGCCGAAACCGGCGACCGCCGACACCCAGCCTCCCGGCAATCCGCCGTCCGACGCCAAGCCCGAAGAGCCGGCCAGCCTTTGGTGATGCACGGCGCGGAAACCTCGCCCCATCGCTCCCGTCCATCTCTGGAGACAGTCATGCAGATCGATCATCTCACCCGAACCTATCGCTATGACGGCATCGACCTGCCCGTCCCGCCGCATCTCGCGCAGGACCCGGCCGCGCTGCGCGCCTATCATGCGACGCTGTACCCGGCGATCCTCAACGCCGCGATGGTCGATGCCGGGGTCATGGGCGGCGCGCATGTCACCGAATATCGCCGCGCCATCGGCACCAAGGGCTGATCGCGGTGCCGACGGCGCGGCGACGCCCCGGCGCGGCCATCCCCCCTGCGCTGCGCAAAACCCTCCTGGACTGGATCGAGACGGACGATGGCGACACTGCCGGCTTCACCCCGCCCGCCTGTAGCCCCCGGGCCCGAGCCCTCCATGCGCGGATCGTCGTCGACCCGCCGGGGCACGCGGGCGAAACCCGCGAACTGCTCCAGCCGCCGGCCGGACTTCGCCTCCCGCCGCTTGGCTGATCTTGCCAGTGATCTTGCGGGCGATCTTGCGGGCAGGGCCGTCGCGCTATCGTCCGATGTCCCGGCGATCTTCGACGCGCCGCTCGCGCCCCATCACCGGGTGATCGGGCGCTGGGCCGCGTCCCGGGCACAGGATGCGAGAGCCTGTACGCGGCTCGAAGCCCGTCGCCACATCGAGGCGGTGTTCGATGCCGCCGTGCGAGAAATCCTGGACCCGATCGATATCGTCGATCTGCGCATCGCGGTCCTGGGCAGCGAGGCGGATGGGCCGCCCGCGATCGCCATCATCTGCGACAGCATGGGACAGCTTGATCTGGGATGGATCGAAACCGGCGATGCGCCCACCGCCTGGCGCGCCGCTGCCTACCGGGCGCTTGAGCAGACACTCGGGCGGATGCTGCCGGTCTTCAGCTACCAGGATCTCTTGGACGAGATGTCCATGTACTACTGGGAGGGGGAAATCGATGACGAAGCTGCCCGCCGCAGCCTGATCGAATGTCACGGCGCGGACGCCGAGGATCTCGACGGTCACATGCTTCCTTCGCAACTGGACGAGCGCCGGCCGCCCTGGATGATCGCAGCGAACGCGGCGCCGCTAAAGCGGCTTCCCGCTGCCTTTCGTCGCAAGCTGGCAGATCTGCGTGCTGCGCAGGAGGTGCTTGGCACACTCTCGCCCGAAGCCGGCGCCTGGCACTTCGATTTCGAGGTCGCGAGCGCATATCTCCCCGGTATCGAGGAATGCGCCTCGCTGCCGCCGCTGACCTTGGTTCCCTTCGTGCCGTTCGCCCGCGAACTCGACGATGTCATGCGCAGCGGCATGGAAATGGGGTTCACGGATATCGCCGGTATCTGCCCGCTGCCGGATGTGGCCTGCATCGACGACTGGTTCGCCTCACTGCGGCTCGGCGCACAGTTCCTCCTCACGGTCCAGAACCTCATCCGCTTCGATCCCCCCAAGCCCAGGAGCCACCCATGTCCGACCATAGCACCCACTTCGAAGCCAGCGGTGGCGGTCTCGTCCTGACGAACGCCATCCTGCTCTATACGAACCAGGCGCTTCGACATCTCAAGCCCTACGGCGCCTCTTCGATCGATACGGCTGCCTTCGCCAGCATCCATGCAGTGGAACACGATGGCGATGGCCGGCCGACCATCGCGGCCGGCAGCCCGCTGACGCGCGCGCATCTGCGGCAGTGGTCGGAAGCGCTTGGCCGTACCGTCGTGCCGGAACTCCTCCCTGAGCATGTGCTGGTCGCTCATCCCGACATGCTGGCCTGGTGGGTGCCGGCTAAGGTGCGCCCGGCTCATTTCGCGCTTTCCGATCCTCCTGCCGATCTCCATGCGCTCGCTGCGCGAACGACGCTGCCGGTTCCCTATCCACCCCATCTCCTGATCGCCACACGCCATGGGCTTGGCGTCTATGCCCTCCCGGCAAATGAACGCCCGGGCGCCGACACGCCGGTGCTGCACTCGCCGATCCTCAACGTCTTCGTCGACGGGCGTCTCTGCTGGGGCAATATCCCGAAACCCAGGGTGCTCAGCATCGCCTCCATTCCCGCCTATGAGAGCGCGCTGTTCGACTCCTGGTCGACGCATCCCAATCCCGGGCAGGACCGGACGATACGCGGGAAGGGCGGGCTGGTGCGGCTCTGGGACGATCTGGCGGCGCGGGGTGCGCGCCGGTTTCCGGTGAGCCGTCTCAAGCCATTTGGCGCCGGCACGGCCGGGCAGGGGATAGGCCCGCGAAGGACCGCCGCCTGCGCGGTGACGGTAGGCCGGCTTATCGCGCGGGGCCGGGTATGACGATGCTCACCGATGATGCGACGGCGGCGGCGGTGCTTGAGGCCATGCCCTGCTATCCGGTGCCGCCATTTGGAAGGTCGCCCGCCATCGAGGCGCTGCGCGCTTCCCGCGTCGGCCATGGTCTCGCCATCGGCCATGACGGTGTGAAGCTGATCCTGCGTCGCCCGTGGCTGGCGCTGGACGTGCCGGTTGCGGCGCCCATCGCCGGCTATGTTCCTTATGGCAGCATCGGGGCACCGCGGGCCGATCTACGCTGCGGCCTGGTACCCCGGCGTTATTTCGTGCAGATATTGGAATTTCTCAAGGCGGCCCTGCCGAATGAGGCCGCCGCATTCATCCTGTGGAACGAGGCGAGCCGTGAATTTGCCGTCGAGTTCCCCGATATCGATGAAGCGACGCCGACACGACTCGTATATCGCATGCCCAGACTGCCGCCTGACTGGCACATGGTCTGTGACATCCACAGCCACGCGCGCGGCCGTGCATTCTTCAGCGCCACCGACGATGCCGATGATGCCTATGCCACCAAGATAGCGATCGTCTTCGGACGTCTCGACCATCCCGATGGTCCCACCATGGCTGCGCGGCTCTGTGCGGGCGGTATGTTCCTGCCCTTGCCGCGCTGTCCGTTTGCAGGAGCTCCCGATGCAGACTGATCAGGCACGGCGGCACTATCTTCCTGCCGGCTTTGACGATCGTGCGATCACGATCCTGCTAGTCGGATGCGGCGGGAACGGAGCGCAGATGCTGATGGGTCTCGCCGCGCTTGATACGGCGCTACGCGCGATCTCCTCGCGCTCGCTCGACGTCACCGTGGTCGATGACGATATCGTCACCGAGGCGAACCTTGGCCGTCAGCCATTCTACCGCTGCGATATCGGCCATTCCAAGGCGCGTACGCTGACCGAGCGCATCAATCTAGCGCATGGCCTTGCCTGGGAGGCGGTTCACGGACGCGCTCCTGAAGCGATCGGGATCGACGGCTTCGACATGCTCATCAGCTGCGTTGATACCGCCGCGGCCCGCCGCGCGCTGGGGGCGGCACTGCAGACCGGCAGAAATCCGCCCGTCTACTGGATGGACCTCGGCAACCGCTCCGGCGACGGCCAGTACCTGATCGGCTGTCCGCAGCGCACCAGTCACAGCGATCGCCCCCGTCTTCCCACCGTACTCGAAGCCTTTCCGGAACTCGCCGACGAAAGCCTGGCTGAAAACGATGCGCCATCCTGTTCGGTCGCCGAGGCGCTCGAGCGTCAGTCGCTGTTCGTCAACCGCGTCCTGGCAAGCCATGCTCTCGCGCTGCTCTTCGATCTTTTCGGGCGCGGTTCGATCGGGCATGCCGGGGCCTTCATCAATCTTGCCGGCGGTCAGACCGTTCCGATCCCACTTCCCTTCGCGAATGGCGCATCACTTGCGGCAGCCGGGCACGCAAACATCTCGCATTCTTAGCCTGTATAGGCTATGTCATATGCCAAGGAGTCGCCATGAACCTCGAGCGTCACGTCAAACTGTTCAAGAACGGCCGCAGCCAGGCGGTCCGCATTCCCCGTGAGTTCGAGCTTCCGGGCGAGGACGCCATTATCCGCAAGGAAGGCTCGCGCCTGATCATCGAACCCGCGCGTCCGCGCTCCCTGCTTGCCGTTCTCAAGACATGGGAGCCGCTCGATGAAGAGATCGGCCCGATCGAGGACCTGCCCGCAGAATCGGTCGACATCTGATCCATGTTCCTGCTCGATACGAATATCCTGTCGGACCTGATCCGGCAGCCCGATGGCATGGTCGCCCACGCTATCGCCGACGTCGGCGAGGACGCGGTTGCGACCAGCATCATTGTTGCCGGCGAACTGCGCTATGGCGCAGAAAAGCGCGGATCGCCGCGCCTGAAAAGCAAGATCGAGGATTTGCTGTCTCTCATTGCGGTGCTGCCGCTCAAGGACGATGCCGACGCCTGCTATGGGCGTCTGCGTGCCGACCTCGAGCGTCGTGGCACGCCGATCGGCGCTAATGACATGCTGATCGCCGCTCATGCGCTCGCAATCGACGCGACCCTCGTTACCGACAACATCCGCGAATTTGAGCGCGTCGATGGGCTGCAACTGGTGAACTGGCTCCGAACCACCTGACGCCCGGTTCACGCGGCGTTCCCGGTCTGATTCCCGTGGTCAGCGAGCATGAAGAAGGGAAGGGAGCCGCCGGGTGAAACCTCGCCCGCTTACGCCCAGGGCTTCCGCGATGGCGGTGGTTGTTTCGAAGATCTGTTCGACGGGGCCAGGCGATCCTACGCGGCTGCCGCACGAACCGGAGACCCATTGCCGATTTCCGCCACGCCTCGGGTTTCAAAGCCATCTCCGAGCAGTTGGCCGTCTCCGACAGACGCCCCGCGTCCCGCCCGGTGGTCGAAGCGCACCGTGATCATCGGTGCTGCCACTGCATCCGATGCAAAGGCAGGCTTGATGACGATGCTCCAGGCACAGCCCGGGCATGAAATGGCGCACATCATCATAGCCGACGCCGGTAGGGGCTTTCGGACGTGGCGTGGTGGGGAGCCCGCCCAGACCTGTGATCCGGCCGATCAGTTACGTGCGTTGCTCAGCGGCATCGAGCCCGACGACTTGCTGATCATCGCCGACGACAAAGATCTCGCCTGGATAGATCGACATGCCGGCGTGCTTCCGCTCTGCCGGACCATGGAGCGCATGCGTAATTCGGCGATCCAGCAGCGCGCGCAATTGCGCGCCTGGCTCGAGCGCGGACTATGCGAGGGGGAGGTCCTCGCCGGCGGCCATATCCGCTGGACCAAGCTCGCGCAGGGGCTGTCCGGCCGCCTCGGCGAATTCGTCGCCCGCTATGCCGATAAAGCCCAGCCACGCGGACACCGCCTCGTTATCGAACTACGCGATGGCGATCCCGCCATCGGCTTCATGACGCCGCAGGGCGAACTGCTGAACCCCGAACCGATCATCACCAACAAAGCGCATATGCGCAGGCACATGGCGGCGATGCTGCGATGCTTTGCAGCCGCCATTCCGCATCACCGCGACATGGCTGCCCGCACAGCACGACCAGACAATCCGGGAGTACCCCATGAACGAGATGACCAGCTTGCCCGTCATGCCGGGCAAGGACGCGCGAGCGGCAATCCTCCTGCCGGGACCGATCGACGATGGCCGTTGAACCGAGCGGGGCACAAGCGGACTTCCCGAGATTGAGCCGCGCCGAAATCCGCAACGCCATCCCCACACTTCCCGCTGCGTGCTTGTCGCGCTCCTGCCCGGTGACCTTCAGAAGAATGCCCGTGCGAAAGCACACCAGAACTGGAAACGGTATCACCGCTTGGGCCGGGTACGTTTGGCGAAGCCTTGGTATCCTCCCGACAATCGCAGTCTGATATACGAGCTGTTACCGCAACCGAGTTTTCCGACGATTCCGGTTGATACCACTCCTTGGCTGCGAAAGCCCAGCTCTGGCCGGTAGGCGACCGTCCGGTTTAGAGTCAGCCTTCGAGGATAACCGACGCTCACGCAGCGTCGGCTGCCGACCAGGTCAAGTCATTCCGAAGCCAACACGGGAACGTCCACTTTCGCCGAAACTGGTCATTCGTGACTTTGATAGTTGCCGAGCAGCTACGCGCCCAACCTTGCCGTTCAACTGGGAAATTAGACCGCCTATGAGCGGACATTCTGCCTATGACCGGGGCTGGGACCTTTGAGACTGTCAGCTTCGGAGCTGCGGCAATGGGGTAGCGGAAATTCCGGACCGAAGGGGCTGACTCCAGCTCGGGCCAGCATTGCGGCCAATCCGCTTGGACTATGCCCAACTCCCATTGATTGGCTTGTCGGGATGTGATTCATGGTTGGATGGCCCGCGATCAATGAGGCCCGAGCCTAGATGAATTCCTTCAGCGGCGTCCCCGCATCAGCAAGCCGCTCGAAATTGGGCGTCGCGCCGGCTTCGACCAGCTTGCGGCCCTGCACGTAGTCCTTGACCATGTTCACACAGTCCAGCGCCACAACCTTGCCCTGCTTGAGGTAAACCACCGAGAAGCTGCGCCCCTCGACGTCGCCGCGCGTCACCGTCTGGTCGAAGCCCATGTTGATCCCGGCCGTCTGCAGCTTGAGATCATACTGGTTCGACCAGAACCACGGGAACGCCTTGTAGGGCTTTGCGTCCCCGCAGATCGCCTTGGCCACGCACGTCGCCATGTCGTTGGCGTTCTGCACCGATTCCACGCGCATCACCGTGCCGCCCGCATAATCGCAGGCAAACGCCGCGCAGTCGCCGATCGCGTAGACGTCCGGCAACGAGGTGCGGCAGAACTCGTCCACGTCCACGCCGTTCGCGCCCGAGGCACCTGCCAGGATCAGCGGGCCGACGGCGGGCACGATGCCGATGCCGACGATCACCGCCTCGGCGGGGATGACCTCGCCATCGACCAGTTTCACGCCCGTCACCCGGTGACCGTCGCCTTCGAGGCATTCGACCGCAACGCCGGTGCGCAGATCGACGCCGTGATCGCGGTGTTCCTTCTGGTAGAACTCGGACAATTCCTCACCCGCGACGCGCGCCAGCACGCGCGGCAGGGCTTCGAGCAGGACCACGCTCAGCCCCATCTTCGACAGCACCGCCGCTGCCTCGAGCCCGATGTAGCCGCCGCCGATGACGACGATGTTCTTCGTCCCGGCATCGACCTCGGCCATCAGCGTGTCGCAGTCCTCGCGGGTGCGCACGGCGTGGACGCCCGCAAGCTCGGCGCCGCCGCACGACAGGCGCCGCGGATCGCCGCCGGTCGCCCAGACCAGCTTGCCGTAGCCGAAGGTCGTGCCGTTCGAGAGCGTCAATTCCTTCGCCTGCGGGTCCACCTTGGTGACTTCGGTGGAGAGCCTGAAGGTCACCTCCTTCTCGGCCCAGAACGTCGGCGGGCGGATGTAGAGACGATCGAAGGTCTTCTCCCGCGCGAAGTATTCCTTCGAAAGCGGCGGCCGCTCGTAAGGATGCTCCGGCTCGCGGCCGATGACGGCGATGGTTCCGGTGAACCCGTTCTGGCGCAAAGCGAGTGCGCACTGCGCTCCCCCATGCCCCGCTCCCACGATGACGACGTCTGATTTTTCCATGATGCCTTGCCGATCAGTCCTGAAGGAAGTGCGCCTTGCAGAAGTCCGGCAAGTATCGGGGGCCGACGGCAAACCGCGCGGCCCCCGATACTTGCCGGTTCCAGCCGTCCCTCACCGGTTAGAACAGATATCCGATGCCGTGCAGGTAATCGTCGGCGTTGACGAGCGTGACGATCTTGCGCCCAATCCGCCACTGACCGCCTTCGACCGGCTCGAGATGGTGCTCAACGTCGGCGGCGATCGTGCGCAGCCGCTCGAACTTGTATTCAGCGATCTGCATTGCCGAGCGCACGACGAGACGCTCGCCGTCCCTCTCGAACACGAAGCGGGAGACGGTGCGCACCGTGCGCGCCGGCGGAGATGCGGACATGGAGAAGCCGCTGCGCAGCCGCTTCACGCGCGCCTCGCGCATCTCGGCATCGTCGTAGGCCACGTTCAGCGCATCGGCGTGATCCTTCACGCCGAACTCGGTCGGAATGATGTAGAGGCCGTCCTGCGTCCACAGCGGCAGCCATGCCTTGTAGTCGAGCCGGTCGAGAATCTCGGCCTCGCGCCAGATGAACTGCATGGCGCCGAAGGCTTCGGCAGCGTCGACGGTCGCGGTCATCGCCTCGGTGCTCATGCCGTCATCATCCTCTTCCACTGCTGATAGGCGGCACGCATGCCGGTTTCGGCGCTGACGTCGCCCGCATCGTGGCCGGCTTCGGCAACTCCTTCGGGCGCATCGACTCCTCGGTTGACCATGATCCACAGATCATCGCCCGCTGCTGCACCGCGCTGGACGCGCTCCCAGCCCTCGGCGTCGTCGGGCGTGCCGAAGCCCATTGGTCCCTGGAAGTGTTCGTGCAGGCGCAGGCGCATGCGGTTGCCCGCGACAGGGCCCTCATCCATGCCGATGGCGACGTGAGTAATCTCGGTCTCGTCCACGGTCACCGGGCGCAGCACGCGGAAAAATGCCATCGAGCAGGCGACATTGGGGAACAGGTTGAGGTTGAACCCGGTGCCGCCCACGGCGCGCACCACCTTGCGAACGGTCGCGTCGTCGTGGCCTTCGGCCACCAGTTCAGCCGCCAGGTCGGCGAAGCGATCTGGGATCGGTGCGTCGAGATTGTCCTCAAGGTCGATGAGATCGGGGATCATCACCATGACGGAGTGGCCGTTGCCGAGGTTCTCGACCCAGCCGCCATGACCCAGCACGTCGAAGATGTTCTCGGTCTCCTCATCGAGGCTGTCGAGGAAGGTCTTGTGGACGATCGGGAAGTGGTAGGCGTCGGTGGTGTTCTCGAGCTGGATTTTCCAGTTGCCGGGAAAGCGGAACTTGTGTTCGCCCAGCGTCTTCACGCCGAAGCCCGCCCCCTGCTTCATGAACAGGTCGATCCACTTCTTCGCGGGGCCAAGGAAATCGACGAGCGGCTCGATGTCATCCTTGAACGTGGCGAAGATCATGCCGCCGTACGTTTCGACGCGCAGCGAGACGAGGCTCAGTTCCGCCTTTTCCGGCTCGCTCTGGTAACCCGAGACATGGGGCACCTTGCGCAGGGCGCCGTCCACGCCGTAGCTCCAGCCGTGGTAGGGGCAAACGAACACGCTGGTTTTGCCCTTCTTCTTCTCGCATACGCTGGCGGCGCGGTGGCGGCAGCGGTTGAGCAGGACGTGGATGGTGTCCGTCTTGTCGCGGGTGACGATGACCGGCTGATCGCCTACCCACGAGGTCTTGAAGGTGTTTGCCTTGGGCACGTCGCTTTCATGCGCGACCCAGACCCAGGTGTTCCGGAAGATCCGGTCCAGCTCCTGATCGAAGATCGCCGGATCCTTGTAGAGCGAGGTATGGACGCGGTCGTCGCGGACGAGGTGCCCGCAGTCGATCGCGACGCCGCCCCGGGAGGTCGTCGTGGTCATGGATTTTCCCTTGGTTATGAAGTTCCGCAGACCGCGATTGCGATCGGCGGGCCTCTATCTTCGAACTCAGCTTGCGGCGGCGAGCCGCTTCTCGATTTCGCGTGCGCAGGCGCAGAGCCGGGCATCGCCGTTCATGCGGCCGACGATCTGCAGGCCGACCGGCAGCCCGCGATCGGACAGCAGCGGCAGGGTCACGGCCGGGTGGCCGGACAAATTGAAGGGACGTACCAGCCGGGTGAGCGGTACGCAGGTGCGCGGGTCGGCGGCTTCCTCGATCGTCGGCGGGACCACTGGCAGGGTCGGCAGGACCAGCACGTCGAACCGGCCGAGCAGCGCATCGATCTCGGCGGAGAAACGGCGGCGCACGGCTTCGGCTGCGGCCAGGTCTTCGGGGCGTACCATGCTGCCCGCGCGAACCCGGCCGCGAACGTCCTCGCCCATGGCCGGGTCATCGACATGCGCGCCGATCGCGCTCCAGGTCTCGGCGCCCATGACCGTGAGCCCGGCGTCGAAGGCATCGACGAACGAATCGGCGCGGCATGTCTCGCCGCCGCCCAGTCGGGTCAAGGCATCCGCGAATGCGGCGCCGACTTCGTCATCAGCCTCGACGTCGAGCACGCCGATACGCAGCGTGGCGGGCGCATCCTCGGTCGTCCAGTGACCGGCGATCGTGGCCATCGTGCGCTCCACCTCGCCGACGTGCGCGGCGAAGACGCCGACGCAGTCGAGCGTGCTCGCGCACGGGTGCACGCCTTCGCGGCTAACAAGGCCGAAGCTCGGCTTGAAGCCCACCACGCCGCAGCAGGCGGCGGGCATTCGGACCGAGCCGCCAGTGTCGGTGCCGATCGCGACATCGGCGATGCCCGCCGCGACGCCGACGGCCGAGCCGCTCGACGAGCCGCCGGGGATGCGATCGAGCCAGCGCGGGTTGACGGGCGTGCCCGCCCAGGCGTTGGCGCCGGTCACGCCGAAGGCGAACTCGTGCATGTTGGCCTTGCCCACGATCGTAAGCGAACCGTCCTGGCGCAGGCGGCGGACGACATTGGCGTCGTCGCTCGCCGGCGGGGCATCCGCCATGACCGCGCTGCCCTGGAAAGTCGGATAGCCGGCGATGTCGAGGCAGTCCTTGACCAGCACGCGCACCGGGCCATCGCCGATGCGGAGCTCCCGGGCCACGGCGCCGAATTCGTCGATCACTTGTATTCACTCCCCTGGCGATCTTCATCGAACGGATTGAGCGCGACGAAGCGCAGCCGCGCGTTCTCGATGAAACTGAGCATCTGCTCGTAGACGTAGAGCGAGTCGCGGCGGCGGAAGCCGGTCAGCAGCGTGCTGCCGATCGCCACCGAGATCGCGCGTGTTTCCCTGTCGTGCAGGGTGGCGAGCCGGACCGCGTTGACCTGGTCGAAGTGCCGATGGATCATCGCCACGAGGCGCACGTTCGGGACCATCGCCAGCCATGCCTCGCGAAATGCGACATTGGCGTTGAACAGGCCCATCATGTCGTCCCTCTCGTAGGCGTCCTGAGCCGCTGCGAAGGCCGTTTCGAGCGTGGCCAGCCGCTGCTCGGTCATCTCGACCACCGCCATCGCCGCCGCGCGCGGTTCAAGCATCTTGCGGATCTCGAAGATCTCTAGGATGTCCGCGTTGCTGGGGGTCGGAAGCCGGAAGCCCCTGGTCGATCCGACAAGGTAGCCCTCGTGCACCAGGCGCAGCAGAGCCTCGCGGGCGGGCATGCGCGACATGCCCAGTTCCAGGGCAAGCGCCTTGTCCACGATGCGGTCGCCCGGAGCGATTCGTCCGAGGCGCAGACGGCCGAGGACTTCGGCATAGGCTTCTTCGGCATTGCTGCCTTTTTCGGGATCTTCGAGGAGGGGAGTGATCATCGAACACCTCTCATTAAGTGCATACACTTTACGTACTTATGTTTCTTCATGCAACCGTATTTGGCCGTTTGTGACATTTTACGTTTGACATGGATCAAATTCCGCATGAAAACGGTATGCAGATACGGCGCTGCTGCAAGGAGTGGCGCACGATAATCGAAGCCCTTCGGCGGCCGCGACAATTACCATGGCAAAATGCGTACGCCCTGTGGCTTGCGCATTGGCTTCGGGCGGCAGTGGCTGATCGAAGTTCAGGGACAATGCGTTTATGCAAGTCGATCCAACCCCATCGGCATTTCCGCGCCAGGCCGCGTCACAGGCGCACGCGCGCCGGGCCTGGCTCATCGTCGGGCTGCTGACGCTCGTCTACCTGCTGTCGTTCGTGGACCGGCAGATCCTCGCCCTGCTGATCGAGCCGATCAAGGCCGACCTGCAGATCGACGACTTGCGCTTCAGTTTCCTGACGGGGCTGGCGTTCTCGGTGTTCTTCGCCGTCGCCGGGGTGCCGCTGGGGTGGGCCTCCGACACGTTCCGTCGCAACCGAGTGATCGGTGCGGGCATCCTATGCTGGAGCGTGGCGACGATCGCGTCGGGACTGGCAGACAGCTATGGCCATATCTTCATCGCCCGTATCCTCGTCGGTGTCGGCGAGGCGGCGCTGACGCCCGCAGCCTATTCGTTGATCGCCGACATCGTCGCACCCGCCATGCTGGGCCGCGCGATCGCGGTGTTTTCGATGGGATCGCAGTTCGGCGCGGCGACGGCCTACCTGCTCGGCGGCGGACTGGTCGCGATGCTCTCGCGCCCAGGTGCCGGTCTGCCCTTCTTCGGCGATCTCGCCGTCTGGAAGCAGATGTTCGTCATCGTCGGTCTGCCGGGCCTCGTGCTTGCGCCGGTGATCCTCTTCGCGGTGCACGATCCGCGTCGCAACACGGCGGCGGATCGCGTCTCGCTGGCAGCCGCCTGGGCGCAGCTCAAGCCGCAGCGCGCCTTTCTGGTGCGGCACTATTGCGGGTTCACCGCGCTCGCGGCGGCATTCTTCTCGATCATGGCATGGCTGCCGGCGATGCTCGGGCGCCGGCTCGGACTGGATGCCGCGCATCTGGGCCTGACTGCGGGAACGCTCGTCCTGGTCTGCTGCCCGCTGGGCACGCTGACCGCAGGCTGGCTCGCCGATCGCCTGTCGGGCAGATATGGGCGCGAGGCCCCGCTGCGGGCGGCGATGATCGGCATGCTGGTCATGGTGCCTGCGATGGTGATCATTGCCGTGGCCGGTAGCGGCCCGCTGTTGATCATCGGCACGGCCTTGGCGCTGTTCGTTTCCCCCTGGCCGCTGGTCCACGCATCGCAGTCGCTGCAGACCAGCGTGCTACCGCGCATGAGGGCACAGATCACCGCCCTGTTCCTGCTCATCGCCAATCTCATCGGCCAGACCGGCGGGGTGAGCCTGGTGGCGCTGCTGACCGACAAGGTCCTGCACGACCCGGCGCAGGTCCACCTGTCGCTGGCGGCGGTATGCATCGTCGCCATGCTGCTGGCCTGGCAACCCTTGCGCAGCGCCGCCGCGCTCGTCCGGGAGGCGCGTGATGTCTGAACCGTCCGGAGCCGCTGCGGCCATCACGCAGGTTTCCGAACTGCAGGCGGAACTGAACCGGCTGCGCGCGGATGTGGCGCTCCTCCAGGCCGAGGCCGGAGCGCGCCGCACGCTGGGCCGCTACATGCGCCTGTGCGACGTGCCGCGCCTCATGACCGGGGCGAGCGAGGAGGAGCGGGCGCAGGCGATTGCGGCGCTGTTCATGCCCCAAGCGATCTGGGAAGGCGTGGGCGGTGCGCATGGTGCACAGTTCGGCAGCCAGGTTGGCCGCGAGGCGATCGCCGCGCATTTTCTGAACTTCTATACCCGACGCGAGCCGCTGCAGGTCTTCAACACGCATTACCTGTGCACCGAAAGCCTCGAAGCCGCCGATGGCAGGGTCACCGGCGACTGGGTCCAGTTCCAGCCCTGGGTCGATGTCGCAGGCGGCTCGCTGCTGCGCTCCAGCCGTCTCAACGTTACGTTTGAGCAGGTCGGCGAGGAATGGCTGATCGCCCACTATCGCACCGAAAATCTCTTCATCGCCGCTCTGCCGGACAACTGGTGGAGTTCACTCATCGCAAGACCCGCGCTGGAAATACCGCGCGCGGACTGACCATCGCCGAATTCTTGATTGCCGCAGGAACTTTCGTGCCGGGAGAAGCAAGATGCTCACCGGTGCTCCCATTCACTTTACCATGAGGGTTACCATGACGAAGGCTGCATTGTATCTGCGAGGCACGTTCCTTGCCACGTCTCTGATGTTCACGCTGCCCGCCAGCGCGCAGGAAGCGCCCGCTGCGGCCGACGAGCAGACCGGCGGTGACATCATCGTCACCGCGCAGAAGCGCCCGGAACTGCTGTCGAAGGCGCCACTTTCGATCAGCGCCGCGACCGGCGACCAGCTCAAGAGCGCGGGCATCACCGATGCATCGAACCTTGCGACCGTCATTCCGACCGTGCGCATCGACCAGGCCAACGGCCTGCAGGTGACCATCCGCGGCGTATCGAGCGCCGACGGCACGGAAAAGGGCGATCCTTCGGCAGCCTTCATGCTCAACGGCGTCTACGTGGCTCGCCCGCAGATGCTTTCGGGTGCATTCTACGACATCGGCCGCGTCGAGGTCCTGCGCGGACCGCAGGGCACGCTCTACGGCCGCAACGCGACGGCGGGCGTGGTCAACATCATCGCCAACCGTCCCTCGACCGACAAGTTCGCGGCTGCGGTCAATGCCGAATACGGGAACTACGACACCTACCGCGTCGATGCGATGGTCAACGTCCCGCTGAGCGACCGCATCGCCGTGCGCGCCGCAGGCGCCTACAACAAGCATGACAGCTACCTGATCGCGGGAACCGGCGTGGGCGATCACAAGCTCGGCCAGGACCAGGACGAATATGCCGGCCGCCTCAGCGTCGATGCCAAGTTCGGCAGCGACGACCAGGGCGAGCTGTATATCGTGGGTGACTACACCCATCAGGGCGGCGCGGGCACGCAGGCGGTCACCATGGCCAACTTCTACGGCGCGGCCACCACGACCAGCCCGGTGTACCGGCATCCCTCGTCGAGCGAGGCGCGCACGGTCAATTATCCCGTCGTCAGCGATCCCTATCAGGATAACAAGATCTACGGCGTGACGGCCGAGGCGAAGTGGGGCTTCGGCCCGGTCAACCTGACGTACCTCGGTTCCTACCGCATCTTCGATCAGGACCAGCGCAGCACGTACGTCAACTATAACGCGAACCGCTACGCCGAGCAGTACCAATACACCAAGAACAAGTCGAATTCGCAGGAACTGCGGCTCGCTACGTCGGGTGACGGTCCGCTGACGGCAGTTGCAGGCCTCTACTACTTCAAGGAGAAATCCGACTACGCGGACACAGTGCTGCACGGTTATGCGGGCTTCCCGCTGTACACCTTCCAGCAGGGCCCGGTCGAAGCGGAATCCAAGGCCGCTTTCGGCCAGGCGACGTACGAAGTGGTCAAGGGCCTGCGCCTGACCGGCGGCCTGCGCTACTCGCACGACCAGAAGTCGCGCCTCGGCGAGACGATCTACGATCGGACATCTTCGGAGATCGGTGCGAGCACCAACGTCCTTTCCTCGATCAACGACGCTTCGCGCACGGACTCCAAGCTGACCTGGAAGGTCGGCGCGGAATACGATGTCACGCCCGACATCCTGACGTATGGCACCGTCTCGACCGGCTACAAGGCCGGCGGCTTCAACGACGGCTGCGCGGCGGGTTCGCCAGGATGCACCAGCCCCGTCGTCGATCTGTACTACAAGCCCGAGGAACTGACCGCCTACGAGATCGGCGTGAAGGGCAAGGCGCTGAACCGCATGATCACGTTCAGCGTGGCGGGCTTCTACTACGACTACACCAACATGCAGCTCAGTTCGCCCGGACTGATCGGCCTGACGACGCTCAACGCGGGCAAGTCGACGATCAAGGGCATCGAGACGCAGTTCACGGTGACCCCGACCGCAGACGACCGCGTCGATCTGTCCATCAACTATCTTGATGGTCACTACACCGAATACAGCCCCACCGCATCGGTCGACTTCGCCGGGCGGCCGCTCGACAACTCGCCTGACTGGGTGGTCACTGCAGGCTATACGCATACGTTCCCGCTGGCGAATGGCGGCGGCGTCGCGGCGCATGTCGATACGATGATCAGTGACGACTACTACGTGACGTATTTCGGCAACGGAACGCAGTTCCGCAATCCGAGCTACATGAAGAGCAACGCCAACATCACGTACAATGCGCCCGATGATGCGTACTACGTGAGCGCCTTCATCAAGAACATCGAGAACTCCGTTCAGTTCTCGGGTTACGGCGCCGGACGTGTCTATGTCTCGCAGCCGCGGGTCTACGGTGTTCGGGCAGGCATGAAGTTCTGACCGAACGACGGCGCCCGGAGCAAACTCCTCCCGGCCTGGGCGCCGTCATCTTTGCCGCAAATACCAGAAGGTACGACGCGACACGCCGGGCTGCCTCCGGTGACCGGCCGCGTTTCGGGCCTGACAGCGGGCCATGTCCTCCTTAGAAAGATCCTGATGTCCCAGATCGCTTGTCCTCGCCCGTCCCGTCGCCGCGCGACCATGCTGGCGGCGCTGTTCGCCTCGACGCCGATCGTGCTTGCGGCGACGACGCCGGCCTTCGCGCAGACCGCGCCGTCCGAACAGGATATCGACGTCCGTGTGCAGGCCCTCCTTGGGCAACTTACGCTGGAGGAAAAGGTCTCGCTGCTGGCAGGTGGATCGCGCATCGCCACCGCCGCAGTGCCGCGTCTGGGCATTCCGGCCGTGCGCATGGCCGATGGTCCCAATGGCATCCGCGCCAACGAGACATACAAGGCCACCTCGTTCCCGGCCAGTTCCGCGATGGCGGCGACGTGGAACCCCGCAATGGCAAGCCGGGTGGGTGAAGCCATCGGCGAGGAAGCTCGCGCGCTCGACTATTCGATCGTCCAGGGACCCGGTCTCAATATCCAGCGCGTGCCGGTCGGCGGACGCAACTTCGAATACTATTCCGAGGACCCCTATCTCAGCGGCCGCATGGCGGTTGGCTGGATCAAGGGCCTCCAGTCTACCGGCGTCATGGCAACCGCCAAGCACCTGGCAGTGAACAACCAGGAAACCGATCGCCAGACCGTCAACGTCATCGTATCGCAGCGGGCGCTGCGCGAGGTCTATCTCCCCGGCTTCGAGGCGGTGGTGAAGGAGACCGATCCCGGGTTGGTGATGGCCGCCTACAACAAGGTCAACGGGCATTACTCGACGGAGAACAAGTGGCTCCTGCGCGATGTCCTGAAGGGCGACTGGCACTATCCCGGCGTCGTCATCTCGGACTGGGGCGCAACCCATTCCACCGCGCCTGCCATCAATGCCGGGCTGGACTTCGAGATGCCCGCGCCGGCCAAGTTCTTCGGCAAGGACATGGTCGAGGCGGTGCGGCGCGGCGAGGTGTCCATGGCGACCCTCGACGATTCGGTGTCGCGCATGCTGCGCCTGATCCTTCGTACGGGCCGGATGGACGGCTGGGCGCTGCGCCCGCAGGACAAGGTGGACAGCGCGCAGCACCGCGCCACGTCGCTGGCCGCCGCCGAGCAGGCGATTACCCTGCTCCAGAACGACGGCCATGCGCTTCCGCTCGATCCGGCCAAGATCCGGCGGATCGCGGTGATCGGCCCGAACGCCGATGCCCGTATGATCCAGGGCGGGGGCAGCTCCGAAGTGACCGCCATCCGCGTGACCACGCCGCTGGAAGGGCTGAAGGCGGCGCTTCCCGAGGCCCGTATCGACCACGCCATCGGCGTCACCAACGATCGCTTCGCGGCGATGGCCGACCCGCGCATGTTCTCGACCACCGCCGACCGCCACGAACAGGGGCTGACGCAGAAGCTGTGGACCAGCGGCAGCATGGACGGCGCCCCGGTGCGCACGGTGACCGACGATGTCTTCATGCGTTTCTACTTCGGCCCGGAACTGTCGGAGGACGCCGGGAACAAGGTCGTCATGCAGTGGACCGGCTACTTCTGGCCGCCGACCACCGGCGATTACGACTTCAGCATGATCGATCGGGGCAACGTGAGCGTGTGGGTGGACGGCAAGCCGGTCATCGCGCCGTCGCAGCCTGATTCGCCTTCGCCGCTATTCGGCGGCTTCGGCTGGCGCGAGCGCCGGACCAGCGTGCATCTGGAAGCGGGTCGCGGCTATCCGTTTCGCATGGACTTCATGCCCGCCCGGCACTGGAACTTGGCCTATCGCCTCGGCATCCAGCAGCCGGTCGGCTCGATCGCGCAGGCAGTCGCGGCGGCGAAGGGCGCGGATGCGGCGATCGTGTTCGTCGGCAGTTCAGTGACCTCGGAAAGCGAGGAGGCCGACCGCCCCAACATCAAGCTCTACGGAGAGCAGGACAAGCTGGTCGAGGCGGTCGCGGCGGCGAACCCGCGCACCATCGTCGTGCTCAACACCGGCGGGCCGGTCGAGATGCCGTGGAAGGACAAGGTCTCAGCGATCGTCGAGGGCTGGTTCCTGGGCGGCGAGGTCGGCAATGCCGAGGCGAACGTTTTGACCGGTCGCACCAACCCATCGGGGAAGCTGCCGGTCACGTTCCCCAGGCGGATCGAGGACAACCCGACCTTCGCGACGTTCCCCGGGAAAAACCTGGAGGCGCATTACAGCGAGGACCTGCTGGTCGGCTATCGCTGGTACGACGACAAGGCGATCGAACCGCTATTCCCCTTCGGTCATGGCCTGTCCTACACCAGTTTCGCATATGGAGGCATGAAGCTGACCAAGGCGGACAAGGGCTGGCGGGTCAGCTTCACCGTGCGCAACACGGGCAAGGTGGCGGGCACGGAAATCGCACAGCTCTATCTGGCGTTCCCGCGGGCCGCCGACGAGCCGCACCGCCAGCTCAAGCGTTTCCAGCGCATCGACCTGAAGCCCCGCCAGACCCAGCGTGTCTCGTTCGATCTGACGGACGCCGACTTGCGGATATGGGATACTGCGGCGAACGGCTGGAAGGTCGAGAGCGGGACGTACAAGGCCTTCGTCGGCGGATCGTCACGCGTGCTGCCGCTATCGGTGGAGTGGACACGATGAGCATGACTGCCATCGCCGACGTTCGGACTATCGCCGCTGCCCTCGTCGAAGCGCGGCGACAGCGCGTGGCCTTGCCGATGTTTCCAGGGGGCGTACCGGACACCCTCGATGCAGCCTATGCCATTCAGCGATGCGCCATCGAGGAGTGGGGTGACACAATCGCTGGCTGGAAGGTCGGGCGCCTCGACGCAAGCTCTAGCGAGCGCTACGGCGTCGATCGCTTCATCGGCCCGGTATTCGAGCGCGACGTCGTTCGAGCAGGGGATGGCGAAACGAGCCTCTTTCCCATTGTGCCGGGTGGAAGTGGCGCGTTCGAAGCGGAACTGGTCGCCATTGCCGATGTCGACCAGCCGGTACGGATCGCGCGCTGGACGATCGAAGGCGCGACAGAACTGGTCGGTTCCATTCACATTGGAATCGAGATGGCAGGCAGTTCCGTAGCGAATATCGCAGCCCTGCCTTCTACGGGCTCAATTGCAGCGTTCGGTAACAATTCCGGGCAAATCATCGGGCCGATTATCAGCTTGGCACCCGGTCCGCTTCTTGATGACGTCATCGTGAGCAGTTCTGTCCATGGACGCGTCGTGAGGACCGCTGCCGCATCGGTGCTTCCGGGCGGGCCGATGACGGCGTTTAAATTTGCCCTCGATCAGCTGCAAGCGCTCGGCATGCCGCTACGCAAGGGGCAGTTCGTATCGACTGGCGCCGTAACCGGCATGCATCAGGTTACGGAAGGCCAGTGCTGGGAAGCAGTATTTCAGAGGCATGGCCGCTTGGTCTGCAGAATAGTTGTCTGAGCTCGGGCAGGCGCCCACGCTGCAACTGCCGCAAAATCAGGCACCGTGACACATCCTCCGTAGCCTTAATGGGCGCATGGGTGTTGGGATTTGCAGGCTTCGCAAGATCAACGTCCGCGTATTGTGTTTGACGCGCCGTCAGCAGGCGGTCCGTCCATGGGAAGCGAAAGTCGGAGTCTGACGTCCGGCTAGGTTTGAGATCCGCGGATGGTTTTCGCGCGAGCGACCGGCAGCTATCTTACCTACGCCACTCCAAACGCGACATTCCGCAATCGGCCAGTTGCGACCAAAGCCAGACATTCCATTCGCGCCGATAGACGTCCTATTCTGCTGAAAGCGGTCGATCGCGGTGGTTGGATCTGACGGTCAGTCGTCGCCCCGAACACACTGGCCCAATCATATGTCGATCGGCACAATGTAATTCTAATCGATAATTTGAGCGAAGCCGGCAACACCCTCCGGAGATGGCGCGCGCTTTGTCGAATGTGAGGGTGTGCGCAGATCGTCGACCTCACCCAGCCCCCCGAAAATCGCTTCCATGGTTCGGACACATAAAGCGACGCTCTCGTCGGCAAGTGTATACCACACCAGCTTGGCCTCCTTGCGCGTTTGAACAAGATTGGCGCGGCGCAATTCGCCGAGCTGCTGGCTGAGCGCCGGCTGCGCGATCTCCGTTGCTTCACCGATCTCAGACACGTTGCGCTCACCGCGCAACAGGCAAGACAGAATCATAAGGCGCTGCGGTTGCGCAAAAACCTTGAGCTTTTCGGACGCAACGGTCGCAACATCGCGGTCCTGATAAAAAGCGGCTGTCATGGTGCGTCCACGAAGCGGCAGAACCAGTCCTCGCGATCCTCAGCAAGGTCGGATGGGGGACTGAGCAACGGCTTCCCTTCGCGCCATCCTTCAGGAGCCAGGGTTTGGGCATTGCTCACAGCCTTCAACGCCTTAAGCATCCGCAGCATCTCATCAACCGAACGCCCGACATTATGGGGATAGCAGGTGATCGCTCTGATGACGCCTTCAGGGTCGATGAAGAAAGTCGAGCGCATCGCCATACTGTCGGCCGATTGCTCATCGACCATGCCATAGGCACGCCCGATCGCCATGCTCGGATCCTCTATTATCGGAAACCGAACATCAGCGCTCAGTGTCTCGCGGATCGCCCGGACCCACGCCATGTGTGAGTACAGGCTGTCGACCGACAGCCCCAGCAGCGACGTCTCAAGGGCGTCAAATTCTGACTGACGCCGGGCGAGTTCGGCAAATTCCGTGCTGCAGACAGGCGTGAAGTCCGCCGGATGGGAGAAAAATATCACCCATCTTCCACGCAGCTTGGAGAGCTGAATTTCGCCTCCCGTCGAGCGGGCGCGGAAGTCCGGCGCAATATCTCCGATACGCGGTGGCCAGCTTTCCGTTTTTTGACCGATTTCCATGACGTCTCCTTCGACAGTCTCGCCGCTTGACGCAAGAAGATTATTCAATTACATGATTTGTGTAAATATGAATTTATGAGGTTTTCCGTGACCGACTCCGCGCTGGCTGCAGCCTCCTCGCAAATCTCCGCCGCTCAGGCTGGCATTCCCCAGATCAAGGCCTTTTTCGACGAGCCGACTTTCACGGTGACCTATGTCGTTCATGACCCAGAGAGCCTTCGCGCCGCGATCATCGACAGCGTGTTGGATTATGATCCGGCTTCGGGTCGCACATCCTTCTCCGCGGCAGATGCGGTGCTCGGCTATGTCAAGGAGAAGGGCCTGTCGGTCGACTGGCACCTGGAGACCCACGCCCACGCCGATCACCTCTCGGCCGCACCCTATTTGCAGCAGAAGCTCGGCGGCAAGATCGCCATCGGCGAACATATCGTCACCGTGCAGCAGACCTTCGGCAAGCTGTTCAATGCAGGCAGCGACTTCGAGCGCGACGGCTCGGACTTCGATCATCTGTGGAAGGACGGCGATCGCTTCCGTATCGGCAATCTCGATGTCACCGTGCTGCATGTGCCGGGGCATACGCCGGCCTGCATCGCATATGTGATCGGTGATGCCGTCTTTGTCGGCGACACCATGTTCATGCCGGATTATGGCACGGCGCGCGCTGATTTCCCCGGCGGCGATGCCCGCACTCTCTATCAGTCGGCGATGCGGCTTTTGTCGCTGCCGCCGGAGACGCGGCTCTTCATGTGCCACGATTATCTGCCGGAGGGGCGCAAGGACTATGTCTGGGAAACGACCGTAGAGGCCGAGCGCAAGGCCAACGTCCATATCCATGAAGGGGTAAGTGAAGACGAATTCGTCGTGATGCGCGAGGCCCGCGACAAAACGCTCGCGATGCCGCGCCTGATCCTGCCTTCGGTCCAGGTGAACATGCGCGCGGGGCACTTGCCGCCGGCCGAGGACAATGGCGTCACGTATCTCAAGATCCCGGTCAACGCGATATGATACTGCCCAGCTTTCCTAGCGCTATGCCCGTTGCGGGCTTGGCGGGTGGCCTGCTGATCGGGCTTGCTGCAGCAATCATGCTGCTCGGACTTGGTCGCATTGCCGGGGTCAGCGGCATGCTCGCCCGAGCGTCGGGCATTGCCGATACGGGCGCGCCGCGCGCCGTCGCGCGCGCCTTCGTTATTGGTCTGCCCCTGGGAGCGCTGCTCGTCACGCTGGCTTCCAGCGGGGTCGAGCCGCGTTTCACGGGATCGATCCTGCAACTGGTCATTGCCGGTTTGCTCGTCGGTTTCGGGACGCGGCACGGTTCGGGATGCACGAGCGGGCACGGGGTCTGCGGTCTTTCCCGACTCTCGCGCCGATCCATGGTCGCCACCTTGACCTTCATGACGAGCGGCTTCGCGACTGTCGGGCTGATGCGCGCTTTCGGATTCATTAACGGATAATCGGGAGGCTGGGGATGAAGAGGAATATGGGAACATTCGACCGGCTGCTGCGCACGATCGTAGCGCTGGTGATCGGCTATCTCTGGTGGGCCGGGACGATCAGCGGGGGTCTCGGTGTCGGCTTGGCGATCCTTGCGGTCGTACTCCTTTTGACGAGCGCGATCAGCTTCTGTCCGCTGTACCGCCCGCTCGGTCTCTCGACCTGCGGCCACGGCAAATGAAAGCCCCCGCAATCTCGTTGCTTGCCGGTCTTCTGTTCGGAGCCGGACTTGCCGTGTCCGGCATGGCTGACCCAGCGCGAGTGCGCGCTTTCCTCGATCTGTTCGGGGCGTGGGACCCTACTCTCGCCTTCGTGATGGCCGGTGCGACGATGCCTATGGCGATCGCCTGGCTGATCCAGAAGCGGATGCCGAAGCCCATCGCCTGCGAAGCCTTCGACTTGCCTGGCACAAGCCTACTAGATGCCAAATTGCTTGGCGGAGCGTCGCTGTTCGGGATCGGTTGGGGGATCGCGGGACTATGTCCCGGCCCCGCACTCGCCGACCTTGCCATCGCGCCATTCGAGGCGGGGATTTTCGTGGTCGCCATGCTCGCCGGCATGACCGCGCACCGCATCACCACACAATGAAAAGACGCCCGCTTCGGAGCGGGAGCGAGGAGAAGCCATGAACATCAAGCCGCTCAATCGGGATTTCGCTGTCTCCCCGCAGGTCGATGTTGCGGACATTCCCGCGATCTTCGCCCAAGGCTATAAGGCGATCATCTGCAATCGACCCGATGATGAGGAACCGGGCCAGATCGCCGCCGCGCAAATAGGTGAAGCTGCCGAACGACAGGGCCTGCGCTTTGCTTATGTCCCCGCAATCTCCGGGGCGATCACTGATGCGAATGTCGCGGCCATGGCGGATGCGCTTGCGCGCCTCCCTCAACCAATCCTGGCCTTTTGCCGTTCCGGCGCACGATCAACGAAATTATATGAATTGGTCTCATCGCAAAGCCCTTCGGCACCTAGCGCCCGCGTTCACGATGTTGTGATTGTCGGCGGTGGCGCGGCCGGGATTGCAACGGCGACCAGCCTCCTCAAGCGCAATTCCAAGCTTGATATCGCCGTCATCGAGCCCTCCGAGGTGCATTACTATCAGCCTGGCTGGACGATGGTTGGCGCGGGTGTGTTCGACAAGGATTTCACGCGCCGCACCGAAGCGCAGGTCATGCCCAACCGAGTGGCCTGGATCCGGGCCGCCGCCTCAGGCTTTGCTCCGGATGAAAACAATGTGATCCTCAGTGACGGCAGCGAAGTCCGCTACCGCATTCTCGTTGCCTGTCCCGGCATCAAACTGGACTGGGATGCGATACCCGGCCTCGCCGATGCAATCGGCCATAACGGCGTGACCTCCAACTATGGCTATGATCTGGCGCCCTACACCAACCGACTGGTGAAGGAATTCAGGGGCGGACGGGCGCTGTTCACCCAACCGGCGATGCCGATCAAATGTGCGGGCGCGCCGCAGAAAGCGATGTATCTCTCCTGTCATCGCTGGGAAAAGGCGGGCGTCCTGCAAGACATCGACGTCCAGTTCCACACCGCTGGCGCGGTGCTGTTCGGCGTTGCCGCCTATGTTCCGGCGCTGATGGAATATGTCGAGCGCTACGGGACCCACCTCAATTTCGAATCGAAGCTCGTCGCGATCGACGGCTGCGCAAAGGTGGCGACGTTCGAACGCAAGGATGGCGAAGGCACCCGGCTCGTCGAGGAGCGCTTTGACATGATCCACGTCGTGCCGCCGCAGGTCGCGCCCGATTTCGTGCGCACCAGTCCGCTCGCGGCAGCCTCCGGCTTCATCGAGGTCAACGAGGCGACGCTGCAACATGTGCGCTATCCTAATGTCTTTGCATTGGGCGACGCCTGCTCTGCCTCGAATGCTAAGACTGCCGCTGCTGCACGGAAGCAGGCGCCGGTCGTCGCGGTCAATGTTCTTGCCGCGCTCGAGGGCAAGCCGCCGGCCGCCGAATATGACGGCTATGGCTCCTGCCCGCTGACGGTCGAGGCGGGCAAGATCGTCCTCGCCGAGTTCGGCTATGGCGGGAAATTGCTGCCCAGCTTTCCCAACTGGCTGATCGACGGAACGCGGCCCTCGCGCCTCTCCTGGCTCCTCAAGGATACGATCCTGCCGCCAGTTTACTGGCACGGCATGCTCAAGGGCCGGGAATGGATGGTCGCGCCGCACGCGATCAAGGCGGCGCACTGAACCATGCTTGAGCCGCTACAATATGCCCTCGGCGGCCTGTCGGGCGCACTTGTGGGCTTTGTCCTCGGGCTCGTCGGGGGCGGCGGGTCGATCCTCGCCGTGCCACTGCTGCTCTATCTTGTGGGGATACGCAATCCGCATGAGGCGATCGGCACCAGCGCACTGGCAGTCGCGGCCAATGCGCTCGCCGGCCTCTGGAACCACGCCCATGCCCGCACCGTCAACTGGCGATGCGGGGGCATTTATGCTGCCGCCGGCGTCGTCGGCGCGCTTGGCGGCTCGACGCTCGGCAAGAGCATCGACGGGCACAAGCTGCTCTTCCTGTTCGCGATCCTGATGATTGTTGTGGCGGTGCTGATGTTTCGCGGTCGCGGCGATCAGGGCGTCGAGGGCGCGCAGTGCAATCGGGAGAATGTCGGCAAGGTCGTCGGCTATGGTCTCGGCACCGGTGCCTTTTCCGGCTTCTTCGGGATCGGCGGCGGTTTCCTGATCGTGCCAGGCCTGATCGCTTCGACCCACATGCCCATCCTGCGCGCGATCGGCACCTCGCTTGTCGCGGTCGCGGCCTTCGGCCTGACGACGGCGCTTAACTATGCGCTTTCGGGCTATGTCCTTTGGGGCCTGGCTGGCGTGTTTATTGTCGGCGGCATTGTCGGAAGCGTGATCGGCACGCGTGCATCGCAGGTGCTGGCCGCCGAAAAGGGCCGGTTGAACAGCCTCTTCGCCGTTTTCGTGCTCGTCGTTGCCATCTACATGCTATTCAAGAGCTGGTCCGAACTCGCCAGCTGAACAGGGATATTCATGGACGCCATCATTCTCGCAAGGGCGCAATTCGCCTTCACGGTGAGCTTTCACTTCCTCTTCCCGGCCTTTTCCATCGGGCTGGCAAGCTATCTGGCCGTGCTCGAAGCTCTGTGGCTGAAGACAGGCAAGGGCGTCTATGCGAACCTGTTTCGCTACTGGCTGAAGATCTTCGCCGTCGTGTTCGCGATGGGCGTCGTCTCGGGCATCGTCATGTCCTACCAGTTCGGCACCAACTGGTCGGTGTTCTCGGACAAGGCAGGACCTGTCATCGGACCGCTGATGGCCTATGAGGTGCTGACCGCCTTCTTCCTAGAAGCCGGATTCCTCGGGGTCATGCTGTTCGGGATCAACAAGGTTGGGCGCAAGCTGCACTTCGTCGCGACGCTTGCAGTCGCGCTGGGGACTTTTATTTCCGCATTCTGGATCCTGTCGGTCAACAGCTGGATGCAAACGCCCGTTGGCTATGAGGTCGGCGCCAACGGCCAGTTCCTCCCGGGGCCAAGCTGGCTGACAATCATCTTCAATCCCAGCTTCCCCTATCGGCTCTTTCACACAGTCCTTGCCGCCTATCTGACGACCGCGTTTATCGTCGGCGCGGTGGGTGCCTGGCATCTTCTTAAGGACCGCAGCAATCCCGGCGCGCGCAAGATGTTCTCCATGGCCATGTGGATGGCCGCGATCGTCGCGCCCATCCAGATTTTCGCGGGCGACATGCATGGCCTCAACACGCTCGAACATCAGCCGGTGAAGGTCATGGCGATGGAAGGGCATTTCCAGAGCCATCCGCATGACGCGCCCTTGATCCTGTTCGGCATTCCCGACAGCGCGAACCAGCGGGTGGATTATGCCATCGAGATACCCAAGGCATCCTCGCTCATCCTGAAGCACGAACTCGATGCGCCCTTGAAAGGTCTCGATACCGTGCCGCAAGCTGATCGTCCGCCCGTCGGCATCGTTTTCTGGGCGTTCCGCGTGATGGTCGGCATCGGGTTCGCAATGCTCGGGATCGGACTCCTGAGCCTCATCGCGCGCTGGCGTAAAGCGCTCTACGACTGGCCGCTGTTGCACCGCTTCGCTGTGCTCATGGGGCCGTCGGGACTGATTGCCGTGCTGGCCGGCTGGATCGTGACGGAAGTCGGGAGGCAACCTTTCACGGTCTATGGCGTGCTCCGGACCGCCCAGAGCGCTTCGCCGCTCGATGCCCCTGCGGTCGCCTCGTCGCTGCTGGCCTTCGTGATCGTCTATTTCACCGTCTTCGGCATGGGCATCTGGTATCTGCTTCATCTCATGAAGAAGCCGCCAGAGGCGCATGAAACCCCGCCGAGCGACGCGCCCATTCGCAGCGCAGGTATCACGCCCGCACCGGCTATCATCGAAGGAGCTTCGGCATGATCGGCCTCACCGTCATCTGGGCCTGCATCATCGGCTTTGCGATCATCGCCTATGTCGTGATGGACGGCTTCGATCTTGGGATCGGCATCCTGTTTCCGTTCTTCAAGGTCGGGCAGGACCGCGACACTGCGATGAACAGCATCGCGCCCGTCTGGGATGGCAACGAAACCTGGCTCGTGATGGGCGTAGGCGGCCTGTTTGCCGCATTTCCGCTGGCCTATGCCATCATCCTTCCCGCGCTTTACGCGCCGATGATCGCGATGCTGCTGGGACTCGTGTTCCGCGGCGTGGCCTTTGAGTTCCGCTGGCGGGATCCGGCGCACCGTGCTTTCTGGGACACGGCCTTCACGACAGGGTCGGTTATCGCCACCTTTGCGCAAGGCATTGCGCTCGGGGCCCTGCTACAGGGCATCACCGTCGAGGGGCGCAGTTATGCCGGAGGCTGGTGGGAATGGCTGTCGCCTTTCAGCCTGCTGACCGGCGTCGGCCTGCTGATCGGCTATGCCCTGCTCGGCGCCTGCTGGCTCAACTGGAAGACCGAAGGCGGATTGCAGCGGCAGACGGTGACCTATGCCGGGCGGCTTGGAATCGGCCTGCTCATCATGATCGGCGTGATTAGCCTCGCAACGCTGCGGCTCGAAACGCAATATTATCAGCGCTGGCTAAGCTTCCCGGGCGTGGTAGCGACAGCGCAGGTGCCGCTTGCCACGCTTATCGTGACATTCCTCTTTTATCGCAGCCTCCGCGTGAAGCGAGATGTGCAGCCGTTCTTCTGGGCGCTCTCGCTTTTCGGACTGTGCCTGGTCGGGCTTGGCGTCTCGATCTGGCCCGATGTCGTTCCGGCGCGCGTGACGATATGGGAAGCGGCGGCGCCCGTCCGCAGCCAGTTGTTCATGCTGGTGGGAGCCGCGATCATGGTGCCGATGATCCTTGCCTACACGGCCTGGTCCTATTGGGTCTTCCGGGGCAAGGTTGGCACGGAAGGATATCACTGATGCGCCTGTTGCTGAGCCGTCTCGGTTGGTTCGTCGGCATCTGGGCTGCGAGCGTTTCCGCGTTGGCGCTTGTGGGCGGAATGCTCCGCTGGTGGCTACGATAAATGGCCCCTCGCCTTAGGTGAGGGGCCAACACTCAAATTTCGGTATTTTCAGCGAGGGCCAGCGCGTCCTCTACGTCGATCCCGAGATAGCGCACCGTACTCTCGATCTTGCTGTGGCCGAGCAGGATCTGGACTGCCCGTAGATTGCCGGTCGCCCTGTAGATGATCGATGCCTTCGTTCGCCGAAGCGAATGGGTGCCATACTCGCTCCGCATGAGGCCGACCCCTGTCACCCATTCATCGACGAGCCGAGCATACTGGCGAGTGCTGAGATGCCCATTATGATCAACTCGGCTCGGAAACACATAATCGTCCAGCGTGCCGCCCCTTTGTTCGAGCCATGCCAGCAAGCTCGCTCGAGCATCTGGCAGCAGTTCGAACTGAACGGGCCGGCTCGTTTTCTGCTGCATTACGATCGCCCGCATTCGGATTTGCCCTCCGCTGACAAGGTCGCCGATCTTCATCTGCACCAAGTCGTAGCCGCGAAGTTTGCTGTCGATCGCCAGATCGAATAGCGCGCGATCTCGCAGCCGACGGTGCTGATTGAGGTAGAAACGGATTTCCCAAATCTGCTTCGGTTTCAGAGCCCGCTTTGCACCCACGGTCCTTCCGGCATTCCAAACCGGGCGATTGGTAGCAGTGAGTTCTGTTTCAGGCGTCTCCATGATCGTTCTCCTCCTATGGCCACATTGGCCATCTGGAGAACGCTTGCCGACGAGGATGTGCAGGATTTTGCTGTGGGGCTCGTGCTGACTAGGCCCGGCCTTTCGTGACGGAGCGGCCAAGGCCGGCTTCTGGTAAAGTCAGATGCTCCTTGATTAAATCCATATATCCAGCAATGTGGATATATGGACAACGACTCAGCCATCACGGCCCTTGGCGCGCTCGCGCAGGGCACGCGCCTCGACGCATTTCGCCTGTTGGTCCGCCACGAGCCTGAGGGCCTGGCCGCCGGCGAGGTCGCCAAGGCGCTCGACGTGCCGCAGAACACGATGTCGGTGCATCTCGCGACCCTCGCGCGCGCCGGCCTGATCCGGTCTGAGCGGCGCAGCCGCATCATCAACTATCGCGCCGATCTCGACCAGTTGAAGGCGCTGACCCTGTTCCTTGTGAAGGATTGCTGCGGCGGCAAGGCGGAGCTTTGCGAGCCGCTGATCGCCGAGCTTAACCCCTGCTGCTGAAGGCTGCCATGACCGTCGATATCATCATCTATCACAACCCCGAGTGTGGGACGTCGCGCAACACGCTGGCGATGATCCAGAACGCCGGCATCGAGCCGCACGTCATCGAGTATCTGAAGACGCCGCCGAACCGCTCGCGCCTCGTCTCGCTGATCAGTCGCATGGGCATCACGCCTCGCGCGCTGTTGCGCGAGAAGGGCACGCCCTATGCCGAGCTTGGCCTCGGCGACCCGGCGCTCAGCGACGACCGGCTTATCGACGCGATGATCGAGCATCCGATCCTCATCAACCGCCCGATCGTCGTCTCGCCGCTCGGCGTGAAGCTGTGCCGTCCGTCGGAAGAGGTGCTCGACCTGCTGCCGGCCCGGCAGCGCGGCGCCTTCACCAAGGAAGATGGCGAGAAGGTCATCGACGACGCGGGCAACAGGATCGGCGCATGACCACCGCCGCGTCGGCCAAGCCGGGGATCAGCACATTCGAGCGCTATCTCAGCGTCTGGGTTGCGCTGTGCATCGTGGTCGGGATCGCGCTCGGCTACGCGCTGCCGGGCCTGTTCGGCGCGATCGCCGCAGCCGAGGTGGCGCGGGTCAACCTCGTCGTCGCGGTGCTCATCTGGCTGATGATCATCCCCATGCTGCTCAAGATCGACCTCCGCGCGCTCGGCTCTGTTCGCCAACACTGGAAGGGCGTCGGCGTCACCCTGTTCATCAACTGGGCGGTGAAGCCGTTTTCGATGGCGCTGCTCGGCACGCTGTTTCTGGGCTGGCTGTTTCGGCCCCTGCTGCCGGCGGGCGAGGTCAGCTCCTATATCGCAGGTTTGATCCTGTTGGCCGCCGCACCCTGTACGGCGATGGTGTTCGTCTGGTCCAACCTCTGCGAGGGCGAGCCCACTTACACGCTGAGCCAGGTCGCGCTGAACGACGTGATCATGGTCTTTGCCTTCGCGCCGCTGGTCGGCCTGCTCCTCGGCGTCGCGTCGATCACGGTGCCGTGGGACACGCTGTTGATCTCGGTGATGCTCTACATCGTCGTGCCAGTCATCGTCGCGCAGATCGTCCGCAGTGTCGTGATCGGAGCGGGCGGACAGGAGGCATTGGACCGGCTGCTGGCTCGGCTTGGGCCGGTGTCGCTGCTGGCGCTGCTGACCACGCTGGTTCTGCTGTTCGGGTTTCAGGGTGAGGCGATCATCGCCCATCCGCTGGTCATTGCCCTGATCGCGGTGCCGATCCTCATTCAGGTCTATTTCAACGCGGGGCTCGCCTACTGGCTGAGCCGTAGGCTCGGTGTGGCATGGCGCGTCGCGGCCCCGGCTGCGTTGATCGGCGCCTCCAACTTTTTCGAGCTGGCCGTCGCCGCCGCGATCAGCCTGTTCGGGCTCAACTCGGGAGCGGCGCTGGCGACCGTCGTCGGCGTGCTGGTCGAAGTGCCGGTGATGCTGTCGGTCGTCTCGATCGTGAAGCGGACGCGGCCCTGGTACGAGGCGAGAGCGACGGCATGACCCAGGTCTATTTCTCGGAGGCTCGGCACGCTGATGATGTCCTGCGCCTCGCGCTCGGCGCCGCGCAGCTCCCGACCGACGATCTCGGCGGTCTCGACCAGATGTTCTTCAGCCTGTCCGACGATGAAGGGCTGATCGGGTTCATCGGTCTGGAAGGCAACGACGCTGACCGGCTGCTCCGCTCGCTGGTAGTGCTGCCGACCCGGCGCGGCAAGGGCTACGGCCGGATGCTGGTCGAGCGCCTCGAAGGCGTCGCCGATGGCGCGGTCGATCGGCTACACCTTCTGACCAGCGGCTCCGGGGAGTTCTTCCGCAGGCTCGGCTACGCCGATGCCGATCGCGATGCCGCGCCGGCGTTCATCGCCGCGACTGCGCAGTTCACGTCGCTGTGTGGTCCGCGCGCGACCTATCTCGTCAAGGATCTTGGATGACTCGCCTTCGTGACCTGACCGACCCCGACCATCTGCCCGCGCTAGATCGCAGCATCGCGATCGCCCGGCCGGGCACCGGCATGGGCGACGATCAGCCACCGCCGCGCATCCTGCTGCTCTATGGGTCGCTGCGCGAACGCTCGTTCAGCCGGCTTGTAGCCGAGGAAGCGTCGCGACTGCTGATCCTGTTCGGCGCAGAGGTGCGGATATTCGATCCGAGCGACCTGCCGCTCCCCGATCAGGTGAAGGGCGACGATCATCCCGCCGTCCACGAACTCCGGCAGCATGCGCTATGGTCCGAAGGCATGGTCTGGTGCAGCCCCGAGCGACACGGCCAGATCACCGGCATCATGAAGGCGCAGATCGACCATCTGCCGCTGGAGTTCGGCGGCATGCGTCCGACCCAAGGTCGCACCCTCGCGGTCATGCAGGTGTCTGGCGGCTCGCAGTCGTTCAACGCGGTCAACACGCTGCGCCTTCTCGGCCGCTGGATGCGCATGATTACCATCCCCAACCAGTCGAGCGTGGCAATGGCGTTCAAGGAGTTCGACGAAGCCGGCCGCATGCGCCCGTCGAGCTATTATGACCGGATCGTGGACGTGATGGAGGAACTGGTCCGATTCACGATCCTGACCCGCGCTCACGCTTGGCAACTCGTCGATCGCTATTCCGAACGGAAGGCCGCACAGGCGAAGCGTGATGCTGCGGCCGATCTTGCCTCGCGCGCGCTCGGCTGATGGCCGCGGGTTGCCCACCAGTTAGACTTAGAATGGCCGCTTATTCTGAAAACAGCCATCCGGGCTAACCCATCCAAACGGCAGAAATGTCCCAGACCCGGTCATATTCTGACGGTCCGCTTCCAAGCATCGTAATTTTGCGTTCGGACGGCTTGGATGGGCGCAAACCGGGCGCTCTGTGGAGCGTCCGAGTCGACCGCGACTGCAGACCGGCCGACTTAACCGTCCTCGTATCGCTGATGTTACCGTGAGTTTTCGAATAATGCACAGAGGCCATCTGGATCGCAGGCGCCTGGCAGCGCGCCGATAGCCGCTCTACGACAATGCGGCGAATAGCTCCGTAGCAGGCTGATTGATGCGTGCTTAACCTGCCGGCGACTTACGCCTCCCCTGACATAGCCGCCGATTTCCCACGCGTATCGTGGCGCATGTACGCGGGCCGGAGAGCAGGGAGCGGAGAGGGGAGGAGGGCTGGGGCGACGGACCCGGGGCGATCGACTGCCTCTTCCGTGCCACAGGAGATTATCCCATGGATGTCATCGTTTCCCGCACCCGCATCGCTGGGTGCGCGCCTCTCTATTCCTATCGCGCGCTGGTCCCTGTGGAAAGCGTCGATCCCGACCGGCGCCACCGTGTTGCGATCCTGCATGTTCAGATCGCGATGATCCGATCGGCGTGCACGCGCATTGCCGACACGATTGCGCCCCATCGTTGGTTCGAACGGGATATGGCCATCTCCTTCGGTCTTGCCGCCCAGCTCGGCCTCGCGGCGCGGCGCATCGAAGCACTTCTGTTGCAGTCGGTGTTTCCCGAGATGACCACCTGGTTGGCGCCGATCGCGCTTCGGCTCGACCATGACCCGGGAAGCGCGTCCCACCGCGTCGCGGCGATCGATCTCAATGCCGCTTTTGATGCCATCGCCCCGCACATCGACACGCTGAGCGCCGCCGAGCTGGCGCCGCCTCGGTCCACCGATCGCCGCGCCGCCTGATCCAGGAAAGATGCACATGATACATTACACACTTTCCCATCTCGAAGCGGCCGCCTCCCTCTGGGAAGCGGTTCTCGACCTGCGCGACCATCCGGCCGCCGAACCCGACGCTCTCGTTCGTGCGCTGGCGATCCGAACATCGTTCGAGGCGATCGGGACCTGCGCCATGCGCATCATTGTCGTGGGCTGGATTGATGCGGTCGATGCCGCCTGGTACAGGAACCAGGAGACCTGCCCCTTCTGTTTCGACTGGTCCTTTGTGAAGCAGTGGGTCATCGACACCATCGACTGGTCCGACCCCGATAATCCGGCCATCCGGATAGATGGTTCGGGCACTGACATGACAGACAACGTGACTACGGCCGCCCAAGCGGGGGCGAAGTCGCCCGGGCCAGCGGGGCCACAAATCACTCGGCACGAACATGTCGCCCTGCTGGCCCGCGTGCGCGCCGCCCTGGCGAGGCCGGACAGCCTCGATGCCGCCGCACGCGCCACATTGACCGGGGTGATCGGCGCCAGCGAAAGCGGGCTCAGGGTTTGTGCGCTGCCCTGGCCGATCGATATGCATCTGGGCATCATCGAGCACCGTCATGGCATCAATTTCTACGCAGGCCTGAACCATGACGTTCTTGTCGCGGAGATGGCGGAATATGCGCGCGAATGGTGGAAGGAGATCGGCGACAGGCGCGATCCGCATACACTGCCAGATGACGAGGTCCTCGCCGCCTATTTCGACGATCACCCTTCGGAAAGCTATTCGACCGAGATCCTGCGCCTGGAGCCCCTCCCGGCGGTCCGCTCAGTCTCTTCGATCGAAAGCGGCGCCTACTGCGTGCTGTCGACAGCCCATCTGACGGTGCAGACGGCCGGCCTTCTCGACAAATGGGCCTGCTGGCCTCCGAGCGACCGCCCCATCGACATCGCCGCCTCCGTCTATGGCTGGTTCGTACCGACGCGGCCGCTTCCCGATGACCGCCGAGCGCAGATCCCGGATGATCTCCAGGAAATTATCGCGTTCGGACGTGATCGGGGCTTCCAGTTCCTGCTCTTCGACTGCGATGCAGACCGCGCCGCCGATCTCCCCGTCCACGACTGGTGACCGCATCGAGGAACGGCTTACCAGCCAGGAAGAGTCTGGCTGGCATCCCGCCGGAGATGGACTCCTTTCGGAACCCCATCGCCTTCAATCCATCATGGAGCGCCCGCCCCGGCCTCCATCAACGGCAGCAGCATCGCATGGAGGGCATCTTCCGCGCGCTCACGCCGGGGTGCATCGCTCGAGGCCAGGTCCTTGCGCATCCAGTCGGGCAGTCGCCGCACGAGGTCCCGCAGTTTTACATCGTTTGAGTTGCTCATCGCCTCCTCTTTGCAGGACGCTCACCGCGACGACAACTGTCTTGGCGCTTTGCGTCGGCAGACCGCCAAGCCGGGACGAAAGGGAAGGGGGCAGCGTAGGGGAGACGGCCGGATGGTCCGTCGCCGAGACAGGAGATGATCATGCCTCTTCCCGCCACGATCGAGATCGCCGTCAGCCAGGACGCCGTTCGCTGCGCGTCCCGCCTTGTCGCGGGAAGCGCGCTCGATGCGATTCACGAAATCCTGCAGAATTGCCGCCGGGCCGACGCGCAGCACGTCATGATCAACCTTGTCGAGGAAGACGGCCGCACCTTTCTCGATATCCACGATGACGGCTGCGGCATCGACAATCCCGCTGCGCTCCTGACCTTCGGTTTATCCGGTTGGGGCGACGATATCATGCGGCGTGAGGCTCTGGCCGGCATCGGCCTGTTCAGCCTTGCCGGTCATGCCATCGAGATCCACGCCTTCTCGCCCGCGATGGGACACGGCTGGAAGGTCCGGATTCCCGCTGAAGCCTGGAGTGGCGACAGGGCGCTCGAACCCGAGCCGTGCGACCTCGGCTGGGGAACGATGGTCCGCATCGAGATATCCGGCGACTGGAAGATGGGCATCTGTTCGGCCATTGCTGAGGCTGCTCGTTACTATCCCTTGCCGGTGATGCTGGACGGTGCGTTGCTGCCCCGCAAGGATTTTCTCAAGGATGCGCTGCTGATCGAAGAGGCCTGCGGTTGCCGTATCGGCGTCTATAAAGGCAATTCGGTTCGGCAAGATGGCCCCTGCATCAACTTCCATGGTTTGGCCGTCCCGTGTTCTCTTCCCAATATATTCGAGTTGAAGAGGCAGGACTGCCACTGGTCCGATCGCATCGATGTGATCGACGCGCCTGAAATTCGCCTCGCCCTGCCGGCCCGCAACGCGGTGATCACGAACGAGGCGATGAAGGCGCTGCGCATCGCCATGGAACGGGCCCTATACACGGCCATCGCTGCCCAGGAGGAGCATCGCCTGCCCTTCGCCTTATGGCTGCGGGCTCGAGGACTCGGTGTGACGCTGCCCGCGGTACGGCCAGGGCTCTCGATCTGGCATCCATCGTCCGACGATGAACATGACAAGCCCGCCGACGGAACGACTGCCCCTGAGACTGCCTCTGGGGGCGCATTGATGGTTGTCCCCTCGCTGCGCTCCGAGATCGCGCAGGCGCTGGCACTCGCCCACCATCAGCCGCCGCTTCAGGATTTCGTGCTGGTGGAGGAGGAACGCTGGCTCGACGGCTATGACTGGTACGACGCTCTACCGATCATCCTCTATGTTTCCTTCCGGATTTACCGGGAGGGCATCGAATATCCTTATGGTGAAGACGATCGCCTTCCATGCGGCTTCGCTTCAGGTTTCGTCGACAGGATCGTTTCCGACCTGGAGATTGCCGAGACCTGCCATGAGGATGCGCCGCGATACGTCCATTCCATTGAAATCCCGGCCCTGGTCTGTCCCACTGGCAGTTGGGATATCGAGGAGGCCGTCGTCCTTGTGACCCGCGGCGGCGGTATCGACCCGGATCGCGTGGGACGCATGATCCACGCGTCGCTGTTCTCTGCGCCCGACGATGCCGACGCCGATAGCTGGGAGACCCAGTCCCGCGCCTTCGCGCGAAGCCCGGCAGGTGGCGACCGGCGTTCTTCTGGGGGAGGACGCCGCCACCCTCGAGGCCATCCTGATAGAGGCGCGCCATCATCTCGCCTGTCTGATCCCGAAGGATCGCCGGATTGTCATCCACGCGGATCGCGCCGGCATCACCGCCGATTTCATGCCGGACTGATGAGCCGCCGCCCGAACCCGTCCCCTGAGCAGCAGATCCGGCGTCCGGACACGATGCCGACGGAAGGAGCACGCCCATGACGATCGCCACTCATGACTTCACCCGCGATGCGAAAGTTCCGCTCGGTCACTGTTCGACCGGCACGCTGGAACTGGATCTCGGCAAACTGATGTCAGGCCGCTGCCTGATCCAGGGATCGTCGGGCGCGGGCAAGAGCCAGACGCTGCGCCGGATCATCGAGGAGGCCTTCGATTATATGACGACAATCATCGTCGATCCGGAAGGCGAGTTCGCCAACCTTGCCGCGCATATCGGCGCCACCACCGTCGTCGCGCGTGATTATGCCAATGACGGTCTTACCGCACTGGCGCTGCGCACCCGCCAGCACCGTATTGCCCTGCACCTCGATCTCACCGATCTGGAACCCGACCAACGCATCGAGAAGGCCGCCGCCTTCTTCGCAGGGCTGCTCTCGGCGCCGCGCGAGCATTGGGCCCACACGGTGCTGGTCTGCATCGATGAAGCGCATCTGCTTGCGCCGCATATGGCGGCCTCGGCCCGCGATGCCGAAACACGTCGCCTTGGCGTCGCCACGCTCACCGACATGTGCGCTCGGGGGCGCAAGCGCGGGATCGGCACGATCATCGCTACGCAGCGTCTCGCCAAGCTCGCCAGTTCGGTGGTCTCCGAATTGCACAACCACCTGATCGGTCTCAACGTCTTCGATCGCGATGTCGCGCGCGCCGCCGACCTGCTCGGCTTCGGTGGCGATCAGGCGGCGCTGCTCCGGCAGTTGCCGCCGGGAGAATTTTTCGCCTTCGGTCCCGCGCTTTCGGCGCTGCCCGTACTGGCGAAAATCGACACGACGATTACACCGCATATCGGCCGTACACCCGATCTGGTCGCCGCGGCCGACCTCGACCCGGACGAGAGCCGCACGCTCCTCGACCTCGACACCTTGCGCGAGGTGGCGCCGAGCAGGAACACCCATGCCGCCATGCGTGGCCAACGCGCGCTCGATGCTTTCCTGCTCGATCCTGCCGCGCCCGCCGCCGCGCGCATCGTCGGGGCGCTGGGCAGCATCGCGCCCAACGCCACTACGGCCGATGATCTTGCGCGCCATCTCGCGCTGCCCGCCAATGACATCGATGCCGGTCTCGATCTGCTCGCCGCGATCGGCGCCTCGGACACCATGCCGCGCGGCGATACGCGTATCGCGCGCCTGTCGGCCCGGTTGCGCCTGCGCGTCGTCGACACTCCAGTCGTCGGCCTGGCCTGAAAGAAGCCCACCATGACCCAGACCAGCTTCGATCTCGACACCGAGATCGTCGAACTGACCCCTTTCGTCCCCGAGACGGATACCGCGCCGACCGTGCCGCTATCTGAACTGGCTTTCCGCGCGGATGCATGGCTTCCCCATGAGACGGGGCGTCTCCGCGTAGCTTTTACCGACGATTGCACGATCGAGGAAATCGCCGCCCAGCTTGGGCGGTCCCGGGCCGCTGTCGCTACCCGGATCCATGACCTGGGCCTGCGCCGTAATTCGCGGCGATCGTGGAGCGACTGGGCCGATGAGGAACTGGCGCGCTGCTACGCCCACGAGCCGACGGCGACGTTGGCGGCGCGGCTTGGTCGCGGCGTGAGCGCGCTCTATGCCCGCGCCCGGCTGCTTGGCCTCTCTGAACCCGGATCCCCGCCGTACAGTGGCTGGGAGGACGCGCAACTGCGCGCGGGCTACGCCACAGGCGTACCTGTCGTGCAGATCGCGAGCCTGATCGGGCGACCCTTCGCCGGCGTCATCTCGCGCGCTTCGGCGCTGGGGCTGCGCCATGCCTGCCAGCCGGACGACTGGAGCGACGCGGAAATGAACCGCGCCCTCGAACTCGCGGCAACCGGCGCACGTTATGTCGCCATCGCCGAGGTTCTGGTGGCCGAAGGCTTCCCGGCCCGGAACAGTCGCAGCCTCGGCCAGCGCCTGCGTAAGCTGGGCTATGGCAGGGGCTGGGGCCGCCCGTGGATCCCCGAGGAGGACGCGCTTCTCCGTCATGCCTACAGGACGGGGGCGAGTCTGACGCCTCTGCGCGAGCGGCTTGGCCGCACCCCCCACTCGATCCGCTGGCGGGCCGAGGCGCTGGGGCTCAGGGGCTCGCATGTCCGCCGGGACGGATTTCGGCAGGGACCGGTGTGGACGGCCGAGGAAGAAGCCCGGTTGCGGGCTGACTATGGCAAGGTTCCGACCCGCCAGATCGCCGAGGCGCTTGGCCGCGGCGTGCGCGCCGTTCTCTATCATGCGAACCGTATGGGGCTGGTCCACGGGTTCATGCGCGCATTCAGCGCCGACGAAGAAAGGGCGATCCGTAACGCCTGGGCATATGGCGTCTCGATGGTCGATGTCGCGCAGGCCCTTGCCCGCGATCCCGCCGTCATCGGCAAGCATGCCGCGCGCCTCGGCTGCCGGTTCAACGATCCGGCGCGTCCCACGCGAGGCCCTAAGACGCGGCGGGCCAATAGACCACCTGTCACGCTCCACAGCCTGCTGGCGCTCGATACCGCTGTTCCGACCGGTGTCGATCTTCCGATCGCTGCCTGATCCCGGCCGCCGCTTCATTTCCGGAGGTTTTATGTCCACGCCTGTCCCGCCCAGCAGCCTGTCGTCTCTGCGGCGGCAACTCTCCAGCTTCGATCACGCGCTCAGAACAGCCCAGCAGCTGCGGTGTGCGACCGGTGTGCCGCACTATGTCGTGCATGGCGTCGCGCCGTTACAGGCGTTCAGGGTTACGATGCGGCCGCCTGCCTGGCCCGACCGCTGGCTGGCGATGGTCGCATGACGATGCCATCTGCCACCTATCCGGTCGTGGCGGCCTGGGGCATGGGCGTAAACAGCACCGCCATGATTATCGAGTGGGTAGCCCGGGGCCGAAGGCTGGATGCCGTATTGACCGCGGATACTGGCGCCGAAAGCCCCAGAGTTACGCCTATCTTCCGATTTTTCAGAAATGGATGGACGATCGAGGCATATCTCACCATATTGTTCGATACGAGCCAAAGAAATTCAAGCATTGGCCGCCGTACTTCACAATATTGGAGAATTGCCTGACGAACTCGACTTTGCCATCTGCCTCATTTGGTAGGAAATCTTGTTCAGTCAAATGGAAGATACAGCCTCAAGACCTTTGGGTGTCAAAATGGCAACTTGCAAAGAATATATGGCAGGTTGGCGGTAAGGTTGTCAAGCTGATCGGGTATGACGCTTCACCTGCCGACAACCGGCGTTATGCAAACCGCGAAGGCATCATGGATGCCCGATACGACTATCTTTATCCGCTTCTGCACGAATGGCATTGGGACCGCGACGCCTGCATCCGGCGAATTGAGGCTGAAGGCTTGCCGGTTCCCCCGAAATCGAGTTGCTGTGCGCATATGCGTTCCGAGGAAGTCGCGCAATTGCCGCGCTGGGTGCTTCGATTGATCGTGTTGGTTGAGGCGCGGGCCGCGCCACGCCTGCGCAATGTCGAGGGATTGTGGCGTCGGGCGACGAAAGCCCGTCCCGGCTCCATGACCATGTTCATCCGGCAGCGAGAGCTTCTTGATCCCGACGAGATCGACGCCATCGTCGCAGGCGCACCTGTCGATCTCATTGATTTCCAGCGTGTCGCTGCGGCCATTCCCGTGGAGCGGCGGCCGCATATGCGCCAATGGATCGATCGGTTCAATGAAGGTGTCGAGAGGCTCGCCGCCTGATTACCTCACCCGCTTGGGACGTGATGTTCATTTTGCCGGTCTCGCGTACTGGCTAGCGGCACTGGCTTGCATTCGCGCGTGCCCTGCACCGACGAGGGTTCGACCGCTCGTTTCGATATAACCCGCGGGGAAACGCTTCCTCTTGACACTTCGCACGTGCAGCATTCACAATCTGCACGGTCTTGAGGTCTGGCCGCCCCTGCGGCCAAATGTCCCAATCTTCAGGACCACCTGCGCACCCGAGGGGCAGGCGGGAAATTTCATCGTCAGGGCCGCGATGGCGCAGGAAGGCCCACCACATAGGGGCATCGCAGTCCTGGAGAACGACTTATGATCTCTTTGGTGTGGCGCTTCGTTTTTTGTCCGCTCGATCGTCATAAATCGTTCCGGAGAGATATGTGGTGGAACGGGGATCATTACATCGGAACCTGCCAATACTGCGGCTGCGCGATCCGGAAGGATGGCCCTCGTCGGTGGCGCCGCATCCTTGCCTAGCGGATGCTCCGGGCAGGGGGCGGTAACCGATGCAGGCACGACCCCTTGATCACAGGCCCATGTGGTGCACCTCGCTCCGGCCGCTGTTTCTGGTGCTGTTTGCCGGCCGGGGCACCGCGTTTCCCAAATCTTCCATGAGGCTTCGATCATGTCTAAGGTTCGCATCGGTGAGTGGAATATCGATCTGGCCCAGGCCACCGCGTCGAAAGGCGACATCGAGGTAAGGATCGTCACGCATGAAGACGGCACCTACACCATCGCGTATTCCGGACTGGAAAGCAGCGAAACCGCCCGCCTTCTGGGACCGGAGGTTCTTGACGCTTTCCAACGGGCAGGGGCCAAAGCCTTCGAGCAGGGGCCTGAGTAGAAACGCGAGACATTCCAACTGAAGCTCTGGACTATCTGTGCCCCGCATGTTGCAATGCAATATTCCCGCGAATCAGGAGGCTTTCTTGAAAGAATTCTCGATGATCCGCCACCTCGGTTTCGTGGCGGCACGACGCGGTGAGCCCACATCGGCTAATCCCTACAGGACATATCTCGGACGGATAGCCTGGATAGGCGGTTACTCCGAAGGCCGAGTTTCCCAAGCGTTCGGCACGATGCTGGCGTCCTGCGATACGGCAAGTAAGCGGTAGCCGGAACACTGGCTCCAACCTTTACGCTCTCGCTATTTCCCAGATCGGCCGATCACGGCGTTACGTCAATTTCAATCCCCAACTCCGGATTGGCTGGGGATTTCGAGCGGTCGCATCCGCCGTCTTTCGATGGCCATTCTTTCCGCCGCGCGGCCCGCCCCTATCTCCTGCTCGCTCCCGATACCGGGACCGCACCTGCCGGTGCCGCCGACCACGCCGCTCCCGCAGTGTCTGCGATGACCGCCGGTTCACGCCGCTGCCCCTCGCTACGGCGACTCCCGCCAGCGTAGCACCCGCGCGGCTACCGCCGCGCCCCGGGCGTCGCGCCCCAATCCACCTTCATCATCCCTCGCGCCGCGCCTCTGCCCCTGATCGTGCCGCGGTGTCGCGCGGAGTTGCGGGCGGCGGGGGCGTTGCGCGTGGACCGCGGCGGCGTCGCGCTGGGGGAGGCGGAGCGCCTCGCCGCGGGCGGGCGGCGCGGGAGGCGAGCGCGGGATAGAGAGGAGAGAAGGGCCGGTGAGGGTGTCGCTGAGAATGGTTTCGAGCGACATTCGAAAGGTAAAGACGATGAACATCGGTGAAATCTTTAATCGGAATGGCCGTCTGAAGGGCTCGATCGCCACTCGCACCATCGATCTGCCCAGTGTCGGGCTGCGCAAGGTCGTGAGCGATAATCCGAAGGCTCCGGTCTACGAGATCCTCGCGCTTAACGTCGCCCGCCGCTACGTCCAGATCGGCGCGCTGTGGGAGGCCGTGTCGAAGCAGGGGGATGTGTTCCTCGCCGGGAACATCGACGACCCCAGCCTGCCCGAGCCGCTGCCGATCGCGCTCTTCCCGGCCGACCATGGCGGCTACATGGTCGCCTGGCGCCGCGACACCATGCGCTCCGATTTCGGTGGCGGCATGGGCGCGAGCAGCGGCCGGTACGACGATCGCGACCCGGGCGATCAGGGCGGCTTCGGTGACAGCACCGTGGGTGCCGGCGGCGAACGGTCGGGTTCGGACACCTCGTTCGAGGAGGAAGACCCGTTCTGATCACGCGCTGATCAGTCCCATCGGGCCGGGGAGGCGTCAGGCTTCCCCGGCCTCTTTCTTTTTCGCCCATGAGGAGACATCCCATGCCCCGCTCTTCATTGCATTCTTCCGCCCCGTTGACCGACCTTGCCGCGCTCTCCGCGGCGATCATGGCCAGCCCCTCGATCCGCGACCTGCTCGCGCGGCATGTCGAGGGCGCGTCTCCCGTGCCGGAAATCCCGGCGGGTATCACCTGCGGCGAGATCATCGCCGCCATCTACGACCTGCTCGAGAATACGCCGCTCGCGCCGCATGCGGCCGGGATCGTCGATACCGTCCTGACGCGCGCGGCATTCGTCGCGCCCGCCCGGGCGAGCAGGCACTGACCCGGCACGACACCCATGCAGGGCCGGGACGCTATCCTCGCGTTCGCGGCCCTTTTCCTTTTGCCCCCCTGACAGGGAGAAGTTCCATGAGCCACGACCATTCGCGCAGCATCAGCCGCTTGGCTGATCTGCCCGCGCTGTTCGCCGAAGTGACCGCGACCCCGGAATTCCAGCGCGCGTTCGGTGATCCCATCCCCCTCTCGATCATCAGCCCGGGGGATGAACCCGGCGAACACGACATGCCCGAGCCGCTCCACGCACAGGCCGATTGTGCCGGGGTCATCGCCACCATTTTCGACCTGCTGACCGACACCCGCCTCGATGCGCTCGCCCCCGAGATCGCATGGGGCATGGTGAACAGCTTCCATTTCGTCGCCGGAAAGCTCGAACGGCAGGAAGACCTGTTGGCCGACGAACTGCGCGACATGATGCGCCGCTCCGACCTTTCCGAGGTGTTTAACACCGAGCTCGAGGAGAAGCAGCTGCTGTGCCAGTCGCTGTCCGAACAGCGCGAAGCGGTCGAGTGCATGCGCGACTATGCGGCCGACACCTTCCGCGTGCTTTCGGGCCGTCCCTGGTCGCCGGCGCGCGGTTCGCGGGTCTCGAAGGTCGCCACCGCCACGCAGGTCGCGATACAGGACTTCCTGCGCGCCCGGGAGCTCGCCGAGCGCGAGCGGTACCGCCCGCGTGGCCCGATCGTCGTCGCCTCGGGCCATGCCGAATGGCACGACTGGCAGATCCTGTGGGACCGGCTCGACGCGATCCTCGCGCGGATCCCGCACATGACGCTGGTGACCACCGCGCAGCGTAAGGGCTTCGATGCGATCGTGGCCTCGTGGGCGGGGAGCCGCGAGGTCCAGCTCGTCACCTACTCGCTGATGGGCGCGGGGCGCGGCGCGCCCTTTGCCCGTAATCGCAAGCTGGCCGAACTGAAACCCGTCGAAGCCGTGCTGGGCGAGGGCTCGGGCATTCAGGCGAACCTCTATCAGGCGCTGCGAAAGGTCGGGGTTCCGATCCATGCCTTCCGAAAGGCCGATCAGGCACCCGCCGAGAAGATCACCGCGCTTCCGCGGGGCCGCTCTCGCCGAGTAGCCTGAGACCGAAGTCTTAGCGCATTTTTCGAGGGACGGCGCGCCGCGCCGTCCCCCCTTTTTTGCGCAAGGGGCGTGCAGGGTCGCGAGGTCGCGGGCGCTCCACTGAGAGGTAAGCGCCTGGAGGCACCCGTTGCGAATCAGGGGCATCGAGCCCCAGATTCGCAAAGCCTCTTCTCTCTCTCAAGAATTCCAATGGTGGCACGGGACCGCGTCGGCCTCAAGGACGACGGGGCCCCACCATTTTTCCGGGCGGGTCGGGCGTCGCGCCTGGCCTGCAATGATGATGGCCGCCCGGAAAAATCGTGACCCCCATCGCCGGCTGCGCCGGTCGCGTTCCGCGATCCTTGACCCCGCCGCTCGGAGCCCGTGCCCAGGGGGGAACCTCTTTCGTTTCTACAGGAGGTTTCCATGACGAAGATCCACCGCAGCGTCCGCCCCTTCTCCGACATCGCCGAATTCATCGCGCAGGAAACGATGGGGGGCGCGACCGACGACTTCCACGCCGCATTCTCCTCCGATCTTGGCGGCATCCGCATCGGGCGCGGCGAAGAGGAGATGGCGACCGACATGCCCGATCCGCGCGAAGCCCAGCTTGCCGTCGAACTGATCGTCACGACCCTCTTCGACCTGCTGCGCGACACGCGGCTGCAGCCTGCCGCCGAGCGCCTCGCATGGGGCATCGTGAACAGTTTCCATCACGTCGCCGACCAGTGGCAGGGGCAGGCCGATAAGGCGACGCGCGACATTCAGGACCTGCTGCCGCGCGCCGACGGCAGCGAAATCCACGGCGTCGAACTCGAGCAGGCACAGGGCGAACTCGAATTCCTCGACGAAGCCACCGACGCCCTGCGCTGCATGCGCGACCATGCCGCCGACGTCTTCCACACCGAAACCGGACGGCCATGGTCGGCACCGAAGGGATCGCTGGTCTCGAGTAAGCGTACCGCCTCGGTGATCGCCGCCACCGATTTTCTTGCCGCCCGCCGCCAGCGCCGCACCGACGCGCATAACCCGCGAGGGCCCATCGTGATCTTCTCAGGCGGCGCGGACTGCTGGTTTGACGACCGCCTGATCTGGGCGAAACTCGACGACGCGAAATCCCGGAACCCGGCGATGGTGCTGGCGACGACCGCACAGGATAAGGGATGCGACGCGATGGCCGCAGCGTGGGCCGCCTCGCGTAAGGTGAAGCTCATCACGTTCCGCCTCAGCGCCAAGCTGGGGAAGAGGGCAGGGTTCGTCCGGAACGAGCAGATGGTCGGACTGCGACCCGTCGAGGCGCTGGTCTGCGAAGGGTCGGGCCTGCAGTCCCACCTCGCGCGCCTCGTGAAGGAGAAGCGTATCCCGGCGCGGTTCGTGAGGCTCAGCGATCAGGGATGGGAGGCGCAGTGAGATTCCGCCAGAGGATCGGTCCGGTTCGCCGGGCCGGTCCTCATTTCTTTTTACCAAGCGTAGCTCTCGCCCCCGCTCAGGGACCCGCAGGCGGGTCCGTCGCGGGCGCGATGCGGGACCGCCAGGCGGTCCCGGCCTCCTGCGCGCGGCTTCGCCGTGCTCGTCGCAGGGACACCCTCCGGGTGCGGTCTGGGCGGGGTTGGCTGAGGGGCGAGGCCGCGTCCTGCCACCAGAGGAGAGGAGGGCAGAGAGGGGTGGCTCATTCGAGGAGATTAAAGCCCTGTCCGAGCATCTGCACCTTTCTAATTCGGCCGTTTTCGTTTCCGGATCGCTGTCCATTACCGCGCTTCCCGAGCCCGTGATCGAACGCATCGATGGTATCCTGTACCGTGCGCTTCCCATCCTGATCGGGGACGCGCGCGGCGTGGATCGATTGGTCCAGCGCCATCTTTCCGATCGCGAGATCGCTGCTGTCAGAGTCTACTGTTCCGGCGAGGAACCGCGTCATAATATGGGCGACTGGCCTGTCCGGCGCATTCCTACTTCCGGGCGAAAGGGCACCGCCGCCTTCCATGCCGCGAAGGATGCGGCGATGGCGCGCGATGCCGCCCTCGGTCTCGTGATCTGGGATGGTCGCAGCCGGGGCAGCCTTGCGAATATCCACCGGTTGGCGGCGCAGCGGCGCTTCATCATGATCTGGTTCGGGCCCGAAGCGCGGTTCATCACCCTGAGATCGGATTCCGACAGGGACAGCTTTCTCGAGGCGCACCCCTGCCGGAACCTGGTGATGACCGGCGCGTGATCAGATCGCTGCCGGCAGTCCTTTAATCGCCGTCAGCGCCGCGCCGCCGCCTACCCGGACCGCCTGTGTGAGAAGCTCGCGAAACTCCTTTTCCGTGAGCTTCTCCACCGGCATCTCCGCGATCATCGCGGCATATCTGCCCCGCAACGCACGGCGCGCGTTTTCCAGTTCATCGTTCATCTTGCGCTGACGCGCTTCGAGATCGGCGAGCCGATCCCTTTCCGTCATCTTCGGCATTTCCATCGTCCTTCCCCGATGGCCTGCCCGTCGCTTGCGACTGTGCCACATCGGCGGGTCGGCGCAAGCGGGGATTGCCGCTTCCTGCGGAACCGGCGGGGCTTCGCGCCTGGCCGCTCCTGTCGGTCCGTCACCGACCACATCCCATCCCATCCATCGGCCCGCGGTGCCTGTCCTCCGCGGACACCCCATGAGGAGGCTTTCATGCTCACCATCGAACCCGATTACGACCGATTCGTCGAAACCCATGAACCGCACTATTTCTCTGCGCAGGCGAGGGGGTTCGCTCTCATTCGCCAGATCGAGCGCCACCTCAAATGGGCTAATTCCTACGCGGGCCAGTACTATGGTTACACCGATTACGAGACCGGTGACTTCGTGATAACCGGCGAGTGCGACGAGGAATACGAGGCGGAATGGAACCGGGCTTCGGACCTCGCCCGGATAGGTGCCCGCTCCAATGCGTATCGGATCGTCCGGGCGCAGGGCCGTGACGACGAGGCGGCCATGCTCATCCTGGAAGCGCACGCGTTGGTCGCCCAGCAGGGCTGATCACATATCCCGGGACCGGGCCTGACGCCCGGTCCCTTTTTTTTGCTTTCGGGGAGACCCCACCCATGAACGCCATCCCTCAAACCTCCTCGCCACGCACCACCGCGAAACTGCAGCAAGGGTGCCCCGCCCCTGCCGGTACGAGGCTGCGCAGCGCGAGCGCGCTGCGTAAGGCGGGACGCACGGCGCGAGGCCGTTTTGTAATGGACCCTACGCACGGGTGCTGCTGAGGGAATTTCCACATAAAATCATATAGATATGCTTGTCTTGCATGTATGGCGTGAACACGGGCGGATGTAGTACGGCGAACACCGGAGCGAAGTCGATGACGCTATCTACCTGAGATGATATGGTTTGTTTGCGTGATACATGTCTCACGCCATGCTGAGTCTGTTCTTCTTGCGATAGGAGAATTCGGCCGATGACTGAATTGAACCAGGACTATATCGACGCACTTCACCGCGCCATGGTCGAGGCCATTTGCAAAGTCTCCGCAGCCAGGCAGCAATCCGCATCGTCCGACAAGGGGGACACACTTTACATCGGTACAGCCGAAGTATGTCAGGCCCTCACCAATTTGCTGACCGAGTTTCTGGAAGGCGTGCCTGGTCTGGACAGGCCGGGGGATGTGAGGCAGCTGTCGGATACCGTTGCCAGAAAGATCCGTCGAGGTATCGCCGAGATACGGCGGCACCGCGACGCCACCGGCGGCGCCCCCTTGCCGTCCATCGTCATCCGGGAAAACTGACACATTTGCCTGGAAGCGAACTGGCATTTTTGCGGGCGTGGGGCGAAGGGGGCATATCTTTTCGAGGGGCGACCATATTGCCCTCATTGTTGCGTGACGGCATTTCACCAATCTGAATAATGATCCGCGCACAGACCGCAATGCCGGGCGGATATTGACCCCAAATGGCGTTCTCAAACATCAGCCCAGGTTTTGAACAGGGCGTCGTGCCGGAGAAAACCCATCCTGCCTAAAAGGGGCAGATTTTCTCGTTCGGTCAAGGCTTATGGTGAACATTTTGGTTGTCGTTGATCGCCACCTTTTACGTAACCGGCGGCGAACGGTTGGGGATCACGCGCCTGTTGAGCGGACCTCATTCGTGTCGCTGGTCTGCGATTTTCCGCTCCTCTCGATAGTCCCGGATACAGTTAACCAGATACCAATCAGAGCGCAGGGTCTTTCGAGTTTAAGTGAGATACCAGCGTCGCCCGGCGAACCAGCAAATCCTCAAAGGCGGCTATGCCTATTCCGAGCGTCGAGGGATTGAAGCTGCTGGTAACAGCATAGGTCGCCACGCTTGACAGGAGGGATGACTGCTTGGCCTCGTATGGACGGTTCCTGGCAAAGACCATGCAAATGGCCGGCGCTTGAAAGTCGAATGGAGTCGTAGTACAAAATAGGCGCTTCATGACAGCTGCGAAGGTTCCTAAAACGGAGTGCCTTCGCGTGCCCAAGATCAATTTCCGTCTCGAGGATACGCTGCATCTCGCGCTGATGCGGCGTGCGCGGGCGGCCAATTTGCCCCTGTCCGGCTTCATTCGCCAGGTGCTCGAACAGGCGATCGACGAGCGCAAACGCTATGTCTTTTCCTCGCAGGACGAGATCCTCGCAACCTCCATCCAGATTCTTTCTATCCTCGCGACCTCGGTAGGAGGCCGCTCGCCCGAGGTGCTGGAGCAGGGCATGGCGCAGGCGCGCAGTATTCTCGCAGAGCGCGGCCTTCTCGGTGAGGAGGAGGGACGATGAGATGCTCGGGCTGTTAAACACTATGCCGCTACGCGGCTCCGCGTCCAACAGCCAGGAGGTACTCCAGTGAGCATCTTCCGCAACGATACGCTGGGGTCATGGACGCGCGGCGGTCAGGCAATCGTCCACAATGTCCGCATGACCACGCAGGTCTTTTACCAGACCCTGTTGGCCGGCGTCATCATCTGGATCATCGGCACGATTTGGTATGCGTTCGAGAAGTCGACCGAATATGAACGCTTCGTGCTGGTCAAGCTCGCCGAAGCGATGATCAAGGTCGATGCGGCGGGCGGCACCAACGATCCGGTGCAGTTTCGAACACCTGAGGGGCGGGACTACTGGACCTCGGCCGACTGGCTGGTCGCGTCTCCGCTGGCGAAGAAGACGCTGCATGCCTTCGAACTCTATCTGCTGCACGGCGCATTGATCTCGGGCCTGTTCGCGCTCGCCATGCTCGGCTGGGCCTGGTTCTATTTTACCCGAACGGGGAGGGGCCTTGGCTCCAACGAATATCTTCGCGGCGCGCGCTTCGGCACGATCCGGCAGGTAAAGCGCGCCTTGTGGCGGCAGAAAAAGGGACCGCTTGCGATCGGCAAGGTCCCGGTGCCTGAGGCTTATGAGCCTGAACATATCCTGCTCTGCGGGGCGCCCGGCACCGGCAAGACCAACCTCATCGTCGGCATGCTCGAGGGTATCCGCAAGTCGGGGCGGCGCGCTATCGTCTATGACACGGCGGGCACTTTCGTCGAGAAATTCTACCGCCAGGGCACCGACGTGCTGCTCAATCCGCTTGACCAGCGCACCGCCCGCTGGTCGCCCTGGGTCGATGTGCCACGCGACTATCATTATGACCAGATCGCCGAGTCCACGATCCCCGACAAGCATGGCGATCCCTTCTGGGCCAAGGCGGCGCGGGGAACGCTTGTCGCGGTCATGCGCAAGCTCGCCCGCCAGCAACACACCTATGTCTCGGTGCTGCTCGACCGGCTGCTGCGGTCCAAACTCAAGGATCTCGCCGCCTTCGTGACCGGCACCGACGCCGCCGCTTTCATCAGCACCGAAGGCGAGCGGACGTCGGCCGGTATCCAGGCCGAGCTTGCATCGGTGATGCGCAGCTTTGGCTATCTCGACGATACCGAGGATGGTTTCTCGATCCGCGACTGGGTCGAGAAGGGCGCGGAAGGAAGCTGGCTCTTTATCACCGTAAAAGCCGACCAGCTTCCTTCGCTGCGTCCGCTGATCACCGTCTGGCTCGATATCGCCATCAGCGCGATCATGAGCCTGACGCCCGATCGCGACCGGCGGCTATACTGCGTGATCGACGAATTGCCGACGCTGCAAAAGCTGCCGAGCCTTTCCGATTTCCTCGCCCGGGCGCGCAAATATGGCGGCTGCGGCATATTGGGCTTTCAGTCCTATCCGCAACTCGAAGCCACTTACGGCATCCAGGACGCCGCCGCGATCACCGGCTATTGCTCGACCTGGGTAGCGCTACGGGCCAACGATACCGCGACCGCCAAACATGTCTCTGAAAATCTCGGCCAGGTCGAGCAGGTCGAGGCGAATGAGGGCATGTCCTACGGCGTCAATGACATGCGCGACGGCGTCAACCTGTCGCGCATGCAGGTGACGCGGCCGCTGGTCATGCCGACAGAGGTCACCAACCTGCCCAACCTCGTGGGCTTCCTGCGCTTCGGTCGCAACCTGCCGGTGGTCCGGTTCGACAGCCGGTTCAACGACGTGCCGACGCTGGGGCCAGCCTTTCTCGAACGCACGACGCCGCCCATTCATATCGACAAGGCAAAGACACTGGTCCGCATCGCCCATGCCGAGGCGGTCGTGCGTGAAGCGATGGAACGCGAGGGGGCACAGACTCCTCAGTCGCCCCCGAACCCGCAAGACAAGCTATCGACAGGATCACCAGCGGGCTCCGACGCGCCTCCCACGCCTCCCGCACAGCCGGACCTGTTCGTACCTCCTCCGGCAAACGTAAATCCCGGCCAGATAGAGGAGATATTGCGGAATGGCGAGAATGCGAAGCTAGACCTGCCGGCTCGTACGCTCTGGACAATGCTGGCGGGCAGGCAGGGTGAAATCCGCTCCGATCTTGTCCAGCATGGCCGCGAGGATGGTCCGCGTGAACCGGCCAAGCCCGCATGATCCAGCCCCAGCGCCTCCATGGCAAACCGGCCAATATCGCCAGATATTATACGGTCGGCGATTACTACACCAAGGGCGGCGACGAGCCCTCCGAATGGGGTGGCAAGCTGGCGCAGGATCTGGGTCTTTCCGGATCGGTCGACGCAAAACTGCTGCGCGACCTGCTTGCCGGGAAAGTCGGCGAACAGCAACTCGGGCGTCATCGCGCAAATGGTGAAATCCAGCATCATCCCGGCTGGGATTTTGCCGTCAACGCGGCCAAGTCCGTCTCGATCATGGCGCTGGTGGCGGGCGATGAGCGGGTGCTGGCCGCTCATGAACATGGGGTCACCGCAGCCATCTCTTATTTGGAGGAACAGGCGCAACTGCGCCGCCGGGACGCGGGCCAGATCGTCCACGAGACGACCGGCCGGATTCTGGTCGCCCGTTTTACCGAACATGGCAGCCGGGAACTCGATCCCCATCTCCATACCCATCTCGTGGTCCTCAACATGACGAACCGCGCTGATGGCGACCCCATGGCGAGCCTGGAAAGCCGGGTCATGTATGGCGAGCAGCGCGTCGCCGGGCAGATCTATCGCAATGCCCTGGCCTTCGCCTTGCGGGAGACGGGCTACCAGATCGACTTCGATCCCAGATCGGGCCTGTTCGAAATCCGCGGCGTTCCAAGCGACCTGATGGAGAGTTTCTCCCAGCGTGCGGAGCAGATCGAAAAGCATGCGCGTGAACATGGTCTGGTCGGACAGAAGGCGCAGCGTACCTCCTTCTATGCAACGAGGCGGGCCAAGGTGAAGATCGCCTATGATGCCCTTTTGGGGCAATGGCATAAGCGGGCCGGCAAGTTTCTCGATACGCTGGAACAGACCGCCTCGGCTGCCCGAAGCCAGGAAGACGAACATGCAGCGCCCAGCGAACGCGAGGCGTCGCGGGCCGCGCTGTTCGGGTTGCGCCAATTGGAGACCGCCGAGGCGGTCAACAATCTGGGCGATATCCTGCGCACGGGCCTCGCCGCCCATGTCGGCGAAGTCCGCCTTGAGGATATCCGCCCAAGACTTGAAAATCATGAAGTCTTGCGCAAGCTGCTGCCGACCCATGAGCAGACCGGCGACACGGTGCTCACCCGTGGGCGCACCAGTCGGACATCCTGGCGCCTGGAACTGGCGCTGACCCAGCATATCGCGCTTGGTCTTGGTGACGGCCGCCCGATTGCTTCGAGCGGTCGGGTGCTGTCGGTACTGGAAGAGACATCACTCAACGGTGAGCAACAGCGCGCGCTGGTCGAGACGGCACTCTCGCGCGATCGCGTGACCGCGATTCACGGCGTCGCCGGCTCGGGCAAATCGACGCTGGTGCGGGTGCTGGGGAACGCGGCAGAGCCCGGCACGACCTTGATCGCGCTGGCGCCCACATCCTCGGCTGCGGCGGAACTGGGAAGCAAGGCGGATATCGCCTCTCATACCGTCGCCGGCTTCGTGGCGCGGGGCGGGCAGGGGATTACCGATCGCCATGTGCTGGTGCTCGACGAGGCGGGACAGTTGGGAAATCGCCAGGCAAGGCGGCTGCTCGAGATCAGCAGGGCCACGGGCGCACGGCTTTTGTTCCTGGGCGACGAAAAGCAGACCGGGGCGATCGAGCAGGGGAAACCTTTCTGGCTGATGCGCAGGCTGGGATTGCCGACCGTCGAGCTGACCGAGGCCGTGCGGCAGGAAACCAGGTCGATCAAGGCGGCGGTCACTGCGGCGAGGACCGGGGACTTCACGCAGGCGCTGGCCAAGCTCGATAGCGTAAGCACCGTGACCGACAATGAGAAAATGGCCGAGCAGGTGGTCGCAGCCTGGGTTCGGCTGAAGCCGGATTCGCGATCCGGCACCAATATTCTCGTCCTCGACAATGCGACCCGGCTGATCGTCAACAGCAAGATCCGGGAGGCCCTCAAAGCCGAGAGCGGCCTCGCGGCCGAGGACAGCCGGCTTTCGATACTCGCGCCGGCGGGCCTCACTGACATCGAAAAGCATATGGCCCGCTTCTATACCGCAGGCCAGGTCGTGCGCTTCGATCGGGACCTCACACGCCTGGGCGTTGCGCGAGGCGCCGATTACCGTGTGGCAGGCCTTGGCAGGGACGGTAATGGTCGGCAGGTCGTGCGGCTTGTTGATGAGAATGGGCGCGAGATCCGCTGGGATCCGCAGACAAGCAGGGCGCAGCATATCAATATATTCAATCCCGAGGAACGGGATCTGGCCGAAGGCGACCGCATCCAGTGGCGCCTCGTCAACCGCGAGCTCGATTTGCGCAATGCCGAGCGCGGCACGGTCGAAAAACTCGACGGAACATTGGCGACGATCGGCTGGGACCGGACCGGCAAAACGCAGCTGGTCGATCTGTCGAAGCACCAGACCTGGGATCATGGCTATGCGGAAACCGTATATTCCTCCCAGTCCAAGACCTATCCGCGTGTCTTTGTGCTGGCGCCGGTCGAATCGCCGCTTGTCAACGCCCAGAATTTCTACACCGCCATCACCCGCGCAGCCTTCGGCGCCCGGCTCTGGACCAACAATGTCAAGGAACTGATCGCCAAGCTTGAACGCCAGTCGGGTGAGAAGACCTCTTCCTCTGAAGGGCTGGGGCGCATGAAGGCGGATCGCGTCGAGGCCTTCTCGAAACGCCAGGCAGGCCATCTGAACGGCCTCAAGACCGAGCAGGAACGCATGCGTACCGAGCGGCGCGACCGGGCGCTCCAACGCCAGCTTGACAGGCGCGAGCAGCCACCGCGTGGCGCGGCCAACCATCTCGCCAAGGGCGCGCGAAGCATCGCGCAGGTCCTCGACGGGTTTCTCAGCCGCATCGTCGATCGAGCCCGCATCGAACGCGATGCCGCGCAAGTCCGCACCGATCAGCCGATCCATGCGCCTGTGTCGCAGCCCGAACCTCCCCATGGTCCCGAAAGATAAGGTCACTGCCCATGCTGTTTGTCGTCCTGGCCTTCGTTCTGATCCTGCTTGCGCTCGCTCTGGCGCGATTTCGAGTACCTCCACGCCATCGCTGGCGACGGCGGCAGGCCAGGACCATGGCATCGCAACTATGCGGCCGCGACCGGCTGCAGCCACCCCAATTACTCTATGCCCGGCTCAGGGCCATGGATCCTCTCGCCTTTGAAGAACTGCTGCTGGAGAGTTTCGAGCGGCGCGGTCACAAGGTGATCCGTAATAATCGGTATACGGGCGATGGCGGGATTGATGGCCAGGTCGTTATCGATAGCGCGACATGGCTGATCCAGGCGAAACGCTATTCCGGCGCCATCCGGCCCGAACATGTCGTCGCCTTCGATACGCTCTGCCAGGCGCGCGGACGTCGGGGCCTGTTCATTCATACTGGTCGCACCGGGCCTCAAAGCCGCCTGTCTGTCAGCCATTCCGGCGTCGTTCGGATCATTTCCGGGCGGTCCTTGCTCGCTCTGCTGACCGGTGGCCCGGATCCCGGTTTGACGGCAGACATCGAGCCAGCGCGCTCCATGCCACAGATACGGAAGATCAACTGATGCAGAAATATTGTCCATTCCTGTCGGCTATGCTGTTCAGCATCACACTCTTGCCGCACGCAGCATTGGCAAAGACACGCAGTGTGGAAGAGGAGCGTCTTATCGGCTCCTGCATTCGTAAAGCATCACTCGGAAAACCATGGCTGGAAAAGACACTGTGGGGACTACGCGACCAGGAAGCGGGCTGGCTGGGAGCGGAAATTCGCAACAGCAACGGCTCGCATGATCTGGGCCCGCTGCAGATCAACAGTTGGTGGGTCCCGCGCATCGCCGGGGAGGTCCAGAGGTCGGAGAAACAGGTTCGCAACTGGTTGCGGTTCGACGCCTGCTTCAATGCGGAAGCCGCGCGGTGGGTGTTCTTGTCTGCTCTTCGCTCCTCGGGCGATTATTGGACCGCCGTTGGAATTTATCACAGCCCGACGCTGTGGCGACAGCGACGATATCAAAAGGCCGTTGCCCGGCACCTGCAGGAAAGATTTGGCGACAATGTATTTCGATAACCAGTTTCAGTTCAGGCGGTCGCTGCGAAATATGTGGCCTCACATGTCAAGTTTGTCGTCACCGCCTCTTGATCACTGCTTTCGAACGCAAGATTACGCGCGCAATCTAGCCGTTTTTGTAGCCGTTCTTGAGCCCAAAGGGGCGTCGCTGCGACCAGCAACCTCGAGCCGAGCGATAATCTGCGTAGAAAAGAAAGTGCGGCGCTGAGTATTTTGGGCTGAAGCAGCGCAGAGGTCCATCAGATCGTCTTCGCTGCTAGTCGCCACGATAGGCCGAGATCGTGATCACCGGCAACATTTCCTATCCCTTGCGAAACAACAGTGTCAGCAAGAAGAAAAATGTCTTGAAATCCAGCAACTTGAGCGCAGCCCGGGCCTCCTTGGGCGTCAATCTGGCGACCATCGGCATCGCGCCAAAAATCTTGCCCCGGATCACCAGCGTATTACCGTCACGTTCGATCTTGCGGACGGTCATCAGCTCCTTGTCGTTCGCATCGAGGATTTTCATCAGACCGCACCTCCACAAACCTTTTCGTAATCGATATCGAGATCGTCCATCATCTGGATCGCGGTAGCGCGTCCCGCGCCGAAGACGCCGCCGCCGGGATGCATGAAAGGACCGACAAGGTAGAGGCCGGCGACACCGGGCACGCGGAAGCTCCCCAGATCAGGCGTGGGACGATGCCCCATGGATTGGTAAAAGAAGGGCCCGCAGCCATGTGCATCCCCTTCCACCATCGAGTTGGGGCTGCCCCGTTCGTGGTCAAGCGGAGAGCAGATCTTGCGGCCGAGGATATTGTCATCATCAAAATTCTTGTAGAACTTGCGATATTGCGCGAGGGCTCGATCGCCATGCTCCTGTTTCCTGGAATCCCACGCAGCGGCGCCGCCGTCATGAAGATGATAAGGCGCGAAATTCACGCCGTAAAATACACCGGCACCCTCGGGCGCGCGCGTGGGATCGAAGATCGCATTGTCACCGCCGGCGATCAGGCGGGATGAGACTTCGCCGCGACGCAGCTTGTCATATTCGAGACACATGTCGCGCGTCGTGTAGAAATCCATGAGCTCGGTCATCATCGCATTGCAGTCGTTGCCGACTTTGAGCTGGAGCCTTTCCCTGAGCGTGGCATGGGTGAGGTTGATCGTGAACGTGGATTGCGTTACCCGCCCGGCACGTTCCAACACCGGCTCGGGCGCTTCGCTCACGAACTCGCGCAGTTTATGGGGGTGGATCGCGCCGATCACTCCGTCTTTGGCCATGAGCTTTTCGCCGTCGGACAGCTCAAGCCCGACAGCTTTGCCGCCCGAGACGATAACGCGCTTCACCTCGGCATCGAGCCTGACCTCGCCCCCGAAATGTTCCAGAGCACGGACGAGCGCATGGCTCAATTGGCCCGAGCCGCCAACCGGCATCGAGCAACCATAGGTGTGGATGATGCCGGGCATGACGAAAGCGCCCATGCCCGTTCCCAGTTCGTCCGGCATCTGAAGATTCTCGGTCACCATGCGAACGATATGGAGCCTCAGCATCTCGCTTTCGAAATAATGCGAGACGACATCGAGCGCGGAACGCTGCATCAGGTCGAGAAGAAACCGTCCCTCGTCGGACTGGTCCATCATTGCGACAAACGCGCCAAGAGGGAAGGGCGGAGAATAGAGGCCCGCCGTTAGCATAGGGAGCGCGTTCATGCTCATCTGCGCGAATTTGCGGTAGCTTTCGGCATCCCTGGACGAGGTGACCCGCTCGATCTCCTGGCAGGTCCGGTCGAGGTCCTTGTAGCTGCGGATGACGGTTCCGTCTTCCCAGATGCTGACGTGGATCAGGTCCGGGTAGATATATTTGAGGCCGAATTTGGAAAGCAGCCCCAGCTCGTCCTCGCGCAGCATCGGGTTGCCCTGAATCATGATATGCACGTTGGAGTGCTCGTCATGCAGGTAGCCCGGCTGGATCAGCTCGCGCGTCGAAACCCCGCCGCCAAAATAGGACTTGCGCTCGAGGACGAGCAACTTCTTGCCCGCCTTCGCCATGTAAGCGGCGGCCACGAGACTGTTGTGGCCTGCGCCCATCACCACGATGTCGTACTGGCTCATGAGATGTCTCCCGAAAAGAAGGACCGGAACTGGGCGATCCCGGGGACGTGGCTGGCGCAGCCCCCGTCCGCGACGAGCACCTGGCCGGTGATGTTGCGCGCGGCGTCCGAGGCGAGGAAGGCGACCGCTTCGGCGATGTCTTCAGGGACGCCCAGATGCTCGCGCAGGGTCTCGCTTTCCACCGCTTTCAGAAGTGGGGGCGGAAATGCCTCACGCAGGCCGGGGGTCATGGTCATGCCTGGCGCCACCGCGTTGCAGCGCACGCCGTCGAGGCCATGGCTCGCCGCGATCGCCCGGGTCATCTGAATGATGGCCGCCTTCGATGACGAATAGGCGGCCTGGATGATGTGACCCTGGAGCGCGAGATTGCTCACCGTATTGACGATGTTGCCCCGCGATTTTCGCAGATGGGGCAGGACGGCCCGGCATGCGATCATCGTGCCGCGCACGTTGATCGCGTAGGTCCGATCCCAAAGGGCGGTTCCCATCTCCTCGATGTTGCCGTCCGCCCGCGCTACTTCGGCGTCCAATAGAGCAGCGTTGTTGTGCAGGACGTCAAGCCGGCCGAAATGATCGACGGCCTGCGCGACCATCGCTTCGATCGAGCCCTCCTGCTCGAGGTCGAGTTCTACCGCGATCGCCTCGTCCAATTCGGCTGCGACCGCTTGCGCCGCCTCATAGGCGATATCGGCAACCACCAATCGAGCGCCACGCGCGGCCATCAGCCGAGCCGTCGCGGACCCGATCGCACCTGCACCACCGGTGACAATTGCCACCTTCCCATTCATGTTGATTGAATTGCCCATTTGCACCTCTCTGGCGTCGGGATTAACCTGTCGCCCCACCATGAGAAGGAGGCACTTATTTGTGCCCACCAACGAGGCCGATGTGACCCGTACGCTTAACGAGCTCGCACAAGAGATGGAGCGGCATGGTGCTGACCGTGATGCACCCGTTCGCTCCATCATGGCGATGCTCGGCGATCGATGGACAATGCTCATCCTCCAGGTTCTTGCGACGGGGGAATGGCGACATGCGGAACTCCGCAGGATCCTGGCGAAACTGTCAGCGGAACAGGATATTTCCCAGCGTGTTCTGACCCTCAAGCTGCGCGCGCTCGAAAAGGAAGGGCTTGTCGTGCGTATCGCAACAGCCGATGTTCCGCCGAAAGTCTCGTATGAGCTCTCCGGGTTGGGGCGTTCCCTTCACGGGCAGGTCTTTCGCCTGATCGCCTGGATTGAAACGAAGGCTCCGGCAATTCTGCAAGCGCGCGATGATTACGACCAGGCGCAGCGTGAGCGGCCTTTGTGGCACGAGAATAACTGGCCGGATTTGCGTACATCCTGACAGAGCCGTATGCGTTCGGTGAGGACCCTTCAGGTTTGGCCTGAGCCTTGCTGAGCGCGGGTCAGGCTGCCTGGGCGTCGTTGTGAAGCTGGGCCTGACGCGCTTTCCAGTTCCATATGTGGACGGCTCCCTCTTGCAAGGGCTGAACGGAAAATTTGATCGGATCGCTTGCTTCCATATGTCCGGCCTTTCGGTGCGGTCGCACGTGACCGCTGGCCAAGATGGTTTCCGCGGTGTGTGTTCCCAACAAGGCAGCGGCCTGTGATGGCCACTGGAACTGACGGAGTGTCACACGCCTCGGATCGATCGATCGCACCATCTGCTCTCTTCATGCAAGATCACGGACCAGCTCAGTACGATAGCATTGATATTCTGCTCATCGCTCCTGGCTAATTCTTATGCTGCTACCGCAGTAAGGGCGGGCGGCGCGACGCATTGGTATCGCTCGCCGCTCACCATGAGTTTCCACGCGACACGTGCGGCTTTGTTAGCAACGGCAACCGCAACGAGCTTAGGTGATTTTCGTCCAATCAAGCCGATAAGCCATGGTGTGAGATTCCTGCCTCGCCCATTGCGGGCGTGCTGAACGACTGCGGTAGCTCCGACCACGAGCGTGCTTCTGAGAAGCTCATCACCAGCGCGAGTGATAACGCCGTGTCTTGTCTTGCCGGCGGTCGAGTGATCTTTGGGGGTCAGGCCCATCCATGCCGCAAAATCCCGACCGGATTTGAATAGATGCGGATCGGGCGTTTTCATCATGAGCAAGGTCGCGCCGATAGGCTCAACGCCGGGAATTTTGGCCAGTCGCTGACTACATTCGTCGTTGCGATGCCATTCCATCAGCTTCGCGTCGATCCGTTCGATCTCGCACTGGAGCTGCGCATATTCCTTTCCCTGCAGCGCAAAAAGTTCGCGCGCCAATTCGGGTATCGCTTCATCTGCCGCGATGCGCTCGAGAAGCGGTACGACGCGACATGCACCCGTCGCCGCGGTGATGCCGAACTCCGCGCCATACCCTCGTATAGCGTTGACGAGCTGGGTGCGCTTCTGGATGAGCCTTTCGCGCACCCCGACCAACATGAGCGCGGCCTGTTGTTCTGCAGTCTTTACCGGAACGAAGCGCATTGTTGGGCGGCTCACCGCTTCGCAGAGAGCTTCGGCATCCGCCGCGTCGTTCTTGCCGCGCTTGACGTAGGGCTTCGCTAATTGCGGCGCAATCAACTGTCGTTGCCCCCTAATTGCCTGACGAGGCCTCGCGGGTTTGGGTGATGTACTCGCGGGGTGATCGGTAGCCTAGCGCCTTGTGCGGATGGACCTCGTTGTAGTGGGTTAGCCAGCGGGGCAGTTGCTCGATGACAGTGCGTGCATCGGGCGTCGGGTTTACACGGACGTAGTCGCGCTTGAGGGTGCGCACGAAAGCTTCGGCCATGCCGTTCGATTGCGGAGAGCTGACCGGCGTGGTGCGGGGTACGAGGCCGATATCGCGCGCGAAGCGGCGAGTATCGTGAGCAACGTAAGGGCTGCCGTTATCGCTGAGCCATTCAATGGGCGAGGCCAAGCGGTTCACCGGGCCAAAGCGATGCTCGACAGTGGCGACCATCAGATCACGGATGTCCTCGGCGGTGATGCCGCCGGTGGTAGCAACGTGCCCCATGGCCTCGCGGTCACAGCAGTCGAGTGCAAAGGCAACGCGCACCTTTTCGCCATTGTCGCAAGCGATCTCCAAGGCGTCAGAGCACCAACGGGTGTTGCGCCGATCGACGGCAACGCGACCATCATGGCGCCGCTCCTCCCGGCTGCCGTTGTGGCGCTGAAGCAGCAGCCCGTGCACCTTCATGACCCGGTAGACCCGCTTGGGATTGGGCGCTGTGCGCCCGATCCTGGCAGCCTGGCGGCGCAGAAGGGCGTGGACCCGGCGATAACCGTAGGTGGGCAGATCGGCGATCAGCGCCCGGATGTCGCTGACCAAGTCGGCATCCGGTAGAGGCGGTCGACCTCGCCGACGTGTAGGCGACCGGTTGTGCATGGCTGACAGGTGCTGGCGGCTGACGCCCAACGCCTCGGCCACCGCGCTCACCGGTCGTCCCCTGGCAACGAGATCGAGCGCAAGAGGAGTTTTTTTGGGCCTGCGGCCCGGGAGACGTCCTCCCGCAGTATCTCGGCTTCCATGGTCTTCTTGCCCAGCAGGCGCTGCAGCTCGGCGACCTGGTTCTGCAGCGACCGGTACTCGGAGGCGGGCACCACCTCCTCGCCGGCACCCGCGGCAGTCAGCGCACCCTGCGCAACCAGCCTGCGCCAGGTGAAGATCTGGCTGCCACTGATGCCATGCTGCCGGGCTACCAGCGACACGTTCATGCCCGGCAGATACGTCTCCTCGACGATCCGGACCTTTTCCTCCGGGGTCCAGCGCCTCCGGCGCTGAACCCCGGAGAGGACCTCGCCGCCACTGTAGCGCTTAGTCGTATGCTCAGTCATATGGCTCACTCTTATCTAAGAGCGAGACCCTGTCAGGTCATTTCGGGGGCCAACTCATCAACCTTACATCATGCCCGAGCGATCCGAGAAGACGAGCCCAATGATGTGAACTGCCGCATGCCTCGATAGCGACGACGGTGGGCGGCAGCTTTTCGAAAAACCGAACCATTTCCCGGCGCGTCAACTTCTTGCGCAGCACTGCCTTCTCCGCTGCATCGACGCCATGCAGTTGAAAAACGTTCTTTGACGTATCCATGCCTATGCGGGTAATTTGCTCCACGGGCGGCTCCCTTGATTGAGTCTTGCAACGCACTCACTCTGGCACATTGCGATGCCGTTGGGAGCCGTCCACCCCAACAGGGCAGGAGTTCATGGCGGGTCTGTGGGTGATCGGAGATCGTCGCGATGACGTATGCAAGCCAAGCATGCGGATCGACGTCATTGAGCCGGCATGTTTATGCCGGACGACGAACTATGCCGAGCGGGCGCATATTCGCCAACCTTTATCGTGATCTGACGGCGGCCTGATCGACATAGATTTAGACCTCTCCATCGCAGTCAATGCGAAGGGGAGACGAGATGGGAGAGATTCATTATCTGCAGCGTAGCAGGCTGTATCGTAAGCTGATCCATGGCCCTCACAGCGAGTTCGCCAGCGTATTTGCGGATCGGCTCTTAGCCGATCAACTCAGTCGACAGTGTGCGATGCGGTCGCTTAGCCTGTTCCGCGATCTCATGGACTGGCATGTCTGCGGAGGTAGTCGCGCGAGCGACCTGAGCGAAGCGCACATCTCCCGGTTTGTCGAGCACCGCCGCCAACATTGGCATGTCGATAGTTGGGATAACGCAGCGCTTCGGCGCCTGCTGTCCGCCCTGCGCGACAAGGGGTTGGTCGCGGACGCAGTTTCGGTCGAGCTCACGGAGCAGCAACGGATCGTTGAGGACTTTTCGGCCTTCATCATCAATGATCGCGGCCTTTCTCATAGCGCCAGCGACCGCCACAATCTGTTCGCACGGCGTTTCCTGCAAGAGGTGTTTCCGGCAGGCTCATGCGAGTTTGCGATCCTCAACCCTGAGCTCATCATACGATATGTTGAACGCCATGCCCTCGATGGCGCTGCGGACAGCGGCAAGCAGATGTGCTGGAGCCTCCGTGCTTTCCTCCGTTACCTGCATCTGAGGGGGCATATCGGCGCTCCTTTGGCGGACTGCGTGCCGTCGATCCGCCGCTGGCGCCACGCGGGGCTGCCAACATTCCTGCCGCCGCAGAAGGTCCAGCAGGTTCTCGACGGATGCGACCGGACGACGCCGATGGGACATCTTGGTGGACCCGGCATGCAGTCTCCCTGGGTGGCTCCATGATCGCCTCGTTCAATGGAAGCCTGCCGACGTTTCCAAGGCCACTGGAGTAACGCGAACCTTGGCCGTGGCTAAAAGCAGTTCCTGATGGCTTTGTTGCGTAACAAGCTGATGGATTCCCATGAGGAACCGGATGTCATAGGTGGGCGAAATGCCCAAGCCGACACCTGCGCAGTACCGAACGACCAATTGGCCCGCGTATAATGCAGCGCTGAAGCGCCGTGGATCGCAGGAGGTTTGGCTTGATCCTGCGATGGCGTGGTTTGCGGTGCCGGATGGGCGTGCGGGTCGTCCGCTGCGATTTTCCGACGAGGCGATCGAGTTTTGCCTGACGCTGAAAGTGCTGTTCCGGCTTCCTCTGCGACAAGTGACGGGGCTGGTTGAAAGCCTGCTGAGGATGGCGGGGCTAGACTGGCCCGTACCGGATTATACGACATTGTGCCGCCGCCAGCGGACCTTGTCTGTGGACCTTGGCAGGCGCTCCAGTGCCGATGGCCTGCATCTGCTGGTTGACAGCACCGGCATCAAGATGATGGGTGAAGGGGAGTGGAAGACCAGGAAGCATGGAGCTTCCCGCCGCCGCCAGTGGCGCAAGGTCCATATCGGGATTGACGCCCGGACCCTGGATATCCGGGCGATCGAAGTCACGACCAATGCGGTTTGCGTGTTTCGGAAAGTCCCGGACAGCGATTCCGGTAAGTCGCGGACAGTGATTT
>NZ_DAISLT010000019.1:0-16496 GCF_036820275.1 Novosphingobium sp.
CGGGTATCTCGACCGGCTGCTGGCCGTAGTCGCTCAGCACGCCCTTGAAAACGCGCTGGAACACCTGGTCGAAGCGGTCGAGCAAGCCTTCGTCCTTCACGAAAGTCGCGCGGCTGAGGTAGTAGAAAGCCTCCGGCGTCCGCTCGATCACGTCGCGTTCGAGCGCTTCCAGCAGCACCAGGTGCTCCTTCAGCGAGGCCGGAATCCCGGCGGCGCGCAGTTCCTCCACGAAGTTCAGCAGCATGTGACGTTCCGATCCAACCGTTCCCGTGGCCGATGGAGCAGGGCCACCAGAACGAACGAGATATACATCAGAAGATACCAGGCGCCGAGCTTGCCCCAATGAACCATCGCCCAGCCGTGGCGCTGGCTCGGATAGATCCAGGCCCGCGAAAAGGTGGCGAGGTTCTCTGCAAACCAGATGAACAGTGCGACCAGGAACCAGCCCAGCAGTAGCGGCATCCAGCGATCCTCCCGCCAGACGCGAAACCAGATCCGGGTGCGCAGGAACAGCACGCCGAGCGCGGCGAAGAGGGCGATGCGGATATCCGGCAGCCAGTGATGCGCGAAGAAGTTGACGTAGATCGCGACGGCCAGAACGACCGCCAGGGCCTCGGCCGGATAGCCGGAGAAACGGAAGTCGAAAATGCGCCAGATGCGGGCGATGTAGCTGCCGACGGCGGCATACATGAAACCGGAGAACAGCGGCACCGCTCCGATCCGCAGGAAGCTCGTTTCCGGGTATTCCCATGAGCCGTGAGCGGTCTTGAAAAGTTCCATGACCGTGCCGACCAGATGGAAGGCCAGGATAACCTTCGCTTCGTCCAGCGTTTCGAGCCGCAACGCCAGCATGGCGATCTGGATCGCCAGGGCCGCACACGTCAGGAAGTCGTAACGCGCGAAAGCGGCATCGGCCGGGTAGAACAGGTGGGTGGCGACGAGCAGGGCGAGCAGCAGGGCGCCGAACAGGCAGGCCCAGGCCTGCTTGAAGCCGAACAACAGGAACTCATAGATCCATGAGGCCGGGCCGGGGCGCGGTTCGAACGCCTCCAGGCGAGCGCGAACTGCCGCGAAACGGGTTTGCGCGACAGGAACCGGCCTCGACAGGTCTTTCACGCAGCGGACGGGGGCGGGGGCGGCTGGCGAGGCCAGCTTTCGAGAGCGTCATCGAAAACGGCCCATTCCGGCGCGTCTTCTGTCCAGATCACCGCCTCCGGCTTCAGCCCATGGCCGGAAGCGAGGGCGCCGATGCGCACAGTCATCAGATGGGGCCGTGCCGAGCTTTGCGCGTAGATCTGCGTGCCGCAGTGCGGGCAGAAATGGAAGGTAAGGGTATTGCCGCTCGCCGCCGTCCAGGTCGAAGCGCCGAGACTGCCCTCGATCGATATGTCCTCGGCCTTGAAGATCGCATTGTTGGTCGGTCCGCCTGCTGCGAGTTGCTGGCACTGGCGGCACCAGCACTGCCGCGTGGCGATCGGCTCACCCGATATGGTCAGTGAAACGGCGCCGCAGACGCAGCCGCCGGAATAAGGCGCGGTCATGTAATCAGTCCCCAGCATTCAGCTTTGGCGCCGCGCCATGAAGGCGAGCCGTTCGAACAGCATGACGTCCTGTTCGTTCTTGAGCAAGGCGCCGTGGAGCGGTGGGATCGCGTTTGCCGGGTCCTGATTCTGAAGTACGTCCAGCGGCATGTCCTCGCTCAGGAGCAGCTTGAGCCAGTCGAGCAGCTCGCTGGTGGAAGGCTTTTTCTTGAGGCCGGGCACTTCGCGCAGCTCGTAGAAGATTTCCATCGCGCGGGTGACGAGCGTTTTCTGGATGCCGGGGAAATGGACATCGACAATGGCCTGCATCGTCTCGCGGTCCGGGAACTTGATATAGTGGAAGAAGCAGCGGCGCAGGAAGGCGTCGGGCAGGTCCTTCTCGTTGTTCGAGGTGATGACGACGATCGGCCGTTCCACGGCAGCGACATGCTCGCCTGTCTCGTAGACGTCGAAGGCCATGCGGTCGAGTTCGGCGAGGAGGTCGTTGGGGAACTCGATATCGGCCTTGTCGATCTCGTCGATCAGCAACACGGGCAGGCGGGGTGAGGTGAAGGCCTCCCACAGCTTGCCCTTGCGAATGTAGTTGTTGATGTCGTGGACGCGGGCATCCCCTAGCTGGCCGTCGCGCAACCGGCCGACCGCGTCGTATTCGTAGAGGCCCTGATGTGCCTTGGTGGTGGACTTCACGTTCCAGGTGATGAGCGGTGCATCCAGCGAGGCGGCGATCTGTTCGGCGAGCACGGTCTTGCCGGTGCCGGGCTCTCCCTTCACCAGGAGCGGACGGCGCAGCAGGACGGCGGCGTTGACGGCGACTTTCAGGTCGTCGGTGGCGACATAGCTGCTGGTGCCTTCGAAACGCTGCATGTCCGGTCCCTTTAACTGATCGCTTAAGCTCTATGTTTTGCAACGCAGCGAGGCAAGTCCGCAGCCGACTACCTCGACCGGGGCATGGACTTCGCCGCCGGGGCGTTGCAGACAGGGCCGATGGGGGCCGATTTTCTGAGACGCATGGACTGGTTGAACGCGCCGCGCGTCGTTGGATATCTGCGATTGTTCGCCGTGCTCAACATCGCGATGATCGTGTGGCTCGTGGCGACATCGCACGGCGGCATCGATATAAACGGCTATCTGCTGGGCAGCGACTTCATCAGCTTCTGGACGACCGGGCACATGCTGGTCGATCACGCGAACCCCTATGATGGCGCCGCGCATATCCTGGCACAGCGTCGGTATTACTCGACGGAGGGGGCTTACACTGCCTTCTACTACCCACCGTCGTTCCTGCTGTTCTGCTGGCCGCTCGGCTGGCTGGCCTATTTTCCGGCGCTCGGGCTGTGGGTGGCGACGACCGGGGCGTTCTATATTGCCGCGGTGCGCCGCTGGTGGGCCGATGCCGGGACGGGGGTGCCGCTCTGGCTGCTGTTCGCCGCCTTTCCTGCTGTGCCGATCGTCGTCACCCATGGGCAGACGGCTTTCCTTGTCGCCGGGTTGCTCGGTCTAGGCGCATGGCTGGTTCCGGCGCGGCCCCAGCTTGCAGGCGTGCTGTTCGGTCTGGCGACGATCAAGCCGCAGTTCGGTTTGCTGTTGCCGCTCGTCCTGCTGGCGACCGGAGAATGGCGGGTAATCGCTTCGGCTGCCGTGACGGCCCTGGCGCTGGCACTGCTTTCCGCCGGAGCCTTCGGCGCAGAGGCCTGGACAGACTGGCTGGGCGCGAGCGAGCGGGCGCAGACGGCGATGGCTTACGGCCAGATCGGCTACGGCAAGATGATGAGCCCCTTTGCGGCACTTCGACTGCTCGGGGCGTCCATGACGGTGAGCTATGCCGTGCAGGGCGCGGTGTCGCTGGGTGTGGCGGCGCTCGTTCTCAAGGCTTCGTGGCGCAAGGCGTGGACACCGGGGCTGGCTGCGCTGATGCTGGCAGGCGCGCCGCTCGCGACGCCCTATGTCCTCGATTACGACATGGTGATCCTGGTGTTCCCGATGCTCTGGCTGGCAGGGACGGGGCTGGCAGGGCAGGGGTTGGCAGGACCGGGACGGGCAGGACGTTTTCGCGATTGGGAGCGAGCCGCGCTATTCATGGCGTTTGCGGCACCGGCGCTGGCTCGGCCGCTGGCGCTTTACCTCCATGTGCCGATCATGTCGCTGGTGATGCTGTTGCTCTTCGAAATCGTCCGGCGCCGCGCGGTCGCGACACCGGACTGATTGGCAATCAGGCGTCGATCAGTTCGGGATCGATCTCGCCCGCGCGGTTCTGGATGAACTGGAAGCGGTGCTCGGGGTTGCGGCCCATCAGGCGGTCGACAAGGTCCTTCACTGCCGCGCGGCCTTCGTATTCGGGCGGCAGGGTGATGCGGATCAGCGAACGGCTTTCCGGGGCCATCGTCGTCTCGCGAAGCTGGCCGGGGTTCATTTCGCCGAGGCCCTTGAACCGGCCGACTTCGACCTTCTTGTTCTTGAACACCGTCGCTTCCAGTTCAGCGCGGTGGGCGTCGTCGCGGGCATAGGCCGAAGTCGAACCTGCAGTGAGGCGATAGAGCGGCGGCTGGGCGAGGTAGAGGTGCCCGCGCCGCACGATGTCCGGCATCTCCTGGAAGAAGAAGGTCATCAGCAAGGTGGCAATATGCGCGCCGTCGACGTCGGCGTCGGTCATGATGACGATACGGTCGTAGCGCAGGTTGTCCGCGTTGCAGTCCTTGCGGGTGCCGCAGCCGAGCGCGAGACCGAGGTCGGCGATTTCCTGGTTGGCGCGGATCTTGTCCGCCGTAGCCGAAGCGACGTTGAGGATCTTGCCGCGGATCGGCAGGATCGCCTGGGTCTTGCGGTTACGCGCCTGCTTGGCCGAGCCGCCTGCCGAATCGCCCTCGACGATGAAGAGTTCGGTTTCGCCCTCGCCTTCGCCCGAACAGTCGGTCAGCTTGCCGGGGAGGCGCAGCTTGCGGGCGTTGGTGGCGGTCTTGCGCTTGACCTCGCGCTCCGCCTTGCGGCGCAGGCGTTCGTCCATGCGCTCCATCACCGCGCCGAGCAGGGCCTTGCCGCGTTCGAGGTTGTCGGTGAGGAAGTGGTCGAAGTGGTCGCGGACTGCCGCCTCCACGAGGCGCGCGGCCTCGGGACTGGTCAGGCGGTCCTTGGTCTGGCTCTGGAACTGGGGATCGCGAATGAAGACCGAGAGCATGACTTCGCTGCCGGTGATCATGTCGTCCGGCGTGATGTCCTTGGCCTTCTTGGCCTGACCCACGAGATCGGCGAAGGCGCGGATGCCCTTGGTCAGCGCCGCGCGCAGGCCCTGTTCATGGGTGCCACCGTCCGGCGTCGGGATGGTGTTGCAGTACCAGGAAAAAGAGCCGTCGGAATAGAGCGGCCAGGCGATCGCCCATTCCACGCGGCCCTGTTCGGAGCCGTCATCGCCGCGGGGGAAGTCCTGGGTGCCGGAGAAGAACTGCGTGGTCACGCATTCGCGGCCACCGATCTGTTCGGCCAGGTGGTCGGCAAGGCCGCCGGGGAACTGGAAGCTGGCTTCGGCCGGGACGTTCTCGTCCGCCAGCGAGGGCGCGCACTTCCAGCGGATTTCGACGCCCGCGAAGAGATAGGCCTTCGAACGCACCAGCTTGAACAGGCGCGCGGGCTTGAACTGCTGGTCTCCGAAGATCTCGGTATCGGGGGTGAAGCTGACCGCGGTGCCGCGACGGTTCGGTGCAGCGCCGACCTTCTGGAGCGGGCCGAGCGTCACGCCGCGCGAGAATTCCTGCGCGAACAGTTCCTTGTTGCGGGCCACTTCGACCCGCGTGAGGCTGGACAGCGCGTTGACCACCGAGATACCGACGCCGTGCAGACCGCCCGAGGTGGCATAGGCCTTGCCCGAGAACTTGCCGCCCGAGTGCAGCGTCGAGAGAATGACTTCGAGCGCCGACTTGCCGGGGAACTTGGGATGCTCGTCCACCGGGATGCCGCGACCGTTGTCGGTGATCGTCAGCCGGTTGCCTTCGTCGAGCGTAACCTCGATGCGGTTGGCATGACCGGCGACGGCCTCGTCCATCGCGTTGTCGAGAACTTCGGCGGCGAGATGGTGCAGGGCACGTTCGTCGGTGCCGCCGATGTACATGCCGGGGCGCCGCCGGACAGGCTCCAGCCCCTCCAGCACCTCGATTGCGGAACCATCGTAGGATTCCCCGCCCGAAGACGGGAGCTTGTCGAACAGGTCATCGGACATGAGCGGGACTATAAGGCGCCCAGACCCGCGATCAAGCACGGGTTTGGGCTTATCCGCAAAGAGATGTTCACTTTTTCTTCCTCCCCGGAGCGGGGAGGGGAGGATTACTTGGCGAAACCGCTGGGTGCGGCGCTGATGACCTTGACCGCGCCGCCTTCCACCGCGCGGACTTCGAGCGCGCGCTCGATCAATCCGTTGCGGCCGAAGCGGAACGGGCCGTCCACGCCCAGGAAACCGCCGGGATCGAGCATCGCCGTGGCCGGGAAGACCTTGCCGGGCGCCCAGTCACGCGCGACGCGCAGCGTCAGCAGCACGGAGTCGTACCCCAGTGTGGCAATGCGGAAGGGGGCTGTGCCGAAGCGGGTGCGGTAGCTCTTGGCGAACTGGGCGAAACGCACATCGGAAACGGTGGAGAACCACGCGCCGTTCAGGGCCGGGCTGGTCGCCAGTTCGCGCTCGCCGCCCCAGAGTTCGGTGCCGAGCAGGCGCACGCCCGCACCGCCGCCCGCTGCGCGGTAGGATACGGCCGCCTTGGCCGAAAGGCTGCCGCTGTCGGCAATCAGCAGGGCGCCATAACCGCTCTTGGCCTTGATCCGGCTTGCCGCCGAGGCAATCGACGCAGCGGAGCGGTCGTACGTCTCCATCGCCACCACCGAGCCGCCGGCATCGCGGACGGAGGCGAGCAGCGAGCTGCTCACGCGCTCGCCGTAGTCGCCCTTGGGCACGAGCGCGGCGAAAGTGCTCACGCCCTTGCCGCGCGCATAGCCGATCGTGCGAGCGATCGACTGGCCCGGCAGGTTGCCGATGATGAAGACGTCCTTGCCGGCGGCCTTCTCGTCGTTGGAGAAGGAGATCAGCGGCACGTGCGCAGGCCTGGCGACCGCCGCCACGGAGGCGATATCGTCCGAGAGCAGCGGGCCGAGAATCAGTTTGTTACCGTCGGCAATGGCACGGCGGGCGGCCTCGCCGGGATTGGTGCCGGTATCGTAAGTGGTGATGCGCAGGTTCTTTGCGCCGGTATCGAGCAGCGCCATGTTGGCGGCATTGGCCAGCGACTGGCCGACGCCCGCATTGGGGCCGGTGGTCGGCACCAGCAGCGCGACGCGGTGGCGCTCGGTATCCGTGGGAATCTCGCTTTCCGGCTGCGTCGGGGCAGGCGCGGGGGTGGGGGTGGGCGCCTTGGGAACCACGGCGCAGCCCGCCAGGGCCGCCATCGCTGCCGCCGCGAGCAGGTTGCGCCGGTTGAGGCGATTATAGAACATTGCTTGCCGCTCCCCTAGTCCTTGGGCCATGAGTTCCGGCGATGGAACACACTCTCACCTCAGGCCTCTACATAGTGGCAACCCCGATTGGCAACCTCGGGGACATTACCTTTCGCGCCGTGGAGATACTCAAGGGGGTCAGTGCGATCGCCTGCGAGGATACGCGGGTTACCGGAAAACTGCTGCATCACCTCGGCATCAAGCAGAAGATGATCCGCTATGACGACCATGCGGGCGAGGGCGACCGCGAGCGGCTGCTGGCGCTGATGGAAAGCGAGCCGGTGGCGCTCGTCAGCGACGCGGGAACGCCGCTGATCTCGGATCCGGGCTATCGCCTCGTGAAGATCGCGCGGGAGCGGGGCATTCCCGTCACCAGCCTGCCCGGCGCCAATGCGGCGGTGATGGCGATGACGCTTTCCGGCCTGCCGAACGACCGCTTCCTGTTCGCCGGTTTCCTGCCGAACAAGGCCAAGGCGCGCGAGACGGTGCTCGGCGATCTCGCCAAGGTTCCTGCGACTCTGATCTTCTATGAGACGGCGCCGCGCCTGGAGGATTCGCTGGAAGCGATCGCGGCGGTCCTGCCGGGCCGCGAAGTGGCGGTGGCGCGCGAACTGACCAAGAAGTTCGAGGAATGCCGCAGCGGCACGCCCAAGGACCTCATCGCCCATTACGCGGCCCATCCGCCCAAGGGCGAGATCGTCCTGCTCATCGCGCCGCCGGGTGAGGAGCCGATCGGCGAAGTCGACGTGGATGCCCTGCTGCGCGCCGAACTGGCGTTGGCCAAGCCCTCGCAGGCGGCGGCCAGCGTGGCCAAGGCGACCGGGCTCGATCGGAAGACCCTCTATGCAAGGGCGATGGAACTCAAGTGAGCCTCCGGGCGTGAGCAGGCGGCGCGCCGAAGCGGAGCGCAAGGGGCGCCGGGGCGAGACCTTGGCGGCATGGTACTTGCGGCTGACGGGCTGGAGCATCCGCGCCGCGCGGGTGAAGACCGGGCGCGGGGAGGTGGATATCGTGGCCCGGCGCGGACGGACCTTGTGCTTCGTCGAAGTGAAGTGGCGCGCGCGCCGCACCGATCTCGATCATGCGATCGATCATTATCGCCTGCGCCGCGTGGCCGCCGCTGCCGAGGCCGTCGCGCATCGTTATGGAAAGCCCGGGGACGACGTGAGGATCGACGTGCTGCTCATGGCACCGGGCTGCTGGCCCCGCCGGATCGTCAATGCCTGGCAGCCCGGCGCCTAAAGATGCTGCACTGTCCCAAAACCATTCGCGCGCGCCGCGAAATTTGATTAAGCCGCCTTTCCGAAAGATACCGCTCGGTACATATCCGCTAGGACCAGATTTTTCATGACCTTACGCATCGCCGTTCAGATGGACCCGCTGGAATCGATCAAGATCGCGGGCGATTCCTCGTTCGCGCTCATGCTCTCGGCGCAGGCGCGCGGGCACGAGCTGTTCCATTACGACGTGCGCACGCTCGCCTATGACGCCTCCTCGGGCGCGGCCGGTCGGCTGACCTGCTGGGGCGCGCCGGTAACGGTGCAGCGCGTGGAAGGCGCCCACTTCACGCGCGGCGAATACCGTCTGATCGACCTCGTGGCCGATATCGACGTCGTGCTGATGCGGCAGGACCCGCCGTTCGACCTCGGCTACATCACCGCCACGCACCTGCTGGAGCGACTCGCCGGGCAGACCCTGGTGGTCAACGATCCGGTTTCGGTCCGCAATGCGCCCGAGAAGGTCTTCGTGCTCGACTACGCGCGCTTCATGCCGCCGACCTTCATCGCCCGCCGCATCGAGGACGTGCGCCTGTTCCAGCAGCGCAATGTCGAAGCCGGTTTCGGCGGCGATCTCGTCATCAAGCCGCTCCACGGCAACGGCGGCAAGGCGGTGTTCCGCGTTCCCGCCGACGGCAGCAATCTCGGCGCCCTGATCGAGATGTTCGAGAACGCCTGGGTTGAGCCGTTCATGGTCCAGCCCTTCCTTCCTGACGTGGCCGAGGGCGACAAGCGCATCGTCCTCGTCGACGGCGAATTCGCAGGCGCCATCAACCGCAAGCCGGGCGCGGGCGAGTTCCGCTCCAACCTCGCGGTGGGCGGCTCGGCCGAAGCCACCGGCCTTACTTCGGCGGAAGAGGAAATCTGCGCGGCGCTGGCGCCGGAACTCAAGGCGCGAGGCCTTGTTTTCGTGGGCATCGACGTGATTGGCGGAAAATGGCTGACCGAGATCAATGTGACGTCGCCGACCGGCATCGTCGCCATCGACCGGTTCAACGGAACCGATACCGGCGCGAAGATCTGGGATGCGATCGAGGCGCGCCACGCCGCGATGTGACACCCGCTTGGCAGGGACAGTTCCATGAATGAATGGGTCATCTCGCTCATCGAGGCAGGAGGATACTGGGGTATCCTCCTGCTGATGATGCTGGAGAACATCGTGCCGCCGATCCCCTCGGAACTCATCATGGGTGTCGCCGGGATCGCCATGGCGCATGGCCGCATGGAGTTCGCGCCCGTGCTGATCGCGGGAACCGTGGGCGCAACTCTCGGCAACTACGTGCTGTTTCTGGTTGCCGACCGCCTTGGCTACGAGCGCCTCAAGCCGTTTATCGACCGCTGGGGACGCTGGCTGACGCTGGAATGGCGGCAGGTTGAGCAAGCCGGCAGGTTCTTCCGCAAGCACGGCCGCTGGGTTGTCTTCGTCATGCGTTTCATGCCGATGTTCCGGACCATGGTTTCCGTCCCGGCAGGCCTTGCCCACATGAAGCACTGGCCATTCCTGATCTACACCGCAGCGGGGGCCGCGATCTGGAATACCCTGCTCATTCTGGCCGGAAGCTGGATGGGACGTCGCTTTGCCGAAGCCGAGACCTGGATCGGCTGGGCGACCGTCATTCTCGCTGCGGGAACCGCCGTCTGGTATCTCTGGCGGGTGATCTTCTGGAAACCCTCCACAGATAATTCCTGAGATCGAAGACCTGTAATATTTGCCAGTATTTTACAAATCCCGGAGTATCGCGCCTAGAAATAATATCGTAGTATTTCCCTGCAACCATTTGGGAGCAGGGTTATGTCCAAGCGATTGGCAGCGGAATTCTTCGGTACATTCTGGCTCGTCTTCGGAGGCTGCGGCGCGGCAGTCCTTGCGGCGGCTTTCCCCGACCTCGGGATCGGCTTTGCAGGCGTGGCGCTGGCCTTCGGCCTGACGGTCTTGACCATGGCCTATGCAGTGGGCGGCATTTCCGGCGGACACTTCAATCCAGCGGTATCGCTGGGCATGGCGGTCGGCGGGCGGCTCGACTGGAAGGACCTCGTTCCCTACTGGATCGCCCAGGTACTGGGCGCGATCGTCGCAGCGGCGGCGCTCTATGCGATCGCCTCGGGCAAGGCGGGATGGACGCCCGGCGGCTTTGCGACCAACGGCTACGGCGCGCTTTCGCCCGGCGGCTATGCCCTGTCTTCGGCGCTGCTGATCGAGACAATCCTGACCGCGGGCTTCATCATCGTCATCCTCGGCTCCACCTCGAAGATCGCTCCGTCCGGGTTCGGACCGCTGGCGATCGGCCTGTGCCTGACGCTGATCCACCTCGTGGCGATCCCGGTGACGAATACCTCGGTCAATCCCGCGCGTTCGACCGGCGTGGCGCTTTTCGCGGAAACGGCGGCACTGGGACAGCTCTGGGCGTTCTGGGTCGCGCCGCTCGTCGGGGCCGCAATCGGTACACTGATCTGGCGCGGACTGCTGGCACCGGACGAAGGCGTGCTCTGAGGCTTCAGCCCTGCTCGCGCGGATGCGCGTTGCGATACACGTCGAGCAGGGTAGCCGCGTCCACTTTGGTATAGATCTGCGTTGACCCGAGGCTGGCGTGGCCGAGCAGTTCCTGAAGGCTGCGCAGGTCCGCCCCGGCGCCGAGCAAGTGCGTGGCGAAGCTGTGGCGCAAGGCATGGGGCGTGGCACTGGCGGGCAGTCCCAGCACGATCCGGGCGCGGGCGACGGCTTTCTGTACCATGCCCTGCGACAGCGGCCCGCCCTTGGCGCCGCGAAAGATCGGTACATCCGCCGCCATCGGCCAGGGGCATTTGGCGATGTAATCCGCCACGCCCTCCCGCACGATCGGCAGCAGCGGCGCCATGCGCTGCTTGCCGCCCTTGCCGGTGACCATCAGCGTGTCGCCCAAGGGCAGTGCCGCACCGGGGATCGACAGCGCTTCCGCGATGCGCAGGCCTGCGCCGTAGAGCAGGAGCAGCACTGCCCGGTCACGCGCCCCGATCCAGGGCTCGCGGGCGTCTTCCTCCACAGTTGCGGCGAGATTGACGGCTTCGTCCGGCGTCACCGGGCGAGGCAGGCCTTTCTTCACGCGCGGCCCCCGCAGGCGCGGCGCATTGGCATGGGCCACGCCCGCTTGCTCGCGCGAAAACGCCAGGAAGCTCTTGAGCGCGGAAAGCTCGCGCGCGGCGGACGTATTGCCGATGCCGTCCTCACGCCGCTCGGCAAGGTGCAGCCGCAAGTCGGCGGCTTCGAGCCGGGCAAGCCCATGCCAGTCGGCGGGCTGCGCGCTGTCGATCAGGCGCGCGGCGGTGGCGAGATAGGCGCGCACGGTATGGGGACTGCGCCGCCGCCCGTTCCTGAGGTGATTGCCCCAGGCTTCGAGCAGGTCGGCTTTCGTCATGCCGCTCAAGGCTCGACCAGATCGACCGGGACGATTTCGCCGAGCAGCCCGTCCAGCAGCGGCATGCCCTGTTCGGTCACATGCAGCCGCGCGCCCTCGCGCCGTACGAGGCCCTGCTTCTCGTAGAAAGCGGCCTTGGCGGGATCGCAGAGTTCCAAGGCGTCGAGACCGAAGCGCACCGACATCGTATCGAGGTCCACGCCTTCGCGCAGGCGCAGGCCCATGAGCATGGCCTCGCTGGCCTGCTCGCGGCGGCCGAGATCGCGGTGCTCGTTGATGCCCTGGGCCTGGCGATCGATGGCCTCCAGCCAGTTTTCGGGCTTGCGATGGCGTGTGGTCGCCACGCCGCCGCGTCGTCCGTGCGCGCCGGGGCCGATGCCGCAATAGTCCTGATAGCGCCAGTAGGTGAGGTTGTGGCGGCTTTCCTCGCCGGGGCGGGCGTGGTTGCTGATCTCGTAGGCGGGCAGCCCCGCCTGTGCGGTCATCTCGCGGGTGAGGGCGAACATGTCGGCGCAGGCGTCCTCGTCCAGCGGCTCGAACTCGTGCTGACGCACCATCGTCGCGAACTTGGTGCCCGGCTCGATGGTGAGCTGGTAAAGCGAAAGGTGACCGGTACCATAGGACAGGGCCTGCGCGAGTTCCCCCTGCCACTGGTCGAGGGTCTGGCCGGGACGCGCGTATATGAGGTCGAAACTGACGCGGGAGAAGCGCTTCTGCGCCACTTCCAGCGCCTTCAGGCCCTCCTGCGCGTCGTGCAACCGGCCGAGAAACCGCAAGGTCTGATTATCGAGCGCCTGCAGTCCGAGCGAGACGCGGTTGACGCCCGCCGCGGCCAGCGCCTCGTAGTTTCCTGCCTCGACCGAGGACGGATTGCCTTCCAGCGTGATCTCGATCCCGTCCGAAAAGCCCCAGAGTTTCTCCGCCTCGTCCAGCAGCCGCGCAACGAGGGCAGGGGGCATCAGCGAAGGCGTGCCGCCGCCGAAGAAGATCGAATCGAGCTTTTCCCCGCCCGCGACTGCATGCTCGTGCCGCATGTCGGCGAGCAGACCCGCCTGCCAGCGTTCCACCTCGACCCGTTCGCGGACATGGCTGTTGAAGTCGCAATAGGGGCACTTTGCGAGGCAGAACGGCCAGTGGATGTAGAGCGCACGCGCCATCGTGACAGATTAACCCGGGAACTGCTCCGCGACCAGCTTGGCGAAAGCGTCGGCGCGGTGGCTGATCTCGTGCTTCTTTTCGGGCGCGATTTCGGCGAAAGTCTGGTCGAGGCCGTCCGGTACGAAGCAGGGGTCGTAGCCGAAGCCAAGCTTGCCGCGCGGCGGCCAGGTGAAGCTGCCGTTCGAGCGGCCTTCGTAGACCGCTTCTTCGCCGTCCGGCCAGGCGATCGCCAGCACGCAGGAGAACCAGCAGGAGCGGTCCACATCCGCGCCCTGTTCACAGAGCAGGCCTTCGACTTTGCCCATCGCCATGAACCAGTCGCGCCCTGCTTCGCCCTCGAACCACTGCCGTTCGGCCCAGTCGGCGGTGTAGACGCCGGGGCGTCCGCCCAGCGCCGTCACCGACATGCCACTGTCGTCGGCCAGCGCGGGAAGCTGCGCGGCCTTGGCGGCGGCATGGGCCTTGAGGAGCGCGTTCTCGACGAACGTTGTGCCGGTCTCTTCCGGTTCGGGCAGGCCGAGTTCGCCTGCGGAGACGCACTCGATGCCGAACGGTGCGAGCAGCGCGCCGATTTCCCGCAGCTTGCCCGCATTGTGCGTGGCGATGACGAGGCGGGTGTTTCCAAGCTTGCGGGTCATGTGAAAGGTTCCGTTTTCGCCGCCCCCGCTTGCGCGAGGGCGACGATCAAGGGTTGGACTTGCTTAGCGGCCGACGGCCTTGGCCTGCTCGGCGAAGATCCGGTCGCAACCGATGCGGGCAAGGCGCAGCAGGCGCAGCAGGCCTTCCTCGTCATAGGTCGCGCCTTCGGCAGTGGCCTGGGCTTCGGCGATCTTGCCGCCCTCGATCAGCACGAAGTTGGCGTCGGCATCGGCCGAGCTGTCCTCGATGTAGTCGAGGTCGAGCACCGGGGTGCCATCGCAGATGCCGCAGGAGATCGCGGCGACGCGGCCGGTGATCGGGTCTTCCTTGATCTTGCCGTCGGCCATCAGCTTGTCGACCGCGAGGCGCAGCGCCACCCAGGCGCCCGAGATCGAGGCGGTGCGGGTGCCGCCGTCGGCCTGGAGCACGTCGCAGTCGAGCACGATCTGGCGTTCGCCGAGCTTCTTCATGTCCACCACGGCGCGAAGCGAGCGGCCGATCAGGCGCTGGATTTCCTGCGTGCGGCCGGACTGCTTGCCCTTGGCGGCTTCGCGGCTGCCGCGCGTGTGGGTGGCGCGGGGGAGCATCGAGTATTCGGCCGTGACCCAGCCTTCGCCCTTGCCGCGCAGGAACGGCGGAACCTTTTCCTCGACCGAAGCCGTAACGAGGACGCGGGTATCACCGAAGGAAATCAACACCGAACCTTCGGCGTGCTTGGTGAAGCCGGTCTGGATGTCGATAGCGCGCATCTCGTCGGGGGTACGGCCTGAAGGTCGCATGGGATGTCCTTTGCTCAAGTTCTGATCGTCGATTACCCGCGCGCCCCTAGAGCATTTTCAAGTCAGGTGGAAACACCTGATGGTCAGAAAATGCGACAATCGAACCTGCTGCATTTTTATGGCGAGTGGAAACACCTCGGGGACGGAAAATGCGCGCAATCGAATGGCTGGCGCGCATTTGGCTTGAGACGCCCGCACCAGTCCTTAGATTAAGGGTCAATGCCGACACCGCCGATCACCGAACTTTCCGACCGCGCCCGCGAGATATTCCGCCTTGTGGTGGAAGGCTATCTGGCGACCGGAACCCCGGTCGGCTCCAAGGCATTGGCCGGGCCCGGCGGGGTCAGGCTGTCCTCGGCCTCGATCCGTTCGGTGCTGGCCGACCTCGAATCGTTCGGTCTCCTTGCCGCACCGCATACGAGTGCGGGACGGCTGCCGACCGAGGCGGGCCTGCGCCTCTTCGTCGACGGCATCATGCAGGTGGCCGAGCCGACCGCAGAGGAGCGTCTTGCGATCGAGAGCCGGATTTCCTCGCCCGGCCCGATCGAGGCGGCGCTGGAAGCGACCAGCGCGCTGCTATCCAACCTCACGTCGGGGGCAGGGGTCGTCATGGTGCCGCGCCGCGAGCCGCGCCTGATGCACCTCCAGCTCGTGCCGCTGGGACCGGGCCGGGCGCTCGCGGTGCTGGTGGGCGAGGACGGCGCGGTGGAGAACCGGATCGTCGAGTTTCCCGTCGCCGTGCCGCCGGGCGCCCTGGAGGAAGCCTCCAACTACATAACCGCGCATCTGGCGGGTCGCACGCTCGGTGAAGCGGCGCGGGCGATGCGCGCGGATATCGCAACCGGCAAGTCGGCGCTTGATTCTGCAAGCCGCGATCTGGTCGAGCGCGGACTGGCGGTCTGGAGCGAGGATGCGATGGCCCGGCCGGTGCTGATCGTGCGCGGCCAGGCCAACCTGCTCGACGAAACCGCGCTTTCCGACCTCGAACGGGTGCGTTCGCTGCTGGACGACCTGGAAAGCAAGCAATCGGTTGCCGAACTTCTCGACCTTGCGCGCGAGGCGCAATCGACGCGCATCTTCATCGGCTCGGAGAACAGGCTTTTCGCCCTTTCCGGCTCCTCGGTGATCGCTTCGCCCTATCGCGATCGTGACGGCCGGGTGGTCGGCGTGGTGGGGGTAATCGGGCCGACGCGGTTGAATTATGCGCGCGTCGTCCCCATGGTGGACTTCACTGCCCAGAGCCTGGGCAAGCTCATCGGATAGCTGGAACTTTACGATAATGACCGAACAAAAGACGCAGTCGACAGAAGAAGCGGCCATCGCCGAAGAACTGAAGGGCGTGCCCGAGGATATGATCGACAATTCGGAACTCGCCAAGCTGCGCGAGGAACTCGAAGTCGCCAAGCAGGACGTGCTCTACGCTCGCGCGGAGACCCAGAACGTGCGCCGCCGCCTCGAAAAGGACGTCGCCGACACGCGCGCCTATGCGGCAACCGGTTTCGCCCGCGACATCCTTTCCGTGGCCGACAACCTGACCCGCGCGCTTTCGGCCATTCCGGCGGACCTGCGCGAGGACGAGAAGCTCAAGGGCATCGTCGCGGGCATCGAGGCGACCGGCCGCGAGATCGACAAGGTCTTCACCAACCACGGCATCACCCGCATCGCCGCCATGGGCCTGCCGCTCGACCCCAACCAGCATCAGGCGATGATCGAGGTTCCCTCGGCCGATGCCGAGGCCGGTACGGTCGTGCAGGAGCTTCAGGCTGGCTACATGATCAAGGACCGCCTGCTGCGTCCGGCCATGGTGGCCGTGGCCAAGAAGCCGGACTGATCTTCCTACCCGCCGCGCGAACGCTGCGAACCCCAAGGTCGTCAAGGCCTTGCGGGACGAGCGGGCGCGCGGCGGCGATGGTCTGCGGACCTTTCAGGAACCCGCCCGCATCGGGACCGTTGAACAGGCATAACCTGATATTCAGCGGAGAGAACCCATGCGAATGCTCATTCTTCCCATCCTTGCCGCCGGAGCGCTTGGCGTGGCCGGTTGCGCGAGCAACTACGCAGGCGAGGGTGCCCTTGCCGGTGGTGCGCTCGGCGCGGGCGTCGGCGCGCTTGCGGGCGACGTCGGTGCCGGTGCTGCGGTCGGCGCAGCGGCAGGTGCCGTGGCCGGATCGACCAAGGAAAAGCACAAGGGTTGCTATCGCTACGACCGGCGCGGCGATCGCTATTGGGACCGCGACTGCT
>NZ_DAISLT010000019.1:16506-22045 GCF_036820275.1 Novosphingobium sp.
AGCTTTAAATTCCTGCAAAAAAGGCGCGGAGGAACCCGCGCCTTTTTTGTTTTCTCAGGTGAAGGATAAAGGGCCGAACGGCAGCACGCCGCGATAGCTGGCGAGCGGCGGCGCGCCGGGTACTTGCCAGCCCCGGTCGAGCAGGAAGGCGTGGCGGACGATCTCCGCCTGCTGCTCGATGCCGTAGCGGCCGAGCGTCCAGCCCGGCCTCAGCGCATAGTCATAGCGACAGAACGGATGGCGCATCAGCGGCAGATACCAGCGCCCTTTGCGCTGGCTCTGCCAGACATGCGTCATTTCGTGGACGAACAGCCCCTGGAGACCGATCTGCGCCGAGGAAAAGTCGTCGCAGTAGAGTTCCGAGCCATGGTGAAAGTGCAGGTGCCCGCAAGGCGCCATGACGACATGGGCAGGCTGGAGGGGAAACCATTTTCGCCGCCGGATGCGCACCGGTGCAGGATCGACGGCATTGCCGAAGACGGCCCTCACCAGTGCGACTTCCCCCGATGTCAGCGCTCTTTCCGCTCCGGGAGGGCAGAGGGTCGTCAGTGATCCATCCCCGGCATGTCGCCCATGCCGTTGCCGCCCATGCTCTCCACCCGCAGGGGCATCGAAAGCTTGTCACCATCCGAGAACGTCAGGGTCAGTTCCGCCGTGCCGCTGGCTTTCACGGTGTCTTCGATATCAAAGACCATCACATGCATGCCGCCCTGCTTGAATTCGACCTCGGCGCCGGGTGCGATCTCCAGCGAATCGACCGCGGCCATGCTGCCGCCGTCGGTCTTGTGCATCTGCGCGCTGCCCGCACCGCTGACATGGACGCCCACCAGCTTGACCGGGGCGGAGCCGTCGTTGCGAACGTTGAAGTAGACCGCGCCGGGGCGTCCGGCCACGATCGGCAGGAACAGGTGGCCGTCGCCGGCACTGATTCCCGGCTTGGCACTCGGCCCGGCATCGGCCGCCGCGCTCTCTTGCGGCGCGGGGTTTTCCGCCTGCTTGCAGCCGCTCAGGGAGGCGAGCAGGGCGGCGGCGCCCGTGACGGCAAGCGTACGCAGGGAGACGTTGAGACGGGCAGGCTTCACGGCAAGTCGATCCTCTCGGGCGGGCGCCTGATACCAAGGAGTTTGGGGCGCTGAAAATTTCCACCGCGTAATGCCATTGCGACAGACTTGTTCCAAGCGAAACCGCACCTATATGCCGCTCCGACGACTTTGAACGTCATCGAGCTGTGCAAGCCGCCTTGCCTTGTGGAGGGAGGCGATCCGCATGGTGTCATCCACTGACGTGAGGAATGGGGATAATGGCAAAAGTAATTGGTATCGACCTGGGCACCACCAACAGCTGCGTGGCCGTGATGGACGGCGGCAAGCCCAAGGTTATCGAAAATTCCGAAGGCGCTCGCACGACGCCCTCGATCGTCGCTTTCACCAAGGATGGTGAACGTCTGATCGGGCAGCCCGCGAAGCGTCAGGCCGTGACCAACGGCGACAACACGATTTTCGCGGTGAAGCGCCTGATCGGCCGCCGCTTCGACGACCCGGTGACCAAGAAGGACACCGAGCTGGTTCCGTACCACATCGTCAAGGGCAAAAACGGCGACGCCTGGGTTCAGGCCGGCGGCGAAGACTACAGCCCGTCGCAGATCTCGGCCTTCACTCTTCAGAAGATGAAGGAAACCGCCGAATCGTACCTCGGCGAGACCGTGACGCAGGCCGTCATCACCGTGCCCGCCTACTTCAACGACGCACAGCGCCAGGCGACCAAGGACGCAGGCCAGATCGCCGGTCTTGAAGTGCTGCGCATCATCAACGAGCCGACTGCGGCCGCGCTGGCCTATGGCCTCGACAAGCAGGACGGCAAGACCATCGCCGTCTACGACCTTGGCGGCGGCACCTTCGACGTTTCGATCCTCGAAATCGGCGACGGCGTGTTCGAAGTGAAGTCGACCAACGGCGACACGTTCCTGGGCGGTGAAGACTTCGACACCAAGCTGGTCGAATGGCTGGCCGACAAATTCAAGGCCAAGGAAGGTCTGGACCTGCGCAGCGACAAGCTCGCCCTGCAGCGTCTGAAGGAAGCGGCCGAAAAGGCGAAGATCGAGCTGTCGTCCACCGCGACGACCGAGGTCAACCTGCCCTTCATCACCGCACGCATGGAAGGCGGCGCCACCACCCCGCTGCACCTCGTCGAGACCGTCACCCGCGCCGACCTTGAAAAGATGGTCGCGGACCTGATCCAGCGCACGCTCGAACCCTGCCGCAAGGCGCTCGCTGACGCGGGCATCTCGGCCAAGGAAATCGACGATGTCGTTCTGGTCGGCGGCATGACCCGCATGCCCAAGGTCCGTGAAGTCGTGAAGGACTTCTTCGGCAAGGAACCGCACACCGGCGTGAACCCGGACGAAGTCGTGGCCATGGGCGCCGCGATCCAGGCCGGCGTGCTTCAGGGCGACGTCAAGGACGTGCTGCTGCTGGACGTCACCCCGCTGTCGCTGGGTATCGAGACGCTGGGCGGCATCATGACCAAGATGATCGACCGCAACACGACGATCCCGACCAAGAAGAGCCAGGTCTACTCGACCGCCGAGGACAACCAGCAGGCGGTGACCATCCGCGTGTTCCAGGGCGAGCGCGAGATGGCGCAGGACAACAAGCTCCTGGGCCAGTTCGACCTCGTCGGCATCCCGGCCGCACGTCGCGGCGTGCCGCAGATCGAAGTCACTTTCGACATCGACGCCAACGGTCTGGTGAACGTGTCCGCCAAGGACAAGGGCACCGGCAAGGAACAGCAGATCCGCATCCAGGCTTCGGGCGGTCTGTCCGACACCGACATCGACCAGATGGTCAAGGATGCCGAGAAGTTCGCCGAAGAGGACAAGAAGCGTCGTGAGGCCGCCGAAGCCAAGAACAACGCCGACAGCCTCGTCCACGCGACCGAGCAGCAGATCGTCGAGCATGGCGACAAGATCGACGCCGGCCTGAAGGCCGAAGTCGAAGCGGCCATCGCCGCGACCAAGACGGCGATCGAAGGCGGCGAACCCGCCGAGATCACCGCCAAGTCGCAGGCGCTGACCGAAGTGGCGATGAAGATGGGCCAGGCCATCTACGAGAAGGAGCAGGCCTCGGCCGCTTCGCCGGAAGCCGCTCCGGCCGGTGGCGACGACGATGTCGTCGATGCCGAGTTCTCGGAAGTCGACGAAAACAAGGGCTGATCGGTCCTCATGACAAGCGTGGCCGCCATCGTTACTTTGCGTGACGGTGGCGGCCAGGTCGCACGCGGGGAATAACGAGACGTGTCAGCTACCGAAATCGACTATTACGAACTGCTCGAAGTAGAACGCAGCGCCGACGACAAGACCATCAAGTCGTCCTACCGCCGCCTCGCGATGCGCTATCACCCGGACAAGAATCCGGGCTGCGACGACAGCGAGGCGCGTTTCAAGCAGATCAGCGAGGCTTACGATTGCCTCAAGGACCCGCAGAAGCGGGCTGCCTACGATCGCTACGGCCATGCTGCCTTCCAGCAGGGCATGGGTGGTGGCGGCGGTCATCCCGGCGGCGCCGAATTCGGCGACATCGGCGATATCTTCGAATCCATCTTCGGCAGCGCCTTCGGTGGCGGTGGCCGCCAGCAGGCCCGTCGCGGCGCCGACTTGCGCTACGACATGGAAGTCTCGCTCGACGAGGCCTTCCACGGCAAGCAGACCGAAATCACTATCGAGGTCTCGCAAAGCTGCGAGCCTTGCAACGGTTCGGGCGCCGAGCCGGGCACCGGCAAGCGCGGCTGCAACATGTGCGGCGGCCACGGCAAGGTCCGCGCACAGCAGGGCTTCTTCGTGGTGGAGCGCACTTGCCCGACCTGTCACGGCCGGGGCGAAGTGATCGAAAAGCCGTGCCGCTCCTGCGGCGGCGAGGGCCGGGTCGACAAGCCCCAGGCCTTGCAGGTGGAGATCCCGCCGGGCGTGGATTCGGGTACCCGCATCCGCCTTTCCGGCAAGGGTGAGGCCGGACCGTTCGGCGCGCCTCCGGGCGACCTCTATATTTTCCTGCACGTCAAGCGCCACAAGGTGTTCGAACGCGACGGCACGACGCTGATCACGCGCGTTCCGATCACTTTCACCACGGCGGCGCTGGGCGGCTCGATTGAAATTCCGGGCATGGACGGCGAGAACCTCTCGATCGACATTCCGGCCGGCATCCAGTCCGGCAAGCAGCTCCGCAAGCGCGGTGCGGGCATGCCGGTGCTTCAGGGCCGGGGGCGCGGCGATCTCGTCATCGAGATCAGCGTGGAAACGCCAACCAAGCTTTCCGCGCGCCAGAAGGAACTGATACGCGAGCTTCAGGCTACCGAGACCGGGGACGAATGCCCCCAGTCGAAGGGCTTCTTCGACCGGATCAAGGAGGCCTGGAGCGACCTGACGGAATAAGTTCCGCCGGACAATGCAGAACAAACAGGATGACGCCGCTCCGGAATTTTCCGGGGCGGCGTTTTTCTTGTCGGCCGTCAGCTTACTTGTAGACCGTCAGCCGCCGCGCAGCACTTCGTTCCGCACGGCCTGCACCAGCGACGGATCGGCGGTAAGGCGTTCCTGTTCCTCCTCCAGCACGGCCAGGAAAGCCTCGTGCTTGAAGGTCCAGAGTTCGCCTTCGAGCAGGGCATGCTCGCCTTCGGCCGTGGAGGAGATCAGATCGATCATCCGCTCCGCCCCGTGGAGACGGCCCCAGAGATAGTCGTTCTCGCGATAGGCGCGGCTGAAGAAGGCGCCGAAGTTGAAGAACTCGGTGCCGCGCAGCACCGGGCCCTTGCGGATCATATGGCAGTCTTCCGGCGAGATGCGGTCGACGCGGATCGGGTCGAATTCGGTCAACCCTTCGCCGCGCAGCAGGGGCAGGGTGACGGTGTCGTAGAACGGGAAACCGAGATAGGCGAGCAGCACCCTTCGCCGCAGCACCTGCGGCATTTCCGAAAGCGCCTCGGCCAACAGTACGTCCACTTGCCCATCGATTTCGGATAGACTGCGGATCGTCTCGACATGATCGACCGCCGCGCCGGGGTCGGTGAACACGGCCGCCGCCAAGGCCGGAAAACCCTTGCCCATCGCCGCCACCGGCTCGCGGTCGAGATAGAGCGCCAGTGCCGCGTAGATCGCCTCGCGCGCCTTGTCCCGCTGGGCTTCGCTGACATCCGCTTCCTGCTGCCACTCTTGGGTGACGCGCCGCGCCAGCAGCCGCAGGCGGCGGATGCGAAAGGCGAGGTCATGGCGGCGGAAGAAGTCGATCATGCCCGGCGAACCGTCGCCCTTCAGGCCCTGGATGCGGTCCAGCCCCATTCCGGCGAAATGCTCGTGGAGTCGCAGCGCGATCGGCGCGCTGGAGGAAAGCCCCAGTTCGGGCGCGGCATCCTGGATCAGCCGCGCCAGCTTGGCGATGATCCCGGAGAACTTCACCTGCACATAGCCGTGATAGGCGAAACCGGCCTGCTCCAGAGCGGCCCGCTGCGCCTTGTTGCGCCAGGCGGCAAGCCGTTTCGGCGTGGGCCT
>NZ_DAISLT010000019.1:22055-58236 GCF_036820275.1 Novosphingobium sp.
CGTGGGCCTGTCGAGGAAGAAGGTATTGCCGAATAGACGGTCCACCGTCTCCTCGATCTCGGGCCGCATGGCCAGGACGATGGCGCGCAAGGTCGCCATCTCCTGCGAATCGCGTTCGAGCGCTTCCAGATTGTCGCGGATCGGCTGTTCGCGCGGGATCGAGGACAGCGAGCCGAAGATCGTCGAAAAGAATCCCGGCGCCTTGCGCTCCTGCCGCAGAGATGCGCCGACCCGGTCGGGCGTGGGGTCGATATAGACGAAACGGCGGTCGACCTCGCGGGTGGCGGGACGGTCGCGCAGCACGCCCATGGCATCGGAAAACGGCGCGTTGTTGAGCACCGACCCATCGATGAGCGCCACGTTGTCCAGATCGCCGCGCTGGCTGTGCTCGGGCATCACTCGCCGGAAGAACGCCTCGCGGCCCGGCCAGGCTATGCCGAGTTCGGCGATCAGTCCGTCGATTTCCTCGATCTGGAGCGGCGGAAAGGCGCCGGGGAAGCTCGCCGTCGAGCGCGCCGCGAGCAGGAGTTCCGGCATCGCCGCAAGGGCAGGGGACCCCGCACGCGCCTCGAAACCGATGCTGAGGCGATGCTCGCTTTCCAGCACCAGTTCCGGCGAGTGCAACCGCAGGGTTTCGAGGTGGCCCTTGAAGTCCGTCGCGGTCACGAAAAGATTGATCGGGTGGCCGTGAGGCAGGAGCGACGGTCCGGCTTCGGTCTCGGCCATGGCGGTGAAGGCCCCGGCCAGCAGGCGTGAAAGACCCAGGCCGCTGAAGGGCGGCTCGAACCAGCGCGAGCGGATCAGGCGGGACAGTTTTTCCCGCACTTCCTCGCGTGTTTCCGGTGCCACGCTGCTGCTGACGGCATTGCCGGGACGGTGGAGCAGATAGGAAACGAGCGGCCGCGCCCAGAACTTGGTGACCTGGCTGCGCGCCCGCGCCTCGGGGTCGAGCAGCACGTCGACGTCGGCGTTTTCCAGCCAGAGTTCGGTAAGCGGCTCCAGCGAGTGACCGGAATGGATCGCCTGCGACAGGAACACGCTGTTGATCCCGCCCGCACTGGCGCCCGCGACGATATCGGTCAGGATGCGCAGCCGCAGGTTGCTGCCCGATTCGAGCCTTTGCAGCAGCTTGCGGTAGACCGCAGCAGTACCCTTTGGCGCTTCCCCTCCATTCCAGAACGCCTGGCTGGCCTGAAGCGCCTTCCAGAGTTCCTTGGTGACCCCGTGCATATAGACGGCGAGACTGATGCCGCCATAGCAGACCAGCGCGATCCGCAGTTCCTTTTGCCGCATCCCGTCATGTTGCCGCGATTGCACGGGAAAGGCAATTGCGTTCTCATTCCGTTCCGGATAATCGAAGCGGCATGGCAAAGCCCAAGCGTCGATATGTCTGTCAGGCCTGCGGGGGCGTCTCCTCCCGCTGGCAAGGTCAATGTCCCGATTGCGGGGAGTGGAACACGCTGGCGGAAGATACGCCGCAGACGGTGTTCTCCTCCAAGCACGACCTGTCTTCGGGCGGGCGGCCGATCCTGTTCACGCCGCTCGACGCCCCCGGCGAACTGCCCAAGCGCCGCGCCAGCGGTTTCGCGGAATTCGACCGGGCGTTGGGCGGCGGACTCGTGCCCGGTTCGGCGATCCTGATGGGCGGCGACCCCGGCATCGGCAAGTCGACTCTGCTGCTTCAGGCTTCGGCGCATATCGCCATGGCCGGCGGCAGCGTCGTCTATGTCAGCGGCGAGGAAGCGGCGGGACAGGTGCGTCTGCGCGCCGAGCGACTCGGGTTGTCCAAGGCGCCGATCCAGCTCGCTTCAGCGACCTCGGTGCGGGATATCCTGACCACGCTGGGCATGATGGAAGCGCCGACCTTGCTGGTGATCGATTCGATCCAGACGATGCATTCGGACACCATCGAAGGCGCGCCGGGCACCGTCAGCCAGGTGCGCGGCTGTGCTTTCGAACTGATCCGCTATGCCAAGGAGAACGATGTCACCCTGGTGCTGGTCGGCCATGTCACCAAGGACGGCACGATCGCCGGGCCGCGCGTGCTGGAGCATATGGTGGACGTCGTCATGGCGTTCGAGGGCGAGCGAAGCCACCAGTACCGTATCCTGCGCAGCCTGAAGAACCGCTTCGGCCCGGTCGACGAGATCGGCGTCTTCGCGATGGAAGGCGCGGGACTGGCGGAAGTCGGCAACCCTTCGATGCTGTTCCTTTCGGGACGCGACGAGGAAATGGCGGGAAGCGCCGTCTTCGCCGCCATGGAGGGCACGCGTCCGGTGCTGGTGGAAATCCAGGCATTGATCGTCCGGCTACAGAGCGGGGCGACGCCGCGCCGCGCGGTGGTCGGTTGGGATTCCGGCCGCATGGCCATGCTGCTGGCGGTGCTGGAGGCGCGCTGCGGGCTCAATTTCTCCAGCGCGGAAGTCTATCTGAACGTGGCCGGCGGCTATCGCCTTGCCGATCCGGCCGCGGATCTTGCGGTGGCGGCGGCGCTGATCTCGGCGCTCGGCGACAAGCCGCTCCCCAAGAACGCGGTCTGGTTCGGGGAAGTCTCGCTGGCGGGCGAGATCCGCCCGGTTTCCCATTCATCGATCCGTCAGCGCGAATCGGCCAAACTCGGCTTTGGGCGCGCGATCGGACCGGCGGGCGGAACCAATGGCGAAAGCTCGCCGAAGGGTATTCAGTTCACTGGCCTGACGATGCTGCCCAATCTCGTTGACCGTATCCTGACGGATGCCTAGAGCAGCCGTTCCGACTGCGTCGGCTCGGCCGCTCTAGGTATTGGTTTGTCGCATTTTCCGAGTCATCAGGTGTTCCACCTGATTAGAAAATGCTCTTGTTCGGGGCCCTATGACCGGTTTCGATATTGCTGTTCTGGTGTTCGTCGGCGTGGGTGCCGCCACCGGATTTCTGAGAGGTTTCGTGCAGGAGATCCTCGCGCTGGGCGCGTGGATCTTCGCGGTGTTCGCGATCCGGACGCTGCATACCCCGCTGTCCGCCTGGCTTGAGCCTTACAGCGGCTCCGGCACGGCGACGCCGGTGCTCGCCTTCGCGCTGCTGCTGCTGGTGCCCTTCATCGTCGTGAAGCTCGTCGCAAAGTGGGCCGGAAAGCAGAGCCGCGCCTCGGTGCTTGGGCCGATCGACCGCGTGCTGGGCTTCGGCTTCGGCGCGGTGAAGGGGGTCATCATCGTGATCCTCGGCTTCTCGGTCCTGGTGCTCGGCTACGACACCGTATGGGGACCGGGCGGGCGGCCCGAATGGATGAAGGAGGCGCGGACGTATCCCTTCGTCAACGCCAGCAGCGAGGCGCTGGTGAAGATGATTTCCGAGCGCCGCCGCGAAGCGCGCGAAGCCGAAGCCGCGGAAGCGGGCTGATGTCGGCCGCCGTGCTCTACACGCCCGATGTTCTCGGCCTGACGATCCGGCTTGCGGCCTATCCCTGGGACGAGGCGCTGCCACTCAGAGGCGAGGCGCGTTCGCAAAGCTGCGGCTCGACGATCGCGCTGGGACTGGCGCTGGGCGGGGACGGCACGGTGGAACGCATCGGTATCCGCAGCCAGGCCTGCGCCATCGGGCAGGCCGCCGCCGCGATCTTTGCCGATGCGGCTGTCGGATGTAGCTCCCAGAATCTTGACGAGGCAGGTGAAGCGATCGCGCACTGGCTTTCGGGAGAGGGACCGCTGCCCGAATGGCCCGGTATCGAAACGATCGCCAAGGCCCGCGACTATCCCGCGCGTCACGGCGCAGTTCTACTCCCTTGGCATGCCGCCAAACGGGCGCTTTCCACCGACTGAAACCGGAGCTAGATTTTCCGCTGACGGACCTCGAAATCGGGGCCGGCGGGGGAACTGGGAATGGCAGGGGAAGCTCCGGAGCATCCGGCAGGACCGAACGCATCCGACATCAGGCTGGTGATCGCCGCGTCCTCGATGGGCACGGTGTTCGAGTGGTACGATTTCTTCATCTACGGAACGCTGGCCGGTATCATAGGCAAGACGTTCTTCCCGTCCGGCAATGCCACGCTGGAGACGCTGCTGGTCTGGGCGGGCTTCGCGGTGGGTTTCGGCTTTCGCCCGCTCGGCGCGGTGCTGTTCGGCTATCTGGGTGACCGGCTCGGGCGCAAGTACACCTTCCTCGTGACCGTGACCCTGATGGGCGTGGCGACGGCAGGTGTCGGCCTGATCCCTTCGGCCGCAACCATCGGCCTGTTAGCTCCGGCTGTCATCCTGCTCTTGCGGGTGCTTCAGGGGCTGGCGCTCGGCGGGGAATACGGCGGCGCGGCGATCTACGTTTCCGAACACGCGCCGCCTGGACGTCGCGGCTTCTACACCGGTTTCATCCAGGCGAGCGTCGTAGGCGGTTTCGTGCTCAGCCTGATCGTCGTACTCGGTTGCAAGGCGGCGATGAGCGATGCCCTGTGGCAGGCATGGGGCTGGCGCGTTCCCTTTCTGCTCAGCATCGGACTGCTGGCGGTATCGCTGTGGATGCGCCTCAGGCTTTCGGAAAGCCCGGTATTCAGGGCCATGCGCGCGGAGGGGGAAGTCTCCGGAAATCCCTTCCTCGAGAGCTTCACGTATCCGGGCAATCCCAGGCGCATCTTCATCGCGCTTTTTGGCATCGCGGCGGGGCTGACGGTGATCTGGTACACCGCAATGTTCTCGGCCTTGAGTTTCCTCAAGGCGGCGATGCGCATGGAGGACACGGCGGCCGAATTCATCGTCGGCGGTGCCGCGGCGCTCGGCATGGTGTTCTTCGTGATCTTCGGCAGCCTTTCCGACCGGATCGGGCGCAAGAAGCCGATCGTCTGGGGTTATGTGCTGACGCTTGCCCTGCTGTTTCCGGCCTTCTGGATGATCGGCGGGCATGCCAATCCGGGCTTGTCCCGCGCCGCGGAGCGGGCGCCGGTCCTCGTGGCGGGACCGGACTGCGCTTACAATCCCTTCGCGTCCGAGCAGGCGACCCGTTGCGGCAGGCTCCTTGGCGATCTGGCAGGCGCGGGAGTTTCCTATCGCCTTTCGAAAGCGCCCGAACTGGTGCTTCGGGTGGCTGGACGCGCGCTGCCGCTCGACACCTATCCGTGGAACGACCGCAAGGCGCGCGGCGTGCAGTTGCAGCAATGGCTTGGCGATGCAGGCTACGATTTCGCCAAAGTGCGGCCTGCAATCGGCGATGCCCTGGCGATCGGCGCGACCTTGTTGCTGCTCATGGCCCTGTCCGGCGCGACGTACGGGCCGGTGGCCGCACTGCTTTCGGAGATGTTCCCGCCGCGTATCCGCTACAGCTCGATGTCGATCCCCTATCATATCGGTACAGGGTACTTTGGCGGTTTCCTTCCGCTGATTTCCAGCTACATGGTCGCGAGCAGCGGCAATCCCTATCAGGGCCTTTGGTACACTTGGGGCGTTGTCGCGGTTGCCCTTGCCGTCTCGCTCTGGGGGCTGCGAGGCGGCCCTCCGCGCGATTATGGTGAAAATGTCTCCTGAGTTTCCTGCTTCCGCCCTTCGTCTCGCTTTTGACCGGGATGCCCTGCGCTCCAACTGGCTGGCGCTCGATCGCCTGTCCGGAACCGCACGTGCCGGCGCAGCGGTAAAGGCCAACGGCTATGGCCTCGGCGCGCGGCAGGTGGTTCCGGTGCTCCACGCGGCCGGATGCCACGACTTCTTCGTTGCGCACTGGGGCGAGGCGCAGGATCTGCTCGATTGCGTGAGCCCGGCTGCGCTGTCGGTGCTGCATGGTCCGCTGACCGCGCAGGACGCCGCTTTCGCGAAAGAGAGCGGTGTGACGCCGGTCATCAATTCGCTGACGCAGGCCCGGCGCTGGACCGAAGCCGGGGGCGGACGCTGCCACCTCATGGTCGATACTGGCATGAACCGCCTCGGCATTCGCCTGGACGAACTGGGCGACGAGGCGATTGCCGCGCTCGATATCGATGTGCTGCTCTCGCACCTTGCCTCGGCCGAAGAGGAGACCGACCTCAATGCCGCGCAGTGCGCGCGCTGGCAGGAGGCGCGCAGGCAGGTGCGCCATGCCCGCGCGAGCCTTGCCAACAGCGCTGGAATCGCCCTGGGCAGCGACTATCATGGCGACCTGACCCGCCCCGGCATCGCGCTCTACGGCGGTATTCCGCGCGTGGGCATGGAAGAGCACCTGCAGCAGGTGGTCCGTCCCGAAGCGGCGATTCTTCAGGTCCGCGAGGTGCCCGCAGGCGAGACGATCGGCTACAACGCCACCTTCACCGCGCCCGCGCCGATGCGTGTCGGTGCGATCGCACTGGGTTATGCGGACGGCTATCTGCGCTGCTGGTCCGGCAAGGGCCTGTTCCGTGCCAAGGGTCATGAATTGCCTGTGCTCGGCCGCGTCAGCATGGATCTCACGGTCGTCGACCTGACCCATGCGCCGGATGTGGGCGAGGGCGACTGGATCGCGGCGGACTATGCTCTTCCCGAAGCTGCCGCCACGTCCGGACTCTCCCAATATGAGTTGCTCACCCTGCTGGGACGGCGGTTCGGCCGCGAGGGGTAATCCTCCAGAGTTTTGCTGCGCAGCAAATTGTGTTGCGTTGCGACAACCCGGGGTGGTAACTTGTGTGATACAGGCCGGAAATTAGGCAGATTGGGGATTGGCAATGGCTGAAACGGCGTCGCAGGACGACAACACGGTAATCATAAAAAAATACGCGAACCGTCGCCTCTACAATACACGTTCGTCAAGCTACATCACGCTCGACCATCTTGCGAAGATGACCCGCGAAGGCGTCGATTACAAAGTTCTCGATGCCAAGACCGGCACCGACATCACGCACACGATCCTCACGCAGATAATCATGGAGGAAGAATCGAACGGAGAGCAGATGCTCCCGGTCAACTTCCTGCGCGAACTCATCAGCATGTACGGCAATTCGATGCAGTCGCTGGTGCCGCACTACCTGGAAGCCTCGATGGACAACTTCCGGGCCAACCAGACGAAGCTGCACAAGGCGTTCGAGGACAGCCTGGGCAACAATCCGCTGGCCAAACTGGCAGAGCAGAACATGGCGATGTTCAAGGCCGCCGCCTCGGCCTTCATGCCCGGTGCCGAGAAGCCAGAACCCAAGGCGCCTCCTGCTGCCGAGGACGCCGGAGATCTTGCCGCGCTGCGCGATCAGATGGCGGAAATCCAGAAGAGGCTTGACGCGCTGGGCAAATAAGGGTCTGCGCGAGGTGCTTTCGCGGCGCGTGAAACACGCCGCGACTTGCCCGGAATGCAACGGATGGTCCGTCGCATCGCTCAGTTCAGGAAGAAGCACCCGTGTCCGCCATTCGTCACGCCCTCTCCACCAAGCGCGAGGACGACTTCGCACAGTGGTATCAGGAAGTCATTTCCGAAGCCGAAATGGCCGAAGAATCGGGTGTCCGCGGATGCATGGTCATCAAGCCATGGGGCTACGGCATCTGGGAGCGCATCCAGCGCCTGATGGATGACCGCATCAAGGCCGCCGGTGTCACCAACTGCTACTTCCCGCTGTTCATCCCGCTTTCCTACTTCGCCAAGGAAGCCGAGCACGTCGAAGGCTTCGCGAAGGAGATGGCGGTCGTCACCCACCACCGTCTCGTCGGCGACGGCAAGGGTGGTCTCGTGCCCGATCCCGAAGCCAAGCTGGAAGAGCCGCTGATCGTCCGTCCGACTTCGGAGACGGTGATCGGCGCCGCCATGGCGCGCTGGGTGCAGTCGTGGCGCGATCTGCCGCTCATGGTCAACCAGTGGGCCAACGTCGTGCGCTGGGAAATGCGCACACGCATGTTCCTGCGCACCAGCGAGTTCCTCTGGCAGGAGGGCCACACCGCCCACGCCGACCGCGACGACGCCATGACCGAGACGCTGCGCGCGCTCGAAATGTACCGCGACTTTGCCGAGACCGAGCTGGCCATGCCGGTGATCGCCGGTGAAAAGCCCGAGAACGAACGCTTCCCCGGCGCCGTCGCGACTTATTCGATCGAAGCCATGATGCAGGACGGCAAGGCGCTCCAGGCGGGCACCTCGCACTACCTCGGCACCGGTTTCGCCGAAGCCGCGGGCATCCAGTACCAGGACAAGGAAGGTACCCAGCAGTACGCCCACACGACCAGCTGGGGCACTTCGACCCGCATGGTCGGCGGCGTCATCATGACCCACGGCGACGACGATGGCCTGCGCGTGCCGCCGATGATCGCGCCGCACCAGATCGTGATCCTGCCGATGCTGCGCGACAATGACGAGGACGAAGCGCTGCTCGCCTACTGCGAGGAACTGCGCAAGGCGCTGGTCACCCAGTTCGCACTCGGCGAACCGCTGCGCGTCCTGCTCGACAAGCGTCCGGGCAAGGCCACGCAAAAGCGCTGGGCCTGGGTCAAGAAGGGCGTTCCGCTGATCCTCGAAATCGGCGGCCGCGATGCCGCGGGCGGTCAGGTTTCGATGCTGCGCCGCGACAAGCTCTGGAACGATGCGGCCAAGGCGAACTTCGTCGGCATGGCCAAGGAAGACTTCGTTTCGCGCGCCACGACCGAGATCGAGGCTATCCAGACCTCGCTCTTCGCCGAAGCCAAGGGCAAGCTGGACGCGAACATCTCCCGCGCCGAGAGCTTCGACGAGCTGGCTGCGTTCTTCTCGGAAGACAAGCGCTACCCGGGCTGGGTCGAGGTTGAATGGTCGCGCCCGACCGGAGAAGCGCTCGAAGCCGTCGTTCAGAAGCTGAAGACGCTCAAGCTCACCATCCGCAATACGCCGCTCGACGCGGAAGCTGTCTCCGGTAACTGTGTGTTCACCGGCGATCCGGCAGTGGAACGCATCTACGTGGCGAGATCCTACTGATCTGAAATGAGGAAGAGGGCGTGCTGGGATCGATCAAGTACAATCTGACGAACCTGCTGAACTTCGAAGGCCGCGATGCGCGGCAGACTTTCTGGTTCTACGTCCTCTTCCTCGTCGTGATCCAGTACGCCGTGGGCATGGCGATCGCCATGCCGATGATGGGCGGGATCATGAAAGGCGCTTTCGTGGCCGCGCAGCAGGGCGTTTCCGGAGACGCCATGAACGCCCGCGTCATGACGCAGATGGCCGGATACATGCGTACTTCGATGACGCTCTCGACCATCGTGTCGCTCACGGCAGGGCTGCTGCTGCTGGCGTCCTTTGCGCGGCGGCTGCACGATTCCGGCAAGCCGGGCTGGATTTCGCTGCTGACGTTCCTGCTCTCGCTGACGTCCAAGGCGATTGTCTGGTCCAGAATGGATGAGATCGTCTCGACCATGCAGCGCGTCTCGGCAGACAATCTTGAGACCGCTTTCGCGATGCAGTCGAAGATGGTGGCCGCCAGCCTGCTGGGTTACGCGGCGATCCTGATCGTCATAATCTTCGGCGTCTGGCCATCCAATCCGGGTCCGAACCGGTACGGAGACACGCCCGTTCGCTTCTGAGGTCTTGCCAAGCGGGCACTCCGGCGTGACAAGCGCCTTCATGAACAAAATTCTGGTCGCGACCGCGCTTTCCGCCACGATCCTTTCCGGTCTTCCGGTGCGCGCCGCCGCCGATTCGCCGCAAAAGCCCGCTCCGGGCGAAGTTTCCGAAGCCCGCATGCGCGCGGATGTTGCGAAGCTGGTTTCGTTCGGCACGCGTCACACGCTCTCCTCCGATACCGATCCCAAGCGTGGAATCGGCGCCGCCCGCCGCTGGGCGGCCGACGAATTCCGCAAGGCTTCGAAGGCCTGCGGTGATTGTCTGGAAGTGGTCATACCCGAGGCGATGGTCAGCGGCACCCGCATCCCGACGCCGGTGAAGATGGTCGATGTCGTGGCCATCCAGCGCGGCACCGAGCGTCCGAACGAAGTCGTGATCGTGGAAGCCCATATCGACAGCCGCGTCACCGATGTGATGGACGTGAAGAGCGATGCCCCCGGCGCCAATGACGACGGTTCGGGCACTGCGCTCGTCCTCGAAGCCGCCCGCGTGCTGTCCAAGCGCAAGTTCGCCACGACCATCGTCTATGCCGCGCTGTCCGGCGAGGAGCAGGGGCTCTACGGCGGCAAGCTGCTGGCCGACTATGCCAGGCAGCAGGGCTGGACCGTCAAGGCCGTACTCAACAACGACATCGTCGGCGGCACGCACGGCTCCGACGGTCTCGTCGATGACAGGAACGTGCGCCTTTTCTCGGAAGGTCCGCGCGCCGACGCCACCGACAAGACCCGCGCCGACGCCCGCCGCTTCGGCGGAGAGAACGACAGCCCTGGCCGCAATATCTCGCGCTTCATTGCCGAACTGGCGGGCGGCGTGCAGGGCGATCTGGCAGTGCGGCAGGTCTGGCGCGCCGATCGCATGGGGCGCGGCGGCGACCAGTTGCCGTTCCTCGAACAGGGCAACCCGGCGGTGCGCTTCTCCGTCGCGATCGAGGATTACGAACACCAACACCAGGACCTGCGCACCGAAAACGGCATCCGGTACGGCGACACTATCGACGAGATGGACTTCCCCTATCTCGCCAAAGTGACGCGCCTCAACATCGCCGCGCTGGCCGCTCTCGCCGCCGCGCCGATGCCGCCCATCGCCACGGCCGATGCCGCGGTGAAGACCTGGACGGACGTGACCTGGAAGCCGGTGACCGGGGCAGCCGCCTATTCGGTCTGGCGCCGCCGCACCGATGCGCCCGAATGGGAAGCACAGCCGATGGTCGCGCGCACCACTGAAACCAGCGTCAAGCTAGACGGTTTCCGCGGCGACGACTGGATCCTTGGCGTCCGCTCGGTCGCGGCGGACGGCAGTGTCAGCCCGATTGCTGCCGCCGTTCCGGGCGGAGGGTTTACTCCGCTTGCCCAATTGCCTTGATCCCTGCGATGGTTGAATTCTACCGGCGGGATAGAAGACTGAAATTCGGGGTGGGGGGCGTCTCGGTGGACATATCCGAAAAATCGGTGGCTTTCGGGCGGCTTGGCTCCTTGCGAGACCGGGCCGTGCGAGGTCCGCTGGCGGCGGGCGAAGTAAATCTTTGTTGTCGGGCAGTGGTCCGACATGACAGGCGCTTTGCGCAAACAGGGTCGGCAGCAGTTGCGAACTGCGTCTACGGAGGATGGGTTATTTCGGATAACGGTGAGCATTCATGGCATTGACGCAGCATTTCGATTACCTGCACGTCATTGCGGGCATGCTCGTCGGCGTGCTCGTGGGACTGACGGGCGTGGGCGGCGGCTCGCTGATGACGCCGCTGCTGGTACTGCTTTTCGGAGTAAGCCCACAGACGGCGGTCGGCACCGACCTGCTCTTCGCGGCGACGACCAAGATCGCCGGTTCGGTCGTCCACGGCAAGCGCGAGACGGTGGACTGGCGGATCGTGCGCCGCATGGCCTGCGGCAGTATCCCCGCGGCGCTCCTCACGCTGGGCTTCCTCTCCTGGTTCGGCAAGATCGGGAATTCCACCGAGCACCTCATCATGATCTCGCTGGCAGTGCTGCTCGGCGTCACCGCCGTGGCGGTGATCTGCCGCAAGTGGCTGCTCAAGCTCGCTCATGACATCGACCCGGCCCGGCCGCGTTCGCGCGTGTTGGCCGGCACCGTCCTGCTTGGCGCGGCGATCGGTGTCGCGGTTTCGATTTCCTCGGTAGGCGCAGGCGCCATCGGCATGACCGTGCTGCTGGTGCTCTATCCCAAGCTGCCGGTTGCCCGCGTCGTCGGTTCCGACATCGCCCATGCCGTGCCGCTGGCCCTGATCGCCGGGTTCGGGCACTGGATCATCGGCGACGTGGACTTCGGTCTTCTGGCCGTGTTGCTGATCGGCTCGATCCCGGGCGTGGTGATCGGCAGCTACCTGTCGTCGCATGCTTCCGACCGCATTCTCCAGCCCCTGCTGGCCTGCGTCCTGGCAGTTTCGTCCTGGCAGCTCTTCCTCAAGGCCAATCCTGGTGAGAAGCATACTGCCCCCGCACCGACCGCTGCGCAGTCGGTCTCGATTGCCGGCGAAGCGGCTGCAAAACAGCCTTGAACCTTGACTTGTGATGGTGCCGTCGGCGTGGCACCATTGCAATGACGGCCATTCCGGCGCATGGCGGAAACCATGCCTTCCAAGAACCGGCCCGCGCCTGGCCTGCCGTCGCGCAAGCAGATCCTCGACCTCATCCAGAACTCGGCCGACCCCGTCGGCAAACGCGAGATTGCACGCGAATTCGCCCTCAAGGGTAACGAGAAGATCCAGCTCAAGGCGCTGCTCAAGGACATGGCCGAGGAAGGCCTGATCGACGGCAAGCGCACCGCCTTCCACCGCATGGGCGGCCTGCCCAAGGTCACCGTGCTGCGCGTAATCGACGTGAGCGAAGGCGAACCTGTCGCCATCCCCGACACCTGGACGCCGGACGACGGCACGCCGCCGCCGCGCATCCGCCTGATCGAGAAGGGCCGCTCGGCGCTGCGCAAGGGCGACCGCGTGCTCGCGCGTACCGAGGAATCCGCCACCGGATGGCGCGCCTATCCGATGAAGAAGCTGATGCTGCGATCGGAGCAGATGCTCGGCGTCGTCGAGATCGACGGTGCGGGCAAGCCCTGGCTGGCGCCGGTGGACAAGCGCATCCGCAATTCCTCGCCGATCTCCGACCTCGGCGGCGCCGAAAAGGGTGAACTGGTGCTGGCCGAACCGATCGGCCGCTCGGCGCGCCCTTCGGTCAAGGTCACCGAAGTGCTGGGCGAGCCGCTGGCGCCCAAGGCCTTCAGCCTGATCGCGATCCACAAGCACGGCATCCCCAATCACTTCGACGGCGACACCATCGCCGAGGCCGAGCGTGCCGCGAAGATGCCGCTCAGCCACGAGCAGCGCGAGGATCTGCGTCACCTTCCCATCGTCGCGATCGACCCCTCCGACGCCCGCGACCACGACGACGCCATCTGGGCCAAGCCGAACGAGGAGGGCGGTTTCGACGCGCTCGTCGCAATTGCCGACGTTTCGTTCTACGTCCGTCCCGGCGGCCATATCGACCGCGAGGCCCGTCGGCGTGGCAACTCGGTCTACTTCCCCGACCGCGTCGTGCCGATGTTGCCCGAAGTGCTCAGCGCCGACGTCTGCTCGCTGCGCTCGGGCGAGGACCGGGCGGCCATGGCCTGCCACCTCAAGGTGGACGGGCAGGGCCGGGTCACCGAATGGCGCTTCACCCGTGCGCTGGTCCGAATCGATGAAGTCATCGCTTATGAAGAGGCTCAGGCCCGCATCGATGAGGGCAGGGCGCAGCAACATCTCCAGGACCTCTGGGCCTGCTGGAAGCTGCTCGCCAAGGCGCGTTCGGATCGCGATCCTCTGGAACTCGAACTGCCCGAGCGCCGGGTAAAGCTCGACGAGCACGGCCGCATCACCGAGATCGCCATCCGCGAGCGGCTCGACGCGCACCGCGTGGTCGAGGATTTCATGATCGCCGCCAACGTCGCTGCCGCCAAAGCCCTCGAAGCCAAAGTCGCGCCGGTGGTCTACCGTGTCCACGAGACCCCGAGCCGCGAGAAACTGACCGCGCTCAAGGACTATCTCGCCACCTTCGGTCGCAAGCTGGCTCTGGGGCAGGTCATCACGCCCGGCCTGTTCAATCGCATGCTCAAGGACATCGCGGACGAGAGCGAGAAGGCGCTCATCATGGAAGCGGTGCTGCGCAGCCAGACCCAGGCCTATTATGGCCCGCGAAACGAGGGCCACTTCGGCCTCGCGCTCGGCTCCTACGCCCACTTCACTTCGCCGATCCGCCGCTATGCCGACCTTCTCGTGCACCGCGCGCTCGTCGATGCCTATGGGCTGGAGCAGCCGAAGCCGGACGGCGATATCCCCGCCGCTTCGGGTCTGTCCGATCGCGACCGGGACGACCTCGGCCGGGTCAGCGAAGCCATCAGCAACTTCGAGCGCCGCGCCATGGAGGCCGAGCGCGAGACCATCGACCGCTATGTCGCCGCCTGGCTCTCGGGCCGCGTCGGGCAAGTGTTCGACACCCGCATCACCGGGGTGCAGAAGTTCGGCTTCTTCGCCACGATCATCGGCCTCGGCGGCGACGGACTCGTGCCTGTCTCCACCCTGGGCGACGAGCGCTTCGCCTATGACGAGAAGGCACAGGTCCTCGAAGGCGAGAGCACCGGCACCACTTTCGCCATGGGCCAGATCCTGCGCCTGCGGCTCGCCGAGGCAAACCCGCTGACCGGCGCGCTGAAATTCGAACTGGAAGAAGGCGGCGGCCGCATCGAGCAGCGCGGCAAGCCGGTTCCGCTCAAGAAGAAGGGCAAACACTTCGTTTCCCCGCGCGGTCGTCCGGGGAATATCCGGCACCAGGGACGCAAGAAGAAGTAGACACGTCCCGGATGAAGCAAATTTAACGCCGTTACGTCACCTCCTTCGCGGGGGTGGCGGGCAGGTGTTCCGGATTGTGCGCTATCGTCCCCGAGGGGGCAGCCATCACATGGGAATTAGCTCAGCCGCTCGATCGCCTCGGCATCGAGCGTGCCGGGAATGACGAAGACCGGGCAGGGCATCTGGCCCAGACCGGCGCCCGTGAAGTGCGTGACCAGCGGTCCCGGTCCGCCCTCCTTCGCCGCGCCCAGCACGAGCGCGGAAACCTCGCCGTGCTCCTTCAGGTACTCGCGCACGATCTTGATGTCCTCTCCCATGCGAACGGAGATGACCGGCATCTTAGCGCCTTGTGATAAAAGGTTTCCGGCCGCCGCCGTCACCAGGGTCTCGGCGCGCGCGCGGGCCTCCTCCTCGATGGTCGCCTGGACCCCGCCGAAAGCATTGAAGGGTTGCGGCGGGACCACGGCCAGAAGATGCAGCGCGCCGTCGGTCTTCGCGGCGCGGCGCGCGGCAAACTGCAGCGCGACCAGCGCTTCTTCCGTTTCGTCGACGATGACCAGGTAGATGCGCATGGGTTTCCTCTCGGCGGAGCTTATCGGGCTATTCAGGACGAGGTGCAAGCCATCACGAATGCGAAAAAAGGAACGCGAAGGCGCTTGTGTGAGCGCCTCAACTTGTTCAAGGAAAGGCGGACCCCGCTCCCCAAGGAAAACAAGGGACACACAAGCTTCCATGCCCATCGACATCAAGATGCCCGCCCTGTCCCCCACAATGGAAGAGGGAAAACTGGCAAAATGGCTGGTTAAGGAAGGCGACACCGTCAGCTCCGGCGACATCATGGCCGAAATCGAGACCGACAAGGCCACCATGGAGTTCGAAGCCGTCGACGAAGGCGTCATCGGCAAGATCCTCGTGGCCGAGGGCACCGATGGCGTGAAGGTCGGCACTGTGATCGCCGTCCTCGCCGGTGAAGGCGAAGACGTCAGCGCGGTTTCCGCCGCGCCTGCCGCTGCGCCCGCCAAGGCCGAAGCGCCCAAGGCCGCCGAAGCCGCTCCGGCTCCTGCCGCTGCCACCGCTTCGAAGGCCCCCGCTTCCAAGGAAGGCCGCGTCGCCGCTTCGCCGCTCGCCAAGCGCATCGCCGCCACCAAGGGCGTCGACCTTGCCACCGTGACGGGCTCCGGCCCGAACGGCCGCATCGTCAAGGCCGACGTGGAAGGCGCGCAGGGCGGTGCAGCCAAGCCCGCCGCCGCTCCGGCAGCCGCTGCCCCCGTCGCGACCGAAGCCAAGGCTCCGGCCGTCGAGATGGCGCCCGAAACCCGCGCCCTGCTCGACGACCGCGTCCCGCACTCGGTCGAGAAGCTTTCCGGCATGCGCAAGGTCATCGCCAAGCGCCTGACCCAGTCCAAGCAGGAAGCGCCGCACATCTACCTCTCGGTCGATGTGAACCTCGACAAGCTGCTGGCCCTGCGCGGCGAGATCAACTCCATGCTCGAAAAGCAGGGCGTCAAGGTCTCGGTCAACGACATGCTCGTGAAGGCCCTCGGCCGCGCGCTGGTCGACGTGCCGGAATGCAACGTGACCTTCGCCGGCAACGAGCTGATCAAGTACGCGCGCGCCGACGTTTCGGTTGCCGTCTCGATCCCGGGCGGCCTGATCACCCCGATCGTCACCGATGCCAGCGGCAAGTCGTTCTCGCAGATCGCCAAGGACATGAAGGACCTCGGCAAGCGCGCCCGCGAAGGCAAGCTGGCCCCCGGCGAGTATCAGGGCGGCACAGCCTCGATCTCGAACATGGGCATGATGGGGATCAAGCAGTTCTCGGCCGTGATCAACCCGCCGCAGTCGACCATCATGGCGATCGGCGCGGGCGACAAGCGTCCCTGGGTCATGCCTGACGGCACGCTCGGCGTGGCCACCGTCATGACCGCAACCGGCAGCTTCGACCACCGCGCGGTGGACGGCGCCGACGGTGCGCGCCTGATGGCCGCTTTCCGCGAATACGTGGAAACGCCGCTCAGCATGGTCGCCTGAAGTGACCGAAGCACGACGTGACCCGGTGATCCGGGTCACGGCCATGCCGGCCGACGCCAATGCCTACGGAGATATCTTCGGCGGCTGGCTGATGAGCCAGATGGACATGGGTGCCGGCCTCGTCGCCGCCCGTCGATCGCGCGGCCGCGCGGTGACGGTGGCGATGGACGGCATGCAGTTCCACCTGCCCGTAAAGGTAGGTGACGAAGTCTCGGTCTACGGCGAGATCCAGCGCGTGGGCCGCACTTCGCTGACCATCGCCATCGAGGCCTGGCGCCGCCACCGGCACGAAGAGGAAGAAGTGAAGGTGACGCAGGCCGTGTTCACCTTCGTCGCGGTGAACGAATTCGGTCAACCGCGCGCCATCGATCAGGAGAAGTAAGACAGTGGCTGATACCTACGACGTCATCGTCCTCGGTTCGGGCCCCGGCGGCTATGTCGCGGCCATCCGCGCCGCCCAGCTGGGCCTGAAGACCGCCATCGTCGAGCGCGAGCTGCTCGGCGGCATCTGCCTCAACTGGGGCTGCATCCCGACCAAGGCGCTGCTGCGCTCGGCCGAGGTGTTCCACCAGATGCAGCATGCCAAGAACTACGGCCTGGCCGCGGACAACATCACCGCCGACCTTGCCGCCATCGTCAAGCGTTCGCGCGGCGTTGCAGCCCAGCTCAACGCAGGTGTCACGCACCTGATGAAGAAGAACAAGATCACCGTCCACATGGGCACCGGCAAGCTGGTGGCCAAGGGCAAGCTGGCGGTGACGGACAAGGACGGCAAGACCAGCGAACTGGGCGCCAAGCACATCATCGTCGCCACCGGCGCGCGTGCCCGCGAGCTGCCCTTCGCCAAGGCCGACGGCAAGCGCATCTGGACCTATCGCCATGCGATGACCCCGTCCGAGATGCCGACGAAGCTGCTGGTCATGGGCTCGGGCGCCATCGGCATCGAATTCGCCAGCTTCTACAACGACATGGGCGTTGACGTCACCGTCGTCGAGATGCTCGACCGGATCGTTCCCGTCGAGGACAAGGACGTCTCCGCGTTCCTCGAAAAGGCCCTCACCAAGCAGGGCATGAAGATCCTGACCGGCGCCGGCGTCGAGGCGATCACCGCCACCGACAAGGGCGTGAAGGCCAAGATCAAGGGCAAGGACGGCAAGGTCGCCGAGCACGACTTCAGCCATGTCATCTCGGCGGTGGGCATCGTGCCCAACACCGAGGAGATCGGCCTGGAAGCACTCGGCATCAAGGCCGACCGCGGTTTCATCCAGATCGACGACTACGGCCGCACCAATGCCGCCGGCATCTGGGCCATCGGCGACTGCACGCCCGGACCCTGGCTCGCCCACAAGGCCAGCCATGAAGGCGTGACCGCCGCCGAATCGATCGCCAAGGAACTCGGCAACAAGGACGTGCACCCGCACGGCCTCGACCGTAACAACATCCCGGGCTGCACCTACTGCCACCCGCAGATCGCGTCGGTCGGCATGACCGAGGAAAAGGCCAAGGAAGCGGGCTACACCGTCAAGGCCGGCACTTTCCCGTTCATCGGCAACGGCAAGGCGATCGCTCTGGGCGAGCCGGAAGGCTTCGTGAAGACCGTGTTCGACGCCAAGACCGGCGAACTGCTCGGTGCCCACATGATCGGCGCGGAAGTGACCGAGATGATCCAGGGCTACGTCGTCGGCAAGACGCTGGAGACCACCGAAGCGGAACTGATGCAGACCGTGTTCCCGCATCCGACGATCTCGGAAGCGATGCACGAATCGGTTCTGGCCGCTTACGGACGCGCGATCCACATCTAAGCGCCGCGCGCTGCATGCAAAAGGAAAGGGCGGGTCCTCGCGGACCCGCCCTTTTCATATCCGTTTCGCAGATGTCGTCAGTCGTAGGACTTTGACAGCAGTACCAGTGTGGGATCGCCGAAGAAGGGTTCCGGGATGAAGCCCTTGTCGCGCTCCACTTCGATGGCAGCGCTGTTCTCGCGGCTCTCGATCGCGATCACCCGCTTGCAGCCCCGCTGCTCCGCCTGCTTCCCGAGGAAGTCGAGCATGGCCCAGCCCACGCCTTTGCCCTTGTGATCGGCGCGGACGGAGATCGCCACTTCGCCAGTATCGCCCTCATCGTCGTAGGCCAGCACGCCGGAAGCGATGATCTCTCCGCGATCGGAGAAGCCCAGCCACGATTCGGTCTGATAGTGGTCCGCCTTGACGATCGGCGCGATCTGCTGCGGGCTCACCCGGTCCGCCGCCGCGAAGAAACGGAAGCGGCGATCGTCGTCCGTCACCTGTTCGAAGAACTGCGTGAGAGCCTCGGCGTCGCTTTCCCGGGCCGGGCGAACGTCGAGCGCGATGCCCGAGCGGGTGGGCAGCGTGATGGCGTCATTCAGGGACATGGATCGGGACTCCGCTATTTCCAGGTGTCGGATTCATAAGCCTTTCTAGCATGGCCCGCCTTGATCGAGATCATCGGCACCGCCCGCCGGAGGCGCGAAGGCTAACACAGCCCACAGCTTATGTCCCGCTGCCGAGACAAGTCGCCGGAAGACGGTGGCGCTCGTCGATTCATCGGTTAAGGTGGCGGGGAAACGGTGGCTCCAAAGCCGACCGGGAACGAAATCTGCCGGAGAGGATACCGGCAAGAGGAGAAGGACATCATGGCCGAGGCCATCTATCCCGTGCCCACCGAATGGGCAAAGAACGCCCTGATCGACGAGGCGCGCTACCAGGACATGTATGCTCGCTCGATCGAGGATCCTGAGGGGTTCTGGCGCGAGGAAGCGCAGCGGATCGACTGGATCAAGCCGTTCAGCGTCGTCAAGCAGACCAGCTTCCACGAGGCCGACTTCGGCATCTCGTGGTTCACCGACGGCACGCTCAATCTCTCGGCGAACTGCCACGACCGTCATCTTGCCGAGCGCGGCGATGCCGTGGCGATCCTCTGGGAACCGGACGATCCGAAGAACCCGGAACGCCGCATCACCTACCGCGAACTCCACGAATCCGTCTGCCGCTTTGCCAACCTGCTCAAGGCCAACGGCGTGAAGCGGGGGGAGCGGGTCACGATCTACCTGCCGATGGTGCCGGAAGCCGCCGTCGCCATGCTCGCCTGCGCGCGGATCGGCGCGATCCATTCGATCGTCTTCGCCGGGTTCTCGCCGGACGCGCTTGGCGGCCGTATCCAGGACTGCGACAGCCGGATCGTCCTCACCTCGGACGAGGGCCTGCGCGGCGGCAAGAAGATCGCGCTCAAGGCCAATGTCGACGAAGCGCTCAAGGCCTGTCCGGGCGTCGATACCGTCATCGTGCTCAGCCACACCGGCGCCGATGTGCCGATGGTCGAAGGCCGCGATATCGACTGGGCCTCGGCTGCCGCCGGGCAGTCCGCCGATTGTCCGGCGGAGGAAATGAACGCGGAGGACCCGCTGTTCATCCTCTACACCTCCGGCTCGACCGGAAAACCCAAGGGCGTGCTCCACACCACCGGCGGCTATTCGGTCTGGGCCTCGATGACCCACGAATACGTCTTCGACTACCGCCCCGGCCAGATCTACTGGTGCGCGGCGGATATCGGCTGGGTCACCGGCCACTCCTACGTCGTCTACGGCCCGCTGATGAACGGCGCGACAACGGTGATGTTCGAAGGCGTGCCCAATTTCCCCGATCCGAGCCGGTTCTGGCAGGTGGTCGACAAGTTCCAGGTCGAAATCTTCTACGGCGCCCCCACGGCACTGCGCGCACTGATGCGCGAGGGCGACGACTGGGTGAAGAAGACCTCGCGCCGGAGCCTGCGCCTGCTCGGCTCGGTGGGCGAGCCGATCAACCCGGAGGCCTGGTCCTGGTATCACGAAGTCGTGGGCGAGGGCCGCTGCCCGATCGTCGACACCTGGTGGCAGACCGAGACCGGCGGCGCGATGATCACTCCGCTGCCGGGCGCCACCGCGCTGAAACCGGGCTCCGCCAGCAAGCCGCTGTTCGGCGTGAAGCCGGTGCTGCTCGACAACGACGGCACCGTGCTGGAAGGCACGGCCGACGGCTGCTTGGTCATCGCCGATAGCTGGCCCGGCCAGATGCGCACCGTCTGGGGCGACCACGAGCGCTTCTTCCAGACGTATTTCACGACCTTCCCCGGCACCTACTTTACCGGTGACGGCTGCCGCCGCGACGAGGACGGCTACTTCTGGATCACCGGCCGCATCGACGACGTCATCAACGTCTCGGGCCACCGCATGGGCACGGCGGAAGTCGAATCCGCGCTCGTGGCCCATCCCGCCGTGGCCGAAGCGGCGGTCGTGGGGATGCCGCACGAGATCAAGGGGCAGGGTATTTACGCTTTCGTCACCTGCAACGCCGAAGTGGTGCCCGACGAGGACCTCCGCCGCGAACTCATCAAATGGGTCCGCCACGAGATCGGCCCGATCGCCACGCCGGATGTGATCCAGTTCGCGCCGGGCCTGCCCAAGACCCGCTCTGGGAAGATCATGCGACGCATCCTGCGCAAGATCGGGGAGAACGACTTCTCGAACCTGGGCGACATTTCAACACTGGCCGATCCCTCGGTGGTAGACAACCTTATCGCCGGCCGTTCCCAACCGGCCGCGGCCTGAAGGCCATCTCGCTGCGGCGGTGCGCATTCGCGTCTGCCGTCGCAGCAATTATGTCATCTAACGACCGTAAGGTTTCCGTCTCGTAAACTGAGGCGAAACCATGAATGCGACGCTTGCGGCCCCTGATGGCAGGGCCAGTACCCGACCGGAACTCGACAAGGGGCTGGGCGCCGCAGGCCGGATCGGCTTTGGCGCGGCGATCGCCGCCGCGCTGTTCTACGTGGGGTACAGCGTCTATTCGGATGCGGCGGCGGTCGGGGTCGAACCCACCACTTACCTCCCGTTCCTGCTGCTGTTCGTCGCGCTGCTGATCGCCCTCGGCTTCGAGTTCGTGAACGGTTTCCACGATACCGCCAATGCCGTGGCGACGGTGATCTACACCAATGCGATGCCTGCCAATGTCGCGGTCGTCTGGTCGGGGTTCTTCAATTTCATTGGCGTTCTCGTATCGACCGGCGCGGTGGCTTTCGGCATCGTTTCGCTGCTGCCCGTCGAACTGATCCTGCAAGTGGGATCGAATGCCGGCTTTGCGATGGTCTTCGCGCTGCTGCTGGCAGCGATCCTCTGGAACCTCGCGACCTGGTGGCTGGGCATTCCCTCGTCCAGTTCGCACACGCTGATCGGCTCGATCATCGGCGTCGGCGTGGCCAACGCGTTGATGCACGGCAAGGGCGGCACGGCGGGCGTGGACTGGAGCAAGGCGGCCGAGATCGGCCAGGCCCTGCTGTTCTCGCCGCTGATCGGCTTCGGCGTCGCGGCCCTGCTGTTCCTGGCCATGCGCGTGCTCGTCCGCAAGAAGGAGCTTTACGAAGAACCCAAGGACGGAGTGCCGCCGCCGCTGTGGATCCGCGCCCTGCTGATCTTTACCTGCACCGGCGTCAGCTTCGCCCACGGCTCGAACGACGGCCAGAAGGGCATGGGTCTCATCATGCTGATCCTGATCGGCACGGTCCCTACCGCCTATGCGCTGAACCGCGCGGTTCCCGAGCGCTACATGGCCGAGTTCCACAGCCGCTCCATCGCCGCGGAAGCGGCGCTGGAAAGCAGCGCCGCGCGAAGCGGCATGAATGAGGTGGAAGCACGCCGGAAGGTGACGGCCTATGTCGCCGACAAGAGCTTCGTCCCGGAAACGCTCCCGGCTCTCGCGGTCCTCGTTCATGACGTCGACCGGCAGGTCATGGCCTACGGCTCGCTGGCGAAAGTACCCGCCGCCGCCGTCAGCAATATCCGCAACGACATGTACCTCGCCTCCGAGGCGATCAAGGGATTGGGCAAGCAGAAACCGGCGGCACTTTCGGAAGCCGCGCAGGACAACCTCGCCGCTTACAAGACCTCGCTCGACGCGGGCACACGCTTCATCCCGACCTGGGTGAAAATCGCCGTGGCCTTCGCGCTCGGCCTGGGCACGATGGTCGGATGGCGCCGTATCGTCGTGACCGTGGGCGAGAAGATCGGCAAGACCCACCTGACATATGCGCAGGGCGCGGCGGCCGAACTCGTGGCGATGGGGACGATCCTGGGTGCCGACCACCTCGGTCTGCCGGTCTCCACCACCCATGTCCTTTCATCCGGTGTCGCCGGTACCATGGCGGCAAATCGGTCGGGCTTGCAGATGAGCACGATCCGCAACCTGCTGATGGCCTGGGTCCTGACCCTGCCGGTCTCGATCGTGATGGCAGGCGCACTCTACATGGTCTTCGCGCAAGTGTTCTGACCGTCAGGATCGCAGGAGGCTCCTGATGGTCTGCCAAAGGCGCGATAACGGTCCGGTCGCGCCCTGAAACGCAGAAGCGGCGGGAATGACGAGGGTGACTTCCGCGCCGCCCTGCGGGCCGCGATCGAGAAGCATCTGGCCTTTGAGTTTTTTCGCGCGCTCCTGCATGCCGACCAGACCGAAGTGGCCGGGCTTGCGACCGGCCTGGATCACCGAATGGTCGATGCCCACGCCATCGTCGACCAACGAGATCGTGAGCATGGTCTGGAGATAGTTGACGAGGATGTCGACGCGACCGGCTTTGGCATGGCGCGAAATGTTGAACAGCGCTTCAGTGGCGATCCTGGCGATTTCCTCGGAAACGGCAGGGATCAAGGGCCTGGCCACGCCATAGCTGACGATGTTCAACTCGACATCGTCCTTCAGCCCGGTTTGGGCGGCAATGATGCGCAAGCGCCCTTCGAGCGTGTCGGGTTCCCTATGCGCACGCAAGTCGTACACGCGGTCGCGTCCTTCGGCGATGACCGCTTCGGCATGTTCGATCACGCCGTCGAGGCGATCGGAACCGGCACCGCCGGAACGCAGAGAGGCCGCCGCGAGACGGAAGTCCAGAAGCAGGGCCTGAACCGACTGGAGAAGCGTGTCATGGAGTTCGCGGGCGATCCGTTCGCGCTCGTCGTGACGTTCGGCCAGACGGGCACCGATGCTCCTGCTGACGGCGGCGATGCGCAGCCGGTATCCCAGACCCATCAGTGCGAAGAAGGCCACCCCGCAAAGCAGCTTGAAATACCAGCTTTCCAGGAAAGTCGGGCGGATATCGAAGGAAAGCGAGCGGGTGGCCGTACCGCCGCCGTCGCTGGTCGCGGTAACGACGAAACGGTACTTGCCCGGTCCGAGGTTCGCGTATCCAGCCGCCCTTCGTTGCCCCGCATCGATCCAATCGGAATCCACGTTCTCCAGGCGGTATCGGATACGGACAAGATCCGGGCGCAGGGTTCCCGTCGCCGAAAAGGCAAGACGCACCGAGCGCGTACCGGCTGCAAGCGTGACCGATCGCGGGTCCCGGAAAGTCCCGTTATCCGTGGTCAGAAGGCGGAAAACCACATTTGGCGGGGCACGATCTGCGGAGATCGAGCGAGGGTCGATGCTCGCCAGACCGGCCGTGCGCACGGCCCAGATCCGGCCGTCCCCGTCCAGCGCGATCTTCTGCCCGACCGGCCCGAGACGCTGCGAAGTTCCGGCAAGACCGTCGCGCCCATCGAAGAGACGGCGCGGCAGCAGTTTGTCGGGATGCCCGAAGGCCGCTTGCAGGTCGGACGAGCGCACTCTGGACAAGCCGTCGAAACTGCTGAACCAGACTTCCCCTTCGGAGGTCTCGACCAGCGTCGTCACCCGCCGCGTCCAGGGCGCGGAAAGCGGGTCGAGCCGCACGGCATGGCCCTGCGCAAGCCGGACCAGACCGGCCGCCGTGAAGGCCACGAAGCCGTCAAGCCCCGGAGAGACACCGTTGATCTGAGCGCCTCCGAGCGAGGGAAGGCGATAGATCAGCTTGCGGCTCCCCGAGAAGACGGCGACCGTTTCGTCATCGAGTGGAACGGCCACTTCGCCGCGGGTGTTCGCCGAAAGCCCCAGTATCCCGCCTTTGACCCTGGCTTTCAGATCGGGAAGTTCGCGCAGTTTCCCGTCTTCGTATCGCCAGGCGCTGCCATCGTAGCCTCTCAGCCAGATGTTTCCGGCAGCATCGAGCGCGCAGGCACTCGACGCCAAGGGAGCCGGCTTGATGTATCTGAGGTGGCCCTGCGCCGAGAGCGAATAGACTTTGCGGCGCTGGAGAAGCACGATCTCGTCTGCTTTGCCCGAACAGAAGATCGGATCCGGGGCAAGATCGAGTACATGCCTGGCCGGTGCCCCGTGCTGCAACCGATAGAGTTTTCCGTGCGAAGCCGCGTAAACGATACCGTTCTTCGAGCTGACAAGTTGAACGCCGCCGACATTGTCGGCGGTCACTGTCGGCTCCATCGAAATGTCGGCCAAGCGGAATCGAAGCAAGCCCCGGCTTTCCGCAACCCAGACCGTGCCATGGGCATCGGTGTAATTGGCTCTTACACCGTCCGTCTCGGCAGTGCCCGGCCAGCGGTATGTCTCGATCGCGTTGCCGGACTTTGCCTTGGCGAGGTTCAAACGGCTGGTGACGGGTGAACTCCAGGAACCGCTCCATGCTCCTCCGCGACCGTCGAACGACAGGAAGCGCATTCCGCTGCTTCTCGGGAGAGGGTATACCGGTCCGAGCGGCTTGAGGCCCGATCCGGCAATGCCGTAGCGTTGCAGCCAGTCGCGGTCGGAGACCCAGAGCTGCCCGCTGCGATCGACGTTGAGCCGCGCGAACTGGTAGGTGCCGTCGAGCATCCTGAACCTGCTGCTGCCGGGCGCCAGGCGGGCTATTCGAGACTTGCGTTGATCTAAATCCAGAACCGGTGCGAGGATCGAACCTTCGCGCGTCGCCACCAGGCCGAGCGTAAACCCGGGCGGAAGGCCGAGCAGATCTTCGACCGACTGCCATTTGCCCTCCTTCCAACGCCATAGACGTCCCGAGACCCCGCCCCATTCCGCGTAGATCGCGCCGTCCGGCCCCTCCAGAATATTGGTCACGATCAGCGGCGGCCGGGGCAGCTTCATGTCCTCGACACGGCCGTCGACATAGCGGGAAACGCCGGCGCTCTGCGCAAAGCCGATCCACAACTCGCCCTTGCGGCTGACGAACAGCGAAGAGACCCCAAAAGGACTGGTGCCTTTGATGTCGGGGCCGGTCAGATGCTCGAAGGACATGCCGTCGAACCGCCAAAGGCCATCTTCGGCACCCAGCCACAGAAGGCCGTCCGGCGTCTGCGTTATCGCGGTGATGAGCGAGGGTGCGCCTTCTTCCGTACTCCAGAAGTCCTGGTGGAAACGGCCGAGAGTGACTTCATCGCGGCGATCGGCGTGTCTGGCCGGGTTCCCGGCAGAATTTTGGGCAGGGGCAGCCCCTGCCACGACAAGAGCGCCGAGGGCAAGACAGGCAACGACTGCCTGCAAGCGCGAGCTTGCCGCAAGGTTCACACAAGAAATCCCACCAGACCCAGCGGCCGCGCCCGATCCCGATATCAGGGCCTCTTGCTTGCTACATGCCTGTTCATACGCCCTGCGTCAAAGTTCCCGAGGTTGCAAACTCGTGGATCGTCGGAATCTCGTCGCTCTCCCCCCAATATGAGAGGTCCCCCCAATATTGGGGGGAGCCGCGCGGATTGTCTCCGCACAAGTGCGGCGTTATCCGAAAGTGAATTGAAGGAGGCGAACGGGATTTGATGCGAGAGGACAAGATCCGCATTGTCGTTGCGGACGATCATCCCCTCATCCGGCGCGGTGTGCGCGCGGTGCTCTCGATGATCTCCGACGTGCATGTTATCGGTGAAGCCGAGGATGGCGGTCAGGCCGTCGAACTCTATCGCACGCTCCTGCCGGACCTCATCCTGCTCGATCTGCAAATGCCCAACGTGGACGGCATCGAGGCAATCGCGCAGATCAGGCAGGATTTCCCGCAGGCCAAGATCCTGGTGCTCACGACGTACTCGGGCGACGCCCAGGCTTTGCGTGCGCTGCGGGCCGGGGCGCTGGGCTACATTCTCAAGAGCAATCTGCATGACGAACTGATCGAGGCGATCCACTCGGTGCACGAGGGCAGGGAGTTTCTCAGTGCGGAAATCATGTCCCAAATCGCCCGGCATCAGGGCAACCAGCAACTGACCGATCGGGAACGCAGCGTCCTGATCCTTGCCGCTGCCGGAAATTCGAACAAGCGCATCGCCTCCAGCCTCGAAATCTCCGAGGAAACGGTGAAAGGCTACATGAAGATCATTCTGAGCAAGCTGGATGCCGTGGATCGCACCCATGCCGTGACGATCGCGCTTCGGCGGGGAATGATCGAACTCTGACCGGCGTATAGCGGCTGCCTGCACATCTCCGAATTCCCCGTTCCGGCGATGTGCAGGGAAACGCTGGTAATTTCAGCGCCGATGCAGGACCGCGCGCAGCTGAACGAGCGTGGCGACGGCGGCGAGGGAAATGCCGAGGATCGCGACCGCGCCCCAGCCGCCGGAGTTCCAGGCCGCGGTCGCGGCAGCGGCTCCGGCGGCTCCGCCGAGGAACATCGATCCCATGAAGATCGTATTGAGCCTCGCGCGAGCCTCGGGGCGCAGCGCGTAAACGATGTGCTGGTTGGAAACGAGCACGCTCTGAACCGCGAAGTCGAGCAGGATGCAGCCGATCACCAGCCCGGCGATCGATCCCCAGAACCCGAAGATCGCCCAGGAAACCACCGTCAGTACGGTGCCGCCGAGGATTGCCATGTGCGGGCCGCGACGGTCGGCGATCCGGCCTGCGATCGGGGCGGCAAGGATGCCCACGGCACCGACCACGCCGAACAGACCGGCGATTTCGGAACCGAGGCCGAAGCGCGGCTCTTGCAGGCGCAGGGCCAGGATCGTCCAGAAGGCAGTGAAGGCGCCGAACAGCAGGGCCTGCGTATAGGCAGCGGTGCGCAGCTCGCGGAATTCGCGCCAGAGATGGACGAGCGAAACGAGCAGCCCCGCATACGTGCTGCGTCCTTCCGGAAGGCTGCGCGGCAGGGCCACGGCCATCAGCCCACCCGCTCCCACAGCCAGCGGTACGCCGAGCCAGAACATCGCGCGCCAGCCTTCATGCGCGGCCACGAAACCGGACAGGGTACGGCTCAGCAGGATACCGCAGAGCAAGCCTGACATGACGGTGCCGACCACGGCACCGCGCCGCTCGGGCTGGGCAAGGTGCGCGGCGAAAGGGACAATCTGCTGGGCCACCGTCGAGGCGACCCCCAGTATCAACGAGGCGATCAGCAACATGACCGCCGACGGTGCCAGCGCGGCACCGACGAGCGCTATCGCCAGCACCGCGAACTGCGCGATGATCAGGCGGCGCCGCTCGACCAGATCGCCCAACGGCACCAGCGCGAACAGGCCGATGGCGTAGCCCAACTGGGTTGCGGTGGGCACCAGCCCGGTCAGTCCGCCGGGAAGCTCGCGCTCGATCACGCCGAGCATCGGCTGGTTGTAATAGATGTTCGCCACCGCCAGTCCCGAAGAAACCGCCATTGCAAACGTCAGTCCTGAACCGATTTGTGTCGAAGCGGACCCCTCGGACGGGAGTGCGGATACCTTGTTCATGGTCTTGCCTCTGCGACAATGCTCCGGCCGGGTCCGTTATGCGATCCGGGTGCGGGGCGTGATTGCACGGCGACTATGGGGATGGATCAGTCTCGGGCGTAGACATACGATCGGTTATGTCGGCCTGACGGAAAGCGTGGCAACGAGCTTCGATGATGAGGAGGCTCACATGCAGGGCGCCCCCCCTCGGCGGCCGGCAGCAATAGCCATCAGTCGCATCGGCGGCACGGCAGGCTGCAAAACCGAAATCCGCGAAGATCGTTTCCCTTGAAAGGAGACGATCATGAGCCAGAACGCCGAAATGATTCATGAAGACGCGCTGCCCGGCCACGAGAGCAGGCTCGATCCCAAGCCGGATTGGCAACCGCGCTACCCCGGTTCCGGGCGGCTGCAAGACAAGGTCGCGATCGTCACGGGCGCCGACAGCGGCATCGGGCGGGCCGTCGCTGCGCTGTTCGCACGCGAAGGTGCGGATGTCGCTATCGTCTACCTTCTGGAAGACGACGATGCAGCGGAAACGAAGCGGATCGTCGAGAGCGAAGGACGAAAGGCCATTGCAATCCGCGCCGATGTTGGATCGCGCGAGGCCTGCGATCAGGCAGTGCGAAGAGCGATGGAGGTCTTCGGGCGGATCGATGTACTCGTCAACAATGCAGGCGAGCAGCATCCGGACAAGGACATTACCGAGATTTCCGAAGATCAGCTGCGCCGCACGTTTCAGACCAACATCTTCGGCATGTTCTTCATGGTTCAGGCCGCCCGACCGCATCTCGGGAACGGTGCGGCAATCATCAATTGTACCAGCGTTACGATGTACAAGGGCAGCGCCGAACTGCTCGATTACAGTTCGACGAAAGGCGCGATAACCGCCTTCACCCGTTCGCTGTCCGAAAACCTCGTCGGTGAAGGCATTCGCGTGAACGCCGTCGCTCCCGGCCCGATCTGGACGCCGCTCAATCCTTGCGGCGGCGCCAGCGAGGAGAAGCTCGAAAACTTCGGCGAGGATACGCCGATGGGTCGTCCCGGTCAGCCCAACGAAGTCGCGCCTTCCTTCCTGTTCCTTGCCTGCGAGGATTCCAGCTACATGAGCGGGCAGGTGCTGCATCCCAATGGCGGGGTCGTGGTGAACGGATAGCTGTTCGCACCCTGCCGGTCATTCAGTTTCGAAGCGGTAGGGATCGAAGCAGGGCGCGTCCGGGTCGGACGCGCCGTCCAGCGAGGCTTCCAGGATTTCCGCGGCCAGCGCAGCAAAAGCAATGCCGTTGCCGCCGAACCCCGCCGCGATCCAGAGATGTTCCATGTTACGGGCCGGACCGATCGCGGGGAGACCGTCAGGCGAACTGCCGAACGTCGCTGCCCATTCGCAGTCCCATTCTATCTTCTCTCGCCCGAGCATCTTTGCCAGCTTGGCGGCAATGGCGCCCGCCTTGCTGGGCAACAAGTGGTTTCGCACGTCGCTGTCGGCAATTTCGATATCCTCCCCGCCTGCGATGATCCTGCCTTCATTCCCTGCGCGTACGTAGAGATAAGGGTCGCTGGCCTCCCAGATCATGGCGTTCTCTTTCCAGAGCGGCGCAGTTTGGGGCGGGGTGGCGATCGCAAATGTCGAAAGCAGCGAGAAGGCATCGGGGAGGAACAGGCGAGCCCTTTCGTAGCCGGTCGCGAGAATGACGTTTCCGGCCACGAAGGATCGACCTTCCGTCGTCTCCAGTTCGATACCGCGCGGCAATGGATGGAGAGCGGCAATATCGACGGGATAGGCGAGCGATATCCCACGGTCCTGCGCACGAGCCAGCAAGGCATGACAGGTCCGGACCGGATCGATGGCGAACGTGCCGGTCGACACCAGGCCGGGCCTTGGCGCAATGCCGAAGCGCTCGGCCACGGTATCGGCTGCGAGAAACCGCGAAGGCAGACCGTGCTTTTGATGAAGCGCGGCTTCGGCGGCGAGAGCATCGATGCCCAACAGGTCGCCGGCGAGATAGAGAGTCGGGCTGTCCTGCTTCAGACTGCCGTCGAGGCCATCCAGGTGCCGACCGAAATGCTCCAGGGCGGCAAAGACGCGCTTCCATCGCCGCGCCGCTTCCTGCTCGCCAAGCCGGTTTGCGAGCGTCGTCAGGGGGACGTCCATCGCCCACATGAGCTGAGCCGTCGAGGCGGCCGTGCTTCCCGTCCCGGGCGCGCGGCGATCGCAGATCGCGACTGTACGACCATTTGCACGCAGCCGATCGGCGAGGATCGATCCCATGATGCCGCCGCCGAGGATGGCGATGTCGACATGACCGGAAGGCAGTTCGCCGGTAGCGGGTGGAGGCCGGTCCTTATCCCGCCACGGAACCTTTCCGCTCCGCAGGTCCCACGCTTCGGTGAGGGGAAGGGGCCTATTCCCGCCGCGGCCCGCCGTCATTCCATACGATCCAGAATGAGTTCGCCTTCCTCCTCTCCGTCCCAGTAGTGCGCGCGTTCGCCTGCAACTTCGATCAGCACGAGGCCCGGTGTTTCGGGACCCTCCGGCCACCAGCGATCGAGGCCGTTCGTCCAATGCCGGGCAAGCGCGGACTTGTCGCGGACTAGCCGCGCGTGACCTTCGACGGCGAGGAAGAACGGTCTCTGGCCGAGCAACCCGGACTTGCCCTGATAGGACAAAGTGACCTTGGGATCGGCCGCAATGTCGGCGACCATCAGCGTGCTTTCCTCGGTGAAGAACCAGGCGGTGCCGTCGTAGTCGACTTCGCGATTGTTGCTCATCGGCCGCGCTGCGATCGCTCCGCCTTGCGTATGGGTGGCGAGCATTGCAAAATCGATGTCCTTCATCTTGCCGGAAACTTCTGCAAGAGACCATGTCATCGGGATAATCCTCTTCCGGTTATGCCTGAGAAGACAACGCACGACAGACGCATTCGATGCGGAATTCCCGACGGGAAACCGCCTCGGCGAGGCCGTCGATCTCCGCCTCCGGGACGTGACGGGCGATTACGACCGACGCGCAGTTCAGGCCAGGTCGCGGATCCTGGGTTCACGTGGACTGGAGCGTTCCATGGAAGCTTCGTGAACCTGCGACAGGGTAGCATCTGCCGAAACTGAAAATCCTCTATCGCCCTCTACCGGCGATGAGATACCGCCACACGCCGATGGCATTGATGATCAGCAGGATCACGTTCTGCCAGCCGATTCCTTCGCTGTCCGGGTTCAGAAAGCCCCAGGCGATCAGGGCAAGGGAGCTGGAAACGAAGATCGCCATCGCCGTCCCGGTCCAGAGCCTGCCGAGGTTCAGCGAGACCAGCAGCGAAGCCAGCACGGCGGCACCGGCACCGTAATATTGCAAGGCGTCTCTCATCGCGTCCATTGTTGGAGAAATGGCGGGCGGTGCGTCCTGTTCCCTTGGTCGTTGCAAGCGCCGGGCCGTGGCCGGGCTGCGGTGCCTCGGCGGTCTCGGCCGGGAACCTTCGCACCGTTGCCATGCGTTCTACCCGGAGGCTCGGCCCACGCCGCTGCTGTTTCAAGGAGGCCGACATGACTGGCCAGATCGCCATTCGTCCTGTTTCCGTATGTCAGGATTCCGGCTCACGGAACCGTCACGACCGCGAGTCGAGGGCCGAGTTGACGCGCCGGCTTGCCACTTTGTGCGACGGCGGCGTAACCGGCGTAACCGGCGAAGACGGCATGCACGGGGCCGGCAATTTCTTTGTCCCTGACGATACCATGTTGGTCCGCCAAGCGACTGAAATGGGCATATTCGGCGAAGAGCAGCTGTTCGGGGGAGTCGTGCCGGAACGTTTCATGGCGACCAAGATCGTCAGTCACGGTCTGCCCTTCGAGGACTCGCCCGCCCCGGCTTGCTGGAACCGAGGCCTGGCGGCAGACCTGAAGGATACCGTCCTGCGCGGATTTTCCGTTTTCTCGTCTACCGATGCACAGAGCGCCGGACGACTGCTGCTCGAACAGGGGCCGATCCGGCTCAAGGACGTGGACGCCACTTCGGGGCAGGGGCAGACCGTCGTCGAGGACGGCGCTGCGCTCGACGCCGCGATTGCCGCGATCGACCCGGAAGTCTTGCAGCGATCGGGCCTCGTGATCGAGGAAAATCTCGTGGACGTGAAAACCTACAGTGCGGGCGTGGTGAGACTTTTCGGCCGATCCATCGCCTACTGGGGAACCCAGCAACTGACGCTCGGCAATGACGGCGAGGAAGTCTATGGCGGCTCGCGGCTGCATGTGGTGCGCGGTGGATGGAATGAACTGGAGGCTTCCGGACTGACCGGCGAACTGGCCGAAGTCGTCGTCAAGGCTCGCAGATACGACCGGGCCTGCTTCGCCGCTTATCCGCGCATGTTTTCCTCGCGCCGAAACTACGACGTGGCGACCGGACGCGATGCGCGGGGGCGAATGCGGATCGGCGTGCTGGAACAGAGCTGGCGTGCGGGCGGTGCCAGTGGGGCGGAAATCGCCGCCTTCGAAGCCTTTGCCGCAGATCCGTCGCGGACCGGCGTGGAGGCGGCGACCGTCGAGGTCCATGGCGTGGTGGGTGCGGCGCCTCCCGGGGCGGCAGTCTATTTCAGCGGGATCGATCCGGTGGTCGGCCCGATGAGCAAGTATACGGTGGTGGAATGAACGATGGGCGCCGTCCGGTCGCGATCGGAGTCAACGGAGAACAGATCGACGGAACGCTGCTCTCTCCCGCAAAGCTGATACCGGGCGTGCTGTTCGTCCATGGTTGGGGCGGATCGCAGGAGCAGGACATGGCGCGGGCGCAGGACATCGCGCAACTGGGCTGCATATGCTTCACGTTCGACTTGCGCGGGCATGCTCGCCATGACGACCGGCGCGGCAGCGTCACGCGGTCGGACGGCCTGGCCGACGTTCTGGCGGCCTATGATTTCCTGGCCGCGCAGGAGCAGGTTGACCGTTCCGCCATCGCCGTGGTGGGAACCAGCTATGGCGGCTATCTGGCCGCGCTGCTGACCATGCAGCGCCCCGTCGCCTGGCTCGCGCTGAGGGTTCCGGCGCTCTATCCGGACGATCACTGGGAGGTGCCCAAGGCGCAACTGCCGCGCGACGAGATCGTGCGCTATCGCAGCCATTTCCGCACCGGCCATCACGACCGGGCGCTGGCCGCCTGCGAAACCTTCGGCGGCGATGTGCTCATCGTCGAATCCGAGCACGACGACTACGTGCCCCACGCCGCGATCAGTTCCTTCATGGCGGCTTTCCAGCGCACCAATTCGCTCAGCTACCGCATTCTCAAGGGTGCCGATCATGCCTTGCAAGACGACAATTGCCGCAAGGCCTACAACGACCTCCTGCTGACCTGGATCGAGGAGATGGTGCGGCGCGGACGGCGTACGGAGGTCTGATTGGCCGAAGTTGGACGGCGAAAGGAACCGGGAGGCGCATCACGAATTGTTTCGCCGGACCCATCACCCGATGCAGGGGGCATATGAGATCGTCGAAACGCGCCGCACCGCTTCACAAGGTTCTTTCCCACAGCGCTGGCGGAGCAAGGACATGAGCTTTGCTTTCGCCAAGCCCGAGCGGCAGCAGCCTGAGCTGGGTGCCGAATTCACCGGGGACGGGACCCATTTCGCGATCTTTTCCGAGAATGCCGAGGCCATGGAACTGTGCCTGTTCTCGCCGGACGGCGCGGAGGAACTGGCGCGGCTGGAAATGCCCAGCCGGGAAGGCTCGATCTTCTCCGGCTACGTGCCGGATGTGAAGCCCGGGCAGCTCTACGGCTATCGCGCCCACGGCCCCTACGAGCCGGAGCAGGGCCATCGCTTCAACCCCAACAAGCTGCTGCTGGACCCTTATGCGCGCGAGATCGCCGGTGCGCTGCAATGGAACGATGCGCTTTGGGGTTACGATCTTTCGACCGGCGACGACCTTACTTTCGACGGTCGCGATTCCGCGCCGTTCATGGTCAAGGGCGTGGTGCAGGACCCGGCCTTCGACTGGGCGGGCGACAATTCCATCCGTCGCCCATGGGGAGAAACTCTGGTCTACGAAGCCCATGTGCGCGGGCTGACGATGAGCCACCCGGACGTTCCGGAGGAACTGCGCGGGACTTATGCGGGCATGGTCAGCCCGCCGATCCTGGACCATCTGCTCAAGCTCGGCGTTTCCGCGATCGAACTGCTCCCCTGTCAGTTCTTCCTCGACGACCGCATGCTGCTGGACAAGGGCCTGTCGAACTACTGGGGCTATCAGACGCTCGGCTATTTCGCGCCCGAGCCGCGCTATCTCGGTCCGACCCGGGGCAAGGCGCCTGCGATCCGCCAGTTCAAGGACATGGTGAAGCGCTTTCACCAGGCGGGGATCGAGGTCATCATGGACGTGGTCTACAACCACACGGCCGAAGGCTCCGAGCGCGGCCCGACGCTGTGTTTCCGGGGCCTCGACAACGCCAGCTACTATGCCCTCTCGCCCGAGAACCCGCGCTACAGCTTCGACCAGACCGGCACCGGCAATACGCTCAGCGTCGCCCATCCGATGGTCATCCGCATGGTACTCGATTCCCTGCGCTACTGGGTGCAGGCCATGCATGTGGACGGGTTCCGCTTCGACCTTGCCTCGACACTTGGGCGCGAGGCCATGGGCTTCGATCGCGAGGGCGGGTTCTTTGACGCGATCCGGCAGGACCCCATCCTCTCCGGCGTGAAGTTGATCGCCGAACCGTGGGACGTGGGCAGCGGCGGCTATCAGGTGGGCGGCTTCCCCTATCCGTTCCGCGAATGGAACGACAAGTTCCGCGACACCGCGCGGGGCTTCTGGCGCGGCGATCCGGCGCTGGTGGGCGATCTGGCCAACCACCTGATCGGCTCGCCGGAGCAGTTCAACCACTCCGATCGCGGGGCGACGTCCTCGGTCAACTTCCTTGCCGCGCATGACGGTTTCACTTTGCTCGATACGGTTTCCTACAACGACCGCCACAACGAGGCGAACGGGGAAGGCGGGGCCGACGGGCACGACAACAACCTCTCCGACAACATGGGCGCCGAGGGACCGACCGAGGATCAGGGCATCGATGCAGCCCGCGCCCAGCGTCGCCGCGCGATGCTGGCGACGCTGCTGCTCAGCCAGGGCGTGCCGATGATCCTCGCCGGGGACGAGTTGGGCAACAGCCAGCAGGGCAACAACAACGTCTATTGCCAGGACAACGAGACCGCCTGGATCGACTGGGCGGGCAAGGACGATGCCCTGCTGGACTTCTGCTCCCGGATGATCGGCTTCCGGCGCGACCATCCGGTGCTGTCGCAGGACAACTTCCTGAACGGAGATCCTGCCGAGGATGGCCGTGTCGAGATCGCCTGGCACCAGCCGGACGGCCGCGAAATGGACGCCGAGCTATGGGGCCAGGCCGAACTGCGGGTCGTGGGCTTTTTCCTGAGCTATTCCGGGCAGGAGGCGTTCGTCGAGGGCGAGCGGCCGCTGTTCATCGTGCTCAATGCCGGGGACGAAGTCACGTTCACCCTCCCGGAGCATAACGGCATCGCGCAGTGGCACCGAGTGCTCGACACCGCGCGCGGGGACGCCTTCGCGGCCGAGGCGGTGGCGAACGGAACCGCCGTCATCCCCGCCGCCAGCGTCTGCGTCTTCGCGCCGGAGTGAGCGGCATGGCCCATTTTTCGCAGTCCTGGGGCGCCGAGCCGCTGCCTGACGGACGCTGGCGTTTCAGTCTCTGGGCGCCCGGCGCGAGGGCAGTCTCGGTGGCGCTCGCTATCGGTCCGGCCGCGCTGGCAAGCGAGGCGAACGGCTGGTGGCGCGGCGAGACCGCAGCCGCGCCGGGCGAGGCCTATCGCTTCGTCGTCGATGGAACCGCCTATCCCGATCCTGCGTCGCGCGGCCAGCAGGGCGACGTTCACGGGCCTTCGCTGCTGGTCGATCCCGGCACTTTCGCGTGGCAGAGCGCGTGGAGCGGCCTGCCGTGGAGCGAGGCGGTCGTCTACGAACTGCATCTCGGCACTTTCACGGAGACCGGCACTTTTGCCGCCGCGGCCGAGGAACTGCCGCGCCTGCGGGACCTTGGCATCACCTTGGTGGAACTCCTGCCGGTCGCCCAGTTCGACGGGAAACGCGGCTGGGGCTATGACGGCGTGCTGCCTTACGCGCCGCACAATGCCTATGGCAGCCCGGACGATTTCCGGCGCTTCGTCGACAAGGCCCATGCGCTGGGCATGGGGGTGCTGCTGGACGTCGTCTACAACCACCTCGGCCCCTCGGGAAACTACCTTGCGGCCTGGTGCCCGGCGTTTTTCCATGCCGAACGCCGCTCGCCGTGGGGGCAGGGCATCGCC
>NZ_DAISLT010000019.1:58246-77315 GCF_036820275.1 Novosphingobium sp.
GAACGCGCTTTACTGGCTGAGCGAATACCGGCTCGACGGACTGCGGCTCGATGCGGTCCATGCCATCGAGGACCATTGCGCCGTCCATTTCCTCGACGAACTGGGCGCGCGTGTGCGTGCCGCGGAATGGGGCAGGCCGATTCACCTCGTCACCGAGGACGAGCGCAACCTAGCGCGCTATTTTGCGCCCGGCGCGCCCTTCGACGCGACCTGGAACGACGACTGGCACCATGCCGTCCACTGCCTGCTCACCGGCGAGGACGAGGCCTATTACGCGCCTTTCGCGGTCGATCCGCAGGCCGATATCGAAACCGCCTTGCGCGACGGCTATGTCGAGCAGGGACAACCGCGCCCGGCCTCGAAACATCCTCGCGGCGAGCCTTCCGCCTCCTTGCCACGCACGGCTTTCGTGAATTTCCTCGGCAATCACGATCAGGTCGGCAACCGTGCGCGGGGCGAGCGTCTGCACCACCTCGTCACCGACCATACTGCCTTTCGCGTCGTCACCGCGCTGACTCTGCTCGCGCCGTCCGTGCCGATGATTTTCATGGGCGACGAGTTCCTCACCGATGCACCGTTCCTGTTCTTCGCGGACTTTACCGGCGACCTTGCCGAAGCTGTCCGCAAGGGCCGCGCGGAAGAATTCGCGCAGTTCGAGGCCTTCGGCGGCGAAGTCCCCGATCCGATATCGCCCGAGACCTTCGCGGCCTCGAAGATCGGCCGTCCGCTGCGCAAGGAGCAGCTTGAGCACGTGCGCTTCATCGGCGATCTCCTTGCCCTGCGCCGTTCCCATGTCATGCCGCTGCTGGCCGCGAATGCTGGGCCGCAGGTCGAGGTGGTACGGGAAGGCGCTACGATCGACGCCACCTGGAACTTCGGAAAAGCACGCCTCGCCTTGCGGGCCCGGCTCGGTGAGGGGAGTTTCGCCCCGCACGACGATCCCCTGCTCGTCATCGCAGATGAGACAAGTCCTTTCGCCTTTTCCGCCGCTCTCCTGCCGGAGCGTACCGCATGAACGGCTCTCCCCCTTTCGTCGCCACTTACCGCCTGCAACTCCGCAACGGCGTCGACCTCGATCAGGCGCGGGAGCTGCTGCTCTGGCTGGCCGAGCTGGGCATCAGCCATCTCTACCTGTCGCCGCTGTTTCATGCAGCCTCCGGCTCCACTCACGGCTATGACGTGATCGATCCCAATACCGTAGATCCTGTGCTGGGCGGGGAGGCGGCCTTCCTCGCTCTCAGCGATGCGGCGCGAGCGGCGGGGATCGGGCTGGTGCTCGACATCGTGCCCAATCACATGGCGTTCGTCCCGGAAAACCCCTTCATCGCGGATATCCTGCGCCATGGCCGGGACAGCCGCTTCGCCGAGGTCTTCGACATCGACTGGGACAAGGGAGCGCTGCATTTCCCGGTGCTGGACGGCATGGTCGAGGATGTGCTCGAAAGCGGGCAGATCGTCGTGACCGGCACTGCGCAAGATCCCGCGCTGGCAATCTACGGAGCGGCCTATCCGCTGCGCCGGACACCGCTGGCGCAGCGGCTGGTAGAAGACGGCGGGCTCGATGCGCCGACCCTGGCGGCGCTGCTTTCCGAACAAGGGTGGTCGGTCGGAGACTGGCGCGAGACGGCGGATGCGATCAGCCATCGCCGCTTTTTCAACATCACCGGCCTGATCGGCGTGCGTCAGGAAGACGCCGAGGTTTTCGACCTGACCCACCGCTGGATCGTGGCGCAAGTGCAAGCCGGACGTATCCAGGGCCTCCGGGTGGACCATATCGACGGGCTGGCGCGCCCCGGCGGCTATCTCCAGCGGCTTCGCGATGCCGTGGGAACCGTGCCGATCTGGGCCGAGAAGATCGTCAAGCCGGGCGAGAGTATCCCGGAATACTGGCCGATCGAAGGCATGACCGGCTACGAGTTCATGACGCCCGTGACCCGGCTGCTCACGGACGCGGCCGGCCTTTCCGCCATGCGGGAAGTCGCCGTGGGGGCGGTGCCGGAGGACATGCAGGCGGAAGTGCGAAAGGTGCGCGAGGAACTGCTCGGCGCGATGCTCGCCCCCGAACTGCGGCGCGTCGGAGCCGCTGCGGCGGCGGCACTTGCGGCGCCCGCCGAGGCGCCCACCAAGGCCCAGGGCGAGGTCGCCGAAGCCGTCGCGGATCTGGCCGTTCGCTGGCCGGTCTATCGGTCCTATGCGGCGGATGGCTTTCCGCTCGATCCCTGGTTCGAAGCCTTGCGCGGTCCCGGTTTGCCCGGGGCGCTGCTCGATCTGCTCTGCGCTTCCGACAAGGATGAGGCGGCTCGGGACTTCGCAGGTCGGTTCGAACAACTGACCGGCGCCCTGACGGCCAAATCCGAGGAAGACACCGTGTTCTTCCGGATGACGGCCTACCTTCCTTTTTGCGAGGTCGGCGCGGAGCCGGACCTGACCGCAATGACGGTCGGCGACTTTTCCAGCCTCATGCAGGACCGGGCCGCGCGCTGGCCTCTCGGCCTGAACGCGCTTTCGACGCATGATACCAAGCGCTCCGCCGATGCGCGCGCGGCAGTCATCGCGCTGAGCCATTTTCCGGACTTCGCCGAACGATTGCTGAGCACGGCCAGGGAAAGCGCGAAGAGGCATGATCTCCCGCCACGCTGGGGGCTGTATGTTCTGCAATCGGCGCTGATGCTGCGCGGCGAACCGGCTGCGTCCGAACGCCTGTCGGCGCACCTGTCGAAAGCGATGCGCGAGGCCAAGGACCTGTCGCAGCACGAAACGCCAGACGAGGATGCCGAAGGCAGGCTTGCCGATCTCGGCCGCGAACTGCTGGACGCTGTCGAAAAGGGGGAGGGCGGCGAGGTCGACGAATGGAGCCGGTTCGAAAGGCGCCGCGAACAAATCGTGCTGGCACACGTCGTGCTCCAACTGACGGCACCTGGAATTCCCGACATCTATCAGGGCTGCGAACTGATGGCCTCGCATCTCACCGACCCGGACAATCGCCGCGCCGTGGATTTTGCCGGACTCGCACAGGATGAAAGCGCGTCTTCTTTGCTTTCAGCGCGCAAGCGGAACCTCACCCGCACGCTGCTGCATCTGCGGCAGACCTATGCAGAACTCTTCACGAGAGGCGATTATGCCCTGACCGAGGAAACCGACCGGTGGCGCATCGTTCGCACGCTCGGGAGCAAGGCGATCGTCGTGGAGATGCCGCTGCCGCACGGGACTGTCCAGGGCGGATGGCAGGTGAGCGTGCTCGAGTGAACGGGCAGACCGGCATCGGAATGCTCTTCGTCAAGCAAGACTGGTTCGCAAGCGAATGCCCCGATCCTGAAACAGGAAATTCAATCCTTCGCCCTTAGCGCGCCCAGCACCAGTGCACGGTAACTGCGCTCACGGACGCCGTGGGGTTCGGCCAGTCCCAAGCGTTCGAGCGCTTCGGTCTCCTCCGCGCGAGGTTCGGTGACGGCAAATCCGCGCGCCATCAGCCCGGCCAGGGCGGCGGGACGATGTGCGGCCTGTGACAGGGACTGAAGCGCAGGCAAAAGCCGCTGCTCTACGGCGGTAAAGTCGGTGCCGAACGGATAGGGCGTGAACTCGGCGACAGGCAGGGCCGATTGGAGCCGGTCGGGCAAGTTGTTCCGGTTGATTTCGTCCGGCATCCAGTCCGCCCCGAGTTTCCCCGCTTTACGCGCCGTTTTCAGCAGTTCGTCCTGAAACCGGCTGTCGGCGATGGCAATGAGGCGCTGGATCACCCTCTCGTCGCTTATCCCGCGCAGGTCCGCGATGCCGTATTCGGTCACCACGATATCGCGCAAATGGCGCGGGATCGTCTCGTGGCCATAGGACCACATGATGTTGGAGCGAAGCTCTCCTTCATGCATGCGCGTTGCCGGAAGCGTGATGATCGAGCGCGCGCCCTCCAGTTCCAGCGCCTGGGCGACGAAGTTGTACTGGCCGCCGACACCGCTGACCACGCGCCCGTCCTCCAGCCCGTCCGAGACGGTCGCACCCAGCAGCGTCACCATCATCGCGCTGTTGACGAAGCGGGCGTCGACGCGGGCGGCGCGCTTTGCCTGCTCGTCGCCGTAGAGCGCGTTGATCCAGGAAATCCCGCGCATATGGATGCGGCCCCGGGTCTCCTCGTCCATTTCGCGCAGGGCGGCATAGAAGGCGCGCGGGCCGACGAAGAAGCCGCCGTGCAGCACGGCCCCTTCGACCTCGCGCTTGAGGATACCCGCGCGCAGCAGTTCGAGGAAGCCGTCGACCAGCATTTCGGTCGGCGCATACAGACCGCGCTCGAACGGCGCCGTTTCGGCGGGCGGGCGCGTTCCGGTCGTGAGGTCTGCAAGCGTGGAGGCAAACCGTTCAGGTTCGCGGTGTCTGACGATCAGAGCATGGGCCACCGCATCGCCGATCTCGCCGATGCCGATCTGCAACGAGCCGCCGTCGGCAACCAGCGAGGCGACATGCATGCCGATCGCATGCTGCTCCGGGCCGATCGGCTGCTTGGGCGGGCCGAACAGCGGAAAGCGGGTTTCCGCACTGTCGAGGATCATCGCGAAACGGCCGGCGGGGATTTCCGCAGGACCGGTCATGAACGGGAGTTCGTCGTTGACCTGGCCGACGAGCAGGAAGTCGGCCTTGCCCGCATCGCGCGCCGCCAGCAGGTCGAGCGTCATGTCGGTGTTGCAGCTCAGGCTGAAGCGGTCGCCCTGCCGGGAGACGATCTGGGCGATCACATTGACGCCCTGGTCGATCAGGCAGCGCATGGCATGGGTATAGTTGACCGAGATGTAGCTGCGCTGCGCCGTTTCGCTGCCGAGACGGCTGCCCGCCTGAAAGAAGAATTCGTTGACTGCGATATTGGGCGGCATGTCTTCGGCACGCTGGGCCGCGGCATAGGCAAATTCGGGATAGCCCCCCATGGTTCGCTCGAACACGGGTTCGAGGAAACGCCGTTCCAGTTCACTCCGGAGCGGAGGCCGCTCAAGCGTCAGCGCGGTGAAGATCGAGAGGCTGATGGCGGGATCGGCGCGGGCCATCTCGAATAGTGCATTGGCGATATGAGGCGCCTTGCCCAGCCCCAGCGGCAGGCCGAGAACGACGTGTCCGTTGGTTTGCTCGACAATGCGCCGGGCGATCTCGTCCGGGTCGGACAGGGTGATGCTCACCGAAAGGCATCCCACCCTAAATCGGGAGCGAAGCGGGCGCCGTAACGCTGTTCCAGCGCGCGAAGCGTGGTAACGACCTCCTCGACGCCGCGCTGCTTTGCGTAATGGATCGGCCCGCCTCTGAAAGGCGCGAAGCCGGTGCCGAAGATCATGGCCGCATCGATCACATCGGGATCGTCGCTGACCTTCTCGCGCAGTACGGCAGCAGCCGTATTGACCATCGGCAGGATCAGCCGGTCCGCCAGTTCCGGATCGGGAGGCTCGGCCCGGGCTTTGACCGGCTTGCCGTCGTGCCAGACGTAGATGCCTCTGCCGGTCTTCCGCCCCTTGTCGCCTGCGGCGACTTTGTCGGAAATCCATTGCGGCGCGTCCGGCAAGGGCCAGTCCAGTTCGCGCTTGAGCATCGCGGCCACGTCCAGCGCCACGTCGAGGCCGACCTGATCGGCCAGTTCCAGCGGTCCCATCGGCATGCCGAAGTCGATCGCGGCGCGATCGATGGTTTCGGGAGCGAGACCCTCGCCCATCAGGATCAGCGCTTCCGCCAGATAGGGCGTCAGGATGCGGTTGACGATAAATCCCGGCGCGCTGCGGGCCGGTGCCGGCAATTTGCCGATCCGCCCGACGAAGGCGCGGGCCGCCGCTTCGACTTCGGGCGCCAGTTCGTCGTGCGCGATCACTTCGACCAGATCGAGACGCGAGACCGGGTTGAAGAAATGGATGCCGACAAGCCGCTCCGGCCGTGCCAGCCCTTCGCGCAGTTCGGGTAGCGGGATGGACGAAGTGTTCGTCGCCAGGATCGCGTCCGGCTTCATGCGCGGCTCGATTTCGGCATAGAGCTTGCGCTTGAGATCAGCCTTTTCCGGCGCCGCCTCGATCACGAGATCGGCCTGCACGATGCCGAGTCCGTCCGGATCGGGGATCAGCCGGTCGAGCGCATCCCGCAGTTTCAGGCGGTCGCCATGGGCGATCTTTTCATAGAGCCTGGCGGCGCGGGCGAGGGCGCCGCCGATCGGCTCCGGCTTCACGTCGGAAAGGCTGGTACGCAAGCCTTTCCACGCGCACCAGGCGGCAATATCGCCGCCCATCGCGCCCGCGCCGATGACGTGAACGTGCAGAAGGGGCGGCGGCGGCGCCGCTTCGCCTGCCAGATCCTTGAGCTTCTGGCGCAGAAAGAACACGCGGATGAGGTTCTGGGCGGTGTCCGTCAGCATCAACCGCGCGAAGGAGGCGATCTCGGCATGTTTCATCGCCTCCAGGTCGCCGCCGTGTTCTTCCCACAAGTCGATCAGGGCGTAAGGCGCCGGGTAATGCGCGGAAGGCGCCTGCTGCTCGGACTCGGCGCGCATCTGGCGGGCGGCGATATGGCGAGCGGGCGCGCTGTCCTTGGCCCGGTCGACCAGACTTTGCCGCGCCTGCGGGAGCGTGCCTGCCACGGCCGCATCGACGGCTGCCTGAACATGTCGCTCAGGCACCAGGGCATCGACCAGCCCCATCGCCTTGGCCTGCCGGTCATGGATCGTCCTGCCGGTGAGCATCGCGCTCATCGCCGCGATCGGATCGCAGGTATGGGTGAAGCGGGCCGTGCCGCCGAGGCCGGGGTGAAGGCCGATCTGCACCTCGGGAAAGCCGAAGCGCGTGCCGTCCACCGCTATGCGCTGGGTGCAGGCGAGCGCAAGCTCCAGCCCGCCGCCCATGGCATAGCCGTGCATCACCGCGACGGTGGGAAAGGTCAGCGCCGCGAGGCGGTCCACCACGGCATGGGCCGCCTCGATGCGGCTGCGGATCGCGGCTTCGTCGACCACGCCGCGAAATTCGGCTATGTCCGCGCCCGCCAGAAAACCCTCGCGCTTGGCGGAACGGATGACGAGCGCCTTGGGCGCGCGTCCGTCGATGCTATCGAGGATCCGCGCAAATTCCTCCAGCACCTCTTGCGACAGGGTGTTCGCACTGGCGCCGCGCTTGTCGAGCACGGCCCAGGCGACCCCTTGCGCATCGCGTGTCAGCGTCCAGTGCCGCAGCGCATCCGACTTGTGGGGGGGAGGGCCGAGAGTGAGGTCGCGGTCTTTCAGATAGGCCCATACCGGGTCCTGCATGGTCATGTGCCTGCTCCCGTTCGTTCGATCAGCATGGCGCCGCCCTGGCCGCCGCCGATGCATTCGGTGGCGATGCCCCGCACGCTGTCGAGGCGCTCCATCGCCTTTACCAGATGAAGCGCGATGCGCGCACCGCTGGCGCCGACCGGATGGCCGAGCGAAATCGCCCCGCCATCGACGTTGATGCGATCGCGAGCAATGCTTCCGGCCGCACCGTCGAGGCCGAGGACGTCGCGGCAAAAGTCTTCGTCCTCCCAGGCGGCCAGGGAGGCGAGGACTTGCGCGGCAAAGGCCTCGTTGAGTTCCCAGAGGTCGATATCGCCGAGTTCCAGCCCGCCGCGCTTCAGCAGCTGCGTAGCCGCCAGTACCGGGCCAAGGCCCATGATCGCCGGATCGAGCGCCGACCATTGGCTGTCGACGATCCTGGCGCGGGGCGTAAGGCCGTGCTTCCGGAGCGCCTGCTCCGATGCCAGGATGGTCCAGCAGGCGCCATCGGTGATCTGCGAGCTGTTGCCGGCCGTCACTTTCCCGTAGGGCGGCTCGAAGACCGGGCGCAGCTTGGCCAGCCTGTCCGGGGTGCTGTCGGGCCGAACGCCGTCGTCATGGTCGTACACTGTGCCGTCGCGGGCGAAGGCCGGTACCAGTTCGCCCTTCAGCCAGCCCTCGGCCTTTGCCCGCGCGAGCCGCTTGTGGCTCTCCGCCGCATAGGCGTCGGCCTCTTTGCGGGAAATGCCGAAGAGGTGGGCGAGCACTTCGGCGGTCTGGCCCATGCCGAGGTCCGTGATCGGATCGATCAGCCCGCGTTCGAGGCCGACGACAGGCTTCAGAAACCCGGGTCGGAACCGTGCGGCCGCTTTCAGCATGCCGAGCGGGCCGTCCTTGCCTCCCTGCATCGCCGCGAGCCATTCCACAGCATCCTGCCGCAGTACCAACGGCGCATGGCTCAGCGCTTCGGCCCCGCCCGCAAGGATCAGGTCGCTGCCGCCGTCGGCAATGTAGCGATAGGCCGTGTCCATCGCCTGCATGCCCGATCCGCAGTTGATCTGGACCGTAAATGCGGTGGTCTGTGCCCCGCAGCCGAGCCGCAGCGCGGCAACACGTGCCGGATTGGCCTCGTCGGCGATGACGTTGACGACGCCGAGGATCACCTGGTCGATATCGTCCGGGACGAAGGGTTGGCGCAGTAGCAGAGGCCGTCCGCACTGCACGGCCAGATCGACCGGCGTGAATGGGCCGGGGCCGCCGCGCGCCTTGAGAAACGGCGTGCGCGCGCCGTCGACGATATAGACAGCGCGGCTCATTCGGCGTGCTCGTGTCGCGGGCTTTCGGAGGGAGAGGGGGTGGACGATGGGCGTGCCAGTTCCTCCGGCGCGAAATCGTCGACGGAGACGACTTCGGCAACGGCCGCGTCAGCCTCCCGCAGCCGTTCGCGTTCGTCGGCGGAGATCAGTCCTGCCGCCAGCGCCTTGTCGGCATCGCGGATGCGGGCCTGTTTCATACGGTCGTGGATGGGCTGGGTGGCGACGGTCTTGCGGAAAGCCTCGGTCAGGCGGGCGACGGCCTCGTCCTCGCCGCCGATGTAGACGTTCTCGACCAGACGGTCGCGCGCGGCGCAGGGTTCCAGCAGGATTTCGGCGCAGCGGCGCACGGTGCGGTCGGACGGGCCGTGACGGCGACGTCCCCAGGGCATCACGAAAAGTCGCAGCATCCAGCCGACCGGGCGCGCCGGGAAGTTCTCGATGATCTGCGCGAAGCTCTGTTCGATGCTGGCGAAGCCGCTCTGCATGCACCAGTCGAGCAGCGGCAAGTCGTCGTCCTGTCGCCCTTCGTCTTCCCAGCGCTTGAGTGCGCCCGAGAGCATGTAGAGTTCCGAAAGCACGTCCCCCAGTCGCGCCGAAAGCAGCTCGCGTCGCTTGAGTTCGCCGCCCAGCGTCAGGAAGGCGATGTCCGAGCAGAAGGCGAAGGCTGCGGCATAGCGGCTCATCTGGCGATAATGGCGCGTCGCCTTTCCGGCCCTGGGCGCAGGGGCGAAGAGGCCGCCACTCCAACTGCGCGCGAACGTGCGGATCGCGGTCTTGAGCGCATGGCCGACATGCTTCCACAACACCTGGTCGAACTGCGCCAGCGCCCGCCTGCGATCGGCATCGCCCACTGCGCGGATCTCTTCGAGCAGATAGGGATGCGCGCGGATGGCGCCCTGGCCGAACACCATCAGGCTGCGCGTCAGGATGTTCGCCCCCTCGACGGTGATGCCGACAGGAATGGCACGGTACTGACTGCCCATGTAGTTGCGCGGCCCCTCGATGATGGCCTTGCCGCCGTGGACGTCCATCGCATCGTTGATGACGACGCGCATCCGCTCGGTGGCGTGCAGCTTGAGGATCGAGGAAATCACGGCGGGATGGTTGCCTTGATCCAGTCCGGCGCATGTCAGCCGCCGTGCACCGTCGAGCAGGTAGGCATTGCCGGCGATCCGGGCGAGGCGTTCCTGGATACCCTCGAACTTGCCGATCGGCAGGTTGAACTGCGAGCGCACCCGCGCATAGGCGCCGGTCGTATGCGCCGCGAAAGCGCCCGCCGCCGCCGAGAGCGAAGGGAGCGAAATACCGCGACCGGCGGCGAGCGCGCTCATCAGCATCTTCCAGCCCTGGCCCACACGCTCCGGTCCGCCGATCACGTTTTCGAGCGGAACGAACACGTCCTTGCCCTGGTTGGGACCATTCTGGAACGTCTGCATCGAGGGGATGTGGCGGCGCCCGATGGTGACGCCGGGCAGGTCGGTCGGCACCAGCGCGACGGTGATGCCGATCTCGTCCTCCCCGCCCAGCAGATGGTCGGGATCGCGCAGCTTGAAGGCGAGGCCGAGGATCGTCGCAACCGGGCCGAGGGTGATGTAGCGCTTGTGCCAGTTGAGGCGAATGCCGAGTACCTCCTCGCCCTGCCATTCGCCCCGGCAGACCACGCCTTCATCGACCATCGCCGCGGCGTCCGATCCGGCTTCAGGGCTGGTGAGACCGAAGGCGGGAATCTCGCGCCCGTCGGCCAGACGGGGTAGCCAGTGCTCCTGCTGTTCCGGGGTGCCGAAACGGAGGATCAGTTCACCCGGTCCCAGCGAGTTGGGGACCATGGCCGTAACCGCGCCGGAGACCGAGCGCGTCGCGATCTTGCGGACGATCTCGCTATGGGCGAAGTTAGAAAAGCCGAGACCGCCGTGCTTTTTCGGAATGATGATGCCGAAGAACTTCTTGCGCTTCAGATAGTCCCAGGCCTCGGGTGGCAGGTCGTGCGTCTCCCAGGTCATGCGCCAGTCGTCGATCATCGCGCAGAGCGTTTCGACGGGGCTGGCCATGAAAGCCTGTTCCTCGGCCGTAAGCGTGGCGGGCGGCACCGCTAGCAGAGCCTCCCAATCCGGATTTCCGGTGAACAGGGCGGCGTCCCACCAGGTGTTTCCGGCCTCGATCGCCTCGTTCTCGGTGGCCGACAGCGCGGGCAGGGCGGACTGCACCAGCGAAAGCACCGGGCGTGTCAACAATTCGCGGCGGGCGCCGGTGACGGCGGCAGTGACAGGCGACATTCTCAGGCTCCTTCTCCAGCCACTTCAACGCGTGGAGCGCGGAGATGATCCATGCGGAACTGTCGGCGAGACCCTGCTTCGTGGCGCAGGCTTTGACGGCACTGCGTTCGGCAGCATTACAGCATGCGGATTCCGACTGGCCGGATCCGGCAATATCCTCGGGTCTTGCCACCGGCTGCAACAGGCTCGTCTGCGAAAGCGCTCACCCGAAATTTGGGCCGATGAAATCGGAACGTCTGGACCGGTTGGTCGTTGATGATGCCGTGTCGGTGTTGCAGCCTATCGCCGCAGCGCCATCGAAGCGCGTCAACGGTGCCGGATTTCGCGTTGCCGGGCCATTCGGATTGGGTTTGATCGGCTTTATTGGATAGAGCAAATGTCGATCGGCCAGGGAGCCAAGTCATCGGAGCAGGGGGCCATGAGCGACTTTCAGATTATTTCGACAGGGAACCCGGGACTGGATGTGGTTCTAAGGGGCGGCCTCCCGTCAAGCCGCCTTTACCTGCTCGAAGGCGCACCGGGGTCGGGCAAGACCACTCTTGCGCTGCAATTCCTTCGGGAAGGTGTTCGGAACGGCGAACGCGTACTCTACATCACGCTCTCGGAAACGCGCGAGGAGTTGCGTGTGGTCGCTTGGTCCCACGGTTGGGATCTCGAGGGCTTCGACGTATTCGAACTTGAATCCACGGAGAACATTTTCGGCGATGGACGGGAGCAATCCATTATCCATCCGTGGGAAATGGAGCTGGGCGAAACGATCCGGCTCATTCAGGATGAGGTGGAGCGCGTAAAGCCGAGACGTATCGTGTTCGACAGCTTGTCGGAGATGCGGCTTCTCGCCCAGGATCCGCTGCGATATCGAAGGCAGGTCCTGGCCCTCAAGCAGTTCTTCTCCGGCCGCGACATGACGGTCATTCTCGTCGATGACATGACCGGCGCAGGCGATGCTCGCGATGCCCACCTCCACAGCCTTTGCCACGGCGTCATTACGCTCGAACGGCTGACGCTCGAATTCGGTGCTGCACGCCGGCGCATGCAAGTGCAGAAATTGCGCGGCATCGATTTCATCGCCGGGTTTCATGACCTCAACATCCGCAAGGGCGGTGTCGACATCTTTCCGCGTTTGATCGCGGCCGATCATCACGCGGAATTTTCCGACGAGCCCGTGAAAAGCGGGGTGGTCGAATTGGACAATCTGCTTGGTGGCGGGCCTTTGCGGGGGAGCAGCATTCTCATCACCGGACCGGCGGGATCGGGCAAGACCACGATTGCGCTGCAGTATCTCTACGCGTCGTGTGAACAGGGCGAAGCCTGCACGATATTCGAGTTCGACGAGCGTATCGGTACACTGTTTTTCAGGGCCCGTGCCTTCGGGCTCGAAATCGATCGCCATGTCGAGAAGGGATGCCTCGACATCCAGCAGATCGACCCCGCCGAAATATCGCCGGGTGAGTTCGCCGCTCGCGTCCGGCAGGAGGTTGAACAGCGCGGCGTCCGCCTCATCGTGATCGACAGCTTGAACGGCTATCTCGCCGCAATGCCTCAAGAGCAGCAATTGCTGCTGCAAATGCATGAGTTGCTCTCCTATCTCAGTCAAAAGGGTGTCGTCACCTTCCTCATCAATCCGCAGCAGGGTCTCGTCGGCTCGATGTCGACGAGCCTCAACATCTCCTACATCGCTGACGCCGTCGTGCTTCTTCGGTTCTTCGAGGCGGGCGGACGCATTCGCAAGGCCATATCGGTCATCAAGAACCGCAGCGGCATGCACGAGGATGCGATCCGAGAGTTTCGCATCGACAAGGAAGGCGTGCGGGTCGGTGAACCTCTCACGGCATTCAGGGGGGTGCTTACCGGTACGCCCGAATATCTCGGCAACTCTGCTCCCTTGATGGAAGACCGGGCCAATGGCGCTTGAGGAGGCAGATGAAGGGCATCGCGTTCTCATCTGCGCACCGTTCGGACGCGATGCCGAAAGCGTGGCAGACCTCCTTGCAAGGAAACAGTACGAAGCCGTAATCTGCAAGGACCTTAAAGCGGTTGCGGCAGCGCTCGACGAGCAGGTCGGTACGGTACTTGTGACCCAGGAAGCGCTGCTCGGCGGCCTGTGCGAATTGCGCTTGGCACTCGATGCCCAGCCCCCCTGGTCCGACGTGCCTTTCATTCTTCTCAAGGCGCAGCGATCGGGGCGCTCTGCGGGAGATAACAGCCCTTCGCCGCTCCTCGATCTCGTGCGCAATACGGTCGTTCTCGAACGGCCGCTCGGTATCGCCTCGCTTGTCAGCGCGATCGCTTCGGCAATGCGCGCGCGACGCAAGCAGTTCGAGATGCGGGATCGCATGGAAGATCTGGCGGCAAGTGAAAGTCGTCTACGCCTCGCCACCGCAGCCGCCAATATCGGGACCTGGGATTTCGATCCCGGAAGCCGTTCCTTGCGATGGGATGAACGCTGCAAGGCCATGTTCGGCCTGCCTCCTGACGCGGACGTCAGCTATGAGGACAGCTTCCTTTCGGGGCTTCATCCGGCCGATCGCTCCCGCGCCGACGCTGCGGTCATGGCCGCTCTGGATCCTGATGGAAGCGGCCAATATGATATAGAGTTTCGAACCGTCGGCATTGCGGACGGAGTGGAGCGCTGGATCAGCGCAAAGGGTAGCGCGGTTTTCGAAAATGCCCGGGCAACGCGTTTTATCGGTACGGTCATCGATATATCCGCTCGCAAGATATCCGAAGCGGCGCTCGCGGCTTCGGAAGCGGCGCTGAGGGAGGAAAGTCTCGCCCTCGAAATCCTCAACCGAACGGGAGAGCGGGTTGCCGCCGAACTCGACCTCGATGCCCTGGTTCAAGCTGTCATCGATGCCGGACGCGAATTGACCGGTGCCGAGTTCGGTGCATTTTTCTATAATCGCATCGACGACGCAGGCGAAAGTTATCTGCTTTACAGCCTGTCCGGCGCCCCCATGGACGCGTTTTCGGGCTTTCCGATGCCGCGCAACACAGCGGTGTTTGGTCCTACATTCTCGGGTGAAGGTCCCGTGCGTTCGGGCGATATCCGCCGCGATCCTCGCTACGGCCACAGTGCTCCCTTCCATGGCATGCCCAAGGGACATTTGACGGTTGTAAGTTATCTTGCCGTTCCAGTGATCTCTCGATCGGGCGATGTTATCGGCGGCCTCTTCTTCGGACATGCTGAAACTGACCGCTTCGATGCCCGCTCTGAGCGGCTCGCCTTGGGCTTGGCCGCCCATGCCGCGATCGCCATCGAGAACGCGCGCCTGATTCAGGCCGCGCAACGCCTGAACCAGACCCTTGAACACAAGGTCGCCGAGCGTACAGCGGCCTTGGAAACGGAGATGGCGAGCCGTGCGCGTGCTGAGGCCGCCCTGCGACAAAGCCAGAAAATGGAAGCGGTCGGTCAGCTCACCGGCGGCATTGCCCATGATTTCAACAATATGCTCACTGGCGTTATCGGCGGGATCGATATCGTGAAGCGTCGGCTCGCCGCAGGGCGAACCGAGGATATCGATCGCTTCATGGACGCGGGCTCAGCATCGGCCCAGCGGGCGGCAGCACTGACCGCCCGTTTGCTCGCGTTCTCGCGGCGCCAGTCGCTCGATGCCAAGTCGACCGATATAAACGCTCTTACACGGTCGCTGGAAGACTTGCTCACGCGATCGATTCACGAAAATATTGCGCTCAAGATCGTGCCTGGGATCGGAAATCCTCATGCGGAAATCGATGGTAATCAGCTTGAGAATGCGATCCTCAACCTTGCCATCAACGCGCGGGATGCCATGCCGGATGGCGGCCTCCTTACCGTCGAGGTCAGTGTGGTCGAGGTGGACGAGGCTCGTGAGTCTGAAAAACTGGATATAGCTCCAGGCAAATACGTCGTCGTCGCCGTATCCGATACCGGTGTTGGCATGGTGCCTGATCTTCTGGAAAAGGTATTCGAACCGTTCTTTACCACGAAGCCGATCGGGCAAGGTACGGGCTTGGGACTCTCGATGGTCTACGGCTTCGTCCGACAATCGGGCGGGCAGGTTCGCATTCACAGCCAACCCGGCCAAGGAACCTCCATCAAGCTGCTTTTGCCTGCGACGGCAACCGGCGAAGATGACGTGGAGGACGATTTCGCGCTTGTCCATGAAGGGCAGGGCCAGACGGTTCTTGTCGTTGAAGACGATACCTCCGTCCGTCTTCTCATCTGTGAAGTGCTGGAGGAATTGGGCTACGCATCGGTGGAAGCCGGGGACGGCGTCGAAGCCATTCCTGTTCTGGAATCCGCAAGATCGCTGGACCTGATGATTTCGGACGTTGGCCTGCCAGGAATGAATGGGCGCCAGCTCGCCGAAGTTGCGCGTGAGCATCGTCCCCAACTCCCTATCCTGTTCGTGACCGGTTATGCGGAGAATGCCGCTATTCGCTCGGGCTTCCTGGGCACAAACATGGACATGATCACCAAGCCCTTCGCCTTGGACGCCTTGGCATTGAAGATACATGACATGCTGGCCTGACGGTAAAACCGAATAGGAACTTCGACCACACGCCAGATGAAATAACGCTAAATATAGCCGCTTCCCTGCGGCTGACTTGGAGCAGGATGTTTGAACGAACCTCGCGCGGTGCTTCTGGTCAGCCGTGAGATTGTCAGCACGTCCAGGATCGGTCCACACGGCGAACGGCGGGATCGAGAAAGTATAGAAGCAACGCTGCGGCAACGGCGATGGCTGAGAGCAGAGCAAAGTAGGCGCCTGGTTCCATCCGGCTCCACAGCATACCGACCAGACCCGCGCTGAGACTGCCCGCGAAGATCGCGAGATACCAGGCAGCCACGGTCGTCGCACCGAGGCGCGGCGGGGCGAGGCGTGCGAAAAGGCCGAGGCCGGTGGGCAGGATGAACAATTCGCCCGTCGTGAACAGGACGAAGAAGGCCACGAGCCAGAGCCAGTCGGCACGATCGCTGCCGGCCTGCCATGAGACGATCGCCAGCAACGCATAGGCCAGCGCGACGATCAGCGCCCCTTGCGTCATGCGCCGCGCGGGGGCGGCCTCGCGGCCCGCATCCGCGCGCTTGCGCCACACGGAAAGCAGGGGCGGCGTCAGCATCATCACCAGCAGGGGATTGAGTGCCTGGAACCAGGTCATCGGGATCGTCAGGCTGCCGAATTGGCGGTCTATCCCGCTATCGGCCCAGAGCGCGACGGTATTGCCCACTTGCTCGTAGGCGCCCCGGAACACCGTTACGCAAAGCCCGACGGCGGCGAGAACCATCCAGATGCGGCGCTCGCCGCCGGAGTGAACTTGCGTCTCGTCTTGCGTCCGGGACAGGGGAAGGCGCTCGGGCGGAAGGTGACGCTGGCCGAGGAGATAGACGAGCAGGCCCACGAACATGCCGATCCCCGCCGCTCCGAAACCGTAGTGCCAACCGTAGAGCTCGCCCAGTGTCCCGCAGATGAGCGGAGCCAGGAACCCGCCGATGTTGATGCCCAGATAATAGACGTTGTAGGCCCAGCCGCGCCGGGGGTCGCCCGGCGCGTAGAGGTCGTTGATCTGGCTGGGCAGGCTGGGCAGGAACAGGCCATTGCCCAGCGCGATCGTGGCAAGAGCGGCATAGAACAGCGGCTCGAAGGCCATCATGAAGTGACCGGCGGCCATGATCGTGGCGCCGAGCATGACCGCGCGGCGCTTGCCCAGCCAGCGATCCGCGATCATCCCGCCCAGGATCGGCGTGAAATAGGCGCAGGCGGTGTAGGCGCCGTAGACGAACGAAGCCTGCACCTGCCCCAGCATGAGTTGCCGGGTCATGTAGTAGACCAATAGCGCCCGCATGCCGAAGTAGGAGAATTGCTCCCACATATTGGTGAGGAACAGCACGGTCAGCCCTGGAGGCTGGCCGAACCAGTTGCGCGAAGGCGCGGTGCTCGCGGGGGTTCCGTGCATGTCTCTTACCCGATCGCCCGGAAGCTGTTCATGGATGGCCCCATAGGGATGCGTCGCAGTGGATCATGCCGTCTTCATAGAGTGCGCCAGGCTTGCGATCCTGCTTGAGAAACAGCGGCCCGTCGAGGTCCACGAGATCGCAGATCTGGCCGAGCAGGAAGGCGGGCGCCATGGCCAGGCTGCTGCCGACCATGCAGCCGACCATGACGCCAAGCCCGGCCTGACGCGCGGCGGCGGCCATGGCCAGGCCTTCGGTAAGCCCACCGCACTTGTCCAGCTTGATGTTGACCACATCGAACCGGCCTTTCAGATTCGGCAGGTCGTCCGGGGTGAGGGCGCTCTCGTCGGCCGCGATCGGGATGGGGGAGCGGAACCCGTCGAGATCCGCTTCCTTGCCTCGCGCCAGCGGTTGCTCGATCAGCGAGACCTCGGCCTCGACCATGGCGGCGACCAGGGCTTCGAGATCGCCTATGGCAAAGCCCTGATTGGCGTCGACGCCCAGCCAGACTTCGGGACAGGCTTCGCGGATGGCCTTGACCCGGGCAATGTCGAGAGGGAGGTCGCCGGTCAGCTTGATCTTGATGGCGCGCGCCTGGGCATGACGCCGTGCGCGCAGGGCCATTTCCGAGGGCGTGTCGGCACCCAGGGTGAAAGTCGTCCTCAGGGGAGACGGGGCGGTAAGTCCGGCCAATTCCCACGCCGGGCGGCCCGATCGGCGCGCTTCCAGATCCCAGAGCGCGGCATCCACGGCGTTGCGCGCGCCGCCTGACGGCAGGATCGCGCGGAGTGCTTCGCGCGGGGGATGGGCTTCGATCTCGCTGCGGGCATCTTCCAGGCAAGCCAGCATCTGCGGGATATCGTCACCCACGTAATAGACGCCGCTCGCCTCGCCGCGTGCGAGATGACGGCCGTCGTCCAGCGTGACGACCATCACTTCCGCGCGGTCGATCTCGCGGCCCGATATGCGGAAAGGTTCGGCAAGAAGCAGCGTCTCGATCGATGCGCCGAGCTTGAGCGACGGCATCAGATCGCCTCCCTTTTCCGGACAATCCGAAGCGTAGGGGGCGTAGGCGCCGATCGATGGAAGCATTGGATCATGAAGCATTCCCCCTTGGAGGAGAGCGGGCGATACGGCCTCATCCTCTCCTTCCCGCAGCGTCGGATCTCTTTCAGCTATTGGCCGGGCGAGAATCAGCACCAGATTGGAGAATGATATTTTCCAATTGGAGAATTTCAACTGTTTTAGAAAATTATTCGAGAAGGCCTGTCATATCGGCAGGACGGTGGTTTCCTTGACCCGCTTCAAGGCGAAGCTGGAGTTGATCGAACCGACGCCCGGCAGGTGCAGAAGTTCGCGCTTCAGAAAGCGTTCGTAGGCCTCGACGCTGGCGACGATCACCCGCAGCAGGTAATCGCTTTCGCCGCTCATCGAGAAACATTCGATGATTTCCGAATGCTTCTCGACCGCGCTTTCCAGCGCTTCCAGCGTCGCCTCGTCGTGCGATTTGAGCTTGATATAGGCGAAGACGTTGACCGTCAGCCCCAGCATGGCGGGATCCAGCAGCACCGCGCGGCCCCGGATGGTGCCCTGGCTTTCCAGCTTCTTGAGGCGCCGCCAGCACGGTGTCTGCGAAAGGCCCACCAGGGGAGCAAGGTCGGCAAGCGGCATTTCGGGATGATCCTGCAAGGTTCGCAATATCTTGCGGTCGATATCGTCCATTCTTCGATTCCCGATCATCTCTGCTGGATTGGAATGATATCCTATCATTGGCTTCAATATGAGAACATAGTGTTCGTTTAAATGCCAAAATTGAGAAAATTAGAACAGGATTTTCCTGCGCCCGCTCCTTAGCTTCCCCAGCCAGACCAACGGGAAGGGGAATCATGGCGAACCGGCCACCACTCGATCTGCATATTCCAGAGCCGCCCGCGCGGCCGGGGGATGCAGCAACTTTCGACCATCTGGATATCCCTGCTGCCGGCCTCGTTCGCCGTCCCGATCCGCTCGGCAATGCTGCGGACATGCGCGATTTGCCGTTCGAACTCATTCGCGTGCTGGACGAGGATGGCCAGGCGGTGGGGCCGTGGAAGCCCGAACTTTCGCCCGACCTGATGCGCAGGGGACTGCGCGCCATGCTCCGTACCCGCGCCTTCGACGACCGGCTGTTCCGCGCCCACCGACAGGGCAAGACCAGCTTCTACATGAAATCCACCGGCGAGGAGGCCATTCCGGCGGCGCAGGCGCTTGTGCTCGAGTCCGGCGACATGTGCTTTCCCACCTACCGGGTGATGGGCTGGCTTCATGC
>NZ_DAISLT010000019.1:77325-110667 GCF_036820275.1 Novosphingobium sp.
GCACGGGGCTACCCGCTGGTGGACATGGTCAACCAGATCTTCTCCAACGAGAACGATCCCTTGCGCGGACGGCAGTTGCCTATCCTGTTCTCGGCGCGCGACTACGGGTTCTATTCGCTTTCGGGCAATCTCGGCACGCGGCTCGGCCATGCGGTGGGCTGGGCAATGGCATCGGCCTATCGCGGGCAGGACGGCATCGCTCTGGCCTATTCCGGCGAAGGCACCACGGCGGAAGGTGATTTCCACGAAGCCCTGACATTCGCCGCCGTCTACCGGGCACCGGCGATCTTCGCGGTCACCAATAACCAGTGGGCGATTTCGAGCTTTGCCGGGCTTGCGGGAACCGAGAACACGACCTTTGCCGGTCGTGCCATCGGCTACGGCCTGCCGGGGCTGCGGGTCGACGGGAACGATTTCCTGGCGGTGGCCGCCGCCACGCAGTGGGCCGCCGAGCGCGCCCGCGCGAACAAGGGCGCGACGCTGATCGAGTTCTTCACCTATCGGGTTGCCGGGCACTCCACCAGCGACGATCCCACCCGCTACCGGCCGCGCGAGGAAGGCGAATGCTGGCCGCTCGGCGATCCGGTCGAGCGGCTTCGCCAGCATCTTGTCCGCCTTGGCGAATGGGATGCCCGGCTGCACGAGGCCTTGCTGGCCGAACTCGACGCAGAGGTGCGTGCGGCGGTGCGGGCGGGCGAGGCGGTCGGCACGCTGGGCAAGTCCAAGCCGCCGCTGGCGGAAATGTTCGAAGGCGTGTTCGCGGAGCCGGACTGGCGCCTGCTTGAACAGCGGCGCGAAGCGGGGGTCTGAGCGATGGCCGAACTCAACATGATCCGCGCGATCAACGATGCGCTGGACGTCATGCTCGCGCGCGATCCCGATGTGCTCGTCTTCGGCGAGGATGTCGGCTACTTCGGCGGCGTGTTCCGGGCGACCGACGGCCTTCAGGCGCACCACGGGGCGAAGCGCTGCTTCGATACGCCGATCTCGGAAGGCGGGATCATCGCTGCCGCCATCGGCATGGGCGCGCAGGGGCTTCGGCCGGTGCCGGAAATCCAGTTCGCGGACTATATCCTGCCGGCCTACGACCAGCTCGTGTCCGAGGCGGCGCGCTTGCGCTATCGTTCCGGAGGCGAGTTCTGGGCGCCGATCACGGTGCGCTCGCCCTACGGTGGCGGCATCTTCGGCGGCCAGACCCACAGCCAGAGTCCCGAGGCGATCTTCGCCCATGTCACCGGCCTCAAAACGGTGATCCCCTCGACGCCCTATGATGCCAAGGGCTTGCTGATCGCGGCCATCGAATGCGACGATCCGGTGATCTTTCTGGAGCCCAAGCGTCTCTACAACGGGCCTTTCGACGGGCGTCACGAGCGGGAACTGGCGACATGGTCAGGGCATGCCGATGCGCAGGTTCCGGTGGGCCACTATCGCGTGCCCCTGGGCGAAGCCCGGATCGCGCGTGAGGGCGAGGACGCGACTGTCCTGGCTTACGGCACGATGGTTCATGTCGCGCTGGCAGCGGTGGAAGATACGGGCATCGATGCCGAAGTGATCGACCTGCGCTCCATCGTGCCGCTGGATATCGAGGCGATCGTCCGTTCGGTGAGCAAGACAGGGCGCTGTGTCGTCGTTCATGAGGCATCGCGGTTCGGCGGGTTCGGCGGCGAACTGTCCTCGCTGGTGCAGGAGCGCTGCTTCTATCATCTCGAAGCGCCGGTGGAGCGGGTTGCCGGATGGGATACGCCTTACCCCCATGCTTTCGAGTGGGATTACTTTCCGGGTCCGGCCCGGATCGGCGCGGCCTTGCGCCGCGTGATGGAGAACAGTTGATGGGTCGTTTCACATTCCGCCTGCCGGACATCGGCGAGGGTATCGCCGAGGCCGAGATCGTCGCCTGGCACGTCAAAGTCGGGGACACGGTCGAGGAAGACGGTCGCCTTGCCGACATGATGACTGACAAGGCGACGGTCGAGATGGAGAGCCCGGTTTCGGGCGTGGTCGTCGAAGTGGCGGGCGAGACGGGCGATGTGATCGCCATCGGCTCGCCGCTGGTGGTGATCGAGGTCGAAGGCGCGGGGAACGAAGTCGACCGCGCGCCTGCGTCGAAGGCCGAGGTCATCGAGCGTGCTGAGCGGGCAGTGGCCGGTGCTTCGACCCTTCGACAAGCTCAGGGCTCAGCACGAGCGGAGGTCGTGGAAACCGAAGCCACTGTAGCACCTGCACCTGCTCAGGCCCCATCCCCCACACCCGCTCAGGCTGAGCCTGTCGAAGCCCGCGCGCCCACGCCCGCGCCCAGACCCTCAGCCGCCCACGCCAAAGTCATGGCCAGCCCGGCGGTGCGCAAGCGTGCCGCCGATCTCGGTATCGACCTGTCCGAAGTGCGTCCGGCCGAGGATGGCCGCCTGCGGCATGCCGATCTCGACGCGTTCCTGGCCTACAATGCCGCGGGCGGCTTCCAGCCTGCCGGTCGCAAGGGGCAGGATGAGCAGGTCCGCGTGATTGGCCTGCGCCGCCGCATCGCCGAGAACATGGCGGCGTCCAAGCGCCAGATCCCGCACTTCGCCTATGTCGAGGAATATGACGTGACGGCGCTGGAGGAGGTCCGCGCGCAGCTTAACGAGGGCAGGGGCGCCAATGTGGACGGGCGTCCCAAGCTGACGATGCTGCCGTTCCTCATCACGGCGATCTGCAAGCTGCTGCCGAAGTATCCGATGCTGAATGCCCACTACGATGACGAAGCGGGCGTGGTGACGCGCTATGGTTCGGTCCATGTCGGCATGGCGGCGCAGACCCCGGCAGGACTGATGGTCCCGGTGATCCGCGACGCGCAGGATCGCAATCTCTGGCAACTCGCCACCGAGATCGGCCGTCTGGCGCAGGCCGCGCGCGATGGTTCGGCCAAGTCGTCCGAGCTTTCGGGTTCGACGATTACCGTGACATCGCTCGGGCCGATGGGCGGGGTGGCGACCACGCCGGTCATCAACCGTCCGGAAGTGGCGATCATCGGTCCGAACCGGATCGTCGAGCGACCGATGTTCGTGAAGGGCGCCGACGGCACCGAGCGCATCGAGAAGCGCAAGATCATGAATATCTCGATGTCCTGCGACCACCGCGTGGTAGACGGCTGGGATGCCGCCAGCTTCGCCCAGGACCTCAAGAAGCTGATCGAGGCACCCGCGCTCATTCTTGCGGGGTGATCCCGGTTGAAATATTTTCAAAATATGAGATCAATCACTCATAAAGAGAATATTCTCATATTGGAGATGTGCCGGTGATGCGTTGCACCCTGTTGTCCGCTCCCGCCGTGCGGTGGTTGTCGGTCGTCTTCGTGATCGTCCTGGGGGCTGCGTTGGGGGGACTGGCGAACCGGCTGCCGTCCCCGAAGCCTGCGGATATCAGCACGACGCAATTCTCCGCCGACCGGGCGATGCAGGACGTGCGGTCGATCGCGGCGCGTCCTCATACGACGGGGTCGGCGGAAATCGAGGAAACCCGGCGCTATCTGACCGCGCGGATGACGGCTCTCGGGCTCGATCCGCAAGCAAGGTCGCAAGTCGCCATTTCCGCGCGGCGCTATCTGGGCGATGCCGTGATCGCGGGGCGCATGCGCAACCTGGTGGGAGAACTGAAGGGCACCGATCCCGCGCTTCCGGCGGTCCTGCTGATGGCGCATTACGATACTGCCGCACTTTCTCCGGGGGCGGGTGACGATACTTCGGGCGTGGCCGTTGCGCTGGAAGTGGCCCGCGCGCTCAAGGCCTCCGGACCGCAGCGCCGCACGGTGATCTTCCTGTTCACCGACGGCGAGGAGGCAGGCCTCCTTGGCTCGACCGCCTTTTTCGCATCCGACCCCTTGCGCGATTCGATCGGCGTCGTGGTTAATCTGGAAGCGCGCGGGGATAGCGGCCGGGCCTTGATGTTCCAGACGAGCGCTGGAAATGCGGGGCTGATCGATCTCTACCGACGCACGGTTCCCTCGCCGGCGGCGGATTCGCTGCTGGTGACGGTCTACAAGCGGATGCCGAACGATACCGATCTGACGGCGGCGCTCGACAAGGGCCTGCCGGGAATGAACTTCGCTTTCCTCGGCCACCAGATGGCCTACCACACGATGCTGTCGACGCCGGAACGGCTCAACGCGGGCAGTCTCCAGCATATGGGCGATCAGGTCCTGCCCGTCGTCCGCGCGCTGGCCCAGGCCGAAACTCTGGAGCAGCCGCGCGAGGACAAGGTCTTCGCCGACCTCTTCGGCCTTCATCTGGTGACCTATCCGATCTGGCTGGGCTGGGTGCTGGCGCTTGTCGCGGTGGGCGGCATAGGGGCAATCCTGACGATCGCTTTCAGGCGCCGTACGATCGGGTGGCGCGAAACTTTGGCCGGGACGGGCGGCTTGCTGGTCTTGCAGATCGGGATCGTGACCGCGCTGATGCTGGCCATGCGTGTCATCGTCCTTGCAGCGGGTGAGGCGGCTTCGCCCTATGCGCTGATCGGGCAGTTCGGCTGGCTGCTCGCGGCCGCCGTTTTCCTGGGGTTCGGGACCGGCCTGCTGCTTCTCCATGCCGCAGCCACGGGGCGGCCATGGCTCGCCATGGCGGGACTTTGCCTGGCCGGGTTGCTGGCGTCCCTGCTCGGCAAGGCGAACTGGGTTCCCTTCGGCCTTTCGGTAACGGCGATGCTTCTGGCATTCGCGGGCATGCGGCGTCCGGCGCGACTTGGCGGATGGTTCGCCGGGGCCGCCGCGATGCTTGGCCTGATGGCGCTGATCTTGCAGGTCTTCCTTCCACACGGAGCCCATGTCCTGATCTGGCCCCTGCTGCTTTTGCTTCCCTCGCTGGCCTTCGTGCTGCTGGCACCGGAGCGGATCATGCGGCCGTCAGGACTGGCGCTGACGGTGCTGCCCGCCGTTCTGATCGCCGGGTTGATGGCGCGGTCGGGCCATGATTTCTTCCTCATGATCGGCGCGAGCCTGCCCGCCGTGATCGCGCCCTTCATTCTGGTGACATTGCTGGCATTGATGCCTCTTTTCTGGTCGGCAGGTCATTTGTCGCGAGCCGGGGCGCTTTGCGTCGTCCTCGGCATTGCTCTCTGCATCGGCGTCGTGATCAAGGCGCGTACGCCTACGGAAGAGACGCCTGATCTGGTCGAGGCTTTCCATCTCGACGACATCGACAAGCACCGCGCCCAGTGGGTCGGCGGAAAGCTCGATCGCGCGGGCTGGGTCCGCCGCGTTCTCACGCAGGATGGCGGGACGCCGAGCCTTCAGCCTGTCGCACCCTTCGCCAAGGACCCGCAATGGATCGCCGCGGCGAGGCCAGGCCGCTTCATCCGGCCGGAACTGAAACTGGACCTGACCGGAAGCCGGATCGAACTGATCGCGGCCAACCGCAACGGCGGCCGCCTCATGCGGATCTACGTCAGGCCGAGCGTGGATCTGACCGGCCTCCGGCTGATGGACCTGCCGGTTTCAGGAACCTTGAAAGCCGGAGAATGGTCGCCGGTTGCCTTCCACGCGAGCGGCCCGGAGCCGGTTCGCCTGACCATGTCGGCCGGTTCGAGCGGTCGTGTCGATGTCGCTCTGGTCGAAGTCCGCGACGGCTGGCCGGAGGGAAGCAAGGCCTTGGCATTGCCTGAAAGCGCCATACCCTACCGCCGCTCGCACAGCAGCCTGATCGTGGCGCGATCGTCGCTGGTCTGGTGAGCATGCCGAAGTGCGCATCGCGATTGACAATTTTCTGAAATAGATAAATATGTCCTAATTAGGATATGATCGGCACTGACCCTCCCTTGGGAGCGAGATCAGTCTGCAAGTCCAGGGAAGGAATTGGCAGCATGCGATGGATGAGATGTTTGGCCGTGGCCGCGCTGGCTCTTGCAGGCAGCGCGACACAGGCGGACCAGACACCGCAGCAAGCGCCTTCCCGCGCTCCGGCCGCTGCGCAGAATCGGCCAGTCCCGGTGGGGCATGACCTGACGCAGCAGGATGCCGATGCCTGGCTCGACGGCTTCATGCCTTACGCGCTGGGCCGGGGCGATATCGCCGGGGCCGTGGTGGTTATCGTCAAGGACGGCAAAGTGCTGACGCAGCGCGGCTTCGGCTATGCCGACGTGGCCGCCCGCAAGCCCGTAGATCCGGAGAAGACCCTGTTCCGCCCCGGTTCTGTGTCGAAGCTCTACACCTGGACCGCGGTGATGCAGCAGGTCGAGGCGGGCAAGCTGGATCTGGATGCCGATATCAACCGCTATCTCGATTTCGCCATTCCGCCCTTCGACGGCAAGCCCATCACCTTGCGCAATATCATGACGCATACGGCAGGCTTCGAGGAAGCGGGGCGCGACCTGATCGTCCGGCGCGACGACGTGCCCACGCTGGAATCCGCCGTCAAGCGCTGGACGCCGCACCGCGTCTTTGCGCCGGGATCGACCCCGGCCTATTCCAACTATGCGACCGCGCTGGCGGGCTACATCGTCCAGCGTGTCAGCGGGTTGTCTTTCGACGACTACGTGGAGCGCAATATCTTCCAGCGGCTGGACATGCGCCATGCGACGTTCCGCCAGCCTGTGCCCGCGAGACTGCGCGCGGACATGGCCAAGGGCTACGACCTGGGATCGGGCGCGGCCGAGCCGTTCGAGATCGTGTCGGTCGCCCCGGCGGGAAGTTCCTCGATCAGCGGCGCGGACATGGCGAAGTTCATGATCGCCCATCTCGACAATGGCGGCCCGCTGCTTCGGCCCGAGACGGCCAAGCGCATGCATTCGCCCGCCAACGAGCCGTTTCCGGGGTTCAACCGCATGATGCTCGGGTTCTACGAGCAGAAGGTCAACGGCCTTAGCGCCATTGCCCACGCGGGCGACACCAAGCTGTTCCATTCCAATCTCGTGCTCTTTCCGAGCAAGAATGTCGGCTTCTACATTTCCATGAACAGCCGGGGGAAGGAGAAGGCCGTCAGCCCGATCCGGGATGCCATGTTGAAGCAGTTCGCGGATCGTTACTTCCCCGCGCCCGCCTGGTCTCCCCCGGCAGACCTGCCGACCGCGCGCGAACACGCTGCGCTGGTTGCCGGTACATATGCCAACAGCCGCGAGCCCATGGAGAACTGGGCGGCGATGATGGGCTTGCTGACGCAGATGCGGGTCGGCACCGACAAGGACGGCAAGCTGACGGTGGCCAATATCCGGACCATCGGCAGCGCGCCGCGCAAGTGGATCGAGGTTGCGCCGTTCGTCTGGCAGTCCCGCGAGGACGGCGTCCGCTTCGCCGCGAAAGTGGAGAACGGCAAGGCCGTGCGCGTCTTCTACGATCCGATCGCGCCGTTCATGGTCTGGGATCGGGTCGCCTGGTACAAGGATACCGCCTGGCTGAAACCGGCGGCGATGGCTGCCCTGGCGATCATCGTGCTGACGGCGCTGGGCTGGCCGGTCGGCGCCCTGGTTCGCCGCCGGTACGGAGTGAAGCTCGACCGGACGGGCCGGGACCTTGCCGTCCACCGTGCCTTGCGCGCCTGCGCCTGGGCCATGCCGCTGCTGCTCGGCAGCTGGGCGTTCGTCGCCAGTAAGGTCGGCGGTTTCAAGACGTCCGCAGCGCTGATCTGGTTCAACCAGATCGCCGGTCTGCTGCTGTTCTTCGGTTTCCTGGCCCTTGCCCTCTGGAATGCCCGGATGATCTGGACGCGCGGTGGCGGCTGGCTGGGCAAGCTGTGGAGCGGGCTCATCGTCCTCGCGGCCGGGATCATGCTGTGGGTCGCGCTGGCTTTCCGCCTCATCAGCTTCGGCGCCAACTGGTGATGCCTGCACCGATCGGGCGAGGCCCGGTCGGCGCACTTCTTTCGTGGAGTTTTCGACATGACCACTTCGCTGACTCTCGGCGTGCAGGCCGAGCGGCTGGAATACAGGAACCCGTTCCGCATTTCGGGCTACGTTTTCGACAAACTGGACTGCGTGGTCGTGACCCTGTCCGATGGTGTCCATAGCGGGCGGGGCGAGGGCGACGGCGTCTATTATCTGGACGACCGCCAGCCGCAGATGCTCGCCGATCTCGAACGCGAGCGAGGCGCGATCGAGGCGGGGCCGAACCGCGCGGAGCTGCGCAAGATCCTGCCGCCCGGCGGCGCGCGCAACGCTGTCGACGCCGCGCTCTGGGAACTCGACGCCAAGCGCACCGGCAAGCCGGTCTGGGCTCTGGCGGGACTGGAGCAGCCCCGGCCTGTCGTCACCACCTTCACGCTTGGTGCGGACGATCCTGCCGTCATGGCGCAGAAGGCCGTGTCGTTCGGTCCGATCAAGGCGATCAAGGTCAAGCTGACCGGCGATCTCGACCTCGATATCGCACGGGTCGCCGCCATCCGCGCGGCGCGGCCCGATGTCTGGCTGGGCGTCGACGCCAACCAGGGCTTCGCGATCGGCGAACTCGACGCCTTGGTCGCGGCGATGGTCGCGGCGAAAGTTTCGCTGATCGAGCAGCCTCTGGCGCGCGGACGGGAGGCCGATCTCGACGGCTACACATCGCCGATCCCGCTGGCGGCGGACGAAAGCGCGCTGACGCTGGACGACGTGCCCGCGCTGGTCGGCCGGTTCGACGTCGTCAACATCAAGCTCGACAAGTGCGGCGGGCTGACCGAAGGCCTGATGATCGCCCGCGCCGCCCGTGCTGCGGGTCTTGGCGTGATGGTGGGCAACATGGGCGGCTCCACCCTCAGCATGGCACCCAGCTTCCTGCTGGGGCAGGTCTGCGACATCTGCGATCTCGACGGCCCGATCTTCCTGGCGAACGACCGCGATCCGGCGATCCGCTACGAGGAGGGCACGGCATGGTGCGATGAACGCATCTGGGGGCGCGAGAGCCTGGTCCCGGCCTGATCCACGGCGCGATCCTTTGATAACAGAAAATCGGAGAAGGTGATGGTTCAGGCGGGGCCGGGAAATGGGGGAGCGCGAAATGGGGGGCAGGGAAATGGCGGGCAGCACCGAGGGCCGAGCCGGTTCCAGCGCTTCCTTCTGCCCGGCTTTGCGCTGAAGGCCGTCATCATCGGCGGCGGCTATGCCACCGGGCGCGAACTGGCGGAATTCTTCCTGCCTGGCGGCCCCTGGGGCGGGCTGGCCGGCATGGTCCTGGCCATGCTGATCTGGAGCCTCGTGGCCGCATGCACTTTCCTTTTCGCCCGCACCGTCGGCGCCGGCGATTACCGCAGCTTCTTCGAGGCGCTGCTCGGGCGGGGCTGGGTCATCTTCGAGGTCGCCTACCTGCTTTTCATCATCCTTATCCTTGCCGTCTTCGGCGCCGCCGCCGGTGCGATTGCGGAGGCGACGCTGGGCCTGCCGGCCATCGCGGGCACTCTTGCCCTGATGGCCGGCATCGGCTTCTTCGCCACTTTCGGCAATGCCTCGGTGGAACAGCTTTTCAAGTGGGTCTCGTTCCTGCTCTACGGCGTCTATGCGCTGTTCCTGGTGCTGGCGCTGACGACTTTCGGGGATCGCATCCCGAACGGCTTCATGCAGCCGCCACCGGCTGCCGAAGCGGCGGGCGGCTGGGTGCTGGGCGGGGTGACTTACGCCGCCTACAACATCATCGGCGCCGTCGTGATCCTGCCGGTGCTGCGCCACATGACGTCCGACCGCGATGCCGTGGTGGCCGGACTGGTGGCAGGCCAGCTGGCGATGGCCCCGGCGGTGATATTCTTCGTCTGCATGATCGCCTTCTACCCCGGTATTGCGCTCGAAGTGCTGCCCTCGGACTTCCTGCTCGGAAAATTGGGCAGCCCGGCCTTCCATCTGCTGTTCCAGATCATGATCTTCGCCGCCCTGCTGGAAAGCGGGACCGGCGCCGTTCATGCCGTCAACGAGCGGATCGCCAAGGCCTGGCATGTCCGGCGCGGCGCGGTACTGGGCCGTGCCGCGCGCCTTGCCATCGCGCTGGTGATCCTGACCGGTTGCATGCTGGTGGCCGACCGGGTCGGGCTCGTCGCCCTGATCGCCACGGGCTACCGGGCGATCGCCTACGTCTTCCTCGCCGTCTACCTCCTGCCGCTTCTGACCCTCGGCCTGTTCCGACTGGTTCGCCGTCAGCGGCATATGCGGGCGGCACCCCAACCGGAGATTGCATGAAACCCCTGCTGATCGCTCTCGCGCTTGCCCCCGCTGTCGCTCACGCCGCGCCGCCGCCAGACTTCGATGCGCGCGTCGAGGCCTTGCGGCAGGAGGTCGGCGTGCCCGGAATCGGCATCGCCATCGTCGAGCAGGGGCAGACCGTCCTGGCAAAGGGCTACGGCGTGAAACGGCTGGGTTCGGCCGATCCGGTGACCCCGCATACGATCTTTCCCACGGGATCGACCGGCAAGGCGGTGACCGTGGCCGCCCTCGCGACCCTCGTGGACCAGGGCAAGATCGCCTGGGACGACAAGGTCATCGACCATCTGCCCGGCTTCCAGATGTGGGATTCATGGGTCACGCGCGAGATGACGATCCGCGATCTGCTGGTCCACCGCTCCGGACTCGGACTGGGAGCAGGCGATCTGCTCTTCGTACCGCGCAGCAACCTCTCCCGCGCGGAAGCGGTCCGGCGCCTGCGCTATATCAAGCCCGCGACCAGTTTCCGCAGCGGCTATGCCTATGACAACGTGCTCTACATGGTGGCGGGCCAACTGATCCAGGAAGTGACCGGACAGACCTGGGAAGCCTATGTGAAGAACCATATCTTCAAGCCCGCAGGCATGGCGGATTCGGTCAGCGACGATCCCGACCGCTTCGCCAGCGCCGACCGCGCCCAGCCGCATGCGCGCATGGATGGCGGTCTGCGCGGGGCGGGCCGTCAGGAAATGCTGGACGAGCGCGACGGGCTTGCCCGCAACGCGGCCCCGGCGGGCGGGCTGGCGGTCAGCCCGGCGGACATGGGCAAGTGGCTGGCCGTGCAACTGGGGCAGGGCAGGTTGCCGGACGGGCGGGAACTCTTCTCCCCGGAACAGGCGCGCGAAATGTGGCGGCCGGAAACGCTGATGCCGATCGATGCCAGACCGGCCGAACTGGCGGCGAGCCAGCCCAAATTCCAGAGCTATGCGCTGGGCTGGATCGTGCAGGACTATCGCGGCGCGCAGATCGTCCAGCACGGAGGCTCCGTCTTCGGTTTCCAGACCGTGGTGGTGCTGATGCCCGAGCAGGACGTCGGCTTTTCGATCCAGATCAACAGCGAGGACGGCGAACTGATCCAGGGGCTGATGTACGAGTTGCTCGACCATTATCTCGGCCAGCCTGCACAGGGCTGGCCGGCCCGGTTCCGTGCCGTCAAGGCGAAGAAAGTCGCCGACGGCCTTGCCGCCTTCAAGGTCGGGGCGGCCAGTCCTGCCGGGTCGGGACCATCGCTGCCGCTGGCTCGCTATGCCGGGACCTATCGCGACCCCTGGTACGGCGATATCGTCGTGGCGCAGGAGGGGAAGGGGCTGACCATCGATTTCCGCTCCACCCCGCGCATGGGCGGAAAGCTGGAGCATTTCCAGTACGACAGCTTCCTCACCCGTTTCGAGGACCGGACGATCGAGCCTGCCTATGTGACCTTCGGCCTGGACGCGGAAGGCAGAGTTGAGCGCGTGACGATGAAACCGGCCTCGCCCATCGCCGATTTCAGCTACGACTATCGCGATTTGCTGTTCACGCCCGTGAAGCCGTGAAGAAGATCAGTTCTTTCGAGGCGCGCGTTTCTTGACCGCGCTTTTCGTCACCGGCTGCCCGGCTTCATGGATCAGCGAGGAGAGGTCCTCCTCCGCGCTGGACATGACGCTGACGATCGTCGTCTCCTTGAAGCCGGGCGCGCAAACGTAGGCGTGGCCCATACCGGAATCGATATAGATGGACTCGCCCGCCTTGAGCTGGATCGGGTCGTAGAACTCGGTGTGGACGACGATTTCACCGTCGACGACGTAGATGAATTCCTCGCCCGAATGGCGGACGAGTTCGCCGAACTGTTCCAGCGATTCCGCGTGGATGCGGCTGATCACCGGCACCATGCGCTTGTGCCGCAATTCGGTGCAGAGATAGTAGTATTCGTAGTTGTCCGTATCGACGCGAACGGCCTTGTCGATCGAACCGATGCTGCGGCGGCCCATGACCGTCGCCGGCGCCGCATTTTCCTCTTCGACGAAAAGGTCGGCGATGCCGATGTTCAGTCTTTCGCTGACTTGCAGCAGCTTGTCATAAGTCAGCGAAAGACGGTCATGTTCCACTTTGGAGAGGGTGGAAACGGGTATGCCGCAGCGCTCGCTCATTTCCTTGAGCGTCCAGCCGTTGCGGGTGCGCAGGCCGGTGATCACTGCGCCAAGGGTCTGTCGCCCGCCTGCCATCCGAATGCTCCTGTATGCTGCCCTGCGCGAACGGACATTTGCGTCCTGTTCGGAAAAATAGGCTGCTTCCTTAGCATCGCCGCGCCGAACTGCGCAATGTGCGTGCCCAAGGCCGCTCGGACACTTTGCACCGCAGCAAACCCCGTGCTAATCGGAAAAAAGTGATCGCAAGGTGCCGGAACCGGATGAAGAGCGCACAGAATAGCATGGGTAAGATTTCGGGCGGTAAGAACTCGGGAGACAGCAATCCGGGATCTTTCCTGCGGGAGTTCCGCTCCGCGAACGGCATGACCCTGGCGCAGGCGAGCGAGAAGACCGGACTGCCGGTTTCCACATTGTCCAAAGTCGAAACCGGCAAGATGTCGCTCAGCTACGAAAAGCTGGTGAAGCTCAGCCAGGGGCTTGGCATCGATATCGCCCAGCTGTTCTCGAACGCGGCGCCTGCTCCGGCAGCCGCTTCAAAGCCGGTCCGCGCCCCGATGCCGATCGGCCGCCGCACGATTACGCCTGCGGGAGAGGGGCCGTCGATCCAGACGGCGACGTACAGCTATACGTATCCGTCCGCCGATCTGCTCAACAAGCAGTTGAACCCGATGATCATCGAGATCGAAGCCCGGGCGATCGAGGATTTCGACGACTTGATGCGGCATCCGGGTGAGGAATATGCCTTCGTGATCGAAGGTCAGTGCGAATTCCACACGGATATCTATGCGCCTTCGCTGCTGAATACCGGCGACTCGGTCTATTTCGACGCTTCCATGGGTCATGCCTATGTCGCGGTAGGGAAGGGGCCTTGCCGCATTCTTTCGGTGTGCTCCGCCACCGATGCGGATCTCAAGTCGAACTTGCGCCCCATCGGTCCCGCCGCCGAGGATTGAGCGTCCGGCACACCCGCAAGCGGATCGGCCGCCGCGCCCCTATTGACAAACATACCCGTCTGTTGTCGGATTGGAAAAATTTTCCGTAACGGAAAATTGACTTACCGGCCCTGAGCCGACCGAACGAGACGGGGGGATAAATATGCGCGGATTACGCGGCTGGATCGGCATGGCGTTGCTGGCACTGGCAGGCCCGATAGCGGCGCAGCCGACAGCGGAAAACGTGAAATCCGTAGGCGGCCCTGCCGCTGCGCAAACTCCTGTTCTGGACAAGGCGGATGTCGATGCCTGGCTCGACGGCTACATGCCTTATGCCCTCCAGCGCGGCGATGCCGCCGGTGCGGTGGTGGTCGTGGTCAAGGACGGCAAAATCCTGACGCAGCGCGGCTTCGGCTATGCGGACATGGCCCACCGCCGATCCGTCGATCCCGGCCGGACACTGTTCCGGCAGGCGTCGATCTCGAAGCTGATTACCTGGACCGCCGTCATGCAGATGGTGGAGCAGGGCAAGATCGATCTCGACAAGGACATCAACGCCTATCTCGACTTCCGGATTCCCGAGGCTTTCGGAAAGCCCATCACGATGCGCAACCTGATGACGCATCGTTCCGGCTTCGAGGAAGTCCAGCGCGGGCTCAACAGCTACGATCTCAAGGACATTCCCCCGCTCGACGTGGCGCTGAAGCGCTGGGTGCCGACACGCATCTTCGCCCCCGGCACGACGCCCGCCTATTCGAACTATGGCACCACGCTGGCCGCCTATATCGTGCAGCGCGTTTCCGGCGAGCCCTTCGAGACTTATGCGAACCGCCATGTCTTCGCCCCGGCGGGCATGACCATGTCCAGCTTCAGCCAGAACCTGCCGCCCAGTCTCCGATCGCAAGTCGCCTCCGGCTACATTCGCGGATCGGGCGCGCCGTCACGGCTGGAACTGAACAGCTTCTGGCCCGCGGGAGGACTGAGCGCGACCGGGGCCGACATGGGCCGCTTCATGATTGCGCATCTGGAAAACGGCGGGGCGCTGCTCAGGCCGGAAACCGCGCGGCTGATGCACGACAGCATCTTGAAGGCGATCCCGCCGCTCAACGGCATGGCGCTCGGCTTCTACGAGCAGAATATCAACGGCCGCCGGGCGCTGTCCCACGCAGGCGATACGCTGACCTTCCACAGCCAGCTCTGGCTGCTGCCGGACGAGAGGGTCGGCATCTACATGTCGATGAACGCGGCGGGCACCGGAAAGGTATCGGGTCCGATCCGCAGCCACCTCTTCGATGCCTTTGCCGATCGCTATTTTCCCCATGTCCAGAAGGATGGCCGCGTCGATGCCGCCACGGCGAGCCGTCATGCCCACATGATGGTGGGCACCTACAACAAGACCCGCCGCTCGGAGACGAGCTTCCTGAAGGCGCTCGAGCTGAGCGGCCAGATCAGGGTGGACCTGGACGCGCAGGGCGGCCTGCGGGTGAAGGCCGCGCCGGGCATCGGCGGGGAGGACCGCAAATGGGTGGAGATCGCGCCTTTCGTCTGGCGTGAAAGCGACGGCAAGATGCGCCTCGCCGCACAAGTGGAGGACGGCAGGGTCGTGCGCTTCGGCCTCGATTCTTCCGCGCCCTACATGCTGTTCGAACCGGCACCCTGGTATCTTTCGATCGCCTGGCTCAACCCGGCGATACTGGCGAGCCTGGGCGTGCTGTTCCTGACCGTGCTGTCCTGGCCGGTGGTTGCGCTGGTCCGCCGCTACTACGGCGTCGTGCCGCCCCGCGGCATCCAGCCCTGGCGCGCCTACCGCCTGAGCCGCGCCTTCGCGGGGCTGGTGCTGGTCGTGCTGGCCTGCTGGTTCCGCTTCGCCAGCGCCTTGCTGGGCGATTTTTCCTCGATGAACGGTGAACTCGATTGGGCGCTCGGCGCGTTGCAAGTCGCGACGCCGCTGGTCCTGCTGGCCGCGCTGGGCCTTGCCGTCTGGAATGCCGTGCTTGTCTGGAAAACGAAGGGGCGGCGGTTCGAGAAGGGCTGGTCCCTGCTGCTGACGCTCAGTGTGCTGGTGATCCTGTGGATGGCGAAGGGCTTCCATCTGATCGGCGTCGGGTTCGATTTCTGACCACGTTAAATTTTCAAAACGGGATTGCAATTCTCTGATTGGAAAAATACCATCAAGCCATATCAACGGTTCAGGACATACGAGAGGAGTCGCAGCGCGCTTCCTCTTCGTGTCCTCAGCCCCAGACAGGTGAGACAGGTGGCCCTTCAACTCATGACCGACGCTTCCGACCGCACGGCCCGCTCGACGGAATTGCCCCAGCCCTATCTGCTGTTCCTTGGCGATACGGTGGAGCCGGGCTTCGCGAAAACCGCTTATGGCCTGCGCGACTGGGCGCCGGACATCTGCACCGGCGAGTTTGCTCTGCCGAGCGCGAAGGTTAGCACCGGCCTTCCGGCATTGAACCCCGCCGAGGCGCGCCGGGCGGGCGCGCGGTCCCTGCTGATCGGCGTCGCCAACAGCGGCGGCGTGTTGCCCGAAAGCTGGGTGCCGGCGCTGGTGGAGGCGCTTGAGGCCGGGCTGGACATCGTCAGCGGCCTGCACATGCGTCTGGCGGAAGTTCCCGCACTGGCCGAGGCTGCCGAGCGGCTCGGCCGCCGTCTGATCAACGTGCGTCATCCGCCCCGGGGGATCAAGGTCGGCACCGGGCGCAAACGCACCGGCATGCGCCTGCTGACGGTCGGCACCGATTGCGCGCTGGGCAAGAAATACACCGCGCTGGCACTCGCCCGCGCCTTCACCGCGCGCGGGATCGACAACGACTTTCGCGCCACGGGCCAGACCGGGATCATGATCGCCGGGGGCGGCATTCCGATGGATGCGGTCGTATCCGATTTCGAGGCAGGCGCCGCCGAAATGCTCAGCCCCGATGCCGCGCCCGAACACTGGGACGTGATCGAGGGGCAGGGCTCGCTGTTCCATCCGGCCTATGCCGCCGTGTCGCTGGGTCTGCTCCATGGCAGCCAGCCGGACCGCATCGTCGTCTGCCATCACCCCGGACGCACCCAGATGCTCGGTACGCCCGGCTACGATCTGCCCAGCGTGGAAGAGGTGATCGACCTCAACATCCGCATCGGTTCGCGGACCAATCCGGATATCCGCTGCACCGGCGTCTCGTTCAACACCGCGCATCTCGGCGAGGAAGAGGCTCTGGAGCTGATGGCAGAGGAGAGCCGGAGGCTTGGCCTGCCGGTGGCGGACCCGATCCGCGGCGGCGAAGCATTCGACCGGCTGGTCGAAAGCTGCCTCGGCTAGACCGGCTAGTTCAGGGAGAAAGCATGATGACGGCGTCCGGCGTGGCTGAGAAAACCAGAAAATGGCCGCGCCTGCGCAAGTGGAGCCTGCGGATTCTGCTTGGCCTGTTGGCGCTGGTCCTGCTCCTCCTGATCGTCGGTGCCGCTTACGAGGCCTGGGGGCGCTATCGGGCCGCGCGGCTCTATCCGCCGCGCGGGACGATGGTCGATATCGGCGGTCGGCGCCTTCATCTCGATTGCCGTGGGGCTGGATCGCCGACGGTGATCCTCGAATCCGGACTCGGTTCCGGCGGCTCGGTCGACTGGGTTCGTGTCCATGACACGCTTGCCCGCCATACCCGCACCTGCGCTTACGATCGCGCCGGGATCCTGTGGAGCGATCCCAAGTCCACCCCGCAGGATGCCGCCGCCGTTGCCGACGATCTTCACGCTGCGCTCGCGGCAGCGGGCATTACCGGCCCGCTGGTGCTGGCGGGCCACTCGATCGGCGGCCCTTACACGCGCGTCTATACGGCCCGTTATGGCCAGCAGGTTGCCGGTCTCGTGATGGTCGATGCCTCGCATCCCGATCAGGTCCGGCGCATGGCGCAAGTGGTGAAGGGCAATGTCGATCCCGGACAGATGGCCGGTACCATGCGGATCGCCACCGCGCTCGCCTGGACCGGGGCGATCCGCCTGCTGGTGAGCGGCGAGATGCCGAACATGCCCAAGGACGCCAGCGCGAAGATCTCGGCCTACATGAGCAGTTCGGTTCAGGGCATGCGCGCCGAACTGGAAGGCTTCGACCGGACACTCGATCAGGCGCGCGCGGTGCGCAGCTTCGGAGACCGTCCGCTGGTCGTGCTCACGGCCATGGCGCCCTATACGCCCAAGCAGCTCAAGCTGCTGGACCTGACACCGCAGGACGGCGTGCGCATGAAGGCGATCTGGAAAGATCTCCAGACCGAAATGGCGGGGATGTCCACGCGCGGCCGCCAGCAGCTCGTGCCGGATTCCGGCCACTACATCCAGATCGACCGGCCCGATGTCGTGATCGCCGCGGTCGATGAGGTCGTCGATGCCGTCCGCGCGCAAGGCGCCGGGAAAACGGCGCGTCAATAAAGGGAGAGACCATGTTCAAGCACGTTCTGATGGGCAGCGCGATGACGCTGCTGCTGGCCGGGAATGCGCCCGCCCCCCAATCCGTACCCGAATACGATATCGTCATTCGCGGCGGCCGGGTGCTCGATGGTGCGGGCAATCCCTGGGTGCGCGCCGACGTGGCGGTGAAGGGCGGCCGGGTGGTGCGGGTCGGCCGGATCGCTGGACACGGTGCCAAGGAAATCGACGCCCGGGATCGCTACGTAACGCCCGGCTTCATCGACATGATGGACCAGTCCGGCGGCGTCCTGCTCAAGAACGGCGCGGCGGAGAACAAGCTGCGGATGGGCGTCACCACCGTCATCGCGGGCGAGGGCGGCACTCCGGTCGAGGCTTCGCAGATCCCCGCCTATTTCGGCCAGCTTGAGAAGCAGGGCATCGCGGTCAACTTCGGGACCTATTACTCGACCACTCAGGCGCGGCAGAAGGCGATGGGCGATGTCGCCGGCACGCCGACCGCCGCGCAGATGGAGGTCATGAAGGCCGAAGTCCGCAAGGCGATGGAGGCAGGTGTCTTCGGCGTGACGAGCGCGCTGATCTATCCGCCGAGCAGCTTTGCGTCGACGCAGGACCTGATCGCGATGTCCAAGGTTTCCGCGCAGTGCGGCGGCTTCTACGCCACCCACATGCGCGACGAGAGCGCCGATCTGGTGAAGGCCGTCAACGAGGCGATCGAGATCGGCGAGAAATCGGGCGCCAAGGTCGAGATATTCCACCTCAAGGCCGCTTTCGCGCCCGGTTGGGGCAAGCTCATGCCGGAAGCGATCGCCTCCGTGAACGCAGCGCGCGCGCGCGGCGTGGACGTGGCTGCGGACCTCTATCCCTATACGGCGGGCGGCACCGGGCTGGAGATCATCGCACCGAGCTGGGTCTGGGCCGACGGCATCGAGAAGGGCATCGCCCGGCTTCGCGATCCCAAAGTGCGCGAGCGGATGAAGAAGGAAGTGGCGGCCGGCTCGATGCCGGGTTGGTCCAATCTCGTCGAGGCCTCGGGCGGCTTCGGCAATGTCATCCTCGCCAATGGTTTCAGCAAGAAATACGCCCCCTATCACGGCCAGAGCCTCGAAAAGATCGGCGCCACGCTGAAGCGCGATCCGGCGGATGTGGCCTGGGATATTCTGCTGGAAGGCTTGCCCAACCGATCGGTGGCGCTCTATTTCATGATGAACGAGGGCGATATCGAGACGGCGCTGCGCCAGCCCTGGGTAAGCATCGGCAGCGATGCGGCGGCATCCGAGAAGTTCGGCGAACTCGATGCGCTGGGCCTGCCCCATCCGCGCGCCTACGGTACTTTCCCGCGCGCCATCGCCGAATATTCCAAGCGCCGCCCGGTGATCTCGCTGGAAGAGGCGGTGCGCAAGATGACCGGCTGGCCCGCCCAGCGCATGGGCCTGAGCGATCGCGGCCTGATCCGCGACGGGATGCGCGCCGATCTCGTCATCCTCGACTATGCCGCGCTGGACGATGTGGCGACGTGGGACAAGCCGACCGCGTCTCCCACCGGGATCGACACCGTCGTCGTCAACGGCGTCGTCACGATCGAGAACGGTCGGCATACCGGCGCCAGGGCTGGAACGGTCCTGCGCCATGGTTGTAGCGTGGGCGCATGACGATGCCGGTCTGACCGACTACTCGTTCTGTCAAAGTAAAGGCCCCGGACCGATGGTCCGGGGCCTTACTGCTTTTCCCGCAGTCATAAAAAGAGAGGTTCCCGATTTTCACGGGAACCTCCGCAGTTTCTTCTGGAGAGGTTTCAGAAGTTCAGCTTGATGCCGCCCGAGAAGTAACGGCCGATGACGTCGTAATGCGGGGTGATGAAGGGAGTGAGCGGCGGGTTCAGGTCGAACAGGTTGTTGACGTTGCCGAACAGCGTGAACGATCCCGTTTTGAACTGCACGCCGAGGTCCGTGTAGAGACGGCTGTCGATATGGTTGTTGAGGATCGGCTGGCCGTTGGGTCCCAGTTGTCGACTGTAGATTCCGCCATCGACATAGCGCAGCCGCACATTGCCGCCGAACTTTTCGTTCTCGTAGGCGACGGTGCCGGTCATGCGCCATTTCGGGGTGGAGAAGGCGGTTTCTCCGCCGACGATCCCGGAAACGTCGGTGCCGTTGATCTTGAGATCGAAGACATGGTTCGCCAGCGCGCGGAATGTCAGGCTGCCGGATCCGAGAGCCATGCGATAGGAGGCTTCGATATCGAGGCCGCGCGTGCGGTATTCCGCCAGATTGCGGTAGGCATTGGTTATCGATTCGATCGTGCCGTTGGCGGTGCGGGTAATGACGCCGCCACAGGTCGGATCGCCCGGATCCGCGGCGAAGCACTGGTTCAGGGCGTCCTGCGCGGTGATCGTGGTGATCACGTTATCGATCTTGATGCTGTAGTAGTCGACCGACAGACGCAGTCCTGGAACCACATGCGGAGAGTACGAACCGCCCAGCGCCAGCGTGTGGGAGATTTCCGGGGTGAGATTGGGATTGCCGCCGCCGTAGACCACGACATTGGTCTGCGGTGCCCCCCGGAACGGGTCCTGTAGATTGCCGATATTGGTCGAACGGCTCAGGTAATATTCGGTGATGCTGGGCGAGCGGATGTCGCGCGAATAGACGGCACGCAGCAGCAGGTCGTTGACCAGACGCAGGGTTCCGCCGGTTTTCCACGACCAGATACCGCCGCTCGTGCTGTAGTCCGAATAGCGGGCAGCGCCGTTGACTTCCAGCTTGGCCGCATCGGGCAGGTCGAGCAGCGGCACGTTGACCTCGACGAACGCTTCCTTGACGCTGAACTGTCCGTTCGTGGCCGAGGAGTTGAGCGTCGCCAGAGACTTCGAAAGCGACAGGGGATCGACGTAGTTGGTCACCTGCTTTTCCCAGCGGACATCGGTGCCGAAGGCCAAGTCCACCGCTCCGGCCCAGGTCGAGAAGGGCTGGCCCTGCACGCTGGCGCCTGCCGCATCCAGCTTGAGCGTGGCGATCAGTTGCGCCCCGCCGAAAGCATAGGCTGCCGCTTCGTTCGAGATATTGCCGTTGCCCAGCAGGTTGATGGGCACGCAGGCCGGATCGTCGTTGGCCGTCGATGCGTCAGCATTGATGCGGCAAGTGGCGACGCCGTTCACGAGCACGGCATCGACGGCATTGTTGAAGCGGGCGGTGATCCTCTGATTGTCGAGCCGCTGGTTCAACCGGACTTCGCCGTGGTCGTAATAGGCGTTGTAGGTCCAGCCCTTGCCGAACGAGCCTTCGAGGCCGATCGCGCCTTCCAGCAGGCGTCTGCTGGCCCGAAGCTTGAGCATCCTGTCGCTGCCGACATCGTCAAGCATTCGTCCCAACAGGAAGGGGGTGGTGATCCCGGCCGCGGCAAGCTGGTCGCGCGCGGTCTGCGTCAGGAAGGCATTGTCCGGCCGGATCACGGCTGCCGGCGTCTCCGGGAACATCCCGTAGTTGGAAGTCGTGCGGTTGAAGCTGCCGTTGGCCCAGATCTTCAGGTTGTCGGTCAGTTCGTAGTCCACGCGCGCAAAGACATTGCCGCGCTTGTACGGCGCACTGACGGCGACGTAGTCGTAGATGTTCTGGCCGCCCCCGCCGACGGTGTATTGTCCGACGGTTGCGCTGCCGAGTGGAAGCGGTCCGACGCTGCCGTCCGGATTGAAGATCAGCCCATAGGGGACGCCGGTGGCGCTCAGGATCGAACCGCCCCGGTTGAACAGGGTGAAGTTCGGATCCCTGACCAGTTCCAGTTGCCCGTCGGCCCGCTGGAACACGCCCGCTTCGAGATTGGGGCGGCTCTTGCGGTCGAGGATGCCGCGTTCGTGCAGGTAGTCGCCGGAGATCATGAAGTGGCCGCGACCGTCCGCGAACCGGGTGCCCCAGGCTATGTCGGCGCCGTAGCGTGCGGCGTCTCCACGGCTGGAAATCCCGGTCTGGATACCGCCGCGCACGCCCGTCATGTCGTCGTCGAGGATGATGTTCACCACGCCTGCGACGGCGCCCGAACCCCAGGCCGCCGAAGCGCCGCCGGTCACGACGTCCACGCGCTTGACCAGATTCTGCGGGATCGTGTTGAGGTCGCTGCTGCCCTGGAAGCGGTGCCCGTTGAGCAGGGTCAGCGTGCGCACTGCTCCCAGACCGCGCAAGTCTGCCGTGGAGAGGCCGCTGTTGGTGCCGCCAACGGTCGTCGCCGGCGTCGAGGTGGCGCGGAACTGCGGCGCGTCGTTCAGCACTTGCGCGATGCTGGGGCGGTTGCCCAGCAGGAGATCGTCCCCGCCGATTACCGTGGTCGGTGTCGGTGCGTCGAAGCCCGAGCGTTGGATGCGCGATGCGGTGACGAGGATTTCGCCGCCTTTCGTGGGTTCCCCGGCGGCATCCTCCGCCGTTTGGGCATAGGCAGGACTCAGCATTGTCAGAACGGAAACCGCCGTACTGGCAAGCCATATCTTGGTAGAGACGTTCATAAACACCCCCTGATTCACGTAAATTCTTACGTTCCAGTTTTTATTTTTATCGCGTCCGGGTTGGATGCCAGGCTGCAGTTGAAAGGAAGCAGAGTGGGGAGAGAAAATCAATCCATATGGAGAAAAATTTCTATTATAGAAAATTGTTCTCGTGACGGAGGTCGTTTTTGGGTTTGCGGCGGACATTCTGGCGGCACGCGCCATCGGCGCTACCAGACCGCCCCGAACGGTCGCTCGATGCGGGTTTACACGTCAGGCCTGACACTCAGAGAATACTGGTTGAGAAGCGAGAGCAGTGGTCGGGAAACCCCGAAGAGGGCTCTGTGTCGGCTTAGTCGGCGGACATTCGCGAGAGTGAGGTTGATTTCTGCGAGCAGTCGCCAGACGAAGTTGTCGTGCCCGGACTACTTCAGGGCGTTCGACGAAGGCAACGAGCTTTTACGGCGAGAATCCGTGATGCAGATGCCACGGTCAAATGGAACAGGTCGGCATGCCACTCAATGGCGAGGGCGGCTATGCGGCGCGCCTCGGCGGGGACGAATTCCTCGTGCTGCTGCCTGTCGCGTGCCGGGATCCGGAACGGTTCATGGATAGCCTGCGCGATCGCCTCGAAGCCAGCACGCTCTGGACGATCTGTGGAGCGTAAGCATGGGCCTAGCCCGCCGTGGAGGCGGACGACCGGCGGATCGACGACGTGATCGTCCGCGCGGATCGTCCGCTTTACGAGGCCAAGGCGCGTCGCGGTCGCCCCGTTCCGCAAGTCTGCTGATCGCCGTTCAGGGGCGCAGCACCCAGCCGCCGTCGACGTGGATGGTCTGCCCGCTGATCCATGCCCCCGCATCTGAACAGAGCAGCAGTGCGGTGCCCACAAGCTCGTCCGGCGCGCCACGCGCGCGCAGGGCACAGGTCATGTTGAGGAACTGGATGAACGGGGAATCGTCGGGCACCAGCATCTTGCCCGCGTCGGAAGTGACGTTGCCCGGCGCGATGGCGTTGCAGGTGATGCCGTCCTTGCCGAACTGCTTGGCAAGCGAGGTGGTAAGACCCACCAGCGCCAGCTTGGTGATGCCGTAGAGCCCGGTCGCCGGGAAGGCGCCGCCCGAGGTCTGGTTGACGATCCGTCCGCCGCCCCGCTCGCGCATCGAGGGGATCACCGCGCGGGCACAGAGCAGCGCGCCGTTGAGGTTCACCGCGAAGGCCTTGTTCCAGGCATCGAGCGAGATCGTCTCGCAATTGTCGTAGCTGACATCGACCATCAGCGCGGCATTGTTGATGAGGATATCGACGCCGCCGAAGGCTTCTTTCGCGGCGGCGCCCATGGCGAGGGTGGAGGCTTCGTCGGAAACGTCCACCTGTACGCCGACCGCCTTGCCGCCGGCCGCTACGATCTCGTCCGCGACGGCCCTGGCGCCTTCCCCGTTCAAGTCCGCCACCACGATCGTTGCGCCCGCATTGGCCAGGCCGAGCGCATAGGCGCGGCCGATGGAGTTGCCGCGTCCGCCCGCGCCGGTGACGACCGCCACTTTGCCGTCGAGGCGGAACTGGTCGAGTGAGAATGTCATTGCAATTGTCTCCTGTCAGCCTGCCGTGATGCCCGCGTCGAGCGAGAGGCAGGCACCGTGAAAGCCGCGACCGGCGGGGGAGGCGAGCAGCACGACTAGGTCGGCCACGTCCTCCACTTCCACTTGCCCGCGCAGCCCCGAAAAGCGCTTGAGCAGTTCGAAGTCGCAGTTCTCCGGCGGGGTGAAGTTGGTCGCGATATTGGTGATCATGCCGCCCGGTGCGACGGCGTTGATCCGGATGGACTGCTTCTGGAATTCCATCGCCATGGCCTTGGTCATGCCCAGGAGGCCCCACTTGCTGGCGCAATAGGCGGCCGCATAGGCCTCCCCGATGTAGGAGGCGCAGGAGGCGACGTTGACGACCGCGCCGTTCACCTCCAGCAGATGCGGGATCGCAGCTTGCGAGAGGAAGAATGGGGCGTTGAGATTGACGTCGATGGTGCGTTCGTACTGCGCCTGCGGCATCTGCGGCGTGTTGGCGAGGTAGATCAGCCCGGCGACGTTGCAGAGCGCGTCGAGGCGGCCGAATGTCTCGACGGCATGGGCGATGACGGCCTGGCAGGTGGCGGGATCGGACAGGTCCGCCGCTTCGCTGCCTGTCTTGCGCCCATGCGACGCCAGCAGTTCGGTGGTTTCGGCAAGCCCGGCTTCGTTCACGTCCACCAGCCAGAGGTCGCAGCCGGCCTCGGCCAGTTTCAGCGCCGTCATGCGGCCGAGGCCGGAGGCGGCGCCGGTGACGACGGCGGCCTTGCCGGTCATGTCCAGGGTCTTGAAGATCACGCTCATGCAGTGGGCTCCGTTGCGGCCAGCGCCGCATCGAGGAAGGGATCGGCGGCCTGGGCCAGCGCGTTTTCGGGCGTGGCGATCGCACCCAGCAGGTCCACGTCCTTGCGCAGCAGCTTGCCGCCATGGGCAAAGGCCGTGGGCGAGGGCAGGCGGGCATAGACCTCGAAACCGAAGCTGCGGCCGCTGGAATGCTTGACCAGATCGACCAGTGCCGCGCGGTCGATCCCCAGCTCTTCGCCCAGTGACAGCGCCGCATGGGCCAGGCCCATATTGGCCGCCATCAAGGCATTGTTGACGATCTTGGCGCGCTGGCCGGACCCGACCGGACCGAGCAGCACGGCTTTGCGCGCGAAGCTTTCCATCACGGGAAGCGCCCTGGCGAAGGCTTCTTCGCTGCCGCCGCACATGACCGTCAGCGTACCGGCCGCCGCACCCCCGCCGCCGCCGCTGACGGGGGCATCGAGCACGGCGATGCCGTGCGCTTCCGCCGCCAACCGCTCGCAAGTCTGGGGCAAGATCGTGGAGTGGATGACCAGCACGCTGCCCGGCGTCATGACCGGGAGCAGTTGCGCGCAGATGTCCTCCACCCCCGCGTCGTCCACCACGCAAATGCCGATATGCCGACACCGAGCGCCCAGTTCGGCGACGGAAGCCGCGCGATACGCGCCCTTGGCGACGAGATCGTCCGTCGCCTCCGGACGCCGCGCCCAGACGGTTAGCTCGTACCCGGCGGCCAGCATCCGTTCCGCCATCGGCCCGCCTTGCGAGCCCAGGCCGATGAAGCCCGTCGAAATGCTGTCACTTGGCATGCCAGGGGAGTCCCTTCGCGACCTTGTCGATCATCTCCAGCACCACGCCCTGAATGCGCGATGCCTTGGGCCACCCGGCATGAGTGCCGTATTGCAGGCAGAATTCGCGCATCTCCTCCGCCGAGCAGTTGCCGCTGGCCATGGCGGCGTGGATATGGCTGCGGATCGGGATTTCGGCACCGGATTCGCAGACGCCGACCAGCGTGATCCAGCGGCGCGAGGGCTCGTCCAGCCCGCGACGGCACCACATCTCTCCGAACACGAAATTGTTGATCCCTTCCAGATAGGGCGTTGCCGGAGGGCCGGGCGGGAAGGTCATGACCTGCGCGAATTCGTCATGCCCGCGCTGGCTGCGCACGTCGGGATCCCAGGGTTCGGGGCAGATCGCGGGCGTTTCAGCCGGAAGCAGGTCAAGTTCTTCGGCAACCCGCGTTACTGCGCGGTCCAGCTTGCCGCCATTGCCCCAGCCTGCGTAGACGGCAAGGTGCAGCGCCGCCTCGCGCAGTTCGGCTAGGGTCAGCGTTTCGCTGGTCAGCGCGCCGCGCACGAAATCGTCGATCTGGCGGTCTTCCAGGCCGCAAGTAACGGCGCTGGCGATTGCGACCAGGAAGCGCGGGCGGCGGGGCAATCCCGGCCGCGTCCAGACTTCCGCGAAGACGAAATCGCGCCAGGATTCCTCCAGCAGGGTCGCCGGAGGACGGGCCGGGCGAGCCGTTACCTCGGCCTCGGTGGCAAGGCCGCGCGCATTGCGTTCTTGGGGTTGGAGCAGTGCCATCCTCGCTCTCCTCAGTCCTGAAGGTTGACCCAGACGTTGCGGACCTGCTGGAATTCGCGCAGACCCTCGATCCCGCCGAGACGGCCGTGGCCGGAATGCTTCATGCCGCCGAAGGGCACGCAGGGTGTCATCGCCTCGCCCGATCCGTTGACCTGAACCTGCCCGGCCATCATCTGCCCGGCCACGCGGTGCGCGCGGGTGAGATTGGTGGTGTGGACATAGGCACCGAGGCCGTAGTCACTGTCGTTGGCCAGCGCGATCGCCTCTTCCTCGCTGTCGAACGGGGTGACGACGAGGACCGGGCCGAACACTTCGTTGCGAGCGATCTCGCTTGTCGGCGTTACTCCGGCGAGGACGGTGATTGGGTAGAAGTAACCTTCATCGTGATCGCCCTCCAGCCGCGCCCCGCCGCAGAGCACTTCGCCGCCTTGCTCGACCCCGCGCCGCACCATGCCGTCGATACGGGCAAGCGCGGCTTCGGAGATTACCGGGCCCATGAAAGTGTCCATGGCGAAGGGATCGCCCACCTTCACATGCGCGGCCATGGCCTTCAGCATCTGGAGATAGGGTTCGTAGACGGACCGCTCCACCAGCAGCCGCGTGCCGTTGACGCAGCCCTGGCCATTGGCGCTGACGGCGCCGGACAGCCCGCGCTTGGCAGCGGCCTGAAGGTCGGCATCCGCGAAGACGATCACGGCCGACTTGCCGCCGAGTTCGAGGCCCACGGGCTTCAGCGTTTCGGCGGCGCTGGCAAGGATCTTCTTCGCGGTTGCGCCGCTGCCGATAAATTCGATCTTGTCGATGCCGGGATGGCCGACCATCGCCGCGCCCACGTCCGGTCCGCCAGTGACGAGGTTGACGACGCCGGCCGGGAAACCGGCTTCGTGGATCGCCTCCATCAGCTTCATCAGCGACCACGGCGCCAGTTCGGGCGCCTTCAGTACCACGCAGTTACCCGCAGCGAGCGCCGGGGCCATGACCATGGTGGCGGCGAACAACGGCCCGTTCCATGGCACGATCACGCCAACCGTGCCGTAGGGTTCGTACATCATGTAGTCGTGCGCCGGGCCGCCCCAGGTCGATACCGTGCGTCCGTCGATCTTGTCCGCCCAGCCGCCGTAGTAGCGGAACTTCTGCGCGGCATCGAGGCTCATGTGGCCGCCCGCGATCAGGATCGAGCCGTTCTCCGCCGTGAGCAGCGGGCTCATCTCGGCGGCCTTGCTCTCGATCAGTGCGGCGAGACGGAACATCAGGTCTCGCCGCTTGTCGCCGGACAGGGCGCGCCATGCAGGGTGCGCGGCCCTGGCAGCGGCGACGGCGCGATCGACGTCGGCAGTGCCGGCCAGGCGGATCTCTCGGGTGACGCGGCCGGTGCCGGGGTAGACATGATGCCAGTCCGCGCCGCTGCCGGAGCGCGCGCGCTCGTCTCCGATGACCAGCGAAATCTCGGGGAATGCCGATATGTCGGGATGTTGGAAGCCCATCCTCGTTCTCTTCCTCTCCACTGTCGGCGCTTGCGGCCGTTCGTTTCACAGTGGAAGGTATGGAGCTAAAAACAGGCGGTCAATTGACTTGATCTTGCGCGAAATCGCCAGAATGCGGTATTGGAACGATAAAAACAGGCATATAATTGGAGAGGTGATGAAACGGGTATCGGGACGACGCAAAGGCACCAACCTGGTGGCGCGCACCACTGAAACACTGCGCGAGCGGATATTCGCCTGCGATGCGGGCACTTTGCTCGGCGCGCTGCACGAACTCGCGCGGGAGCTGGAAGTGGGCATCGTCACCCTTCAGCAGGCGGCGCGGGTGCTGGAGCACGAGGGCCTGTTGGAGGTGCGGCGTGGCCCCGGTGGCGGCTATTACGGCACCCGGCCCAACGAAGCCGCGCTGGAGCGCGCGCTCCATTCCTACATGCGAATGAACCCGGCGAGCTATGAAGAGGCGCTCGACATGACCTCGCTGCTGTTCACCGAACTGGCGACGGCGGCGGCCCGTTGCACCGACGCTTCGTTGCGGGACAAGCTCGCGGTACTGGGCGAACGTGCCGCATCCTTCCGCACCATGGCGGAGTTCGGGCCGTTCGAGCTGGAGTTTCAGGAACTGTTGTTCCAGATGGTCCGCCGCCCGCTGTTCGAGATGCTGACGCGGGTCACGCTGCACTATGCCTCGGCCCGTGCTTCGCCGGTGGTGGAGACGTTCGGGGAAGGCGTGGCGTTCTGGCGCGCCGGGCGGCGACGGATCATCGCCGCGATCCTGGCCAACGATCCCGATCTCACCCGCTTCGAAGCGAACCGGCAAAACCGCGAGGTGGTGATGGGCAGCCTCGATCCCAACCAGCATTTGCCCGCAGTTCCCTGAGAATGCGATTGCCTCGTAATATTTATAGAATCTATGCCTCCGCCTGAAGGGAACAGGGGGGCATGTTCAAGTTTTCCGCATTGTTTTCGAGCGTGGCCATAGCCGCGCTCGCTATCCCGGCACAGGCCCAGCAGGCCGCTCCCGGGCTGAGGCGACAAGGCCGGACGACATCATGGTCACCGGCGAGAAAAGCGCGCGTACGATGGTTGGTGCTGGAGGCCCCCTGGCATCGATCGGTGTTCAGGTGCAAAGGCGCTAGAAGATTTTCGCGAACACCATCGCACCCGAACATTTCTGTGTCACAACTCTAGCGACATCGCGGTTGATCGTTCGCATCAATGGACGGTGACACTTCACCTGACGAGCTTTCGTTAAAGAGCTGTGGAGCGGGACACCGTGCATGTCACGCAAGCGCAAGCACCTTCGCTCTTTGAGCGCCTGTGCCATTTACGCAGCCGTCTTGATGGCCAACTCTGCGGGTTCCGGGCATCCCTCGACCGATCGCTTTGAAGAGCGGTAAGCGGATTAGTCTTCAGGCCTGAAACACCTGGGAATCCTCATAACCGGCGATCTACTGCCGAAGTTTCGCCAGCGATTGCCCAGCGTGCATCACTCAGTTCGATCGTCCATCGCCTCCCGGACAAGCCAGTCACGAAAGCACTGCATCGCCGGCTCCACCTTACGCGAATGCAGCCTGGTCAGCCAGTAACGACCGGTATCGACATCGACCGCAAAGGGCTGGATCAGCCGCTCTGCCGCGATCTCGCGCATGAACATGGACGCCGGCGCGAGCGCGACGCCAAGCCCCGCCATCGCCGCGCTCACCATCGATACGGAGCTGTCGAATATCGGCCCGCGCAGGACGGGCGACGGGACCCCTGCGAGATCGAACCAGGCGCGCCACTCATCGGGACGATACGACCGCAGCAACGCTTCGTGATGGAGGTCCCGCGGCGTTCTCAGGCGCCTCGCCACCGACGGGGTGCACAGCGGTGTCATCGGGGCGCACACGAGCTGTTCGGTATGAGTACCATGCCACGCGCCATCGCCGAAGCGAATTGCATAATGAAGCGCCTCGCCTGCCAGATCGGCCCGGTTGTTATTGATCGACACGGATAAGGCGATGTGCGGATAAGTGGCCGTAAAGCCGTCGAGCCGCTCAAGCAGCCACCCGGTCGCGAAAGTGCCCACGACGCCGATGTTCAGGGTGTGCTGGAAGCGCCCTTCGGCGAAGCGATCGAGCGTCGCGCCGACCCGGTCGAAGGCTTCCGCAAGTACCGGGACAAGGCCTTGTCCGTCATCCGTCAAGGCCAGCCCGCGTGGCAGCCGGTGGAACAGCCGCGTGCCAAGCCGACGTTCAAGCTGGGCGACCTGATGGCTCACCGCACCTTGGCTGACGCATAGCTCGATGGCGGCGCGCGTAAAGTTCAGGTGACGGGCGGATGCCTCGAAGGCCCGAAGGGCGTTGAGGGGAAGTTGAGCGCGGTCCATGGCCAACCATCAGTTATCCTCATGCCTCTGTCGAGATATGATCCTTTGTCGTCATCGGCTCCTGTCCTCATGATCTCGCGGAAAGGAGAGCCAACGATGAATCCAGGAACAATTCTTCTGGCCGCAGCCGCACTCGCCGGAGCGTCGGGACAAACGCCTGATGACCCGCTAACCAGGCCGATGGCAGTCGAACGCGAGGCCGAATGGCTGGCGCCGGCCGAGCCGGTGCGCGTTTTCGGCAAGACCTATCTTGTCGGTTTCGGCGGCCTTAGCGTCGCGCTGATCGATACTGGCGCCGGCCTGATCCTGATCGACGCTGCCTTGCCACAGGCCGCGCCGAAGATCCTCGCCAACGTTGCGAAGCTCGGTTTTCGCCCGCACGACATCAAATATATTCTCAGCACCGAACCCCATTTCGATCATGCCGGAGGGCTTGCAGCGCTCGCGCGCGATACGGGGGCCACCGTGATCGCCAGTGCCCGCGGAGCGCAGGCCCTGCGTACCGGCCGCTTTGCTGCCGACGATCCCCAGGTCGGCTACAACGCCCGCTTTCCGCCGGTGCGAAACGTGCGAGTGATCAACGACGGAGCACAGCTAAAGCTTGGCGATGCCGTCGTCACCGCCCGCGCCACCCCGGGCCACACCGTGGGCAGCATGAGTTGGGCCTGGCGATCCTGCGAGGGTAGGAGTTGCCGCAATATCGTCTTCGGCTCCAGTCTCAATCCCGTCGCCGGCAAGGGATATCGCTTCACATCGCCGGCAGGCCAGGCTGTAGTCGCGAACTATCGCCGTGCCCACGCTGCCATGAACGTTGTTCCGTGCGACATCCTGATAACGGCTCACGCCGAGCAAAGCGGCGCCAACGGGCGGTTCGCTGCTTCCCCGGACGCTTGTCGCGCCTATGCCCGTGCGTCCCAGCGCGCACTCGCCGCTCGCCTCGATAAGGAGCGCCACCAGTAGCAGGACATAGGCCGTCCCGATCGGTGCCGATCAACAGTTCGGTGCGATCGGGGCGCCTCTGCGCATCAACGTGGATTTCTCCACCAAGGCCGGGCTTCGTGAGGCGACAGGTCCTCCTGGGGGCACCGGCTGAACATCCCAGCTTCCTGGTGAACCTGCCCCACACACGACCAAGAGCTCTTCGACAAGCTCCCTTCCGCTCGTAGTCACGACATGGCGCGGAGCGTGTCCTTGAAATGCCCATTGTAGGCCGTGATCTCAGCCAACGTCACCGACACAGGAGCCAAGTCAAATCTCTATTTGCAATATGTTGCGCAATATGTTGTATTTCGAATCTCCGTGGATGGGGATTTTTGAGAATGCGAAATCGCAGGTCACTTCTTCAAGCGCTGTCGATGTTATCGGTACTCTGTGCGTCTAGCGCATTCGCGGAATCTTCGGGGGTTTCGCGAAGCGAGAAGGCTGCGATCATCGCGTCCCTCGACACCACATTGTCCGTGAATTACGTGTTTCCGGATATGGCCCGGAAAATCGCGCCGGTGCTTCAGGAACATTTGCACAAAGGCGACTATGACGCCGCGAACACGAAGGAAGAGTTTGCGAGGAAGCTGACCGACGATTTGTTTAAGGTCAGCGGCGATCTCCATTTCTTCGTGGGCGTCGATCCTAAATGGGTCGCAGAATTTCGGATGACGGCTGATCCGAAAATCAAGGCCAAGCTGCGGAATGAGGAGATGGCTCGGCTGGAGCAGACCAATTTCGGCTTTGATGAGGTCAGTCGTCTGGATGGCAATATCGGCTACATACGGTTCAGCTACTTTGCCAACCCCGAACTTGCCTACGATACCGCGGCCGCGGCAATGCTGTTCATTGGCAATACCGATGCCCTTGTCATCGATCTACGGTCCAACAACGGCGGATACTTGGAAATGGCGCAATTTATTGCGAGCTATTTCTTCTCCAGCGAAAAAGACCAGCTCCTGTTCGATTACTATTATAACGAGGACGGCAAGCGGATCGAGCGCGGACAATGGGTGCTGCCCGGGTTGCCTGGCAAACGCATGGTTGACAAGCCGGTCTATATTCTGACCGGCTCAACATCGTTTTCCGCTGCAGAATGGTTTTCCTACGCAATGAAAAAGCTGGGTCGGGCGACCCTGATCGGAGAACGAACCGCAGGCGGTGCGCATCCAGTGGAGCGTAAGCCGGTCAACGACGATTTCTTCGTGCAGGTGCCGATTGGCCAGATCCGCGATCCAGTAGACCATGGCGACTTCGAAGGCGTGGGAGTTCAGCCCGACATCCAAAGTCCCTCGATTCAAGCTCTTCCGCTAGCGCATAAACTAGCGCTCGAAAATCTGGCGAAGACCGATGATGCCAGGCAAGCGGAACTTGATTGGCTGCTCCCGGTCTTGTCGGCGAACATCAAGCCCCCGGCTTTGGAGGCCGGAATGGTGCAAAAGGCCGTTGGGAAATATGAAGGGCGGCAGATTGTACGGGAGAACGGCGCTCTGTTTTACATCTGGCGGGATCGCTTTCGCGTAGCGTTGGAGCCGATCGGCCCCAACCTGTTTGCGGTAGAAGGCGTCTCGGATTTTCGATATCGCCTGAATACCCGGAACGGAAAGGTGACGTCGCTCGAACGTGTGAATAAGGACGGCAGCATTCAGACGTATAAGCGCCTTGATTGAGCGAAAGGACACTCCGGCAATGATCGATGACGCCGTATTTCTCGGGCGCGCCGTTGAGCGCCTGAGCATTCTGATCGGCGAACAATCACAGACTGTCTTCGATGCGATGGGGATCGTCATTCCGGTTCGCTCGTGCTCGTTGATGACCGTTCTGGCGACGCTTGGCACGGCTTCGGCTTCGGATCTTGCTCGAGAACTGGGACATTCGCATCAATTAGTCATGCAGAAGATTCCCAAGCTTTCCCGCCTGGGTCTCATAGAACATCACAGCGATGACGATGATGCGCGGCGGAAGATATATCGGCTCACCGATGAAGGTACACGGCAGCTTAAGAAGTTCGAGCAATGCACGTTGCTGATTGGCGAGGCCTATGCGGGGCTGTTCGCTGAGGTCGGGGATGTTAGGCAATTCGTGGATCGAACTGTCAGCGCACTCAATGAAAGACCGCTCGGTAAACGCATAGGCTTCCCGAGCTAAGGCCTTGCTTGGCGGCTCATGGTCGCGACCTGCCGGATAGCAGACCATCCGCACCTCGGAATCTGAAATCCGGTGCTGAGGGTCCGAAGGGGGTCGAAATGCCTTCATGCATTTCGATGTGCCATCTCCAACGCTTAATCGTTCATCGCATGTACCCGGCAGTGATCGAGATAGCCTTTTTCATGCCGCCCGGTGAGGTCTACGACTGAACGCCAGAGCCATGATGGGGCATCCAGGTTTCTGGAGCGCCCCCTCTGCAAGGTTTGCGCCCAACTGCGACGGATCTCCGGCTCCATCTGCCGGCCATGCGCTTTGCCCACCACGAAGGCGAGATAGCGCGCTGCCTT
>NZ_DAISLT010000020.1:0-101739 GCF_036820275.1 Novosphingobium sp.
CAACTTCGGCACCGCCTCGACGTTCTCCACCCAGCAGCGCACGGCCACCTCCACGACGGGGCAGACCATGCGCCTGCGCTGCACGCAGGGCGTCACCCTGAGCATGACCATCGATGGCGGCACCCATTCCAGCAGCGGCCAGCGCAACCTCCAGCGCGCCGCAACCACCTCGCGCATTCCCTATACCCTGTGCCGCGATGCCGCCTGCACGCTGCCGATAGCCATCGGCACCGCGTACAACTCCGTGATCACCACGAGCAACAGCGAGGACGTGCGCCTGCCGATCTACGCCACGCTGACCCTGCCCGGAACGCTGCCGCCGGGCACTTATACCGACACCCTGACCGTCACTCTCGCATGGTGACCCGCCATGTTTCCAGGAGCCCGCCGATGCGCACCGTCTTCCGTTTCCTCGGCCTGGCGATGCTCTGCTTCCTCGCGATCCTCCTGCCTCTTCCAGTCGCCGCGCAGTCGCCGGGTTCGCTGCTGATCTGGCCGATCAGCCCGGTAATCGAGGGCGATGCCCCGGCAGCGGCGCTCTGGCTGGAGAACCCCGGCAAGGCGCCGATCACCTTGCAGATCCGCATCTTCGCCTGGACCCAGCAGAACGGCGAGGACCTCTATGGCGAGCAGAAGGACATTCTCGGCACCCCGCCGATCCTCAGCATCGAACCAGGCCAGCGCCAGCTCATCCGCCTGACCCGGCTGGTGCCGCCGCCCGGCGTTCCCGAAAAGCCCTACCGCGTCATCGTCGACCAGATCCCGACCGCCGACGCCGCAGCCACGCCCAGCGGCACTCAGGGTGCCGCAGTGACATTCCGGATGCGCTATTCGCTGCCGCTGTTCTCGCTTGCCAAGACCGGAGATGGCAACAAGAAAGCCGTTCCCCCGCCGCCGCAGCTCGGCTGGAAGACCGGAAGCGACGGCCAGGGCCGCTACATCGAAATCCGCAACAGCGGCACCGGGCACGCGCGGCTCAGCGATGTCGCCTTTTCGCGTACCGGCAAGCGCTCCGGCCTTGGCGAGGGGCTGTTCGGCTACGTCCTGCCCGGCGCGACCATGCGCTGGCCGCTGCCTGAGGGCACGGATGTTCAAGGCGTGTTGACGGCAACGCTGAACGGCAGGGCGCTGGCCCATATCGAGCATCTGCCGGAATGATCCGCAAGTGTCCGGAGCCGAGCCATCGCGGAGACGTCCGAAGCGAGTCCCGACCGGGATCGCCACCGGCGTCGTCGCGCTGCTGCTCGCAACGGACTGCCTCGCTGCGCCCGATGCACCGGACGCCCCCGATGCGGCCCCGCGCGCGGATTTCTTCTCCGACCTGCCGCCGCCGGTCGACCGGGCGGATTTCGACGCCGAGCAGACGCTACAACTCGAACTCTACGTCAACGGCATGGCCAGCGGCGTGCTAGCTTCGGTGCTCAAGCGCGACAACCGCTTCCAGCTCCGCACGGCGGACTTGCGCCGCGCAGGGATGGTACTGCACACGACCGATGAAAAGCTGTTCCTCGATACGCTGGACGGGGTGAGTGCCGACTACGATTCCGCACGCCAGCAACTGCACCTCACCGTTCTGCCCGACTATCTCCCTAACCAGCAGATCGGCCCGCACGGCCGCCCCCACGAGCGGGCGAAGCGGGACACCGGCGCCCTGCTCAACTACGACGCCTTCCTCACCGGCGGCGGGGGTCTGCCCCTCCAGGCCTCGCTCTGGCACGAGGCGCGGGTGTTCGGTAAGTTCGGCATGGTCTCGACCACCGGCGTCGTCAGCACCTCTCCGGGCAACACCTCCGAAGACCGCCGCCACCGCCCCTACATCCGTTACGACACATATTGGCGCTGGTCCGACGAGCGCAGCATGACGACGGTGGAAGCGGGCGACATCATCACCCGCACCCTCCCCTGGGCACCAGCAATCCGGCTGGGCGGGGCGCAGATCTCCCGCGATTTCTCGGTGCGGCCGGACATCGTGACCTATCCGCTACCCGAATTCGCGGGGAGCGCCGCCCTGCCCTCCACCGTCGATCTCGTCGTCAACGGCCAGAGGATCGCCGGCAGCCAGGTCAATCCCGGTCCGTTCTCGCTCGGCACCCTGCCGCCGATCAACGGCTATGGGCAGGCCAACCTGATCGTCACCGACATGCTCGGGCGCAGCATCGCAACCTCCGTGCCGTTCTACGTCAGCAGTGCCCTGCTGCGTCCGGGGCTGACCGAATATGCGCTGGCTGCAGGCTCGTTCCGCCGCAACTACGGCATCCGCAATTTCGACTATGAAGGCCTCGCCGTCAGCGCCTTCGCCCGGCACGGGCTGACCAGCGCGCTTACGCTGGAACTGCGCGGCGAAGCGGCCGAGGACATGCGCCTGTTCGGGGCCGGGGCGGTGTTCCGGGTGGGCGAGCTGGGGGTGGTCAACGCCTCCTACAGCCGCAATTTCGGGCAGAGTTCCGGGGGAGAGCTGACGGTCGGCTACGAATACCAAGCCCGGCGGTTTTCCGTGGGCGTGCGGCATATCCGGCACGACGCCGACTACGTGGATCTCGCCCTGCTCGACCAGCCCTACCGCCGCGGCTGGGAGCGCCAGACTTCCGCCACCGCCAGTTTCTCGCTCGGCGGCGGCGGGACGCTCGGTCTCGGCTATTTCGACCTTGCGCGGCAGGGCGCCGACAGCGGCAAGCTCGCCAACCTCTCCTGGACGGTGCCGCTCTGGCGCGAAAGCCGAATCTATGCGGGCGTGTCGCGAGACTTCGCCAGCAAGAGCTGGTCCGGCGCGCTGACGCTCACCGTACCGTTCGGCACCGGCTATGCCAGCGGCGGCGTGGCGCGCGATCAGGACGGGCGGACCGGGCTGACGGCGGACTACTCGCGGCCGATCCCCACCGAGGGCGGGTTCGGCTGGAACGCCAGCGTCTATGGCGAGCCCGGAGACCAGCCCTACTTGCGCGGCGACCTTGCCTGGCGCACCCAGCCGATCCAGCTGCGCGCCGGGGCCTATGGCCAGGGCGACTACACCGGATGGCTGGGGGCGAGCGGATCGCTGGTCTTCATGGACGGCGCCCTCTTCGCCGCCAACCGCGTGACCGACGCCTTCGCGCTCGTCACCACCAACGGCGAGGCGGGCGTGCCGGTGCGCTACGAGAACCAGCTGATCGGCGAGACCAACCGCGACGGCCGCCTGCTCATCCCCACGGCCAGCGCCTGGTATCCCGCCCATTACGATATCGACACGCTGTCCCTGCCGCCCAGCGTCCAGGCCGATGTCGTCAGCCGCCGCGTGGCGGTGGCGGCGGGTAGCGGCTATGTAGTCCGCTTCCCGATCGACCGCACGACCGTCGCGCGCGGCGTTCTCGTCGATGCCTCGGGCAAGCCGGTTCCGGCCGGTTCCGCCATCCTGCTCAACGAGAAGACGCGGACTTACGTCGGATGGGACGGAATGATCTTCCTGGAGGGCATCGCCGCCGAAAACGCGCTGGTGGCCACGTTCCCCGAAGGCGGCACCTGCCGCGCCCGCTTCGCGGCGCACCTGCCCGCCGAGGATATTCTCGACATCGGAACCCTGACATGCCGACCGTAAGCCGCCTTCTCGCGCTGTTCACGGCCATGCTGACATGCGTGCTGCTTTCGGCCCGCGCCGAGGCCTGCACCGTTTCCGCGGGCAGCGCCAACCTGGGCCAGGTGAGTTCCTACACGGTCGGCACCACGTCCCAGCAGGGCAGCGGCTCGGCCGGCTTGCAGTGCGACATCACGCTCGCTCTGCTGGCCACGCACTATCTCGGCCTTCGTATCGAGAACACCACGCTCCTGCTGACCGGACCCGGCGGACTGACGATCCCCTATATCCCGTCCGCCACGCAGAATGGCGCCGCCCTGCCCCTGAACACGTTCGAGAACGTCTCCTCGACACCCCTGCTCAGCCTGTTCTCCGGCGCGGGCGGCACTGTGCCGATCTACATACGCACCACGGCCACGACAGCCCTGCGGGCCGGAGACTATACCGGCTCCTTCGATCTGCGCTGGTACTATTCGATCTGCACGGTCGGCGTGGCCGTCTGCCTTGCTTACGACAACAGCCCCGGCCTCGTGCGCCCGCTGCTGACCGCGCCGACGAACTGGGGTACGGGGGTGGTCGCGCGCATAACGGTAACGCTCACCGTCCAGAACGACTGCATCATCAACGCCCCCGCCGCCGGGTTCGGCTCGGCTCCGCTGGTAGGCAGCTTCAACCCGATCACCCGCACGATCCAGATCCGGTGCAGCGCGGGAACCTCCTATACGGTGGGCCTCGACGATGGCGCCAATCCCAGCGGCAGCGTGCGGCGGATGCGCTTTACGTCCGGCACGACCTCCAACTACCTCAACTACGAGATCTACAAGACGACATCCTCCACCGAGCGCTGGGGTTCGGTCGGCGCGGCAAGGCGCGGCAGCGGCACGGCGGAAACCAATCCCGGCATCTACGACTCCGTGACCACGCAAAGCTATACCTACCGCGCGGCGATCCTGCCCGGACAAGTCACCCCGCCCGGCGGGACCTATACCGATACCGTCCGGCTCGACGTGGCATTCTGACCCTTCGCCTCTTGCAATTTTTATATCTCGATACGATATAAAATGGGAAGGTCTCTGGGAGAGGAGCCTGCCATGTCCGTCCTGAAAATTCTATTCGAGGCGATACTCGAAACCGGCGCAAGCATGCTTATCGTCGCCGCCGTCACGGCCCTCTGCATCAAGGCGGCCATGCGCATTCATCATGCCTTTGCCGCCGCTCTGGCGATGACCGCATTTCTGGTCGTCTTTGTGGTATCGGGCCTGGGGAGCGGAAATCTGCGGGCCATGATGCTGACGTTCGGATGCGTCGCCGCGGCAGGTCTCGTGCTCTGGGCCCAAAATGGCAAGCGGCCCTCAGCCAAGGGCTCAACCGAGGGAGGAGGCCTTCGACAAGGATGGCACTACCCGGCCCTGATCGCCCGCATCGGTGAGGAACGACAGCCCACGCCCGCAGAGCTTCGCGCCTTGCTGACGCGCCTGCGCACGGAAATGCAGCCTTCGCTCCCTGCCGACCGACCGGCGTGCCACGAGATCAAACGCGTGGCCAGAAGGGTAACGGCCAGAAGGGTCACAGAAAGCCCGAACTAGGCGGCGAGCGCCATTCCGGGCGGCTTTCCCGAGCCTCGCCGCAGCCGCCGCAGCAGCGGCACTTCGATCAGATGATGCACGGAAAGGCCGCAAGCGAGCGCACCGGCCAGCAGGAAGACGTAGCAGGACACGGGATGGGCGGCGGTGTCGATCCCGCTACGCAGCCAGACCTGCCAGGCCACGCCTATGCCCAGAAGGTGGAAGAGATAGAGGCTGTAGGACGCCTCGCCCAAGGCCACCGGCAGAGCGGGAACCCACCGCTGCGCGCCCGATTCCCACAGGGCCAGCCCCGCGATCAGTAGCGCGCAAGGCAGACCGTAGGCCAGCCGGGCGAGATTGCCGTAGCCATCGATCCGGCCCAGTGCCTCCATCGTCCCCACCAGCACGAGAAGCGCCATGGCCGCGAGCGCCAGCAGTCCTCCGCGACGGATCCAGCCCCGGTTCACGGCCAACGCCGCCCCCATGCCGAACAGGAACTGGAGATTGAACAGGCTGGTGAAGCGCGGCAGGCCGAAGTCCGTCAGCAGCCCGATCCCTTGCGCCATGCCCCAGAGCAGCCAGAGCGAAAGGCAGGCCAGCCCGAGCCTCCGGTCGAGTATCAGCAGCCCGAAGGCGGCGTAGAACAGCAGCTCGTGTTGCAGGGTCCAGGCGACGCCCAGCAGCGGGTCCTGCGCGACCGGCAAGAGGCTGGCGGAGAACAGCACGCGGGCCGGCGTCACGTCGCCGCCGTGATGCGGCAGCATCAGCGCGATCGTCGCCGCCAGCGCCACCCAGTAGATCGGCATGAGCCGCGCGAACCGCTGCCAGGCGTAGCGCCCGAGCGCCTGCGGATGGCCGATATCCTGCCGGTGGACATGAAGGATGATGAAGCCGGACAGCACGAAGAACAGGTCCACCCCCGCATGGCCGGGCTGGGTCAGGCGGGTGATCGCCGATGCGTCCACCGCCTGACCGAGGTGCCGGGCGGCATGATAGGCGACCACCGCCAGCACGGCGATCCCGCGCAGGGCCTGGATGCTCCGGAGCTTCGGCGTACGCGTCCCACTCACGCTTCAGCGCTCCGGCTGCGGCGGGACCATCGCGATCCAGCCGTCTCCGATACGGCGGAAATCCATGTTCCCGACAGGAAAACCGGAAGCCCGCAAATGCGCCGAGACGGCACCGGCATCGAACTGTTGCTTGCTGTCATGCTCGCCCCAGAACACCGTCGGGCAGCCATTCGCCATCTCCCGCGATCCCACCTGAGCAACCGAAAAACCGAAGGAGCGCGCCACGTACCGATAGGCGAAAGGCACGACCTGCGCATTGTCGCGCGGCAACATCGCCATGATTTCGGCATTCCAGAACGGGTCGACATGCACCACCGTACCCGGACAGCGGGCGACTTCCTGCGCGATCGCGCGGCCGGTGGTGAACCAGCTCACCCGGCTCACCGCAAGCGGCACGTTCTGGACGAGCGCCAGCAGCGTCGCCGCGAAACCGGCCAGCAGCGCCAGCAGCCGCCAGCGCGGCGACAGACCTTCGAGCAGCCGCCCTCCTGACAGCCCGACCCCGACCGAGACCGCCGCAACCAGCGCCATCAGATACTTCTCGATCAGGATCGGCCGCAGCATGTGCAGGGCAACGAGACCGCCCGCCGCCAGCACGACGCCGATCGCCAGCAGCGCCAGCGCTCCGGCCTCGCCGCTCGGCTTCCGGCGCTGGAGGACGTCGCGGCCCAACAGGACCGCCCCTGCCAAGGCCCCCGCCAGCACGACCGGATTGGCCTCCAGCGTGCGCAGCAGCGCCCATTCCACCGACCAGCGGGCGGAATCGAAGCCCGGCTCGATCCAGAACACCTTGGTATTGCTCAGCCAGATCGGAAGCTGGAGCGCGGTGATCGCGGCGAAGACCAATCCGGCGACTACCACCGGCACGCCGATCGCGCGTGTCTCCCGCCAGTCGCGGCGCACGGCGGCGGCCAGCAGGAACGGCAGGGCCAGCGCCGCGCAGGTCAGCGAGGTGATGATATGGACATTGAAAGCCGTGAGCGCGGCGATCCAGAACACCGCCTGTCGCCGGACCGAGCCCGCCTCTCCGGTCAGCCGGACGGCACAAAGCCCCAGCGCAAACACGACGACGGCGCAAAGCGAGAGGAAATACGAGCGCAGCTCGCTCCCGGCGATCAGCGACCAGGGGTTGGCGGCCAGTTCCAGCACCAGCACCGCTGCGGCAGGCGCGAGGCGCGGCACCTCGCGCACGAGAACCGCGCCGCCCGCCACCGCCAGCACTCCGAGCGCCGCATTGAGCAGGCGGTGATGTGCGATCGAGCCGAGCCACGCAGTCGCGCGGGCCAGCACGTAGTAGAGCGGCGGATGGTTGTCCGCGAGCCAGCTTTCGCGCAAGGCCGCCGTCCAGGGCACGCCGGGGCGCGTCACGAACTGGGTGTAGAACTCGTCGTACCACGGTCCGCGCTGCAGGCAGGTCCAGACCAGCGCGCAGCCGAGCAGAAGCAATGTGGCGAAAACCAGTAACCGGCTGGACGAACGGATCAACGACAGGCTCCGCAACTTGCGCGCCCGCTTCGGACGCAGGCAAGGCGTTTAGGCAGGTTTGGCGAATGAAGCGTTAACTCTGCTTCGGCGCCAAGCCAAGGTCCAGCCGTCACAAGCGCTTGAAACCCGGCCGCTCTCCGCGTTAGCATGGAGGCATGCGGAGACATGTTTTCCTGGCCCTCGCTGCGCTTTCCCCGTGCCTTCCGGGTATGGCCCTTGCCAACGATTCTTCCGCCCACCTGGCGGCAGGCGGCCTCGTGCTGACGCGCAGCGATGCCATCGAGATGCAGACCGAGGATCTCGAAATCTCCCGTTCGGCGGTCAAGGTGCGCTATACCTTCCTCAACACCAGCGGCAAGGATGTGGTCAGCCGCGTCGCCTTCCCGCTGCCACCCGTGGGCGGTCGAGAGATGTTCGAGATCGACGTCGCGATTCCCGTCGATTCTCCCGACAATTTCCTCGGCTTCGAAACCCGCGTGGACGGCAGGCCCGTGAAGATGGAGATCGAGCAGAAGGCCATGGTCGGCAAAGTCGACCGGGCCGCCTGGCTGCGCGCCAACGGGATTCCGCTCGCCCCGCATCTCGGCCCCGCGCAGGAAGCGCTGGAGCGCCTGTCCCCGGCGCTGCAGGCGGAAGCGAAAGGCCTGGGCCTCGTGGATGAGGAAGGCTACCCCGACTGGAAGCTGGAGACGACCTACCATTGGCTCCAGCGGTTCCCGGCAGGCGTGCCGGTGCTGGTCGAGCACGACTACAAGCCCTCGGTCGGCGGCACGGTCATGACGATGCTGGGCCGGGATGCGGCGCCGGAGACCGTGCGGGGCTACTGCGTCGATCCCGCATTGCTCACGACAATGCGCCGCGCCGCCGCGAAAGAGGTCATCTATTCGGAAAACTGGCTCGACTACATCCTCGTCACCGGCGGCAACTGGAAGAAGCCGATCGGCAAGTTCCGCCTCGTCGTCGACAAGGAACGACCCGAAGATCTCGTGAGCTTCTGCGGCGACGGCGTCCGCAAGATCGCGCCGACCCGCTTCGAAATGACGAAAACGAACTGGCGACCGGAAAAGGACCTCTCGATCCTGTTCCTCGAACGCCGGACCGAAGGAGAGTAAAGTTTCCTTAAAGACAGCCCGCATTATGAAATCTCAACGGGCCGCCGCCTGACCTCGTCTGGAATTCACACGCACCTCCTTTTAATTTTCGAGGCATCGGCCCGGTCGTTCCGAGGCCGATTGTCTACGTAACTTTGAGGAGCGTATCGTGATCGAATCCTTCGGCACTGCGGAGCCCGATCAACAGGGGTCCGTGCTCTATGTCGGCCAGGACCGGGCCGGACACTGGCTGGTCCAGGAAAACCACGGCCTTCTGGAAGGCAGGTTCATTTCCCGCGACGCCGCCTGGCGTTTCGCGCGCAGCGAAGTCCACGGCTTTCCGGGCGCGGTGATCGCCTTGGCAACGGAATGGCTCGTGCCCGCGATCCCCTTCGAGCCAACGCTCGAACGCGCCGCCTGACGGGAGAATCGACCATGCCTTACGCGCTTTCGCTGAAAGGTGCCTCGCCCTGGCCCGCCGTGTCGATCACGGCGGCGCTACGACCCCTGAAAATCGCCCCCGCCCCCTGCGAAGACCCTCGCTGGCCCGCTCTCTCGGCCCGGCTCGAAGTGCTGCGCGAAAGTGGCCGACGCGCCCTGCGCATCGTCCACGTCCCGTGCGGCGACGGCGCCCTGCTCATCGCAGCCGCCAGACGGGCAAGGTCTCTCGGCTTTCTGTCGATCGAGGCCGTTGGCGCGGATGTGGACCCCGAGCGCCTCGAACGCGCTCGCCGCCGTGCGAGCCTTCACGCGGACTCCGCCATCGGGTTTGCGTTCAAGCTAGCGCAGCCGCTCGCAAGCCTCGAAGCGGAGGCGGAGTTTCCGGCCGATATCGTGCTTTGCGAAGCACCGGCAGGCGCTCCGAAAGACCTTCTGGAGGCAGCGGCGCGCGCCGGCGATCTTGTCCTGCGTGCGCGGCTCTCCGCATGACACGGCGGGACTTTCGCTGGCGAGCGCTCGGCGCGGTGCTCTTCGTCGGTGGGCCTTGCCTGGCGCTGCTGACGCCGGGCCGGGCTGCCGGGCCGCATGGCCTCGTCACCGTGCTGTGCCTTGTGGCGACGCTGCTGGGCCTTGTCCTGCTGATACGGGGCCGGAAGGTCGCGCTGGCCCTGCGCGTCGAAAACAGCCCGCATCGCATGTTGCCCGCAATGCTGCACGAACGACGCCTGAAACGCCGCAGGCGGCGGGGCTGATCGCTATATCGAAAAAGCCCGGCATCCCCCGATGCCGGGCTTTCCTCCCTGTCAGAATGCCGCCGTCACCGAGGCAACGACAGCGGCATCGGCAATGGAGCCGGTGCCGTCCTGCCCCTTGCTGAAGTTCGGCTGGAGCCGCGCAGCATCGGCGCCGCCGATATCGGTATCGACGTAGGACACGTTGAAGGTCAGGTTGCGCCAGGCAGCGTCCAGCCCGAGCGACCAGTCCCAATAGCTGCCGGTGGGCGCGACGCTGGTGCCGTTGGGACCGAGACCGGGATTGCCGTTCGAATGGCCCAGATGGGCCTTGGCCGTCAGCGGCGTTCCGGCAATCGCCAGCGCACCGTCGCCCCAGAGGTAGAGGTTGTCCTGCTTCTGGCCCCGGCTGTTGGGCGCGTTCGAGACATTGGCGAGCGCATATTGCTTCGGCGCATAAGCCGCGCCTGCCGTCAGGGTGGCCGGGCCGGCGGTGCCCGAGAGCTTGACGTAGGGCTCGGCGAAATCGGTATCGTCCGCGCCGCCCGGATACATGTACCAGGTCAGGCCGACGTCCAGGGCGGCGTTGTCGCTGAGCTTCGCCTTGTAACCGCCGATCAGGTCCAGCTCCATGTTGGCGCCGCCGAAGGTGCCCCAGCCCGAAAGGTTCGACGCCCAGGTTCCGACGTAGAGTCCGCTCTCATGGGCGATGGTAAGGCCGCCCTGAACCGCCATCGCCTTGTCCGACTGCGAGGCGCCGCGGAAGCGGTAGTCGGACGTCAGCGTGGCGGAGCCGGACACGGTCACGGCGCTCGGTACGGCCTCCTCCTGGGCCTGAACGGCCAAGGGCGCGAACCCGGCAAAAAGAGCGACCAGCAGAGCGGCGGGGGTAGCAATGGATTTCATGATGTCCTCTTGAGTTCTCCGCAAAAGGGCGGAGCGATTCGAGGACGCCCAAGTAGAACAGGATCGCATTTGATATCGAGAGCGAGGCAAGTGCGATCGCATAGTGTTTTCATTACTTTATTATCGCGGCGACAGTTCAGGCAGCGGAGCGGCGGGTATCACGAAGTGGCAGCACGGTTCTGGTCTCCGGGAAATCGATGATTTCCTCGGCCGCTGCATGTTCCGGATGGCCGAACACCTCGACCTCTCGGGGAGCGACCAGAACGGCGCTCCACCGGGCCGGAATCGCGACCTCCCTCCATAGCCCCGGCCCGACGAACAACAGGGCATTCCCAGTCACCAGCAGCAGGACCAGCAAGGCGCAGAGCCCCAGTTCGCCCAGGCTCGCCGCCCTCGGCGGATGCGCATGAACGCTTTTGTAGAGCAGCGAGCCGACGAACCAGGCGGCGCTCAGCAGAGCGCCGCCGCCGAGCCGCAGACCGAGCCGGGCTGCGAGAGTTTCATGCCATTCGGCCATCGTGCACCTCCTTGGGGAGGCACACCATCTATAGGCGCGCGCATAGCAATTCGAGAGCAGGGAACGGCCCGCGGCATAGAGATTTCACAATGCCGCGGGGCCGATTTCAGGCCGCGTCTTCGGGAAGGCGCAGGCGGTAGCCGATGCCCACGTCGTTGCTGATGATCTGCGGCCGCTGGGGATCGGTTTCCAGCTTCTGCCGCAGCGACCGCACCAGAACGCGCAAGTATTCGACGTGACGCTCGGACTCGTTGGGCCAGACGTTCACCATGATCTGGTCGTGGGTGATGACCCGCCCCGGAAACTTGGCGAGCTGCGCCAGCACCGCGTATTCCTTGGGCGTGAGGTGGACTTCCTTGCCCGCCTTGGTGATCTTGCGGTTCATCAGGTCGATGGAAAGATCCCCGGCGGTCACCGCCGGCACGCCGCCGCCGCGCGTCATGCGGTTGCGCAGCGCGACGCGGACGCGGGCCAGCAATTCGTCGGTATCGAACGGCTTGGTCAGGTAGTCGTCGGCGCCGAGATCGAGCGCGGCGACCTTTTCCTCGGTCGCCTCGCGGGCGGAAACGATGATCAGCGTGGTGTCGCTCTGCTGCTTGATGATCGGCACGAGTTCCAACCCGTCGCGGTCCGGCAGGCCGAGGTCGAGCAGCACGATGTCGGGCCGCTCCTGCCGCAGCCGGTCGAGCGCCTCGCGCCCGTTCACCGCCTCGATGGCGAGATAGTCGGCCCGCCCGAGCGCGGCGAGGATGAGGCGGCGGATCTGCGGCTCGTCATCGACGATGAGGACCTTGTGGCGGATGGTCATGGTACGTCCCTATCCTCGAAACTCTTGAGTATCAGCGCATTCGGAATGCGGATGGTGAAGCAGGCGCCGTGCGGGGTCTCGTTGTTCGACGCTTCCACCGAAAGCCCCATGGCCTCGGCGAAACCCTTGACGATGGCGAGGCCGAGGCCGGTGCCGTGGCGCACGCGGTCCGATCCTTCCAGGCGCGTGAACGTCTCGAACACGCGCTTTTCCTGGCCTGCGGGAATGCCCGGCCCCTGGTCGATCACCGAAAGCAGCAACAGGTCCGGCGCCCGGCGGCAGCGGATCACGATCGGCGTGCCGGAATCGGCATAGCGTCCGGCATTGTCGAGCAGGTTGATGAGGCAATGGTGCAGCAGGACGGGATCGACGCGCACCAGCGGCACGTCGGGCGGAATGTCGAGCTGCACCGCGTGCCCGTGCAAGGCGGCGCGGGTATCGTGGGCGGCACCGGCCACCGCGTCGAACAGGTCGGTCGGCTCCGGTTTCATCGGCAGGGCACCGGCCTCGACGCGGGCCATGTCGAGCAGGTTGGCGACGAAGCGGTTGAGCCGCAGCGCCTCGGTCTCGATGGCCTCGGCCAGTTCGCCCGAGGGGTGCTGGCGCATCTCCTGCGCCGCCGTCAGGATCGTGGTAAGCGGGGTGCGGAGGTCATGGCTGACCGAGGAAAGCAGCGCCGAACGCAGCCGGTCGCGCTCGCCCACAGCCTGCGCCTTGAGGTTCTCCTCCTCCAGCATCAGGCGGTCGAAGGCGATCGAGGCCTGGTCGAGCAGGCTCATCAGCAGCGGCAACTGGTCGGAGCGCAAGGGATCGGCGGCATCGGTGCGGGCAATGCCCAGCACGCCGAGGACGCCGCGCCCGGACGCGGCTGAACTCCGCAGGGGGTTGAACAGCCAGTCGGAGGCAGTGAGCGTGGCGGAACCGCGCCCGGCGGGCTGGTCGTTCTCCATCGCCCACTGCGCGGCGGCGCGCTCGATCTGTTCGAGCCGGTCCTCGGGTGGCAGCGCGGCGGCGAGCACCGGGCCGTCGGCGGAGGGCAGCAGCAGCACGGCGCGCACGTCGAGCAGGCGGGAGACTTCCGCGCAGATCGCCTGCATCAGTTCCTCGCGGGTGACGGCGGCGGTAAGCTGGCGCGAGAAGCTGGCGAGCGCGGCGTTCTGGCGCGCGCTCGATCCCGCCAGATCGGCCTGCGCGCGCACTCCGGCGGCGAACTGGCTGGTGACGATCGCGACGCCCAGCAGCACGAGGATCGAGATCACGTTCTCGGGATTGCTGACCGTCAACGTGCCGGTGGGCGGCAGGAAGAAGAAGTTGTAGGCGAGGCTGGAGGCGAGGCCCGCGAACAGCCCCGCGCGCAGCCCGAACGTCGCCGCCGCGAACATCACCGGGACAAGGAACAGCAGCGCGATATTGCCGAGATCGAGCGCTTCAAGCAACAGCCGCCCGATCACGGCCATCGTCGCCACCATCAGCAGCGACCAGAAATAATCGACCGGGTTTCCCCATTTCCCGCGCCGCCGCTGCCGTTCCCTGCGGCCGGGCACGGTGTCCTCGCCCGAGGGCAGGACATGGACCGCGACATCGCCCACCGAACGCACCAGCCGGTCCACCACCGAACCGTGGCGCATCTCGAACCACCAGGAGCGGCTCGACTTGCCGATGACGATCTGCGTCGCCCGCGCCTCGCCCGCGAACTGGCGCAGGCCCTCCACCACGTCGGCTGCGGGAATGCTGGCGGTCGAGGCGCCCAGCCGGGTGGCGAGCGCCAGCGTGTCCGCAAGCTGGCGGCGCTCCTCGTCGCTGAACTGGCGGTGGCGCTGGGTCTCGATATGCACGGCAGTCCACGGCGCCCTCAAGGCGTCCGCCATGCGCTTGCCCGCGCGGACCAGCCCGGCGGCGTGCGGCAGCTCGCTCACCGCGACAACGATACGTTCCCCGACGGCAAAACTGCCAGCCAGCGCATTGGCCCGCACATGCTCCAGCATCTGCGCATCGACCGCCTGCGCCGCGCGGCGCAGCGCCAGTTCGCGCAGGGCCGTGAGATTGGATTTGGAAAAGAAGTGGCCCAGCGCCCGCGTCGCCTCGTGCGGGATATAGACCTTGCCGTCCTTCAGCCGCTCGATCAGTTCGTCGGGCGGAATGTCGACGACTTCGATCTCCGCCTGTTCGAGGATGGAATCGGGCACCGTCTCCCGCACCCGCACCCGGGTGAACGAGGCGACGACATCGTTCAGGCTCTCGACGTGCTGGATGTTGATCGTGGAATAGACGTCGATCCCGGCGTCGAGCAGTTCCTCGACATCCTGATAGCGCTTGGGATGGCGGCTTCCCGGTGCATTGGTGTGGGCAAGTTCGTCCACCAGCACCAGTTGCGGAGCGCGCGCGAGAATGGCGTCGATGTCCATCTCGCCGAGGCTATGGCCCTTGTGCTCGACATCGCGGCGCGGGATCACTTCGTGCCCTTGCACCAGCGCCTCGGTTTCGCGCCGGCCATGAGTCTCGACGACGCCCACCACCACGTCCACCCCGGCATCGCGCCGCTGGTGGCCCTCGGTCAGCATTTCCCAGGTCTTGCCGACACCGGGCGCGGCGCCGAGGAATACCTTCAGGCGGCCGCGGCCTTCCTGCGCGGCAGCGCGCAGGAAGGCTTCCGGAGAGGGTCTGTCGTTTTGAGTCACGGGGTCTGCTTAGCGCCGATACCGTCCAGTCGTCGATTGAGTTCGAACACGTTTACGCGCGGTTCGCCGATGAAGCCGAGCAGCGGCCGCTCGACGCTCTCTTCCACAAGGCGGCGGACGGCGGCGGGGTCGAGACCCCGCACCCGCGCCACGCGCTCGACCTGATAGACGGCCGCCTCGGGTGTGATATCGGGATCGAGACCCGAACCCGAAGTGGTCACAAGATCGGCGGGGATCGGCTTGCCGGGTTCAGCCGCCTGCATCGCGGCGACCTGATCCTTCACGCGGTCGTGCAGGACTTGCGAGGTCGGACCGAGGTTCGATCCGGACGAGGCCAGCCCGTCATAGCCCTTGCCCGCCGCCGAAAGGCGCGTCTGGAAATAGCGCTCCGAGGTGAAGGCCTGGCCGACCACGGTCGAGCCGATCACGCGCCCGCCTTTTTGGCCGCTTTCCCGAACGAGGCTGCCGTTCGCCTGACTGGGGAAAAGCAGCTGCCCCACGCCGGTCATCGCCAGCGGATAGCCGAGGCCGAGCAGTGCAGCGAACAGCCCGGTCATGACGATCGCGGGGCGAAGGGATGAAGTTATATCGTTGGTCATTGTGTATCTCCTTGGCCGGAGCCAAATTCCTTGCAGTCGCCAGGAACACCTGCGCCCGCCCCCTTCGTCACCCTGAACTCGTTTCAGGGTCCATTTCGCCGTTCACACCGCCGGTCGATCGGCGCGATGGATCCTGAACCAAGTTCAGGATGACGATGAGGAAGGGCGCCGCGTTCCGAAGGCCTGCTCCCTTACGCCAGCCCCAGCCCGTTCACGGCCAGGTCAATGAGCTTGATGCCGATGAACGGCGCGATCAGGCCGCCGAGGCCGTAGATCGCCAGGTTGCGCGCCAGCAGCGGACCCGCGCCCATCGGCTTGTACTTCACGCCCCGCAGCGCCAGCGGCACGAGGCAGGGAATGATCAGCGCGTTGAAGATGATCGCCGAAAGGATCGCGCTCTGCGGGGTCGCGAGGCCCATCACGTTGAGCACGCCCAGCCCCGGATAGAGCACGATGAACATGGCCGGGATGATCGCGAAGTACTTGGCGACGTCGTTGGCGACCGAGAACGTGGTCAGTGCCCCGCGCGTCATCAAGAGCTGCTTGCCGAGGCCGACAACCTCGATCAGCTTGGTCGGATCGCTGTCGAGATCGACCATGTTGCCCGCCTCGCGCGCGGCCTGCGTGCCGGTGTTCATGGCGACGCCCACGTCAGCCTGCGCAAGAGCGGGCGCATCGTTGGTGCCGTCTCCGCACATGGCGACGAGCTTCCCGCCCTGCTGCTCCTTGCGGATCAGCGCCAGCTTGTCTTCGGGCGTGGCTTCGGCGAGGAAGTCGTCCACGCCCGATTCCGCCGCGATCGAGGCAGCCGTCAGCGGGTTGTCGCCGGTAATCATCACCGTGCGGATGCCCATCTGCCGCAACTCGCCGAAGCGCTCGCGAATGCCCGCCTTGACGATGTCCTTGAGGAAGATCGCACCCAGCAGGCGGCCGTCTACGGCCACGGCAAGCGGGGTGCCGCCGGCGCGGCCGATCTCGTCAGTCACGCGGCGCAGTTCGGTGGCGGCAGCGGTCGTCCCGGCCTCCGGATTGGCGCGAAGGATCGCCTGCACCGCACCCTTCTGGATCACCCGGCCGCCCGTGTTCACCCCGGAGATACGGGTCTGCGCGGTGAAGGGGATGACCTCCGCGCCTTCGGGCAGCACGGCCGTGGTCAGGCCGAACTTCTCGCGGGCGAGGACGACGATCGAGCGGCCTTCCGGCGTCTCGTCGGCGAGGCTGGCCATCAGCGCGGCTTCGGCCAGTTCGCTGATGTTCACGCCGCCCACGGACCGGAATTCGGTGGCCTGGCGGTCGCCGATGGTGATCGTTCCGGTCTTGTCGAGCAGCAGCACATCGACGTCGCCCGCCGCCTCCACCGCGCGGCCGGACTTGGCCAGCACGTTGAAGCGCACCAGACGGTCCATACCGGCAATGCCGATGGCCGAAAGCAGCGCCGCGATCGTGGTCGGGATCAGCGTGATGAGCAGCGCGGCGAGGATCGAGACCGGCACCGAACCGCCCGCATAGCTGGCAAAGCCCGGAATGGTCGCCACCGCGATCAGGAAGATGATCGTCAGGCCGACGAGCAGCAGGGTCAGCGCGATCTCGTTGGGGGTCTTCTGGCGCTCGGCGCCTTCGACCAGCGCGATCATGCGGTCGAGAAAGCCCTGCCCCGGATTGACGGTGACGCGCACGCGGATCTCGTCCGAGATGACACGGGTGCCCGCAGTCACCGCCGAGCGGTCGCCGCCCGCCTCGCGGATGACGGGCGCGGATTCGCCGGTGATCGCGGCTTCGTTGACCGAGGCGACGCCGGAGATGACTTCGCCGTCCGAAGGGATCAGGTCGCCGGTCTGCACCAGCACCACGTCGCCTTTCTTCAGCTGACTGGCGGGCACGTCGTCGAACCGTGCGCCGTCACCCTTGAGGCGCTTGGCGGTCAGTTCCGCCTTGGTGGCGCGCAGCGAAGCCGCTTGCGCCTTGCCGCGCCCTTCGGCCAGCGCCTCGGCAAAAGTGCCGAACAGCACCGTCAGCCAGAGCCATACGACGAGCTGGAGCTTGAAGCTCGCGGCCAGACCGTCATGGCCGACGATCAGCAGCACCGTCAGCAGCACCGCGACGACGGCGGTGGTGAACATCACCGGGTTGCGGATCAGTTCCCGGGGATCGAGTTTGCGGAAGGCGTCTCCGATCGCCGGAACGATCAGGTCTGCCGTGAAGAGAGATTTGGTTTCGGAAGCTTTTGCAGGCCGGGCCATGTTGCAAGGTTCCTTAGAAAAGCTGGCCACGGATCATCGCGAGATGATCGGCGATGGGACCGAGCGCGAGGCTGGGCAGGAAGGTCAGGCCGCCGACGATCAGCACGATGCCGATCAGCAGGCCGGTCCAGAGCGGTCCCGTGGTGGGGAAACTGCCTGCGGTCTCCGGCGTGTACTTCTTGGCGGCAAGGCTGCCTGCCACGGCCAGCATCGGGATGATGATGAAAAAGCGGCCGATCCACATGGCCACGCCCAGCATGCCGTTGTAGAACGGCGTGTTGGCGGAAAGTCCCGCGAAGGCGGAGCCGTTGTTGGCGACGGCGCTGGTGAAGGCGTAGAGGATTTCCGAGAAGCCGTGCGGCCCCTTGTTGAGCGGTCCGGCAAGACCCGCAGGCAGCACCGAGGCCACCGCGCTCATGCCCAGGATCGTCAGCGGCAGCACCGCGATCGCCAGCACGGCCAGCTTGACCTCGCGGCTCTCGATCTTCTTGCCGACATATTCGGGTGTGCGTCCGACCATCAACCCCGCCACGAAGACAGCGAGGATGGCGAACAGCAGGAACCCGTAGATGCCCGCGCCGACGCCGCCGATAACGACTTCGCCAAGCTGCATGTTGAACAGCGGGATCATGCCGCCGAGCGCCGTGAAGCTGTCATGCATGGCGTTGACCGCGCCGCAGCTCGCCGCCGTGGTGACGACCGAGAACAGCGACGATGCGGCAATGCCGAAACGGACTTCCTTGCCCTCCATGTTGCCCCCGGCCACGCCGAGGTGATGGAGCACGGGATTGCCTGCCGCCTCCTGCCAGTAGGTCACGGCGGTTCCCGCGAGGAACAGCGCCATCATCGCCGCCAGGATCGCCCAGCCCTGGCGCGTGTTGCCCACGGCCTTGCCGAACGTATAGGTCAGCCCCACGCCGATCGCGAAGATCGACAGCATCTGCACGAGGTCGGTCAGCGCCGTCGGGTTCTCGAAGGGATGGGCCGAGTTGGCGTTGAAGAACCCGCCGCCGTTGGTGCCCAGCATCTTGATCGCCTCCTGCGAGGCGACGGGGCCGAGCGCGAGCGTCTGCTTCACGCCTTCCAGCGTGGAAACGTCCACCGAGGCGGCCAGGGTCTGCGGCACCCCGCTGGCGATGTAGAACAGGGTGAGCGCGATGCAGAGCGGCAGCAGCAGGTACAGCGTCACCCGCGTCATGTCGGCCCAGAAATTGCCGATGCCCGATGCGCTACGGCGTGCGAAACCGCGAAACAGCGCGAAGGCCAGCGCAATGCCGGTCGCCGCCGAGAGGAAGTTGTGAATGGTCAGCGCCAGCATCTGCGACAGGTTCGACATCGTCGATTCACCGCCATAGCTCTGCCAGTTGGTGTTGGCGCCGAAGCTGATCGCCGTATTGAACGAAAGGTTCTCGCTCAACGCGCCGTAGCCCAGCGGATTGAGCGGCAGCAGCGCCTGCGCGCGCAGCAAAACGTAAGTGAGCAGGATCAGCACGGCGTTGAAGATCAGCATGTGCACGGCGTAGCGGCGCCACGACTGGTCCTCTTCGGGATCGATCCCGGAAAGCCGGTAGAACCCGCGCTCGACAGGCCCGAACACCGCATGAAGCGGCGTGCGGCGCCCTTCGTAAAGCGCGTGGAGCCACAGTCCCATCGGCTTGGTAAGCGCCAGCAGAATGCCGACGAAGGCCGCAATCAGCAGCCATCCCTGTAGGGTCATTGGGGCGCGCTCCTAGAAGCGTTCGGGCCGTGCGAGCACGGCAACGAGATAGACGAGAAGGCCGAGCGCGGTGAATCCCGCCAGCCAGAGGTCGATGGTCATGTCCGGCTGCCCCTCACGCCTTGTTGCACAGGCCGACATAGCCGAGGCTAGCCGCCAGCAACGCGAGGGTCAGGCCGATCCAGAGGATGTCCTGCATGGGTATTGCTCCTGCAAGCTCACGTCGCGGGAGGCGCGGCATGAGTCGAATGCAGCAGACCCATTAGGATAATCCGCCGTTGAAGTTCGAGACGAGCTGTTCGGCGAAGGCGTAGTATTTGCATATGATTCATCGTTTGCTTCAGCATTTGAAGCAGCGTTGGATTTCGTGTTTCGACTTCGCCGCGCAGGCGCTATCGGAGCAGCGATGTTCATGCCCCCCCATGAAGCGCCGCCCAACGCCCTGTCCCGCGCCGCCGCCCTGCTCGAAGAGGATGCGGATCACCGGGTCTTGCGCCGCCTGCGCACCGTCTCGCGGTTCCATGCGCCGCGCCCCGGCGTGCCGTGCCGGATCGGCGTGGCCGTGGATGTCGAGACGACCGGGCTGGACAATACGTCCGACCGGATCATCGAACTCGCCGTCCAGCGCTTCCGCTTCGACGACGCCGGGCGCATCGTGCAGGTCGGCCAGCCCCGCGTCTGGCGTGAAGACCCCGAGCGCCCGCTCGATCCGCGCATCACCCAGCTGACGGGCCTGACCGACGAGATCCTGAAGGACCAGGCGATCGACGAGGAAATGGCCGTCGAGATCCTCGGCTCGGCGGACCTGATCGTTGCGCACAATGCCGCGTTCGACCGGCCCTTCATCGACCGGCGCCTGCCCGCCCTCTCCGGCAAGGCCTGGGCCTGCTCGATGGCCGAGCCGGACTGGCTCGAACTCGGCTTCGACGGACGGGCGCTGGGCTATCTGGTCTCGCAATGCGGATGGTTCTTCGAGGGCCACCGCGCGGAGAACGACATCCTTGCCCTGCTCTACCTGCTGGCGCACGACCTGACCGACGGCCGCACCGTGCTCACCGACCTGCTCGCCCGGTCGGAGCGGCCCAGCTACCGGGTGAACGCGGTGGACGCGCCGTTCGAGGCCAAGGACCGCCTCAAGGCACGCGGCTATCGCTGGAACGCGGCGATGCGGTTCTGGTCGAAGGAAATCGCCGAAGCCGAGCACGAGGACGAAGCGGCCTGGCTGGCGGCCGAAGTCTACACCGGCCACGGCAGCCCCGCGTTCTTTCCGGTGACCGCCAACGATCGCTACAAGGGCGCATGACCGTTCAGGATTGCCAGCCGGGGCACCGGGCACTTATGGCTGCGATCCATCCATCTATCCGCCGGGAATCCTTCCGATGCTGCGTTACGTCATTCCAGCCCTCCTCGCGACTTTCGGCGCCGCGCTTCCGGCAGAGGCCGAGGAGCGGCTCAGCATCGACATCTACGCGATCCCATCCCGCCCCATCGTCGATGCGGTGGAGAAGGCCAGCCGCGACCTTGCCGGGCGCGGCATGACAACGTTCTTCGCGAAAGGCCAGGCGCCCCATGTCACGCTCTACCTCACCCAGTATCCGGCGGATGCCGCACCCCGGCTGAAAGCCGCCGTGGCCGCCGCCGCGCAAGACTGCAAGGCGATCCCGCTGACCGTCCGCGGCACCGAGCTTACGGCTTCCAACTGGCTGTTCCTGCATGTCGAACACAGCGCCGACCTGCAACGGCTGGCGGACCTCGTGACCCTCGCGGCCGAACCGCTGCGCGATCGCACCGTCACGCCGCCCGGCTGGATGAGCGCCTATCCGGCCAAGCTCCCCGCCTTCGAACGCTACGGCTCGCCCAACGTGTTCACGCAGTTCGAGCCGCACCTGACCCTGCTCGCCAACGAGAGCAACCCCGGGCTTGCCGGGTTCATGGCCGACATGGCGCGCACCCCGCCCGCCGCGACCGGCGCCGTGGACGGCATCGGCATCGGCCTCGTCGACGGTGACGGGCAACTGGTGAAGACCCTCGCCGAGTTCCGCTGCACCGGCGGCGCCTGACCGCAACCCAGCGGCGTTCCCACAATACCATTGCGTTTCAGAAGGCTGGAGGCATAGTCTCCCCCGATAAAGCCGGAATGAAAAGGGCATGAGGACGTGGAGAGCGAAAACGATACCGCGATGTCGTTGACCGAGATCGCCTCGGATCCGCGCTACCGCGAACTGGTCCGCCGCCGCGCCCGCTTCGGATGGATTCTGACCGGGGTGATGCTGGTCGTCTTCTTCGGCTTCATTCTGGTGATCGCCTTTCGCAAGGACCTGCTGGCCCGGCCGATCGGCGATGCGACGACGACCTGGGGCATCCCCGTCGGCCTCGGCGTGATCCTCGTGGGGATCGTGCTCACCGGCCTCTACGTCCTGCGCGCGAACCGCGATTTCGACCCGATGGTAGAGGCGATTTGCAAGGATGCCGCGAAGTGAGGGGCGGTCTCGGCGCCGCTGCGCTCGCTCTAGCCTGCTGCCTTCCTTTCCCCGCCCTTGCCGATGCCCTGACCGGACAAACGCAGCAACAGGCCACGAACTGGCCCGCAATCCTGATGTTCGGGGTCTTCGTCCTCGCCACCCTCGGGATCACGCGCTGGGCCGCCAGCAAGACCCGCACCACCGCGGACTTCTACACGGCAGGCGGCGGCATCACCGGCTTCCAGAACGGACTGGCGATCGCCGGTGACTACATGTCGGCGGCCTCGTTCCTCGGCATTTCGGCGCAAATCTTCGCCGACGGCTATGACGGCCTGATCTATTCGACGGGGTTCCTGGTCGGCTGGCCGATCATCCTGTTCCTGCTGGCCGAGCGCCTGCGCAATCTCGGTCGCTACACTTTCGCCGACGTCGCCTCGTTCCGCTTCGCCCAGACCCCGGTGCGGCTCTTCGCCGCCTCCAGCACGCTGGCCGTCGTGCTGTTCTACCTGATCGCGCAGATGGTCGGCGCGGGACAGCTCATCAAGCTGCTGTTCGGGCTGCCCTATTCCTATGCCGTCGTGATCGTCGGCGTGCTGATGACGCTCTACGTCCTGTTCGGCGGCATGATCGCCACCACCTGGGTCCAGATCATCAAGGCGGTGCTGTTGCTGGGCTGCGCCACGCTGATGGCCTTCGCCGTGCTGGCGAGCTTCGGCTTCTCTCCCGACGCCCTCTTCGCCCGCGCGGTCGAGGTGAAGACGGCCCTGGCGGTCGATGCCGGAGCCGATCCGGCGACGGCGGCAGCCAAGGGGCGCTCGATCATGGGGCCCGGCAACTTCATCAAGGACCCGGTCTCGGCGATCTCCTTCGGCATGGCATTGATGTTCGGGACGGCGGGCCTGCCGCATATCCTGATGCGCTTCTTCACCGTCCCCGATGCCACGGCCGCCCGCAAGTCGGTGCTCTGGGCCACCGGCTGGATCGGCTATTTCTACATCCTGACCTTCATCATCGGCTTCGGCGCGATCGTGATGGTCGCCACCGAACCGGCCTTCCTCGATCCGGCGACGGGCGCCCTGCGCGGCGGCGGCAACATGGCCGCACTCCATCTCGCCGATGCGGTCGGGGGAGACCTGTTCCTGGGCTTCGTCTGCGCCGTCGCCTTCGCAACGATCCTTGCCGTCGTCGCCGGGCTGACCCTGGCCGGAGCCTCCGCCGTCAGCCACGATCTCTACGCCTCGGTCCTGCGCAAGGGACAGGCGAGTTCCGCGGACGAACTGCGGGTATCGCGGCGGACAGTGCTGGTGCTCGCGGTCGTCGCGATCCTGCTCGGCGTCCTGTTCGAGAACCAGAACGTCGCCTTCATGGTCAGCCTGGCTTTCGCGCTGGCCGCTTCGGGCAACTTCCCGGTGCTGCTGCTCTCGGTGCTGTGGAAGGGTTGCACCACGCGCGGGATCGTATGGGGCGGGTCCATCGGGCTGACCCTGGCGCTGGTGCTGACCGTGCTTTCCCCGGCGGTCTGGGTGTCGGTGCTGGGCCACGAGGAGGCGATCTTCCCCTTCACCTCGCCGACGCTGTTCTCGATGCCGCTCGCCTTCTTCACGATCTGGATCGTGTCCCGGCTCGACCGCAGCGGCCGTGCGGCCGTCGATCGCGCGGGCTATCTCGAACAGCGCGTCCGTTCCGAAACCGGGATCGGTGCCGCCACCGCCAGCACGCACTGACCCCGCTTCCCCCGCAGCGCTGCGCCGAGGGGCTTGCCCGCAAGGGAGAAAATCATGCTACGGTGGGCCTGATCGGCAACGGACGGCACCTGCATTCATGACGAAGCGTTTCACATCGGCATCCTCGACCGCCCTCGGCGCAGCCCTCGCGCTCGTGGCGCTGCCCGGCTCCGCCCTGGCGCAGGAAAGCGTCGAGCGGCTGATCGGCCATGTCGCCCCCGGCGAGGACGGCGGCGCGCAAGTGGACGTGCGCTTGCTCAACACCGGCACCGCTGCCGTCACCGCCGAACTGCCCGAAACCGTCGAGGCCCGGCTTTCCCGTCCCGGCGCCTTCGGCCGGGGCCGCACCGTCACCCTGCACCGCGACACCGCGACGCCCGCCGCGCTCCCCGTCGCACCCGGCAGCTTCGCGAGCGCCCGCTACCGGCTGGCGGCGCCCGACGTCGCCGACGGCGCGCTGCTCTCGGTGCCCGGCTGGGGCGGCCAGTCGGTAACGCTGGCCGTGGCTCCGGCTTCCGCCCCCACGGCATCCCCGAATGCAGCGGAAGTCAGGGTCGCCGCCGCCGATCCCGCACCAACGCAAGTTCCCGCCACGCCGCCGCCGAGCGACCGCACCGTGGGCAATGCCTTCATCGAGAACATGAGCGCCTACGAGCCGATCTACGCCGTCTACGGCCCCGGCACCGACGACGAGGCGCGCATCCAGCTCAGCTTCAAGTACCAGCTGTTCGGCAGCCGCGCGCGGGCGGACCGGCCCGCGCTGGGCGACGGTCTGTACTTCGCCTATACCCAGCGCATGTTCTGGGACCTCGGCGCGAATTCCTCGCCGTTCCGCAACATCGATTTCCAGCCCGAGGTGTTCTACATCACCCCGCCCAAGGCCCTGTCGGACAAGACCACGGTCAGCGCGCAAGTGGGGCTGCGACACGAATCGAACGGGCGCGACGGCGTTTCCTCCCGCAGTCTCAACACCGTCTACCTCGCCCCGGCGGCAGCCTTCTCGCTGAGCGGCGATCTCCGCCTGACGGTGGCCCCGCGCGCGTGGTTCTACGCCGGAGATCTTTCGGACAACCCGGATATCCGCCGCTATCGCGGCAATACCGGCCTGTTCGTGGAGATCGGCGAGGCGGACGGGCTGCGCTTGTCTTCGTCCAGCCGCTTCAACTTCGGCAGCGGCAAGGGCGCGATCTCGGCGGACCTGTCCTATCCGCTGCGCCGCCTGCTGGGCGGCGGCCCGGACTTCTACCTCTTCGCGCAGAGCTTCGCCGGCTATGGCGAGAACCTGCTGGACTACAACCGCCGCGTCACCCGCCTGCGCGTCGGCGTGGCCCTGGTGCGCTGACGGCAGGACCGGCGCGAAAACGCGATCAAACCGCTTCCAGCACCCGTTCCATCTCCCTGCCGACGCGATTGCGCCCGCCGCGCTTGGCCTCGTAGAGCGCGCGGTCGGCGCCATCGATCAGCGCCTGAGCATCGGCGCTTCCGGGCATGAGCTGGGCCAGCCCTATGCTCACCGTCACCCGCCCGCTCGGCGCAGGCGACGCAAGATGCATGTCCTCCACCGCCGCGCGCATACGCTCGGCCAGCGGCACCGACTGGCTCGCCTCGGTCCGGGGCAGGATCACGGCGAATTCCTCGCCGCCGTAGCGCGCCACCAGATCGCTGCCGCTCCTCGCGCAGGCCTGGAGCGCCGAGGCGACGCTGCGCAGTCGCACATCGCCGACCGGGTGGCCGAGATGGTCGTTGAGCAGCTTGAAATGATCGATATCGATCATCAGCAGCGCCAGCGGCGTCCGGTCGCGCTGCGCACGCAGCACTTCGCGCTGGAGCACCTCGTCGAACAGCCGCCGGTTCGCCACCCCCGTCAGCGCATCGTTGTGCGACAGGTGGGTCAGGCGATCCTGCTCGTCGTAGCTGCGCAACTGCACGAGCACGCTGCGAACCCCGTAGCCCGCCGTCGCGAAGAAGGCCCCGGTCAACACCAGCGGCACGTCGTGGGAGACGAGCAGCGCCGAGACGGTCAGCAGCGTGACCGGGATCATCAGCGGACTGCCCGCCTTGACGACCAGCGCAAATCGCCGGGACACCGCAGGCACCGGGAACCGAGGCGATCCCGCCGCCGCGAGCGCGAGGAACAGGAACGGCAGGTCGACCAGAAGGTCCGGCCAATGGCCGAACTCGGTATCCGATTCGACATGGTTTATATAGGCCGCGACCAGCATATAGAGGCCCGCATAGACGGTCAGCACCCGCAGGAACCGGCTTTGCGCGGCATCGGTGCAGGCGGCGAGGCGGATGGCGGCGAAGACCAGGATATAGATGTTCTCGATGTCGAACATCAGCCGCAGCGCGACCGACCCCGCCACAGCCGTCCCGGTCATCGTCGACATGATCGAGACGTATCGGAAGAACACGTAGCCCAGCGCCGCCGCGAGCAGCGCGTCCACCACGCGGACGTACCACGCTTCCTCGGCCGGGCTGGTGAGGGCGAAGATGATCGGCACGCCGTAGAGCACGTAGAGCAGCATGCTCAGGCTCAGTTCGCTTTCGACCTCCAGCGCCATCAGGCCGAGCACGGTGGCGGCCATGCCAGCCGCCCAGAGCAGCATGGCGAAGGCCAGCGGCAACCAGCCCTCCCATCCGTCCCGCTTCGCCCGCAGCATGCACAGGATGCCCGCCATCACCGGGGTGCCGATCAGGAAAACGAAGGTCCCGGGAGCCGCCCCCGGTCCCGCCAGCAGGACGAGACCGTGCACCGCAAACACGAGCAAGGCCGCCGGGGCCACGAACCTGGCCGTGGCGCCCTCTCCCCCCGCCGATAGAAGACCGGTATCGACTTTCATGGCCTTACCCACGCTGACCGCAATCCGGTAAGACCCTAGATCCCAAAGGTTAAGCCATTGCTGCGCGCCGGATGACGGGGCAGCGTCATGCGCCGGTGAGCGGCGTCCACTTCCGATCCGATGCCGCATCGGCGATGACGCTCTCCACGAAGGCCATCGTGCGCAGCCCGTCCCCGACCGAAGGGAACGTGCCTGCCATGTCCTCACCGGCAATGCGCTGGGCGAAAGCGCGGTAGAGGTTGGCGAAAGCCTCGATATAGCCTTCCGGATGCCCCGCAGGCGTGCGCAGGCGGCGCAAGGTGGACTCGCCAAGCCCCGGCCCGCCTGCGCGGACGATCTCGGTGGGGCGATCCAGCCAGCGCAGGACCAGGCTGTTCGGCTCCATCTGCGACCATTCCAGCCCGCCGCGCTCGCCGTGGATGCGCAGTTTCAACCCGTTCTCGTCCCCGGCGGCGACTTGGGTGGCGTTGAGGACGCCGCGCGCGCCGTGGTCGAGGCGAAGCAGCACGCTGACATCGTCGTCCAGCCTGCGGCCGGGGACATGGGTCGCAAGGTCCGCGCAGAGTTCCTGCACCCGCAGCCCCGAGACATGTTCGGCAAGGTGGAAGGCATGCGTGCCGATATCGCCGAGACAGCCGCCAAGCCCGGCGCGCGCGGGATCGGTCCGCCATTCCGCCTGCTTGTTGCCGTCCCGGTCGATCGGCTGGCTGAGCCAGCCCTGCGAATATTCGACCTGGACCAACCGGATCTTGCCGAAATCGCCGCCCGCCACCCGGGCGCGGGCCTCTTCCACCAGCGGATAGCCGCTATAGGTGAAGGCCAGCGCGAAGTGGCGGCCGGAACGCTCCGCAGCCTGCGCAATTGCCTTGGCCTCTTCCATGTTCAGCGCCATCGGCTTTTCGCAGAAGACGTGGAAACCGGCGTCCAGCGCGGCGATCGCCATGGGGGCGTGGAGGTGGTTGGGGGTGACGATCGACACCGCATCCACCCGCTCTCCATCCGGCAGGGCGGCTTCCGCCGCCAGCAGGGCTTCCAGCGAGGCATAAGTGCGATCCGGCGCGATACCCAGCCCTTCGCCCGAGCGGCGATTGCGTTCGGCATCGCTGCTGAAGGCCCCGGCCACCAGCCGCCAGTCGCCATCCAGAGCCGCCGCCGCACGGTGGATCGCCCCGATGAAGGCGCCCTCGCCGCCTCCGACCATGGCCAGACGCAAGGTCCGTGTCATCACCCTCTCCTTTTTCTTCGCTTTCGATAAGCCGCTTATTTCAGGCCTTGATCCGATATGATTTACCGGTAAACGTAAGGCAACGAGAAAAAATGCAACAATAAATAAGACGGAGAGTCGAGGATGCGCATGACAGCAAGCCTCTGCCTGACACCGATCGTCGCTGCCGCGGCGATGTTCACCGTGCCCTTCACGGTTCAGACTGCCATGGCACAGGCAGCGCCTTCCGCGTTCAATGCCTGCCGTGCCTGCCACAGCGTGGAAAAGGGCGGCAAGAACGGCATCGGCCCCAACCTGAACGGCGTCGCCGGCAGGCAGTCGGCCTCGGCCCCCGGTTTCAATTATTCGCCGGCGCTCAAGGGCTCCAAGCTGCGCTGGGACGATCAGAGCCTCGACACGTTCCTGGCGGCACCCGCAAAGAAGGTGCCGGGCACCCGCATGCCGATCGGCACGCCGGACCCGGCCAAGCGCGCGGCGATCATCGCCTATCTCAAGAGCCTGAAATGACGGAACGAAAGGCCATGCGCGGCCCGGCAGTCTTCCTGGCCCAGTTCATGGGCGACACGGCTCCGTTCGACACCCTGGACAATGCCGCGCGCTGGATGGCCGAGGCCGGCTACAAGGGCATCCAGGTGCCGAGCAACGATCCCCGCTGCATGGATCTGGCCCTGGCGGCGGAAAGCCAGGACTATTGCGACGAACTGGCGGGACGGTGCCGCGAGGCAGGCGTCGAGATCACCGAACTGTCCACGCATCTTCAAGGCCAGCTGGTCGCGGTCCACCCCGCCTACGATGCGGCGTTCGACAATTTCGCCCCGGCCGAACTGCGCGGCAAGCCCGCCGAACGGCAGGCCTGGGCCGTCGATCAACTCAAACTCGCCGCCAAGGCCAGTCGCCGCCTGGGACTGACCGCACATGCGACGTTTTCCGGCGCACTCGCCTGGCCCTTCGTCTACCCCTGGCCGCAGCGCCCGGCGGGTCTGGTGGAAGAGGCCTTCGCGGAACTGGGACGCCGCTGGCGGCCCATTCTCGATGCTTTCGAGGAACAGGGCGTCGATCTCTGCTACGAACTTCATCCGGGCGAGGATCTGCACGACGGCTTGACCTTCGAGCGGTTCCTCGATGCCGTCGGCGGCCATGCGCGGGCCAATATCCTCTACGACCCCAGCCATTTCGTGTTGCAGGCGATGGACTATCTCCAGTTCATCGACATCTATCACGACCGCATCAAGATGTTCCACGTCAAGGATGCGGAGTTCAACCCCACCGGGCGGGCGGGCGTCTACGGCGGCTATGCCGACTGGATCGATCGTCCCGGCCGCTTCCGTTCGCTGGGTGACGGCCAGGTCGACTTCACCGGCATCTTCTCGCGCCTGACCCAGTACGGATACGCAGGCTGGGCGGTGCTGGAATGGGAATGCTGCCTGAAGCATCCCGAGGACGGCGCCCGCGAAGGCGCGCCTTTCATCGAAGCGCACATGATCCGCCGTCCGGAACGCGCGTTCGACGATTTTGCGGGAGGCGGCGACCCCGCCGACAATCGCCGCTGGTTGGGGCTGTCCTGACAGCAAGACAAGAATGACCCCGACAACAGATAACACGCGGGGCAAACGGGTAGAGGATCGGGCATGACGGGCATAAACCGGCAAAGACTGTTCTGGCTGAGCGTGCTGGCGCTGTTTACAGCGTCGATGAGCGCATCGCTGCGCGCCGCCGTGGCAAGCAGCCTCAAGGCGGAGTGGATCGATCCCGTCGCACCCATCGCCGCCGGGGAAATGATCGGCGCGGCGCTGGGTTCCGCTTTCCTCGGCTTTTCGATCACCGTCTTCGTGGTCAGCGCGGTGCTGGACCGGATCGGCATCCGCCGCGTCCTGATCGGCTGCGGCGTGGCCTTCCTGATCGGCACGACGCTGATCGTGGGCGCGGGCCTGTTCGCCACCGGCATGGCCGTCTACCATCTCGTCTGGCTGGGCATGCTGCTGAGTGGCATCGGCTGGGGCTTCGCCGAAGCCTCGATCAACCCGCTGACCGCGCGGCTTTATCCCGAAGACACCACGCATCGCCTGAACGTCCTCCACGCCTGGTATCCGGGCGGGCTGATCGTCGGCGGTCTTGCCGGGGTGTTCCTCGCCCCGCTGCTGCCCTGGCAGGCGATCATGGCGCTGGTCTACCTCCCCGCCGTCTTCGTCATCCTGATCGGCGCGACGACCCAGTTCCCGGAACCTCCCGCTGCCGCCGGTAGCCGGGCCATGAAGGACATGATGCTGGAAGTGGTGCGCCGCCCCAGCTTCTTCGTATGGTTCGGCGCGATGTTCCTGACCGCCTCCTCGGAACTGGCGCCCGGTCAGTGGATCGACGTCGCGCTCAGCAACCGGGTCGGCATGCGCGGCATCCTGCTGCTGGTCTACGTCAGCGCCCTGATGTTCGTGTTTCGCCACTTCGCCGGACGGATCGCCGGTCGCCTGTCCAATCCGGGCCTGCTCTGGGTTTCGAGCCTGCTGGCCGCGATCGGCCTGTTCCTGCTGTCACAGGCACAGTCGCCGGTCTCGGCGATCCTCGCCTCTACCGTCTGGGGCCTCGGCGTCTGCGCCATGTGGCCGACGATGCTGGCCTCCGTCGCCGAGCGCTATCCGCGCGGCGACTCCTGGGCGCTGGGTCTGGTCGGATCGGCGGGAGCCCTGGCGAGCTTCTTCGTATTGCCGCGCCTCGGCGAGATGTTCGACCAGGCGAAAGTCGAGATCGCGGGCGGACCGGAAGCCTTCACCCGGTTGAGCGGCACCGCGCTGCGCGCCGTGGAAGACGCCGCCGCCTCGCAGTCCTTCGCGCGGCTGACCTTCGTGCCGCTGACGCTGCTCGTCGTATTCGGCGCGGTCTGGCTGGCCGAAAGGCGCGCCGCCCGACCGAATGCTCCCGTCGCGGAGGGCGCGGCATGAGCCTGACCCGTCGCTCCGTGATCGCCAGCGGCCTTGTCGCAGCCGCCGCGCCCGCTCTTTCGGCAGCGACCGGCAAAGTCGGAAGCCCGGGCAGCTCCAATGCCGCGCATTTCTCGCTCGGTTATGCCCCGCACGAAGGCAGCTTCGCCAGCCGGGGCGGTCTGCTCGAACAGATCGCCTTTGCCGCCGACCAGGGCTTCCGCGCCTGGGAGGACAACGAGGCGCGCAATCGGCCGGTAGAACAGCAGGAGGCCATGGCCCGCGCCCTGTCGCAGCTGGGGATGACGATGGGCGTCTTCGTCGCCAGCATGCCGAAGTGGTCCGATTTCCGGCCCGTGCTCGGCGGCAACGACAATGGCGACCGGGAAGCCTTCCTGGCCGATATCCGCACCTCGATCGAGGTCGCAAAGCGCCTGAATGCAAAGCACATGACGGTCGTGACCGGCTTCATGGACCGCAAGGTGCCCGAAGCGATCCAGACCGGACGGATCATCGACTGCATGCGCCGCGCCGGAGACATCGTCGCGCCGCATGGCCTGGCTCTGGTGATGGAGCCGCTCAACACGCGGACCAACCATCCCGGCGTGTTCATGCAATCGATCGCGCAGGGCTATGCCGTCGCGCGGGGGGCCGACAACCCCGGCGTCAAGGTTCTGGCCGACGTCTATCACGAGCAGATCCAGTCCGGGAACCTGATCCCGACGCTCGACGCCTGCTGGGCGGAGATCGGCTATATCCAGTTCGGCGACAATCCCGGCCGCAAGGAACCGGGCACCGGCGAAATCAACTACGCCAACATCGTCCGCTGGCTGCGCGCCCGTAACTATGCCGGGGTCATCGGCATGGAACACGGCAACTCGCTGGCCGGACGCGCAGGCGAGGAGCGGCTGATCGCCGCCTATCGGGCCATCGACAGAACATAAGCAAGGGGAGCGAGAGGATGAAGATCATCCCAATCGGCGTGCTGGCGGCCGTCACTATCGGCGCCTGCTCATTGGTCGAAGCGCAGGACAAGCCGGGTTTCAAGGACACGCCGATGCTGCCGGGCGGCCAATGGCACGTCCATGATCCGGACCGACCGGCACCTGCCGTCATCACGCCCGCGCCTGTTCGGGATGGCGCGCCATCCGATGCCGTGGTGCTGTTCTCCGGCACCGCGCTCGACGCCTGGCGCGGCGAGCGCGGTCCGTGGACGGTGGAGAACGGCGTGATGACCGTTCCGCCCCGAGCGCAGAGCGGCGGCGAGAACAACCTGATCTCGAAGCAGGAATTCGGCGACGTCCAGCTCCATCTGGAATTCCGCTCCCCCAATCCACCCGAGATGAGTTCGCAGGACCGGGGCAACAGCGGCATCTGGTTCATGCAGCGCTACGAGGTTCAGATCCTCGACAGCTATGAGAACCCGACTTACGCCGACGGGACCGTGGGCGCGGTCTACGCCTGGAAGCCGCCGCTGGTGAACCCCTCCCGCCCACCGGGGGAATGGCAGAGCTACGACATCGTGTTCGAACGCCCGCGCTTCGACGCGAAAGGCGGTCTGGTCCGCCCCGCCTATGTCACGGTGCTGCTGAACGGGGTGCTGGTGCAGAACCATCAGGCCATGCTGGGCACCACGGCCTGGCGCAAGGTCGCCGCGTATCAGGCGCACGGCGACAAGGCCCCGATCCAGTTGCAGGACCACAACTCGCCGGTTTCCTTCCGCAATATCTGGGTTCGGCCCCTCCCCGAAGAGGCCATTGCCCAGGACCTGAAAGGGGTACAACGATAATGGATCGCAGAAATGCGCTTGGCGGCATGCTCGCCCTGTTCGGCGCCCAGGTCTTCGCCCCGCTCGCCCGCGCCGCAGGGCTCACGGCGCCTCCGGCTATCGACCAGGGCGTACCCCGTCTTCAGGTCTTCACGCCGGACCAGCGGGCGCTGATGACCGCCCTTTGCGAGCGGGTGATCCCCACCACCGACACCCCCGGCGCCATCGCCGCGGGCGTTCCCGCTTACGTCGAGAAACTGCTGGCCGACTGGGCTTTGGCGGAAGACCGCCTGCCGATCCTGTCCGGTCTGGCGGAAATCGATGCCCGCAGCCGGCAGGACTACAAGGTCCCCGCCGTCCAGGCGAAGCCCGAGCAGCAGGACGCCCTGCTGACCCTGGCGATGAACGATCAGATTCCCGATGGCGAGGAGTTCTTCAAGGCGTTCCGGCAGATGGTGATCGTCGGTTACTACACCTCCGAGATCGGCATGACGCAGGAGCGCGAATACCTGCCCGTCCCAGGCGAATACAACGGCGCCTTCCCCTATTCTCAGGTCAACAAGGTCTATTCGGCATGATCCTCAATCGTCGTTCCCTGATGCTGGGCGCCGGCGGCGTTGCCGCGCTCGCCACGCAGCCCCTTATCGCCGGTCTTGCCCGCGCCGCGCAGCTCCGCAGCATCGGGCTGCAACTCTACACGGTGCGCGAACTCTTCACGGCGGATCCCGTCGCCACGCTCGAGAAAGTGGCGAAGATCGGCTACCGTGAAGTCGAATACGGCGGCGGCGGCTACGATACCATGGACCATGCGCTGCTGCGCAAGACCATGGACCGGCTCGGTCTGAAGGCGCCGTCCATCCACGTCGGCTACGATGCCCTGCTGGACAAGTTCGACGCCAGCGTCGCCATGGCCAAGACCCTGGGCGGGGACACGATCGTCCTGCCCTACATGGTCGATAAGTACCGCAATGCCGCGGCATGGGATGCCGCGCTGTTCAATATCAACCGCTTCGGCGAGCAGTTGAAGGCAGTCGGCCTCGGCTTCGCCTATCACAACCACGACTTCGAATTCACCGTGAAGCCGGACGGCGTCAGCCTGTTCGACCGCCTGGTGAAAGCCTGCAATCCCGCGTTCGTCAAGATCGAACTCGACCTCTACTGGGCGATCTATGCCGGTCAGGACCCGCAGGCCCTGATCCGCAGCCTGGCCGGGCGCATCTATGCCTATCACGTCAAGGACATGCGCCCCGATCGCAGCATGACGTCCGTGGGTCTCGGCACGATCGACTTCGCCTCGATCTTCAAGCTCAACGGCCTGGCCGGAGCGCGGCACTTCTACGTCGAGAACGACCAGTCGCCGGCGCCCTATCTGCCGGACATCACCAAGAGCTTCCAGACGCTCAACACCCTCAAGTTCTGATTTTCCGAGTCATCAGGTGTTTCCACCTGATTAGAAAACATTCGAGGGAGAGGATCACGATGGCTACTACGGACAGGTTCGATGCGATCGTCATCGGCTCGGGCATCAGCGGCGGCTGGGCCGCCAAGGAACTGACCGAAAAGGGACTGCGCGTGCTGATGCTCGATCGCGGCCACATGGTCGAGCACGTCGACGACTATACCTATGACGGCAAGCCCGCCTACGAAGTGCCCGCGCGCAACATCATGCCCGACACGCTGCGCGACAGCGACTACTTCATTGCCCAGCACGGCTATGTCGCGCCCAGCAACCAGGCCTTCTACAACAACGACCGGCTGAATCCCTACGACTACGGGGAAGGCAGCAAGTTCTACTGGATCCGTCCGGCCGCCGTCGGCGGCAAGTCGCTGATCTGGGGACGGTGGAGCTTCCGCTGGAGCGCGGCCGATTTCGAGGCCAACAAGCGCGACGGCATCGGCGGCGAATGGCCGATCGGCTATGACGATCTCGCGCCCTGGTACAGCTATGTCGAGAAATACATCGGCGTATCGGGATCGCGTGAGAACCTCGATTATTTGCCGGACAGCGAATTCCAGCCGCCGATGCCGATGAACATCGCCGAAAAGTGGATGAAGCAGCGGCTGGAAACGGCCTTCCCGGGCCGCAAGATGATCAATGCGCGCCTGTCCAACATGACCGAGGACAAGCCCGAGCAGAACCGTTCCAAGTGCCAGCTGCGCAACCAGTGCGGCAACGGCTGCTCGTTCGGCGCCTACTTCTCGACGCAGGCCGTCACCCTGCCCGCCGCGCGCGCAACGGGTCGCCTGACACTGCGCAGCGATGCGGTGGTCACCAATCTCGAATACGATCCGGCGACGAAGAAAGTCACCGGCGTTCGTTTCATCGATGCCCAGACCGGGCAGGCCGAAGTGGTGCGCGCCCGGGTCGTCTTCCTGAACGCCTCGACGCTGGGCTCGGTGCAGATCCTCATGAACTCGCGCGCGGAGGGCAGCGAACGCAGCCATTTCGACACCAGCGGAACCCTGGGCCGCTACGTGATGGACCATATCTTCCGCGTCGGCGTGAAGGGCGACATTCCCGGCATGGAGGAATTCATCGAATATGGCCGCCGCCCCGGCGCCATCTACGTTCCGCGCTTCCGCAACAACGACCGGGACGAAGACCTCGGCTTCCGGCGCGGCTACGGCTATCAGGGCGGCGCCTATCGCGAACCGTCCAAGCCGGTCGGCTTCGGCGCTTCGATGAAGGAAGGCATGCGCCGCTACAGCGGCTGGAAGTTCCAGATGGGTGCTTTCGGCGAATGCCTGCCCTATGAGGACAACCGCGTCACCCTGAACCCGAACAAGGCGGACCGCTTCGGCCTGCCGCTGATGCGCTTCGACGTCACTTTCCGCGACAACGAGCTGCGGATGATGGCCGATGCCCGCGAGCAGGGCGAAAAGATGCTGCGCGCCGCGGGCCTCAAGAACATCGAGAGCAAGGTCAAGGAGCACGTGCCGGGCGACGCTATCCACGAGATGGGCGGCGCGCGCATGGGCGACGATCCGCGCGCCTCGGTGCTCAACAAGTGGAGCCAGGCGCATGACGCCTCCAACCTCTTCGTCACCGACGGGGCGCAGATGGCGTCGATTTCCTGCGTCAATCCTTCGCTGACCTTCATGGCTCTTACCGCACGGGCAGTGGATCATGCCGTGAAGGGGCTGAAAGCGGGAACCATCTGACACAGGCGGGTGCGGGTTTTCAACGCTGCGAAGGCGCTGGAAACCCGCTATCGGAGGATATGGAAACACAAATCTGATGGCGAGGCGCAACGAAAACGGCGTGACGATCCGCGCGGTCGCGCAGCGCGCGGGCGTGTCCGCCATGACCGTGTCCAACGTCATCAACGGCGCCGGGCGCGCCAGCGCGGCGACGGTGGCGACGGTCCGGGCGGCAATCGCGGAGCTGGGCTATATCCCCAATCTGGCGGCCCGAAGGCTCGCCAAATCGCGCGCAACGACGGTGGGCCTGCTCTACAGCGACCGGCGCACGCCCTTTCTCGATGCCGTGCTGGTGGGCGCCCTGCGCGCAACCAACGCCCACGGCCTGCAACTGATCCTGCGCGACGGCGAGGGCGTCAGCCGCGAGGAGGCCGAACGTATCGCGCAGGACCTCGTCCGCTCCGGTGCCGACGCGCTGCTGCTGATCCCGCCCTTTGCCGAGCAGCTCAGCGGATCGGACGTCCTGCCCGCACTGGGCGTGCCCCTCGCCGCGATCGCGACCGGCACGGCGATGCCCGATGTCACCACCGTCCGGATCGACAACCGCGCCGCCATGCTGTCGCTTACCCGGGAAGTCCTCGCCGCGGGACACCGGCGCATCGCCTATGTCGCCGGTCCCGAGCACTACAGTGTGGTCGGCGCCCGGCTCGAAGGCTTTGTCGCAGCCTTGCGCGAAGCCGGTCTTCCCGAAGAACCCGACCTCATCGTGCGCCATGGCGAGTTCGACTACGAAACCGGCAAGGCGGCGGCGCAGCAACTCCTGTCCCGCCCGGCTCCGCCGACCGCGATCATCTGCAGCAGCGACGACCTCGCCGCCGGGGTCGTCGCCGAGGCCAATCGCCTGGGACTGCAATTGCCTGCCGACCTGACGGTCACGGGCTTCGACGACACCATCCTGGCCTCGCGCATCTGGCCGCCGCTGACGGTCGTGCGCCAACCGGTCGAGGACATGGCGTTCCGCGCCGCCCAGTGCCTGATCGCCGCGCTCGGCAAGACCGAGACCGGGGTGAGCGACGAGATCTTCGACCACGCGATCATGACGCGCAAATCCATCGCGCAGAGGCCTGCGCCATGATCCGCAACGCACCCACCCTCAACAAAAGGAAAGCCGCACCATGGAAGCAAGCAGACGGGAACTGGCAGCCATGATCGCCCTGGGAAGCACCGGCATCGCCCTTTCCACAGCGGGAAGCGGAGCCGCAGCGGAGAGCGGGGCCGAGGCGGCGACCACGCGCCCCAAGCTGGTCCACCACGTCTTCTTCTGGCTCAAGCGGCCCGGTTCGCAGGAGGATCGCGACCGGCTGATTGCCGGTCTGCGCACCCTGCGGGGTATCCCCGTGATCCGGAACCTGGAAATCGGCATTCCCGCCAGCACCGAGGCGCGCGATGTCGTCGATGCCAGCTACGACGTATCCGAACTGATGTTCTTCGACAGCGTGGAAGACCAGAAGTCATACCAGGACCACCCGATCCACCAGGCCTTCGTCAAGGCCTGCGAGCCGCTCTGGGCGAAAGTCGTGGTCTACGACATGGCCGTGGTCAGGGAATAACGACCTCTCAAACGAGGTCGTTCAGGCGCGGTCCGATCCTGGGGCCGTGGGCGAAGGTGGCCGCCGCTTTCACCGCATCGGCGCTCGGCCGGACGCCGGTATAGAGCACGAACTGTTCGACGGCCTGAAGCACGATCACTTCCGCGCCGGAGATGACGGTCTTTCCGGCAGCCAGTGCGGCCTTGATGAACGGCGTTTCAGCAGGCTGGGCGACGACGTCGAAAGCGACCTCGCAGGCGGCGATCTGGGCTGGCGTGAAGGACAGTTCGTCAGCCTGCGCGCCTTCCATGCCGAGCGGGGTGACGTTGACCAGCATCGCCGCGCCCTCTTCCGGGAGTTCGGGTAGCCAGCGGAAGCCGTACTGCGCGGCCAGCGCCTGCCCCGCCTCGGCATTGCGGGCCACGACCGTACCGTCGCGGAAGCCGAGATCGCGCAGGGCCGCAACCACCGCCTTGGCCATGCCGCCGCTGCCGCGCAGCAGGAAGGGCGTCGCCGGATCGATACCGCGCCGGGACACGAGATCGCGCACGGCGGTATAGTCGGTGTTGTAGCCGGTCAGCACGCCGTCGTCGTTGACGATGGTGTTCACGCTGTCGATGGCGCGGGCCGAATCCTCCAGCCCATCGAGCAGGGGGATGACGGCTTCCTTGAACGGCATAGAGATCGCGCAGCCGCGAATGCCCAGCGCCCGCAGCCCGCCGATCGCGGCCGGCAGGTCGGTGGTGGAGAAGGACTTGTAGACGTAGTCCAGCCCGAGCAGCCCGTAGAGCGTGTTGTGCAGGCGCGATCCCGCATTGCCGGGGCGGGCGGAGAGCGACATGCACAGCCGCGTGTCGCGGCCGATCGATTGTTTGGCGCTGAAGTCGGTCATGATGGTCAGGCTCCGATAGGCTGAGTTGCGGAAGCGCGAGGGCCGCTCGATCCGCGTGTGATGAGGCGTCCGGCCAGCACGACCTTGCGTGCGGGCGCATCGGGATGGTCGAGCCGGTCGAGCAGCATGGTCATCGCATTGCGGCCGATTTCCTCGACCGGCTGCTCGATGACGCTGAGGCCGCCGCCGACGAATTCCATCCAGTCGTTGTTGTCGAACCCGGCCAGCGCGATATCGGCGGGCGCTTCGAGGTTCAGGCGGCGCAATGCCCGCAGGACGGTCAGCAGCATGACGCCGTTGCTGGCGACGAGCGCATCCGGGCGGACCGGGGCGGAGAGCAGGTCCATCACCGCGCGCTCCGCCGCATCGGCGGCGTGGGGCATCTCGACGGTGGCGGCATCCATGCCGAGCTTCTGCGTGGCCAGTTCGAAACCGGCACGGCGTTCGAATCCGGTGCTGCTGGCGGCGCCGAACAGCCCCGCCACCCGGCGATGGCCCTGCGCATGGAGATGCGCAACCAGCTCGGCGGCCATGCTCTCGTTGTCGAGCAGGACACTGTCGAGACCGGCGGAGGGCAGGCTGCGGTCGATCAGGACGACGGGAAAGCCCGGCTCCAGCCGCTCGGCCTTGTCGACCCATTGGCGGCAGGGCGCGAAGATCACCCCGGTCACGCGTTCCTCGTGCATGAGTTCGAGGTAGGCGGCTTCCTTGGCCGGGTCCTCGTCGGTGTTGCACAGGATCACCCGCAGCCCGCGCGCGGCGGCGAGGCTTTCGATGGCGCGCGAGACGGCGGTGAAGAACGGATTGCGGATATCGGCGACGATGAGGCCGATGGTATTGGTGTGCTGCGAACGCAGGCGCCGGGCTGCAAGATTGGGGCGGTAGCCGGTGGACTTGACCGCTGCGAGCACCCGTTCGTGCATCGCGGGATCGACGCTGCGGCCGGAAAGCACCCGCGAAACAGTGGCGGGCGACACTTCCGCGACCCGCGCTACGTCCTTGATTCCTACTGCCATCAGCGTTGCGCCACCCGGGAAATCGTTCTCACCAATCAGGGCGTCATGGCCCTCTCCTGCCGAGGACTATGCATCACGTCGTCGCATGATCGCAAGCATTGTCTTGACAAGAGCCTTGAGAAAACGTTTTCTAAGCACGTCACGGACTCGTTATCAAAACGGTCAGGAGAGGCCTGAAATGCTCGCAGATGCGCCCGCCTCGGGGATCGAGGATCTCGTTCGAATCGATGCCCGCGCGGCCGACAAGGTCGATGCGATTCGCCAGGTCGGCCAGCTTCTGGTCGCCGCCGGCTGCGTCGCCCCCGGCTACGAGGACAGCATGGTCCGCCGCGAGGACGTGGCAAACACCTTCCTCGGCGCAGGCGTCGCGATCCCGCATGGGTTGGGCGAGGACAAAGGGCTGGTCCGCCGCGACGGCGTGGCGATCCTCCAGCTGCGTGAAGGGGTGGAATGGAACCCCGGCCAGCGCGCCCATCTGGTGGTCGGCATCGCCGCCAATTCGGACAGCCATATCGCCATCCTGCGCCGGCTGACCCGCCTCATTCAGGACGAGCCGCGCCTTGCCGCGCTTGTCGCCACCGACGATCCCACGGCCTTTTCCCGCGCCCTGTGGGAAGACGGCGAGGCTTCCGCCCCGTCCGAACCGGCCACCGACTACGCTGAAACCACCGAATGGACGGTCGATTACCCAACCGGCCTCCATGCCCGCCCCGCTTCGGCCTGGGTCGAAGCGGCGCGTGCCTCTGGCGTGCGCCTGCGCGTACGTCACGGCGGGGAGAGCGCCGATCCTCGCAGCCTCGTTTCCCTCCTCCAACTGGGACTGCGTGCTGGTGATCGGGTGACTCTTTCCGCCGAAGGGGCTGGCGCGCGGGCCGCACTGGACGGCTTCGCCGCCGTGGTTCGCCGCCTGACGGCGCGTGAGAAGGAAGACGCCGCACGCGCCGCCGAGAAGGCCGCCGCGCCGATCCGGGGCTGGAAGCCCGAGGGCGAGGCACAGATGATCGCGGGCGTCGCCGCCAGTCCGGGCCTCGCCCTCGGCAAGGTCCATGTCCTGTCCGCGCAGGAACTCGACGTGCCCGACCGGCCGACCGATCTGGCCAGCGGCGGCACCCAGTTGAACGATGCGCTCGCTCGAACGCGCGGACAGATGAAGGCGCTGGTGGATGACACCACGCGCCGTCTCGGCGCCGGGGATGCGGCAATCTTCAAGGCCCAGGCCGAACTGCTCGACGATACCGACCTCATCACCCTCACCTGCCAGTTGATGGTCGAGGGCCACGGCGTCGCCTGGTCGTGGCACCGGGCGGTGGACCGCATCGCCGGACAGCTTTCGGCGCTGGGCAATCCGGTGCTCGCCGCCCGTGCCGCCGACCTCCACGATATCGGTCGCCGCGTTCTGGCCGAGATCGACCCGACGCTCGCGGCCGGATCGCTGACCGATCTGCCCGAGGAGCCCTGCATTCTCGTCGCGGCGGACCTCTCGCCCTCGGACACCGCCACGCTCGATACCGCACGCGTGGCGGGCATCGCGACCGCCCTCGGCGGGCCGACCTCGCACAGCGCGATCCTGGCCCGCACGCTCGGCCTGCCCTCGGTGGTGGCGGGCGGTGCGGACTTGCTGGGCCTTGCCGCCGGAGCCACCGCCATCGTCGATGGCGACAGCGGCCGCGTCTGGCTGAATCCCTCCGAGACCGACCTGGCTTCCGCCCGTGCGTGGATCGCCGCGCTCGCCGAAAAACGCGCCGCCGAAGAGGCCGAGCGCGGCAAGCCCGCCCAGACCCGCGACGGCCACCGCGTCGAGATCGCCGCCAACGTCAACCGCCCCGACCAGGTCGCTTTCGCGCTGGCGCAGGGCGGTGAGGGTGTCGGCCTGATGCGCACCGAATTCCTGTTCCTCGAACGCGGCGACAGCCCCGGCGAGGACGAGCAGGCGGAAATCTACCTCGCCATGGCGAATGCCCTGGACGGTCGCCCGCTGGTGGTGCGCGCGCTCGATATCGGCGGCGACAAGCAGGTTCCGCACCTCGACCTGCCGCGCGAGGACAACCCCTTCCTCGGCGTGCGCGGCGCGCGCCTGCTGCTGCGCCGTCCCGACCTGCTGGAGCCGCAACTGCGTGCGCTCTACCGCGCCGCGAAAGCGGGCGGCGATCTGTCGATCATGTTCCCGATGATCACTTCGGTCCACGAACTGATCGCCCTGCGCGCCCGCTGCGAGGAAATCCGGCTGGAACTCAATGCCCCGACGATCCCGGTCGGCATCATGATCGAGGTTCCCGCCGCCGCCATCCAGGCGCGCTCGCTGGCGGCCCATGCCGACTTCTTCTCGATCGGTACCAACGACCTCACCCAATATGTCCTCGCCATCGACCGGCAGAACCCGGAGCTGGCGGGCGACGCGGACAGCCTGCACCCCGCCGTCCTGCAAATGATCGCCGCGACGGTGGAGGGCGCCAAGGCGCACGGCCGCTGGGTCGGCGTCTGCGGCGGTATTGCCGGCGATCCCTTCGGCGCGGCGCTGCTGGTGGGACTTGGCGTCAGCGAACTGTCGATGACCCCGCGCGACATTCCGGCGGTGAAGGCGCGCATTCGCGAGGCCAGCCTCGAAGGGCTGCGCGCACTCGCCGCTAGGGCGCTTAAGATGGAAGGCGCAGCCGAAATCCGCGCACTGGACATGCCGAAAATCGAAGAGGGGGAAGGCTGATGCGCACTCTTACGGTCACCTTCAACCCGGCCATCGACCAGACCGTCACGATCGACCGGCTGGTCGTCGGCGAAGTCCACCGCGCCCGCTCGGTGCGCCAGAACGCGGGCGGCAAGGGCGTGAACGTCGCCAGTTGCCTTGCCGACTGGGGCATGCCGGTTGCCGCCTATGGCCTGCTGGGCAGCGACAATGCCGCCGCGTTCGATGCGCTGTTCGCCGCCAAGGCCATCGAGGACCGCTTCATTCGCATCGCCGGAGCCACGCGCGTCAATCTCAAGCTGGTCGATGTGACGGGCACGACCGACATCAATCTCGACGGGATCGCCATCGATGCGGGCCGCGCCGAAATGGTCGCGGCGACGATCTGCGAAGCCGCCCGCGACGGTGATCTGGTGGTACTGGCCGGAAGCCTGCCGCCGGGCTGCCCGCCCGACAGCTACGTCACATTGGTGGCGCGCTTGCGCGCGGCGGGATGCAGGGTGGTCCTGGATACCAGCGGGTTGCCGCTGAAGTGCGCGCTCACGGCCGATGTACTGCCCGACGTGGTGAAGCCCAATCGCGACGAACTGGCGCAGTTGCTGGGTCGTCCCCTGCCCGATCTGGCGGCGCTTGCCGAAGCGGCTTCCGAATTGCACGCGCGCGGCGTCTCGCTGGTCGTCGTGTCGATGGGCGAGGAAGGCGCGCTGTTCCTGTCGGAGGAAGGTGCGGTCACCGCACGCCTCGCCATCGGGCAGATGGCGAGCACGGTCGGTGCCGGAGACGCCATGGTCGCCGGAATCGTCGCGGCCCTCGGCGAGCAAGCGGATCTGGAACGCACCGCGCGTCTCGCCACGGCCTTCGCGGTCGCCAAGCTGGGCATGGCCGGGCCGAACCTGCCCGATCTGCCGACCGTCCACGCACTTGCCGAAGACGTGAGCGTCGCCCCGTTCCTGCTGCAAGGCGGGATCGAGCAGCACGAAATCATTACCGGAATTGGGGCCGGAGAGGAATAATGGCCAAGCTCTACGCAGTTATCGAAGCGGCCGATTCAGCCGTACAAGGCGTGCTCGCCGGGGAAGCGCTGCGCAAGGCGGCGCGGGCCGAGGGCCGCGATATCGAAATCGAAGTGCGCACCGGACAGGGCGTGCTCAACCCTCTGCCCGAGAACTTGCAGGCGGGCGACACGCTGCTGCTGGTCGCGGCCAACGACGAGACCGCAGCCACGCTTCCGCTCGCCCCGCGGCGCCGGGTGACGCTGGAAGCAGTGCTGGCCGATCCGGCTTCGGCGCTGGTGCTGGAACCGCAGGCGGCCGCCGATACGCCCCGCGTGGTGGCGATCACCTCGTGCCCCACCGGCATCGCGCATACGTTCATGGCAGCCGAGGGCCTTCAGGAAGGCGCGAAGCAACTGGGCTATCCGATCCGCGTGGAAACGCAGGGTTCGGTCGGCGCCGGTTCGCCGCTGACGGCGGAAGAGATCGCGGCTGCCGACGTGGTCATCATCGCCGCCGACCGTGAGGTCGACCGTGGGCGTTTCGCCGGAAAGCGGGTCTTCGCATCGAGCACCAAGCCCGCCATCTCCGGCGGCAAGGCGCTGATCGAACGCGCGCTCACCGAAGCCAAAGTACAGGGCGGAGCGGCCTCGGCCGAGGCTGCCGGTGCCGCTACCGAGCGTGCCGGTCCCTACAAGCACCTGATGACCGGCGTTTCCTTCATGCTGCCCTTCGTGGTCGCGGGCGGCCTGTTGATTGCCATGGCTTTTGCGCTGGGGGGCATCGATGCCAACAGCGCGGCGGCCGAGGGGACGCTGGCGGGCGTCCTGTTCCGCATCGGCGCACAGGGCGGCTTCGCACTGATCGTTCCGGCACTGGCAGGCTATATCGCCTATTCGGTGGCCGACCGTCCCGGCATCGCGCCGGGCATGATCGGCGGCATGCTCGCCGCCAATCTGGGCGCGGGTTTTCTTGGCGGTATCGTTGCGGGCTTCATTGCCGGTTACGGTGTCGAGTGGCTCAACCGGCTCATCAAGCTGCCCAAGAACCTCGCGGGCCTGAAGCCGGTGCTGATCCTGCCGCTGCTGGGCACGCTGCTGACCGGGCTGCTGATGATCTACGCGGTCGGCACGCCGGTCGCCGCGGCGCTGGCCTTCCTCACCGAGTGGCTGCGCTCGATGCAGGGATCGAGTGCGATCCTGCTCGGCGTGATCCTGGGCGCGATGTCGGCCTTCGACATGGGCGGTCCGGTCAACAAGGCGGGCTATGCCTTCTCGGTCGGGCTGATCTCCAGCCAGGTCTACACGCCGATGGCCGCGACGATGGCGGCGGGCATGGTGCCGCCGCTCGCCGTGGGCCTTGCCACCCGCCTGTTCCGCGACCGCTTCACGACCGAGGAGCGCGAGGCCGGAGGCGCCGCCGCCGTGCTGGGCCTGGCCTTCATCACCGAAGGCGCGATCCCCTTCGCCGCGCGCGATCCGTTCCGGGTGATCCCGGCCCTGATGGCGGGTTCGGCGATTGCCGGAGCCATTTCGATGGCGGCCGGTGTCGAACTCAAGGTGCCGCATGGCGGCGTGTTCGTTCTGCCGATCCCCGGCGCGGTCACGCATCTGGCGGTTTACGGGCTGGCCATTCTGGCGGGCGTGCTTGTCAGCGGGGTCCTCGTGGGCCTGCTCAAGCCGCGCCCGGCCTCGGCGGAAGCAGCCGCAGCCTGACATAGATCGGCCCGGCGGAAGACCCGGCCGATCCACGAGAGGAAAAGTTTCGATGCGGTTCGCACTGCTCAAGGGCGCCTGCTGCGCAGGTGTCGCCGCTCTAACCTTGTCTGCCGCCATGGCCCAGGAAGCGGTTTCCGACGACACGACAGCCAGGGACACTCAGGCCGAAGCCCCCAGGCCGTGGCAGCCGCTGGCGGATGACGGAATTACCATCGCGCTCAGCTACACTGGAGAAGCGGCGACGAACGCCACCGGCGGCCTGCGCCGCGACGGTGCCTACGCCGGGCAGGTCTACGTCGGCGCCGATCTCGACATGGACCGTATCGCCGGCATCGGCGGCGGTACGATCCACGCGGCGATCACCAACCGCCACGGGGATAGCCTCTCGGCGTTGGCGCTGGGCAACAACACGTCGGTTCAGGAAATCTGGGGCACCCAGAACACCCACCTCGCGATCCTGACCTGGGAGCAGAAGCTGCTCAACGACCGCCTGATGATCGAGGTGGGCCGCAGCCAGGCGAACATCCATTTCCTGAACGCGCCGATCTACTGCAATTTTCAGGGCAATTCCGGATGCGGCAACCCGACGTTCGTCTTCAAGAACAGCAATTTCACCTATTTCCCGGCATCGAGCTGGATGATCCGCGCCAAGGCCGAAGTCGTGCCGCACGTGACCGTCCATGTCGGCGCCTACGAGGTCAATCCGGACCGCAAGCGCGCCAATGACCACGGCTTCAACTTCAGCACGAAGAACGCGACCGGCGTGATCGTGCCGTGGGAACTGGGCTACTCCAACGACAGCGCCAATGGGGGCAAGAGCGTGCGCTTGCCCGGCCATTATATCGTCGGCGGATGGTTCGACCGAGGCGACTATGCCGATTCGCTGCGCGACGATCAGGGCGGCCTTGCCATTCTCACCGGACGCGACCCGCAGACCCACAAGGGCCGCTCGGGCATCTACTTCCGCTTCGACCAGCGCCTGACCCGGCCCGATCCCCATTCGGAGCGCGGCCTCAGCGTGTTCGGCGTGGCGATGACCAACCTGTCCGGCCGCGTCGAGGAAAGCCGCTTCCTGGACTTCGGCGTGGTGCAGACCGGCACTTTCGTCGGGCGCGATGCCGATACCATCGGCTTCATGATCAGCGACCAGCGCTTCAGCGACCTCGCTATGGAGCGCATGCGCGCCGCGCGGGTTGCGGCGGGCGGCGACGGAAACATCCACCGGCACCAGTACATGATGGAACTGGCCTACGGCGCCCAGCTCGGCCCGGCGATCCGTATTTCGCCCAATGTGCAGTACATCCTCCACCCCGACCAGACCGGCGCGCCCTTCCGCCCGGCAGGCATCGGGGACGCGCTGATCTTCGGCTTCAAGTTCACGGTAGACGCCCCTGCCCTGCTGTCACGCTGAGGCGCGCTCGGCCCAGTCGAGGGCGGCATCGGCGACCTGTTCCCAGCCTTCGTCCAGCAGGGTCCAGTGCGAGCGGTCCGGGAATTCGATGTAGTCCGTCCGCGTCGGCGCGCGGCGCTGCTTGCGATGGATCGCGCGGGTCATCCCCGCGTCGGCGATCAGGTCCCTGCCGCCGCCAATCAGCAGCAGCGGCGGGCGCAGCGGGTTGCTCCAGTCGATCTTCATCGGCCCGACCACGCCGTCCCAGTAGACCCTGCCCGGCGTCGGGACGATGTAGCGTTCGTAGGCAGCCTCGGCTCTGTCTGCGGAAAGCGTCTGGGCGAAGCGCCGGGCGAAGAAGCGACGCGACATGTGCTTCGCCCTGCCGCGGCTGAACGGGTCGAGGAACACCGGCAGCGCCGATACCAGCGCATGGGGGAAGATCGGCACGCCGGGGGTCGGCGCCGGGTCGATCGCCACGCCCGCAAGGCCCAGCCCCCGGTCGAGCAGGTGCTGCACAAAGACCCCGCCCAGCGAATGACCGATCAGGATCGGCTTTTCCGGCAGGGCGCGAATCACCGCTTCGTAGTGATCGACGATCCGGCGCTGGCCCAGCGTGCCGAGTTCCGGGTGCGGCCTTGTACGCAGGGCGGCGGGGTCGCCTTCGTCGAGCGGCCAGTCGGGCGCGAGGACGGTATGGCCGCGCGCTTCGTAGCGGGCCTTCACATGCTCCCAGCTCAGGGAATTGAGCCAGGCGCCGTGGATGAGAACGATGGTCTTGCTCATGGCAGCGTCTCCTTCGCCGGTCGTTCGCCTTTAAGCGGTCACGCTTGGTAGCGTTCGGCGGGGCGGTTGCGGGACAAGTTGGGGCGCAATGCGCGGCGGGCATCCAGATAGGCGTCGAGATCGGCGGTGTCGGGCAAGGCGGGAATGGTGATCGTCTCTCCGAGGTCCAGCCCCTTCAGCGCCGCGTCGACCATGTCCTCCACGTCCATGACCATTTCGGCGGGAAGGCTCGCCAGTTGCTCCTCGGTCCAGATCGGCGTGCGGGTGATCCCCGGCAGCACCGCCTGAACCTGCACGCCCCTGGCCCCGAGTTCGACGTGCAGCGCCTCGGTGAAGGCGAGCACATAGGCCTTGCTCGCGGGATAGACCGCCGTGAAGCCGTCGGGCATCAGTGCCGTCACCGACGTCATGTTGACGATCGTACCGCTGCCGCGTTCGGCCAGACGCGGGGCGATGGCGGCGGCAAGCCGCGTGACCGCGAGCACGTTGAGGGCGATCATGCCGGTGAGATAGGCCGGGTCGGAACCGACGAACGTGGTCTCTCCGGCGATCCCGGCATTGTTGACGAGACCGGTGATCGCCGCATCCTCGCGCAGCCGCCGTTCGATGCGGGCGAGGTCTTCGGGCCATGCAAGATCGGCGCTAAGCGTTTCGACCTTCACGCCGGTCTCGGCGGTGAGGATTGCGGCCAGCGCTTCCAGCCGGTCCGCGCGGCGGGCGACGAGGATCAGGTCGTGGCCGCGGCGCGCGAGGCGGTCGGCATAGACCGCGCCGATACCGTCCGACGCGCCGGTGATGAGGAAAGTGCCCTTGGTCATGTGCATGTCCTTTCGTGGATAGGGTTCGTGGGAGGTTTCAGGCGCGGATGAAGTCGAGGAGATCGGCGTTGAAGCGGTCCTGATGCGTCTCGGTCAGACCATGGTCGGCTCCCCGATACACCTTGAGCACTGCATTCGGCACGATCTTCACCGTTTCGAGAGCCGAGGCGCCGATCGGCACGATCTGGTCGTCGTCACCGTGAAGGACGAGCGTGGGCACGTCGAAGCGGGCAAGGTCGCGGTGGAAATCGCTCTCGGAGAAGGCACGGATGGAGTCGAGCTGGCCCTTGAGGCCGCCCATCATGCCCTGCCGCCAGAATTCCTCGCGAATGCCTTCCGAAATCGCCGCGCCTTCGCGGTTGTAGCCGTAGAAGGGGATGGTCAGGTCGCGGAAGAACTGGCTGCGGTTGTCGAAAGTGCCCTTGCGGATCGCATCGAAGGCATCGATCGGCAACCCGCCGGGATTGGCCTCGGTCTTGAGCATCAGCGGGGGGACCGCGCCGATCAGCGCCACTTTGGCGACGCGGGCGGTGCCGTGGCGGCCGATGTAGCGGGTCACTTCGCCGCCGCCGGTCGAATGGCCGACCAGGATCGCGTCGTGCAGGTCCAGCGCCTCGATCAGTTCGGCCAGGTCGTCGGCGTACTGGTCCATCGTATTGGCGTTCCACACTTGGTCGGAGCGGCCATGGCTGCGACGGTCGTGGGCCACGGTGCGGAAGCCCTCATCGGCGAAGAAGACCATCTGCGCATCCCAGGCGTCGGCCGAAAGCGGCCAGCCGTGCGAGAAGACGATCGGCCGGGCGTCCTTCGCGCCCCAGTCCTTGTAGAAGATGCCGGTTCCGTCCCTAGTGGTGATCCTGGTCATGTCCCTTTTCCTTTCTCGATGGGGCCGTTGCGCCCCGTGAGAAGAGGGATAGACTGCCCCCCGAACCGGCAGGATCGGCGGTTCCGACATAAAGCAGGCCAAAACCGACAAAGAGGGAATTCGGGCATGTCCGAGCCGCCGCGCATCCGGGCCGAGATCGGCCTCGTCCTCTACCCGAACTGCCAGGCGGCGATGGTCCACGGGATCACCGACCTCTTCGCCATCGCCTCGCATTTCTCGGCAGGGCGCGACGGGCCGGGGCTGCGGGTCAGCCACTGGGCGATGGAGGGCGCGGATACATTCGCGCGCAGCTTCGATACGCATCCCGGACTAGACGGCAGCCCCGCGTTCCTCATCGTGCCCGGCCGCCTGTCCGGCCCGGCCGATGCCGAGGAAGCGGCGCCCTATGCCCGCTGGCTGCTCGACCGCCACGGCCACGGCGCGACGCTCGCCTCGACTTGCGGCGGCGCCTTCATGCTCGCGGCGACCGGGCTGCTCTCCGGCCGCCCCGCCACCACCCACTGGCTCTTCGCAGAGGCTTTCCGCACCCGCTTTCCGGACGTGCGGATGGAGCCGGACAAGATGGTCATCGAGGACGGCGACATCATCACCGCCGGAGGCCTGATGGCCTGGACCGACCTCGGCATGAGGATCGTCGACCGCCTGCTGGGGCCGACGGTGATGATCGAGACCGGCAAGTTCCTGCTGGTCGACCCCGCCGGACGCGAGCAACGCCACTACAGCAGCTTCGCCCCGCGCCTGACCCACGGCGACGAGGCGATCCTCAAGGTCCAGCACTGGGTTCAGGGCCGCGCCGAGCGGCCGCTCAGCGTGCCCGAAATGGCCGGACAGGCGGGGCTGGAAGAGCGGACCTTCCTGCGCCGCTTCAAGGCGGCCACCGGCATGAAGCCGGTCGAATATGTCCAGAACCTGCGCGTCGGCAAGGCGCGCGAACTGCTGGAATTCACCCGCCGCTCGGTAGACCAGATCGCCTGGGCGGTCGGCTACGAGGACGCCACGGCATTTCGCCGCGTGTTCCATCGCATCCTCGGCCTGACGCCCGGCGAGTACCGCACCCGCTTTTCCAGCGGTGCCGACCTGGAGATCGCCGCCTGAAGCCGCGGGAGCGGCCCCCGTCCCTGCCCCGCATGCCCGTGCCGGCGCTTGAACTTCAAGGCCAAGGTCCATAGGCATCCGCCATCACCGAGAGCCGCTTGCATTGGGAAGGCTCCATTCGCCGGGAAAGTCTGGTTGCGTCGCCCCCTTGCAAGTTCTCTCTGTGTGGTATCCGGCCTGGTCGCGGCGGCGGCGTGCGCGCATGCGCAAGTCTCGCAAGTCGATGTCCCCGCCCTGCCCCTCTCCGCCGCGGTCGGCGTACTGGGGCGGCAGGCCGGGGTCGAGATCCTGCTCAACGCCCCCGGCCGCGAGCGGCTGCGGACCAGAGCCGTCCATGGGCACCTTTCCGCAGGAGACGCGCTGACAAGGATGATCCGCGGGCTGGGCCTCGCCGTCCGCCGCGCCTCTTCCGGGGTCTACGTCATCGTCGCCGCTCCGGCCGGACGTCCCGCCAGGGCCCAGGCCGGACCGTCCCCCCGGCCCGAGCCGCTGGAAATCCTCGTCTCCGCCCGCCGCCGTCCCGAACGCGAGGAGGACCTCCCGCTGCTCGTCAGCCATGTCGACGGCAATGCGCTCGACAAGGCGGCGGCGCGCACGATCGCCGACGTGGCCCGCCTCACCCCCGGCTTCATCGCCACCGGACAGACCAGCAGCGCAACGCCGCTGCTGGTGATGCGCGGCCAGCGGCGCTCGATCAGCGACGAGAACCGCCTGCCGCTGGTCGTCTATCAGGACGAGATTCCGCTGCCTAACCAGGCTGCGCTCTCGCCGCTCTTCGACATGGCCTCGGTCGAAGTGCTGCGCGGCCCGCAGGGTACGCTGTTCGGCCGCAACGCCACGAGCGGCGCGGTGTTGCTGCGCGCAGTCCAGCCCGGCACGGGCGCGGCCTCCTATCTGGAGGCGGAGACCGGAAACTACGGCCTCTCCCGGCTGGAAGGCGCAGTCGAACTGCCCGCAAGCGGACCGTTCGCGCTGCGTATCTCGGGCCAGCACATGCGCCGCGACGGCTATACCCGGCTGCTGACGGGAGGGCATGCCGACAACGTGCACAGCGACAGTGTGCGGGCGATCCTGCGCTTCGATCCGGAAGGCCCGCTGCGATCGACCACGAGCTTCGACATGCTGCGCGCCGAGGAAGTCGGCGCCGCGTTGATCCTGGCGGGCGTCTATCCCCAAGGCAGCGCCCGCGACGCCGTGAATACCCCCTATTTCGATTGCGGTTCCGGCGCCTGCGACATCGACAGCTATTTCGACGCGCAGCAGGGGCTGGGACGGCGTACTTCGCAGTCCAGCCCGGCCCTCTCGTTCGGACGGCACTTCAAGGGGCTGGGCAACGTCACCGAATATGGCGACGAGGACCTGCTCTTCCGCAACATCGCCGGACTGCGCTCTACCAGGGTGCATTACGAACTCGACGGCGACGGCACCCCGCTGCCGATCAACGATTCCATCACGGTATCGCACATGCGGCAGATAACGGAGGAGTTTCAGGTACAAAGGCGCAGCGGAAACCTGCGCTACATCGTCGGCCTGTTCTATCTGGACAGCGCGCCCGACGGGCCGGTGCTCCAGACGGTGTCACGTCTGGTGCGTCCGGACAATCCGCCGTCGCATATCGCCAGCTACCAGACCTTCCGCAGCGGCGCGCTGTTCGGCCAGGTCACGGCGACGCTGGGAGGCGGCTACGTCGCCGATCTGGGCCTGCGCTACACGCGGGAGAACAACTCAGGCTGCTCGCTGCGCGCAGTCGATGCCATGCCGCAAAACGAACGGGAGTGCATCGCCGATGGCGGCACCCAGGCCCGCTCCCGTTTCGGTCGCCTCACCTGGACCCTGTCGCTGATGCGCCGGCGGGGAGACCACAGCATCTACCTCACTACCCGCCGGGCGTTCCGCTCCGGGGGCTACAATACCCCGGCGCTGGGCGGCAGCCTGCGCCCCTACCAGACCTTTCGTCCGGAAACGCTCACCGATCTCGAAGCGGGCGCCAAGGGACGCTGGGACATCGCCGGGATATCGGGTTCCTACGCCGTCGCGGCCTATGTGGGTCTCTATTCCGACGTGCAGCGCGCCCTGTTTCCCGATGTCGACTACGACGGCGACGGCGACATGACCACCGACCCGATCACCCTCTACGTCAACAGCGCCCGCGCCCGCGTGGCCGGATTGGACGGTGACCTCTCGCTCGACCTCGGCGCGCGGACCCATGCGACGCTGAGCGCCTCGTGGATCGACGCGCGCTATACCAAGGTGATCGCGCCCGCCGCGCTGACGAGCCTGCTGGGCAGCGATCCGCTGCACAACCGCTTCACCTATACGCCCAGGTTCAGCGGCACCGTGACGCTGTCGCACGAGGTCGACCTGCCGGGGCGTCTCGGGGTGCTGGAACTGCGGGCGGACTACGCCCATGTCAGCAGCGTGCGCTTCAGCGAGCGCCTCACCGAAGACTTTGCGCTGCAGTCTGCCTACGGCCTGCTCGGTGCCTCGCTGAACTGGATGCACCCGGCGGGAATGCCGCTGGAATTGCAGCTCTGGGGCCGCAACCTGACCGACCGCTTCTATGCAAGCGGCGGCGGAACGCTCAACCCCGCCTACACGGCTGCGACAGTGATCCCCGGCCCGCCGCGTACGATCGGCGTGCGGCTGCGCTATACCTTCGAATAATCGGAAAAACCCTGGAGCAGGTTTCGAGCCATCAGGTGATGCCACCTGATTGGACAATGCTCTAAGGCGCGACAAGTTCGGCGCGTGTCGCGCTTTCGTTTTCCACGCGGGCGATGCCTGCCGCTTCCAGGCTTTGCAGGAAGCCGCGCGTCACCCCGATGCGGAAAGTCCCGCTGATCGGATGGCGTGCGAGCGACGGGCTGGACACGATGATTTCCTGCGGGCTGTAGCGATTGATTTCCGCCACGGCCTCGGCCAGCGGAACCCGGTCGAAATCGACGACACCCTTGCGCCAGGCCAGCCGCCGCTCGACCTCGACCGCGCCGGTGCGATAGCCGCGTCCGTTCCAGACCAGTTCCTGCCCCGGCAGCAAGGTGGCCGACTGCGCAGGCCTGCCGTCCACTGCGGGCATATCGACGCGCACGCGGCCTTCGGCCAGAGTCACGTCGACGCGGCCGTCAGTCTCGCGCACCGCGAACTGAGTGCCCAGCGCCGTCACAGTGATCCGGCCCGCCGTCACCACGAAGGGCTTGCGCGGATTCTTGGCGACTTCGAAGAACGCCTCGCCATCGCGCAGGGCCGTGCTGCGCCGGGTGTCGCTCTCGGCCACGGTCAGCACGGTCGCGGTATTGGCGGTGATGACCGAACCGTCGGCCATGCGCAGCGTGCCCTGCTGCCCGACGCCAGTGGACAGCTCGCGGCTGTCGGCCACGGCAGGGGCCACCGGGGAAACGGACTTGTACTGTTGAAAGGCGAGCGCGCCGCCCAGCACCGCCAGCGCCATCGAGGCCGCGATGGCCGGGCGCACCCAGGCCTTGCGCCGATGACGATTGGCAAGCGCGCGCTCACGGATTTCAAGGATACGCGCCTCGGTGCGCATGGCGCCGGAACCGTCCCAGGCCCGCTCCACCCTGGCCCAGGCGATGCGGTGTGCCTCGTCCCGCGCGTGCCAGCTTTCGAAATCCTCGTAGTCCCGCGCAGTCGCGCGGGGGGAGCGGAAGATGCTGAAATAGGCCGCCGCCGTCGCTTCGGGCGAATCGATCCGCTCCAGCGCATGGGCGTCGAACGGCCTCGGGTCCGGGGAACGGCTCATGGCAGGTCCCTCGCGGCCAGAAAGCGGATGGCCTTCATGATGTGGCGCCCGACCGCGCTGTTGGAGATGCCCAGATACTCGCCGATCGCATCGTAGGACATCTCCTCGAAGCGGTGGAGCACGAAGACGTCGCGCGTCATCTCGGGCATGTCTTCCAGGGCGTTGGCAAGCCGGTCCACGTCCTCGCGCCCGCGCAGCACGCGTTCGGGCGTCAGTTCGTCGACCGGGTGGAAGGCCTCGGTCATTTCGTGATGCGCGCCGCGGTGGCGCACGCTGTCGCGCCGGGCGCGGTCGGTCAGCACGCTGGCGGCGACCTGGAACAGATAGCCCTCGACATTGGCGATGGGATCGGCCTGCCCGCGTACATGCATGCGCACCAGCACGTCCTGCACCAGATCGTCGACATCGCCCGGCTGTGCGCGCTTGGCGATGTAGCGGCGCAGCGCGGGAACGTGCAGGGACAGGTCCGGTCCGCCGGGACGGCCCGCTTCCTGCCTTTTCGGCGATGTCCTGCGCAGCGAGAAAATGGGTCGGGCCTTCCGGTATCGAATGCCCGGCTTCCTTAGCCTCCGGCGGCCCGGCGCGTCATCCGGAATATTTTTTCGATCGAAGCGAATGATCGGCGACGGACTGCGTCTTGCGACTATCGGCCTGCGATCAGGGACAGGCCGGATAAAAGGGGAAATAAAAAAATGACCTGTCGCAGCCTTTCGGCTCTGCTTCTCGCGTCCAGCATCCTCGCCGCCGCCGCGCCCGCCCAGGCGCAAGTCCAGAACCGCGAACCCCAGACCCAGTCGCTCGACCAGCCGGGCGGCGACATCGTCGTCACCGCGCGCCGCCGTGAGGAAAGCGCGCAGACCGTGCCCGTCTCGGTCACCGCCTTCAACGCGGAAATGCTGCGGGAGAAGGCCGTCGTCAGCACCCAGGATCTGACCTACACGACCCCCGGCCTCAACGTCGCGCCGCAGACCTCGCGCGATACGCCCTCCATCGTCATCCGCGGCCAGCGCCGCGCCACGGCGGGTGCATCCGCGCCTTCGGTCGTCACCTACTTCGCCGACGTGCCGCTGCCCAACGAAGGCAGCCTGGTGCCGACGTTCGATGTCGGCTCGATCCAGGTGCTCAAGGGCCCGCAGGGCACCCTGTTCGGCCGCAACACCACCGGCGGCGCGCTGCTGCTCTATCCCGTCGCGCCAGACTACGACCTCGGCGGCTACGGTCAGGTCACGCTCGGCTCCTATGACGAAACCACGTTCGAAGGCGCGGTGAACCTGCCGATCGTCGACGACCACGTGGCCCTGCGTGTCGCCGGCCAGATCGCCCGCCGCGACGGCTATACCAGGAACCACGGCAACGGCGGCGATCTCGACGACCGCCACAACGACGCCTTCCGCGCCTCGTTGCTGCTGGAACCGGTCGACGGACTGAAGAACACCACCGTGTTCGACTGGTATCGCGCGCATGAGTACGGCACCGCCAACGTGCTCAGCGGCGTCTACCCGAACCCTGCCGTCAGCGGCGGCGGCACCGCGCGCACCGCCGCGAACCGCCCCTACTTCGACTGCGGCGTCGCCGGCTGCGACATCGACATCGCTCTCGCCGAACAGCAGGCCGCCGGCGTGCGCGACGTCAGCACCAGCATCGATCCCTACTCGAACCGCACGTTCTGGGGCATTGCCAACACCTCCGAACTGGAAGTGGGCAAGGTCACCTTCAAGAACATCTTCGGCTACCGCCGCAGCAAGGTCGCCGCCGCCCGCGACATGGACGGCACCTACCTGGCGCTCTACGACGGGATCTCGAACACCAACGTCAAGCAGGTCTCGAACGAGTTCCAGATCCTCGGCTCGCTGCTGAACGACCGGCTCGACTGGATCGTCGGCGCCTTCTATCTCAAGAGCGACCCGAGCGGCGTCAACGGCAGCGTCACTTATTCGGCGGTGATCCCCGGCAAGACCTTCACCTACAACGAGAACTACAACTCCTCGACCAGCAAGGCGCTGTTCGGCCAGATCGGCTATGCCTTCGGCGGCTTCGCGGAAGGCCTGCGCTTCAACGGCGGCTTCCGCTACACCTGGGACAAGTCCTCGGGCTGCTCGGTGGCCACGCTCGACACCGCCGCCCACATCGGGCCGGACGGCTGCGCCTCCGAGGGCGGCAAGACCGGATCGGAAAGCTCCAAGGCGCCGACCTGGACGCTGGGCTTCGACTACAAGGTCAACGACGACCTGTTCCTCTACGTCACCAACCGCCGCGGCTACCGCTCGGCAGGCTACAACCAGAGCGGCATGTCCTCCTACTTCGACGGGTTCGAGACCTTCAGGCCGGAGAAGGTCACCGACTACGAAGCGGGCATCAAGTCGAGCTGGGAACTGGGCGGCGTGAAGGGCCGCGTCAACATCGCGGCCTACACCAGCAAGTACAGCAACATCCAGCGCTCGATCTTCCCCGGCGCGGACTTCGACGGCGACGGCAACTCCGCCAACGACCCCGCCAGCCTGATCATCAACGCCGCCAAGGCGACGATCAAGGGCACCGAATTCGACTTCTCGATCACCCCGACGAACGGCTTCACCCTCTCCGGTTTCGGCGCCTACACCGATGCCAAGTACGACGAATACGACGCCCCGGCCGCCTTCATCCCGCTGCTCGGCAACAACCCGGTGAACAACAAGTTCTCCTACACGCCCAAGTGGACCATCGGCGGCGGCGCCCGCTATGCGACCTATCTCGGCGATTTCGCGGAAATGGTGTTCAACGCCAACTGGTTCCACAGCACCAAGGTCTGGTACGTCGAGCGTCCGCTGGATACCAACGGCATCCAGAAAGCCTACGACACCGTCAACCTGAAGCTGGACTTCAACAATATCGAGAACCGCGGCATCGACCTCGGCTTCTTCGTGCGTAACCTGTTCGACGTGACATATGCCGCTGCGGGCGGTGTGGTCACGCCGTCCGTCACGTCGACCACGCTCGTCTACAACGAACCGCGCGTGATCGGGGCCCAGCTTCGCGTCTCCTTCGGGAAGCGCTGACCTTTTCCTACCGGCCCCGCGCGGATACGATCTGTGAAGATACGATCCGGGCGGGGTACATTTCCGATACGACCCTGCATGAGGATAGCCTGATGAAATCCTTCGTTCGTACCGCCCTGTTCCTCCTCGCCGCCGGAGCTTCCGCGCCCGCGCTCGCAGGTCCCCTCGCCGAGGCCGACCGCACCGCGATCCTTGCCGACGTCGATCGCGGCTCGGCCGCCATGTCGCGCAATGCGCTCCAGATCTGGTCCTGGGCCGAAGTCGGCTTCCAGGAGACCAAAAGCTCCGGCCTGCTCCAGAAGGACCTCAAGGCTGCGGGCTTCCAGGTAACTCCGGGCGTCGCCGGAATGCCGACCGCCTTCGTCGCCAGCTTCAAGACCGGAGACGGCCCCGTCATCGGCATCCTCGCCGAATTCGACGCCCTGCCCGGCCTCGCCCAGGCTGCCGAGCCGGAGCGCCGAGTGATCGACGGCGTGGCCGGGCATGCCTGCGGCCACAACCTGTTCGGCGCAGCCTCGATCGCCGCCGCCATCGCCACCAAGAACTGGATGGTCGCCCACGGGATCAAAGGCGAACTGCGCGTCTACGGCGCCCCGGCCGAGGAAGGCGGCTCGGGCAAGGTCTTCCTCGTCCGCTCGGGCCTGACCAAGGAAGTCTCGGCCATGCTGCACTGGCACGCCGGCGACGGCTACAGCGCCATGCAGGGCCACGCCCTCGCCAATGTCAGCGCCAAGTTCCGCTTCCACGGTGTGGCCTCGCACGCCGCCGCCGCGCCGGAGCGCGGCCGTTCGGCGCTCGATGCGGTCGAGGCGATGGACAACATGGTCAACATGATGCGCGAGCATGTCCCGCAGGAAACCCGCATTCACTACGTCATCACCGATGGCAGCAAGGCGCCCAACGTCGTGCCCGAGACAGCCGAGGTCTATTACTACGTGCGCCACCCCGACCAGCAGCAGGTGGCCGAGATCATGGAGCGCGTGAAGAAGGCCGCCGAAGGCGCCGCGCTCGGCACCGGAACCACGGTCGAGTACAACCAGATCGGCGGCACTTTCGACCTGCTGCCGAACGACACGCTCGGCCATGTGATGTACGACAACCTCAAGCAGGTGCCGTTGCCCACCTATACCGCGCAGGAACAGGCCTTCATCGACAAGATCGCCACCTCGCTGCCCAAGGGCGGCCGCCAGCGCACGACGGGCGTGGCGCCCTATTCCAGCGGCGAGATCATGTCGGCGTCCACCGACGTGGGCGACGTCAGCTACACCACGCCGACGGCGGGCATGTCCGCCGGAACCTGGGCGCCGGGCACCCCGCCGCACAGCTGGCAGGCGGTCGCCGCCAGCGGCAACAGCGTCGGCACCAAGGGCGCCGAAGTCGCCGCCAAGACCCTGGCGCTAACCGCCGCGCAGCTGTTCCAGAGCCCGGACACGCTGGCCGCCGCGAAGAAGGAACTCGACGAACGGCGCGGGCCGGACTTCGTCTATCGCTCGCTGCTCGGCGACAAGGCGCCCTCGCTCGATTACCGCAAGGCCGCTTCGTCCAAGGACTGATCGCCTTTCCAGAATTGACCGTACCCATCCTGACCCCGGTTCCGCCGCTCCAATTCCGGCGGAACCGGGGGCTTTTTTTGGGCTTCACCCACCTCCTTCGAAAAGAGAATTTCCTATGTCGCGTCGCCTGACGACCTTCATCGTCGCCGGGATGGTTTCCGGCGTCTGCGCGGGGTTCGCCGCCAACCGGCTCGTTGGCGATACGCCCGAGACGGCCAGGGAAGTGGCGGGCTACTTCCACCTCCTCGCCGATGTCTTCCTCCATCTCATCAAGATGATCATCGCCCCGCTGGTGTTCTCCACGCTGGTGGCGGGCATGGCGCATATGGAGGACGGTAAAGCGCTCGGCCGGATCGGCGGGCGGGCGATGGCCTGGTTCCTCACCGCCAGCCTGCTCTCGCTGGCACTGGGGCTGGTCCTCGTGAACCTGCTGGCACCGGGCGAGGGACTGCACCTCGTGCGCAGCGGCGGCGCGTCGGCAATCGATGCTCAAGCTCTCAACTTCCGCGACTTCGTGCTGCACGTCTTCCCGACCTCGATGGTCGGGGCCATGGCGGAGAACTCGATCCTGCAGATCGTCGTCTTTTCGATCTTCGTGGGCGTGGCGCTCACCGCGATCGGCGAGGACGCCAAACCAATCGTCACACTGATCGAGGCGATGGTGAAGATGATGCTGACGGTGACCGGCTATGTCATGCGCATGGCGCCGCTGGCGGTGTTCGGCGCGCTCGCGGCGGCAGTGACGACCGAGGGTATCGGCGTGCTGGCGACGTTCGGGCGACTGGTCGGCTCGTTCTATCTTGCGCTGGGGACGCTGTGGCTGCTGCTGGTCTGCGCCGGAGCCCTGTTTCTGGGGCGCCGCATTCTCGACCTGCTGCGCCATGTGCGCGAACCGGTGCTGCTGGCATTCTGCACTGCGTCGTCAGAGGCGGCCTATCCCAAGATGCTCGAACAACTGGGCCGTTTCGGCGTGCCGCGGCGCATCTACAGCTTCATCCTGCCGCTGGGCTACAGCTTCAACCTCGACGGTTCGATGATGTACGCCACGTTTGCAACGCTGTTCATCGCCCAAGCCTATGGCATCGACCTGCCGATCCTCACCCAGATCACGATCCTGCTGGTGCTGATGGTGACGAGCAAGGGCATCGCCGCCGTGCCCCGCGCCTCGCTGGTCGTCGTCGCGGCGACGCTGGGGCAGTTCGACCTGCCGGTGGAAGGCATCGCCTTCATCCTCGCCGTCGATCACTTCATGGACATGGGCCGCACCGCCACGAACGTGCTCGGCAACGCCATCGCGACCGCCGTGATCGCGAAGTCCGAACAGAAGCTGGAGGCGGCGATGGGCACATCTCTCGAATGCGCCACCCCGGCATGAGATGGCGGGGATACGCGACATAGCCCCGCCCATTCGGCATTCGATTGCCGCAAGAATGTGCCCGACGAAACGAAGGGACGCGATATCAAGATCTTGCTTGCGGAGTAACCACAAGTCAGGCGAAGGCACCGCGGGACCGTAAAAGCTCCGGGTATCGCGATGAGACTCCAACTGCCAAGGCTCCGGCGGATGAACTTGCCGGAAAATCGATCCGGGACGGAAATGTCCTGGCGCTGCTTGCGGCTGCGTACCGGCGAGTTGCCCTTGCTGGTGGCCTATGGTTTCGCCTTCGCACTGCTGCACTGGACCGCCAGCCCATGGAGCGGTGAAGGGTTCTTCTCGCTGTGGTACCCGCCCGCCGGTCTGCGCTTTGCGGTTCTCTGGAGCCGAGGCGCGCGCCTTGCCCCCTGGCTGGTTCTGGCCGAACTCGTCTCCGACTGGTGCACCGGAAGCATGTCGTTGGCGGGACCGGAGGCATTGCAGGCGGTGACGGGTGTCATGCGACCCGGCCTCACTTGTGGGCTGGCCGTGGCGGCCGTCCGCCGCTTTGCGCAAGGGCGCGGAAATATTGCGCAAGGGCGCGGCGATACGCTCTCCCTGCCGCCCATGCCGCTGGGTCTCGCCGCCGTCGCCGCCCCGGCTCTCAATGCCTTGATGGTGATCCCGATCGAGGCGCTGCTGCCCGCCGCCGCCGGACGTTACCGGATCGGGGTCGATATCGTCATCTCGCTCACCGGACTTGCCGTGGGCGATCTGCTGGGCATTCTCGTCCTCGCCCCGTTGCTCCTGTGGATGGCCGCACTGATCGATGCACCGCGGCGCGCCTTGCCCGGTGTGCCGAAACTGCGGCCCGTCCTCGAAGACGCCCTCGTCATCGGCGGCTGCCTGCTGCTGACGATGGCCCTGTGGCGCGCCGGGCTGGGCGCCCAGCCCGCTCCCGGACTGCTCGCAGGCGCCTGGATCGGGCTGCGCCATGGCCGTATCGCCGCCTGGCTGGCGATCCTGGCCCAAGTCTCCGTCTTTCTGCCCTATTCCGCCGGACGACTGGACGATGCGACACGGCTGGAACTCCATCTCGGCATCGCCGCCGTAGTGCTGGTCACCTGGCTGGCAGGCAGCTTTTCCGATGCCCAGAAGACCGCCCGCGACGTCCTTGAGCGACGCAATCGCCTGTTGTTCCAAGCCGAACGGCTCAAGACCCTGCGCGCCATGTCGGTCGCGGTGATCCACGAGATCAGCCAACCGCTTACCACCCTCGCCATCGAGGCCGGCCATCTGGCCCGCGCGACCGAGGGCCTGCCCGCCGACATCGCCGAGAGCGCCGCGCTGGTCGATCGCAAGGCCCGCGCCCTTTCCGACCTCGTGCGTCGGCTGCGCCGCTTCGGAGGCCGCGACGTCGACGAGCCTTCGCCGCTTCCGGTCTCCATGCTGCTGCAGACCGCCGGCCAGATCGTCGCCGCCGAGTTGCGCGCTTCGGGGGGGCGGATCGCCTTCCCCGGCGTCGCGCCCGATCTGCTCGTGCAGGCACAGGAGATCGAACTGACTCAGGCCCTGGTGAACCTGCTGCGCAATGCCCTCACCGCCAGTCCCGGCGAAGCGATATCCTTGCATGCAGAGGCACGGCAGGACGAAGTGCAGATCGCCGTCACCAATCCGCTCGCCGCCGCTTGCGAACCGACGGCCGGCATGGGCGCCGGTATGGGCGTCGGCCTGGTCATCGCCCGCACCATCGTCGAGGCGCATGGCGGCACACTGGTCAGGCGGGACGCGCCGGGCCTGGCCCGTTTCATCGTATCCCTCCCGCTCCTGACCGGATCTCCCGCATGACCGATACCGCACCCCCTCTCGTCGGCGTTCTCGACGACGATGCCGACCTTGCCGCCACAGTAGCGCGGCTGCTGGGCCGCAACGGCCTGGCCGCACGCGCTTTCGTGGCACCTCAGGACCTGCTCGCGGCACTGCCCGCCTGCACTTTCGGCTGCGTCATCAGCGATATCCAGATGGGCGAGATGGACGGCTTCGCCTTTGCCGACGCCTTGCGGATGCGCGACCCCGCCGTGGCGCTGGTCTTCATGACCGCTTGGCCTACCACGACCCACGCGGTCGATGCGGTACGCCGCCACGGGGGCCTCGACTATCTGGAGAAGCCGATCGACGAAGCGCGCCTGCTCGCAGCGGTTCGGGAAGGCCTTGCCTGGTCGGCGCGCGAACGGCGCATTGCCGCGCTGACGGACCAGTTCACCCGGCGCGAGCGCCAGGTCTTCGATCTTCTGATCCGCGGCCATTCCAACAAGGAAATCGCCGAACGCCTGACGATTTCCGCACGCACCGTGGAGGATCACCGCGCCGCGATCGTCGCCAAGTCACGCACCAACGGCCTTGCCCAGCTCGTCGCCCTCAGCCGGGGCGAGACCTTGTAACGCAAAGCCGGACAAGGGGAGGAAGGCCGAAAACACCGGAAATTTCCCGGATCGACCTCCCCGCCGCGCGGCTTCATTCTCCGTTTGCGACCCGAGGGCCGGGGCATTCCCGCATAAACCGGCCTGAACCTGGCCGGTGAAGGCCGTTCGGCTTTCACCGGCCATCTGTGCGCCGTCCATGCCATCTATGCGCGCGGCGCCGCGCCGCCGCGCTTCAGGAGCGCGCCTTCGCCACGGTGCCCTGAAGCTCTGGAAAACACTCGCGCGCAAGGCTCTTCCACATGGGTTCGACGGCATCCTTCCAGTCGCCGTAACCATAGAGGATCAGGGTACCGTCGTGGCGCGCCTCGAACGACATGAGCGGACTGGTGGGGGTATCGACATCCTTGGCCACGCGGAAATCCACCTTGCGGCCGAATTCGACCGAGAGGTTCTCGCTCACCCCGACATCGTCGAATTCGGTTTCGACGCAGGCCGCGACCTCACCGATGGGACGGTCCGAATGCGCCTTGATGGAAGCCGAGACCGAAGGCATCGCTGCCGAAAGCATGATAGCAGCAAGAAACATGACGCGTTGATACCACGAGTGGACAGATGGCCCAAGGCCGCCCGTCGGAGGACGCGGCAACCGGCGCGTATGACGGTCAAAGGATCAGGACGGGTTTCCGAAGAAATGGTCGATCACGTCCCGTGCCAGACGGGCAGGCTTGAGCGTGGCGGCATCGAGACAGCACCAGCTGGACTTGACCTCGGCAAGGACTTCCTCCCCGCGCTTGATGATCGTTTCGTAGAAGGCCCGTGCGCCCTGGACCTTTTCCAGCAGCACGGTGGCGATCACGTCGTCCCCCAGGAACGTCGGCTTGCGATAAGTGATCTCGTGCTTGAGCGCGACCCACAAGTGCTGGCCGACCACATCGGTCGGCGCGATGGCCCGCCAGTGGTCGAGAACCGCATCCTGCACCCACTTGAGGTAGCTGGCGTTGTTCACATGACCCATGAAGTCGATGTCGGCAGCATCGACGCCGATGCGGAACTCGTGGGGAATCGCGGTGCTCACGGCATGACTCTAACAGAACTGCGGCCCGCGCAGCAGACAAATATCTCCGCCTTCGGATAAACCGACATTATTGCAGAACCGCGACAGCGGCAGGGATCGCCGCCGCCTTCCGGGCGACGATCCCTGCCTGCGATCGTACCGTCGTTACAGTGACTTGGCCATGTTGAGATGGGCCGTAACAGTCGGGACCAGGCCCTTGGCAAAGGCCTGGAGCGGCGCGGAATCGCCGTTGGCGGCATAGTCCTTGAGCGCCGTCAGCGTTGCCTGATGGGCTTCGACCTGCGCCTTGGCATAGGCCTTGTCGAAATCGGCACCGCTCAGCTTGCCCAGCGAATCGACGGTCTGCTTCTGCGCATCGCTCAGCGTCGCATAAGGCGTGATCGCGGGAGAAAGCTTGTCGGTGACGCCCTTGAGCTTCTCGGTCGAGGCCGTGTGCGCTTCGATCATCTTGTCGGCAAAGCGCTTCACCGCCGCCGATGCGCCCTTGGCCACGGCCAGCTTGGAGGTCTCGATTTCGAAGGCGTCGCTTGCGGCGGCCGTGTTCGCGAAGGCCTGCCCCGGGCTTTGCGTAGCCGTGCCCATCGGCACGTCCGCGCCCGGAATCGCGCCGGGAACGACGCCCGTTGCGGTGCTGGTGGCCACGTCGCTGGGGGCCGGAGCTTCTTTCTTGCAGGCCGCCAGCGCGAGCGCGGCGAACGAAACGGCGAAAAGTATCCGGTGCTTCATGGTGAGTTCCTCTTCCAGACTATGCCTCTGCGTGAACCATCTTCTCCGCCGAGCGTTCCCGCACAGGCTGCTTCCGGTCGCCCGGACCGGCAAAGCGCCCTTTCCTGCCAGGAGCACGACAATGGGAATCCTCGGAAACATCTTCGACAAGGTCTTCCATCGCAACAAGGCGGAAGCTGCCCCCGCACCTTCCCCGACTGCCCCGGCCGCGCCTGCCCCAGCCGCTGCCCCACCGACCGCCGCCCCGGCACCGGCGGCGGAGCCTGTCGATGTCGGCGCCGTGCTGGAGGAAATGGCCTCGATGAAGGCCGACCATGGCGGCAACTACAAGACCTCGATCGTCGACCTGCTGAAATTGCTGGACCTCGATTCCAGCCTCGCCGCACGCAAGGAACTGGCCGACGAACTCGGTGTTCAGGTCGCCGCGGACGGGTCCGCGGAACAGAACATCGCCCTGCACCGCGCGGTCATGGACAGTCTCGCAAATAACGGCGGCGTGGTTCCGGACAGCCTTCGCCAATAGCCTTAAGATATCGGGCGATCGGAACATTCGATCGCCCAGAGCATCAGATCAAAAACCTGGGGCAGTTGATCCAAGGAATTGGGATCGGAAACTGCTCCAGTTTCTCAACGTTTTCAATTCCTCAACATGTTCCAGTCGTCATCGCCGCCCTTCATCCGCAGGACATCGAGCGCCGTCTGGACGTGAATCGCGGCAAGGTCCTGCCCGCAAGCGTCGAGACGTCCGACCGCCTCCTGAAGCAGGGCAGCGATGCTGCGCAGTTCAAGGACAAGCTGCTCCTGGTTGGTGAGTGCCATACAAAACCGTCTCTCCCCCTGGCCCTGACGCCAAGGCTAAGCGATCGGAGACGCTTCACCAAGTGGAATTACGTATTATTTGTGGCGAACGTCAGACAATCCGTGCCGCGCGCCTGAGATAATCGTGCATCAGCGTGGAACCCTTTTCGGTCAGGCGGATGTCTCTGTCCAGTCTGTCGCTACCCGGCGCATGATGGACAAGCCCTTCTGCTTCAAGGACATTCACCCACCGCTGGGTCGTGTTCCAGGACACCATGCGTCCAGGCATGGTGCGGCTTTCGGACTGCCCGATATAGAGGTCGAGAAGGATGTCCCATGCGGGATCTCCAAAAAAATCGGCACCGAACACGTCGTCCCGCAGCCGCCGACAGCTGCAGATGAATTCCGCCATCGGCACCAGATCGACAGGTTCCAGAGTATCTTCGGGGTTGTCTTCGAGGTTGTCTTCGAGGTTGTCTTCGCGCTCGCGCTTCAGCAACCGGCGCGCCAGAACCGCCAGCTTCGGCGCGACGCCGGCGGCTTTCCCTTCCCGCAGTTTTCTACCCATTTCCCCCGCTTCTCGATTCCACGATCGCAGCTCATACCGCAGTTGCGAATGCAGGAAGCTCGCCGTGCTGACAACGGCACAGCTGCGATAGATGTCACGACTGCAAAAAGTTAATCAGCAGGGCCTTGCTTCCGACATCATCGGCGACGGGCCGCGGCAACCAGCGCGTAAGTCGTCACGCCGCTGATCGCCAGCGCCAGCACGAAGCCCGCGATCGCGCCCCATTTCGCACCGACCGGCCCCAGAAGAAACCCGCCGAGCGCCAGTCCCATGAGCGGGAGGACGATCAAAGCAAGGCAACCGATTGCGAACACGGGTATTTCTCCTGTCAGGGCCGGGCTCTTGCGCCCCCGGCCCTGAACCCAAGCTTTCGCTCCTCTTCCGTCATTCCAGCCCCGAAGGGAACCTGAGCGACGCCCCCTGTTTACTTGCCCGGCACCAGCCGCATCGCCGCGCCGCCGCCCGGGGCGAGCCAGAGCGTGTAGGTATCGCCCTTCTTCACGTTGCGCGTATCATAGGCGATCCTGTGGCGGGCATCGGTAAGGTAGGTCGCGCCCTCTCCGTCCTTCCAGATCGTTGCCTTGTAGGTCTTGCCCGGTTCGAGGAAGTCGAACGAGAGCGTGACATTACGTGCCGTCGCGTCGTTGACGCCGCCGACGAACCATTCGGGGCTTCCCCGATCCTTGCGCGCGAAGATCGCATAGTCGCCCACTTCGCCCGCGATCAGGTGGCTTTCCGCCCAGTCGGTGGGGACATGGCTGATGAACTCCATCTCGCGCGGATGCTTGTCGAGATTCTCGACGAAGTCCGCTGCCATCTGGATCGGCGAATAGATCGCAAGGTAGAGCCCGAGCTGCTTGGCCAGCGTGGAAGCCAGCGGATCGTGGTGTGCGCCCTCAAGACTCAGCACGCCCGGCGTGAAGTCCATCGGGCCGGAGAGCATGCGGGTATAGACCAGCGTCGGCTCATGGTCCGGCCCGTTGGCGAAGGCGCCCCAGGCGTTGTATTCCATGCCCCGCGCACCTTCGCGGCTGACCCAGTTCGGATACGTGCGGCGCAGGCCCGTGTCCTTGACCGGTTCGTGCGCGTCGATGGAAATGTGGTGCTGCGCGGCCAGCTTCACGACGTCCAGATGGTGGTTCACCTGACGCTGGCCGTCATGCCATTCCATATGCGTTTCACCCGGTTTTTCGCCGTAATGCCAGGTATCGGCAATGATGCCGCCGCCATCCGCAACGTAACCGGTCTTCACCGAAGTGACGCCCAGCTTCTCGTAAAGTGCGAAGCCCGCGTCCATCTGCTTTTCATAGATGGCGATGTTGCCGCCGGTCTCGTGGTGGCCGATCAGCACCACGCCCTTCTTTCGGGCATAGTCGGTGACCGCCTTGATATCGAAGTCCGGCGTCGCCTCGGTAAAGCTGAAATCGCCGTGGCCGAACCAGTCGCCGTCCCAGCCCTTGTTCCAGCCTTCGATCAGCACGCCGCCGAAATTGTGGCGGGCGGCATAGTCGATGTACTGCTTGGCCCGCGCGGTGGTGGCGCCGTGTTTCGGACCGGTCGCCCAGGTCCAGTCGCCGCGGATCATGCCCCACCAGATGCCGATGTAGCGCATCGGCTTCACCCAGCTGACATCACCCAGCTTGTTCGGTTCGTTGAGATTGAGTTCCAGATCGTTCTCGACAAGGCCCGCCGCATTGTCCGCAATGCGGATCGTGCGCCAGGGCGTGTTGAACGGCAGGTCGCGCACCACCCGCGCGCCGCGCGACGAGGGCGAGAGCGTGGTGCGGAACTTCTGGCCATCCGCCCGCTTGAACCAGTAGCCGGCATAGTCGACCAGCGCCGCCTCGTGGAACGACAGGTGGGTGCCGTCCTCCAGCTTCATGGTGATCGGCGTGTGCGCGGTGGAAACGGCGTCGATCGGGGTCTTCTGGTAGACCTGTTCGTAGCGGTTCCACTCGCCGCCGGGGATCCACCATGCCTCGCCCTTGGGCACGATGTCGAACTCGGTGGTTTCGTCGGTGATCTTCATCGTCTTCATCGCCGGCTGCTCGGGCAGTTCGTAGCGGAAGCCCACGCCGTTATCGAAGAGGCGGAAATGCACGTCCATCAACCGGCTGCCCTGCGAGGCGGACTGGCGGAAGTGGACGGTCACCTCGTTGTAGTGATCGCGCACATGGGTTCGCTCGCCCCAGGGCTGCTCCCAGGTATCGTCCTGCTTGCCGGTCTCGCTTCCGGAAATCGCAAAGCCGCGCACCATGTTGACGCCGTCGGTCAGCACGAAGCCCAGCTTGCTCGGCGCGATCAGCAGCTTGCCTTTGCGCGACAGTGACCATGTGGGGCGGCTGTCGTTGTCGGTGCTGACGGTGAGCACGATCGAGCCATCGGGCGAGGCGGCGGTTACCTCGGGCCTGGCCTCCTGAGCGTGGAGCGAAAGCGGCGCAAGGGCAGCGGCGAGGATGCCGGCTTTTGCCAGCAGGCGGAAAGGCTTCATGCGTGTTCTCCGTTCGGAGCCTTGGCTCCGTCTTCAATCCAGATCGCAGCCCATGCAGGGAGCGAGCCGGGTGCGGTATCGTTGACGGCGGCGAGGACTTGGCCGGTAGTCGGCACGCCCTCCGGCCAGACTGCATCGCGCTCACCGATGTTGAACACCGCCAGCACCGACCGCCCCTCGGCCTCACGGCGCAGCACAAGCCGCGTCTCGTCGGCGAGCAAAACCTCGCAAGTTCCCCGGCGCAGCGCCGCATCGTCACGGCGCAAGTGGATAAGGCGGCGCGTCAGGTGCAGCAGCGAGGCGGGATCGGCCTCCTGCCGATCGATGGCGCGGGCAAGGTTCGCTTCGGAGAGCGGCAGCCACGGTTGGCCGCCGGTGAAGCCGCCGTGCTCATCCTGCGCCTTCCACGGCAGCGGCGTGCGCACGCCGTCGCGCGAGAGGGTGAGCGGCCAGTTGGCGATGGCCTCCGGGTCCTGCAGCAGCTCGAACGGCACCTCGTCCTGCTCTAGCCCCAGTTCCTCGCCCTGAAACACGATCGGATTGCCTCGGAGGGACAGCAGCAGCATCGCCTTCATCCGCGCAAAGGCGTCGCGGTGTTCAGGAGCACACCAGCGCGAGACGGCGCGGGGGGCGTCGTGGTTCTCGAAAGCCCAGCTCGGCCAGCCCATTCCGGGTTCGTCCGGCCAGAAATCCTGTGCCGCCGCGACGCGCGCGGGGGTCAGGTTCTCGGCATAGAGGAAGTCGAAGCCATAGGCGCTGTTCAGCCGGGCGGAGCCCTGCGTGAAGGCCTTCATCTCCACCCCGGCGTTGAGCCCGCCGACCTCGGCCAGCGAATAGGTATCGGGATAAGAGGCGATCAGCGCCTGCAACCGCTCGATGAAGGCAAGGATGTCCGGGTGCGACTGGTTGTAGCGCTGGATCTGGAAATCGTAGGGTCGGGTACGCAGCTTGCCGTCCTCGGGCGCGGGCGGATTGTCGCGCAGCAGCGGGTCGTGCATCGAATGGTTGAGCGCATCGATGCGGAAGCCCGAGACACCCCGGTCCAGCCAGAACTTCGCCACGCCCAGCAGCGCGTCCTGCACTTCGGGGTTGTGGCAATTGAGCTGCGGCTGCTCGGTCAGGAAGTTGTGCATGTAATACTGCCCGCGCCGCGCGTCCCAGCGCCATGCGGGGCCGCCGAAGATCGACTGCCAGTTGTTGGGCGGAGTGCCGTCCTCCCTGGGATCGGCCCAGACGTACCAATCCGCACGCGGGTTATCGCGGCTGGAGCGGCTCTCCACGAACCATGCGTGCCGGTCCGAGGTATGCGCGTAGACCTGATCGACGATGATCTTCAGCTTGAGGTCGCGGGCCCGCGCGATCACCGCGTCGAAGTCTTCCAGGGTGCCGAAGATCGGATCGACCGCACAGTAATCCGAAATGTCGTAGCCGAAATCGGCCATGGGCGAGGCGTAGAAGGGCGAAATCCACACCGCCTCCACGCCAAGCCCGGCGACATGGTCCAGCCTTGCCGCGATACCGGGCAAGTCGCCGATGCCGTCGCCATTGGCATCCGAGAAGCTGCGGGGATAGATCTGGTAGATGGCGGCGCCGCGCCACCATTCGGCAGGTTGAGTCATGGTCGTTTCCGGGGGGAGTGGATCAGGGTTTGGCCGCGCAGACCGCAAAGCCCAGCGGCGGCAGTTCGACGCGCACCGAACCCGGCGCGCTGGCCGTGGCGGCGCAGGCGGTGCCCGCCAGCGTCTCGAATGCAAGCGAGGCCGGATCGACGGCAACAGCTGCGGAAACCGGTGCGGTGGAGGTATTGAAGGCCAGCAGCACCTCCCGGCCCGTTGTCGGATCGAAGCGGGAAATGGCGACGAGGCCGGGCTTCTCCGATGCCGCGCGGGTGACCGAAGGGCCTTGAGTCAGTGCCCGGGTCTTCACGCGCAAGGCGGAAAGCTGCGCAATCAGGCGGTAGAGCGGATGCGCGGGATCGAAGTTTTCGGTCGCGGTGGAGTTGGCCGTGCCAACGAGCGCCTCGCCGTTGTAGATCGCCACTTTGCTGGCGAACATGTCCTGCCGCGAAAGCTGGTCGCCGCCGACGCCGGCAAAGCCCTGCTCGTCGCCGTAATAGATCGTCGGCACGCCGCGCAGGGTGAGCAGCATGGCATGGGCCAATTCGTCGCGCCGGAGCAGTTCGTCCGCGCTCATCGCCGGGTTCGCCGCCTTCAGGAACATTGCCGCGCGCCCGGCGTCATGGTTGCCGAGGAACGTCGGCAACTGCATCGCGGCCTTGGCGCCGCCCTCGTAAAGCCCGTCGTCATCGGGCAGGCGCGCCAGTTCCTCACTGCTGCCACCGCCCGCAGCCTTCAGAACCGCGTGCATGAAGGCGAAGTCCAGCACGCCGGGCAGACCGGCATTGCGCGTCCAGCTCGCCAGCAGCGCCGGCTCGTAATCGCCGGTCATCACTTCGCCGAAGATGTGGAAGTTCGGGATGCCCTTGGCCGCCGCGCGCGCCTTCATGGCGGGAACGAACGCGCGCCAGAATTCGGGGTTCACATGCTTGGCGGTATCGATGCGGAAACCGTCGACGCCGTACTTGTCGATCCAGTCGCCGTAGATCGCGATCATGCCCTCGACCACGCGCGGGTTCTCGGTCGCGAGGTCGTCCAGCCCGACGAAATCGCCGTACTGCGCGCTCTCGCCCTTCCAGTCGGTATTGCCGCGGTTGTGGTAGTAGATCGGGTCGTTCAGCCAGGCGGGCGCTTTCACGTGCTCCTCGCCCTTCGGCACGTAGGGGATATAGGCGAAGGACGGATCGGTCATCTTCGCCCAGTTCGCCGCGCCGGCATCGCCGTCGCCCGCAAAGCCGGGATTGATCGGCGCGCCGGAGACACCGCCTTTGCGCGAGAAGGGATAGTCCGCCTTCGAACGGTAAGGGTACTCCTGCGCAGCGCCTTCCCGGTACTGGATCACGTCCGCCGTGTGGTTGACGATGATGTCCATGTAGACCTTCATCCCCCGGGCATGGGCGGCATCGACCAGCGCCTTGAACTCCGCGTCCGTTCCGAAATGCGGATCGACATGGGTGAAGTCGGTGATCCAGTAGCCGTGATAGCCCGCGCTCTCGCCCCCCTTCGGCCCCTGCACGGGCTTGTTTTTGAAGATCGGCCCCACCCAGATCGCCGTCGCGCCGAGGTTCTGGATATAGCCCAACCGCTGCGTCAGCCCCTTGAGGTCGCCGCCATGATAGAACGCCTTGTCCGCCGGATCGAAGCCGGTCGCGAGCTTTCCGCCCTTGAGGCCGCCCGCATCGTTCGACGGATCGCCGTTCTCGAACCGGTCCGGCAGGACGAAGTAGATCACTTCCTGCTCTGGCGAACGCGCGCGCAGGTCTTCCAGCGGTCCGGCCATCGCGACTGGCGCGGCGAGCGCTGCGGCCAAGGGCAGGAGAGAAGTAAGCAGGCGGTTCATTTCAGGCACTCTCCGATGTTTTGCGTCCCGATGTTTTGCTTCAACGTCGCCCCGAAACCCGTTCGGGGGAAGCGGAACCGGGAAGGGAGGGAGAGGGACTTCCCGGTTCCGCCCATTGCGGTGGCGCCGGAGAGGAGGAGGTTCCCCGAGCGGCACCGATAATTGGCCTCAGAACTTGTACGTGAAGCCCGCCAGATACCTCGCGCCGTAGCGCTGGTAGTCGATGATCTGACGGCTATCGCCCGGATTGGTCGTCACGAAGGGCGCGTTGGTGAGGTTCTGGCCCTGAATGTAGAGCGACAGCCCTTCCAGCGCGCTGCCCGGCTGGAAATCGTAGCCGATCTGCGCATCGATGATCGTCTCGGGCTGGGCGCGGCGCCGCGTGCGGTTGGCCGCAAAGCCGGAGACTTCGCCGATGAAGCTCGAACGGTAGCGCACCGAACCGCGCACGTTGAAGCCCCCCTTCTCGAAGAAGGCGGTGCCGTTGGCCACCCACTTCGAATAGCCCGGCAGCGCGGAAGCGGCCTCTCCCGGCGTCGGATGGATCTTCGATTGCGTATAGGCCACCGAGCCGGTCACGCCGAAGCCGGAAAGCACCGAGGTGAAGGCGTCGAAGGGAACGGTCCCGGCCACTTCCACGCCGTAGAGCTTGCCGCCCTGGCCGTTGACCGGCACGTTGATCACCGCGATCGGCGAGATCGTGTAGCCGCTGCCCGGATTGGGCAGGGCCAGCGTCGAACTGTCGATCACCACGTCCTGATTGTAGATGTAGCTCTTCAGTTCCTTCCAGAAGAACTGCGCGGCGATATAGCCCTTGCCGGCGAAGTACTTCTCAAACGTGAGGTCCAGCGCATTGGCGCGCCACGGACGCAGATCCGGGTTGCCCGAGGTTCCCGTCACCACGGCGACGCCGTTGGTGAAGGTATAGCCATATTCGAGCGAGGCGCGCATGTCGTCGAGGCGCGGGCGGATGATCTCGCGCGCGGCGGCGAAGCGGACGACGAAGTCGCTGGGGAAGCGCAGCGAGAGATTGAGGCTGGGCAGCACGTCGATATAGTCGGTGCTCGACTTGCGGGTGGCGTAGAGGTAGCTCGGCGAGCCGTTGGGGTTGAGGATCTGCTCCCCCGTCACCGGGTCGAGGTTGGGCGCGGCGCTGCCGCCGCTGGAGTTCTGGTCGGTCCAGATCGCCTGGACGCCCAGGTTGCCGGTCAGTTCGGCGGCGCCGATCTGCGACTTGATATTGGCCTGGACATAGCCGGTCATCAGCTTTTCGCGGATCGCATAGCCCTTGGAAACGACGTCTCCGGTCGGGTTGGGCACCAGATTGTAGATGCCGTCGCGGATCAGCGCGAGCGGGTTGTAGCTGATGACATTGCCGAGGCCGAGATACTTGAGGTCGGTCGTGCCGAGCTGGTACTGTTCGGGAACCGCCACGCTCACCGTGCCGTCGGTATTGGCGGCAAGGCCCAGGAAGTATTCCTCGGGCGTCAGCGTCTTGGCGTGATTGGTGTAGTTCATCCCCGCCTGAATCGAGCTGAGGAAGGAGGATTCGAACTCCTTCTTCACTTCGGTGCGGAACTGCCAGAGTTCGTCCTTGATCTTGCGGTCGTTGTAGTAGCCGTCCTGCCCGCCGTAGATTGCGGTGCCGTCGGTGCCGATCTGGGTGCCGCCCCAGCCTTGCGGGCTGGTCAGCAGGATCTGGTTCCAGTCGCCGTAGTCGATGCCGTGGGTGAAGGTGGTGCCCTTGGCGGCGCTGGTGAAGCCGATCGTGTCGGTGGCGCCCGCGCCCAGGCGGCCGGTGCCGGAGTAGCTTTCGACGGTCAGTTCGTTGCGGTCGGTCTTCGAATAGCTGGCATCGAACATCGCGGTCCAGCCGTCGTCGCCCTTCCACTCGTTGTTCCAGCCGAAGGAGTAGAGCTTGGCGTGGCGCTGGAACACGTCGTTGCGCAGCACGCCCTTGACGTCGGAGAAGCTGCCCGTGGTGATGAGGCCGTCCTCGACGGTATAGCCCGGATTGAGCACGGCGGAGGACCAGTAGAGCGGCAGTTCGATGCCGCGCTTGATCTGGTCGTCCTTGAAGTCCGAATAGAAGGCGTCGATCGTCGAGGTGAAGTTCGGGGTCGGGCGCCACTGCAAGGTGCCGTTGAGACCGAGACGCTTGAGCTTGCTCGAGGTGTTGTACGACTTCGAGCCACCGATCACCTGGTTGCCGTCCGCCGCATCGGCATAGCCCCAGGAATTGAACTCCTGCACCTGGTAAGGTTCGTCGTTGTAGCTGGCGCCCAGGGCCACGCCGATGGTGTCGTTCGCGAACTGGTCCACGTACATGCCGTTGACGCGGAAGCCCTTGTCGTCCGACCCCTTGTTGAGCTTGCCGAGATCGGCATAGACGCCGCGCGCGCCCACGGTGACGATGCGCTTGCCGGTGTCGAGCGGACGGATCGTGCGCATGTCCACCGTGCCCGACAGGCCCTGGCCGACCAGGCTGGCCATCGGCGTCTTGTAGACGTTGACCGCGTTGATGACCTCGGAGGGGTACTGGTCGTACTCCACCGCGCGGTTGTCGCCGGTCGAGGTCTGCTCGCGGCCGTTCAGCAGCGTGGTCGAGAAGTCCGGCGCAAAACCGCGGATCGAGATCGCATTGGAGCGGCCGTTGACGCGCTGCGAGGTCAGGCCCGGCAGGCGGGCGATGGATTCGGCGATCGAGGCATCGGGCAGCTTGCCGATGTCTTCGGCCGAAACCGATTCGACGATCACTTCGGCGCGCTTCTTCTTGTTGACCGCCGATTCCAGGCTGGCGCGGAAGCCGGTGACGATGATCGCCTGATCCTGCCTGGGATCCTCCGCCGGCGCCGCGTCCTGCGCGAAGACGCAAGTGGGCGCAGCGGCGAGAGCCGCGGCAAGCGCCAGCGAAGACGAATTCCGGCGCGAAAACTGCTTATGAAGCGACATCCTGTCCTCCTCCTCAAGTGGCCGTCCGCTTCCCTCGCTGTCTCGGGAGGCGGCCGTGGAAGGCCCGGCGTTTTTGCGCCGCGACTCTTTCCGTTCCCCCTCGCTTAGGGCGGGACAGAGCAATGCATAATATGGCATACGTATACGCAAGTGCCGTGAGGCCACGTTGCGTTGCGCGAATGCAACGCTGCGGACATGGGCCGAGCGAAGCGAAAACAGGGCTTTAGCGGAAAGAGCCGGAAAGCGAGAGGATGGGACGCAGACCAGGCAACAGGCCGACCAGTTTCGATATCGCCTATCGGGCGGGCGTGTCGCAGCCCACGGTCAGCCGGGCGCTGAGGGGTAGCAAGGCGGTGAGTGCGGCGACGCGCGCCCGCATCGAAGCCATCGCGCGGGAACTGAACTACTCGGTCGACAAGAACGCCTCGTCGCTGCGCTCGCAGCGGTCGAACACGATCGCGTTGCTGTTCTTCGAGGAGCAGACGCCGGACGATTCGAAGATCAACCCGTTCTTTCTCGCAATGCTGGGATCGATCACCCGGCAATGCGCGAATCGCGGGCTGGACCTGCTCATCTCGTTCCAGAAGATGGAGGACGACTGGCACGTCCGCTATCAGGACAGCCACCGCGCCGACGGGCTGATCCTGCTGGGTTACGGCGACTACACGCTCTACGAGAGCCGCCTCGAACAGCTTGTCGGCCAGGGCACCCATTTCGTGCGCTGGGGCTCCGTGGGCGAACAGAACATCGGCGCCACCGTGGGCTCGGACAATTTCGGCGCGGGCAAGCTGGCCGGCGAGCACCTGATCGGCCTCGGCCGCAAACGCATTGCCTTCCTCGGGCAGGCGGACGAGCACTACCCGGAATTCGCCGACCGCTATCGGGGCCTGTGCACCGCGATGGCCGAGGCCGGCCTCGCCTGCGACCCCGCGCTCCAGCGCGACGCGATCAGCCATGAGGAACTCGGCCACCGTGCCATGCAGGACATTCTGGACAGCGGCACCGCGTTCGACGCAGTGTTCGCCGCCAGCGACCTCATCGCGATCGGCGCGATGCACGCGCTCGCCGCTGCCGGACGCACGATTCCGGGAGATGTCGCGGTGATGGGTTTCGACGATCTGCCCGCCGCCAGCATGACCAATCCGCCGCTGACGACAGTGATGCAGGACCTCAAGGGCGCAGGCGAGCGGCTCGTCGAAACACTCGTCGCGCAGATCGAGGACGGTCCCCGGCCCGCCCCTACGCTCGCATCGCGGCTGATCGCGCGGGCGAGCACGCTGGGTACAGCCAGGGACGCTCCCAAGCGGGGTGCGCAATCGGATCGGAAACCGCTCTAGGCATTCGTATGCATCTTGCCGTGGACGGACCGCCGTGCAAGGCCCGAGGCCGTGCAACCGACGGGCCGGGAAGGCCTGCGCAGCTCAGGGAAAGGGCGTGATGGAAGACGCGATGAGGCTTGAAAAGCCCCGGCAAGGCTGGACCGGACTATGGAACATCAGCTTCGGCTTCTTCGGCATCCAGATCGGCTTCGCGCTCCAGAACGCCAACATGAGCCGCGTCTTCCAGTCGCTCGGCTCCTCGATCGAAGACTTGCCCGCCCTGTGGATCGCCGCCCCGCTGACCGGACTTCTGGTGCAGCCGGTGGTGGGCCATCTGTCCGACCGGACATGGCTGGGCCGGCTCGGCCGCCGACGCCCCTATTTCCTGGGCGGTGCAGTGCTGGCGACGCTGGCGCTGCTGGTCATGCCGGAAAGCACCGGCCTGCTCATGGCGGCAATGCTGCTGTGGATGCTGGACGCCAGCCTGAACATCTCGATGGAGCCGTTCCGCGCCTTCGTGGGCGACATGCTGCGCAAGGATCAGCACACTGCCGGCTATGCGGTGCAGACCGCCTTCATCGGCGCGGGCGCAGTGGTGGGATCGCTGTTTCCCTACGTCCTCGACCATCTGGGCATCAGCAACCTGGCCGGGCCGGGCGGCATCCCGGACACCGTGCGCTTCAGCTTCCGCGCCGGGGCGCTGGCGCTGTTCGTCGCCGTGCTCTGGACGGTGCTGACGACCCGCGAATACTCGCCCGAGGAACAAGCCGCCTTCGCCGACGGCGATGACGACCACACGGCGACGACCGCCGCCGCGCTGGCCCGGCGCAATCCGCTCGGCGGGCTTGCCTGGATCGCCGCCGGTGCAGTGGTCGCGCTGGCGGTGTGGCAGTGGGCGCTGGAGAAGGAAGTCTACCTGCTTGCCGGCCTGCTTGTCGGCTACGGCCTGGCAGTGATCGCGGCGATCCTTCTTGCCCGCTCAGGTCGCAGCGCCTCCATGCTCGCCGGAATCGTGGGCGATTTCGGCGGAATGCCGCCGATCATGAAGCGGCTGGCCTTCGTGCAGTTCTTCAGCTGGTCCGCGCTGTTCATCATGTGGATCAACACCACGCCGGTCGTCGCGCAGTACCACTTCGGCTCGGCGGACCCCGCCAGTACCGCCTATCAGGAAGCGGGCAACTGGGTAGGCGTGCTGTTCTCCGTCTACAACGGCGTTGCCGCGATCGCCGCGCTGGCCCTGCTGCCCCGGCTGGCCCGCCGCCTCGGCAAGGCCCGCACCCACGCGCTTTGCCTGACACTGGGCGCACTGGGTTTTGCCGGGTTCTTCATGCTGCGCGACCCCCAGGCGCTGATCTTGCCGGAAATCGGCATCGGCATAGCCTGGGCCTCCATCCTGGCCATGCCCTACGCCATCCTGGCGAGCAGCCTGCCGCAAGCGAAGCTCGGTATCTACATGGGTCTTTTCAACGTCTTCGTGGTGCTGCCGCAGCTGCTCGTGGCAACCGTCCTGGGGTCCGTGATGAAGCACTTCTTCCCGCAGGCCCCGATCTGGACGATGGCCTTCGCTGCCGGAACCCTGCTGGTGGCGGCTTGCGCCGCCTTGCGGATCTCCACACCCGCCGATTGAGCGGCCGAACGCACTGCTGGGCGCTCCAGGGTAGTGAATGTCGAACCACTTCGCCGGGCGCCAGGTGGCTTCCGGTTCGGTGCCGTGGCCGACTGCCCGAGGTTGACGGTGCTCTTGCCTTCGACCTGGCCGCTGGCTTTGATCCGTTCGCCCGGTCAGTTGCCCTAAAGCGCCGTTAAATGACTTAAAAGCTTCATAAAATTCCCTGTCCCCGGTTTGCCTGCCCGATCTTCTCCCCTCTCGGGAGACCTGCTGCAATCTGCACGACGGAGATCTGGGATGCTCGTTATCGCCATCGCTCAATCTTCGCAGACAGCCTGCGCATGGTCCCTGCCTCCGTCGTGCATCGCGTTCTCCTGCCTTTGCAGAATGACGCCGATGACACGCCGGATTCGTGACTTTTGCGGATAGCCTTTGAAGGAGCAATGCGATGCGTTCTGTTTCTCGCCTGCACAAACTCGTTGGATGGCATAAGCTCGTTGGATGGATAGTCCCGGCAATGGCCGTATTCATCGCCGGACCGGCCGCTGCCGCGGTCATAGGGCACGATCAGGTTCAACCGATCCCCGCCGCAGCCGAAAGCTACATGTCCAAATTCCAACCCGTGTTGAAGGTGGAGGACGGCTGCGTTCCGTTCCCCGCCGTCGACGCCAGCGGCAATACCAACGGCGGCCTTTCGCCTACCGGCTCACGGAACGGCGGATGTTCTTCCAGCGTCGGGCAGGTCTATGTCCGCGCCCAGAGCCATTATGGCCTCTGCGCGGTCATGTATGCCTGGTATTTCCCCAAGGACCAGGTCCTGGACGGTCATCGACACGATTGGGAAAGTGCGGTCGTCTGGCTTTCGAGCTGTGAGGATTCCGCCAGCGTCGTTGCGGTTTCGTACTCGGCGCATTCGGGTTACGACAAATCGACCTCGCCGCCGCTCGATGGCAGCCACCCGAAGGTCCGCTATTACACCAACGGCATCACCAACCATCAACTTGGCTCGACCACGTCGCAGGGCGGACAACAACCCCTGATCCAGTGGGAAAAAATGCCCGCGGCCGCGCGCGACGCCCTGACGAACACCAGCTTCGGCGATGGCAACGTCCCGATGAAGGATGCCAATTTCGCCAACAACATCGTCAAGGCCGATTTCCGTTAGAGCATTTTCCAATCGGGTGGGATCACCTGATGACTCGGAAAATTCGGCAAACCAGTAGTTTAGAGCGGTTGATCCGGCACAACCGGATCAACCGCTCCAAGGCCATTTGACGGGTTTCGTTTCTACTCGGCCCGCTGCGCTTTCGAAGTGCGGCGGGCAACCCTCGCGAGGGGGGGTAAAGACGTCGCCGGACCGTCGCTTCGCCTCAGGCGGCGGCAAGGTAGATCCCGTCCGCCTGTTCCTTGACGTGCAGGCCGAACAGGGCACCGATCAGCGCCAGCGACTGCTCGGGTCGGTTGAGCCGGAAGCGACCGCTGAAGGTCAGACCCGCCAGCCTGGGATCGGCAATGCGCAGCGGCACGGCGCTGTAGCGGGCGAGGCGCTGTACGGCGAAGCCCAGCGGCATGGCATCGGCATCCAGCCAGTCGCTTTGCCAGTCGGAATGACTGGCGGGGTCGAATGCTCCGGTCGAGACCGCGCGGCCGCCGACCAGTGCCCAGTGATCGGCCGGGACCACTCTGGCTTGCTGCCCCGCCACATCCAGGCGGACGCGGCCGGCAAAAACGCGCAGTTCGCTCGCCTCGGCCAGATGATCGACGCTGAAGCTGGTGCCGAGCGCGACCATGGCGGCGTGCTGCGTGCGCACTTCGAAGGGCCGCTGGGGATCGTGGCGCACATCGAAACGCGCGGCGCCCTGCTCCAGCCGCACATGGCGGCGACCTGCGGAGAAATCGACGGCCACGCGGGAGGCGGCATCGAGCAGCAGGGCCGATCCGTCGGGCAGCGTGAACCGCCGCCGCTCCCCCACGCCGCTGGCCAGAGGCAGCGGCGTGGCCGGGTCGGCTGCATGTTCGCGCGTCAGCCAATAGCCCGCGAAAGGCAGGGCAAGGGCACCGGCCAGACCGGCGGCAATCGCCTGTCGGCGGGCAAGCATGGGCCTGGGGCGATCGGCGGTGCGGGCGGGTCGGCTCGTCCGGGCACGCAAATCCGGCAGGGGGGCAAGGGCCTGCGGCGCCTTGTCGTCGCCCCCCAGGGCATCAAGCATCGCGGTATCCGCCATCAACCGCCGCATCCGCGCGAAAGCGGCGGCGTTCTCCGGCGAACCCTCCAGCCAGACGGCCAGTTCGCGGCGTTCCTCGGCGGTCAGTTCGGCAAAGCGGTCGGCCCAGTCCGCCGCACGTTCAAGGGGGGAGGCCAGAGGGGAAATCTGTCGGTCATCCATGGTTTGCTTGTCCCTCTCCGGCGGGTTCGAGATCGCCCTCCAGCGTCTGCGCCAGATCGGCCATGGCGCGCACGAGATGCTTCTTCACCGCCTCCAGGCTCAGGCCGAGTTCGGCGGCAATCTCCTGCCGGGATTTTCCGTCGACATGACGCAGCCGGAACACGGTGCGGCGCATCGGCGTGAGACGGGCCAGGGCGGCTTCGAAACGGGCGAAGCGTTCGCGATAATCCAGCACTTCGTCCGCCAGCGGCATATCGCATACGAGTTCGAGTGGATCGAGTTCGCAGCCGATCCCCCCTGCCCTGCCGCTCTTGCGGACATCGGCGATGATGACCGAATCGGCCACGCGGAAAGCATAGGCCAGCGGGTGCTCGATCGCTTGCCGCCGCTCCTGCTCCATCACCCGGGCAAGGGTTTCCTGCACCACGTCCTCCACACCCTCGGGATCGCGCATGCGCTTGCGCACATAGCTCTTCAGTCGGCCCATCCCGGCCAGCAGCGGGCTGGTGGCATTGTTCATGAACATGCGCGGCATCTCGATGCAGGGGCCGATCGGGAGGCGCGTGGCCCGAACGAACCGGCGCGCCTGAACGGTAGAGGCGCCGAAGCGCCAAGCGGGGACAGGTCGAATGATGAAAGGGTCCGCGCCATCGTCAGAACGCGCAACGCATACCGAGCGAGAAGATCCGGCCGGACCGGGTTCGGGCCAGCAGGCGCCGGGCTTCGCGGTCGGTGTACTGGGTGATGGGCGCGTCGGTCAGGTTGCGCGCCTCGAACATCGCCTGGAGATTGCCGCTCAGCCGGACGTGGGCTGCGAAGTCGAGCGTCATGCCGCCCTTGATCCATTCGCCGATGTTTCCGTTGTTGCCGATGTCGATGCGATAGGTGCCGCGCCAGGCCGCCGCCACGCGTGCGTCCCATCCGCGCCCGGTGTAGTAGAGCGTGGCATTGCCCGACCAGCGCGAAAGGTCGATCAGCGGCAGTTCGATCGCCGTGCCGTCATAGATCACATCGCTGCGGCCCGAGGCGAACGTCACGTTGGCTTGCAGGCCCAATCGGTCGAACGGGCTGGGCAGGAAGCGCAAGTCGCGCTGGGCGGCGGCTTCGACACCCAGGATCGATGCACCCCGGCCGTTCAGCGGGCGCACCACGTTGTAGAGCACCGAACCGTCCAGACCGTCGTAGAGGAAGGCCAGCGGCAACCCGGTGTCGCGATAGGCCATCATGGTGGTTTCGGACGTGATGAACGATTCCATCCGCTTGTAGAACAGCCCGAGCGAGACATAGCCGTCATGGCCCATGTAGCGCTCCAGCGAGAGGTCCAGCGCCGTGACGGCGAAAGGCTTCAGCGCGGGATTGCCGGTTTCGACGGTGCCGCCGAACGGGGTGGAGTTGACCGAAGCCGCGGCGCGCAAGTCGGCGACGTCGGGCTGGTTGAGATTGCGTCCGGCGGCCAGCCGCAGGCGCAAGTCGCGGGCCAGGTCCATCCGCGCCTGGAACGAGGGCAGCCAGGCCGAATGGCGGCTGCGCTGCACCACGGCGACCAGCGTGCTGTCATCGCTCGCCTCGCCCGAGGATGTCGTGACCATCCGCAGATATTGCAGGCCGAATTCCGCCTCCACGGGGATCGTCCCCAGCACGAAATCGAACTGGCCCAGCGCGAAGGCGGCATAGCCGTTTTCGCGCACGCGATAGGCGGTGCCGGGCAGGTCCGCCGCGGCGGTCAGGTCGCGCGACTGGCCGAGCGCGGCGAAAGTGGCGTCCAGATCGGCGACGACGTAGCGGGCGAGCGAGCGGGCGTCGATCCGCGTGGTGACGGCCCGATCTGCCCCGGTCGATCCCGCCGCGTCGCGGTAATCCGTGGTGATGCGCCGTTCGTAGCCGTCGTTGCCGAAGAAGCGATAGCTCGCGCCCACCCGCAGTTCCGCGTGAGCCCCGAACCGCCGCACCAGTTCGATCCGGGCGCCGGCGTTCTCGTTGACGACGGCATCCTCGCGCACGTCCGCGCGCATGAGGTTCCAGTTGGCGGCATCGGCAATGTCGAAGCCATAGGCGTTGCGGGTGCGCGCACCGGTGGCGACGTAGGCGAAATCCTGCCCGCCGGATTCCAGGAAGACCTTGTCGGACACCGGCTCCTCGAAGTCGGACCGGGCATAGCCCGCGCGGACCTCGATCCTGGTGGAAGCGCCGAGCGGTCGCTGCACGAAAAGCGCGACCTGATCGAAATCGGTGTGGTCCTCGGTCGTCTTGCGCTCCGTGCGCATGTCGATGCCGCCCAAGTCCGCTGCGACCATCGTGTCGCCGACGATCTTCGCGGACCTGAGAACTTGCGTGCCGCCGACGGTTCCGGTCGTCAGGCCGTTGGTGCCCGCCGCCGCCAGCGAATATTCGCCGCGATGATTGGAAAGGCGCGCGTGGATCAGGTCGAGCGCGACGTGCAAACCGTCCTCGCCCTCATGCTCCAGCGAGCCGACAAGGTTCAGCCGGTCGAAGCGGTTCGTCCAGGTCGAGTACGTCTGCCCGCGCGACATGTAGACGGGATCGCCGTGGCCGGTCAGCCGCGCCCGGTCGGCAGCGGCGACGCCGGGGCCGATATTGGCTTCTCCGAAAGTCACCGGCACCCAGTCCCAGTTCCGATAGCCGTATTCGGTCACTTCGTTGCGGCTGTAGGATAGCGCGAAAAGCGCGCCCCAACTGCCGCCCCGGCGCGAGACTTCGGCGGTGACTTGCGGGGTGACGGCGCCGCCGTTGCCGGAGGTGCGGCCCTTCACCGAAAGCAAGGTCACATCGTCCGGCCGGTCGAACGGGCGCAGCGTTTGCAGTGCGACAGTGCCGCCGATGCCGCCGGCGTCGAGGTCGGCAGACCATGTCTTGCGCACGTCCACGCCGGAAAACAGCCCGGCATCGAACACCGAATAGTCGAAGCGGCGCTGGCGGCTGACGGAACCGCGATTGTCCATGCCCGAAGCGGTCGTCGCCAGCGCCTCGATTCCGTTGAGCGTGGTGCGGGTGAACAGGGGACCCAACCCGCGCAGCGAGATCTGCCGCCCTTCGCCGTTGTCGCGACTGATGGCGATGCCCGGCAGGCGCTGCAAGGCATCGGCCGCGTTGTGATCGGGAAAGGCGGCGATGTCTTCGGCGCGCGTGACTTCCAGGATCGATCGGGATGCGCGCTTGACGGCGACGGCCTGCCGCAGGCTTTCGCGATAACCGGTAACGACGATCGGCTCGGGGGGCGGAGCCGGTTCCGATGTCGGCAAGTCGCGGTCGTTCGGCTCCGGTGCCTGCACGGGCCGGACCGGAGCGGGCGTGACCAGATAGCCGCCCGGCATCTGCCGAACCGTGACGGGAAGGCCCTGCGTCACTTGCCGAATCGCCTCCCCCACCTCGAAGCGGCCGCGCACGGGATGCGCGACGCGCAAGTCGGCGGGCACGGACGTGACGACCTGCGTTCCGGAGCGGCGCGAAATCTCGGCAAGCGCATCGGTCAGGCGGATGGCGGCGATATGCAGCGAGATACGGGCTTCGCGCGGCTTGCCGTCATGCGCCTGCGCCGCTGCGGGCAAGGCAGCGGTAAACAGGAAGCCGGACAAGGCGAGACGGGCCGAAAGCAGGCCGACTGACTGGAGCGAAGACACGGGGATGCGCCCTTTCGGGGGCGCGGCTAACAGCGCTGCATGACATTGATGTGACCTGCCGGAACGGCGGGATAAAATCGTCTGAAGGGCGGGTATTGCGCCCGCCCTTCAGACGCGGATACGATCAGAACTCGAAGCGGACGCCGCCCATGACCGTCGTGCCCGAACGGGTATTGACGTAGAGCCGCTTGGTGCTGTCCGAATACTGCTTTTCGTGCTGGTTTGTCAGGTTGATGGCGTCGAGCGTCAGTTGCACGCCCTCCATCACCTTGTAGTGCGCGGACATGTCGACATAGACCGTCGCCGCATAGCCCGAGAGGTCCTGGTCGAGACCGAGCGAGGTGGAAATCGGCGCCGCGCTGTAGACGTAGCTGCTGCGGTAGTTGGCCGAACCGCGAATGTCGAACTTCGCGTCCTGGTAATAGAGCGTGATGTTGCCGTTGTACTTGCTGAGACCCTCCAGCGTCGTATTGGCACCGCCCGCATACATTGCCGAATAATCGTACTTCGAATTGACGTAGGTGAAGTTCACCGCCGTACCGAAGCGGTCGAAGGGGGCGGGCAGGAACGTGAAGTCGGTCTGCGCAGCGAGTTCCAGGCCCCAGAGGTCGGTCTTGCCCAGGTTCACCGGACGCGAGAACGTGGTGACATTGGTGCTGCCGGTCACGCCCGTGACGAGGGCGGTCGAAAGCCCGGTCTCGCTGTAGGGCACGTCGTTGACGGTCTGGGTGGTGATGAAGCCGTTCAGGGTCTTGTAGAACAGGGCCGCGCTGACCGATCCGACTTTGCCGAAGTAGTATTCGACCGAGAGGTCGAGATCGGTGGACTTGTAGGGTTTCAGTGCCGGGTTTCCGACGGAGACCGAAAGCTCGTTGTTGTCACCTACCGTGACGGTGCCGTTGACCGCCAGCGAACCGAGCGCCGGACGGTTGATGTTGCGCGCCGCCGAAGCACGCACGACAAGATCCTTCGCCGGATCGAAGATCAGGTTCACCGCCGGCAGGAAGCCCTGGTAGCTGGACGAGACCGCGATCGGCGCATCGGTGCCGCCCACGGTGCCGACACCGGCCGAAAGGATGTCGGTGTGGTAGTAGCGTCCGCCGATGTTGCCACGGAACGGCAGGCTGCCGAGCTGGTGATTCCAGTCGTACTGGACGTAGCCGGCGGCGGTGCGTTCCTCGACCGCGAAGACGCTGTTCTCGCTCGTCAGGTATTTGCTGCGGTCGATCCCGAGAGCGGACAATGCCTTGTCGTAGTCGACGATCACCCAGTCCTGGCCCTTGTAGCCGGTATAGACCTTGGAATAGTCGCTGATGTCGGCGCTGACGGTTCCGTTCTTGAAAGCCGTCAGGAGGGCATCGTTGTAGGTGCGCTTGAAGCCGGAGTTCTTGAACCGGCGCCACTCGCCGCCGACCGAAATCTTGTCGTCAGGCGTGATTTCGTAAGCCAGACTGCCCTTGACGTTATCGAAGGCGGAGTCCTGGAAGCTCTGGTTCATGTCGATTTCATGCGCGTGGTAGTTCGACGCATCGCCGGTGTCCCAGCCGTAGGTATTGACGAGCCCGTAACTGCCGCCGCGATAGTCCGAGATCACGTTGCCATAGGCCTCGGTGTAGAACTGGTCGCTCAGCGGCATGTCATAGCTGGAACGCTCGATACCGCCGAGGAACGTCGCCTTGAGGCCCGGCACGATCTCGGCATCGCCGCTGAAAGTGAGCTGCTTAAAGGTGTTGCTGGCCTTCTGGATACGCGTTTCGGTCGCCGTCTGGCCGCCGGTGACGTCGAGGTAGGTCACCTCGTTCTGGTCGTTCCACTCGATCGCGTTGATCTTGGAGTTGGGATAGGTCACGCCGGCAAAAGTCTGGCCGCCGCCCAGCCAGGTCGAGCCGCCGCCGCCGCGCGAGGCAAGGTGAGTCTCGAAACGATCGGCCTTGTACTTGCCGTAGAGGCCGTCCAGCGTGAGATGGACGGTATCGGCCGGGTTCCACTGCGCCGAAGCCGTCACGCCAAGGCGGTCCTGCGTGCTGTCCCAGACGGACTGGCGATTGCCGCGCGCGAAACGTAGTTCGCCGGAGTTGATCTTGTCCTGCTCCTCCTGCGTCAGCGCGGAAATATCCGAGCCGTTAGCCTTGTTCCGGCGCCAGCGATACGTATCGACGCCGGTCTCGCGGGTCTGGCGATGGCTGTAGGCGGCCGAGACGAGAATGCCGAAATCGCCCCAGTTCTTGGAAACGAGGCCGGTCAGGCGCGGCTGGAAATCCTTGGTCAGGGTATTGGTGCCGCCCGAAGCGGAGAAGGCGAGCTTGGTGCCCGTATAGTCGAACGGACGCGCCGTGAAGAGGCCGACGGTACCGGCAAGGCCACCTTCGGTCTGGTCGGCCGAGAACGACTTGCGCACATCGACGCGGTTGAACAGTTCGGCGGCGAAGATGTTGAAGTCGAACGCGCGGTCGCGCGTGCCCTGGCCGCGGCTGTCCTGCGGGGAATCGACGTTGCCCAGCACTTCCATGCCGTTCAGCTGCACGCGCGTGAAGTCCGGCCCCAGGCCGCGCAGGCTGACGCGGCGGCCTTCGCCCGCCTCACGGTTGATGGCCACGCCGGGCAGACGCTGCAACGCTTCGGCAAGGTTGAGATCGGGGAAGGCGGCGATGTCGTCTGCGACGATCGAGTCCTGGATGATCGTCGCATTGCGCTTCACATCGCGCGCGCCTTGCAGGCTGGCGCGGAAGCCGGTGACGACAATCGCTTCTCCGCCATCGGCCGGAGCCGCGGCGTCGGTTGCCTCCTCGGCCAGTGCGGGTTGCGCCGCGAAGGCCAGTGCCGTCGATACCAGCCAGAGGCTGCGCCTGTTCCACATTGTCATATCCCTCATCTTCATTTCGTCGAGAATTCCACGGCCCGGATCGGGTGCGCGAACGAGGGTGAAGAGAGGGATGAGACGATGGCGGGGACAAAAGAATTTTATGAAAGTTCAAAGACTAAATATGACATTTCCATGAAATTCAAGACGAGAAGACGAGAGCATGTACTGAAACCATCCAGTATTGTTTGAGCGGACCAGTCCATTACCGAATCCGCCCTTTTTTCCGCCCGCAACCTTGGCCGCATTTTCCGATTGATCAGGCGAACCCACCTGATTGGAAAATGCTCTAAGGATCGCGTCGGGCGATCTTCCCGGCCACGGTTTTTGCTTCGTCTACGCTCTTGCCGATCGAGAGAACTTCCAGGCGGCCATCCGCACGAAGGTAGCGAACGGCGGTGTCCTTGAGATCGACAGCCGAAATCGAACGCAGACGATCGGTCGCGCCCTCGAACCGGGAAATGCGTTCCGGTTCCGACTGCGACCGCGCGACAAGGCTCATCCAGCTGCCATTGCTCTTGAGCGCATTGGCAAGCCGCTGAAGGACAGGTTCGCGTGCGCGCTGAAGGGTGTCGGCATCGACGGGACCGGCCCGCAAGTCGGCAACGACCTCCTCGATCGCGTTGCGGGTCGCCGGGATATCGACCGCATCGATCGATGCATTGACCTGGAAATAGCCATAGCCCTTCCAGACATGCGAGGTGAGACTGGCCGACCCCGGCGAATAGGCCTTGCCGAGCTTTTCGCGCAGCTGCTCGGTCAGCCGGATGTTCATGACCTCGTGAAGCAGTTCAAGCCTGGCCTCTTCGAGCGGATCGGCATCGTCGCGAGTGGGCCAGAGCATCCGCAGGATCGCCTGGTTCGCCGGTCCCTTGTGGCGGATGACGTGACTGGCAGCGGTTTTCGGAAACACGCGCGGCGCCTGTCCGTCATGCGTGCCGAAGGCCGCCTCGCGCTGGGGGAGCGCACCGAAAGTGCGGGCTACGAGGGCAATCGCGGCTTCTTCGTCGACATCGCCGACCAGGCCGATCTCGATTGCGCCGTGGGCAAGGCGATCGCCGATGTCGGCCTTGAGGCGGGTAAAGGAGAGGCTGCGATAGTCGTCGGGCGATCCCAGCGAGAAGCGCGGATCGCCGCCGCTGGTTATGCTGCCCAGCTCGGCCTGCATTGCCGATTTCGGGGTGGCACCGATCTGGGCGAAGCGGTTGTCGATCGACTGGCGATAGCGAACCTCGCCCTCGGGCCGATAGCCCGGATCGGTAATCAAGGCAGCCAGCAACTGCAATTGCAGCTCCAGGTCGCGCGGCGTGGTGACGCCCCCGGCATCGAAGGAATCGTCCCCGCTGCCCAGACCCATGCCGACGCTGCGTCCGGCCAGGATGGACCTCAATTCGTCGGCGCTGTGCCGACCGAGGCCGCCGCCCGCGAGGCTCGACACAAGCTGCGTCGTGCGGGGATTTTCCCGTGTGTTCAGACGATTGCCGCCGTCTAGCGCGAAGCTGAACCGGATGCGGCCTTTCTCCAGCCCGGTCCGGCGCAAGTTGACCATGACCCCGTTGGCGAAACGAACCTGACGGATGCCGAGATCCGACCGCTTGTCGCTGACGACCTGCCCCGGCGTACCGAACGTGGTGTAGGCGAAAGGCCGGGGCTTCGCTTCGCCGGTTCTGCCGATCTTCGACCGCTGCACCGAAGCCCATGCCGACCGCAGCGCGCCCTCACCGCCTTCCGGCGCCTTTCGCCCGGTAAAGCGGATCATCGGTCGGTCCAGAGGGACGGCCTCGCGAAGCATCGCCTGCAAGACATCCTCGGGCGTGATCCGGGGCGCCAGTTCCTCGATGCGCTCCAGCGCGGATTGCGGCGTGGAAGGTACGACGCGGTCGTCCACCAATCCCAGCGCCAGCTGCGCCAGCCCCTTGTTGCCGCGGGTCTCCGCCGAGGCGGCGGCATTCTGCGCCCCGGTCAGCAAGCGCGCGACCTGCTCCGCCACTTCGGCTTCGGTGAAACCATGTTCCAACGCGCGCCGGTATTCGAGACCGGCGGCGTTCATGCCCGCCTGCCATGCGCCGTCGACGGTGCTGATGCCAAGCGCCGTCGAGCGCGCCGTATCGAAAAGGTCGCCGGTTCCGAAGCTGGCGCTGCGGAAGGGAGGCTTGGTGCCGCTGGCCAGCCGGCTCAGGCGCCGGTTGACAATGGCATATCCCACGGCGCGCAGAATGGCCTGCTCGCGGTTTTCCAGGGTATCAGCCTCATCGATATAGGCACCGTTGCGCTGGATCGTGACCTTTTCGGACAAGGAGGGTGCCGTGTAGATGCGTACGCGGTCTGAATCGGCGGGATCGATCGGCCCCGCGTCGGGCTGTGCTTCGGCGCGGCGCGGCTGCCAATCGCCGAAGCGGCGCCGGATATCCGCCTCCACCGCATCGACATCGATATCGCCGACGACCACGAGCGTCGCATGGGCAGGCACATATTCGCGTTCATAGAAGGCACGAAGCGAGGCGGCGGTCGCGGCCTCAAGCGTCTCGGTCGTACCTATCGGCAAGCGCTGCGTGTAGAGCGCGCCGGGATAGAAGAAATCCATTCCATCCAGAGTGCTGCGGAATGCCGGAGAATCGCGGTCGCGCATCTCGGCGAGCACGACGCCGCGTTCGCGCGCCACAGCATCCTGCGCGATCGTGAGATTGCTCGCCGTCTCCCGCATCAGCATCAGGGCCGTGTCGAGCAGCGCGCGGTCCGCGCGCGGAAGGTCGAGCTTGTAGAGCGTGCGGCTGAAATTGGTCGAAGCATTGGTGTCCGACCCGAACGCCAGCCCTGCCCGCTCCAGCAAAGGCACCATCTGGCCTTCCGGAACATTGCGCGATCCATTGAAGGCCATGTGCTCGAGGAAGTGCGCAAACCCACGCTCGCCGGGCGCTTCATCAAGCGAGCCGACGTTCATGTCCATGCGGACCACCACCGTGCCGGCCGGCATGCCGTTGTGGCGCACCACATAGCGCATCCCATTGGCGAGGCGGCCGACACGGAAACCCGCGTCCATGGGAACATCACTGCTTTCGAACGCCCACGAGGTGTCGTCCGCGCGGTCGGGGGCACTCGCCGCGAGGGGGCTGGCGGCAAGAAGGAGAACGATGGGAACGAGCGAGGTCTTCATGGTCTGGCGCGGGGCTCCGTGGGAGAGGCTGCAAGCGGGGGACGAGGCAACGGTCATGGGTTCGTTGCCCGCCCATCGGTTTGGTTGTCGGAAGAAGTTGAGAATTGGCCGATCGGCGCGGTCCAAGGCGTTCAGGTCGAGGCGCGATAGGTCATGGGCACGATGAACTGGAGCTGCGCCGCGCTCAGCTCTTTCGGCGGGCGGGGATAAGGTACGGCCCCCCGGATCTGCGCCAGCGCCAACCCGTCAAGCGCGGCAACGCCGCTGCTGCTGACGATGAGGATGTCGGTGATCTCTCCCGCTCCCGTAAGGTTGAAACGAACGAGCACCCGGCCCTGGACACCCGACCGGGCGAGGCGGGCGGGGAAATCCTTCTTGCTCAGGATGTGGCGGAAGACCTTGACGGCATAGCTGTTGCTCCCCCTGCTTGACCTGGCCGGAGCGGATGCCGGCGATGCCGCGGACGAAGCCTCGGGACGGCCCTCGTCGGATGCTGCGGGCGATGCCTGCGGCGGGGCTTCCGCCGAAGCCGCATTCCGGCTCCTGGCGCCCTGCTTCCCCTCGCCCTCGGCAATCTGGACCGGCCGTGGCAGCGGCAGTTCCGAAACCACGGGGGGTGCCGCCGGCAGCGAGACAGCAGGTTCCCGTAATGCCGCCGGCCGGGCCGCACTGTCCGCTGCGCGCGCCGCCTGCTCCGGGCGTGGTTCGGGTTCGCTGGCTTCGTCCGGCGCGGCGGCAAGCGATACGGTGGTCAGGCGCTCCCCATCGGCAGTGCCTTGCAGCTCCGCCTCCGGCGCCCGCCACACCGCCAGAAGCAGGAGCAGGACGGCGGCGTGAACCGATATCGCGAGGCATGCCGAGGTGATCCGGGACGTCATCGAACCCCCACCTCGCCGCCTTGCCACCTGTGCGTGAGCAGGCCTGTCGCTGCATTCGATGCGTTCATCGTCACAAGACCTTGAGGAAAGCCACGAGCGCATCGCGCTCCTGGCGCGTCAGCTTGAGCGGCGTCAGCAAAGGATCGTGGATGGGCGCAGGCACGCCGTTCCTGCCCTGAGTCCGGTCCTTGCCCCCTCCGACATTGTAGAGCGACACGACATCTTCAAGCGTCGGAAACAGCCCATTGTGCATGTAGGGCGCCGTCCGACTCAGCCCGAGCAGCGATGCGGTGCGAAAGCGGCCGACATCGGCCGGGTCGCCGGTCACGTCATAGCGCCCGAGATCTTCGCGGGGACGCCCGTAGAAGCTGATGCCGAGATTGTGGAACTGCCCGTCGCTCAGCAGCGGTCCGTTATGGCAAGCCGCGCAGCCCGCCTTGGTGCGGAACAAGTGCAGGCCTTCGAGTTCCTGATCGGTCAACACCGCAACGCCTCGTTCCATGACCCGGCTCCAGCGCGTGCGCGGCGGTCGCAAGGTCCGTTCGAAAGCCGCGATCGCGGAAGCGGCCGTCTGCAAGGTCACCCGGCGCTGGCCACCCTGGGCGCGGAAGGCCGTGCGGTAGCCCTTGTCTCGATTGATGCGCGCCTCGATCAGACGGGCCGTGCCCGCCATCTCCTTGCCGTCGAGCATCGGGCCGAGCGCCTGTTCCTCAAGGGTCGCGGCGCGCCCGTCCCAGAACAACGGGGTCATCCAGGCGGCGGTATAAAGCGACTGGGCATTGCGGTGCCCGCGCTGCCGGTCATGCCCGAATGCGGTACGCAATCCGTCCCCCATTCCCAATTCCGGACTGTGACACGATGCGCAGGCGATCTGCCCGGAGCGTGACAACGCGGGATCGTCGAACATGCGCTTGCCGATATCCGCCAGCGCCTTTTCGCGAGGCGTCGCTTCCGGGAGCCGGGGGAGCGGGCCGAACTCGATGAAGCGAGCCCCCTCCCCCAGCCGCGGGGCAGGCCAGCTTTCCGGCTTCCCCGCATAGAGCGCCCGCAGCGCCCCCGCCTGCGGATCGTCTCCATCGACCGCCTGCTGCGCGCGCCCCACGACATTCCCTGCGATCGCCAGGATCGCCAGCGTCATCACAAGGCGCGGCAGATTGAGAAAACGGAACATCGAAAGCCTCAGAACCGGTAGTTGAGACCGGCCCAGAACGAGCGTCCGTATTGGTAGGGTTGCGCCGTCGCGGTGCTGTTCGGCGAGGGAATCCGGTCGAGCAGGTTCGCCACGCGCACGTCGGCGGTCAGCACCCCGTAGCTCGAACGGATGAGTTCGGCCTGGAGGTTGAGATTCACGTCGATCGAACGCGGATACTTCACATAGTCGTAGACGTCGTAGCTGCTGCCGTCGATCGTCTCATTGACGGTGGTATCTTCGATACGCTTGAACTTGTCAGTATAGCGCAAGTTGACGTTGGTGGTGATCCGGTCGTCCAGCCAGAGCGCGGTCCAGGTCATGTTGGCGATGAACGGCACCGCCAGGTCGGGACGCTGGTTGAGCGCAACGAGTTCGGAATAGCTCAGAACCTTGCCCTGGAACGAGACCATCAGGTTGGCGAGGTCGTCGTCCACGTTCGCCATGTAGTCGTCGTTGGTCGATGTGGTCTTCGAGAAGTTGGTATTGAAGGCGACCGAGTGCTTGCCGAAGCTGCGCGCCCATTCGACCGACGCGCCCCGATACTTGCTATAGCCGTCATTGGTGATGACGAACTGCGTATAAGTCGAAATATTGCCGTTATCGAGCGTCTTGGTCACCTTCTCACCGGCAGAGCTGGTGAACTCGTCATGCCCTTCGCGGTAAATTCCCTTGATCCGCAGGCTTCCGCCAAGGACGCGGGCAGAAAGCGCGGCCGAAAGCTCGTCCGAATAGGGCGTTTTCTTCTTGCCGTCCGCATAGCTGTTCGATCGGTTAGTGGTGGACAAATACCAATCGGCGTCGGAATAGGTGGTGAGCCCGCCGCTTGTGACGCCCTTGCGCACATAGGTATAGTTGTCCGGATACTTCTCGCGCAGGGCATAGCCCAGCATGGAGCGCCCGTAATAGCGGTTCGCGCCCAGGGTCACGCTCCAGCCGTCCCACGGCAGCGCGTAAGTGGCCGAAAGACGCGGCGAGACGTTGTGGTTGCCGAGGAAGCTCTCGTAATCGTAGCGCAGCCCCCCGCGCAGCGTGAAATCGCCGATCTCGGCGCTGTACTCGGCCCAGCCGGCCACGCTGTCGAGGTTCACGCGGGCACGATAGGCCTGATAGAGCGAATAGGCCGTCAGCGCGTATTCGCCGGTGGTGCAGGTCAGGCTGTCCGGCTGCGCGCAGACGATAGTGGCGGCGGCGGACCGGGCCGTCGTCGTGCGATAGGCGTAGTTATCCTCAAGGCGGCTGCGCATCGCCTCGATCCTCTGGTAGTCGAAACCGGCGGAAAGACGGCCCGGCCCAAGCGGCGTCGACCAGCGCCCGGTCAGTGCATAATTGTTCTGCCACTGCCGGATATCGCCATAGCTGCCGATCACGCAATTGGTCGAAGTGGAGCAACCGCTGCCCACCTCGGTCCACGAGGAGATCGTGTAGTGGGTTCCGGGGGCGTCGCGGCTGGTGTCGCTGTGCGAAAAGCTGGCGGAGAGCGACCAGTTGGTTTGGCCCGACTTCGCCAGTTCAAGCCGGCTGGTCACACCCCCGCCGTGCGAGACCATCTGCGAATCGATGGAGTTGTTGACCTCGGATTCGCTCGTGTAAGGCGTATAGGAGAACTGCCCCATCAGCTTCAGGTCGCCGGCGACGTCCGCCTCTGCCTTGGCGAGGAAGTTGTCGCTGGTGCTGGACTGGCCGTAAGACTTGCTGCCGTAGGCTGCCGTTTTGCTATAGGTCACCCGCGCCTGCGAACGGTTGTAGCCGAGCAGCAGGCCGATGGCGCTGCTGACGGGAAGGTCCACAGTCGCACCGTAGCGCCACTTCTCGAACGAGGGCTTTGCCGGAAGCTCGCCGTCCAGACTTTCGCGCGATCCGTCTGAAATCTTGAAGTTGGTCAGGGCGTCGGAACTGTAGGATACCGTGCTTGAAAAACCGAACTCGCGCTTCGGAGCGCGGGTCTTGATATCCAGTGCGCCGCCGGTGAAGCGGCCATATTCGGCCGAGACGTTGGAATCGCGCAGCGTCACCTCGCCGATCAGGTTGGTATCGACCCAGAGCGCCTGCGCGGATGCGCCGGTGGGTTCGGCGAAGTCCGCCTTGCTCGTAACGTCCACCCGCGCATTGGCATCGATGCCGTCAAGGGTGATGAGGTTCTCATAAAAGCGACCGCCCGAGATCGAGATGTCGGAAGGACGGATATCCTGGATATCCTCGCGCGTGGCCATGTTTTCGTCGCGGCGGAACTGGACGGTCGGCATTGCCTTCAGAATCTGGTTCGCGTCGCCCGAACCCGGTGCTCGGGCGCGGATTTCCTTTTCGGTGATACGGGTCGTGCCCGCCTCCGCGCCCGTGCCCATCACGTAGCTTTCATCGGCGCGCTCGCCGTCGGCAACCACTTCGGGGAGCGCCTGTGCGCCGGTTTCACCAGCCACTGCCGCCGCCTTCTGGCTGCCGCCCGCAGAGAACGAGGCGACCAGCACGTCACCGCTCGCGGCCTGACCGAGAGGCTCCAGTGCCACGGTACGCTCGTCGATCCAATGCCAGGCGAGACCGGTCCCCGACAGCATCATCCCGAGCGCTTCTGAAGTTTCGAAATCGCCGGAGACCGCGCCAGCGGCGCGGTCCGACACGAGGCCGCCTTCTGCGGTGATCTGGATGCCGGACTGGCTGTTGAACAGCGCAATGGCACGCAGCAGCGGCTGCGACGGGATATCGAAGCGGCGCACCGTCGTGTTCTGTGCGGCAGCCAGGGTGACAGTCGCGGTCATGGTCATTGCCGAGGTTGCCAGGAGCGCGGCGGCCATCACGATCCGCTTCGTTCCCCTGCTGCTCACTACCCCATGCATCGATCGAATCTCCTGAAAAACAGATTTGTGCTATTGCGATGCAACCGCACGAACCCGTTGGTCAGAGTGAGACGATCCCCACCACCGATTTTCCAGAAAAAATTTCATGCCGCGCGGAAACACTCGGCAAGCCATTGGATCGATATGGTTTTCAGGTTATAAAAATCAGCCACGGCGTGATGCGCTGCACTTTGCCGCCAGCGCGCGAAACGATGGCCGCGAGTGCATTTTCCGGCTCATGCGCATTGTAGACGCCGTCGATCCGGCTGCGCGCGAGCGCGCGGTTCAGCAGCACGATGCGTCCGCCAAACCAGGGGCGCAGTTCGTCGATGACCTCTTCGACCGGCCGATTGCTGGCAATGATCGCCCCGACCTGCCAGGCGCCCAGCAGCGCCGGATCATCCGCACCGGTCTCGACACCGTGTGCTTCATCGACCCGGACCCATTGGCCCGGCGACAGGTCACGCGTGAAGCCCTCGGTCGCTACCCGCACGCGTCCGCGTTTCAAGGAAACCGCGGTTGCCCCGCCGACGCGCCGAACATCGAAACTGGTCCCCAGCACGGTCGTCTGCACGTCGCCGGCGACCACACGAAAGGGCGCTGCGGGATTGTGCTCGACGTCGAACCACGCTTCGCCCGCCAAAAGACGAACCGAGCGGGCCTTGGCACTGTAGTCGACCGCAAGAGCACTGCCCGGCCCCAGGTTCACGGTACTGCCGTCCGCCAGCGTCACGCTGCGCACTTCGCCGGGCGCGGTCACATAATCGGACTGCAGATTCAGCAAGGCGGCAGGGGCGAACCATAGCATCAACGCAGCCGCGCAAGCGCCGGCGACAAGTTGCCCCGGCCGAATGGCTGCGGCACGGCCGGGGTTACCCTGCCGCCATCGCCATCGCCGCCGCGCGCGTAGGGGGGCCATGTCCGTCCCCTGCCACCGGCTGCCCGGTTCCGGTTCGACCTCGGCGATCGTCCCGAAAGTCTCGGAAACGGCAACCCATGCACAGGCATGTACGGGATCGTCATCGAGCCAGCTCTCGAACCGCCCCTGCAGGGATGCGCTCTCCGGTTCCTCGCGCAGAAGAATGAGCCAATCGGCCGCCTGCTGTTCGGCGGTGCGCGTGCTATCGCTCACAGGCGGGCTCGCTTCCACGCCGGACAACGGCTTCAACCGTCCGATATGCTTCACAAGAGAAGGGCGCGCGAACCTCATGGGAGTGAGACGCTTCAGGGTATCGATTTTTCAGAGAAAATTTTCTCATGGCCGATCGCCTTGGCCGATACCGCACCTCGTGGTGCAGGCGGCAAGGCCATCTGCGATCAGCACGTGGGCTAGCGACACGGAAATTCCCAGACGATCAGCGATTTCCCGCAGCTTGTAGTCACCGAGCCGGTACATCTCAATCGCTATGCGCTGGCGCTCCGGCAAGCTGCGGAGCACGCCCATCACACATGCGAGATCGCGCCGGACAAATACCGTCGCTTCGGGGGTGGCCTGGCCATCGACTGCCGTGCGGGCCGCGCTTTCCAGATCGCCGCCCATCAGCCTGGTTTCTCGGACACGTCGCCGCAGCGCGTCGATGGCAAGGTTCCGGACGGTCGTGCGCAGATAGCCCAGCGGCTCGCGGACATCCTTGCCCCCGTTCCGCTGAGAGAGCGCCAGCCAGGCTTCCTGAACGATGTCTTCGGCTTGTTCGCGATTGCCGATGACCTTCGAGGCATAGTCGATAAGCGCGGGACGATGCGCCATATAGGCGCGCATCGTCGGCGTTTCGACTTCGGAGGCTGGCGACTTACGGCTCTTCAACGGGCATCCTTTCGTGCCCGCTGATTCCGGAACGATCGAAGGCCGCCATTATTGCGATTCATTCGCAGTGGCAACAGTGAATGCCGAACGGCAGTCGAGATAGATGCCGGTCCGACCAGCTTCGTTCGTCCAAAAGCGGCTGTTCATGAGCATTTGCTGATCGAGTAGCATGACCTGATGACTCGGAAAATGCGACAAATCAGAACTCTAGGACAGTTAATCCGATGCAATCAGATCAGAAACGGTTCCAGACCGCATCCGTCCGGGTAGCGGGCAGTTCGACCGATGTCGCACAGGCCATGATCGTCACCGCATGGAACCTGGCGATTGCCGGGGTCGCGATCCTGGGCGGAGCATTGCTCGATCGCTACGGCGCCCGATCGCTGCCCTGGACGGCACTTGCACTGCTCGTTGCCGCAGCGGCAACGCGGCCGCCCCTCAGGCGCGAGGCTGTTGCGCGCGCCTGAGGGCGATCGACGATGAGCCGTCGATCAGCGGCCGGTGTCAGCGGCTCGTTTCAATCGAGGCCCAGCGTCCCGCGCACGATGTAATGCAGATCCGTCTGGTCGATCAGCCCGGCGACGTTGGCCGCCCCCGGACCGTAGGCGGCGATGCGCAGCTGGGTGCCGGTGTGCCCCATCGCGCCTTCCTCGGAAGTGCCGTAGTTGACGGTCATGACCGCGCCGTCCTTCGTGACGAGCGCCTCGGTCAGGCCCGGCGCCTTCGATCCGTTGCTGATGATCTGGCTGGTATGCGCATGATCGGCCGTGACGATCACCAGTGTGTCGCCATGCTGACGGGCATAGTCGAGCGCCACCTGCACGGCTTCGTCGAGATCGACCGTCTCGCCGATCTGCCCGCAGGGATTGGCGCCGTGGTTTTCCTTGTCGATCGATGCGCCTTCCACCTGGAGGAAGAAGCCCTTGGGCTTGTCCTTCAAAAGCGCGATGGCCTTGCGCGTCATGGCGGCCAGAGTGGGCACGGTGGCGGTGCGTTCGGGATTGGCTTCGCATCGGACCGGGGCCTGGTCGATATTGCCGTGATGGCTGGCACGCGGACCTTGCCAGCGAACCGGCATGTTCCCCGGTGCGAACAGCCCCAGCAGAGGCGCGTCGGCTCCAGCGGCGGTCACGGCCTCCAGTCCGGCAGCGTCACGCACGATCGTGAAGCCGCGCGCCTTGGCCTGCTGAAGGAGTGTCCTGCCCTTCCACTTGCCGCCGCGCGCGGTTTCATCGAACGTGGCGGAGCCGCCGCCCAGCGTTACGTCGGGACGCGCCGCCAGCAATTGCTCGGCGATCGATCCTGCGCCGCCTGCTTCCAGCGCATTGGTCGGACAGATCTTCGCGGTCGCCTCCGGCCCGAAACACTTGCGCTGCGTGACATGGGCATATTGCGCGGCCGGCGTGGCATCCTCGATATCGGCGGTGGAAACGTCGCCCGTGGCCAGGCCCGCGGCCTTGGCACGCTCCAGCAGGCTCGTGTGCGGCTTGCCCTTGACGTCGACGCCGATGGCGCCGTTGTAGCTCTTCACGCCGGTGGCCCAGGCCGTGGCGGAAGCGGCGGAATCGGTGACGTAATCGGGAAGACCGGTCTCGCGGTCGAGCGAATAGTGCGTGTACTGGCCCGTCACCGGCAAAGCGTCGATGCCCTTGAAGAAGCCGCCTGCGCCTTCGGCATAGTTGCGCGCCAGGGTGATTTCGGAATCGCCCATGCCGTCACCGATCAGCAGGATCACGTTGCGGGCCTTGCCGCCGACGATCTGCTTGCGGAATGCCTCGGTGCGGTCGCCGGAGATACGCCGTGCGCCGCCCGCTTCGGCGATGTCGCCCTTTGCGGCGCGCGAGAGGTCGGACGTGTCCTGCGCCAGAGCGGGCTGCGCCGCAAGGACCAGGGCGGCAACGAGAGAAAGGCGTGAAATCATGATGGTTCCTGTGATCTGGATAGGGGCGTTGCAGCTATTTGACGCAGCTATTTGACGGAACTGGACCGCACCCCGGCGGCCGGGCCGCCCGCCCAGGCGAGATCGGCCACGACGGGGAAATGATCCGAAGGATAGCGGCCGTCGGAGGAGGTCGTCACGGTCGTCGTCCGCAGCGGGACGAGATTGCGGACGAGTATCCAATCGATGCGCGCAGCGGGAACGCCGGTGAAATCGTGATAGGTGCCTTGCGGCCCGCGGCGCTCGGCCGCCGCCTCGTAGGTATCGGTCAAAGCATCGGTAAGGATGCCGTGAGGCCGCGTGTCCGGTCCGGCATTGAAGTCGCCGGTCAGGACGACCGGGATGTCGGCGGGCAGTTTAGCGATCCAGGCGGCGATAAGCGCTGCAGACTTTTCGCGGGCACGCTCGTCTTCGTCGCGGTGGGCGAAATGGGTGTCGAGCAGGTAGAAACGGCGGTGGTCCGCGCCGCGCTCGAACAGTGCCCAGTTGACCATGCGGGGAAGCGTCTCTCCCCATGTCGCGCGTCCCGCCACCGTGGGCGTGGCAGACAGCCAGAACATGCCTTGTTGCAGCACCGACATGCGATCGGCGCAATAGAAGATGCCCATGTGCTCGTCGGCATGACCGCCGCGCCGGTCCAGTCCGAACCACCGGTATTGCGGCAGCGCGGTCACGAGATCGTCGCCCTGCTCGCGAAACAGTTCCTGCGTGCCGATCACGTCGGGATCGGCCTCGGCCACCGTCCGGGCCAGGATGGCGCGCCGGTGAGGCCAGTCGTTGGCGCCGTCGTCCGCGGGATAGCGCACGTTGAACGTCATGACCCGCAGGGGGCGTGCCTCTTCCGCCGATGCGGCCTGCGGGGAGAGAAAAGCGGAAAGCAGCGCCGCGAGCGGCAGCAGCAGACGACAGGACATTACAGGTTCCTTCGCGTGCGGTGGATGAACGGGGAAGAAGCCGCCGATCCGACGGCATCGGATCGGCGGCTCCCGGTTTCCGGTGTTTTAGAACTTCACCGTCGCGCTGACCTGATAGACGCTGCCGGTCTTCAGGTATCCGCCGTTGCGATCGTTCGAGATGTACTTCTTCGATTTCCCCACGGTGGTCCAGTAAGCGTGCTGGTTGAGCACGTTGCGCGCGGACACGCCGATCTCCACCGCGTCGCTCAACTCATAGGCGGCGCCGAGGTCCAGAGACCCCATGGGCTGGATGTAGATGTCCGGGTCAGAACTCTGCACCGTCGCCAGGATCCGCCCGGTGTGATGATAGTTCGCGTTCGCGCGGAAACGGCCGCCGGTGTAGAACAGGCCCGCGTTGTAGATGAGGTCGGGGGCCTGCGGCAGGCTGGTCGTGCGGACATCGTCCTCCGCCAGGGCGTATGTCGCCCTGGTCTTCTGCACGGTGATCGAGCCACCAACACCGAAGCCGTTCAGGAACGAGACTGCGCTGCCGTCATACGTGTAGCGGCCCGAGATCTCGACGCCCTTGGCGCTGCCGCCCAGCCCGTTCTGGGGCATGAAGGTCGTCACCGTGGAACCGGTCGACCCGACCAGGTTCTGTCCGGCCGTGGGCACGATGATGTTGCGCAGCTTCTTGTAGTAGAGCGCAACCTGGAGATACTGGCCGACGCCGCCGTAATATTCGAGGCCCAGGTCGAAGTTCCACGCCGAGGTGGGCTTGAGGTTCGGATTGGGCTTGGTGATATATTCCAGCGCGTCCGTCGTATCGTTGAACGAGTAGGTCGCCGGGCCGGCTAGGTCGTTGAAGCCGGGACGTGCATAGCTGGAGCGGACCGAGCCGCGCAGGACCAGGCTGTCGCTGGGCCGCCACGCGACGAGCAGGCTGGGATCGAGCCGATCGTACTTGCGGGAGGAAGACACGAAAGCCCCGCTTCCGCCCGCCGTGCTTGCGCCTTCGAAGTAATCCGCCGCGAAGCGGTTGGCCTCGTAGCGAAGGCCCGGCAGGGCTTCGAGGTTCCCGAACTGGAAGCGCGCGTTGGCGTAGACGGCGGCGCGGCGTTCCTTGCTGTCGGTCACGCCCTGGTCCAGCGTTTCCTGCGAAACCTGGCTGGCGGTGCCTCCGACGGAATCCACATATTGCGCCACCTGGTCCTCGATCGCGCCGCGCGAGACCACGCGGATCGGCCGGGCGGGATAGGTCCCGATGAAATCGGTCAGGGTCTGGCCCGGAAGCTGGGAAACGGGCAGGCCTGCCACGTCACGCGGATCGAACGGGCGCGAGAACACATAGCGGGTGTTGTCCGGCGCGAGTTCCCGGCCTTCGCGGTGCGAATTCTCGTACAGGCCACCGATCTCGAAGGAGCGGAACACGCCCGTCTCTCCGTCCCAGTGCAGGTTGCCGCGGATCGTCCTCTTCTTTTCGGAATCGAAGTTCCAGCCCTTCTGAACATAGTACTGGCCCGGCGTATCGAGCGAGGAGACGTAGGCGGTCGCCTCCGGCGACATCACGGCCTGGGGCGCGCGCGGATTGCTGAGGTCGACGGTGACGCCCGATGCGCCATATCCCACGCCGCGCCAGGCCGCCTCGATGCGGTTCGGCTGGTTGTAGGCGCCATAGGCATAGGCACCTTCGAGCGAGGCGACGAAGCCGCCGCCCAGTTCGAACTCGCCGCCGAGCTGGGTGGAGAACAGCTTCTGGTCGGTGTCTTCGGTGCGGAAATAGCCCGCGGGGTTGACGCCGGTCCCCACGAAAACGCCGTCCGCGTTGTAGTTGCCGTTGCCGCCCGCCGCGACATTGGGATTGGGCTGGCTGGTGCCGTCGGCGTTGCTGGTCAGCTCGCTGCGCAGGCCCGTCTGGTTCATCGTGTTGGTATTTCTGTACCGCGCATAGTTCATACGCAGGTACGTCTTGATACCCTCGCCATGATAATCGAGCGAGCCGGTGGCGCCGTAGCGCTCCACCTTGTTGGTGAAGGCGTTCCACTGCAGCCCTTGGGCGGACAGGGCATCATAGTTGTCGCGCGTGGAACCCACGTTCTGCCGGGTGGTCACATAGCCGCTCTGGGCCGCGATCGACTGCGCGGCATTCGAGCGTTTCTCATAGTAACCGGCAAGATAGATGCCGAACTGGTCCCCGGCCCCGAACTTGCGCGCGGTATCGATGCCGATCGCGCCGCCCAGGCTGGGCTGATGGGAATCGGCTGCCAGGGCGGCAAGCTGGCCGAGGGCGCGAACGCGGCCGAAGTTGTTCGTGAAATCGAAGGCGGTGGGCGTGTGCAGATCGATGGCGCCCGCGATCGAGTCCGAATCCTTGTCCGCGCCGGGCGTCTTGTCGGCCGAGATGTTGCCGATCGCGAAAGGCGAAAAGAGATTGAGCGAGATCGCGCGGGAATCGCCGGCGACTTGCGGAAGGCGCAGGCCGTCGAGCGTATAGGCGTTGAAGCTGGTGTCGAAGCCGCGCACCGTGACGAACTGGGCCTCGCCCACGGCGGTCTGGTTCGCGCCCTGGTCATAGCTGGTCGAAATACCCGGCAGCGCGCGGGCAATGTCGGCGATCCCGGTGTTCGAGCTTGTGGCGATGTCGCCGGTCGTCAGGATATCGACGGTGCCGATCGCGTTGCGCTCCATATCGAGGGCGGTGCGGTCGATCTTGCCGTTGACGATGATGTCGGAGGTCAGCGTATCAGCGGCAGCGGCTCCCGCGGCGCTATCGGCGGACGTATCTGCGGCCGAAGCCTCGCCAGCCCAGGCCTGCCCGTGCAGCGACAATGCCGCCAGGCTGCAACCGAACATCAGCCGCAGCGTGCGGCTTTCCAGAAAATGCATGTCGACCCTTCTTTTTTGATACGCGCTATGTTGCGAAGGGCGGCCCCCTATGGGGGGCATGTGACAGAACCATGCGAATTTCCGGACACTTATGTGACAGAATGACCACTCGGTTCTGATTTACAGGCGATTTATCCGGTTCAAAGCGAGAGGTGCCAATTACGCACCCTTGCTTGCGTTTAAAGCTATCGCGCGCGCTACGCCATTTTCCGCGTCGCCCGATACTCTAGGCTTCAGCTCACCCGTGCGAATTGCTCTTGCGGTTCAAGCCGTGTCGGATGCGGCCATCCCATCAACCGGATAGACGAGTTGCTTCCGTGGGCTTGGGAGCGGCCAAAGCATTAAATAGGTTGGTCGTTCGGAAGCCCATCCCTCGATTCAGATTTCTACGCTTCAGGTCGAGTAATTTGCGAACGTCGGCCATTTCGCTCTCGACTGAGTTGGCAATTTCTTCCCATGTTTGTTCCGATAAGCGCCGTTCTTCTGCTTTCTGCGGACAACTAGAATGGTAAGGTTCTAGCGAAATCTCCTGCTCGCTGTCTGGGGCAAATTTTCCACCCATCTCAAGATATCGCCGCTCTAGCGCTTCATATTCTTTGAAAATCAATCGATTTTGGCGCGCTCGCTCGCGATTGGAGCATACATAATGCGTTAGAGGATGCAGAAGCCAGCCTCCACGTGCCCTGTAAAAGAAAGCAACCAGTTTGTGATCTACGTCGTCTGAGTTTGCCAAAGAGGGTGTCGCACCAGCGATCAATGCGAAGGCAAATATGTGCACGGCGGTGACAAACCAGGCCAATGGAGCGCCGGCAAATTGCTGAGCGCG
>NZ_DAISLT010000021.1:0-98172 GCF_036820275.1 Novosphingobium sp.
CCTCGCCGGGTGGTGCGGGCATCGAACATTCCAGCCTGCAGCAGCCCAGCCAGGGCATGTCGTGCGCCTTCGATCGAAATGGAGTCTGGAGCAGGACCACGACCACGCCCGTTGCCTGCCGCAAGGTTCACCAGCAGCAGCAGTTCCGTCAACAAGCCAACGGTGTCCGGCGTCGATGTCACCGACTGACGCACGTGCTCGTCCAACCGTTCGACCTCTCCGACAGCATCGATCGCAAACTGCTTCAGGAGCGCGCGGACGCCACTTGGCTCTGCGGTACGCGGGCGGTCCCCTGCAAGGTTACACACAGCAGACCTGTGTCGGCTGGCCAGCTCGACACGCACCAAGTCGGACCGCTTCGCGTAGACCTTGAACTCATGCTTGGTCTTCCCCAAAACCCATCGCAACGTGATCGGCCCACTGCCATCTTCGCAGACCGGTGTGTACCGCTTCCGGACCGCCAGAACCGCTCCCGTCATGGCTGCGTGCTGCGCGCGACGAACCAACTGCACCGCATCGTCGGTTTCAATGTCCCGACACGCCTCAGCGGCCTTGATCCAAAACCCGTTCCACCGCCATTCAGCTCCTTCGGGGAGCGACCGATCGAGCTGGTATAGGCAAAGGGATAAGACCTCGTCGGCGAGGTCGAGAGCCTGTTCGAGGAGCTCCGGAATGTCCACTCTCGCCCCCAGAACATTGCTGTTGCCATCAAGGCCCAGGGGGCCGCAACCTTCCTCTCCGCCGAGTTGTTCACGCAGCCACTTCTGCGGGTTGATGGTCAGAGATGTCTGGTCACTAAGGCGAAGCGGGCTGGAACCAGGCTGGAAGCGAAGGTCGAGCACCGCTTCACCAAGCGTCGGTCCATCTTCTTCCTCGATGGCAATGGAAATCTGCAGTCGGTTGGGATTCCCGAAAGTCGTCACCTCGGCTCCCTCTACGCCCTCCGCAGCGCGCTGGATGTCTGCGACCGTGACCGGAAATGCAGCGATGATGGCACCTGACATCCCGAGCCTCACGGCATCGAGCATGACGTCAGGCAGTTGGGTATTGGCGTTGTGCTGATCGGGCATGTACTGATTCCTGCGATGTAGAGATGAGGGCCGTGCCTTCCGGGCATGGCATTCCTGAAGCATGTCAGAGCTCGGCAAGATCGACGTTGGCAATCGATCAGACGATCGACACAACGCTACCTTCTGGAAAGCGGGGGTTTTCCAGATGCAGCCATAGTCGTCCAGCGGACCAAAACCGCTGGGCAAGTCGTAACGCACAAAAAGGGGAATACGGTGGGAAGCGCTCCGCGCACCCCGCTCACCTTTGCCGAAACTGTTGGAAAAGGTGGTGAGCCCTGCTGGGTTCGAACCAGCGACCTACTGATTAAAAGTCAGTTGCTCTACCGACTGAGCTAAGGGCCCCCGTTGCCGGGTTCAGCCGGCGAAGCGGCTGCGGAAGGGGTCACCTAGGGGCAGGGCGCGGCTTGGTCAAGCGGGCATGAAGCTGATTAATCGTAAGACCTGTCAAAGGATCACGCCAAGATCCTGCAATCCCGCGCGCCGGGCCGAGTACGAAGTCTCTTTTACGGAACTCGGGGTGCGGCAGGATCAGGCTTTCCTCGCCCTCGCCGCCCGCCCAGGGGCCTCCACTCCACAGTACAAGGTCAAGGTCCAGCACCCGCGATCCCCAGGCCTGGCCGAGGCGCTTGCGGCCGAACTTGTGTTCGACCTTTTGGAGCTTGTGCAACATCTCGTCGGGTTCGCGCTTGCTGCGCACCAGCGCCACGCCGTTGGCATAGCGGCGGCGCGAGGGTCCCACCGGCGCGCTCTCGATCACCGGCGAGGCGGCCAGCACCTCGTACTTGCCGCTGTCGAGCGCCCGCAGCGCCGCAGCGAGCACCTTGCGGGGGGCGCCGTGGCGCGGGTGACGCATGTTGGAGCCGAGCGCGACGAGATACTGATGCTTGGCCAAGACGGATGCCCCCGATTATGCCGTAACTACCGGAGCTTGTATCAGATATCCTGCGCGATGCGCGTGTAGAGTTGCGGGCGGCGGTCACGGAAGAAGCCCATGCCCGCACGGTGCTTCGCAGCGCGCGCGAGGTCGAGCGTGGAAACCAGAACGCCGGTCTCTTCCTTGCCGAACTCGGCAACGTAATCGCCCCATTCGTCGGTGATGAACGAGTGTCCGTAGAAGGTCTGCTCGGTGCCGCATTCCGATTCGATGCCGATGCGGTTGGCGGCAATCACCGGCATGCAGTTCGACACCGAATGGCCCACCATCGCGCGGCGCCACATGCGGCTGGTGTCGAGCGTGGCATCATAAGGCTCGGAGCCGATCGCCGTGGGATAGAACAGCAGTTCCGCGCCCATCAGCGCCATCACGCGGGCGCATTCGGGATACCACTGGTCCCAGCACACGCCGATGCCGACCTTGGTGCCCAGTACATCCCAGACCTTGAACCCGTCGTTGCCGGGGCGGAAGTAGTACTTCTCCTCATAGCCGGGGCCGTCGGGGATGTGGCTCTTGCGGTAGGTACCGATGATCTCGCCGTCGGTGCCGATCATGGCGAGCGTGTTGTAGTAGTGGTGACCGTCGCGCTCGAAGAAGCTGGTGGGAATGACGACCTTCAGCGCCTTCGCCAGCGCCTTCATCGCGATTACCGAGGGGTGTTCCTCGGTCGGGCGGGCGATCGCGAAAAGCTCCTCTTCCTCGGTCTTGCAGAAGTAGGGGCCGGAAAACAGCTCGGGCGGCAGGACGATCTGCGCGCCCTTGGTGGCAGCTTCCTCCACCAGCGTGGAGACGGCGGCGATGTTCTCGCGCTCGTCGGCGGAATTGAGCGCGAGCTGGAGGGCGGCAACGGTGATTTCGGTCATGGGCGCGCCCTTATCAGTCCCGCTTGCGGAACAGAAGGGTCATCCGATCGCTCTCGCCGATCGTCAGGTACTTCTCGCGGTCCTTGTCCTTGAGTGCCAGCGTGGGCGGCAGGGTCCAAACGCCGTCCGGCCAGTTCGCGGTGTCCTTGGGATTGGCGCTGATCTCGGACTGGGCGACGAGATCGAAGCCGTTGTCCTTCATGAAGCGGATCACGTCGGCCTCGCGCAAGTAACCCTTCGAACCGTCGGCATAGGCGGCGGGCGCGTCCGGGCGGGCGCGATGCTGCTCGACGCCGATCAACCCGCCAGGCTTGAGCAGGTCGCGCATGGCCGCGAACTCGCTGCTGGCGATGTTCCAGCGCAGCAGATTGTGCATCATCCGGGGCACGATGATGACATCGAACGTGCCCTTCTCGCCTTCGGGGATCGCGCCGAGGGTGTAGGCGGCGAACCTGTCCGCAGGCAGGCCGGTGAACTTGGCGACATCCGCCGGATAGCTCGCCGCGCCCTTGCGGATGCCGTCCTTCGTCTCGGGCTTGAAGGCCGGAGCCTCGGGATTGAAGTAAAGCCCCACGAGATGGCCCTGTTGGCCGAGATAGAGCCCGAGCAGGCGCGAGTACCATTCACCGCCCGGCGCATATTCGCCCACTTTCATGGTCGGGGCGACGCGGAAGAAGCTCAGGGTCTCCACCGGATGGCGATACTGGTCGCGCGCACGGTCTTCCTTGCGCGAGGGATTGGACGCCGCCAGTTCGAGCAGCGCCTCGCAGCCCTTGCAGGCTTCCGCCTCGGTACTCTCTTCGGCTGCCGTCGCGGCCGCGGGCATGGCGATCATGCCAAGCAGGGACGAAAGGGCGATCAGGGCGCGGCGCATATCGATTCTCCCGTGGAACTCCGGTCGGGACTGAACCTAGTTTGCGCCCGCCCAATGACAAGCCGCTCAAGTGTACCTATCTAGCGACAAAATTCCCCCTCATGAGGACTACTGAGACAATGGAAACGGCAATCGTTGCAGGCGGGTGCTTCTGGTGCACCGAGGCGGTGTTCCGCGACGTCATCGGCGTGGATTCCGTGGAAAGCGGCTATATCGGCGGCACCGTGCCCAGCCCCACCTACAAGCAGGTCTGCGAAGGCACCACCGGCCATGCCGAGGCGATCCGGGTGAACTACGATCCTTCGGTGCTGTCCTACGGCGACCTGCTCGACGTGTTCATGGGCACCCATGACCCGACGCAGCTCAACCGCCAGGGCAACGACGTCGGCACCCAGTACCGTTCGGCGATCTTCCCGCTGGACGATGCCCAGGCCGCCGAGGCCGAAGCGGCCGTCGCCCGCTCGAACGAGGACAACGGCGGCAAGGTCGTCACCACGATCGAGGGCTTCGCGGACGGCAAGCAGAACGACGAATGGTATCCGGCCGAGGACTACCACCAGGAATACTGGGACGGCGAAGGCCAGCGGAACCCCTACTGCCTCGCGGTGATCCCGCCCAAGCTGATGAAGCTGCGCAAGAGCTTCCAGAACAAGGTCAAGGCCTGACCTGAAAAACGGCTCTACGCCGGAGACGAAGCGCAAGATCGCGCCGTTAACTCCGCGTAAGGCATTCGCCTTCGCCGTGTCTCACCATGAGACACGGCGAAACGGGCCATATCCAAAGCCTCGGAAACACGTACTTAGCTTGCCTATCGATCCGTTCCATTGGCGAGTTCCCTCCATGCCCCCATTCCGCAAGCTGTCGCTTTCCGTCGCAGTCGCCGCCATAGCATTCGCGGCCAGCCCGGTGCTCGCGTCCTCGGGCATGATCGCCGGAATCGACGTGCTGAAGACCTGGAACCTCGTGGTGCTGGGCGACCTGACCTCTTCCTCCGAGGTCGAGGGCCGCACTTTCGTAGGCGGCAATCTCGACGGCAATGCCTCGAACTACCAGATCACCGCCCTGCCCGCGTCCTCGACCGGAACGCCGGGGCTGACCGTGGTGGGCGACGTCAACGGCGGCCACAAGAACCTCAACAACGGCTCGGGCGCGATCGTCGGCGGCAATGTCAACAGCGGCCTCAACCTCAACGGCGCGGCACAGACGGTTCAGGTCGGTGGGACGATCAGCAACACCAACGTCAACAACAACACCGTAACCTCGGGCCTCGCCACCAGCGACCCGCAGTTCGCGCAGAACCTCTCGCAGCAGAAGAGCCTCATCGAAACCTCGATGGAAGGCCTCAGCCATTCGATGAGCACCGAAACCGCCAACAGCCAGCTCACCATCAGCGGCAACCGCGGCACCTTCAACGCCCAGCCCGATGCGAACGGCGTGGCGGTGTTCAACATTTCCGCCGCCGACCTCGACAAGATCGGCGAGATCCAGTTCAACCTCAACGGGGCGGACACCGCGATCGTCAACGTCTCGGGCAAGTCGATCAAGCTGGACGACAACTTCCTGGGCGGCACCGCCAACCTCGGCGAACATGTCGTGTGGAACTTCCACGAGGCCGAGAACCTCTCGCTGAGCACGGCCTGGGGCGGCTCGGTCCTCGCACCGGGTGCAGATGCGACGACCTCGAACTACATCCAGGGCTCGGCGGTGTTCGGCAATCTCGTCCAGAACGGCGAGATGCACGTCGGCACCTATACCGGCGGCTATACGCCGGGCGATCCGGGCAGCTCGACCAGTTCGGGCGGGTCTTCCGGCGGTCCGACCGATGTTCCGGAACCGGGCATGGTCGGCCTCTTTGCACTCGGCCTTGGCGCGCTGGTGTTCTGGCGTCGTCGGCGCGCTGTCGCGGTTTAACAAGGGAGAAAGCAGGGGCCATCGCCCCTGCACCCCGGTACTGTCGAGGTCAGGCGCCACTGACCCGTTGCGCGCCCATGGCTGCGTCGGGAGACATGATGGCTGCGCCGCAGGAGGCGCCCAACGGCTAGGCAGCGCGCAAGATCGACATTCCGAGGGTCCGGGGGATCATCCCCCGGTCTTCCCCTTTACTTCTGCCAACGCCCAACGAAGAACCCGTCCAGACCGCCGACCTCGGCCAGCATCCCCGGATCGGTCCGCAACCAGCCTTCCGCCGTCGGGACAAGCCCCTCGGGCAGTTCCGAAGCCGCGACCGGCACCGGCGTCAGCGCTACCTTGTCCGCCTGTTCCTCGCCCTCTTCCACTTCCATCGAGCAGACCGCATAGATCAGCCGCCCGCCCGGCTTGAGCCAGCCCGAGGCCCGTTCCAGCATCTTTTCCTGGATCGCGGTCATGTCCTCGATCTGGCGCGGGCCAATGCGGTGGAGCACGTCGGGGTGACGGCGTGCGGTGCCCGTGGCGGTGCAGGGGGCGTCGAGCAGGATCGCCTCGAACTTTTCCTCCGGCTCCCAGATCAGGGCATCCGCCTGGACCACGTCGGCTTCGAGACCGATGCGCTTGAGGTTCTCCCGCAGGCGTTCGAGGCGGCGCTTGGAGTTGTCGAGCGCAGTGACCTGCCAGCCTGCTGCCGCCAGTTGCAGCGTCTTGCCGCCGGGCGCGGCGCAGAGGTCGAGCACGCGCCTGCCCTCGCCTGCACCCAGCAGCCGCGCGGGCAGGCTGGCAGCCAGATCCTGCACCCACCAGGCGCCGTCGCGGAAGCCTTCGAGATGCTCGACTGCGGTGCCGCGCGAAAGGCGGACATGGCCCGGCATCAGCGAGGTGCCGCCGAGGCGCTCGGCCCATTCGGCGGTCTGCGCCGGATCGCGCAGAGCGAGATCGAGCGGCGGCGGTTCGGCGAGACCGGCGGCGATCGCCTCTACGCGGGCGCCCCAGCGGCCCGCCACGTCCTCGGGCAGGCTGGGCGCTTCGGGGAGCGTGATTTCGCGCTTGGTCAGGGTGGAGAACACCCCGTGCGCCAGACGGCGCGGGCCGCCCATCAGCAGCGGCAGGCCGGTGGCGATCACCGCGTGCGCGGGAGTCTCAAGACGCAGGACCTGCGCGAGCATGATCTGGAGCACCGCGCGCGCCTTGGCATCGGGGGCAAGCGGCAGGCGCGTGGCGCTGTCGATCAGTTCGTCGAGGTCGGTGCGCCAGCGCAGAACTTCGCCGGCAATGGCGCGGGCGAGCGCCCGGTCGGCGTCTCCATTGATCCGCGCGAGGGCGGAGCCGCCCGCCTGGTCGAGCGTTTCGCCCCGCCGCAGCACGGCATCGATAAGGTTGAGCGCGGCACGGCGCGCGGGAAGGCCGGGAATGTCCATGCGCTGCCCCTATAGCGGATTGCGTTTTGACGCCACCTCCACCACATGGGCTTGATGACACAGCGCGCCACCAAGCGGCCCGAAGGCTTCACCAAGCCCGCCCACTGGACGAACGACCCCGCGCCTGCGGCCGAGACTGCAAAGACCTCGCCAGAGCAGGAAGAGCAGGACCCCGACGGAATTTCCCCCACCCGCTACGGCGACTGGGTGCGCAACGGCATCGCCATCGACTTCTGAGGCCCGCCCTTCCGGCTCCAGGAAGGAATTACCAGTCGCTGGCCATGGCGGGCAGGCGCTGGACGAGGAAGTCGATCCACGCCCTCGTCTTGGCTGCCGGGCGCCGGGTGCGGTGCGTCACCGCATGGACCGCGCCGAGATCGAGCAGTTCCGCGCCGAGATCCAGTTCCACCAGTCGCCCTTCGGCAATCGCCCGGTCCACGAAGAAACGCGGGCCATAGACGAGGCCCATCCCCGCCACCGCCGCCTGCGCCAGAACCTGCCCGTTGTTGGCATGGAGCGCGCCGCGCACCGCCACCGCGCGGCTGCCGTCGCGACCGAAACCCCAGCGCGTGGCGCCGGTCTCGTTGCTCAGCGTGTAGCCGAGGCAATCGTGCTGCGCGAGATCGTCGATCGAACGCGGCGTCCCGCGCCTTGCGAGATAGTCGGGCGCGGCGCAGACCGCCATGCGCACCGGCGCCAGCTTGCGCGCGACGAGATTGCTGTCCGCCAACCGGCCGATGCGCACGGCCACGTCCCAGCGCTCTTCCAGCAGGTCGACCACGCGGTCGTTGAGACCAAGCTCGACCGTCACGGCAGGATGGCGCGCATGGAACTCGGTCACCAGATCGACGAGATAGGCACTGCCGAAAGCCGCCGGACCGGAAACGCGCAGCAGGCCTTCCACCGCCGCCGACTGGGCCATCGCCTCGGCATCGGCGTCCTCCAGTTCGGCCAGCACGCGCTCGGCCTTGTCGAGATAGGCCGTCCCCACTTCGGTCAGCGCCAGCCGCCGGGTGGTGCGATTCACCAGAGTGGCGCCCAGCCGCTGTTCCAACGCGTTCAGGTGCTTGGCCGCCATGGCGGGCGACATCGAAAGATCACGCGCCGCCGCCGAGAGTCCGCCGAGCCGGATCGCCTTCACGAAGACCTCGATGCCCTTGAGTCGATCCATTCAACACCTTTGGTATAAAGTCATTCAACGAACAGCATGATTATCACCAAGGGAGTGAAGGTCTAGATGGGTCTTCGAAAGGAAATCTCCCCATGACTTCGACGGCTTCCACGAATTCCGGCATCTCCTCGACCGCGCCCTATGGCGTTTTCGTTCTGCGCGTCGCGCTCGGCGTACTGTTTCTCGCCCACTTCGCGCTGAAGCTGTTCGTCTTCACGCCTGCCGGGGCGGCCGGTTTCTTCGGCAGCCTCGGCCTGCCCCCGGCACTGGCCTATGTGACGATGGCAGCGGAACTGCTCGGCGGCCTTGCGCTGATCCTGGGCATCTATGCCCGCGCCGTCGCGCTGGCCTTGATCCCGCTGCTGCTCGGCACCATCGTCATGGTCCACGGCGCCAACGGCTTCTTCTTCGATTCCAAGGGCGGCGGCTGGGAATATCCCGCGTTCTGGTCGATCGCCCTCCTCGTCCTGGCCCTGATCGGTGACGGCGCCCACGCGCTCATCCCGACCCGGCGCAACTGAAGGAAAAACACGCCATGACCCGCCAACCCAGCTTCTTCATCCCCCACGGCGGCGGTCCCTGCTTCTTCATGCCGGACCCGCAAGGCAACTGGACCTCGATGGCCGAGTTCCTGCGCAGCCTGCCCGAGCGCCTGCCCGAACCGCCCAAGGCGATCCTCGTCGTCTCCGGCCACTGGGAAACCGAAGGCTTCGCCTTCACCGGCGCCGAACACCCGCAGTTGCTGTTCGACTACTACGGCTTCCCGCAGCACACCTACGAACTGCGTTTCGACGCGCCCGGCTCACCCGCACTGGCGACCCGCGCCAGCGGGCTCCTGCGCGAGGCGGGCTTCACCGCCGCGCCGGACCCACAGCGCGGCTACGACCACGGGGTCTTCGTCCCGCTCAAGGTCGCCTGGCCCGAGGCGGAAGTGCCGGTGGTGGAGATGTCGCTCGACCGCTCGCTCGACCCGGCCCTGCACCTCGCCGCCGGACAGGCGCTAGCGCCGCTGCGGGACGAAGGCGTGCTGATCCTGGGTTCCGGCATGAGCTTCCACAACATGCGCGGCTACGGCAATCCGGCCTCGACCGAGCCTTCGCTGGCCTTCGACCAGTGGCTCACCCAGGCTGCCGAAGCCGATGTGGAAACCCGCGCCGAAGCGCTGGCGCACTGGGCCGAAGCACCCGGCGGCCGCTTCTCCCACCCGCGCGAGGAGCACCTGCTGCCGCTGATGGTGGTTGCCGGGACCGCGCAAGGGGCGGGAGAGAAGGTCTATTCGGACCTTGTGCTCAAGACGGCGATTTCGGCGTTTCGGTTCGATTGAAGAACAAGGGAAAAGCAGGGGCCATCGCCCCTGCACCCCGGTACTGTCGAGGTCAGGCGCCACCGACCCGTTGCGCGCCCATGGCCGCGTCGGGAGACATTCTGGCTGCGCCGCAGGGAGCGCACTACGAACAGGTCGTGCGCAAGATCGACATTCCGAGGGTCCGGGGGATCATCCCCCGGGTCTTCCTTCTTCCGTCAATGCAACAATTCACACCGATTCCGCCCACCCCGCTTGGCAGCGTAGAGCGGCCCATCCGCCGCCGCGAGCCAGTCCTCCACCGTCGCAATCGCCTCACTCAACGGCGCGATCCCGAAGCTGGCGGTAACGCGGATCGTCGATCCACCGGGCAGCGCGATATCGTGCTGAGCCAGAGTCATACGGAACCGCTCCACCGCCACCAGCGCCTCGGAAGGCCCGGTTTCCGGCAGGAGCACCGCGAATTCCTCGCCCCCTAGCCTGCCGAGGAAATCGACCGGCCGCGTGGAGCCGACAACGGTGGCGGCCATCTCCCGCAGCACCGCGTCCCCGGCCGGGTGGCCGTGGGTATCGTTGACCAGCTTGAAGTGATCGAGATCGATCAGCACCAGGCAGCTCGGACGGCCGTAGCGGCGGAAGCGGTCCATTTCCTGCTTCGCCTTGTCCACGAAGCCGCGCCGGGTGAGCGCGCCGGTCAGCTGGTCGCGCTCGGCGATGCGGCGCAGTTCCAGTTCGTTCATGACGATGCGCGCGAAGTTGCCGAGGATCGCGACTTCGGCCTCGTTGAAGTCGCGTACCTTGTCATCGATCGCGCAGAGCACGCCGACGTTGTAGCCTTCCGGCGTCAGCAGCGGGATGCCCGCATAGCTGCGCACGTTGGGATCGTCGGTAACGAAGGGGTTGCTCGCAAAGCGGGCATCGAGCCGCGCGTCGGAGATCAGGAAGGGATCGGTCTGCTGGATCGCATGGGTGCAGAACGAGACGTTGCGCGGCGTCTCGGCCGCGCCGATGCCGCTGCGCGCCTTGAACCATTGGCGGTCGGCGTCGATCAGGGTGACGGCGGCCATCGGCACGTTGAGCACCGCGCGCACCAGCGAGACGACATGCTCGAACGCTTCCTCGGGCGCGCTGTCGAGCACTTCGAGATTGCGCAGCGCCGCCAGGCGGCCCTGCTCGTCGTTGAGGATGGTTTGGGGGAGCATCGAGACGTTCCGACCGCGGCGCACCCGCAAAGGTGCGGCATAGTTGATCCACTGACCGAAACCCGGCGATAGACCCCGCCGGTGCTCCGATCGCGAGCGTGAGCACGAGCCGCGCACAAGGCGATCATGCCGATTCCCGGCTGCGGCTTCCTATCCTCGTACACATCCCTAGAGCAGGATTAAATTCCTGAAAACGCCCGTCGTCCCTCGTGGAATGCAATCTGCATCAATTTTAGAGGAAGCGAACGGCGTCCCGCTGAATTTTCAGGGATTTATCTCGATCGGCGTGCCATCCGGCACCGACTCGTAAAGCGCCTCGATTTCGGCGTTGGACACGGCGATGCAGCCATCGGTCCAGTCACCGGGAACCCGGCCCACCGGCAAGGCATTCGGCTGGCCATGGATCATGATCATTCCCCCGGCTGAGCGCCCCCGCGCCTGCGCGTAGGCGCGGTCCTGTGCATTGGGGTAGGAGATATGGAGCGAGAGGTGATAGGCGCTTCTCGGATTGCCCCAGTCGACTTCGTAGCGGCCTTCGGGCGTACGCTCGTCGCCTTCGAAGCGTTTGGGGCCGCTGGGCTCGTCGCCCAGCTGGATATGCGCAATGACGTGGACGGGCCGGCCGTCCGACCAGAGTTCCATCGTCCGCGCCGCCTTCTGCACGCGGATCAGGTCGATCGGGGGAAGCTCCAAAGGCGGTTCCGCCTTCGCAGGCCCCACCCACGGCAAAAGCAAAAGCGGCGCGAGAAATGTCCCGCGCCGCATTCGATCAGTCCTGGAAAGGATCGCGCACGAGGATGGTGTCCTCGCGCTCGGGGCTGGTCGAAACCAGCGCCACCGGTGTCTCGATCAGTTCCTGCACGCGCTGGATGTACTTGATCGCCTGGGCGGGCAGATCGGCCCAGGAACGGGCGCCGGCGGTGGTGCCCTGCCAGCCGTCCATTTCCTCGTAGATCGGCTCCACCTTCGCCTGGTCGGCGGCGTGGCTGGGGAAGTAGTCCAGCACCTTGCCGTTCAGACGGTAGCCGGTGCAGATCCGGACCTTCTCGAAGCCGTCGAGCACGTCGAGCTTGGTCAGCGCAATGCCGGTCACGCCCGAGATCGCGCAGGACTGGCGGGTGAGCACCGCGTCGAACCAGCCGCAGCGGCGCTTGCGGCCGGTGACGGTGCCGAACTCATGACCACGCTCGCCGAGCCGCTGGCCAGTCTCGTCCTCCAGCTCGGTCGGGAACGGCCCGGAACCGACGCGGGTGGTGTAGGCCTTGACAATACCGAGCACGAAGCCCGTCGCGGCGGGGCCGAGGCCCGAACCCGAAGCCGCCGTACCCGAAACCGTGTTCGAGCTGGTGACGAACGGATAAGTGCCGTGATCGACATCGAGCAGCACGCCCTGCGCGCCTTCGAACAGGATGCGGGCGCCGGCCTTGCGGACCTTGTTCAGGCGCTTCCACACGGGCTGGGCGAACTGGAGCACGAACGGCGCGATCTCGCGCAGTTCCTCGATCAGTGCCTCGCGGTCGACCGGCGGCTGGCCGAAACCGGCACGCAGCGCGTCGTGGTGGGCGCAGAGACGATCGAGCTGGGCCTCCAGCGCATCGAGATGGGCCAGATCGCAGACGCGGATGGCGCGGCGGCCGACCTTGTCTTCATAAGCCGGGCCGATGCCGCGGCCGGTGGTGCCGATCTTGCCCGAACCGGCAGCCGATTCGCGCAGGCTGTCGAGGTCGCGGTGGAGCGGCAGGATCAGCGGGCAGTTGTCGGCAATCGCGAAGTTGTCGGGATTGATCTCGACGCCCTGGCCGCGCAGCTTCTCGACTTCGGACTTGAGGTGCCAGGGATCGAGCACGACGCCGTTGCCGACGATCGACAGCGTGCCGGTGACGATGCCCGAAGGCAGCAGGCTCAGCTTGTAGACCTGGTCGCCGACGACCAGCGTGTGGCCGGCATTGTGGCCGCCCTGGAAACGGACGACGGCATCGGCGCGGCTTGCCAGCCAGTCGACGATCTTGCCCTTGCCCTCATCGCCCCACTGGGCACCGATCACGGTTACGTTGGCCATGGATATACTCCTCCACCCTGCCACGGTGGATCCAATAACGCCCTTCGACAGGACTCGGCGATATGGATTTGCGTTGGGGCAGAAGTGCCCCGGCTTTTCGCCCGCGCCCTAGTGGCAAGGCGCATGGCTCGTCAAGGGTAGACCCACTCCGTCGCCCCGGATCGCAGCCGGGACGACGCAAATGGAGTATCAGAGCGCGACGGCCTCTCCGTTCACCAGCTTGTGCGAACAGCCCAGCGCGACCGGATCGTCGCTTTCGGAGAGCGCCGCCACGGTCGCCCAGCCGATCGCGCGCTGCTGACCGGCTACGCGAGGATCATGGCCCAGCGGCAGGAACAGCTTGCGCTGTGCCTGCGGTTCGGCCGCGAGCAGGTCCACCAGTGGATCGGGATAAAGCGAGAAGCCCGTCGCCGATTCGGGATGGTGTCCGGTCTGGCCGAGAATGCGATAGGTGCCGCCACGCCCGAGGCTGCCCGAGATGCCCTCGGCATAGATCGTGAAGCCGAACCACGACTGATATTCGAAACCATGGCGTTCGGAGGGGTCGAGGGTGATGCGGGCCTTGTCGCCGACGCGCGCGGCAATCTCGCGCAGACCTGCGATGCGGCTGGCGAGCGCCCCGCCCACATCGAAGGCAGCAAGCCGCTCGATGGCACTGGCGAAGGGGCCGACAGCGTAGAGCAGCGGCAGATAGGCTTCGCCGCCCACATCCACCAGCCCGCCCGCGTCCTTGGCGTCGAGCATCTGGCGCACAGCCTCGATCCGGGCTTCCGGCAGCGGCAGCGCTTCTTCCGAGAGCGTATCGACGAGATCGGGCATGGTGAAGTCCACCGAGATCCCGGTCGCCCCGGCGGCACGCAGCGCCTCGATCGCCAGTTCGACGATCTCGGCGGCAGCGGAAACCGAATCGGTGCCGATCAGTTCGGCGCCGAGCTGGAGGCGTTCACGGCGCGGATCGAGGCCGTCGCCCTTGATGGTGCAGACCTGCCCCGAATAGGACAGCCGCAGCGGACGCGGCGCCTCGGCCAGGCCGGTGGCGGCGATGCGGGCGATTTGCGCGGTCATGTCCGAGCGCAGCGCCAGCATCCGCATGGAAACGGGATCGACGAAGCGGAACATGCGCCGCACCTGTACGCCCGCCATGCGATGCGCGAGCGCCTTCTCGAATTCGATCAGCGGCGTTTCGACGCGCTCGTAGCCATGGCTCGCCAGCACGTCATGCGCCATGCGGCGCACCTGCTGCGAGGCCGAGGCCTGCTGAGGAAGACGGTCGCCCAGTCCTTCGGGCAAGAGATCGCGGTCGTTGTCCTGCATGATGGTGGCGCCCTTAACCGCACGGGCGGCAAATGTCGAACGCCACCTGCGGCTATCCGGGCTTGCGCCGCTCGAAAGCGAAAGCCTGCGACAATTTGCGTGAAATTTCCTGTCAACAACCGTCGGCCATCAGGCTATCCCGACCTGATCGTCTGGCGGGACGAGACAACCAGTCACAGCCCATTTCCTGCATGGGCCGGACCGCCAGGCATGCGTCGCGCTCAAAGCGCGCGGCCGCCTTGCGCCCAGCCCTGCGAACAACGGTCGAGGTCCATGCGCAAGATTTCCCTGCTTCTCCTGCCCCTGCTGCTGCTCCAGACGCCCGCCCACGCCCAGATGGGCGGCGACGACATGGGAGGAATGGGGGGAGGAATGGCCGGAGGAATAGGCGGCGGCGGGATGGGTGGCGGAGGCAGGGGTGGTCCCGGCGGCGGTCCTCCCGGCGGGCCGGGCGGCGGCGGCAGGCCCCGTATGCCCAAGCCGATCTCCCGCGCACACTACGACAAGATCGTCACCGCCATGTTCCGCGACGCCGACACCAACCGCGACGGACTGGTGACGCTGGAGGAATTCCACGCCCTCGTGAACACCCGGCGCGATGCGGCGATCAAGGCCCGCTTCGCCAAAGTCGACGCCAATGGCGACGGCACCATCTCGATCGCCGAGTTCACCGCCTGGCAGCAGCAGATGGGTTCGGTCGCCATCGACGAACGCGGAGCGCTGGGCGCCCGTGCCGGGCAAGTCCTCGAAGTGGTCGCGCCCGATTTCGGCAAGGATGACGACGACCGCATGCTGGCCGACGTGATCGAGCCGATCTCCGGCACGCTGATCGCCAAGGCCAACACCAATTACGACGCCGGTGTCTCGCTGGAGGAACTGCTCGCCTACGAAGGCGCGAAGTTCGAAGCCGCCGATACGGACAAGGACGGCTACCTCTCGATGCAGGAACTGCGCCCCAGGGGTGGCGGCCGCGGCGGCGCCGGCGGAATGCCGCCGCGCGGCGGCGAAGCACCCATGGGGCAGCCTAAGCAGTAGGCTCCAACTCCGCGGCGCCCTCCTTTCAGGCGCCGCGTCCCGCCTTATCAGTGGCGGAGCGGGTTTCGCACGGTCAGCAATACCGTAAAATCCGGGTCCTCCACCTGTTCGTCGGCGTCCGAAAGCTGATAGATCCCCGGCTGCCCCGGTTCGATGGCATCGAGAATGGGTGCGAGCATCACCAGTTCGTCGCTTACATGGCAACGGAGCGCGATGCCGTCCGCGCGGTCAACCGATTCCACCTTGCCGAATATCTGTTGCCGCCGGACCAGAGCATCGTCGTGATCGACGAAGGTAAGGCCCGCCAGCAACGTGCATCCGACAAGGTCTCCGGCAAAGCCTTCGTCCCAGTCGTCGTCACCGTCAAGATTTTCGAATGCCGCCATGTCCGTGGGATGACGTACATTCAGCGGAACAGCAAGTGCCTCTTCCAGAAACAGAAAAGGGGCCGGCATCCGAAGATACCGGCCCCTTCCGTTGGGAGCTGTAATCCGTCAGATCAGACGAACTTGAGCGCCTTGACCGTCTTCACGCCCGGAAGCGAATTGGCCGCCTTGAGCACGTCTTCCGACACGGCGTTGTCGACCGAGAGCAGCAGCACGGCTTCACCGCCGGTGTCGCGGCGACCGAGGTTGAACGTGCCGATGTTGATCGCGTTCTCGCCCAGCAGGGTGCCGATGCGGCCGATGAAGCCCGGCGCGTCCTCGTTGACGATGTACATCATGTCACCGGCCAGTTCGGCCTCGACCTTGATGCCGAACATCTCGACCAGACGCGGTTCGCGGTTGTTGAACAGCGTACCTGCCACCGAACGCTCGCCCGCTTCGGTCTTCACCGAAACGCGCACCAGCGTGTGGTAGTCGCCTTCGCGCTCGGTCTTCACTTCGCGCACTTCAAGGCCGCGCTCCTTGGCGAGGAACGGCGCATTGACCATGTTCACGGTGTCCGACTGGACGCGCATGAAACCGGCCAGCACGGCGGCAGTGATCGGCTTCTGGTTCAGTTCGGCGGCAGCGCCCTCGACATGGATCGAGATGCGGGGGACCGAATCACGGGTCAGCTGGCCGACCATCGAGCCCAGCATTTCAGCGAGCTTCATGTAGGGCTTCAGCTTCGGCGCTTCCTCGGCCGAGAGCGACGGCATGTTGAGCGCGTTGGTAACGCCGCCGTTGACCAGGAAGTCGGCCAGCTGCTCGGCAACCTGAAGCGCCACGTTGACCTGCGCTTCGGTGGTCGAGGCGCCGAGGTGCGGGGTGCAGATGAAGTTCGGCGTGCCGAACAGCGGCGAGTCCTTGGCGGGCTCGGTCTGGAACACGTCGAGCGCGGCACCGGCGACGTGGCCGTTGTCGAGCATGGTCTTCAGCGCGGCTTCGTCGATCAGGCCGCCGCGGGCGCAGTTGACGATGCGCACGCCCTTCTTGGTCTTGGCCAGGTTCTCGGCCGAGAGGATGTTGCGGGTCTGGTCGGTCAGCGGCGTGTGCAGCGTGATGAAGTCCGCCTTTTCGAGCAGGGTGTCGAGATCGGCCTTTTCCACGCCCATTTCGACGGCGCGTTCCGGGGTGAGGAACGGATCGAAGGCGACGACCTTCATCTTCAGGCCCAGCGCGCGGCTGGCGACGATCGAGCCGATGTTGCCCGCGCCGATCAGACCGAGCGTCTTGCCGGTGACTTCAACGCCCATGAAGCCGTTCTTCGGCCACAGGCCCTGCTGGGTCTGGGCGTTAGCTTCGGGGATCTGGCGCGCGAGGGCGAAGATCATCGCGATGGCGTGTTCGGCGGTGGTGATCGAGTTGCCGAACGGCGTGTTCATCACCACGACGCCCTGGGCCGAGGCGGCCGGGATATCGACGTTGTCGACGCCGATACCGGCGCGGCCGATCACCTTCAGGTTCTTCGCGGCGGCGAGGATTTCCTTGGTGACCTTGGTCGACGAACGGATGGCGAGGCCGTCATAGTTGCCGATGCGGGCGATCAGCTGCTCGGGGGTCTCGCCGGTGATGACGTCTACGTCGCAGCCGCGGATCTCGAAGATACGGGCGGCATTGGGGTCCATCTTGTCGGAAATGAGGACGCGGGGCTTGGTCATGGAATTAATCCTTCACTCGTCATCCCGGACCTGATCCGGGATCGGTGGAAGTGTTGACGGAGCTTCGCCGGTGATTTGGACTCGGCTCCGCCAGCGGTCCCGGATCAAGTCCGGGACGACGTGGAATGGTTTAGCCGGCCTTGACGGTCGCGTAGGCCCAGTCGAGCCACGGTCCGAGCGCCTCGACGTCGGCCGTATCGACGGTCGCGCCGCACCAGATGCGCAGGCCCGGAGGGGCATCGCGGTATCCGGCGACGTCATAGGCCGCGCCTTCCTTTTCGAGGAGCGCTGCGAACTTCTTGATGAAGTCGGCATCGGCGCCCTCGACGGAGAGGCAGACCGAGGTCTTCGAGCGGGTGCCGCTGTCGACCGCGAGGTGCGAAAGCCAGTCACGCTCGGCGACGATCTTGTCCAGCGCGTGGGCATTGGCGTTCGAACGAGCCTTCAGCCCTTCGAGACCGCCGAGACCCTTGGCCCATTCCAGAGCGAAGATCGCGTCCTCGACGGCGAGCATCGAGGGGGTGTTGATGGTCTCGCCCTTGAACACGCCCTCTGCCAGCTTGCCCTTCGAAACAAGGCGGAACACCTTGGGAAGCGGCCAGGCCGGGGTGTAGTTCTCAAGGCGTTCGACGGCGCGGGGGCCGAGGATCAGCACGCCGTGGCCGCCCTCGCCGCCCAGAACCTTCTGCCAGGAGTAGGTGGCAACGTCGATCTTGGACCAGTCGATGTCGTAGGCGAAGACCGCCGAAGTGGCGTCTGCGAAGGACAGGCCTTCACGGTCTGCCGGGATCCAGTTGGCGTCCGGAACGCGCACGCCCGAGGTGGTGCCGTTCCAGGTGAAGAGCACGTCGTCGGACCAGTCGATCTTGTCGAGGTCGGGCAGCTGGCCGTAGTCGGCGCGGAACACGGTGGGTTCCAGCTTGAGCTGCTTGACGGCGTCGGTAACCCAGCCCTCACCGAAGCTTTCCCAGGCCAGTGCGGTCACGCCGCGGGCGCCGAGCATGGTCCACATGGCCATCTCGAAGGCGCCGGTGTCCGAACCGGGGACGATACCGATGCGATGCGTGTCGGGCAGCTGCAGAACTTCGCGCATCAGATCGATGCAGTACGCGAGGCGCGTCTTGCCGATCTTGGCGCGGTGCGAGCGACCGAGAGCTTCGGTGTTCAGTTTTTCGGGGGCATATCCGGGCGGCTTGGCGCAGGGACCGGACGAGAAGTGCGGACGCGCAGGCTTGCGCGCGGGAAGCGTAATACCATCAGTCATTTCTGACTCTCCTTACAGAGAGCACGCGCGGCGTTGGGACCGCGTGGCCCGGAGCCGCATCTAAAGAGGCCGGGAAATTTGTCAAACGATTCTCCGGCCCCTTGCGACAGATCGTTTCCCGGCTTGGTCGTTTCGCAGCCGTTCGCTGCGCAAATCACCCGGAAATCCGCACGTTCGATATCCGGTGGAAAACTGTTCGCAGCCGATTCCAGCCCGCGCCGGGCATGGGTAAGGTCCGGTTCACCCAAGGCCCGGATGCTTGAGCCGGATGATGAAACCCCGCCCTCGCCTGCACCGACTGCTGTTCGCCCTGCCGCTCATCGCCGCTGTGAGCGGCTGTATCGATCGGCCCGAACATTCACGCGGACGCGGTTCGCGGCCCTCCGCCCAGTCGCGCCCCGCCGCCCCGCCGGTTTCGCGCGACTTGCGCCAGTGCATGGCGACGCTCGATGCGCAGAACGCCGTCTTCACGCCGGTGACGGACAAATACTATGGAAACGGCTGTTCGACGCTCGGCACGGTAAAGCTCTCGGCCCTCAATACCGACCGGGCCACGGTGTCCGTCACCAACCTCGGCCCGGTAACCTGCACGACGGCGACGCCCTTCGCCGCCTGGGCGCGCTACGGCGTGGACCGCGCGGCGCAGCAGATCCTCGGCAGCCGCATCCTCTCGATCGAGACGTACGGCAGCTACAATTGCCGTAATATCGCGGGCACGGCGCGCCGCTCAGGCCATGCCACCGCCAATGCCATCGACGTTTCCGGCTTCGTCCTCGCCGACGGCCGCCGCATCAGCGTGCTTAATGATTGGAGCAACGGCACCCCCGCCGAACGCCGCTTCCTGCGCGTCGTCCACGAAAGCGCCTGCAAACGCTTCGGCACGACGCTCGGCCCCGACTACAACGAAGCCCACCGGAACCACTTCCACCTGGAAGCGAGCGGCGCGAATTTCTGCCGTTAGGGCGTCGCTTTCACTTTAGAAGTTAGGTCCATCGTCATCAAACTGGGCGGCCCGGCCTTGATATTGAGATGGGTATTGGTGACTGGTGCAGTATCCGCCACGATCATCATACGCTCACGACGCCACATACCTGACGAGCCGGTGGGAAGATCCAGTGGAACGTAGCGCCGCCGCACCAGCGAATCCTGCATCTTGGTAACGAGCCAGCTCTTCACGTGCGGCGCTTGTGCCGCAATTTCCACGTCATCGACCGCGCCTTCCGGCGTGATCCGATAGTTGAAATCGACCCACTGATCCGCGGAAATGCTCGGAGTGACATAGACCATGGACATGGAAGATGCCTTTCCCAAATCGAACGGTGGGGCATAGACAAGGATCGGTGAGGCAACCTTCACGTCGGCCAGTCCCTTCATGACCGCATTCACATCGGCATCCTTCCGGGAAAGGAGTTCGAGCTTGGCTGTCAGGACCAGCGCCGCATCGCGCATGGGTTTTATCGCGGGGTCGGTCGTTTCACGAAGAGCGGCGTAGCGACTCCTGCTTTCGTTACGATAGGCACGATCGACGCTGGCGGCCATGGCATAGAAGCGCAGGGAACGGAACATGGCTGCCCCCTGAAGCTCCGGCCATCCCGATTCCTCGGCACGCTTGGCCACGGAGTCGTACATGCGAACGGCCGTCAGGTACTTGCCCTGTCGCAGGAATACATCCGCTACTTCCAGGCGTTTGGCGGAAATCGACGGATCGTTTGCCGGGAGACCTGCTTTCAGAGCATCAATCGAATCGAAGGTCGCGATCCGCCCGTAATCGGGCATCCCGAGCAGCGAGGCGACATCCGCATCGAACTGGAGCAAGCCGCTCACCTCGCGAGGGAGGTTCTCGGCATAGCGCTTGTTGCGCGAACGCGCCTTGATAAGCGTCTTGCGCGCGCCTTCGATCTGACCCGCAATAAGTTGGTTCTCCGCGTGCTCCATGGAACTCGCGATATCTTCCTTCGGTGGACAGTGCCGAGCGATGCACTGTTCCAGCGATGCCGCCGTGGAGCGCAGACTGCGCCCGGTAACGGTAACCATCGAGTCCGCGAGTTCGTCCTCGACACCATAAACCTGCACAGGCGGAACCTTGCTAGCCGGTTCGGCGGCTTGCAGCAGTATAAGCGGCAGTATGAACATCACGATCTCCTCGAGGAGCGGGGCAGCACCATGAGACGATAGACAAGAACCCGACGATTGCTCATTTTGCCTTAAAAATCATCAATATCAATAATTCGGCGACAGTTTCCGCGATACAAACGCAACCGATCCGGATCAAAAAAGCCGGAACGATCGCTCGCCCCGGCATTTTCGTCCAAGATTTTGACTGTCAGAACGGCAGCTTGTAGAACCGTACCGCGTTGTCCTGAAGCACCTTCTTCTTCGTGGCGAAGTCGTAACCGCCCAGCACGTTCTTGATATGCTCCTGCACGCCCGGATAGAGCGACGTGGGGTGCGGGAAATCGGTTTCGAACATCACGTTCTCCACACCGATGGTTTCCAGCAGCAACTTGGGCGCGATCTTCTCGAACCAGAAGGTGCACATGAAGTGATCGCGGAAGTAGTCCCAGGGCTGCTTCTTCAGCACGTTGCGCTTGCTGGGCAGCATCTCCTGGAACTGGTGCTCCAGCGCCTCCACTGCGAAGGGCACCCAGCCCATGCCGCTTTCGATCAGGCCGATCTTGAGGTTCGGGTGGCGGTCCAGACGGCCCGAAACCATCCAGTTGCCCAGCGTCGCCGCATTGCCAATCGAGAACATCGTGGCGACCACCGATAGCGTCTGTTCGAACTGGAAGCCTTCCCAGGTCAGCGTGTTCGGGTCGATCGCGGCGTTGAGGTGGAAGTTGAGCGAGATGCCCTCGGCGTCGATCATCTCCAGGAACGGCGTCCAGTATTCGTGGTTGAAGCTGGGCACGCCGACGCGCTCGGGCGTGTCGGGCAGCACGAAGCCACGCAGGCCCATATCGATGCAGCGGCGGGCTTCCTTCTCCATCTCCGCCTTGTTCCAGAACGGCAGGTGCGCCATCGGGAACAGGCGCTCACCCGAATCACGCTGATAGTCGGCGTTGAAATCGTTGAACGTCTTCATGATGGTGACGGCGAGATCGTCGTCGCCCAGGGTCATCAGCATGCCCGCCTGGGTGACACCCGAGTTCTGGAAGCAGATCTGCGCATAGACGCCCATGTCGTCCATCGCCTGAAGACGCGGGGCAATCTCGTGACCGCCCGGATGCGCCTCTTCCAGCGTCGGGAAGGCCAGGCGGCCGAGCAGCTTGTTGTTGTCCTTGCGGATCACGTTGCCGCCCAGCGAGCCGCAGTTGCGGTCGCCGATGTACCAACGGTCGACGCCATCGGGATCGCGCTTCACGAACGGCATCTTGCTCTTCAGACCGACCGGCGCACGGTCGGTGAACAGCGTCGGCGGTTCGCTGAGGTGGGTGTCGGTATCGACGATCTTGATGCCTTCCAGCGACGGATCGAGTCCGCCGGACTGGGTGGCATAGTCTACCTCGCGGATCACGCCGCCCTTGGTGTAGCCTTCGGAGGACCAGTACTTGCGTGCCGAGTCCTTCATTTCCTTGGTGTCGCCATCTGCCATGGCCCTATCTCCCAAAATACAATTGGGACTGATGTCGCAACCTATGGGGCCGCAATCAATCGATGAGCCAACGCCGAAGCGATGAATGGGCATCGGCCTCGGCGCCCACCTCACCGGTGGTGAAGCCGGGGCTTATTTCGATCTGCAGATAGAAAAGGAAAAGCAGGGGATCAAAGACCCCCTGCACCCCCAATACCGTCCAGGTCACGCGGACCAAATCCGTCGTGCGCTCATGGCCGCGTCGGGAAACATAATGGCTGCGCCGCAGGGAGCACAAAACGCATAGCGGCGCGCAAGGTCGACATTCCGAGGGTCCGGGGGATCATCCCCCGGAATTTCCCTTCTTCAAACTTTCGCCTTCTCCAGCCTCGGGCTCAGCACATGAACCACGGCCAGCGCCAGCAGATAAGCGCTCGCGCAAATCGCGAAGAGCACTTCGTAGCTATGCGTCGCATCGAGGATGTAGCCGGCGAACAGCGCCATGCCCATGCCGCCGAACGCCCCCACCGTTCCGCCGATCCCGACGACCGAGCCCACCGCGCCGCGCGGGAACACGTCCGAGGGCAGCGTATAGAGATTGGCCGAGAACGCCTGATGCGCCGCCGTGGCGAGGCCGATGACGAGCACCGCCGACCAGACGCTGTCGATGCTCTGCGCGAACCAGATCGGCAGGACACAGAACGCGCAGATCAGCATCGTGATCTTCCGGGCGAAGTTGGGCGTCTTGCCGGCTTTGATGAGCTTTGAGGACAGCCAGCCACCGCCGACGCTGCCGAGGTCCGAGATCAGGTAGATTCCGGCAAGCGGCAGACCGAATGTCTTGAGGTCGAGGTCGTAGCGCTCGAACAGGTAGCCCGGCAGCCAGAACAGGAAGAACCACCAGATCGGATCGATCAGGAACTTGCCGAGTGCGAAGGCCCAGGTTTCCTTGACGGTAAGCAGCCGCATCCAGCCGATCTTCTCGACCGGGTCGGCCGGGTCCTGCTGAATCCAGGCGAGTTCGCCGCGGGTGACGCGGCCATGCTCGGTCGGGTGGCGATACATCGCCCACCACGCGACCAGCCAGAGGATGCCGAAGATCCCGGTGACGAAGAAGGCCATTCGCCAATCGAACCAGAGCACCAGCAGCGGCACGATCAGCGGCGTCAGGATCGCACCCACATTGGCACCGGCGTTGAACAGGCCGATCGCGAAGGCGCGTTCCTTCTGCGGGAACCAGTCGGTCACCGCGCGGATACCGGCGGGGAAGTTACCCGATTCGCCGATGCCCAGACCGAAGCGCGCCACCGCGAAGGACGTGATCCCGCTGGCGAAGCCATGCGCCATGTGGCTGATCGTCCAGATGATGAGCGCGACCGCATAGCCCACCCGCGCGCCCAGCACGTCCACCACTTTGCCGAACGAGAGATAGCCGATGGCATAGGCGAGCTGGAACCAGAACACGATCCCGGCGAAGTCGGATTCGGTCCAGTGGAACTCCGCCTCCAACGTGGGCTTGAGCACGCCGATCATCTGCCGGTCGACGTAGTTGATCGCCGTCGCCGCGAAAAGCAGGCCGACGATCACCCAGCGATAGCGTCCGGCTGTGGGGTGAACAGCCGGCCTTTCAACAGGAGGGCTTTCGGTCATTTCCCCGGCACCTGCGTTCATGTGATCCTGCTCCCTTTTCGGCGGCGCTGTTTTCGGGCCTGCCGATGGATCTCTCCTAGACGGGCTGCGCCGCCACGATCTTGCAGCCTACACTGCCATGTCCGTCGAAACGTGCGAGCACGTTCTGCCCGGGCACCACCGGATGAACCCCGGTGACCGCGCCGGTCGAAACCCAGGTCCCGCCGCTGCAATCGATGCCGCGCGCCGAAAGGTTCGCCAGCAGGAAACGTACTGCGCCCAGCGGGCCGTCCAGCATGGTCGCGGTCGTCGCCGAGGCAATCTCCACGCCTTCGATTTCGAAGCGGACATTGATGGTCTCGAACGCGGCACTTTCCCAGCCTTCCAGCACCGGACCGATCACCATGCCGGCATTATTGCCGAAATCGGAAATCGTCACCGGCGGGCCGTCGGCATTGATGCCCGGATAAGGCGAACTGGCCACTTCAATGCCGACATGCACGGCATCGAGCACCTTGCGGGTTGCCGCATCGTCGGCAGGCACGACACCGTCCCAGCCCGGCGCGACATGGAGAAGGAATTCCGCTTCCGCCGCCGCGAACCCATTGGCGAAGACCGGCATTTCCGGCGCCTCGCCTGCTTGCACGGAAACCACGCTGTCCGCGAAGATCGGGCCGGACAGGCGATCGGCACCGAGGCGCGCGTCTTCGGGCGCATTGATCCTGCCGACTTTCCAACCCGCCACCGTGCGGCCGTCCAGACCGATGGCCAGGTTCTGGATGGTATAGGCTGCGGCAAGGTCGGAAGGCGCTTCGCCGGGGTACGTCGTCAGAGCGCGTTTTTCGCGCCGCGCCGCCACGAATGCCCCCGCAACCGCGTGAGCCTGCTCGTGAAAGGCCTGTTCGTTGGAGCTCATCCCCATCCCTTCATTGTTCTTGTTGCGTGGTTAAAGGAAACCGGTGTCATAAGCAAATCAAAAGCTGTTCCACGGCTTGCGATCTTCTGAATTCAGAGAGTTACGCCGCGCTTCCAGACAGCGATGGCGCGCTGGCCTCCGCGTTCCGATGCCGTCGGCTCGCCGCTGGCGATCGCGCAGATTTTCCGGAGGAACGCAGCATCCGCCACGTCCTGTCCGCCTTCCAGCGCGATCGATGCGTCGAAGTCGATCCAGTGCGGTTTCGCTTCGGAAAGGCGGCGGTTGGAGGCGACCTTCACTGTCGGCACCGGGAAGCCCAGCGGCGTACCGCGCCCGGTGGTGAACAGCACCAGGGTCGCACCCGAAGCGGCCAGCGCCGTGGAGGATACCGCATCGTTGCCCGGTGCTTCGAGCAAGGTGACGCCGGGCACGCTCGCCTGCCCGCCATAGTCGATGACGTCGGCCAGCGGTGCCGTGCCCGCCTTCTGCACCGCCCCGAGGGACTTTTCCTCCAGCGTGGTGATCCCGCCCGCAAGATTGCCCGGCGAGGGATTTTCCGAAACCGGCAGCCCTTGGTCGAGGTAATAGCGCTTGAAACGGTTCACCAGCCCCGCCGCCGCCTCGAAGACATCGCGCGAGGTCGCGCGGTCGAGCAAGGCTTGTTCGGCACCGAAGATCTCCGGGATTTCGGTGAGGATCGCCTTGCCGCCCGCCTCCGCCATCGTCTCGGACAGGCGTCCGAGCAGGGGATTGGCAGTAAGGCCCGAGAATCCGTCCGAACCGCCGCACTTCAGGCCGATGGTGAGCGCTGAAAGCGGCAGTTCGCTGCGCTTGGCCGTCGCCGCTTCGGCCACGAGTTCGTCGACGAGCAGGCCCGCCTCCTCGATCTCGTTGCCCGCCGACTGGCTGGACAAAATCCGCAGCTTGGACCGCGCCCAGACCGGCACCGCCTCGACCAGGGCATCCAACTGGTTCGATTCGCAACCGAGGCCGAGCAGCAGCACACCGGCCGCATTGGGGCTGGCGGCAAGTCCCGCGAGCAGCGCCCGGGTGCCGTCGAGATCGTCGCCAAGCTGGGAGCAGCCATGCGGATGGGCAAAGGCGTGAATGCCGTCGATCTTTCCGGTAGCGATCAGGTCCGCATGACGCGTCTGGGCTTCGCGCGCGACCTGTTCGGCGGTCATGCCGACGCAGCCAACCGTAGGCAGAATCCAGATCTCGTTGCGGGTCGCCGCGCGGCCGTCCGCCCGCAGATAGCCGCGCCAGGTCAGATCGGTGTCCGCCCGGGCAGAATGGCCCTTCCCCTCCCCGAGATGCGGCGAATAGGCCAGTTCGCCCGCAAGCGCCGTCTCGACATTGTGGGTGTGAACATGGCTGCCCGCCGGGATCGCCCGGGTAGCGCGGCCGATCGGCTGGCCGTACTTCACCACCGTATCGCCCTCCGCAATGTCGGCGAGCGCAAACTTGTGGCCCTGCCCCACCTCGTCCAGCAGGGTCATGCCCTCCACCGTTTCTCCGGCGGTGAGCGGACGCAAGGCGACGGCCACGGTGTCGCGGGGGTGGATACGGATCGAAGCGGGGATTTCGAAGGACATCGTCGGACCAGAGCTAGGGCAAAATTGAGGACTTCCAAGATATGGAAACCGGTGTCATCTTGCCTTTCCGCGCGCAGGAAGGCAAGCGGCTCATAACATATCGGGCGAAACCGCATGGCGGGGCCGTCAAAAGGGGCAAGGATGCCGGACGAAACCAAACGCGACACCAAGCCGACCATCAACGATGTCGCGCGCCTTTCCGGCGTGTCCAAGAAAACCGTCAGCCGCGTCATCAACAAGTCCCCGTTGCTGGGGCAGGCCACCCGCGAAAAGGTCGAGGCGGTGATCGCCGAGATCGGCTACGTGCCCAACCCCCAGGCCCGCGCCCTTGCCCTGCGCCGCAATTTCCTGATCGGCCTGATCCACGACAACCCGAACGCGCAGATGGTACTCGGGGTGCAGGAAGGCATTCTGGATGCGATCCGCGACACCGAGTTCGCGCTCGTCGTGCGCCCCGTCGACCGACACTCGCCGACGATGCTCGACGATATCCGCCGCTTCATCGAGCAGCAGCGGCTCTACGGCGTGCTGCTGCTGCCGCCGATCTCCGAGAACGACGGGCTGGCGGCAGTCTGCCGCGAACTCGGCTGTACGCTCGTGCGCATGGGCTCCGCCCGGCTCGACGACGACAATCGCCTCGTCGCCTCGAACGACCGCCATGCCGTGAAGGAAGCCGTCTCCTGGCTGACCAGCCTCGGCCACCGCCGGATCGGCTTCATCGCCGGACCGGAGGGCTTCCGTTCAGCGCACGAACGCGAACTGGGCTTCATCGACGGACTCGCCTCGGCGGGCCTCAAGCCCGATCCCAAGATCAGCGCACGCGGAAACTATCGCTTCGAATCGGGCCTCGCCGCCGGGGAGCGGCTGCTTTCCGCCGATCCGCGCCCTACCGCGATCTTCTCCAGCAACGACGAGATGGCTGCAGGCGTGCTTCACGCCGCACGCGCCAAGGGTATTTCGGTGCCCGAACAACTCTCGATCATCGGCTTTGACGATACGGCCATCGCCGCGCATATCTGGCCGCCGCTGACCACCGTGCGCTGGCCGATCCTGCCGATGGCGACCGCCGCCGCGCACAAGCTGATCGACCCCGCCGGCGCCTCCGAACAGCCCTCGCTGTTTCTTTCCGACCTCGTACGCCGCGCCTCGGTCGCCCCACCCGGCACCTGATTGTCTGGAAATCCGGCCAGCCGGATTTCCCGGCACCGGCCCACACCGAAAATGCCCTTTCGCGCATTTTCTAGACAAAGCCGATTATTGACACCGGTTACCAAGACCGGATAAGACTTGACCTGAAGCGCAATAGCGTCCCACCATACGGAACTGAATTCCACAAGGGAGAGAGCCCCCGTGTTCTGCAAGACCTACCACGCCACCCATCCCGACATGATGGAGTGCGTCTCCAACGAGGAACTGCGCGATCGCTACCTCGTCGGCGGCATGTTCGAGGACGGCAAGGTCAACCTCAACTATTCGCACAATGAACGCTTCGTCATCGGCGGCGCGGTGCCCTCGCAGGGTCCGCTCAAGCTGCCCGCGCAGACCGAACCGAAGAGCGCCGAGGGCCATCCTTTTCTCGAACGCCGCGAAGCGGGCATCATCAACATCGGCGGTCCGGGCGCGATCACGGTGGACGGCCAGCGCTTCGAGATGAAGAACAAGGAATGCCTCTACGTCCCCATGGGCACGGACGAGGTGATCTTCGAAGGCGAGACCGCGCGGTTCTACATCGCCTCGGTTCCCGCCCACAAGACCTGCCCGATCAAGCACATCACGCTGGAACAGGCCAACCCGCTCGCCCGCGGTGACCTCGCCAACTCGAACCAGCGCACGATCTACCAGCTGGTGATCCCCGGCGTCTGCGAGAGCGCGCAGCTCCTGCTCGGCCTCACCGTGCTGGAAGAAGGCTCGGTGTGGAACACCATGCCCCCACACCTCCACGACCGCCGCAGCGAGATCTATCTCTACTTCGACCTCCCCGAAGAGAACGACCGCATCTTCCACTACATGGGCGAGCCGGACCAGATGCGCCACATCGTGATCGCCAACGAGGAGGCTGTCATCAGCCCGCCGTGGTCGATCCACATGGGTTCGGGCACCAAGAAGTACGCGTTCATCTGGGCCATGGGCGGGGAAAACCTCGACTATACCGACCTGAACGTGCTGGATATCTGCCAGCTCCAGTAAACGGATCGGCTTGGCCCCGGTTTGATCCCTCCCCTGCCTTCGTCATTGCGAGGAGCCTAGCGACGAAGCAATCCAGAGCCGCGTAAACCGCCCCTGGATTGCTTCGCTACGCTCGCAATGACGAACCGAGGGGACGGAACGTCGGGGTAAAGGCCACATAGGACCGATCCTGTTTGGTCGGTCAGATTGGGACAGGACTGACTTATGGCGATTTCCTTCAGCCTCGAAGGCAAGGCCGCGCTCGTCACGGGCGCCAATACGGGGATCGGGCAGGCCATTGCGGTGGCGCTGGCCGAAGCGGGCGCAGATGTTGCCCTGGCCGGGCGCAGCGAACCGACCGAAACGATCGCGCTGATCGAACAGGCCGGTCGCAAGTGCGTGAACATCAAGGCCGACCTGTCTTCGATCGAACCCGTGGGCCGGGTGATCGACGAAGCCGTGGCGGGCCTCGGCAAAGTCGATATCCTGGTCAACAATGCCGGGATCATCCGCCGCGACGATCTGCTCCAGTTCTCCGAAGCGGACTGGGACGCGGTAGTCGACACCAACCTCAAGACCCTGTTCTTCCTCAGCCAAGCGGCGGCGAAGGGCATGGTGGAACGCGGATCCGGCAAGATCGTCAATATCGCCTCGCTCCTCACTTTCCAGGGCGGCATCCGCGTGCCCAGCTATGCGGCGGCGAAGTCGGGCGTGGGCGGCGTGACCAAGGCCATGGCCAACGAACTGGCCGGTAAAGGCGTGCAGGTGAACGCCATCGCGCCGGGCTACATCTCCACCAACAACACCGCCGCGCTGCAAGGCGACGAGACGCGTAACCGCCAGATCCTGGAGCGCATCCCGACCGGCCGCTGGGGTGACCCCAAGGATATCGCCGGTGCCGCGGTGTTCCTGGCCTCCCCGGCTGCGGATTATGTTAGCGGTCACATTCTTGCCGTCGACGGCGGCTGGCTGGCTCGCTAAGACAGGCGCCATGACCGGACATGTAACCTGCTTCGGCGAAGTCCTCCTGCGCTTCGCCACCCCCGCGCACCGCCTGATGGTGCAGTGTAACACGCTCGACATGGTGGTGGGCGGTGCCGAGGCGAATGTCGCCTCCGGCCTCGCCTCGCTCGGCCATGCCGTGCGCATGGTCACCCGCCTGCCCGCCAGCCCGCTGGGCGACAAGGCCCGCGCCGCACTGGCGGCGGCAGGCGTGGACACGCGCTATGTCACTGGCGGAGCAGGCCGCATGGGCCTCTATTTCCTCGAAAGCGGCGCCGGCCTGCGCCCTTCGGCGATCACGTACGACCGCGCCGGCAGCACCTTTGCCGGGAGCGCGCCGCAGGACTTCGACTTTGCCACTGCGCTGGACGGCGCGCGACTGCTGCACCTTTCCGGCATCACCCCGGCGCTAGGCCCCGGCGGCGTGGCGCTCGCCAAGGCAGCGGTGCGCGCGGCGCAGGAAGCCGGCGTGCCGATCTGCTTCGACGGCAACTACCGTGCGCTGCTCTGGGAAAGCTGGGACAGCAATCCGCGCGAGGTGCTGACCGAACTGGTCTCCGCCGCCACGGTGATGATCGGCAACCACCGCGATATCTCGCTGCTGCTGGGCAAGACGTTCTCCGGCGATGGCGAGGACCGTCGCCGCGAGGCTGCCGAGGCCGCCTTCGACGCCTTCCCCGGCCTCCAGATCATCGCCTCCACGGCGCGCCATGTCGTCAACGCCGCACACCATCGCATCGCCGCGCGGATCGACGCGCGCGAGGGCGGATACCAGACTGACGAAGTGGAAGTGACGCAGATCGTCGACCGCATCGGCACCGGAGACGCCTTCGCGGCAGGTGTGCTGCACGGCTGGCTGAACGGCGTGAACATTGAGGAAATGGCACAGGCCGGGCTGGCCTACACGGTGCTGAAGCACTCCCTGCCCGGAGACATGTGCCTGATCGGACCGGGAGAACTCGATGCCTTTTCCGCTTCAGGAGGCGACGTCAGGCGCTGAAACCACGCGGCGCGCCGTGCTGGCGGGCGGGGCTGTCGCACTCGCCGCCAGCGTAGCCCCCGCCTTTGCCCGATCTCCCGTTCGGCCTCTGGTCGGCCGCTATGTCGGGGTGCAGCAGCAGGGCGTGCTTGCCTTCCGGGGCATCCGCTATGGCCGCGCGGCACGCTTCGCCCGTGCCGTGGCCGAACCCTGGGACGGCCCGCGCACCGATGCGCAAGTCTTCGGCCCGATCTGCCCCCAGCGCGGCATGGACGATCAGCCGCAGTCCGAGGACTGCCTGTTCCTCAACGTCTGGACGCCTGAGGCAAACCCCGCTGCCAAGCGCGCGGTCATGGTCTATTTCCACGGCGGCGCCTACACCACCGGCTCGGTCACCGATCCCCTCACGCAGGGTGCGAAGCTGGCGGCCGAGGGTGATGTGGTGGTCGTTACCGTCAACCACCGGCTCAACGCGCTAGGATATGCCTGGCTCAAACCCTTCGGCCCCCAATACGCGGACAGCGGCAATCTCGGCCAGCTCGACCTGATCCTCGCGCTGCAATGGGTGCGCGCGCATATCGCGGCCTTCGGCGGCGATCCGGCAAGGGTCATGGTGTTCGGCCAGTCAGGCGGCGGCGCCAAGATCGCCACGCTCATGGCCATGCCGGTGGCCAAGGGCCTGTTCCACTCCGCCGCGACGATGAGCGGACAGCAGGTGCAAGCCAGCGGCCCGATGCACGCCTGGGCGCGCACGCAGGCGCTGATGGCGGCGCTGAAGCTGGCGCCCGGCGATGTCGAGGGACTGCGCTCCATTCCCGTCGAGCGCCTCACCGCCGCGCTCGACACCACCGATCCGGTGATGGGCAGCGGCCCGGTCTACTTCGGCCCGGTGCTGGACATGACCAACCTGCCGCGTCACCCGTTCTGGCCCAACGCCGCTCCGCAATCGCTATCGGTGCCCATGATCCTCGGCAACACGCATGAGGAGACCCGCGCTTTCCTCGATCCGCGCGGGGCCAAACTGAAAGGCCTCGACTGGAGCAACCTGGCCGAGCGCATGGGCCGCGAGGTGAAGATCGACCTCGACCCGCAATGGGTCATCGACCAATACCGCGCCCGCGAACCGGGCTGGAGCGTCGAGCAGGTGTTCTACGCCGCAACCACGGCAGGACGGTCATGGCCGGGACAGGTCATCGAGGCCGACGAACGCGCGAGAGCGGGCGCGGCCGCGACGTGGGTCTATCAGCTGGAACGCCCCTCCCCCATCGATCCCTTGCGCGGCGCGGCGCATACCGACGACATTCCCTACGTCTTCGGCACGCTCGACGCACCGGGGAGCTTTTCCGGAGCGGACGCCAAGGCACAGGCTCTGAGCAAGACGATGATGGGCGCATTCACCGGCCTCGCCAAGGTCGGACAACCGGGACTGGCGGACTGGGCGAGCTACGCGCTCCCCTCCCGCGCGACGATGGTGTTCGGAGACAGGGTTCGCCTGGAAAACGACCCGCGCGGCTGGCAGCGCGAACTCTGGGCCACCGCACCCTACGTGCAACCGGGCACCTGATTCCTCCCCGGCACGGGGAGGGGGACCGCCCGCGCAGCGGGGGGTGGAGGGGCACAGGCGCGTTGCCTGACATCGAGAACGGGCACCCCGCATCCCCCTCCCCCATCAGGGACGAATCAGCCCAGCACTGCCCACGCGAGTCCGGCCAGCCCGATCGCCTGCACCGCCACGATCGCACGCAGGCGATTGACGAAAGGCTGCTTGCGCGTCTTGTGGCGCAGAACGTGGCGCGCCAGCAGCGCACCGGGCGAACCGCCGATCGCCGCGAACGTCAGCAATCGCCGCTCGGGCACGCGCCTGCCGCCCGCGATGGCCCGCCCCTTGTCGAAAGCAAAGGCGAAGAAGGCGGTAAGGTTCACCAGGCCGAGATAGCCAGCAAGCAGCGCGTTCGTGGTCATGCCGGCGCCTTTCCAGTCCGGCCCAGCGGCGTCCAGCCGAAAGAGCGGCGTCCAACCGAAAGAGCGGCAGGGCAATTCGCAAGACTGGCCGGATTGCCCGCAAACTGTCATCGTGGCATGCAAGGGGCAATCGCTGTAACGGAGCAGATGTGAAGAGCCAGGATATGCTCGAAATTCGGGAAACCATCGAAGAACAGGAAAGCGGCGCCGCCGAAGATCTTTCCACCCAGCCCGCGCGGTTCTTCAACCGCGAGAAAAGCTGGCTGGCGTTCAACGAGCGCGTTCTCGCCGAAGCCACGAATCCGAACTATCCCCTGCTCGAACGGCTGCGCTTCCTGTCGATCTCCGGCAGCAATATCGACGAATTCCTGATGGTGCGCGTGGCCGGCCTCGCGGGACAGGTCCGCCGCCAGATCGAGGAGATCTCGACCGACGGCCTCACGCCCTCGCAGGCCCTGGCCTCCACGCACGAAAAGGTGCTCGAACTCGAACAGATCCAGCAGGACACCTGGGCCGGGCTCAAGGTGCAACTGGCCGAGGCCGGCATCCGCGTGATCGGCGACGAGCGCCTCGACCCGGAGCGTGAGGCGTGGCTGCGCAGCTATTTCCTCGGACAGGTCATGCCGGTCATCACGCCGCAGGCGATCGACCCGGCGCACCCTTTCCCCTTCGTCGCCAACCAGGGCATCGGCGTCCTCTTCGCCCTGACCCGTCTGGCCGACGATGCACCGGTCATGGAAATGGTCCTGATCCCCGCTCCCCTGCCGCGCTTCGTGCGCATTCCGGGCGAGGAAGCGGCGTGGATCTCGATCGAGGACCTGATCTGCCGCAACGCCGGCGAGCTGTTCCCCGGCTTCGGGGTAAACGGCCACGGCGTGTTCCGCATCCTGCGCGACAGCGACATCGAGATCGAGGAAGATGCCGAGGATCTGGTGCGCTACTATCGCACCGCGATCCAGCGCCGCCGCCGCGGCATCGTCATCGTACTCCAGCTTCAGGGCGCCTTCGATCCTTCCGCCGAGGGGCTGCTGCGCAACCAGCTCGGCCTGGACAAGGCCCTCATCATGAAGACGGAAGGGCTGATCGGCTTCTCCGGCCTTTCCGCGATCTGCGACGAGGACCGTCCGGAACTGAAGTTCGAACCCTATACCCCGCGCTATCCCGAACGCATTCTCGAACATGACGGCGATATCTTCGCCGCCATTCGCGAGAAGGACATCGTCGTCCAGCACCCCTACGAAAGCTTCGAGGTGGTGATCGACTTCCTGCGCCAGGCCGCGCGCGATCCGGACGTCGTCGCGATCAAGCAGACGCTCTACCGCGCCGGCAAGCAGTCGGCGATCATCTCGGCGCTGATCTATGCCGCCGAGCAGGGCAAGTCGGTGACCGCCGTGGTCGAGTTGAAGGCTCGCTTCGACGAGGAGCAGAACCTGCTCTGGGCCAGCCAGCTCGAACGCGCGGGCGTTCAGGTGATCTACGGCTTCGTGGACTGGAAAACCCACGCCAAGACCTCGATGATCGTGCGCCGCGAAGGCGATATGAGCAATGGCGGCGGCTATCGCACCTATTGCCACTTCGGCACCGGCAACTACCACCCGATCACCGCGCGCATCTATACCGACTTGTCCTATTTCACCGCCGATCCGGCGATCGGACGCGACGTCGGGCGCCTGTTCAACTTCATCACCGGCTACGTCGAACCCAAAGTCACCGAGTGCCTGTCGATCTCGCCGATCTCGCTGCGCTCCACGCTCTACGACTGCATCGACGCCGAGATCGAGAATGCCCGCAACGGCAAACCGGCGGCGATCTGGGCCAAGCTCAACTCGCTGACCGACCCCGACCTGATCGACCGTCTCTACGCCGCCAGCAAGGCCGGCGTGGACATCGACCTGGTGGTGCGCGGCATCTGCTGCCTGCGTCCGGGAATCGAAGGCCTTTCCGAGAATATCGCGGTGAAGTCGGTGATCGGCCGCTTCCTCGAGCACTGCCGCATCTGGGCTTTCGCCAACGGCGCAGAAATGCCCAACCGCCGCGCCCGCGTGTTCATCACCTCGGCCGACGGCATGAGCCGCAATCTCGACCGCCGCGTCGAGGTCATGGTGCCGATCACCAACAAGACCGTGCACGACCAGGTTCTGGACCAGGTCATGCTGGCCAATCTGCTGGACACCGAACAGTCCTGGATTCTTCATCCGGACGGCACTTCCGAGCGCGTGGGAGAAAGCGACAACCCGTTCAATCTCCACCGCTATTTCATGACCAACCCGTCGCTTTCAGGGCGCGGCGCATCGCTTGCCAGTGGACGAAAGGTGCCAAAGCTCTCGCTAAGACGCGGCAACATCTGACATAGGGAGCGCAGGCTGCCCGCTCCCGGGCGATTCGTCTGACACGGAATGATCGGCATTAGCCAAAGCTGCGAAAAGCGCGCAATCATCGACATCGGTTCGAATACCGTGCGCATGGTCGTCTACAACGGACCGCAACGCGCTCCGGTCGTCATCCTGAACGAGAAGGTCAATGCCCGGCTCGGCCGCGATCTGGGCAAGACCGGCGCGATCAACGACAAGTCGATGAAGACCGCGCTGGTGGCGCTCTCCCGCTTCGCGGGACTGCTGCGCCTGCTCGACGTCAAGGACGTGGAATGCGTGGCCACCGCCGCCGCGCGCGATGCCTCCAACGGCAAGGTCTTCCTCGATGCCGTGCGCGAGTTCGGACTCTCCCCTCGCCTGCTTTCGGGCGAGGAAGAAGCCCGCGCCAGTGCGACCGGAGTCATCGCCGCCTTCCCCGGCGCGCACGGCGTAGCAGCGGACCTTGGCGGCGGCAGCCTCGAACTCGTCGAGATCGCGGACGGGCGCAGCACCGGCGGCATCACCCTGCCGCTCGGCACCCTGCGCCTGCCGGACCTGCGTGCAGCGGGTGAGGCCAGGTTCTCAGAAACCGTGCAGAAGGGCCTCGAAAAGGCAGGCTGGAATCGGGGCCGCGGACAACCGCTCTACATCGTCGGCGGCTCCTGGCGTGCCCTTGCGCTCCAGGCCATGCGCGCGCTCGCCTTCCCGGTGGACGACCCCCACGGCTTCGAACTGCCCGCCTCCGAAGCCCTGCGCCTCGCGCGGATCTTCGCCAAGGGCAAGCTCAACGACGTCGATCCGCGCATCTCCGCAAGCCGCCTCGCCACCCTGCCCGACGCCGCCGCGCTGATGGTGGAAGTGATCGCCCAGCTCAAGCCTTCCAAGCTGGTGTTCTCTTCCTGGGGCCTGCGCGAAGGCCTGCTCCACGCGCAGCTTCCCGCCGAGATCCAGGCGCAGGACCCGATGCTGGCTAGCGTCGCCGGCTTCTCGGCCTCGGCCCGCGTCACCGCCGAAGACGCCATGGCCCTCGCTCGCTGGACCGCCCCGGTCTGCCGCGAGGAACCGCAGGACCGCCAGCTTCGCCAGGCCTCCGGCCTGCTTGCCCTCGCCGCGATGCGCACCGAGCCGAACCTGCGTACCGAGGAAGCCATGACCTGGGCGCTGCGCAAGCGCTGGATCGGGCTCGACATGCACGGGCGCGGGATGATGGCGATGACCGTCTTCGCCAACTCCGGCCAGACCGAAGTGCCGGAACAATTCACCCGCCTCGCCTCGCAGGAAGACCTCGACCGCGCAATCGGCTGGGGCCTCGCGGTGCGCCTCTGCCGCCGCCTGACCGGATGCTCCGCGCAGGGCCTCGCCAGCAGCTCGGTTCGCAGCGAGGACGGCAAGCTGATCCTCACACTCGATCCCTCCATGCGCCCGCTCTACAGTCCGGGCGTGGCCAAGGACCACAAGGCCTTGGCCGACTGGCTGGGGCTGGAATGCGAGGTTCGCGATCCCAGCGGACTCGCTTTGGTGGATTGAAGGATTAAGGTGGAAGCAGGGGGCCATCGCCCCCTGCACCCCCGGTACTGGCTGCCTTCTGTCTCGCCTATCGGTGGTTGGCGCATTGCTTGGGAGCGGTTTCGTCTTCCGGCGAAAGGGCGCGTCGGAACATCGCCGAGCGCCTGCCCCCACAAACGGTGAAGCCCAACACAAGAGCCAGTCTAAGCGCCTCATTCGCGCCGGAAGACCTGAAAACCCGTCGAGGAGCGCACTACCGATAGGCGAGGCCCAACGCCGACAGTAACGGGGTGCAGGGGCGATGGCCCCTGCTCTTCCCTTCTTACCCTACGAGACTCGCGCTTTCGGCAATCGCCGAAATCCCGCGCTTGCCCCCCTGCCGGTCAAGCTGCACGACGATATCGATCACCGAGGCCGCATATTCCAGCGTCTCCGCCCGCGTGAGACCGATACCCGTCTGCATCGACATCAGCGCGATCTGCTCCAGCGCACCGCGCGGGGTGTTCGCGTGGACGGTCGAGAACGAGCCGGGGTGCCCGGTATTGATGGCGCGCAGGAACGAGACGGTTTCGCTGCCGCGCAGTTCGCCCAGCACGATGCGGTCCGGGCGCAGGCGCAGGGCCGCCTGAAGCAGGTCGTTGGCGGAGACCTTGGCCTCGCCGAGTTCGCCTTTCACCGCGATCAGGCCGACGCCGTTGGCGCCCGGAAGGCGCAGTTCGGCGGTATCCTCGACCAAGACGACGCGCTCGTGCTGCGGAATTTCGGAGAGCATGGCGTTGAGGAAGGTGGTCTTGCCGGTCGAGGTGCCGCCGGAGATCAGGATCGTGCGGCGGCGGCGGATGGCGTCTCGCAGGAAGGCGATGGGCTGGGCCATCGGATCGGGCGTCGGTTCCTCCACCGGCGCGGCGATCGGGCCGCGGTCGTAGGCGTCGAGCGGCAGTTCGAGCAGGCGGTGGCGGCGGATCGCCATGGCCCAGTTGGCGCGCGTGGCGGGCGGGCCCACAAGCTGGATGCGCGCACCGCTCTGGTTGCCGTAGCCGGGGAGCGTGGCAGAGAGCAGCGGGTGCTCGCGGTTGATGCCCTGGTGGCTGATCCGCGCGACCTGTTCGGCCAGGCGCTGGAGCAGGCGGTTGTCCATTTCCGGCAAGGCGATGTGCTGCATGCCGGGATGCGCGGCGTCTTCCACCCAGATCTCGCCGGGACGGTTGACGAGGATTTCGGTGACGCTCTCGCGGTCCAGCCACGGCCGCAGCGGCGCGAGGTAGGCGTCGAGATAGACCGAGCGCGCCTGCACGGCTGGATTGGCTGCGGGCGGCTGCGCCTCAGGCACCGGGGCGGTTCCTTGCAGGGTCAGGATGTCTGCCATCTTGCGTCACTGGACCTGGCTGAAATCGAGGTCCTTGGCGGTGAAGACGCGGATCGGCTCACCCTGGCGGACGCGGATCGTCGGGCCGACGCTGCCGCTCTGCTGAACCGCCGCCGCCGCCGCCGACTGACCGCCGCCGATCACGACGCTGGAGCCGCTGGTGGCCAGGGTCGAAAGCCCGCCGACGACCGAAAGCAGCATGGCCGAACCGAAGCGCTCGAAGAAGTGGCTGTTGACCTTGCCCGGAAGGCCGGTCTCGCCGCCGAAGGCGATGGCGGGCGAGCCGAGGTTCACGGACACGCCGTCCGGACGGATCAGGCGGCTCCAGATCACATAGGCCCGCTTCTGTCCGGCGGTGAGGCCGCTCTTGTACTGGCCGATCAGGCGCGAGGAGCGCGGGATCAGCGTGCGCTTGCCGTCGAAGCTGCGCACGTCGGCCGATACGATGGCGCGGACGTAGCCGGGCACGTCGGTATCGATCGCGGTTTCCAGCACGGCGGGGATCAGCGTGCCCTGCGTCACCGTGGTGGCGGGATCGAAAGTGCGCGCGGCAGCGGCGGTGCTGCCGGTGCCGCCGATGCGCGCGGCGAAATCGTCGTTTGCGTTGCCGCCCTTGGCTTCTCCGGCCGGGCCGACGGCGGGGATCGTCACGGCATTACCGCCCGCATCGAAGACCACGGTGGGGTTGGCAAAGGGATTGGCCTCGGGCGCCGGGGCGGTGCCGGGCGCGGCGGCGAGGACAGGAGCAGGCGCGGGAGCGGGCAGCGCGGCGGGCGTCGCTTCGGGCTGGGGTGCGGCAGCGACCGGTGCAGGCGCGGCCGGGGCGGGGGCAACCGGCGCCGGGGCGGCAGGCTGCGGCTGGGCCGCCGGTCCATTGCGCACCGAATCCATCGACCACAGCGTCAGTCCGCCCAGCGCCGCGACGATGAGCACACCGGCAGCAAGGCCGAGGCCATCGGCCTTCTTGCGCTGGCTGACCTGCGGCATGACGTTGCGGGTGGCCAGGTCGATGACCTGCGCACCCTCTCCGTCACGCGGATCGCCGGCGGCGGCACTGTCGAACTTCTCGCGCAGAGTGGAATTGGGCGCCATGGATCAGTTCCCCTGAGAGTTCGTCGCGCCGACCGAGGCAGGCGCTGCGGTGGCGACGGCCGTGATACCGGCGTTCGGCGTGCCGCTTGCCGCAGGCGCCGGGCTGACGGCCGGGCGCGACGCCACGGGGCGTGCATTGACCAGTTCGGCGCTGGCCTTGCCCGAGCGCAGGATGATGTTGTCCGGCACTTCGTCGATCACGATCATGGCCCCGCGCACGGCGTAGTTCACCGGGCCTTCGTCGCCCTTCTCGTTGGTCACGAGGATCGCCGGGACCGAGGATTTCTCGGGCCAGAGCAGATAGGTCGAATTGCCGTCGTCATAGACCCGCGTGGGCAGCAGTTTCGGCGCGCCGACGCGCTTCCATTCGAAATTGAGCGCGGCCGGATCGGTCGGCAGCGCGGCCGGATCACCGGCGGCCAGCGCCTGTTCGTCCGGATCGAGCCCTGCGGTCCGGGGCATGCCGGGAACGCCGGGCGCGGTTTCCGCTGGTTCGTCCTTGTACGTGAAGCGCAGCATGTAGAGCGGGCGCGCCTTGGGCGAAGCGACCAGATCGAAGAAATAGGTGTGCCGGTTGGTCACGACCGTCATGTTGGTGCGTGCGCTGGCTTCCAGCGGCTTCACGAACAGCAGGTCCGCGCGTTTGTTCGGCGTGATCTGCCAGGTCTGCGAATTGCCGACCGCGACGTTCTCGATCGCTTCGTTCTTGCCGAAGGCGATGGTGGCCTGAACGCCGGTGCGACCATCGATCCGCACGACTTCGTTATCGGCATAGGCATGCTGGACCAGGCGCTCATCCGCCTGGGCGGGCAGTGCCGCAAGGCAGAGGGCCAGAGTGGCCGTCGCGGCCAGGACGCGGGCCTTGGCCTGAACCTGGTGGCGAATCATTTGAACGTCTCCTTGGCCGCAGCGCGGCCCGTATTGCCTGATGCCGTATGGCTTGAAGTTGCGTCGTTGGAGGCACGGAAACGGCTGCCGATACCGCGCGCCCGCGAAGTCTGGCTCGCGCCGAGCGGCTCGATCCCGCCGCCCGATACCTGGGTGATGACGGTTCGCCGGTCGCCCGCCTGAGCAGCCCCCTGTTCCGGCGCGGGCGCGGAAGCCATGGCGGCGGCACTGGCAGCCGATACCGCAGGCGTCCGCGAGGCCGTGGCGGCGGGTACGAAAGGCGCGACCTGCCCGCTCGCGGCCAGGACCTGAGACGGCGGTACCGCATTGTTGCGCTCGCCCCGCGGCGTTTCGCTCCGCGCCAGGCCGAACACCTGCCAGCCGGACACCAGCGTTCCGGCGACCTTGAGCACCATGCCCATCAGCGCGAGATGCACCGCGGCGACGACGAACAGCGCCATGGCAGCGCGGCCGTCGATTTCACCGAGCTGCGCACCCTGCACCAGCGCCGAGACGATCGGCACCAGCAGTTCGAGCGTGATGCCGCCGCCGAGCACGACGAAGAGCGGGGTCGTCGCAGTCAGGACAACACCGCGCAGCCACCCGGCGGTAAGCCCGCGCGTGCCGCCGAACAGCGCCATGACCACGAAGATCGGGCCGAGCGCGAGCAGGATGGCAAGCGCAATGCGTGCCGTCAGCAGCACGCCTACAGTGCCGAGCAGCAGCATGAGCGCGCCCATCCACATGACGCTGTCGGGCGAGAACAGGCCCGCCGCACCGCCCCCTGCCGCCGCGGCCTTGGCCGGTGCAGCACCCTGGGCAGCGCCCTCAGCCGCACCCTGCGCCGCTTCCCCGCCCGCCTTTCCGGCATTCTGGGAAGCCTCGGCAATGGCGTTGAAGACGATATCGATGCGGTCGCCGAAGATCTGCGTGGCCGAACCCTTGGCGCCCATCAGCTGCGAGGCGATCCAGTCCGGCCCGCCCACGGCGAGGTTCCAGACCACACCCTGGTAGGCGATCCAGCTCGTCGCAAACGTCAGAACGAGGCCGAGCGTCAGCATGCGCGGAGTCAGCGCCGAGATACCGAGGCTGGAGCGCCCGGTCAGCAGCGAGATCGCGAAAAACGCGATGTAGAGCGTGAGCAGGATGGTCAGCACCGGGGCCATCGCCCCTTCGGCACCGAACAGACGGCCGAATGCGGCGGAAGCCATCTCGTTGGCCACGCAGTCGACCGCGCGCAGCGCCGGGGCGACCCCGGCGCTGGCGACTTCGGTAAGCTGTTCGCAGGCGATGCTCATGGCCGCCTACTCCGCCGCCTCGATCCAGGCAGCATCTTCATCGCCGTCACCGGGCCACTGGAAGCCGGTCAGCACCGGATACCAGGCCCCCGGTTCGTCGCCGTAGCGCTCGCGAAGCTGGTCGAGCTTGCGCACCGTGCTCTCGCGACCGGACAGTACGGTGAGCACTTCGGGCATGCCCGAGAGATCGAGCCGCACGACTGCCGAGGCATCGGACTGGCGGACCAGGAAGCAGCGAGACTGGGCGGGCAGCGTCTTGATGACGTCCAGCTCATGCTGCGAGAGGCCGAAGCCCTCGCAGTAATCCTCGTAGCGGGCGCGGGCGTTGGGCATGAACACCATCGTCGCGGTCTGCTCGACCAGCGCGGTGGCGATCTTGCTGTCCAGCGCATCGCGCGCCGACTGGGTGGCGAAGCCCACCAGGGCATTGCGCTTGCGCAGCGTCTTGAGCCAGTCGCGGATGCGGGCGGCGAAGACTTCGTCGTCGAGCGCCTTCCAGCCCTCGTCGATGAGGATCATCGTCGGCTCGCCGTCCAGACGCTCGTCGATGCGATGGAACAGGTACATCATGACCGGCGTGCGCAGGCGCGGGCTTTCCAGCAGCGCGGTCATGTCGAAGCCGAGCACGCGCGCCGAAAGGTCCAGACGGTCGTACTGGTTGTCGAACAGCCAGCCATGCTCGCCGCCCTGAATCCAGGCGTCGAGACGCGAGGCGAGATCGCCCGGTTCGGGGCGACGGGCGCCTGCCAGCAGTTCGCGGAAATGCGAGAGGCGGCGCAGCGAAGGGTCGTTGTGATAGGCGGCATCAACCGCCCCGGCGATCGTCGCCAGCTCCTCCGGCCCCTTGGCTTCCAGCAACACGCCCAGCCAGTCGCGCAGGAAGGCGCGGTTGGCGGCGGTGTCGGGCAGCGAGAGCGGGTTGAAGCCGGTCGGATGCCCCGCCGCGACGCGGCTGTAGGTGCCGCCGATGCCGCGCAGGAACACTTCGGCGCCGCGATCCTTGTCGAACAGCACGGTGCGCGGGCTGAACTTCTGCGCCTGGGCGGCGAGGAAATTCATGACCACCGTCTTGCCGGAACCCGACGGACCGATGACGGTGAAATTGCCGAGGTCGCCTTGGTGGAAATTGAAGAAGAACGGCGTCGAGCTGGTGGTCGAAAGCAGCGTGACCGCATCGCCCCAGTGGTTACCGCTCGCCTGCCCCATCGCAAAGCCGTGGAGCGAGCCGAAACAGGCCATGTTGGCGCTAGAAATCAGCGCGCGGCGGACGATGAAGGCCTCGTTGCCGGGAAGCTGGCCCCAGAAGGCAGGCTCCATGTTCACGTCCTCGCGCACGGCCACCGCACCGGCATCGGCCAGCGAGGCCGCGCACATCGCGGTCACTTCATCGAGCGCATCCAGGGTATCGGCGCGGACCAGTACCGAGAGGTGATGGTCGCCGAAACCGACCGCCCCGGTGCCGAGCGAATCGCGTGCGGCAGACATTTCGCGGCGTTCGGCCATCGCTTCCTCGTCGGCCGAGCGCAGACGGCGGATGGCGAGGTCGATGCGCTCGCGGGCGATCTGGCGGTCGGCGGGCGCGTAGCTCTCGGTCAGCACCAGTTCGCAGGGGAGGCGCAGCAGCGCGTCGGTCAGGCCCGGCGCTGTGCTGTCGGGATAGTCCTTGAGGCTGACTACCGAAGCGAATGAAGCGCCGGCCGCGCCGCGCAGTTCGAGCGCGTCCATGCCGAAGTTGATCCGGCGATAGGGCAGCATGTGGCCGAGGTCGGTCCCCTCGACGGGACGTCGCACCGGGCGCATCTCACCGTTGTAAAGCGCCGAGAGCAGTTCCAGCACTTCCGAACACTGGCCCGCCTGTCCCTCGTAGTCGCCCAAAAGCCGCGCGCCATAGGCGCCGAGCGAGGCGACCATGGCCGAAGCGGCAGCGCGCAAGGCGCGCACGTCGGCGGGATCGGCTTCGGCCGGAGCATGGCCCTTGTTGCGGAGCATGCGCGAGAGCTTGTCCGGCCAGCCCGCCTTGCCGCGCGCCGGGCGGCGCACCAGGGTAATGAACTGGTCGTTGACGAAGAGCGCGCCCGAACCGGTGCGCGCGCGCCAGCGGGCGTCGATATGAGCGGCCAGCGGGTCTTCGAACCGCCCCTCCATGGCGATCTGCACACGGCGGCGGATCACATGGTGGTAGAGCACGAAGCGCGCATCGAGCGCGGAACGCAGCAGCACTTCGCGCGTGGCGACGTGAGCGTTGAGTTCTTCGCTGTCGGCGGTCTCGAAAGCGAGACCCGGCACCATCAGCGACAGCATGACCGAACCGTCGCGCAGCAGCACGACGTTCTCGTCCACCAGCGCCTGATAGGGCAGCCGGTCGCCGACCAACGTTTCCTTGGCGCCCCAACCGCTCAGCACGCCCTTGAAGGCCGTTTTCCTGCTCTTGGACATCGTCGTTTCCCCCGCGCCCCGCAAATCAGGGCGCGTAGCTGTTGCAGCCCCAGCGCTGCCAGTTCGGCACGCGCGGGCATTTGCTGACCTTGGCGATCCACAGGTCGAACACCCGGGGTTCGCGAAGACATGCGAGGTATCCGGCCCCGTGGATCGCGAGCGCTGCTGGCAGCGCCCAGAAGCTCTTGGTGATGAGGAAGATCTCCGTCGTCACCGCCGCGTTGATAATGAAGAAGCTGTAGGTCACCCCCGCGAACATCTGCGGGCGGGTGAGCGCGCGATGGACCGGGAAGCGAGCGAGGCTCATCAGCCCGCCGCCGACTGGATGCCGGAGACGATCGCCCCGGCACCGAACAGCACGAAGCACCCGATGATGACGGTCGCGCCGAAGCGCCAGTTCATCCGGCCGGTCAGCATCATGAAGCCCACCGCAGCCACGGCCATCACCGCGACGGCAGTGGCGACATTGCCAAGCAGCGTGCCCTGAAGCCAGCCGAGTGCCGCCACGATCGGGCCGGAACCTGCCGGATCGGCACGCGTCGCCTGCTGCGCCTGGGCAATGCCGGGCACAAAGCCGGAACCGGCGGCAACCAAGGCCGCGAAATGAGAGAAATATCCCCGTACTTTGCGGGTCTGAAGCTGAGTGTACCGAATCACCATGCCCTCCGTATGAGGGCGCAGTGCTCCATCTGGATGACAGCAATGTGACGACAAGACGGCCAATCTGGCAATCTTGTTGCAATTCATCGTCGAGAACTCGGGCCGTCCAGACGGGGCGCCGCAACCCTCACGACACCGTCTCGTGCAGACAATCTTATACTGCAGACTTATACTTCAGGTGCGTCCCAAAAGGCCAGCTTCTCCGGTTTTTGCGGGGCGGAGAACAACCCTCCCCGCATTACAGGGACTTGAACCATCCCGCCCCGCTCACCGCTCCCTCAGCGTGAGGCCCGCGCCGTCGTACGCAGAAGATTGTTCAACGCGAGACGGGCCGCAGCACGCGAATCGACCCAGGATCCATCGGCCAGTTGAAGGTCGTAACGGTCCTGGCTGGACACCGCCGCGCGGTAGCTGGCGAGCGCCTTTTCCGTCTGACCATTGGCGGCATAGGCCGCACCGAGATTGATCAGCGTGGCGGGATCTTCCGACTTCGCGCCGCCCTTAGCTTCGAGCTTGCGGACGGCAGCATCGGCATTGCCGGTCGAAAGTTCGCTATAAGCCACGTCGATCCGGTCGTTCAGCGGCGTTGCCGGCGCCGCCGTAACGGAGGCCTGGCTGAGCAGGAGAGTGGCGGCAAGAGCAGTGATCGACATGGCATTCTCCCGTTCGTTTCTATCCGTTGGCAAAATGCAACATCCGCGCAAAATTCGCCTCGGACAAGAAAATGACGCAAGTGTCATAAAACTGCAATTATAGTCTGAACCGGCGGAAACCCTACGAGTCGGTTAAGCATTCTGCCGGAGAGCAGCCACTTTCGTCATACTATCGTCGTGTATCCGCAGATTAGTGTCACGATAACGCCAACAAACTGTCACCGCCCCTCCCTAGACCCCGCGCTCAGCGACGGCGGACTCGCCGCCTCGGCTCGACCTGACAAACGGGGGAATTCACGTGAAGACCATGCATGGCGCGCTGCTGATCGGTTGCAGTGCTCTCGCTCTCGCCGGCTGCGGCGCCGACGACATCTCCTCGCCGGGTGCCGGCAGCATCGAAATCACCAATCCCACGCCGACGCCCGCTCCGACGCCCACCCCGACTTCGGGTACCGTCGTCGCGGCTACGGAATGCCCCGGCGCAGCCGCTACCGGCGGCCTCACGCTCACCAACGACGGCATCATCTCCGGCCCCGAAGGCACCTGGCGCGTCTGCACTCTGCCCGCACTGGTCAATGTCAGCTCCACCCTGCCCAAGCAGGCCGGCGTGATCTACCGCCTCAACGGCCGCGTTGACGTGGGCTGCGACGGCGGCTTCTCGGCACCGACGGCCGCCTTCACCACCACGACGGTCGCCTGCGGCAATCGTTCACTGACCGCCGACACCAACGTCACCCTGACCGTGGAACCCGGCGTGATCGTTTATGGCGACAGCACCTCGGCCCCGGCCTGGCTCGCGGTCAACCGCGGCAACAAGCTGATCGCCGAAGGCACCGCCGCCCGCCCGATCATCTTCACCAGCCTCCAGAACGTGCGCGGCACCAACAATAACGACTCGATGGGTCAGTGGGGCGGCGTCGTACTGCTCGGCCGCGGCATCACCACCGACTGCTCGACCGGCATGGGCACCACCGCGGGTAACAACTGCGAACGCGTCACCGAAGGCGCGGCCGACCCGGCCAACTTCGGCGGCCGCGACAACACCTACAACGCGGGCAGCATGAAGTACGTGCAGATCCGCTTCTCGGGCTATTCGCTCGCTCCGGGCAACGAGCTGCAGTCGCTGACCGGCGGCGGCATCGGCTCCGGCACCCAGCTCGACTACATCCAGTCGGTGAACAGCTCGGACGACGGTTCGGAGTTCTTCGGCGGCGCGCTCAACATGAAGCACTACGTCGCGATCAACGCCGACGACGACAGCCTCGACCTCGACACCGGCGTCCAGGCGAACGTCCAGTACGCCCTGATCGTCCAGAAGCCGACCGCCGGCGACTCGTTCTTCGAGTTCGACAGCAACGGCAACGAAGCCGACACCCCGCGCACGAAGATCGCCATCGCGAACTTCACCGCCGTGCAGACCAGCATCGGTTCGGGCAACAGCGGCAACCAGGCCTCGGCCCTGTTCCGCGGTAATGCCGACGTGACGCTCGCCAACGGCGTCGTCTACACCCCGACCAACGAGTGCCTTCGCCTGAACGGCACCCAGGCCGCCGGTTCGGCTCCGGCCTCGCTGACCGCTCACTCGGTCGTCATGACCTGCGGCGGTACGACCCCGATCCTGGGCACCGGCACTTATACCGACGCCAGTGCCGCCGCCGCCTTCAACGCAGGCACCAACAACAATTCGGCCTTCACCTCGACGCTGACGAACACCTTCGTCAACGGCGCCGGCGAAACCGCGATTGCCGCCTATGCCAGCCTGTCGACGCTCTCCAGCTTCTTCACCAACCAGACCTACATCGGTGCGGTGAAGGATGCGGCGGACACCTGGTATCGCGGCTGGACCTGCGACACCACCAACGCGAACCTCGGATCGAACAGCGCCTGCACCGCGCTGCCCACGACCTGATCCGACCGCCCGCAGCCTAACGACGGGGGGCGGTCCAGACGGGCCGCCCCCTGCTCGCATCCGATAGATGTTCCAGGGGGACATACCATGACCAAGCCGCGGCTCGTCACGCTGCTGCTCTCCACTGCGATCCTCGCGCCGACTTCGGCCTGGGCGCAGGACAGCACTTCCGCTCCCGCCTCCGGCCCCGTAGGCGCCGTTCCCGTCTCGCCCGCAGAAGAAGCCGCAGGCGAAGAGGCGATGCCCGACGTCTCCATTCCCGGAGGCGCGATCATCGTTACCGGCCAGCGCAACCGCAATATCGAGCGCGTGGCCCCGCAGGTCGTTTCGGTCCTCTCCACGGAACAGATCGCCCGCACCGGCGAAGGCGACATCGCCGGCGCCCTCGGCCGCGTCACCGGTCTCTCGGTGGTCGGCAACGGCTACGTCTACGTGCGCGGCCTCGGCGACCGCTATTCGCTGGCACTGCTCAACGGCTCGCCGCTACCCAGCCCCGAGCCGCTCAAGCGCGTGGTCCCGCTCGACCTCTTCCCCACCAGCATCATCGCCTCGTCGCTGGTCCAGAAGAGCTATTCGGTGAACTTCCCCGGCGAGTTCGGCGGCGGCGTCATCAACCTGACCACCAAGTCGATCCCGGAAGAAAGCTTCCTGACCATCGGCGGCGGCATCGGCTGGGACACCGAGTCCACCAACAAGCTGGGCTATACCTATTACGGCGGCAAGCACGACTGGACCGGCTACGACAACGGCAACCGCTCGATCCCGCCGGCGCTGAAGGCCTACCTCGGCGGCAACACCGTCATGGGCTCCACCAGCGACCAGGCCAAGGAAATCGGCAGCGTGCTGTTCCGCGGCCGCAACGCGGTCGTGCAAAAGGACGACCATGTTCAGCCGAACTTCTCGGCCGACATTTCCGCCGGCACCCGGTTCGAAATGGGTGAGGCCACGCTCGGCGTGATCGCCGCGGCGGGCTATTCCAACAAGACCCAGACCCGCGACGCCGTCCAGCAGCTGACCCAGGGCCTCAGCGCCAACCCGGCCAACCTCTGGGAAGACTACCAGACGGTCAGCACCGACAACCGGATCATCGTCAACGGCATGCTGGGCGTGGGCCTGGAATGGGGCGAGAACTCGATCCGCTGGACCAACGTCTACATCCACGACACCAGCAAGTTCACCCGCCTGCGCTTCGGCCACCAGGAGAGCAACCCGGCGGTCGACTACATCTCGCAGAAGACCGCTTGGTACGAACGCGCCCTGCTCGACAGCCAGCTCACCGGTGAGTTCAAGGTCGACGACAAGACCACGATCGACCTGCGCGGCGGCTTTGCGAACTCCAAGCGCCTCGCGCCGTTCGAGATCGACTCCGAATATATCCGCACCAACGACGGCACCCAGTTCGGCCAGAACTTCGTCAATACCCTGGGCACCGGCGCGGTCGACCCGACGACGATCAGCTTCTCGCGCCTTAGCGAGGACGTCTGGTCCGCCGGGGCCGACGTGGCGCACCAGTTCTTCGACGGCTGGCGCGGAACGGTGGGCTATGCCTACCAGCTCAACCGCCGCAGCAACTCCAACCGCCAGTTCGGCGTCTATGCCAGCGGCGACCAGAACCTGATCCAGTCGTTCGGTCTCTTGCGGCCCGACGTGCTGCTGCAGTCCGGCATGTGGTATCTGAACGAGGTCGGCGGGGTGAACTACAACCTCGAACTCCGCGACCTGACAGCGAACGTCGGCCTGTTCGACGCCCGCCTGCTCAACCATGCCTTCTACGGCAAGGTCGACGGCCAGATCACCGACAGCCTCTCGATCGATGCCGGTGTGCGCTGGGAATATGCCAAGGAATCGACGGTCCTGCGCCCGGTCGGCGCCGCGGCCACCCCGACCACCGACCTCAAGAACGAGTACTTCCTGCCCGCGCTGACGCTCACGTACGAGATCCAGCCGAGCATGCAGGTCCGCGTGAACGGTTCGAAGACGATCGCCCGCCCGCAGTTCCGCGAGCTGGTCTACCAGAACTTCTACGACCCGGACAGCAACCGCACCTATCGCGGTAACCCGTTCCTCAAGGACAGCCAGCTCACCAACGCCGAAGCCCGCTTCGAGTGGTACTTCGGCCGTGACGAGCGGGTGTCGCTCGGCGGCTTCTTCAAGCACCTGAAGAACCCGATCGAATCGATCCTGGCAGGCTCCGAAAGCTTCATCACCACGTATGCCAATGCGCCTGCGGCCAACCTCTACGGCGGCGAGCTGGAACTGCAGAAGCACGTCTATCTCGACAGCCTGGGCGGTTCGTTCTTCGAAAACCGCCGCCTGGTGGTCATCGGCAACTACACCTACACCAAGTCGAAGCTGAAGGTGAACGACACCGACACCACCGACATCTACGGCGCCAGCACGACCCAGTTCGCCAAGGACTACTTCCGCAACGGCGCGCCGCTCACCGGCCAGTCGGAGCACCTGGTCAACCTGCAACTCGGCATGGAAGAAACCGAGAAGCTGTCGCAGCAGACGATCCTGCTGAGCTACGCCAGCAAGCGCTCGGTCAGCCGCGGCCTCGTCGGCAGCGTGCGCCAGCCGGACGTGATCGAATATCCGGGCCTGCGCATCGACGTGGTGCTGCGCCAGGGCATCCAGGTCGCAGGCAAGGAAATCGAGCTGAAGGCGGAAGGCCGCAATCTCACCGGCCGCAAGCATCTCGAATACCAGACCTTCGAGGACGGCCGCGTGGACTTCAATACTTATGCGCTCGGCCGCGTCTTCTCGCTTTCGGCGACGGCCAAGTTCTGACGCTCTCACCAGGGAGGCGCCTGCCCTCCCGACGGCAACTGAAGGGCCGGTCGCAGCAATGCGGCCGGCCTTTTTTTGTCTTTGCCATCCCGCTCCTCCCGCGCTAAGGGCGCCGGGTCATCTGGGGAGTAGCCGCCTGCGCCCCCTTGTCCCGGCAATCGCCCAGGCAAGACCAGCAGGACCTGTCGTCAACATACTTGGTCGAGAGACCATGGCGCACAGGAGGACGGAAAAGACCGTCCGGGCGAGACCAATGGCGTTGCAGTTCCGTCCGGCCGGGCGGGTTCTGCCGCGCTATTGTCTTGTCTGTTGCCCGGCCCCGGAGAATTCAATTGGAAGCCCTGCTCACGTCGACTGCGGTCGTCGCCCTTGCCGAAATCGGCGACAAGACCCAGCTCCTCGCCATCGTCCTCGCCACCCGCTTCAAGCGGCCTTGGCCGATCGTTGCGGGCATCTTCGTGGCGACGCTCGCCAACCACTTCCTCGCTGCCCTGGTGGGCGAGCAGGCCTCGGCCTTCCTCGACGGCCAGTGGTTCCGCTATCTCATCGCCGTGAGCTTCATCGCCATGGCCGCCTGGACGCTGATCCCCGACAAGTTCGACGAGGACGACGAGCCCAAGCCCAGCCGCTTCGGGCCTTTCGTGGCCACCGCGATCGCATTCTTCCTGGTCGAGATGGGCGACAAGACCCAGCTTGCCACGATCGCACTGGGCGCCCGCTTCCAGAGCGTGATCCCGGTCATGGCCGGCACCACCATCGGCATGATGCTGGCCAACGTGCCTGCGGTGTTCCTGGGCAATGAACTCATCAAGCGCGTCCCGCTGAGCGTGGTCCGCACGATCGCCGCGCTGCTGTTCCTGGTGATCGGCCTCTGGCTGCTGGCGCAGACGTCAGGCCTGCTGGGCTAAGGCCGGCTCGCATCGGTAGGGCCAAGGCGCGGCGACGACCGCGCCTTGGCCTCCTTCAGATCGCGTCGAACACGTAGCCCAGCGAGCGCACGGTGCGCAACGGGTTGCCCGCGCCCACGCCCTTCAGCGCGCGGCGCAGGCGGCCGATCCAGACGTCCACGGTGCGCTCGTCCACCGCCGGTTCCTGCTTGCCGAGCGCGGCGATCAACTGGGTGCGGGTGAAGACGCGGCCGGGATGCTCGATGAAATAGCGCAGCAGGCGCAGTTCGTTCGGCATCAGCGAGATCGGCCGTCCCTGCCAGCGCGCCTGGAACGCCGCGACGTCCACCGAAAGGTCGCCCTGGGCAAGCAGACGGCCGTTCGCGACATCCTGCTCGCTGATATTGGCGCCGAGCACCCGGTCCAGCAGGGCCGAGCGCGTCAGCGGGCCGACCATGTAGTCGTCCGCACCCATGCGCAGCGCCCGCTTGCGGTCGTCGATATTGTCTTCTTCCAGGACGATCGTGACATGGGCATGGCTAGTCAGGCTGTCCGCCCGCAGCCGGCGACAGAGTTCGAGGCCCGACATCTCCGGCAGCACCCAGTCGATGAAGACCCAGAGCGCGCCTTCGATCAGCGGCAGTTCGGCAAAGTCGGTCCAGCGATGGAGCACCACGTCGAAATCGTCGTGCCGGAAGGCCGCAAGGCCGCCGGAAAGCTCGCTTGCCAGCAGAATATCAATACGTCGCATGGCCCCCTGCGCGGTTACTACGCGCGGCTACTTGCAATGCCAGTGTGACGAACAAGTGACATATCGATGACTTGCGAATGAAAAGATCGAGCAAACAAAGACCGTTCCGATCCCATCCCTTGCTGTCATCGAAGTGACCCGCAACCGTCACGCCTGCGCAACGGGAAAATGCGAAGCTCCCCTTAACTGGAACGGGGGCGCAACGATGCGGAAAGACGTGGACACCCTTCTCGAACGCACCACTGGCGGCACCGGTTTTGCCGGGACCAACATTCCCGCCTGGCTGGACTTGCCCGATCCCAAGGGCTTCCGCCCCAAGCGCAAGTACGAAACCATCTGGATCTCGGACGTGCACCTCGGCACGCGCGGCTGCAATGCCGAGATGCTGGTGGACTTCCTGCGCTCGGTGGAATGCAAGACGCTCTACCTCGTCGGCGACATCGTCGACGGCTGGCGCCTGCGCAAGGGCTGGTACTGGCCCGACGCCCATAACGAAGTGATCCGCCGCATCCTCAAGATGGCCCACCGCGGCACCCGCGTCGTCTTCGTGGCGGGCAACCATGACGAGATGCTGCGCGACTATGCCGGGCTGACCTTCGGCGGCGTGGAACTGGTGCTGGAAGCGGTGCACGAGACGCTCGACGGCCGCCGCCTGCTCGTCACCCACGGCGATGCCTTCGACGGCGTGGTGCTCTATGCCAAGTGGCTCGCCTTCCTCGGCGACAAGGCTTACGGCGCGCTGCTGCGGGCCAACATCGTGTTCAACGCAGTGCGGCGCAAGCTGAAGATGCCCTACTGGTCGCTCTCGGCCTATATGAAGAAGAAGGTCAAGAACGCGGTCCAATACGTATGCAGCTACGAGGAGGCCGTCGCGAACGAGGCCATCTCTCGCGGCTACGACGGCGTCGTCTGCGGCCATATCCACTGCGCCGAGATTCGCCAGTTCGGCGGCATCACCTATTACAACGACGGCGACTGGGTGGAGAGCTGCACCGCGCTGGTCGAGGACCTTCAGGGCCATATCGCGATCATCGACTGGATCGCCGAGACCGGCGGCCATACGGCAGAGGGCATTCCCGCCCACCAGGCCGAGGCAGTCCAAGCCGAGCCTGCGGAGTGAAGCTCACCCTGGCGACCGACGCCTGGCTCCCCCAGGTGAACGGTGTCGTCCGCTCGCTCTCGGCCACGCTGGACGAGCTGACCCGGCGCGGGCACGAGGTGGAAACGCTCACCCCCGACCGTTTCTTCACCGTGCCGATGCCGGGCTATGCCTCGATCCGGCTGGCCATGGCCCCCCGTTTCGGGGTGCGCCGGATGCTCGACAAGGCCCGACCGGAGATCGTCCATATCGCTACCGAAGGCCCGATCGGTTGGGCCGCGCGCGGCTGGTGCCTCTCGCGCGGGGTGCCGTTCACTTCGGCCTTCCACACCCGTTTCCCGGAATACGCCGCCGTGCGTACCGGGCTCAGCGCCGAGCGTTTCTGGCCGATCATGCAGCGCTTCCATGCGCCCAGCCAGGCCGTGCTGGTCTCCACCGACAGCCTTGCGGAAGAGCTTGCCGGGCGCGGCATCGCCCATACCCGTCGCTGGAGCCGGGGCATCGACCATGCCCAGTTCAGACCCGAAGGCCCCCGCCATCAGGCGATGGCCGCCCTGCCCGGCCCGGTGCTGCTAAACGTCGGCCGGGTGGCGCCGGAGAAGAACCTCGAAGCGTTCCTCGATGCCCAGGTGCCGGGCAGCAAGGTCGTCGTCGGCGACGGCCCCGCACTGGAAAGTCTGAAGCGGCGCTATCCGGACGTGCTGTTCCTCGGCTCGCTTTCGGGCGAGGAACTTGCGAGCGCCTATCGCGCCGCCGACTGCTTCGTGTTCCCCAGCCTTACCGACACCTTCGGCCTCGTGGTAATCGAGGCACTGGCCTGCGGCACCCCGGTCGCAGCCTATCCGGTGACAGGTCCCATCGACATCCTCGGCCCGGACGGGTGCGGGGTGGAGGAAGGGCTGGACACTCCGGCCGGCGCGGTGGACCGGGTGCTCGAACGCGCCATCGCCGCGGCACTTGCGGTGCGGCGCGAAGATGCGGCGCGGCTCGGCGTCCGCTTTTCCTGGCAGCGCGCCACCGACCAGTTCCTGACGACGATCGGGATGGCACTCGAAGCCTGCGAACGCCCGGCCCGCGCCGCCGCCTGATTTAGCGAAAACCCAGGCTGCGCGAAGTGTCGGCAGCTTCCTTGCGGACAAGTTCCGCCAATGCCTCCAGCCTGCCTTGCGCGCGGGAACTGGGGGCGGCGACCACCATCGCGCCCACCACCAGACCGGCGGCATCGCGTATCGTCGCCGCGGTGCCTGTCACACCTTCGGCCGCCTGATCGACGGTCTGGGCCACGCCCTGATCGCGCGCGGCGGCAACGGCAGCCGCGAGGGACTGGCGCTCCACCAGCGTCGCCGGGGTGAAAGCCTGCGCTTTCAGGCGGCGCAAGTAGCTCTCCACCGCTTCCGGCGGCGAGGCCGCCAGCAGCGCTCGCCCCCCGGCGGTGGCATAAAGCGGCCGCCGGTCGCCGACACTGACCGAATAGCGCACGACATTGCGACTCTCGACCATGTCCACATAAGTCAGCTGATCGCCTTCGGCATCGCCGACCGCGAAGAGCACGGTCTCGCCCGTCGCCGTGCAAAGGCGGCGCATGCCGTCACGCACCAGATCGGAGCTTTGCAGGCGCCGCCGCGCCTGCGTCAATGCGCTGCCCAGCCCGAAGGCACCGGGGCCGAGCCGCCACAGGCCCTCCGCTCCGATCACGAAATCTTCCTCGGCAAGACCGCGCAGCAGCGCTGCGAGACTACTCTTGGGCGTGGCGAGACGGCGGCTGAGATCGGCCAGCGAGAGCGGCTCGCCGCTCGTGCAGAGCGCTTCCAGCAGCCGAATCACGCGCGTCACCGACTGCGGCGCCGCCGCACGCGCGCCGCTTTCCTGAACCCTACTTTCCTGATCCATCGCTCTGTTCAAGCCTGCCTTCTCGAAATGCCGGGACCACTGCCGCCGCGAGAGTGCAGGCATAGGCAAGGAAGCGTCCGGCCGGAAGCCCGGTTCGGAAAACTGCAATCTTCAGCCAAGTATCAGCAATGTTATATCGCAATCGTGAAGCCTAATGGCGGGACCACAGACGCTGCCTCTTTCGCAGGTGGTGTAATTTCCACCCGAGGAACAACCATGCGTTATCTTCCCGCCCTGCTGCCGGCAGTTCTGGCTTCCGCCGCTCTCGTTTCCGCCGCGACGCCCGCGCTTGCCGATGAGACCTACATCGAAGGCACCGGCGGCGTGATCTGGAATCACCGCGAGACCAACGCCGTCGCCGCCCTCACGGTCGGTCACGACGTCGATCTGAACGAGCGCTTCTTCGTGGGCGTGGAAGGCATCGCGGAAAAGGTGCTGGCGGACGATACCCGGGTGGTCTGGGGTGTCGGCGGCCGCGCTGGTGCGCGGATTCTGCCGGGCGCCAAGCTCTATGCCGCGGCGAACTGGCAGTCGAAGGACTGCCGTGAGTGCAGCGACGCTGTCGGCCTCAGCACCGGCTGGGAGCAGGACCTGAACGAGAACGTCTACGCCAAGCTGGAGTACAAGCACGTTCTGGTCAGCAATCGCGAGCCGGACTCCGATATCGTCGCAGTCGGTCTCGGCTACAAGTTCTGAAGATGTGAGGTCCGGCCGGGGAAGGCGATCGATCGCCTTCCCCGGCCGGGCCGGATCAGGTCACGTCCATCGCATAGCCCGCTGCGCGGACGGTGCGGATGGGGTCGGTGTCGCCGTCGCGGTTGATCGCCTTGCGCAACCGGCGGATGTGGACGTCCACGGTGCGTTCGTCGATGTCGGAGTCCATGCCCCAGACCCCGTCGAGAATCTGCTGGCGCGAGACCACGCGGTTCGGGCGTTCCATGAAATAGCGCAGCAGGCGGAACTCGGTGGGACCGAGGTGCAGCGCCTCGCCCGAACGGCGAACGCGGTGGCTGGTGGCGTCCAGCTCGATATCGCCCCACTGGAGCACATTGCCCGCCAGCGAGGGCCGCGCGCGGCGCAGCAGCGCCTCGATGCGGGCCAGCAGCTCACGCGGGCTGAACGGTTTCGTCACATAGTCGTCGGCGCCGGTCTTGAGGCCGCGGATGCGGTCCTCTTCCTCGCCGCGGGCGGTGAGCATGAGGATCGGGATCTGCGCCGTGTCCTTGTCCTTGCGGAGCTGACGGCAGACTTCGATGCCGGGAACGTGCTCGATCATCCAGTCGAGGATGATGGCGTCGGGCGCCTGTTCCTGCACCATCAGCAGGGCTTCCTCGCCGTCGCTGGTGCTGCGCACGTTGTAGCCTTCGGCGCTGAGGTTCCAGGTAAGCAGTTCGCAGAGCGCGCGGTCGTCCTCGACCACCAGGACGGAAGGGTTCACGGCAGGTTCCTCGTATCGTCGGTCTGGCTGTCACGCTCGGCGTGGTATTCGCCGGTGGCGGCGTAGTAGACCATTTCCGCGACATTGGTGGCGTGATCGCCGATGCGCTCGAGGTTGCGGGCGATGAACAGAAGCTGCGCCGCGCTGGAGATCGTCGCCGGGTTCTCCATCATGTGGGTCAGCAGCGAGCGGAACAGCGTGTTGTAGAACTGGTCCAGCTTTTCGTCGCGGCGGATCACTTCCTGCGCCAGCGCGGCATCGCGCGAACCGTAGGCGTTGAGCACGTCGCGAACCATGCCCTCGGCGATCTCGGCCATCATCGGCACGAGTTCGAGCGGTTCGATCTTGAGCCGGTTCTCGAGGGCATTGACGCGCTTGGCGATGTTCTTCGCATAGTCGCCGATGCGTTCGATCACGCCGGAAATCTTGAGCGCGGCGATGACGTCGCGCAGATCGTCGGCCATCGGCGCACGCAGCGCGATGGTGCGCACCGCAAGGCGGTCCACTTCGGCTTCCAGCGCATCGAGGCGGGCGTCGGCGGCGACGACCTGGGCCGCGAGATCCTCGTCATGCTGGGTAAGCGCGACGATGGCGTCGCGGATCGCGACTTCGGCGAGGCCGCCCATTTCGGCGACGAGGCCGCGAAGCTGCCCGATCTCGCTGTCGAAGGCCTTGACTGTATGATCGACCATTTATGTCTTCCCTGAATTTCCCTGACTTATAGCACCTTGTCGCCGCGAATTAACCGTAGCGGCCGGTGATATAGTCCTTGGTCTTTTCCTCGCGCGGGGTGGTGAAGATCTGGCTGGTGTCGCCGTATTCCACCAGGTTGCCGAGGTGGAAGAAGGCGGTGCGCTGCGAGACGCGCGCGGCCTGCTGCATCGAGTGGGTGACGATGACGATGGCGAAGCTTTCCTTCAGCTCGTCGATCAGTTCCTCGATACGCGCGGTGGCGATCGGGTCGAGCGCAGAGCACGGCTCGTCCATCAGGATCACTTCGGGGCTGACGGCGATGGCGCGGGCGATGCAGAGGCGCTGCTGCTGGCCGCCCGAAAGCGCGGTGCCGGGCTCGTTAAGCCGGTCCTTCACTTCGTCCCACAGGCCCGCCTTGGTCAGCGAGCTTTCGATGATCCCGTCCATGTCCGCCTTCGACGGCGCCAGGCCGTGGATGCGCGGGCCATAGGCGATGTTCTCGTAGATCGACTTCGGGAACGGGTTCGGCTTCTGGAACACCATGCCGACGCGGGCGCGCAGGGCCACCGGGTCCATGTCGGGCGAGTAGATGTTCTCGCCGTCGAGCAGGATCTCGCCGGTGACGCGGGCGTCGGCAATCGTGTCGTTCATGCGGTTGAGAGACCGCAGGAAGGTCGACTTGCCGCAGCCCGACGGGCCGATGAAGGCGGTGACGATGCCGTTGTCGATCTCGATCGAGACATCGTTGATGGCCTTCTTCGCGCCGTAGAAGACGTCGACGTTGCGGGCCGTGAGCTTGGTGGAAGGCAGTTTGGCGTTTGTCATGTTTCTACCAGCGCACTTCGAACTTGTTTCGAAGGTAGATTGCAAGGCCGTTCATCGCCAGCAGGAAGACCAGCAGGACGATGATGGCGGCGGAAGTGTTCTGCACGAAACCGGAATTGATCTCGTCGGACCACAGGAAGATCTGCATCGGCAGCACGCTCGACGGGTCGGTGATCCCGCCCGGCGGGGTGACGACGAAGGCGCGCATGCCGATCATCAGCAGCGGCGCGGTTTCACCCAGCGCGCGGGCCATGCCGATGATCGTGCCGGTGAGGATACCCGGCAGCGCGAGCGGCAGGACGTGATGGAACACGGTCTGCATCTTGCTCGCGCCGATCGCGAGAGCAGCATCGCGGATCGAGGGCGGCACCGCCTTGATCGCATTGCGGCCCGAAATGACGATGACCGGCATCGTCATCAGCGCCAGGGTCAGGCCGCCGACCAGCGGCGAGCTGCGCGGCATGCCCAGCGTATTGATGAACACCGCAAGGCCGAGCAGACCGAAGATGATCGAAGGCACCGCGGCGAGGTTGTTGATCGAGACTTCGACCCACTCGATCCAGCGCGCCTTGGGAGCGAACTCCTCCAGGTAGATCGCCGCCAGCACGCCCATCGGGAACGAGAGCAGCAGGGTGACGAGCATCGTCAGCAGCGACCCCTTGGTCGCGCCCCAGACACCGGCGAGATCGGGATCGGTCGAGTCCGAGCCGGTCAGGAACGACCAGTCGAGGCCGGAAAGGCCGTTCTTGAGCATGATCACCAGCAGCAACGCCAAGAAGGCGAGGCTGAGGACGATCGCGCCCAGGCCGATCAGCTTGAAGCGGCGCTCGGCGGCGTTGCGGCGGGAAATCCGGCGCAGGGCCTCCGGCGTTTGCCACCGGGCATTGCCAGGGACCGCGTTGCCGAAGGAGGCGTCGCCCGGGCGCGCGTTACGGAGAGATGCGTTACTCATAAGCTTCCCGGAAGCGCTTCACCACGCGAAGGGCGATGATGTTGAGGATGAGGGTGACGATGAACAGCACCAGGCCCAGCGCGAAGGCGGAGAGCGTCTTGGGGCTGTTGAACTCCTGGTCGCCGGTCAGCATCTGGACGATCTGATAGGTGACCGTGGTCATCGAGGCGAAGGGGTTCGCCGAAAGGTTGGCGGCGGCACCTGCGGCCATGACCACGATCATGGTCTCGCCGATGGCGCGGCTGATCGCCAGCATGACGCCCGCGACGATGCCGGGCAGTGCGGCGGGCAGCAGCACCTTCTTGATCGTCTCGGACTTGGTGGCGCCCAGCGCCAGCGAACCGTCGCTCATCGCGCGGGGCACGGCGGCAAGCGCGTCGTCGGCCATCGAGGAGACGAAGGGAATGATCATCACGCCCATGACCACACCGGCCGCCAGCGCGCTCTCGGTCGAGGGGTTGGCCATGCCGAGCGAAGCGGCGAAGTCGCGGAAGATCAGCGCGACGGTCAGGGCGGCGAAGTAGCCGTAGACCACCGTGGGAATCCCCGCGAGAATCTCCAGCATGGGCTTCAGCCACTTGCGGATCGTCGGCGAGGCATATTGCGTGAGGTAGACCGCGCTCATCAGGCCGAGCGGGATCGCCACGATCATGGCGATGATCGCGCCGATGTAGATCGTGCCCCAGAACAGCGGCACCGCGCCGAAGCTCTCACCCAGGTTGTCACCGCGCGCCGAGCCGGGCGACCAGTGGGTGCCGAGCAGGAAGTCGATCGGCGAGACGTCCTTGAAGAACATGCCCGCTTCGAACACCAGCGAGGCGACGATGCCGAAGGTGGTCAGGATCGCCATCAGCGAGGCGACCAGCAGCAGCCCCAGCACGCCGCGCTCGACACGGCTGCGCGCCGGGTAGTTCGCACGGATGCGGGTGAAGGCCCAGCCGCCACCTGCCAGCGCGACGATCGCCACCAGCAGTCCGCCGATCAGGCCAAAGCGGCCGTGGGCGTCGCGCACCGGCCCTGCCAGCGTGTTCGCCAGCGGGTTGAAGGCAACCGCATCGGGGTTGTCGGCGATGGTCTTGGCTTCGGCGAGGATGGCCGCACGGCTCATGGCATCGGCGGGAAGCTGCGCGGCCACGGGGTCGGCCATGACCGCCCCGTCGACCAGCCCCGGCATCACCGCCTGCCACGCGCCCCAGGCGATCAGCGCCGGGAAGACGATCCACAGCGCGACGTGCCAGGCGTGATAGCCCGGCATCGAATGCATCGTGCCGCGCCCGGTATGGAGCAGCCGGGCCCGGCCCCGTGCGGCAAACCAGCCGACGAGACCGAGGCCGAGAACGGCCAGAAGTACTCCGGTAAGAATCATGTATGGCCGCCCTTCGCGTCCCTGCCCCCGCGGGGGCTTACTTCAGAACCGAGGGATCGAGCGGCGTCATCTTGGCGACGATGTCGGCGTTCTTGGCGCGGACGTCATCGGGCGAGATGACCATGCCCTTGGCCTTCAGAGTGCCGTCGGGACCCCACGACTTGGCCCATTCGGCGACATAGGCCTGGAGGCCCTTGATCGGCGCGAGGTGCTGCTTCTTCACGTAGATGTAGAGCGGACGGGCGCCCGGGTACGAGAAGTCGGAGATCGAGGCGTAAGTCGGCTCGATGCCGGACATCGGGATACCCTTGATGGTGCCCGCGTTCGATTCGAGGAACGAGTAGCCGAAGATGCCGATAGCCTTGGGGTTCTGCGAGATCTTCTGGACGATCAGGTTGTCGTTCTCACCGGCGTCCACATAGGGGCCGTCCTCGCGGATGTCGTGGCAGGTCGCCTCGTACTTGTCCTTGTCGCTGTCCTTGAGCGCCTTGGTGGCGGCGTCGGTCTTGCAACCGGCTTCGAGGATCAGTTCCTTGAGCGCGTCGCGCGTGCCCGAGGTCGAGGGCGGGCCGTAGACGAGGATCGGTTCGGCCGGGAGCGACGGGTTCACGTCCTTCCAGGTCTTGGCAGTGTTGGGCTTGCCGAACGGATTGGCGGCCAGCGCCTTGTAGATGTCGGTCGGCGTCAGCTTCATGTTGGGGCCGTTCTTGCCCTCGGCAAAGGCGATGCCGTCGATGCCGACCTGGATCTCGACGATCTCGGTCACGCCGTTCTTGACGCATTCGTCATACTCGGACTTCTTCATCCGGCGCGAGGCGTCCTCGATGTCCGGGTGCTGGGCGCCAACGCCCGCGCAGAACAGCTTCATGCCCGCGCCCGTGCCGGTCGATTCGATGACCGGGGACTTGCCGCCCGCCTTCGCGGTCTGTTCGGCAACGGCGGTGGCGAAGGGATAGACGGTGGAGGAGCCGACGGCCCGCACGAAGTCGCGCGAACCCGCGCTCGAACCGCCCGATCCGCCGCAGGCGCTCAGAGCGAGGACGGAGACGGCAGCAAAGATGATGGTCTTGGTCGAACGCATGGTTTTAACCCCTTGGGTTTTATCTCTGCGACGCCCCTATTGGGGTAGGATGACACTTCCATGACAATGAAGTGACATAACTCGCCAAGCCGCGCAAATGCTGGGGTTTCGGCGGCATCGAACCCTGGGTCGGAACGGTGGGCGGCACAGAAACATGACGGTGATGCGACAATAGCGAATCGCACGCGGCGATTCCCCGACTCCCTTCGACGAGTCTTCTGACAGCAACATTACGTCTGCATTCTGTCGCGAACAGACACCTGCACGCCGCGCCTTGTCGGGAGCGTCGGCAGGTCTGCCGGACGGTGTTCCCGTTGCCGTGACGGAGGCACGTCCCTGCGATGCCGCGAGAGACGTCCGGCGCAGAGCCATGGCCGTTTCCGTGATGTCAGAAAGGCTTACGCATGGCCTCCGAGGAAACGTGCCCTAATCAACCGCCCTTTCGCGCCCGTTGCGAACGATCCACCACCGCCGATCCGGGCCGCAAACGCCCAGCCGATAGGCGCGTGCCCGTCGTCATATTTGTCACATCGACAGTCACATTAGTCATCAAAGTGTCATTGGACGGCAATAGTCGCCCCCCGTCGCGACCGGCATATCGGTGCCGCGCAGTGGAGAATGCCCTAATGCGTCTCGTCATGGCTTGTGCAACGGCCGTCGCCGTCGTTCTTTCCGCCTCCGCCGCGCAGGCGCAGGCGATCTCGGCGGAAGAAGCCGAAGCCCTGCGCGCCCAGATCCGCACGATGAAGGCGCAGATGGAGGCGATGGAAGCCCGGCTAAACGCCGCCGCTCCCGCTGCGGATGCGGCTGCCGCCTCGACGCAGAACACCGCCCCGGCCGGAACCCCCGCCCTTGCCGCCGGGACCGCCGCTCCCGCCACCAAGCAAAAGGCCAAGGACGAGACCGCCATCGAGTGGAAGGGCAGCCCGCAATTCGCGCAGGGCGACCGCCTGTTCAAGGTCAAGGGCCGCATCCAGGCCGACGCCAACTACGTGAAGGGTCCGGGCAGCCTGAACGACAAGGGCCTCGGCTTCTCGAACGAGATGCGCCGCATCCGCCTCGGCGCCGAGGGCGCTCTGGGCGCCGGGTTCGACTACAAGCTGGAACTCGAACTCTCCGACAATGCCGTCGATCTGGTCGATACTTATGTCGGCTATCACAACGGCCCGTGGCAGGTCCGGCTCGGCAACCAGAACTCGTTCCAGTCGCTCGACGAACTCACCGGCGACACCAGCGGCAGCGTGATGGAGCGCGCCGCCTTCACCGACGCCTTCAACTTCGAGCGCCGTCTCGGCCTCGCCTTCCAGTACGGCAAGGGACCGTGGCTGGCGCAGGCGGGCGTGTTCACCGACGATATCGGCGCGCTCGCCAACGACAGCGACGGCGTCGACGGCGGCGACGAGAACAACAGCTACGGTCTCGACGGCCGCCTCGTGTTCGCGCCGAAGCTCGGCGACCTGCAGCTGCACTTCGGCGGTTCGGCCCACTGGCGCCGCCTCGGCCGTCTGGCGGAAAGCGACACCCGCTACCGCCAGCGCCCCTACGTCCATTCGACGAATACCCGCCTGATCGGTACGCCGGTGATGAACGTGTCCGAAGAGGACCACTACGGCGTCGAGTTCGCCGCCATTCGCGGCCGCTGGCATGCGGCGGCCGAGTATCACGCCCTCACCGCCAACCGCGTCGATGCCTCCACCGTCACTTTCCAGGGCGCCTATGCAGAGACCGGCATCTTCCTCACCAAGGGCGACCATCGCGGCTACAAGGAAGGCATCTTCCGCGTCGAGAAGCCCGCCCATCCGATGGGCGAAGGCGGCATGGGCTCGCTGCTCTTCACCTTGCGCTACGACTGGCTGGACCTCAACGACCGCGACATTCGCGGCGGCACCCAGAACGGCTACATCGCCGCGCTCGTGTGGGAGCCGATCCAGAACCTGCGCTTCAACGTGAACTATGCGCTGATGGACTACACCGGCGCCAAGGCCCTGCCCTCGGGCAAGACCGACTACAATGCACAAGTGGTTGGCACACGGTTCGAGCTGGACTTCTGAGGACGCTCGAACCGCGCTCCCCTTACCGCGCCGCCTCTTCCTTGCGCAGCGGCAGCATCAGCGAGGCGGTGGTGCCCTGCCCCGGTCGGCTGTCGATATCGAAACGGCCCCGGTGGCGCTCGACGATGTGCTTGACGATCGAGAGCCCGAGCCCGGTCCCGCCGACCATGCGACTGCGGCTGGTGTCGGCGCGGTAGAAGCGCTCGGTCACGCGCGGCAGGTGCTCCGGCGCGATGCCGTCGCCGTGATCGCGCACCGTCACCAGCACCCAGCCGGTCGGCGTCGATTCGAGGCTGACATCCACAGGGCCGCCCTGCTTGCCGTACTTCAGCGAGTTGTCGATGAGGTTGCGCAGCACTTGCGCAAGCTGGCCGCGATCGCCCGTCACCACCGCCTGGGCGCTGTTGGACTGGACCTCGATCTGCGCATCGCCGCGCGCCTCGCCCGCGATTTCCCGCGCCAGTGCCACCATTTCGACCCGTTCGGACGGCACTTCGTGCTTCACCGCCTCGATCCGCGACAGCGACATGAGGTCGGAGATCAGCGCCTGCATGCGCTGCGCCTCGTGGCGGATGGTGTCGAGGAAGCGCGTGCGCACGCTCTCGTCGCCGCCCGCCTTGGGGTTGTGCAGCGTCTCCACATAGCCGAGCACGTTGGCGAGCGGCGTGCGCAGTTCGTGGCTGGCATTGGCGACGAAATCGGCGTGCGACTTGGCGACGCTGACCCGTTCCGACAGGTCGTAGAGGCTGACCAGCCGGTCGGTCTGCGAGACCACGCGGCAATCGACTTCCCAGACGCTACCGCCGGTGGAAAGGCCGCTGACCCGGGCGATGCCGCCTTCGTCGCTGAGGATCGCGGCGACCGCGCGCGGCTCGCGGATGGCGATGCGCACGTCCTGTCCGACGATATGCGCGCCCAGCAGTGCCCGCGCCGCACCGTTGGCAAAGCGCACTTGCCCGCGCGAGACCATCATCGCGGGGGTCTGGAGATGTTCGAGGAGGTGGACGCCGTCACCGGCCATGATCTTCGCTTTCTATCCTTCATGGCAGCCGTTTTCCGCGGCGCCGATCTTTCTCCATGCCCGCACCTGACGACAGGACAAAGACGCCGCCGCAACGAACTTGCGGAAAATCGCATCCTCTACGGTTCTAAATACGTATGCAGGCACTTCTCCCGTTCAATCCGTGCAAACGAGGTTGAGGTTTCGCGCACTCTCGCCTAGCACGACCCACGCAGTCCGTGTCATGCTGCAACCGCGAAGAGGCATCTATTCCTCGCGGGGCTCATGGCAGGGGTGCACAGGAGGAGGAACCCGCCGATCCCCGGCGGAAAATGACCATATAGGTGGATAACCCCCAGAAGGTGGACTGCGCCCAGTGACCAATTCGATTTCGGCCCCATTCACGTCCGACCGCCTGCTCCTGTTCGGCGCCACCGGCGATCTTTCGCGCCGCATGCTTCTCCCCTCGCTTTGCGCGCTCGATGCCGAAGGCCTGCTCGATCCCAAGATCGAGATCGTCGGAACCGCCCGTTCCGAGCATGACGATGCGGAATTCCGCAACTTCGCGCGGGCTTCGCTCGAACAGTTCCTGCCCGCCGACCGGCGCGGCGGCATGGCGCGGTTCCTCAACCGCCTGTCGTACCAGACGCTCGACGCCAACCAGATGGAAGGCTTCAACGCGCTGGCGGCCAAAGTGGGTGAGCCGAAAGACGGCCTCTCGATCTTCCTCTCCACCGCGCCCAGCCTGTTCGAGCCGACCATTCGCGGCCTTCAGGCCAGCGGTCTGGCCGGCGACAACGTGCGCATCGGCCTGGAAAAGCCGCTCGGCGTCGATCTTGCCTCCAGCAAGGTCATCAACGACGCCGTCGCCCGCGCTTTCCCGGAAGACCGCATCTTCCGCATCGACCACTATCTGGGCAAGGAAACCGTCCAGAACCTGCTGGCGCTGCGCTTCGCCAACCTGATGTTCGAACCGCTGTGGAACGCAGCGCATATCGACCACGTGCAGATCACCGTGGCCGAGACCGTGGGCCTGGAATCGCGCGTTGCCTATTACGACGATTCGGGCGCGCTGCGGGACATGGTGCAGAACCACATGCTCCAGCTGCTCGCGCTCGTCGCGATGGAGCCGCCGGTCAGCTACGACGCCACCAGCGTGCGCGACGAGAAGGTGAAGATCCTGCGCTCCTTGCGCAAGGTCGCCGCCAACGAGACCGTCACCGGCCAGTACCGCGCCGGGGCCATCGGCGGCCAGGCCGTGCCGGGCTACGACGACGAACTCGGCAAGGATTCCAACACCGAGACGTTCGTCGCGATCAAGGCGCATATCGACAACTGGCGCTGGCAGGGCGTGCCCTTCTACTTGCGCACCGGCAAGCGCCTGCCCCGGCGCACGACCGAGATCGTCGTCCAGTTCCGCGACGTGCCGCACTCGATCTTCCACGGCCGCGGCGCGCGCACCGTGCCCAACCGCCTGGTCATCGGCATCCAGCCGAGCGAGAACATCACGCTTTCGCTCATGGCCAAAGTGCCGGGCCTCGATCGCAACGGCTTCGGCCTGCGCTCGATCCCGCTCGACATCTCGATGCCCGACGCCTTCGCGGGTCCGCAGCGCCGCATCGCCTATGAGCGCCTGCTGCTCGACCTCATCGAAGGCGAGCAGACCCTGTTCGTCCGCCGCGACGAAGTGGAAGCGCAGTGGGACTGGATCGACGCGATCCGTACCGAGTGGGAGGAACAGGCTCAGGAGCCCAAGACCTACACTGCCGGAAGCTGGGGCCCCTCCGCCGCCATCGCCCTCGCCGAGCGCGATGGCGTCACGTGGCACGAGTAAGGCAACCGGCGCGGGCATGAACCTGACACGCACCCTATATGACCGGGGTGCGTGGGCGCCCTCTTATGCCCGGGCTGCAAGCAATTCCCCGCAAACCGGTGGAAGATAGATGTTGACACCGGTTACCTAAATGCCTTCAAGCCTCGCTCGGGAGATCCCGTAGCGGCGGCTTCGGGAGGCTGAGACAAAAAAGACAGACGGAAAGTGCAGGAGTAACCCCATGAGCAACCTCAGCCCGGTGGTCGCCCGCGTGACCGATCGCATCATCGAACGGTCGAAGCCCAGCCGCGAACGCTATCTCGCCTTGGTCGAGCGTGAAGCCGGCCGTCATTCCGACCGTTCGTTCCTTTCGTGCTCCAACCTCGCGCACGGCTTTGCCGCCAGCGGCGAGGACAAGCCCGCCATCGCCACCGGCAAGGCGATCAACGTCGGCATCGTCACCGCCTACAACGACATGCTCTCGGCGCATCAGCCCTATGGCCGCTATCCCGAGCAGATGAAGCTCTACGCCCGCGAAGTGGGCGCGACGGCGCAAGTCGCGGGCGGCGTGCCCGCCATGTGCGACGGCGTGACTCAGGGCTTCGACGGCATGGAACTCTCGCTGTTCAGCCGCGACACCATCGCCCTCTCCACCGCCGTCTCGCTCAGCCACGCGATGTACGACGGCATGACGCTTCTGGGCATCTGCGACAAGATCGTCCCCGGCCTCGTCATGGGCGCGCTGCGCTTCGGCCACCTGCCCGCCGTGTTCATTCCCTCGGGGCCGATGCCCAGCGGCATCTCCAACAAGGAGAAGCAGAAGGTCCGCCAGCTCTATGCAGAGGGCAAGGTCGGCCGTGAGGAACTGCTGGCCAGCGAAAGCGCCTCCTATCACTCGGCGGGCACCTGCACGTTCTATGGCACCGCCAACTCCAACCAGATGATGATGGAGATGATGGGCCTGCACATGCCCGGCGCCGCCTTCGTGCCGCCCGGCACCTCGCTGCGCCAGGCCGTGACCCGCGCCGCCGTTCATCGCGTGACCGAGATGACCCGCAAGGGCGACGACTTCCGTCCGATGGGCCATCTCGTGGACGAAAAGGCGATCGTGAACGCCATCGTCGGCCTGCTCGCCACCGGCGGATCGACGAACCACGCGATCCACCTGCCCGCCATGGCCCGCTGCGCCGGTATCCATATCGACTGGCAGGACTTCGACGAGCTTTCCGCTGCCGTGCCGCTCATCACGCGCGTCTATCCCAACGGTTCGGGCGACGTGAACCACTTCCACGCTGCTGGCGGCATGGGCTGGGTCGTGCGCGAACTGCTCGATGCGGGCCTTGCGCATGAGGATATCCTCACCGTCTCGAAGGACGGCATGCGGGCCTATGCCACCGAGCCGACGCTGGATGACGGCGAACTCAAGTGGAAGCCCGCCCCCGCGGTCAGCGGCGACGACACCATGCTGAGCACGGTGGCCAAGCCCTTCCTGCCCGACGGCGGCATGCGCCTCGTCTCCGGCAATGTCGGCCGCGCCACCTTCAAGACCAGCGCGGTCGATCAGGAGCGCTGGACCATTGAGGCGCCCTGCCGCGTGTTCGAAACCCAGGAAGGCGTCATCAATGCCTTCAAGGCGGGCGAACTGGACCGCGATGTCGTGGTGGTCGTGCGCCATCAGGGCCCGCGCGCCAACGGCATGCCCGAACTGCACAAGCTGACGCCGCCGCTGGGCGTGCTGCAGGATCGCGGCTTCAAGGTGGCGCTTGTCACCGACGGCCGCATGTCGGGCGCTTCGGGCAAGGTTCCGGCCGCCATCCACGTCACGCCGGAAGCGCTGGCCGACGGCCCGATCGCCTATCTCCAGGACGGCGACATCGTCCGCCTCTCCGCCGAGGACGGCACGCTTTCCACCACGGCCGACCTTTCGGGCCGTACCCCCGCCCCGCTCCCCGCGCCTGCCGAAGGCATGGGCCGCGAACTCTTCGCGATGTTCCGCATCAATGCGGGCGGCGCCGAACAGGGCGGCTCGTCGATGCTGGAGGTCGCGGGATTGTGAGCGACTCCGGGACCACCGACCTCGTTGCGGTCGATATCGGCGGCACCCACGCCCGCTTCGCGCTGGCCACGGTCAGCCACGCGGGGCAGATCACGCTGGGCGAACCCGTCACCCTGCACACCAGCGACCACGGCAGCTTCCAGCTCGCCTGGCAAGCCTTCCGCGAGCGCATGGGCGGTGCTCTGCCCGCTGCCGTTTCGATCGCGATTGCCGGGCCGGTCGGCGGCGAGGTGATCCGCTTCACCAACAACCCTTGGATCATCCGCCCCGGCCTGATCCAGGAAAAGCTGGGCGTGGAACACTACACCGTGGTCAACGACTTCGCGGCGGTCGCCTATGCCGTCGCGCTGGCACCCGAGGACCAGTTCCTGCACCTCGCCGGACCGGACGTGCCGCTGCCCGCATCGGGCACGCTCAGCGTGCTGGGCCCGGGCACCGGCCTTGGCGTCGCGCACTTGTGGCGCAACGGGTTGCCCCACGGAAAGGGCGGCTTCTATCATGTGCAGGCGACCGAAGGCGGTCATACCGACTATGCCCCGCTCGACCTGATCGAGGACGCGATCCTCGCCCGCCTGCGCAAGCGTCACAACCGCGTCTCCACCGAGCGCGTCGTCTCCGGCCCCGCCATCGTCGATATCTACCAGACGCTGGCCGCCATGGAGAACCGCGCGGTGCACGAGATGACCGACGTCGAGATCTGGACCGCCGGGACCGACCAGTCCGATCCGCTGGCCGCCGCCGCGGTGGATCGCTTCTGCCTCGCCCTCGGCAGCGCGGCGGGCGACTGCGCGCTGGCCCACGGTGCGGGCGGCGTCGTGATCGCCGGCGGCCTCGGCTACCGTATCCGCGAAACCATTCTGTCCTCGGGCTTTGCCGAGCGATTCTGCGCCAAGGGCCGCTTTGCGGGCATGATGGCGCAGATGCCGGTCAAGCTCATCACCCATCCGCAGCCCGGCCTCTTCGGCGCGGCTGCCGCCTATGTCAGGGAGCACGTCCAATGAGCAGCATCTCCGAAGCCGTCGAAAAGGTCATGCGTCTCGCCCCGGTGATTCCGGTGCTGGTGATCGAGGATATCGAACACGCCCTGCCGATCGCCGAAGCCCTCGTTGCAGGCGGTCTGCCCGCGCTTGAAGTGACGCTGCGCACCGAATGCGCGATCGAGGCGATCAAGGTGATGAAGCAGGTTCCCGGCGCCGTGGTCGGCGCGGGCACGGTGCTTTCGCCGGACGACCTCAAGCGCTCGATCGACGCAGGCGCCGAATTCATCGTCTCGCCCGGCCTCACCCCGATGCTGGCCGAAGCCGCCTACAAGTCGCAGATCCCGTTCCTGCCCGGCACCGCCAATGCCAGCGACGTGATGTTCGCGCTGGAATGCGGGTTCGACCGCCTGAAGTTCTTCCCCGCCATGGCGGCGGGCGGTCCTCCGGCACTGAAGGCCATCGCCGCACCGCTGTTCAAGGCGAAGTTCTGCCCGACCGGCGGCGTCACCCCGGAGAACGCTCCGGAATGGCTCGGTCTCGATGCCGTGCTCTGCGTCGGCGGCAGCTGGATGGTCCCCAAGGGCAAGCCCGATGTGGCCAAGATCGAGGCGGCAGCCCGCCTCGCCGCGGGGCTTCCCCGATGACGGGGGCGGCGCTGACCACGGTCGACGATCTCGACCGCAGGCTTCAGGAACTCCATGTCCTGACCGCCCAGACGCCGCTCTACAATCCGGTTTTCCAGCTGGGGCTCGAACTGTCGCGCCAGCTGGAAAACGGCGAAATGGGCCTCGACCAGATCGAGGCCCTCGTCGCCGAGATGGAGTGCGAAGGGCTGCGCGCCCGCGCTGCGCGGCTTGACCGCCTGCTCGCCCCCATCGCTCCGGCCGAAAACGAAAAGCGGCTGGACGCCGCCGCCGACGCCACGGCAGCGGGAGACGATTTCACCGCCTTCGCCGTGCGCTGGCAGCGCCCCGCCGCCCATGTCGTCTTCACCGGACACCCTACCTTCCTGCTGTCCACCGCCCAGACCGAGGCCGTGACTCACGCCGCCTCCACCGGCGACCACAGCGAGGCCACCGTCTGCGCCGCCTCGCCCGACCGCGACACGATCACCCTCGACTACGAGCACGGCAAGGCGATGGAAGCGATCGCCCGCGGCCAGAAGGCCCGCGACCGCATCAACGAACGCCTGTTCGATATTGCCGCCGCCCGCTGGCCCAAGCGCTGGAAGGGCCTCAATCCGATGCCCGCGCGCTTCGCCTCATGGGTCGGCTACGACATGGACGGCCGCACCGATATCGGCTGGTCCACCTCGATCCGCTACCGGCTGGAGGAAAAGGCCGAGCGGCTTGCCCGCTATGCGGAAAGCCTCGCGCAGGCCGCGCCGGAGATTTCGCAGCAGCTTGCCCGCGCCGCCGCGCTGACGCAGGATATGGTCAGCCGCTTCGCCGCCGACCTGTCCTCGCCCGAAGCCCTGTCGGAAGCCGCCAATGCCCTGACCGCCGAACACCCTGACCGGCTCGTCAGTCTAGAAGGCGTGATCGCCCGGCTGGAGGAAGAGGCGCGCCACGCCGATCAGGACCAGGCGCGCACGCTTCTCGTGGCCGCCGCCGCCATGCGCGCGGACGGCCTCGGCATGGGCTGGATTCACTTCCGCGTGAACGCCTCGCAGCTTCAGAACGCGATCCGCCTGCGCATCGATCCGGAAGGCAAGCTGAACCTCGCCAGTCAGGCCGCGCTGGCCCGCATGCGCGAGCTGCTGGCCGAAGTCACCCCGCTGAAATCCAACTTCGCCGCGCTCGCGATCGAGAATTCCACCGCCGTGCGCCAGTTCCTGGCGATGGCGCAGATCCTCGGCCATATCGACGCCGACGCGCCGATCCGCATGCTGGTGGCCGAATGCGAGGAGCCGACCACGATCCTCGCCGCGCTCTACTTCGCGCGGATGTTCGGGATCGACGAGAAGGTCGACGTCTCGCCGCTGTTCGAGACCGAGACCGCACTGGAACACGGCGGCCGCTTCCTCGACGCGGTGCTGGCCGAGCCTGCCTACCGCGACTATGCTCACAAGCGCGGCCGGGTCTCGATCCAGACCGGCTTTTCCGACGCGGGCCGCTTCGTCGGGCAGGTGCCTGCCGCACTTGCCATCGAGCGTCTGCAAGGCCGCCTGTCCGAAGCGATGGTCGCCAATGGTCTCACCGACGTTTCGGCGCTGATCTTCAACACTCACGGCGAATCCATGGGTCGCGGCGCGCACCCGTCCAGCCTCAAGGACCGCTTCCAGTGGCCGATGAGCCCCTGGGCGCGCCGCCGCTTCCTGCGCGCGGGCATCCGGCTGGAGCCGGAAGTCTCGTTCCAGGGCGGTGACGGCTACCTCTGGTTCGGCTCGGATGAACTGGCGCTCGCCACGCTCACCCGCATGGCCGAAATGCCGCTGTGGGGCGCCGATGCCGATGCGCCGACCGACCTGTTCTATCGCCGCACCGACCTCAGCCTCGACTTCTACCGCGCGATCCGCGGCGTGCAGCACGAGCATCTCGAATCGAGCACCTACAGCCGCGCGATCACGGCGTTCGGCCTCGGCCTGCTCAACGATACCGGCAGCCGCAAATCGCGCCGCCAGTCGGACCTTGCGTCGGACCGCTCGATGAGCCTGCGCCAGATCCGCGCGATCCCGCATAACGCGATCCTCCAGCAGCTTGGCTATCCGGTGAACGTGATCGCGGGCATCGGCACCGCGTCGGACGGCAACCGCGAGGAAGTTGCCGCGCTGCTGCGCGAGAGCGAGCGCGGCCAGCAATTGATGCGCCTTGCCCGGCACGCCAATGCCCTGGCCTCGATCAAGACGGTGGCGGCCTATGGCGAGCTGTTCAACTCGGCCTATTGGGCCAGCCGCCCCTATCGCGGCGACGAGCAGCACATCGCCGACGCCTGCCTCAAGCTGGCGGAATACCTGACCAAGGATGACCGCACCGGCGTCTATCGCCGCCTCGCCTCGCGCCTGCGCGTCGATGCGATGAAGCTGCACTTCCTGCTCGACCTGCTGCCGGACGAAGCGCCGCTGCCGGACCGCGAGCATACCCGCCGCAGCCTCGGCGTGCTGCAATCGCTGCGCATCGCCCTGTTCAAGCACATGTTCCTGCGCGCCGTCATGGTTCCGCAGTTCAGCCGCGCGAACGACATCAGCCGCGACGACGTGCTGGAGATGTTCTTCACCCTGCGCGTCGAGGATGGCCTCGGGCAACTACGCCGCGCCTTCCCGACGAGCTTCCCCTCCATCGACGACTTCAAGGTGGACAAGCCCAGCGACTATCCGGACTCGAGCGCGACCGGCTATGCGCAGATCCACCGCGAATTCATCGACCCGATCGCGCGGTGCTACGCCCTGTCCTTGCGGATCACCACCGCGCTGGCGAACGAGTTCGGCGCCCACGGCTGACGGGTTTGTTGCGGGGCGACGGCCGGGATAGGTCGTCGCCCCGTCGTACTCATGCCGTCATCCCAGCGAAAGCTGGGACCGCTGTCGGTTTATCTGAGCCGTCGCAGGCCTGAGCCGTATACGAAGAGGCAGGGCAAGCCGACAGCGGTCCCAGCTTTCGCTGGGATGACGGGTGACTCCAGATAACTCAGCGCTGTTCAAGGGTCTCTCACGCCATCAGCTTGAGCAGATTCTCGATCTCGCAGGTCGCGAACCCCACGGTGCTATCGGAAATGCCGTAAGGCAGCAGCAGCCGCTCCCCCACTTTCAGCGCGCCGCAGGTATAGACCACGTTCGGCACATAGCCCGAGCGGTCGGCGTTCTCTGCCGTCAGCACCGGCTCCACCGTGCGCGCCAGCACCTTGGATGGGTCCTTGAGGTCGAGCAGTGCGCAGCCCAGCGCGTACTTGCGCATCGCGCCGACGCCGTGGGTGAACAGCAGCCAGCCGTGCTCGGTGGGGATCGGGCTACCGCAATTGCCGATCTGGATGAACTCCCAGGGATACTTCGGCTCCATCAGCAACACGCCGTCGTCGTCCCAGGTGTCGAGCGCGTCGGAGCGCAGCAGGAACAGGTTCTTGCCGTCCTGCCGCCCGACCATCGTGAAGCGACCGTCGATCTTTTCCGGAAACAGCGCCATGCCCTTGTTGCGCCCGGCCCGGCCCCGGATCGGCTCCAGTTCGAAGCTGCGGAAATCGCGCGTGCGCAGCAGTTCGGAGCGGATCGAACTGCCGGAATAGGCGGTGTAGGTCCCCACCCACTCGTAATCGCCGTCGCCGTGGTCGAAGCGCACGAGGCGCAAATCCTCCAGCCCGCCGCGCTGCTGCTCGGTGATCGGGAAGATCACCGTGTTCGAAAGGTTCGATTCCGCATGGCGATGGACCCAGACGGTCTCCTCGCAATCGACCTGTTCTTCCTCGTCCAGCTCCACCGAAGTCGCGAAGGACGCCTGGGGCCAGAGGCAGAACGTGCCGTCCGCCTCGGCAATGCCCTCGCGAAAGGCGATCGAGCTGATGTGCCCTTCTCCCACCGCGCGCAGGCTCATGATGAAGCGTACCGCATCGCCCTGCATGCCCGACTGGTCCGGTGCCGGGACGATCGAGGGGTTCATCAGCGCCGCCGCGGCAAAGGTATATTCGTGGCAGAAATAGGCGCCGATCAGCCGCTGGCGCGTTTCCGAGAACTGCGCGGGATCGAGTTCCAGGTTCTTCGCCACTTCGTCGAAGCGCTCAGCGAAGATCTTCTCGGTTTGCCAATGGCGCTCCTTGAAGTCGCGCAGGACGCGTTCGTATTCGCTCGCCACCTGCTCCTCGCTGAGCCCGGCCACGTCCTCGACCAGCCGGGTGGCACGGTCTCCGGGCGCGTTCTTGCCCTGCCAGCCAAGGTGGAAGGGCCGCAGAACGACTCGCGCCGGATCGGCGTAGAGACGAGTCTCGAAGATGTGAAGCGGTTCAGACCAGACGTTCTCGGGCCGATTCAAGCAATCCTCCTCCGAATCCGCCACCCAATCCGCCGCCGCGTCCCAGCGGCGCCGAAACGGCAAGCTCGGCCAGAGCATAATGCGAAAGTTGGAAGGCGAGAATGGATTCCGCACCGCAATTGGCATTCGCGCCCCTCGGCGTGACCCCATCGCGGCAACGGCCCGTCGCAATATCGGCGAGCACCACCCCGCGATCGTTGCCGCCGAAGAACCAGTGCCACGCGATCAAGGCATGTTCGCCCCAGAACGCACCGCGCGTGGCGGTCCAAGCGCTGCATGCGGCCTCGATGGCGGCCTGCGCCTCCAGCGGCTGCTGGTCGAACGGCAGGTAGGCATGGGGCTTGCCGAAACTCTCCGAACCGATCGGCCGGAACTGCCCGCGCGCGGAGACCTGCTGCCTGCAAATCCATTCCAGCGTTTCCAGCCCCGCGCCGATCCAGCTCTCGTCTCCCAGCGCCAGCCCGGCCTCGATCAGCGCCTGCGGCAGGCGGGGATTGTCGTAGCCGAGCACCGCCTCGAACCAGGCCCAGTCAGGCCGGCGGCCATGACCCAGCAGGCGCATCAGGAAATCGCCGCCTTGTCGCACGCAGTCGAGGGCCGCGGCGTAGCGCGGTTCGCGGCGCAGCACCGCGCAGGCGCCAAGCATCGCGAAAGCCCGCGCACGCGGCGATTCGATCATCGCAAGCGCGGGCAGGACCTCCTCGAAAAGCTGGAGCGCCCAGTCCGACAGGCTCTGGTCCGGCGCCCGCGCGCAAGTCTGGCCCAGCGCCCAGACCGCACGGCCGTTCGAGTCCTCCGAACCCTCGTCCTCGCACCAGCTGCGATCGAAGCGCATGAAATTGCGGAAGCGGCCCAGCTCGGGGTTCCAGGCCGACTGCACGAAGGCGGCATAGACGAGGCTCCACTTCATCCGCTCGGCCACCGGCAACCCGCGCGCGACGTTCATCAGCATGAGCGCGCGGGCATTGTCGTCGAGGCAATAGCCATGGCGCCGGTCGGGCACGACGCCGACCCCGTGCTGGAGCATGCCGGTGGCATCGCTCATCGCCAGCACCGCGGCCAGGCCCGGCGTCGCGGTGATCGGCGGCAGTGCAGGTTCGGGGGCGCAAGCGCGGGCGACGAGGCGCCGTCCGGCATCGGCGAAGCGCGGCCAGATCATCTCGCGACCCCGCGCCCAGGCGCGGCGCTGCATCGCGGAAAGGTCCGCCGGGCGATCGAACAGGGCGTTCGCGGCCTCGGCGATCGCCTCACTCGAACCCGGCTCGATCAGGCGGCCGATCTCCTCGCCCAGCAGTTCGCGGGCATGGACATAGGGCGTCGAAACCACCGCCTTGCCCAGCGCCACCGCATAACTGAGCGTGCCGGAGGTTGACTGCTGCAGGCCGAGATAAGGCGTGAGATAGATGTCGCAGGCTTCGAGCTGATCGAGCAGCTCGTCGGTCTCCAGGAAGCGGTTTTCCCAGGCGATATGCGCCGAAACGCCGAGCTTTTCGGCAAGCGCCTGCAACTCCTCGCGGTAAGCCTCGCCCTCGTGCGCGACAAGGTTGGGGTGGGTCGCGCCGACGATGCGATAGACCGCCTCCGGATGGCGGGCGACGATCGCGGGCAGCGCGCGGATCGCATGCTCCAGCCCCTTGCCGCGGCTGAGCAGCCCGAAGGTCATCAGCACCTTGCGGCCTTCCAGCCCCAGCTTTTCCTTGAATTCGTCATGGCGACCGAAGGGACGGTCGGGCGCGCCGTGCTCGATCACTTCGAGCACGCGCGCAGGTGCGCCGTAGTCGCTTTCCAGCAGGTCGCGCGAGTGCCGGGACATGACCATGATCCGCGAGGCACGAGCGATCAGATGGCGCAGGATCGCGCGCTGGCGCTCGGACGGGTCGGAAAGCACGGTATGCAGCGTCAGCACCAGCGGCGCCGCAAGCCGGTCCACAAAACCGAGCACCATCTCGCCGTCGGGGCCGCCGAAGATGCCGTATTCGTGCTGGAGCCAGACCGCGTCCACCCCCGCCTCGTTGATCTGGCGGGCGGCACGGGCATAGTCCTCGGGATCGTTGCAGGCGATCGTCCCGGTCACACCCGGATAGGCGAGCGGCTGGGAAGGGTCGTCGAGCGCATGGACGTCGAGCGTCATCTCGGGATGAAATGCGCGCAGCTGTTCGAAGATATCGGTCGTGAACGTGGCAATCCCGCATTTGCGCGGCGCGAAGTTGCCGATCAGCGCGACGTGCAGGGCGCGCTCCGGCAAGCGCTCCTCCATGTCGACGCCACTGCCGGATGGAACCACTTCGAAGATCGAACGGACCTTGGCGGTAGCCGATTTCCCGCAGGGTTCTTCGCCCGATATTTCGGGCGCCGGAGGAGCGGGCTGCTGGTCATGGGACATCAGGTTCATGCGCACCCCGCAAGAGAAGGAGGAGAATGCTCAATGAAAGCCCGAAGGGTGCCATGAGTTTCCCGCTGCACTGCAATATATCTTACATAAAGCGGCAGGCCGCCCGTCGCCAAAGCCGTGCAGAGCGCGGAAAAGCGTTGCGTTCACATTTGTGCAGTTGCGAATCGCATCTCTGCGCCATTGGATCACGCCTAAAAGTATAGACAAAAAAGCACTGCCCGGTTCTGCGCGGCATGGACTTGACCATGGGGCTTTCCTATGTCCGATCTACGCGCAACAGAGAAACGACGGGAATACGATGCCCTCCGCCTCCAGCCTTTTCGCAGATCAGGATCAGACGCTCTTCCGCCTCGTCTCGGCGGCGATCGGCGCCGATGCCGCGAGTTCCGCTCTCACCGTCCTTACCATCGACCCCATGCTCTCGGGCAGCGACGAGACCGTTTCGCGCGCGCAAGTCGCGATGGCCCTCAACGCCGCGCTCTTCGCCGACCTGCTGGAGCGCGTACCGACCGCCGCGCGCTATGTGCAGTCGGTGCGCGAGGCGGGCGAGACGATCGTCTTCGACCATGGCGCCCTGCGCACGATCGACGGCGAGACCGGCGCCCTGCCGAGCGGTCAAGAGGCCTTCGCCCGCTTCCTCGCGCCGCTGGGCTACGAAGTGGGCGGGCTCTATCCGCTGCCCAAGCTCCGCATGACCGGCCGCGCCTATGTCCAGCGCGACCTGCCGGAAACGATCCCGCAGTTCTTCGTATCCGAACTCCATGTCGACCAGCTTTCCGAAGGCGCGCAGGCGGCCTGCGCGAATGTCTTCGGCACGTCGACCGACCCGCTGGGCGAGGCCGAATGGGCTGCGCTCGATGCACTGGCTGCACAAGGCGGCTGCCCGTTCGACCAGGCCGTCGTCGCGCTCAAGGGCGCGCTCGCCTGCTTCGAGCGCCAGCACGAGCCGCCGACGCTGGCCGACTACGAAGTGCTCCTTACCGAGACCAAGGAAGGCGCCTGGATCGCCACCGAAGGCAATGCCTTCAACCACGCGACCACCCGCACCGCCAATGTCGCGGCGCTGGCCGAGGAACTCAAGGAAGACGGCTATCCGATGAAGCCTTCGGTCGAGATCTCGCAGAATGGCCGGGTGCGCCAGACCGCGATCCTCGCCGACAAGGTCGTACGCCCGTTCCGCGAGGCCGACGGCAGCGAAGTGCCGCTGCCGGTGCCCGGCTCGTTCTATGAGTTCATCACCCGCGACATCGATCCGGAGACTGGCAAGCTCGATCTCACCTTCGATTCCGGCAATGCCACCGGCATCTTCGCCGTGACGAGGGGCGCATGAGCCTGCTCCAGTCGTTCGATCCGGCCAGCGGCGCGCTGGTCTGGGAAGGCGAAGTGGCGGATAGCGCCGCCGTCGATGCCGCGCTGGAGCGCGCCCACGCCGCGTTCCCGGCCTGGGCCGCCCTGCCCGTCGCCGCGCGGGTCGAGGCGGTGCAGCGCTACAAGGCGGTGCTGGAAGCCCGAAAGGACGCGATCGCCGAGGTAATCTCCCGCGAGACCGGCAAGCCGCTCTGGGAGACCCGCACCGAACTGGCCTCGATGATCGGCAAAGTCGGCATCTCGATCGCCGCGCAGGCCGAGCGGGCGGGCGAGAAGCGGCAGGACATGCCCTTCGGCGCCGCCGTGCTGCGCCACCGCCCGCATGGGGTGATGGCGGTGCTCGGCCCGTTCAACTTCCCCGGTCATCTGCCCAACGGCCATATCGTCCCCGCCCTGCTGGCGGGCAACACGGTGGTCTTCAAGCCCTCCGAAATGACCCCGGCGACCGGGCAGGCGATGGCCGATGCGTGGCTTGAGGCTGGGGCCGAAGCGGGCCTTCCCGAAGGCGTGTTCCAGATCGTCCACGGCGCGCGCGCCACCGGCGAGGCGCTGGTGGCAGGCCATATCGACGGGCTGCTGTTCACCGGCTCCGCAGGCGCGGGCGCGCATTTCCGGCGCATTTTCGCGGACCGGCCCGACGTGATCCTCGCGCTCGAACTTGGCGGCAACAATCCGCTGGTCGTTTGGGACGGCGATCTCGACGAAGCCGCCTCTGTCGTCGTGCAATCGAGCTTCATCACCACCGGCCAGCGCTGCTCCTGCGCGCGCCGGTTGATCGTGCCGGACAACGACTTCGGCACCGCGCTGGTCGATGCGGTCGCCGCGCTGGCGGACCGCGTGACCATCGGCGAATGGCATGACGCGCCCGAGCCATGGTTCGGCCCGCTGATCTCGGTGCAGGCCGCCGAGGCCGCCAAGGCGCGCTTCGCCGACCTCATCGAGCGCGGCGCCACGGTGGTCCGCGCCTTCGAGGGCATCGAAGGTCGCAGCGGCGCCTTCGTCACGCCCGGCATTCTCGACGTGACCGGTGTGGACGTACCCGACGAGGAAATCTTCGCGCCCATCGTGCAAGTCACCCGCGTCCCCGATTTCGACGCCGCCATCGCCGCCGCCAATGCCACGCGCTTCGGCCTTTCGGCGGGGCTGGTCAGCGCGGACGACGCCTTGTGGGACCGCTTCGTGCTGGAAAGCCGCGCGGGCGTGGTCAACCGCAACCGCCCGACCACCGGCGCCGCCGGATCGATGCCGTTCGGCGGTCTGGGTGAAAGCGGCAATCACCGCCCCAGCGCCTATTACGCCGCCGACTACTGCGCCTATCCGGTCGCCAGCTTCGAGGCGGCGAGCGTGGACGGCAACAGCGGCGCGCTGACTGGCAAGCTCTCCGCATGACGGGCCTGACGGGAGAGGAACGGGACCTGCTCGCCCCCGTCGAGCACGCGCCGATCCTTGCCCACACGCTGGACTGGGCGGCGATCAACAGCGGCACCGCGAATATCGCAGGCCTCGCCGCAATGGCCGGGCACCTTGCCGATGCCTTCGCAGCGCTGCCCGGCGAAGTACGGCTGGTCGATCCCGCCCCGGTCGAGAAAGTGGACAGCCGGGGCCAGACGCGCGAGGTCGTCCACGGGCGCCATCTCGTCCTCTCGGTCCGGCCCGAGGCGGAGCGGCGGGTGATCCTTACCGGCCACATGGACACCGTCTATCCGACCGATCACCCCTTCCAGACCTGTGACTGGCTGGACGAGAACACGCTCAACGGCCCCGGCACCGCGGATATGAAGGGCGGCCTCGCACTGATGCTGGCCGGTCTCGCCGCCTACGAGCGCACCAATCCGACGCTCGGCTACGATGTCCTGATCAACAGCGACGAGGAAACCGGCTCGCTCTCCTCCGCCGCCCTCATCGCCGATCTGGCCAAAGCCAAGCTGGCCGCGCTGACGTACGAACCGGCACTACCCGGCGGCCAGATGGCGCGCGCCCGACCGGGTTCGGGCAACTACGCCGTCGTCGTCCATGGCCGTTCCGCCCATGCCGGACGCAACCCAGAGGACGGCCGCAACGCCCTGCTCGCCGCCAGCGACCTTGCCCTGCGCCTTGCCGCGATGCGCCGTCCCGGCCTCTCGGTGAACCCGGCGAAGATCGAAGGCGGCGCGCCCAACAACACCGTGCCGGATCTTGCCATTCTGCACTTCAACATGCGCCCGGCCACGCCCGAACTCGCCGCCGAAGCACAGGCTTACATCAAAGCCGCCGTCGCCGAGGTCTCCGCCGCGCACGATGTGCACATGCACATCCACGGCCACGTCTCGCGTCCGCCCAAGGCGATCTCGGAGAAGACCGAGGCGCTCTACGGCATGGTCAGCCGGGCCGCCGCCGACCTCGGCCAACCGATGAGCTGGAAGGATACCGGCGGCGTCTGCGACGGCAACAATATCGCCGCCTGCGGGGTGCCGGTGCTCGACACGATGGGCGCGCTCGGCGGATCGATCCACTCGCCGGACGAATACCTGCTGGCCGATTCGCTCGACGCCCGCGCCCGCCTCACCGCCCTCGTCCTGCATAGACTGGACCGCCACGGAGTTCTGCCCGCATGACATTCCTCCTGCGCACCGCCCAGGAAAAGGACCTCGAAGCGCTCTATCGCATGGCGAAGGGCACAGGCGGCGGCTTCACCAACCTGCCACCCGACAAGCCGACGCTGGACGCCAAGCTGAAGCGCACCGCCAAGAGCTTCGCACGCGACAGCGACGAGATCGCCAACGACCTCTTCGTCTTCATCCTCGAAGACACCGAAACCGGCAAAGTGCGCGGCACCTGCCAGGCCTTCTCGCAAGTCGGCACCGAGTTTCCGTTCTATTCCTACCGCCTCGGCCGGATCACCCAGCATTCCAAGGAACTGGACCGCACCTTCCGCGCCGAGATGCTGACGCTCTGCACCGATCTCGACGGGGCGAGCGAAGTGGGCGGCCTCTACCTCGACGCCACCGAGCGTTCGGCGGGCGTCGGTAAGCTGCTGGCGCGCAGCCGCTACCTGTTCATCAAGACGCACCGCGCGCGCTTCGGCGATACCACCTTGGCCGAACTGCGCGGCGCCATCGACGATGCCGGCAACTCGCCGTTCTGGGACGGTCTTGCCGGGCGCTTCTTCGACATGAGCTTCCGCGATGCCGACGAGTTCAACGCCAAGCACGGCAACCAGTTCATCGCCGACCTCATGCCCAAGCACCCGATCTACTGCGCCCTGCTGTCCGAAGCGGCGCGGCAGGTGATGGGCCAGCCGCACTATTCCGGCCGCCCGGCCATGCGCATGCTGGAAAACGAGAACTTCGCGTTCCAGAACTACGTCGACATCTTCGACGGCGGCCCCACCATGCTCGCGAAAACCGACCTGATCCGCACCGTGCAGGATGCCCGCACCGCAGTGATCGCCGCGATCACTCCGGCGGATGAGGCGGAAGCCAGCCACCTCGTCGCCACCGGACGCCTCGCCGATTTCCGCGCCTGTCTCGGCAAAGTCGACGCTGCGGACGGCGGCGTGACGCTGGATGCCGCCGCCGCGACACTGCTGGGCGTCGGGCCGGGAGATACGGTGACATACGTCAACGCTTGAACATTCCGTCGTCCCGGACCCGATCCGGGATGACGAAGCGCTTTTCGCAACCGTACATTCGGGTTTTGCAATGGTTCCGCCACCATGAAAGGTCATATTGACCCCATGACCTCGCTTCCCGATACCCTTCGCTCCGCCGTGCTGCCCGATCCGATCCGCGCGGCGATCTTCGACATGGACGGGACCCTGCTCGATACCGAAGCCGTGCATGGCCGTGCTTTCGCCGTAACCGGCAAGGCGATGGGCTACCCGCTCTCACCGGAGCTTCAGAATTCGATGGTCGGCATCCACCGCGACGGCTCGCGCCGCCTCGTGGCCGATCACATGGGGCCGGACTTCCCGCTCGACCGCTTCTTCGACGAGAGCGACCTGGCCTTCACCGCCATGCTCGAAGCGGGCATTCCGCTGCGGCCCGGCGCCGAGGTCATTCTCGAACATTTCGCCAAGGCGGGCATACCGATGGCGATCGCCACGTCTTCGGAAGCGCCTTACGCGCAGCAGCGACTGGAGAAGGTCGGGCTGCTGCGCTACTTCGACGTCGTCGTCACCCGCAACGACGTGACCGAGGCCAAGCCGCACCCGGAACCCTATCTACTTGCCGCCAGCCGCCTCGGCGTCGATCCGGCGCACTGCGTCGCCATCGAAGACAGCCCGGCAGGCGTGCGCTCGGCCACTTCGGCGGGAATCGCCACGGTCATGGTGCCCGACCTGCTGCCCGCCACCGAAGAGCAGACCCTGCTCTGTGCGGAAATCCTGCCGAGCCTGCATGACTTGCGGGACCTGCTGCTGGCGCCTGCCGAGGGCTGAGAACTGGGCGCTCAGGAATTGGACGGGGCATAGCTCGGCCCACCCGCTGGACCGAATCTCTCCGATCTCGCTACGGGCGGGCGGATGAGCATCATCGCCACCATCATGAATTCGACCACCGGCCAACCCATCCAGAAGATGACCTTCGGCCGCATGCCCAAGCCCTGGGCCAGCTTCAACCTCGCCAGCGGCGAACTGGTCACCGCAGACCGCGTCCATGTCGGCAAGCCCGCGCCGGGCAAGTTCGTGGCGCCGGTCGAAGTCTGGGTCACGCCGAAGGACTGACCCTCGATCTCACTTGCTGTCCGGCTGATGGTCGGGATGCGCCGCGATGAACGCCGGATGCTCCCGACAGGCCGCCTCGATCCGGGTCAGGTGCGGGTAGGCATCGAGATCGCAGGAAAACCGCCGCGCATTGTAAAGCTGCGGCACCGCCACGCACTCGAACAGTCCCGGCGCATCGAACAGGAAATCCCCCGCGCCGCGTTGCTCCAGCCGCGCCTCGACGCCCTCGAACGTGCGGGCGACCCAGTGGCGATACCAGCCGTCCACCTCTTCCTGCACATGGCCGAGATCGTGCTTCAGGTATTTCAGCACCGGCAGGTTGAGCGGCGCGTGGAGTTCGGTGGCGATCGCCATCGCCAGTTCGCGCGAGGCGAAGCGGTCCTCGACATCGCGGGGGAGCAGCGGCCGATCGGGAAAGCTCTCGTCGAGCCATTCCAGGATCGCCATCGACTGCGCGTAGACGCGCCCGTCAATCTCCAGCGCCGGAACACCGCCGTAGGGGTTTAGGCGGCGGTATTCCGCGGAGCGCTGCTCCCCGTCGAGCAGGTTGACTGCAACCTGCTCGTATTCAAGCCCTTTGAGACCCAGCGCTATGCGCAGGCGATAACTCGTGGAACTGCGCCAGTAGCCGTGGAGCTTCACCGGCTCAGGTCTCCGCCGCGATCTTTTCGTGCAGCCACGCCGCGTGGCGCGGGGCCTTCTTGGTGCGCGACCATTCCTCCAGCATGTCCTCGGCCACGGCCTTAAGCTGGGCCATCTGGCTGGAGCTGCCAAACTGCCATGCCAGTTCGAGGCGATGGCCGTTGGGGTCGAAGAAGTAGATCGACTTGAACACGCCGTGATGAACCGGGCCGACCACGGACAGCCCCCGCGCCTCGGCACGTTCCTTTGCCGCGAGCAGCCCCTCCTCGCTCTCGACCTTGAAGGCGATGTGCTGGACCCAGGCCGGGGTCGCCTCGTCGCGGCCCATGTCGGGCGCGTTGGGCAGTTCGAAGAAGGCCAGCACATTGCCGCCGCCGCAATCGAGGAAAACGTGCATGTAGGGATCGGGCGCGCCTGTGGAGGGCACCTTGTCCTCGGCGATGGCGAGCATGAAATCCATGCCCATCACATCGCGGTAGAAGTTCACGGTCTCCTTCGCGTCCCGGCAGCGGTAGGCGACATGGTGGATTCCGCCCAGAACGGGGGTCTTGTCAGTCATCTTCACTCTCCCGGGAACTGGGGGCAGACCTGCGTGGACCTGCCCTCCCTCCCAACCTGTTTACTCCGCAGGCTCATCCACCCCTTCGACAGGGCTCAGGACAGGCTTCAACACGCCGCGGCGGATCTGGTCGCGTTCCATGCTTTCGAACAGCGCCTTGAAGTTGCCGTTGCCGAAGCCGTCGTCGCCCTTGCGCTGGATGAATTCGAAGAACACCGGCCCGACCCGCGCCTCGGCAAAGATCTGGAGCAGCAGGCGTGGCTGGCCCCCATCATTCACGCCGTCTGTCGTGCCATCGAGCAGGATGCCGCGCGCCTTGAGTTCCTCGGCGGGTTCGCCGTGACCGGGGAGGCGCTCGTCGAGCATCTCGTAATAGGTTTCCGGCGGCGCGGTCATGAACGGCACGCCGAGCGACTTGAGCCGATCCCAGGCACCGACGAGATCGTCGCAGATCAGCGCGATATGCTGGATGCCCTCGCCGTTGAAGGCGCGCAGGAACTCGTCGATCTGGCCCTTCCCGCCCTCGGCCTCTTCGTTGAGCGGGATGCGGATCTTGCCGTCCGGCGCGGTGAGCGCCTTGGAGGTGAGGCCGGTATATTCGCCCTTGATGTCGAAGTAGCGGATCTCGCGGAAGTTGAAGAGCTTCTCGTAATAGTCCGCCCAATAGGCCATGCGGCCGCCGTAGACGTTGTGGGTCAGGTGATCGATCAGGTCGAAACCGGCGCCGACCGGGTGACGATCGACGCCCGGCAGGTATTCGAAGTCGATGTCGTAGATCGACAGCGCGCCATCGCTTTCCCCGTTTTCATCGGCCCGCTCGTAGCGGTCGATCAGGTAGATGATCGAGTTGCCGATACCGCGGATGCCGGGAAGATGCAGTTCCATCGGGCCGGTCGCGACCTGCACCGGCTCCGCCGAGCGGGCGAGCAGTTCGGCATAGGCGGCGCGGGCATCCCTGACACGAAAGCCCATGCCGCAGGCCGAAGGGCCATGCTCGCGGCTAAAGAACCATGCCGGGCTGTGCGGCTCGTAATTGGTGATGAAATTGATGCCGCCCTGGCGCCAGAGTTCCACGTCCTTCGAACGGTGACGGGCGATCTTCGTGAAGCCCATTGCTTCGAACACCGGTTCCAGCACGCCCTTCTCCGGCGCCGAGAATTCGACGAATTCGAATCCGTCGAGTCCGATGGGGTTGTCGAAGATATCGGTCATGAGGTCAGTTCTCCGAAGGGGGTTTCGCCGGGAAGCACGTCTCCGGCGGGAATGGGCAGCGCCGTGCGCCAGGTTTCGTAGACGGGGCCGAAGTCCAGCGAGACGAGGTCCGCGATCAGCTGGGGCAGGCTTTCGAGGACGAAATAAGTCTTCTGGAACGAGTCGATCATGTAGCCGGTGCGCATCACGCGGACGGCCTCGAAAGGCAGGCGGAGCACATCGCGGTCTTCCAGCGAGAACCGCGTCTCGCCCGAGGACGAGATGATACCGGCGCCGAAGACTTTCAGGTCGCCTCCCTCCCGCACCAGTCCGAATTCGATGGTGTACCAGTAGATCCGCGCCAGCATGTCGAGCGCATCCATTTCCATGGCCCGCGCGCCTGCCCGGCCGTAAAGCTCCAGGAAATCGGCGATCGTCGGGTCCAGCAGCATCGGCACATGGCCGAAGAAGTCGTGGAACACGTCCGGCTCGACGAGATAGTCCAGCTCGTGCTCCTCGCGCAGCCAGCGCGTCACCGGGAAGCGGCGATGGGCGAGATGGTCGAAGAACACGGCATCGGGGATGAAGCCCGGTACGCCGACGAGCTGCCAGCCGGTCACGGGGCCGAGGATGGCATTTGCATCCTCGAAACGGGGAATCCCCTCGGCGCAGTCGAGCCGGGCGAGGCCCTCGCGGAAGGCCGTGCAGGCATGGGTCTCCACCAGCGCCGACTGCCGCGCATGGAGGCGGCGCCAGCGTTCGTGCATCTCCGGGGTATAAGCGTGCCAGTCCTGCCCGACCGTGTAGTCCGCGGCAGCCTGTCCATACTCTCCCCGAAGCTCGCTTGTGGATGTTTCCGTCGTCGGCTTCTTCATTCCGGAGAGGATAACACAGCTACCGCGCCAGATTCGTGCGATTGCGCGCGCGGTGGAAGCCTATAATAGTGGCTTCCACCAGGAACCACGCTTAAGGCAGAGGATTCATGCAGCTGGATCTGTTCGACCGCAAGATCATCGCATCCTTGCAGGAAGATGCGCGAATGCCGGTGGCGCAAGTCGCGGAACGCACGGCGCTTTCGGCAACCCCGGTGAGCCGCAGGATCAAGCGACTGGAAGATGACGGGGTGATCGTGGGCTATGCGCCGGTGCTCGACCCGCGCAAGCTGGGCTTCGAGCTGGAGGCCTATGTCCTCATCAATCTCAACGCGCATATCGACGAGAACATCACCCGTTTCGAACAGGCGATCCGCGACAATCCCTATGTCATCGCCTGCCATGCGGTGACGGGGGACATGGACTATATCGTCCACATCATCGCCCGCGACGTGGAGCATCTCTCGCAGATCACGCTGAAGACGCTGGTGCGCATTCCCGGCGTGCGCGACGTGAAGTCGAGCATCGTGCTGGAGGCGATCAAGGAACCGCGCGCATTACCGCTGGAGTGAGCGGGCGGGGTGACGGAAGAACAAGCGAGGCCCCCGCCTTCGCGGGGACGACGGGCTTGATCGAAGGACGAACTGTCCCGTTTATTCGCTTCGTCATCCTGAACTTGTTTCAGGATCCATTCTTCCCAACGACCGACCGTTTCTGCGGCGAGATGGATCCTGAAACAAGTTCAGGATGACGAGTGTATTGGGGCGACGTATCGCACCAACGGTAGCGCCGGGAGACATCGAACACCTCGCAAGGAGCGCCCAAGGCCTCCGGCCCCCACAAGGCCGCAAGTACACGGGGTGCAGGGGTGGTAAACCCCTGCCCTTCCCCTTTACCTCTTACCTGCCGAGCAAGTTCCGCGCCTGGCTGGCGATCTGCGCCAACATCGCCGGGCTCAGCGGCACGGTATTCTCCGCGCGCTGGACCATCGCGCGGAAGGTCTGGATCGCGGCGATATGCGCGCGGCCCCATTCCTCTGCCGCTGCCGCCGGGTCCGACTTGCCCACCTTGGTCGCGGCGAGGCGACGCAGGAAGTCGAGCCGCATCTGCTGGAAGTCGCGGGCGAGGCCGGCGACCAGCAGGCGCTCCCACGGATCGGACGGGTTCATGATCGTCGCGCTGGCCTGTGCCCAGTCGAGGCCGAGACCCGCGCCGATGCGGGTGAAGGCGCCGACCAGCTGGCGCGGATCGATCCCGGTATCGGCCGCGAGCGCGGCGATGCCGACGGCGCCGTCGAGGTCGTAGAGGTTGGCGACCATCGCGGCCTCTTCCTCGGGCGCGCCGAGTTCGAGCAAGCCGCTGCGCAGCTTCTTCGAATGCGCGGCGATGCGTTCGCCGAGCAGTTCATGCGTGTCCACCGAGAGCGCCGCGACCGGCTTGCCGATCCGGGCGAGCACTTCGGAAGGCGCGGCCTGTCCGGCTCCGGCGCGCAGCAGGTCGGCCATGTGGCCGCGCACGACGCCCGCAGTGCGGTCGAACAGGGCGATGCGCGCGTCCTCGGTCATCGGCGCAACTTCGAGCCGTTCCCAGAGCGCATCGAGATCGAAGAGCTGCACCGCCAGCGCGAAGGCAGCGGCGACCTGCGAAAGGTCCGCGCCTTCTTCCTCGGCCAGTTCGAAGGGATGGACGATGCCGAGGCGGTTGATGATGCGGTTCGCCAGCTTGGTGGCGATGATCTCGCCCGCCAGGCGGTGGCCTTCGATGAAGCGCGCGTACTTGGCCTGCATCGGCTGCGGGAAGGCGGCGAGCAGCATCGGCTGAAGCGTGGCGTCGGTCGCGAGGTCGGACGCCTCGATCGCGGCCTGGAGCACCAGCTTGCCGCTGGAGAGCAGCACCGCGAGTTCGGGGCGGGTCAGCCCGCGACCGTCCTGCGCCCGGCGGCCCAGCGACTCGTTGTCGGCAAGGCCTTCGGTCTTGCGGTCGAGATTGCCGCCTTCCTCCAGTGTCTCGATCAGGCGGACATGCGAGGGCATGGCGCTGGCGCCGCCGCGTTCAGCGATGGAGAGCGCGAGGGCCTGGAGGCGGTTGTCCTCCAGCACCAGTTCGGCCACTTCGTCGGTCATCTCGCGCAGGAGTTCGACGCGCTCTTCCTCGGTGAGCTTGTCGGCCCGCTTGGCGGCGGCCAGCGCGATCTTGATGTTGACCTCGTTATCCGAGCAATCGACGCCCGCCGAGTTGTCGATGAAGTCGGTGTTGATGCGCCCGCCGCGTGAGGCAAACTCGATGCGCGCGGCCTGGGTGACGCCGAGATTGGCGCCCTCACCGATCACGCGGACGCGCAGCTCGTTGGCACTGACGCGCAGCGCATCGTTGGCCGGATCGCCGACGGTCGCGTTGTTCTCGCCCGACGACTTCACGTAAGTGCCGATGCCGCCGAACCACAGCAGGTCCACCGGCGCCCAGAGGATCGCCGAAATCAGCGATTCCGGATCCAGCTCGGTCGCCTCGATGCCGAGGGCGGCGCGCACTTCGTCGGTCAGCGCGATCGACTTCGACTTGCGCGAGAACACGCCGCCGCCCTGGGAGATCAGGGCCTTGTCGTAATCGTCCCAGCTCGAATGCGGCAGGTCGAACATGCGCTTGCGCTCAGCCCAGCTCTTCGCGGCGTCCGGGTCCGGATCGAGGAAAATGTGGCGGTGGTCGAACGCGGCCACGACCTTCAGCGACTTCGAGAGCAGCATGCCGTTGCCGAAGACGTCGCCCGACATGTCGCCGCAGCCGATCACGCGGACCGGGTCGTTCTGCACGTCGACGCCCATTTCGAGGAAGTGGCGCTGCACCGAAAGCCAGGCGCCGCGCGCGGTGATGCCCATGGCCTTGTGGTCGTAGCCGTTGGAGCCGCCGCTGGCGAACGCGTCGTCGAGCCAGAAGTCGCGAGATTCGGCGATGCCGTTGGCGACGTCGGAGAACTTCGCCGTGCCCTTGTCGGCGGCGACCACGAAGTAGGGGTCCTCACCGTCGAGGATCACCACGGCTTCGGGATGGACAACCTTGTCCGCCACGATGTTGTCGGTGATCGAAAGCAGCGTGCCGATGAAGATCTCGTAGCTTGCCTGGCCCTCGGCGGCCCAGCCGGCGCGGTCGAGCGCGGGATCGGGAAGCTGCTTGGGATAGAAGCCGCCCTTGGCCCCGGTCGGCACGATCACCGCGTTCTTCACGCGCTGCGCCTTCATCAGGCCGAGGATTTCGGTGCGATAGTCGTCGCGGCGATCGGACCAGCGCAGGCCGCCACGGGCGACGGGTCCTGCACGCAAGTGAATGCCCTCGACCCGGCGCGAATAGACGAAGATCTCGCGCCAGGGCAGCGGCTTGGGCAGGCCCGGAACCAGCGCGGAATCGAACTTGAAGGCCAGCGCCGTCTCACCCGCGGGGGCGAAGGCATTGGTGCGCAGCATGGCGCTGACGACATCGCGGAAGGCGCGCAGGACGCGGTCGTCGTTGATCGCCGCGACATTGGCGAGACCGGCGCGGATCGCTTCCTGCGCCTGCGCCTTGGCCGCAGCGCGGTCGCCCTTGAACGCGGGGTCATGGATGCCGCGGAACAGGTCGACGATGCCCATGGTCACGGCAGGCGCGCCCAGCAGCGCGTCGACCACGGTGCCGATACCGAAGTGCATGCCCGCCTGGCGCAGATAACGATACCAGGCGCGCAGCCAGTCCGCCTCGCGCTTGGACAGGCCGAGACACGGGACGAGGCGGTTGAACGGATCGTTCTCGCCCAGGTTGTTGAGCACGCCCGCCAAGGCATCCTCGATCATCGGCGCGAGCCCCAGCACTTCGCCCGCATCGCTGCCGGTGGGCAGGGCGAGCGTGAAATCGTGGATCGTGCCGATGCGGCCCTTGTCGAGCGGGGTCGGCATTTCCGCGAGCACGCGGAATCCGAAGTTCTCCAGCGCGGGCACGGCGTCGGACAGCGGCAGGCTGCCTTCCGCCTGGTAGATCTTCAGGCGCAGCTGCGGCGCCTCGCCGTTTTCGTGGCGGTAAAGGCGCACGCCGCGGCTGCCGCGCAGATCGGTTCCGGCATCGCCGACGACGAGGCTGCGCATGTGGGAAATGTCGATAGCGGCTTCGGCCGGGCCGTAGTCGCTGCGGTAGGAGATCGGGAAAGCCTCGGCATAGCGCGCGGCGATGGCGGCGGCGCGGCCCGGCTCCAGGGTCTGGGCCAGACCGGCCTCGACCGCCTCGCCCCAGCCGCGCAGCATGACCTGGAGGCTGTGGTCCAGCGCGGCTTCGTCGAGCGCGTGTCCGCCCTCGCGGATATCCAGCGTATAGCGCAGCATGGCGAGATTGCCCGCCTCGACGCTGAGCGACCAGTCGAGCGTGGGCGCCTGGGCGGCCTCCTCGATCATTGCCTGGATACGCTTGCGCATCTGGGTCGAAAGGGTGTCGCGGGCGATCCACACGAAGGCGAACAAGTGGCGCGACAGCGGCGAGGCGGTGACCACCAGACGCGGGCGCGGACGATCGACCAGCGCGGTCATCGTCGTCGCCAGCCGCTCGACATCGGCCTCGCCGAAGCCGAGCACGAGGTCGTGCGGCAGGCTGGTCATGGCATGGGCCAGCGCCTTGCCGGTATGTCCGCCCGGATCGAAGCCGAGCTTGCTGCCGAGGCCCGCGAGCAGGCGGCGCAGGCGGGGAACCCGGTCAGGCGCAACGGCCAGAGCGGCGCTCGTCCACAGCCCCGCATGAACCGAAAGGGCGACAACTTTTCCTTCCGCGATCACCGGAACGAGGAACAGGTCGAGCGGGACGCGGCGATGGACGCGGGCTATGACATTGGCCTTGATGACCATCGGCGCGCGCACTTCGCCTGCCGCAAGCTGTGCGTCAAAGGCTTCGAAGGCCCGCTGGTAGCTGGCATCGGACAGCAGGCCGTGCGCGTCGCGCGTGCAGATGCCGAGTTCGTCCGTCTGGCGGCCGTCACGGCCGCGGGTGACGTGGCCGAGCTGGGTCAGCATGCCGCCGGCGAACCAGCGCAGCAGTTCGGCACCCTCGGCATCGTCGGTGCGGTCGGCATCGGCGTCCATCGCCGCGACCATCTTCGGCCAGTCGGCCACGGCCACGCGCACATCGGCCAGCGTGGTTTCGAGCGCGGCCTGAAGATCGCGGCGCTGGCGGGCGTCGGCGCGGTCGGTCTCGACGTAGATCATCGATTCGCGGCGGGTACTGTCACCGGCGGCTTCGGGAATGGCGACGATGGCGCCTTCGCCATCGCGTTCGACGGCAAGCACCGGGTGGGCCAGCCGGTCGATCACCAGACCGGCCTCGGCGATGACAGCCGCCACCGAGTCGACCAGGAACGGCATATCGTCGTTGACGATGGCGATGCGCAGATAGCGGCGCTCGTCGTTCTCCGAGGCGATGTCGATCACCGGCACGCCGGGTTCGCGGCGGGCGGCAGCAGCGAGCAGGACCTGTGCGGCTTCCTCGATCCAGGCACCATCGCCCGAAACATCTCCGGGCAGCAGGGAATCGCGGAGGCGGCGGGCGATCGCGGGCTGGAGAGCGGCGGCCTTCCCTCCCGACTTGATACGGATCCCGAGGGCGGCGGTCAGATCATCTGCGCTCAACTGTATTCTCCCGCAATTCAACGGCATGCGGCAGCCCGACATCGCAGGTCGCCTGCTGCCGCACGACGAATATAGGACCGGTCGAACGATCCGGCACCTACCGCCCTGTCACTATGCGTGAAAAGTAGCGGGGGTGCCTTTTCGGCGACACTCTATGGCGCCGCGGCGATCCGAAGCGACCGGCCGGTCTTTTCGGCGTTCGGCGAGGTTGTAACGGGATTTCCCTGTCACGCAACATTCGTTTAACCGTGCGAAATTGATTAATTTGCACCTTGCCCAGGCCCGCTGGAAAAGGCGCGGATGCGAATATCGTCCGCCCTCTTCCCTTCGAGATGCCCGTCCGTCCCCAGATGGTCCGTTTTCAATATTTTAATCGCCGGGGTCAGGTTCATCGAGACGCTGGCGATGCCATTGATCTATAAGTCGGCACCGACTTCGGATCGGCGGAAAGGTGCTGGTTCGGGCCAGCTTCCTCACGCCATGCGCTCGGCCAAAAAAGGGGAAGCAGGGATGGCGGGGAACGACGACGAGACGATCGAAGACGCGGAGTCAGGAACAGGGGTGGATCCGCGCGCAGAAGGTCACGCCGCTTCCTCGACGAATCGCCATGTCCGCACCCTGGCCGACCTCGCCCGCCTTGCCGGAGTCTCGGCAGGAACCGTCTCGCGCGCGCTGGCGGGCAAGGCCCTCGTCAATGCCGAGACCCGCGACCGCATCCAGGCGCTCGCCCGCCACCACGGGTTCAAGCCGAACCAGATGGCCAGCAAGCTGCGCACCGGCCGCACCGGGGTGATCGGCGTGGTGATCCCGCTCGGCCATGAAAAGCGCCAGCAGATTTCCGATCCGTTCTTCCTCACCCTGCTCGGCTATCTCGCCGACGAACTGACCGAGAGCGGCTACGACATGATGCTCAGCCGTGCCTTGCCGGACGGATCGGCCGACTGGCTGGAGCGGATCGCCGGATCGGGCATGGTCGACGGGATCATCGTTATCGGCCAGTCCGACCAGTTCCACGTCATCGAAAGCGTAGCCCAGGGCTACCGGCCGATGGTCGCCTGGGGCCAATATCGCCATGGCCAGACCCATTGCGCGGTGGGAACGGACAACGAGGCAGGCGGCCGGATCGCGGTGGAGCACCTGCTGGCCTCGGGCGCGCGCAACCTTGCATTCCTGGGGCAGACCCGCGGCATCGAGATCGCCATCCGCTATCGCGGCGCAGCGATGGCCGCCGAAGCCGCCGGCGCGCCGTTCGTCCATTTACCGGTGGATCTCGCGAGCGAATCGATGGGGCCGCAGATCGAACAGGCGCTGGCCGGAACCGATCTGCCCATCGACGGTATCGTCGCCGCGTCCGATCTCATCGCGATGTCCGCCTTGCGTGTGCTGCACGACAGGGGCCGCACGGTTCCCGGCGATGTCCGCATCATCGGCTTCGACGACCTGCCGCTTGCCGCGCAGACGACGCCGCCGCTCACCACGATCCGCCAGGAAATCGCCGAGGGCGCTCGCGCCCTGGTCGAGAAGCTGAAGGCCCGGATCGAGGGACAACCGGTGCAGAGTCTGGTCATGCCCCCCCGCCTCGTCGTGCGACAGACGACGCGGAACTGATCAAACTCCGGCGCGGGCTTGCAAACCGCGCCTTCCTCTCTACTTCGCGCTTTCGGTCGCCGAGCGGAGCCGCTAGGCAAACGCGGCTACAAAGACGAAGATGAGGGGAAGTTTTCGGTGTTCGGGGACGTAAGCGGCGCGGCGCCATGCTGATCGGTATCGATCTGGGCACCACCAACAGTGCCGTGGCGATCTGGCGCGATGGCGAGGCGGCTCTCGTTCCCAATGCCCTCGGCGAATTCCTCACCCCTTCGGCCGTTTCGATCGCGCGGGACGGGCAGGCCTGGATCGGCCGCTCCGCACTGGACCGTCTGGCCGTCCACCCGCAGGACACCGCCACCAGTTTCAAGCGCCTGATGGGCACCGCCGCCGACAGCCGCCTCGGAGGCAAGGGCTACAAGGCCGAAGACCTCTCCGCCCTCGTGCTCGGCGCGCTTGTCGCCGATGTCGAGGCCTTGACCGGCGCGCGGCCGACCGAAGCGGTCGTGACCGTGCCCGCCTATTTCAACGACCGCCAGCGCAAGGCCACGCGCCGCGCAGGCGAGCTGGCAGGCCTTACCGTCCGCCGCCTCATCAACGAGCCGACCGCCGCCGCGCTCGCCTTCGGCCTCCAGGACAAGGGCGACCGCGAGCCGTTCTTGGTCTTCGACCTCGGCGGGGGAACTTTCGACGTTTCCGTGGTCGAGATGTTCGACGGCGTGGTCGAAGTTCGCGCCTCGGCAGGCGACAACCGGCTGGGCGGCGACGACTTCGATCATGCCCTGGCCGCCATGGCCAAGCCGCGCATCGACCCCGCCCACCGTCTGGACGCCCTGCCCGCAGCGCAGCGCGAAGCCCTGCTCAAGCGCGCCGCCGAAACCTGCCGCCGCGCACTCAGCACCGCGAGCGAGGCGGAGTTCGCCGTGGTGCTGGGCGAGGAACGCCTCGCCGCCGTCATCACCGAAGCGGAGTTCGAAAGCGCCTGCGAACCGCTGCTGCGCCGCCTCCGCGAACCCGTCGTACGCGCGCTACGCGACTGCGCGATCGATGCCTCGGAACTCTCCGAGATCGTGCTCGTCGGCGGCGCTACCCGCATGCCGGTGGTGCGGCGCGCGCTCACCCGCCTGTTCGGCCGCTTCCCCAATGCCTCGGTCCATCCCGACCATGCAGTGGCGCTGGGCGCGGCGATGCAGGCCGCACTGGTCGGCCGCGACGCCGCGCTCGACGAGATCCGCATCACCGACGTCTGCCCCTTCACCCTCGGCGTCGAAGTGGCCGAGCAGGACGGCCACGGCGGCCTCCAGCGCGGGTTGTTCTCACCAGTTATCGAGCGCAACACGCCGGTCCCGGTCTCGCGGATGAACACCTATTCCACCCTAGGCGACAACCAGAAGACGCTGGAATTCGGCATCTACCAGGGCGAGGCCCGCGAAGTGCGCGGCAACGTGAAGCTGGGCCATATCGCGATTCCCGTGCCGCCGCGCCCGGCGGGTGAGGTCTCGGCGGAAGTGCGCTTCTCCTACGACAGTTCCGGCCTGCTGGAGATCGACATCCACGTTCCCGCCAGCGGAGTGGAACGCAATCTCGTCATCGTCGACGAGGAGGACCGCCCCGGCCGCAAGGAACTCGACAGCCGCCGCGCCGCGCTGGCGAAGCTCAAGTTCCACCCGCGCGAAGACGCCGGGAACGTCGCGGTCATGACCCGCGCCGAGCGCTGCTACGAAGACCATATCGGCGATGTCCGGCAGGCGATCGGCCACTGGATCACCCTGTTCGCGGGGGCGCTCGACACGCAGGATCCGCGCCGCATCGCCGATGCCCGCGCCATGCTGGTCTCCCGGCTCGACGAAGTGGAAAGCATCGGTCCGCTATGAACGGGGCACCCTGGTCCATCCTCGGCATCGGCAGGACCGCCGACGCCGCCGCGATCCGCAAGGCCTACGCCGCGCGGCTCAAAGCCATGGACGTCGACAAGGACGTCGAAGGCTTCGCCCAGCTTCGCCAGGCCCGCGACCAGGCCCTGCGGCTGGCGCGGAACCTCGCCGCCGCGGAAGAACCCGCAGAGCCGGAACCGGGCGAGGAACCGGAATTCGGCCCCTCGCCCGAGGCCCCTCCGCGCTGGACTTACGCTGCGCCGCAGCTCTCCGGCGACTGGAGCCGCGCCGACCTCGCCGCGCGCCCCGGCGAGCCGGACGACACGACAATGCTCGGCCGCATGGCCTGGGCCGCCGCCGCCGTGCGCGAGGGGGTGAGCGGCGCGGGCATTCCGCTCACCACGATCGATCCCTTCACCGCCCCGTTGCTGCATGGCAACCACGCCGCCGACGACACGCTGGGCCTGCGTCCGGGCGAGACCCCGGCGGAACGGCTGGCGATCCTGCTCGATCCCGAGCGCGAGACCGCCGGCGAACCGCTCACCGAGGCCGAGGCCCGGCAGGCGACCCGCGCCTTGCGCAAGATTCTGGACGATGCCGCGCAGGCACAGATCACCCGCGCGCAGCAGATCGAGGACTGGCTGGCCGAAGTGCTCGCGCGCGGCTGGCCGCGCTCGGCGCCGTTGCTGGAGGATGCCAATGCCGCTTTCGGCTGGGAGCGCGAATGGGCCGCCCACGATGCCCGGCCCGGTGTCGCCTTCCTCGGCGCCCGCCTGCGCGGCTATCGCTTCCAGCAGAGCGTGCTCCAGCCCGGCCACCGCTATAACAAGGCATGGAACGAACTCGTTCGCCCCGGCAGAGCCAGCCGGTTTCGCCTGTTGCGCGGCCCGGCGCAGGGCGAAGTCGACGGCCTGCTGCGCGGCGTCCGACAGAACTTCCCCGAACTGGAAACCCATTTCGCGCCGGAGCGCGTGGCTTCGTGGGAGGGCGGCAACCCTTTCGCCTCGGGCCTGCTGATCTTCTTCGGAGTGATCGCGCTCGGCATCGTCATGGCCTTGGCCAACGGCTCCTCCGGTCATGGCTCGTCGCTGGAGCACGACACCCGGCAGGCGATGCAGACCGCCGTTCCCGAAGCCTTCGGAAAGGGCCGCGATTCGTCCTGGCTCTGGGACAAGCAGCCGGAACTGGCAGGCGTGCTGAACGCTCAGGCCCGCACCCTGCTCGAAAACGGCGACAGCGAGGCGGCGGTCGTGGACAAGGTCGTGGAGATCGTGCGCGGGCGCAGCTTCCTCAACGGCCGCGAACTGGCGGGCGGCGATCTCGACACCGCGATGCATTTACGCCTCGCCCAGCTCAGGGCCGCACAGTCCCGCAGCGTCGCCACCTGTATCGATGTGCGCAACACCGGCAGACTCCACGGCGCGATCCCGCTGCCAGAGGACCTGCGCGAACAGGAGCGCGCCTTCGCGGCGCATCTCGCGGAAACCGGCAAGCTGGGCCGCCCCAGGGAGCATGGCGAGCGTTCGGCCATAGTGCCGGGCAGGCTGATCGATCAGGTCGTCACCGCCACCCGGCTCAGCCGCGATGCAGTGAAGCAGGCCATGTCGGGCAAGGGTGACGATGCCGCCGGTTGCGCGGTGACGATCGCCCTGCTGGACCGCACGCTGGCCTGGCAAGGCGAGAATCGGCGCGAGATCCTGATGACGCTGTGAGGCGGTTTGGCGCGGAACCCTGCCCGTTTTACGCCAACGCCAAATCAGGTCAAATTGCCAGCCCCGCCGCCCGCGCGCTCGCCCAGGCCCACTGGAAGTTGTAGCCGCCGAGCCAGCCGGTCACGTCCGCCGCCTCGCCGATCACGTAGAGGCCCGGCACCTTGCGCGCTTCCATCGTCTTCGACGAGAGACCGGCGGTATCGATCCCTCCCGCCGTCACTTCGGCCTTGGCGAAGCCTTCCGAACCGTCCGGCACGAACGGCCAGCGCGCCAGCTTCGCCTCGGCGGCGGCCAGCGCCTTGTCGGACATCGCGACGAGTTCGCCGGACAGGCCAAGCCGCTCGCAGAGCACGTCCGCCAAGCGCTCCGGCAGGCCTTCGCCCAGTACCTTGCGCAGGCTGGTGCGCGGACGTTCGCGCTTGGCTTCCCGGAGCCAGCCTTCGGCACGGTCCGGCAGGAACTGCGTCGTCACTGTCTGGCCGCGCTGCCAGTAGCTCGAAATCTGGAGGATGGCCGGGCCGGAAAGCCCCCGGTGGGTGAACAGCGCTGCCTCGCGGAACGCCGCCTTCCCGCACCGGGCCACCACTTCCGTGGAGACGCCGGAAAGATCGCGGAACAGCGCCTCGTCGCCCGCCAGCGTCAGCGGCACCAGCGCCGGACGCGGCTGGACGACCTTGAGGCCGAACTTGCGCGCGAGGTCATAAGCCGCCCCGGTCGCGCCCATCTTGGGGATCGAGGGACCGCCGGTGGCGATCACCAGAGCGGGAGCGGAGGCCACCCGGCCGCCGAACGCCACGCGGTAGAGACCGTCGCCATGTGTGATCTCACCCAGGGCATCGCCGCAATTCACCGCGACGCCGCCCTTGGCGCATTCCTCCAGCAGCATGGCGACGATCTGCTTCGCCGAGCCGTCGCAGAATAGCTGGCCCAGCGTCTTCTCGTGCCAGGCGATGCCGTAGGCATCCACCATCGCGATGAAATCGGCCGCCGTGTAGCGGCTCAGCGCCGACTTGGCGAAATGGGCATTGCCCGAGAGGTAGCGGTCGGGCGCCGTGTGGATATTGGTGAAGTTGCAGCGTCCGCCGCCCGAGATCAGGATCTTCTTACCCGGCTGGTCGGCATGGTCGAGCAGCAGCACGCGCTTGCCGCGCTGCCCGGCAGTGGCCGCACAGAACAGCCCGGCCGCACCCGCGCCGAGCACGATCGCATCGTAAGCCTCGCTCACTGGCCGTTCAGGCTCTCGGAACCTGCCGGAACCAGTTCCAGCGCCAGCGCTTCGGCCACGCGGATGCCGTCCACCGCCGCCGAGAGAATGCCGCCCGCGTAGCCCGCGCCCTCGCCCGCCGGGTAGAGACCGCGCGTGTTGAGGCTTTGCAGGTCCCTGCCGCGGGTGATGCGCACCGGTGAGGACGTGCGCGTTTCCACGCCGGTCATCACCACATCGGGATGGTCGTAGCCGGGCACCTGACGGCCGAACACCGGCAGCGCCTCGCGGATGGCGTCGACGACGAAGTCGGGCAGGCACTGCTTGAGTTCGGTCAGGTGGACGCCCGGCTGGTAGCTGGGGACCACCTCTCCGAATTCGGTCGAGGGCCGGTCGGCCAGGAAGTCGCCCAGCTTCTGGCCCGGCGCCTTGTAGTTCTCGCCGCCCGCCTTGTAGGCCAGTTCCTCGAACTTGCGCTGGAAGGCCACGCCCGCGAGAGGATCGCCGGGGTAGTCCTTGTCCGGATCGATATCGACGACGAGGCCCGAATTGGCGTTGAACTCCGCCCGCGAATACTGGCTCATGCCGTTGGTGACGACACGGCCCGGCTCGCTGGCCGCCGCCACCACGCGCCCGCCTGGGCACATGCAGAAGCTGTAGACGGTGCGCCCGTTGGAGGCCTTGTGCGCGATCGAATAGGCCGCCGCACCGAGGATCTTGTTGCCCGCATTGTCGCCGTAGCGCGCGGTGTCGATCCAGCTTTGCGGATGCTCGATGCGCACGCCGATGGCGAAAGGCTTGGCCTCGATGAAGACGCCGCGTTCGTGCAAAACCTCGAAAGTGTCGCGCGCCGAATGGCCGACCGCCATGATGACGTGACTGGCGGGCAGGTACTCGCCGTTGGAGAGGTGCAGGCCGGTCACACGGCGCTCGCCGTCCTCGCTCTCGGCGATCTCGAAGTCGTCGACGCGGGTGCCGAAGCGGTATTCGCCGCCGAGCTGCTCAATCGTCTCGCGCATCGACATCACCATCGTCACGAGGCGGAAGGTCCCGATATGGGGGTGCGCCTCGGTGAGGATGTCGTCCGGCGCACCGGCCTTGACGAATTCGGTCAGGACCTTGCGGCCGAGATGGCGGCTGTCCTTGATGCGGCTGTAGAGCTTGCCGTCCGAGAACGTGCCCGCGCCGCCTTCACCGAACTGGACGTTGCTCTCGGTATCGAGCACCGAGCGGCGCCAGAGGCCCCAGGTGTCCTTGGTGCGCTCGCGCACGGCCTTGCCGCGCTCGACGATGATCGGCCGGAAACCCATCTGTGCCAGCACCAGC
>NZ_DAISLT010000022.1:0-94020 GCF_036820275.1 Novosphingobium sp.
CGTCGGAGACGGCCTGACGCACATCGAACAGGACGTAGATCCGTCCGCGTGCCGCCTTCAGCGTGGGCCAGCCCTTCGTCGTCACCGCCCCTGCGAGCGTGGCCGCGTCGCCGCGCACTTCGTCGGGGGTGATGAGGCGTTTGCCCGGCAGCGCCTTGCGGATTTCGGCGTCCAGTGCATCGAGCAGGCGCGCATCGTCGAGCGGCAGCGGCTGCGTGATTTCGTGCGTGTTCGCGGTATCGGCGGCGTTGAGAGTCAGCATGATCGGCAGATGGCCGGGGTGCGCCCGCGACCACGCGTTCACTTCGGTGAGGCAGGCGACCAGGGTGGGGCACACGACGCGATAGTCGACGTCGGGAATGTGCAGCACCTTGTAGCCGGGCTTGCGCAACGCGGCCTCGTCGAAGCCCTCCTGCCTCGCCCGGGTCCGCTCGGTCGGAGAGAGCAGCGCCTCGCCCTTGGGGGCGGCATAGCGGCCGCCCTCGGGATCGGCGAAGATGTCGATCTCCAGCTGACGCACGCCGGCATCGAGCTGGGCGGACAGCGGCAGGTGGTAGTAGTCCAGCGCCTCGGCCATCTTCGGATCGCGGCGGCGCAGTTCCGCCATCACGGCTGCGGGAATCCGCGTCTTGAAGCTGTTGTGCGAGCCGACCACCTGGATGTCGTTCATGCGCAGCGGCCCGGAAGCCTCCGCGTCCTTCGCCAATACCGGGGAGGCCATCGCCCCCCCGACCATCAGCGCTGCGAGAAACGCCGCGCGCAGCATCAGAATTCCGCCCGCGCGCCGAACAGGATCGTGCGGCCGTAGTCGTTGATGTCGCCGTAACGGATCGGCAGGTCGTTGTATGTGTACTGGCGAGCCTTGGCGATGTTGATCGCCTCGAGGCTGAGCGTGACGTTACTGGTCAGGCGATAGGCGATCGACCCGTCGAGCGAACCGAATGCCGCGGTATAGGTCGGCGCCTGCGTAGTGCTGCCGGTGCCCGACAGATAACGGTCGCGCCAGACGTAGGACAGGCGGGTCGAGATCGGGCCCTTTTCGAAGAAGCCGACCACGTTGAAGCTGTTCTTCGACAGGCCGATCATCTCGTCCTTGATGACGCGCGAACCGGCGGTGTAGTTCGCCTTGACCGAAGTGCGGGTGTAGGATGCCTGGAAGCCTAGGCCGTTGAACGGCTGCGGCAGGAAGGTGAACACCTGCTGGTAGGCGGTCTCGAAGCCGTAGACCTTGGCGTCACCACCGTTCACCTGCGTGCTCAGCTGCACCGTGCCGCGACCCGGAATGTCGATCGGCACGTTCTGCTGGGTGATGTAGTCGTCCATCGACTTGTAGAACACCGCGCCGGTGAGCGAGCCGGACTTGTTGAAGTACCACTCCAGCGACCCGTCGAATTGGGTGGCGAGGAACGGCACGAGGTCCGGGTTGCCGCCGCTGGCGGTCGGCGCGTCGGTCGAGATGGTGATGCGCGGGGCGCTGTCGGTCACGTTCGGACGGGTCAGCACGCGGCTGGCGCTGAGGCGGCCGACGAGAGAGGGCGTCAGCTCGGCGCGCAAATTGAAGCTGGGCAGGACGTTGTTGAACGTCTTGGGGTACTTGACCGGGGTGATCGCGTCGCCGCTGCGCAGGTTGCCGCCCGCGACCTGGTCGGTGTGGACATAGCGCACGCCGATGTTGCCGGTGACCGCCACCGAACCCAGTGAGAAGTCGTAGTCGGCGCGGGCGTAGGCGCTCAGGATCTTCTCGGTGGTGCGGAACGAGGCGGCCAAATCCGCCGGGGTCAGCGCCGAGTTCTCGACCGTGGGGGTGAAGAAGGCGTCGAGATAGGCGCTCGTCACCGGGACCAGGAAGTTGCGCGGAATGTTGCCGCCCAGGCCCTGCAGATAGTCGTCGAACGGCAGTTGCTCGTAGGCACCCGAACCCAGGCTTGACAGCGGCGTGCCGGCTACCGGGTTGACGATGAAATCGCGGCGCGAATAGTCGCGCTTGCGGAACTGGTACTCGCCGCCGACCGCCAGCTTGGAGATGACACCCTCGAAATCGTGGGCGACGTCGGCGCGGGTGTAGAAGTTCCAGTCCTTGCTGTTCTTGGGCGCGATGTTGAACTGGTAGAGCTGGTAGTTGGCCGGATTGGTGGGATCGATCGTGGTGTTGAAGTCCGGCACTTCCTTGTAGCCGCGCGTCGCGTCATAGGTCAGCGGCGCGAAGAACATGGCGCGGCTGCGCACGGTGCCCACGTCGTAGCTGGGGTGGTAGCTGTGCGCGTAGGACCAGTTGACGGTGCCGGCGACATGCCAGGCGTCATGATCCCACGTCTGGCGCAGGCCGACGTTGAACAGGTCGTGGCGGTTAAGGCTGTACTCGCGCGAGGCCATGAAGCGCACGTCGTTGATCGTCGCCTTCACCACGGTATCGCCATCGAGCACGACGCTGCCCGGGACGATGGTGGGACGGTGACCGACGACGCTGCTGTCGTCGGGATAGATGTCGAGGCCGTATTCGTCGTAAGCCACGTCGAGGCGGGTGGCGAGGACGTTCAGCGTCGTCGTCATTTCCGGGTTCGGGCGCCACTGCATCGACAGCATGCCCGAGATGCGCTCGCGCTTTTCGGTCTCGACCGTCGCGCGGGTACGGGTGGGCAGGTAGAGACCGGTCTGGCCCAGCTGTGAGGCGAAGCGGTCCTTGTACCAGCCGGCGTTGTACCAGCGGTCGTTGCGCACGTCCTTGGCCCAGTACTGGCCGCCGACGAGGATGCCGAAGGTGTCGTCGTTGTTGACCCAGCTGGTGATCAGGGTGGCGTTCGGCTTCACCTTGCCGGTCTGCTCGGTGTAGGTGCCGCGCACGTTGAGCGTGGTCTTGGTGCCGACGTCGAACGGCTCGAAGGTCTTGACGTTGATGTTGCCGCCCAGCGCGCCTTCGGTCATGTCGCCGGTGGGCGTCTTGATGACGTCGATGCTGGAGGTGAACTCGGCTGGGAGCATCTCGAAGCGGAACTGGCGACCGGCGGCGCCGCCGTTCTCGATCACTTCGTTCACCGCCACCGGGCTGCCGTTCAGCAGGGTGTTCTGGAACTGTGGACCAAGGCCGCGCACACTGACGTTCAGGCCCTCGCCACGCGGACGGGTGATCGCGACGCCGGTGACCAGCTGCAGTGCCTCGGCGACGTTCTGGGTGGGGAACTTGCCGATGTCGGTCGAGTTGATCGAATCGACCTGGTACGATGCGGTGCGCTTGGCCTCGGTCGCGGCGCGCAGGCTGCGGGCGTAGCTGCCGGTGACGACGATGTCCTCACCTCTGACGCCAGCCTCGGCATCCGGCTCGGTTTGGGCGGATGCGGGAAGTGCGATGGCCGCGAACAGGATGGCCGACGTCGACGACGCCAAGGCCCGCTTGGTGATACGCATGTGAGATGTGACCCGAAGAGATTTTTATGTTGGGGCCCCACTAGGAACCATGCATGACGTTTCGCCGTCAAAGTCGTGACGGTTCGATGACCTCTGCGATTCAATGGAAATATATTTCAATGTGTAGCATCGTGGCGCTAATCTTGGGGCGACTGGGCAAATGCTGAATGACAGAAACATGGATTAGCGGACGGACCGCACCTAGGAACGAAAAATTGGCGGCTGAATGGCGACAAAGGGTCGGTTGGGCCGAGAACGAACGCCGCAACCTGGAACAATTCTGCCGTTCACGAGCGCATCAGTGAACGACGGCTATCGGCCGGAGCGGACAGAGAAGGTTTGCGGTGTCCTGCTCCCGAACGGACAAGTCTGGCCATTTCAGTCCGGCAGCTTCGTGGTCTCGGACCTGAGGTAGAAGTCGCTACCCGACCCAACATTTCTTGCGAGTGCATTCGAGGCAGGTGAGAGAATAGGGCTTGATCGGCGAGCCTATCGTGCTGGCGGGAACTCCACCATTTTCGACACTCCCGTTTGCGCAAAGCCATTGGCGGCACCGGGCTGGGCCGGGCAACCATTACCAACACCGGTACGCTGGAGGGTGGTAATCTGTCCGCCGCCATCGGTCTCGTGGGCACGTCGCCCTGGATCGCGACGATCATCAATAGCGGGGTCATCTCGGCAGGCGATGGCGGTGACACTGCGATCGACATGGGCACCAGTGCCAGCAGCCAGTTGACCCTGGAATTGCAGGACGGATCGCTGATCAACGGCAATGTCATCGCCAGCGGTAGCACGACGGACATCGTGCGCCTGGGAAGCACCATCAACAGCACTTTGGACGCCACGCAAATCGGCGCCACTGCGAAGTATCGTAATTTCGAGCTGTTTGAAAAGACCGACAGCGGCAAGACCAACTCGAATTCCGTATTGGCAAAGGTGGCGATGGAATCGGTTGGGAAGGACAGGCCTGATATGGCGGTGATATCGACCGGATCGTGCTCGCCAGCGAGGGCGAGGGTATGTTCGGCGAGCGGGCCGAACGCATCGAGCTAAATGTCTACTGGCGCCATGCGCTAGATCCCTGGTTCAACCTGCAACTCGGTATGCGACAGGACTTCCGGCCCGATCCGCAGCGTACTTATGCGCTGGTCGGTATCGAGGGGCTGGCGCCCTACTGGTTCGAGTTGCAAGCCCTGTTGCTTGTCTCGAAAAAGGACGACATCCATGCGCGCGGTAAGGCAGGCTATACGCAGCGCATCATCCAGTCGCAGGTGGTCGAACCCGAGGCCGAGGTGGATTTCGCGTTTCAGGACGTACCGGCGCTGGGCGTGGGAGCGGGCTTCGAACGTCTCGAACTGGGCACCCGGCGTCGTTACGAACGCAACCGTTCACTGGCACCTTATGTGAGGGTAAATTGGGAGCGCAAGCTGGGCGGAACCGCCCGGATCGCACGGGCTGCGGGTGAGGATATGTCCGGCGTTTCGGCGGTTTTCGGCGTGCGCGCGATGTTCTGAAATTGCGCGGTCTCGCAGTCCACCTTGTCGCCTCCCGTCCGCGAAAGGCTGCTTGCAACGTCCCGATGATGGGCGAAACCCGACAGCTGGACATCTCAAGCCGCCGGATTGCGTGCGGTGACAATCCACGCTGCACCATCGATCATCACCGAGGTTTCGCCGGGGCGCCGCTCGAAAGCCTCGCGCACGGCTGAGGCTGCGCGCTCACGCAGGCACTCTGGCCGGTCGGCCAGTGCGCGGGACAGCGGGCCGACTGCAAACGCCATGGCCACGGCATCGTCCAGCGCGGCGTTGCGGTTCTCGCCGCGCCCGAAGGGGATGTCGTGGTCGAAAGGGCGGGTCGCCACATCGGCAAAGCCAGCCTGGCCGAGGATGCGCTCGATGCGGGCCTGGTCGCCGAAGGAAAACGGGCCGGGAGCTTCGGGATCCGCAGGCGGCTGAATGGGGATCAAGTCCTCGATCGCACCCATCGGCAGGCGTACCCAGTCGTTCTCCTTCGCTCCGCGCCAGCAGACGAAGGCGAGCCGCCCTCCCGGTTTCAGGGCTCGGCGCATATGCGTGAAGGCGCGGGCGGGGTCGTCGAAGAACATCACGCCGAAGCGGGAGAACAACAGGTCGAAGGCTGCCTGTGGCAGCGGCGCTTCGCCCGCATCTGCCCGCTCGAACGAAACGGAGATATCGGCGGGAGCGATCCGGCGTGCCTGGTCCAGCAAGGCCTGTGAGATATCGACGCCGAGTACCTGTCCGTCCGGGCCGACCTTGCGGGCCAGCGCGAAGCTGGTCGCACCCGCGCCGCAGCCGATGTCGAGCACACGCTCGCCCATGGCCGGAGCGGCGGCGGCAAGCGCTTCGGTGCCGAAGACTTCCAGCATCGCATCGAGCCGGATCTGGTTCGAGACCCAGTTGTCGCCGGTGGAACCGCTCCAGTCGGAAACCCTGTGAATCCCGGCTTCCGCCGCTTCTGTTTGCTTCATTACCAAACCTTATTTGCGAATCATTCGCAAACATAGGGGCGCGACGCGGCTAAGCAATCCCTTGCGGAAGACGCGGCGAAGAGCGACCCATTCAGCCGGTGGCGGCAGAGGCTGTCTTTTCGTTGTTCTCGCCTGCCTGCACGATCCGGTTGCGGCCTTCGTCCTTGGCGCGCAACAGGGCCGCGTCGGCCGTGGCGATCAGCATATGCGCAGGGCCATGGTCCGGATAAGTGGCGACGCCGATCGAGACCGAGACCGGGCCGAGCGGCATGCCGTCATGCACCAGCGTCATGGCCAGTATGCGCTCCTGGATCAGGCGGGCGCGATCGAGTGCTCGGTCGCGGTCGCAGCCGGGTAGCAGCAGCAGGAACTCTTCGCCGCCGTAGCGGAAGGCGATGCCGTCCTCGCGCACCGCATTGTCGAGGGCACCGGCGACCGAACGGATCGTCATGTCCCCGGCGTCGTGGCCGTGGCGGTCGTTGAGCTGCTTGAAGTGGTCGATATCCACCATGAGGCAGCTCAGCGGCGTCTTCGAGGCATCGGCCTGGGCGACGTTGCGGCGCAGGGTATCGGCCAACTCGTGCCGATTGCGCAGTCCCGTCAGCGCATCGAACAGCGCCTTTTCATGGAGCGCATCGCGCAGTTTGAGATTGGCGAGCGCCAGCCCCACCGTTTCCGACATCAGCTCGATATAGACCTGGATGTTCCCGTTGGGTCCCCGCCGATCCGCGGCGTTTCGGCCCGCCATGTTTTCCAGCACCAGCAGGCCGATCGTCTCGCCCTGGGCGGTAAGCGGCACGCAGACGGTGGCCTCGGCGGTTTCGGGCGGGACATGCTTGCAGGGCACGTCCACGAGGTCGCCGCCGGGCATGTGCGACTGCCCGCGCCGAAGCGCCCAGCAATCGTCGGGAGTGAAGGCCGCATCGCTGCCGTGGGGCGACTGCCATTCGGATGCGCAGGCCATCATCCCCAGCCGGGTGTCGAGCGTGTAGAGGCGCCCGGCAAGCTCCGGCGCGATCCGCGGGGCGAACAGGCGCACGACCTCGAACAGGTCCGCCACGGATTCGCAGCCTTGCAAGCGCTGGGTCATACGCGACAACAGGTCGCGGACGTGCCAGTCGGCATCGCGCTCGCGCTCCAGCCGCTGGCGCTCGATACCGTTCTCGCGGAAGACGCGGATGGCATGGGCCATGTCGCCGATCTCGTCGATCTGGGAAAGCTGCGGGGGCTCCACCGCATAGTCCTGGTCTGCCAGCCGATTCACCACGTCGCTCAGCTTGACCACCGGCTTCAGGATCCGGCGCTTGAGCACGAAGCCCAGCACGAACAGGAACAGCACGGCGGTGATCGCCACCATGACTTCCGAAACCGTGCGCAGGCGCTGCGAGGCGCGGCTGGCTTCCTCGATCGCGCGGTCGGATCGATTGTCGAGCATGTAACGGAAACGGCCGAGCAGGAAGTGCACGCGTTCCAGTTCGCGCTCGTACTCGGCGCCGAAAATGATCTTGTGGGCGGTCAGTTCGTCTCCTGCCTTGATTGCGGCGATCGCAGCCTTCTGTTCGTCCTGAAGGGTCGCCGCCCAGCGCAGCCCTTCCTCCAGCGAGCGCAGTTCCTCCTCTTTGGCGCCGTTGTCCTTGAGCTTGGCAAGTCGCTGCTCGACAGGCCCGATTGCGGCCAGCGTCCGGTTATAGGCGATCTCGTGGCTGGGGTCGCCGGTGACGGCTGCCAGCCGCGCCTGATCGGTAAGCTGGGCTTCGTCCGCTTCGACTTCGAAGGCGAGCTGGTCGAACAGGTCGCGTTGGCGGACGGCCTCGCGTTCCACCTTGTCGGCATTGGAGGCCATGACCATGGTTACGCCTGCGGCGATCGTCAGGCAGACCGTCGCCCCGTAAGCCCAGTTGGTGATCGTCGCTATGCGCATGCCGTTTCCTGCCGCCCTGATCGCCTCATGCTCCCGGCGGAGAAATCTGGCCACCCCGTAAAACCACCGAATTGGATATGGTTTTCGCCTTGTCGCTCTCCGGGCGATGGGAAGGGAACGCCGGCACACACCGGAGCGTTCCTCACGCAGCCAGCGGGAGCTTCATCATGCGCAAGTCCTTCACTGCCTTCGCCAATTTCGTAGCCGATGCGGCAGGCAAGGCGCAGACGTTCATTATCGCCTTGCTGGTGGTGGTTGTCTGGGCGATTTCGGGGCCTGTGTTCAAATGGTCGGACACCTGGCAGCTCGTCATCAACACCGGCACCACCATCGTCACGTTCCTGATGGTGTTCCTGATCCAGAACAGCCAGAACCGCGATGCCGCAGCGCTTCAGGCCAAGCTCGACGAACTGCTGCGGGCGCTGGAAACGGCACGGGACGACTTCATCGGCATCGAGCATCTCAGTGTCGAGGAAATCGAACGCCTGCGCCAGATGCTGGAAGAGGAGACCGGCGAGTGCAAGGATGGTCGCAAGGCCCATGCCAGCGTGGATCGACTGCTCAGCCGCTATTGAGGATGATACTGAATGGAGCGAATTTGCCGTCTCTCCATAACAAGATGGCATGGGAGACTGAATCGATCCCGCTTCAATCGTGGGCATTCCGAGACGATATTGCAGGGATCACAATTCCGGGAAGATCGCCATGTCCAAGGCCGACACCAACGCCATCGCCACCGTCTCGCTGCGCGGCACGCTCGAAGAAAAGCTCAAGGCCGCGGCTGACGCGGGCTTCGACAGCGTCGAGATCTTCGAGAACGACCTGATCGGCTCGGCCCTGCGCCCGCGCGAAGTGCGCGCGATGATGGATGATCTCGGCATCCATTGTTCGCTCTACCAGCCGTTCCGCGATTTCGAGGGCATGCCCGGCGACATGCGCGCCCGCGCCATGGACCGCGCCGAGCGCAAGTTCGACCTGATGAGCGAACTCGGCACCGACCGCATTCTGGTCTGCTCCAACTGCTCGCCCCATTCGCTGGGCGACCACGCGCGCATCGTCGACGATTTCCGCGAACTGGGCGAGCGGGCCGCCGCCCGCGGCATTCTCGTCGGCTACGAGGCGCTGGCCTGGGGGCGCCATGTCAACGACCACCGCGACGTCTGGTCGATCGTCAAGCAGGTCGACCACCCCGCCATCGGCATCATTCTCGACAGCTTCCACTCGCTTTCGCGCCGCATCCCCAGCGAGAGCATCCGCGACATTCCCGGCGACAAGATCGTCTACGTCCAGCTGGCCGACGCGCCGCTGCTCGACATGGACCTGCTCTACTGGAGCCGCCACTTCCGCAACCTGCCGGGGCAGGGCGGTCTCGACCTGCCGGGCTACGTCGCCGAAATCCTGCGCACCGGCTACGACGGGCCGCTCTCGCTGGAGATCTTCAACGACCGCTTCCGCTCGATTTCCTCGCGCCTCGTCGCGCAGGACGGGCATCGCTCGCTCGAATATGTCCGCGATGCGGCCCGGCGCCTGCTCGATCAGCCGACCACGATGCCCGCGCCGCAGCCGCCGCTGGGCGCCGAGTTCGTCGAGTTCACCGCCACCGGCGACGACATTGCGCGGCTCGGACACACGTTCCACACGCTCGGCTTCGCGCATGGCGGCACCCATCGCACCAAGAAGGTCACGCGCTGGCGGCAGGGCAACGTCAACCTCGTCATCAACGCCGAGCCCAAGGGCTTCGCCAAGTCCTACCGCATCGTCCACGGCACCTCGATCTGCGCGATCGGCGTGCGGGTTAAGGATGCCGCTGCCGTCATGGAGCGCGCCGCCGCGCTCGGTATCCGCGCCTACAGTCCCGAGGGGCGCCCCGGCCGCATGGCCATGCCCGCGCTGCGCGGCGTTGGCGGTAGCCTGGTCTATCTCGTCGAGGACGACGGCGCCGAAGCGCTCTGGGCGCGCGAGTTCGAGGCGGTGCCGGTCGAGGATCTTACCGACGATGCCGGCGCGCGCGCGATCGATCATCTTGCCGCCGTAGTCCACAACGACGAGTTCCTGTCGTGGCAGCTTTACTGGCGCGCGCTGTTCGGCCTCGAAGGCCGTGATGCCAACGATGTGATCGACCCCTCGGGCCTCGTCCATAGCCAGGCACTGCAATCGCCGGACGGCAAGTTCCGCCTGACCCTCAATGCCTCGGATGCGCGTGAGACGCTGTCCTCGCGCTTCCTGGCGCAGGGCATGGGCGGCGGCTTCCAGCATGTGGCGCTCGCCAGTGACGACCTGCTTGCCACGGCCTCGGTCGTTCGCGCGCGCGGGGCGGCGATGCTTGATATTCCGGCGAACTACTACGACGATCTCGTTGCCCGCTTCGGCTTCGACGGCAAGGTTGCCGCGCGGCTGGAGGGGGCCGGGGCGCTCTACGACGAAGACTTCGCGGGTAATGCCTATCGCCAACTCTACAGCCGGGCATTCGACAAGCTGTTCTTCTTTGAATTCGTCGAGCGGGCTGGGACTTACGCGGGCTACGGTGCGCCGAATGCCGGGATCAGGCTGGCGGCGCAGAACCGATTTCGTGAAGTTGAAGAGGTTGTCGAGTAAGGAAAAAGGAAGATCCGGGGCCCTTCGACAAGCTCAGGAGATCCCCCGGACCCTCGGAATGTCGTCGTTGTGCACGACCTATCCGTCGTGCGATCCCTGCGGCGCAGCCATTATGTCTCCCGACGCAGCCATGAGTGCACAGCGGATAGGCTGGGCATGACCTCGACAGTATCGGGGGTGCAGGGGGGCTATGCTCCCCTGCTTTTCCTATTCCTTAAACAGCCTTGCTGGCTTTCGCGAAGTCCGCCAGCATACGCTCCACGTCCGGCTCCTGTCCGGTGAAGCGCGCAAAGGCGTGGGCCGCCTGCATCACCGCCATGCCGCCGCCGTTCAGTGTGGCGCAGCCGATTTCCTTGGCCGCCTTGAGCAGTTCGGTTTCGAGCGGGAAGTAGATCACGTCCGACACCCACATGTCGCGAGTCAGCAGCGCCGGGTCGAAGGGCAGGCCGGGGTGGCTGAGCATGCCCACGGGCGAGCACTGGACCACGCCGTCCACACCGGAGATCGCTTCCGCCGCCGAGCTTGCGGCGATGACTTCGGCTTCGGGGAACAGCGCGCCGAGACGCTCTGCGAGGGCCTGCGCGCGCTCGGTGGCGGGGTCGAAGATTGCCAGCCGCTGGGCGCCGAGGTCGAGGTGGGCATAGCCGACTGCCGAGGCCGCGCCGCCTGCGCCGACCATCGCCACGTTCGCACGCGGCAGCACGCCGAGCGAGGCGAGGAAGCTGGCGCGGTAGCCGGACCAGTCGGTATTGTCGCCGATCAGCTTTCCGTCCCGCAGCAGCACGGTGTTGACGGCGCCGAGCTTGGCGGCGGCTTCGGACAGTTCGTCCATCAGAGGCACGACCGCCTGCTTGAAGGGGTGGGTGACGTTGGTGCCGTCGAACCCGAGCGCGGCCATGGTCTTCAGGAAATCGCCCAGGTCGTCGGCGTCGAAGCCGATCACGTCGCTATCGAGGATGCGGTAGACCAGCGGCAGGCCGAGCGCCTTGGCCTCGGTCTGGTGCATGGCCGGGCTGCGCGAGCCGCCGATACCGGACCCGATCAGGCCGCATAGGATGGACCGCGGGCCGGAGCGGGGGCTGGACGTGCGCGAGGGAGCCGCAGCGGGCGTGGTCATTTTCGGGTCCTTGGTAACGAGAGAGCGCTCAGCGCTGTTGGGGCATTCGGATGAACGTCACGGCGAGGCCAGCGAGTACGGCGGGCACTGCAAAGATCGCGAAGATCGCGGACAGCGGCACCTTCTCGGCCAGCAGCACGCCGCCCAGCATCGGTCCGATCACCGCGCCGATGCGGCCGACGCCCATGGCCCAGCCGAGGCCGGTGCTGCGCACTTGCGGCGGATAGAAGCTGGTGGCGAGCGGGTAGCAGCCGTTGAAGCCGCCCTGGATGAAGGCGCCGATGAAGAAGGCGGTCAGCAGCGTTGCGGCGATCGTCATCGAGACCGCGCCGAACACGACGAGGGCGACGGCGGCGAGCACCATGTAGAGCAGGATCAGGCGGCGCAGGTCGATACGGCTGGCGATCAGGCCGATCGAGGTGATGCCGATGAAGGCGCCGATGTTGTAGACCGCACCGGCGTAGATCGCCTGGGTCGAGGGCAGGCCTGCCTCCACCGCGAGCTTGGGAATCCAGCTGATGACGAAGTAGAGGGTCATGAAGCCGAAGATCGTGGCGGTCCAGAGCAGGATCGTGCCAGTGGTGCGGCCTTCGCCGAGCACGCCGCGCAGGCCGACGGAGTGGGCTTCGGCGTCGCGGCGCTCGGGCAGGGCTTCCAGGGTCGGACGGCCGAGCGAGGCAAGCAGGCGGTTGGCCTTGGCGAGCGCACCCTTGGGCTGGTGGGCCAGCAGGAAATCGACCGATTCCGGCAGGAGCACCCAGACCAGCGGCAGCGCCAGCAGGCAGAGCGTCGCCGCGCCGAGCAGCATGGCCTGCCAGCCGTGGGTGTCGATCTGGTGGGCGACGATGAAGCCGGTGAGCGTCGCGCCGACCGGATATCCGGCCTGGAGGAAGCCCACCGCGAAAGTGCGGTGCTTGGCCGGGGCATATTCGGCGGTCAGCGCGGCCATGCTGGCGAGCACGGTGCCGATGCCGATGCCGACGACGAAGCGCGAGACGATCAGCTCGACGATCGAGGTCGCCATGGCCGAACCGAACATCGCCACCGTCATCATCACCAGCGAGGCGATGATGAGCTTGCGGCGGCCGAACTTGTCGGCCAGCGGCGCGATCAGCAGGCCGCCTGCGGCCATACCGGCGAGGCTGGAACTGAACACGACGCCGAGGCTTTCGGGACTGATCTTCCAGTCGGCGGAAAGGGCGGGTGCGACGTAGGAGAGGATGAGCACGTCCATGCCGTCCAGCATGTTGAGCAGGAAGCAGACGGCGACCACGAGAACCTGCCGCGGGGTCCAGCCGTCGACGTTCTGCGAGGCGGTCTCGCCGACAGTCACGTAAGGGCGCACGGATACCGATCCGGCGGCGGAGTAGCTGGCCATGGTAACGCCTTTCCCATCCTCAGCGGCGCTTGCCTTGCGCCTGTTGTCGTCCGGCCGCTCGGTGCCGGGACTTGTATGAACCTTGCGAGCTGGATCAACGGTGTTTGATCCGGGGGCGCATTGCCAGACATTGCGGGACTGTGACTTATAGCGTTATGTTATGGGTTATAACTCTTGGCAAATTCATCAGGATGTTGCGGGCAATTTCCTCGAAGGTCTCACCGACCAGAGTGCGCGCCACGTCGAGGTTGCGGCTGACGTAGACGGGCAGGAGGCCCGGCGACTCGAACTCCAGGAAGCGCACGGTCTCGGCATGGGGCTGCATCGCGGTGAAGCTGTCGACCAGCGCAATGCCCATGCCCTGGGCCACGAAGGCCACGGCGGTCTCGGCGAAGCGGATATAGGTGGCGACTTCCAGTTCCTCGCCCGCATCCGCATACATCCGGGCGATGATCCGGCCGTGGGGCGTGTTTTCCTGGAACGACTGGATGCGTTCGCCCTTGAGGTCCGCTACCGTGATCCGCTCGCGTTCCGCCAGCCGGTGCCCGGCAGGAACGGCACAGACCATGCGGCCGTTGCCGATGCGGCTGGAGAGCACGTTGGGGTGATCGATCGGGAACACCGTCAGCGCATAGTCGCCGCGCTGGAGCGCCAGCCAGTCGTCCGCCTGCTCCACCGAGAGAATGTCGAACTGGATGGTGAGGTCGGGGTAGTTGGTGGTCAGCCGCGAGAGCATCTGGGGCACCACGGAATGTCCCAGCGAGGGCGAGGCGCCGACCCGGAACGTGCGATCCTCCCCCTTGGCCAGGCGGCGCACCACATGCTCGAGGTCGCTGAAGCCCTTGTAGATCTGCTCGATCTCTTCGAACAGCACGCGGGCCTCCGACGTGGGAACCAGCCTTCCACGGGTGCGGTCGAACAGTCGGAAATGGAGCTTGTCCTCCATGTGCCCGAGCATGCGGCTGAGACCGGGCTGCGAGGTGCCCAGCATCCGCGCGGCACCACTCACCGTCTTGGTGATCATCACCGCACGGAAAATCTCGATCTGCCTAATGGTCAGCATGGCTTGCGGCTAGCACGCCGCTGTGCTCGCGCCAACGGCTCTCTTGGGCGCGGTCAGCCGGCCCGGCGGCGGCGGTGGACCAGATAAAGCAGGCCGCCGAGCACGTTCCAGCAGAGGCAGGCGATCAGCGTCTTGTTCGGCAGACTGGCGAAGAGATAGAGACAGCCGCCGATCGTCACCGCGCCGACGAGAACGCCCGCGGGAACACGGAACGGACGATGGGCCTCTGGCTGGCGCTTGCGCAGTACGATCAGGCAGGTGCCGACCGCCGCGAATGCTATCAGGGTCCCGGCATTGGCAAGCGCCGCGATTTCCGAGATCGGCAGGATTCCGGCCAGGATCGCCACTATCACGGCGGTCATCGTCGTCACCCGTACCGGAGTCCCGCGCGAGGAGAGCTTTGCCAGCGAGGCGGGCAGGAAGCCGTCGCGTGCCATGGCGAGGAAGATGCGGCTTTGGCCGTAGAGAAAGCCGAGAAGCACGGTGGGCAGGGCGATCACGGCGGCGATCGCGACGATATGGGCGACGCCCTCGCGGTTCATCTGGCGCAGGATCAGTGCCAGCGGTTCGGGGCTGTCGGCAAAGCGCGCGAAGGGCATGGCGCCGATCGCGGCGGCAGCGACCAGTACGTAGACGAGCGTGCAGATCGCCAGCGAACCGATGATGCCGATCACCAGATCACGGCCGGGATTGCGGGTTTCCTCGGCGGCGGTGGAGATCGCGTCGAAGCCGTAGAAGGCGAAGAAGATGATCGCGGCGGCGGCCATGACGCCGCGTTCCACGCCGTCCGGGCTCATCGACTTGCCGAAGCCGAAGGGCATGAAGGGGGAAAGGTTCGCGGCATCGAAGGCGGGCAGGGCGACGGCCACGAAGAGGCTCAGCGTCAGGATCTTGATGACCACCAGCACGGTGTTCACCCTGGCGCTTTCGCGGGTGCCGAAAGCGAGCAGCCCCGCGACCACTGCGATGATGACGATGGCGGGCAGGTTGATGATCCCACCCAGTTCCGGGCCTTCGGTCAGCGCCTTGGGGAAGCCCAGGCCGTGGAGCAGCGGCGCGGCATAGCCCGACCAGCCGACCGCCACGGTCGAGACCACCAGTGAATATTCGAGGATCAGGCTCCAGCCGACGATCCAGCCCACCGTGCTGCCCAGCACCTTGTGGCTGTAGCTATAGGCGCTGCCCGCCGTGGGCATCATGGTCGACAGCTCGGCATAGGCGAGTGCGGCGCAGGCGCAGATGGCCCCGGCGATGGCAAAGGACACCAGAACCGCCGGTCCCGCGCGGTCGGCGCCGACCCCGATCAGCGTCAGGATGCCGGTTCCGACGATGGAGCCGACGCCGAGCGCCAGGAGGTGCGGCCAGGACAGGGTCTTGGGAAGGGCGGATGGAGCCGGTGCGTGGGCCGGTGCTGGGGCCGGTGCGGGGGTAGTCATCGGGGTGATCCTCTCGGGTATTGCTCCTGCCCTAGCACTCGCGGGACGCGGCGCAAGTTCGCTTGGGCTTGTCGTCCACCGATGGCCCTCCGCTGACGGGAGGGGCGGCTTTGGCCGCGGAAATGCCTGCAACCGGTTCGGTGCGGTCGTGCAGCCATCGGCTCGCTAAAGAGCGCGTCGATGGACTTGAGTGAACCTGTTGCAATCAATCACGAAAATGTCTTTTCGGGTAATTAAGCAATCGTTTTTAGTTCTATTCCCGTCCCTTGCGGTCGACTTCGCGAAACAACCTGTTCGGTTGCAATTCGGTGACGCTCTGAAACCAGCGTCCAATTCCCCTCTATAAGGCAGGAGGATGCTTCGCTCGCCGATACTCTATCTGGCCGGGCGAGAAACTCAGGGGTGGGGGAAATCCGAATGGAATGGTTCAAGGCCAATGCACCGATCCGTCTGAAATTGCTGATCTCTTTCGGCAGTTTCGTAGCGCTTGTAGCGGTTTCCGGAGGGGCGGGGTTGCTCGTGGGCGAAAGCGCCGCGCACTGGGTGGCGCTGGGCGCGACCTTGGTGGCCGCGCTTCTGGCCGTATTCTATCGCGAGGCGATCGCTGGGCCTTACGTCACGACCGTGGTTCGCATGGAAGGACTGGCAGCGGGCGATCTCGAAAGTCCGATCGAATTCACTGATTATCGCGACTGCGTGGGGCGGTTGACGCAGGCGATGTTCCAGTTCCGTGCCACGGCGCAGGCGGAAATCGCCGCCAATGAGGAGACCCAGCGCAACGCCCTTGTCGTGCAGGGTATGGCCGAGAACTTCCGCAGCCTTTCCGATGGCGATCTGACGGCGGACATCGTTGCCGACTATCCTGTGCAATATGCGGCATTGAAGGACAGTTTCAACGAAGCCCTGGCCAGCCTGCGGGGGCTGCTCGGCTCGGTCAAGGCAAGCACCCAGAACAGCCTGACGGGGTCGCGCGAGATCGCGCAGGCCTCGGAAGACCTTGCGCGGCGGACCGAGAGTAACGCCGCCAGTCTCGAACAGACGGCAGCGGCGATCCAGCAGATCGACGAGCGGCTGCGGGCCACGGCGCAGGCCGCAACGCGCTCGGTGGCGACCTCGGAGCAGGCGATGGGCGCGGTGCTGGAGGGGCGTGCGCGCACCGATGCGGCGGTTCAGGCGATGAGCCGTGTCAGCGATAGTGCCAAGGGTATCGACGGGGTTATCGAGGGGCTGGACAAGATTGCCTTCCAGACCCGCGTGCTGGCCATGAACGCCGCTGTCGAGGCGGGGCGGGCGGGCGATGCCGGGCGAGGCTTCGCGGTGGTGGCCGATCTCGTCTCGGCTCTGGCGATGCGGGCGGAGGAAGAATCGAAGCGCGCGCGCGACCAGCTCGGGGTCACCCAGACCGATATAGCAGTGGCGGTGGAGGCGGTGCGGAAGGTCGATTCCGCGTTCGGTGTGATATCTTCGTCAGGCGAGGAAGTGACGCGGCTGGCCGGGCAGATCGCCGCCGACAACGATGCCCAGGCCGCGGCCATCGGCGAGATCAACACGGCGGTCGGCGCGATGGACCACGCGACCCAGCAGAATGCCGCAATGGTCGAGGAAACCTCGGCCGCCGCCCGCAACCTTTCTTCGGAAATCGTCGCCCTGGCGGCGGAAGCCGATCGCTTCCGGATGGGACCGGCGACGCCGGGCCTGCGACTTATCTCGCGGCACGGCTGATACGGTTTTACCGCGGGTGCGTGAAGGCTCCCCCGCCCGATCAGGCAGGGGAGCCTTCTTCCTATTTATTTCCAAGCCAGGCCTAGCGCCTTCTGGATCGCAACGTAGTCTGCCGTGAGCGTCGCGCGGGCGGAGACGAGGTTCTGCTCGGCGCCGTTGCGTTCGTCCTGCGCCTTGAGCAGGGCGATCCTGGTGGCGGTGCCCGCCTGGAAGCGCTGCTCGGTCAGGCTTTCGGCCAGCGCGGCCTTGTCGCGTGCGCGGGCGAGCGCGGCGACCGTGACCCGGCCCTCGCGGTAGCGCGCGAGCGAATCCTCGGCATCGCGCAGTGCGGTCAGCACCGTGCCGCGATAGCGCGCTTCGGCTTCGTCGCGCACCGCCTCGGATTGGTGGACCTTGGCCTTGTTGCGGCCGAAATCGAGGAAGTTCCAGCTCAACTGGGGGGCCGCCAGAGCCGTGAAATCGTCCAGCTTGCTCAGATCGCTGATCTTGGTGCCGCCGATACCGATCAGTCCCATGAACGAAAGCCGCGGAAAGCGTGCGGCTTCGGTCTGACCGATCTTTGCCGTGTCAGCCGCGAGTTCGCGCTCCGCCGCGCGGATGTCCGGACGGTTGGCGATCAGGCGGGCGGGATCGCCGATCGGGACCGAGGCGGGCGGCAGCGGGATATCTCCGGCGGCGGCCAGGCTGGCGTCGAGCGCGCCCGGCTCCTGCGCGGTCAGCACCGCCAGCGCGTTCATGAAGGCATCGCGGTCGGCGGCAAGCGGGGCGAGCTGGGCGCGGGTGGAAGCAAGCTGTCCTTCCGCCTGTGCCACGTCCATGGCGGTCGCGGTGCCGCGTTCGAAGCGCTGACGGGTCAGGCCGAGGGCTTCCTCCTGAAGCGCGATCGACTGCCTTCCGAGCGCAATCCGCTGCTGGCGGTCGCGCAAGTCGAGATAGTTCTTCGCGACATTGGCCGAGAGGCTGACCTGCACGTCGGCCAGGCTGGCCTCGCTGCCTTCGAGGCTGGCGCGGGCGGCCTCTACCGCGCGGCGCTGGCCGCCGAACAGATCGATCTCCCAGCTCGCATTGAAGCCGAGGTTGTAGAGATTGAGATCGGTGCTGCCGCCGCCGCCGCCGCTTTCCTCGCCGGAGCCGGACCCACTGCCGCTGTCGCTCGAACCCAGATTGAGGCCGGGGACATGGGCATGGGCGTACAGGGCCGAGGCGCTGGCCTTCGGTGCGAAATTGGCGCGCTGCTCGCCGAGCGCGGCGCGGGCCTGGCGAAGTCTGGCCTCACCGGCCTTGACGTCGGTGTTGTTCGCCAGGGCGCGGGCGATCAGATCGTCCAGCAGCGGGTCGCCGAGCGGCTTCCACCAGTCGGCTACCGGGGGAGCTTCGGTCACGGCGCCGGCATCGGCGCGTACGAAGGCGGCAGGCGTCGCGGCGTCCGGAACGGCCTTGGGCGGACCGGCATAGTTGGGGCCGACGGTGCATCCGGCCAGGACGCCGGTCAGCAGGGGCAGCAGGTGATAGGAGCGCATGGTGTACCTCAATGTCCGGTCGCCAGCGGTGCATTCTTGGGCAGCGGGCGAAGGAACAGGACGAGCGGAATGACGAAGACGATGCCCACCGACATCATCCAGAACATGTCGGCGTAAGTCATCGTCAGCGACTGGATCTGGATCGTCGCTTCGAGCGAGCGCAGGACCCCGGCACCTTGCGCGGTCACATAGTCCTGCACGGCGACGGAATTGGCGTTGAGGCTCTCCTCCAGCCGCCGGGCGTGGAGCCAGAGGCGCTGGTCCTGGATCACCGCGATCCCGGCCAGCGCGAACGAGCCGCCAAGGTTGCGTGCGGCGTTGTAGAGACCCGAAGCGTCGCCCGCCTCTTCCTTGGGCACCGAGCGGATCGCCGCCTGGTTCAGGAACATCATGCAGAACACCGTACCCATGCCGCGCATGAGCTGGGATTCGACGAAGTCCGCGCCGTCGGAGAGCGGGGTGAGGCCGGTTTCCAGCCAGGCGCTGAGAGCCAGGACCGAGAGCCCGAAGCCCACCGAGAGCCGGATGTCGACATTTCGGATCAGCCAGGGCGTCACCGGCATCATCAGCATGACGGGAATGCCCGAGAGCATCACCACCTGCCCCGATTGCAGCGAGTTGTAGCCCGCGATCGTCGAGAGGAACTGCGGGATCACGTAGGAGGTCCCGTAGATCACCATGCCGACCACGGTGACCATGGCGACGACGCTGCCGAACTGACGGTCCAGCAGGAGCCTGAGCTTGATGACCGGCTTGCGCGCGAAGACCTGACCCAGGGCGATCATGATCAGCCCGAGGATCGTGACCCCCGTGAGCATGACGATCAGTTCCGAGGAGAACCACTGTTCGCGCTCGCCTTCTTCCAGCACCACGGTCAATCCGCCGAGGCCGAGGGCAAGGCCGAGGATGCCCAGCCAGTCCGCCTCGCGAATGAGGCTGAGGTTGGACTTCTGGTGTGGAATCGCGACGAGCAACAGAGTCGCCAGGGCGATGCCGACGGGCAGGTTCAGGAAGAAGGCATAGTGCCAGCTGACGTTCTCGGTCAGCCAGCCGCCCAGCACCGGGCCGACCACCGGGCCGAGCAGGGCGGTGGCGCCGAACAGGGCATTGCCGATCGGCTGCTGTGCGCGGGGTAACCGCGTTGCCACGATGGTCATGGCGGTGGGGATCAGCGCGCCGCCGGTGAAGCCCTGGCCGATGCGGCCGACGATCATCATCGGCAGCGTCGTCGAGAGGCCGCACATGATCGAGAACAGCGTGAACAGTGCAGAAGCGACGAGCAACAGCGTCCGTAGGCCGAGCAGGCGTTCGAGCCAGCCGGACAGCGGGATGATGACGATCTCCGCGACGAGATAGGCGGTGGCGATCCAGGTGCCTTCGGTGCCGCTGGCGCCGATCTCACCCTGGATGGTAGGCAGCGAGCTGTTTACGATGGAGACGTCGAGCGTCGCCATCAGCGCGCCCAGCGTCCCCGCCGCTACCGCCAGCCAGGCGGCGGCATCGGCGCGCTGTTCCGGTACGGGGGCGCTCCCGGAAAGAGCGGGAGCCGTGCTCACTGGCGCTTGTCCCGCTGGGCCTTCTCTTCCTGAGCGATGCTGTGCTGCGCGCCTTTGGCCGAGATCGTGTCGACGGTGACCGTCACCGAAAGACCGGGCACCAGCACGCGGCGGGCTTCCGGTCCGGCGTCGATGGCGATGCGCACGGGGACGCGCTGGACGATCTTGGTGAAGTTGCCGGTGGCGTTCTGCGGCGGCAGCAGCGAGAACTGCGCGCCGGTGCCCGGCGAGATGCTTTCGACGTGACCGGCGATCTTGGTGCCGTTCAGTGCATCGACTTCGATCGTCGCGGGCTGGCCGGCGTACATCAGGCCGATCTGCGTTTCCTTGAAGTTCGCCGTGACATAGAGCTTGTTCAGCGGCACGACCGACATCAGGCGGGTGCCCGCTTGCACGTACTGCCCGGCGCGTACGGTGCGATCGCCGATGCGGCCGTCGACGCTGGCCTTGAGCACGGTGGCGCCGACATTGACATGGGCGGCGGCCAGTTGGGCCTTGGCGGCTTCGCCTTGGGCTTCGGCCTGACGGATCTGCGCCTTGAGCGAACCGATCCGGCGCTCGGTCGAAAGCAGGGCGGCGCGCTGTGCATCGGCAGCGGCGCGGGCCTTTGCCGCCTGGTTGCGCAAGGATGCGAGCTGCTGCTTCGTTTCGGCGCCGCTGGCGGCGAGCGGGGCGTAACGGGCTGCCTCGCGCTCGGCATAGCGGGCGTCTTCCTCGGCCGAGGCGAGCTGGGCGCGGGCCTGGGCGATCCCGGCTTCCTGCTCGCTGATTCCGGCGCGGACGTTTTCGGCATTAGCCTTGGCGACGTCGATCTGCGCCTGATATTGCTGGGCCTGGGCGTCATAGTCGCGCGGGTCGATGCGTACGAGCGGCTGTCCGGCCTTCACGTTCTCGTTGTCGCCGACCAGCACGGCATCGACATAGCCGGAAATCCGGGGCGAGACGGTAACCGCATCGGCCTGGATAAAGGCGTCGTTGGTATCCTGCAGATACTTGCCGCGCGTCTCGTAGTGGAGCAGCCAGGCCCCGCCGGCGACGATCGCCACGGCGACGCCCCCCAGAAGCACGAAGCGCGTGCGGGAACTTTTCTGCGCGGAGGGGCTTTCCTGCGACTCGGTCACGTCGTTTGCCATCGGTCTTTTACTCGTGCCTTATTGCTGCATCGCAGCAGTGATATATCCCGCACTTGCACCGCTGCGAAGCATATGGCAATGCCATTTGATATGGTCCCACAATATTTCTTGTCATGAGCATTCAGCAGGACGTCCTCGAGCAGATGCGCGATCTGCACTTCAGAATGCACCGTCTCTTCAACGACCGGATGCGGGCGCAGGGCGCGTCTCTTGCCCAGCTCAAGCTGCTGTTGTTGATAGAGCGTTGCGGAGAAATGCGCTCGACCGACATTGCCGATGCGCTCGGTCAGGCGCCGCGCACCGTGACCGAGGCGGTGGATGGGCTGGAGCGGGACGGGCTGGTCATGCGCCATCCGGACCCGAACGATCGGCGGGCCAAACGGATCAATCTGACGGAGGCGGGGCGCGGGGTCATCCGGGAGGTGGAGCCTCACCGGGATGTGTTCGCCGCAGAGTTCTTTGCATGTTTGCCGGAACAGGACCTGGAGAAGTTCCTATCGATTCTCACGACATTGAACGGGCGCATCGTTGAAATGGGCGCGCCCAGCAGCCTGGGGGCCTTCAGGCCCGACGAAGGATCAGGTCAATAGCAGGATCGTGACGAGCGCGACGCTGCCCGAACAGCAGACCGCGGCGCACAAGGCCCGAAACTCGCAGACGCAAAATACGGATTCCAACCGTTCCATGGCGCTCTCCTGTTCATCCGCTCTCTGGCGGTTGCGCGCAGGATATCACCATCCGTTGCGGGGTGGAAGAGAACATCGTTCTTGCGGCGGATTCAGCTCCGATAATTACCCTTTGATCGATCGAGCGATGGATCGGGCAAAAACTCCGCCTTTCTAATCCTTCATTCCAGCGTTTGCCGATGGCCGCGCCGCGCGGCTTGGTCTAAGGATGCCGAACCGGAGGCCGCTGGGCCGCCGCGTCTCACACTTTCAGGCCGTCATCGCCTCCAATACCGTCAGGCAGGGAACCGACCATGAAGCCGACTACGCTCACCCGTTTTCTGATAGAACAGCAACGGGAGCCCAATTCCGCCTGTCCCGCCGAACTGCGTCTCCTGATCGAGACCGTGGCCCGCGCCTGCAAGGTGATCGCACAGGCGATCTCCAAGGGTGCGCTGGGCGACGTGCTCGGCAGCCTGGGCTCCGAAAACGTCCAGGGCGAAGTGCAGAAGAAGCTGGATGTCATCGCCAACGACTTGCTGGTCGATGCCAACGAGTGGGGCGGCCACCTTGCTGCCCTGGCCTCGGAAGAGATGGAAACCATCCACCGCATTCCCGGTCGCTACCCTAAGGGCGAATACCTGCTGCTCTACGATCCCATCGACGGATCCAGCAACATCGACGTCGATCTCTCGGTCGGCACGATTTTCTCGGTGTTCAAGGCGCCTGAAGGCGCGTCGGGCCGTGAAGTGACGGAAGAAGACTTCCTTCAGTACGGCCGCGAGCAGGTGGCCGCCGGCTATGCGATCTACGGCCCGCAGACCCTGCTGGTCCTGACGATCGGCACCGGCGTCTACGAATTCACGCTCGACCGCGAAGTCGGCGCGTGGCGCATGACCGACGGGCCGCTCAAGGTCACGTCCGGCACGACCGAAGTCGCGATCAACATGGCGCGCCGTAGCCAGTGGTCGCCGGGCATCTCGCGCTATGTCGATGAGCGCGTGGGCTGCGTCGACGGCCCGCTTGCCGGGCAGTACAACATGCGTTGGACCGGCTCGATGGTTGCGGACGTGCACCGTATCCTGAAGCGCGGCGGCGTGTTCCTCTACCCGTCGGACTATGCCAATCCGGGCAAGGCGCGTCTGCGCCTGCTCTATGAAGCCAATCCGATGGCTCTCCTGATCGAGCAGGCCGGCGGTGCCGCCACCGACGGGCGCGAGCGGATCCTCGATGTCGAGGCGATCGGTCTGCACCAGCGCGTCGGCGTGGTGCTGGGCGATCCGGCGGAAGTGGCGGCCGTGCGCGAGCTTTCGCTGGCGCTGGACCGTCAGGACGTTCCTGTTACCTGAACTCTCTTGAAGGTTCGAGCGAAGCCCCGGTCGCCTTGGCGGCCGGGGCTTCGTGCGTTCAGGTCCGTTCGACGGGCAGGGTGCTGGCGCCGTCGAGGTAGGGCATGATGAGCTTGCCGTCCGGTGCCGCGGTGAAGGTGGTCTGGGTAGGATAGGGGATCGAGATGCCCTCCGCCGCGAAGCGCTTCATGATCGCCACCAGCAGCCGGTCGCGCAGCGGGTGGGCGACCGACCAGTCCGCGCCCGGGACATCCACCAGCAGGGTGAAGTCCAGCGAACTGGCGCCGAAAGTCTCGAAACCGGCGCGCGCCGCCTTGGCACCTTCGGCCTCGACCAGTTCCTTCAGGATGGCGGGAACCCGCGCCAGCGTTTCCGGCGGCGTCTCGTAGGCGACGCCGATGGTGAAGGGCATGCGGATATGGTCCCGCTTGGTGACGTTGAGCAGTTCCTTGTCGAGCAGGGCCTTGTTGGAGATCACCCGCAGTTCGCCGGTATAGGCGCGGATGCGGGTGGATTTGAGGCCGATCGCCTCGATCGTGCCGCTGCTGGTGCCGTAGCTGATCTGGTCGCCCTTGCTGAACGGACGGTCGAAGATGATCGCCAGCGCCGCGAAGAGATCCGCGAAGATGCCCTGCGCGGCCAGGCCGATGGCGATGCCGCCGACGCCGAGACCGGCGACGAGACCCGTCACGTTGACACCCAGGTTGTCTAGCAGGACCACGGTGGCGACTGCGAAGACCACCACGCTCACCAGCAGCCGGATGAGGCCCATGGCATTGATGATCGTCTCGCCCTGGAAATGCTCGCTGGCGGTCTTGTGCTCGATGGCGCCGAGGATCAGTTCGCGTGCCCAGATCGCGCATTGCAGCACGGCGGCGATGGTGAACAGGAACGTCACCAGATTGTCGAGCATCGGCGGCGTCTGGGCGTAGTTGTCGACCACCTTGATGGCGACCATGATGATGAAATAGTTGGTGGTCTTGGCCGCCACCCGGCCCACCACGGTCAGCCAGGCGCCGCGTGCATGTCCCGGGCGACAGAGACGGGTGCCGAGCCTGCGCAAGGCATAGAGTGCCGTGACGATGCCGAAGGCGATGGCACCGGCGATGATGATCTGCAGCCAGTAAGCCTGGAACCAGCCGACCGTCGAATGGGTAAGGTCCTGAAGCTGCGCCTGCACGTCGGGCGCAGGAGGTCGGGTCTGGGCTTGGACCGGCGGTGTCGAGGAGGGGGTGGGAGTGCTTGCAGCCATGGGTACTCTTCGTTCTGGTGTGCTGTCGGCAGGGTGCCCTTGGAGAGCATGGTCCCGCCGGTCGGGCGATCCGCCAAAGCGATTTGCGCGAATGCCGCGCGGGCGTCCTTGCAAGCCGGATCAATGGTTATGCCGGTGAAATTGTTCCCGGCGGTTCACGCTTCCGGATTAGGAGCAGGCTTGTGAAAGCGTCAACCGGCGGCTGTGCCCAGCAGGGTGAGGGCACTCCACGCGTTCCGGTGCGTTAGCCCTGCGCAAGTCCGGGAGAGTTCGCGAAGATGCCAGACCCGTTTCCAGAGGACCGCCTCGTCTTCGTACCCGACGATGTGGACCTCTCGCGCTCCCCGCTGGCCGGGCATCTCGACGCGGAGACATATGTGCTGGGTGCGTTCAATCCGGGCTTCACGCGGCTGCCCTCCGGCAATCTGCTGATGATGGTCCGCGTAGCCGAGGCGCTGCGCGAGCCGATCCGGGACGGTCATGTCCACGCCATCCGCTGGGAGGGCGAGGAGGGAACCGAGGGGCGCTATGTGCTGGACGCCTGGCCGCTCGAACATGCCGACACGGCCGATCCGCGCAAGTTCATGCTGCGCGGAGGCGGCTGGAAGGTCATGGCGCTGACCTCGCTGTCCTGGCTGCTCCCGGTCGAACTCGATGCCGAGGGATTGGAAGTGATCGCCGTCCATTACGACCGGGCCGTGGCGCCGCGCAGCAGCCTGCAATGCTACGGCGTGGAGGATGCGCGGATCAGCAAGGTGGACGGAAGCTGGCTGATGACGACCTGTTCCGTCAGCCCGGAGCGTCATTCGACGACGCTCTACAGCTCGGAAAACGGGCTGGACTGGCGTTTCGAGGATATCGTGCTCGATCACCAGAACAAGGACATGCTCATCTTCGAGGGTCTGATCGACGGACACTACTGGGCGCAGACGCGGCCGCTGGGCGATCTCTATTTCGCCTATCCGCCGGGCAGCGAATGGCGGGCTGGGCCGTCGATCAACCTCGCCCATTCTCCCGACTGCAGGTTCTGGAAGCCCTGCCGCAAGCCCGGCATCCGGCCGCATTCGGGCACTGTCGCCACCGCGCGCATGGGCGGAGGCGCCCCGCCGATCCTCACCGAGGAAGGCTGGCTGACGCTCTGGCACGGGGTGGAGCCCAAGGAAATCGTCGGCATCTATCGCACGTACTGGTCGATCCTCGACAGCGCCGATCCCTCACGCGTCCTGCGCACCGGAAGTAGTCCGCTGATCGAGGCCGATCCGCGGCTCACCCGGCCGCTGGAAGCGCAGATGTACCTGCATGATGTTGTTTTCACGACGGGAATCGTCGAGGCAGGCGATCATTACATTGTAGCGTCCGGAGAGGCGGACCTCGCTTGCCGGATTACCCATGTTTCCAAATCGCGGTTCCGGAGCGCCTGAGCCAAAGTCCGAATGCGACGAACCGTGCCCGGCGCGGCGGAACCGGGCCCTCCTTTCGCGGATTAGGCACCGGAGCATTACTGTGATGAAGAGGGGCGAATGCCTGGGGCCAATCCCGAAGACCGTAACGGAAAAGTCCTGGCGATCATCCTGGCGGGAGGTCGGGGCAGCCGCCTTCACGACCTGACCGACCGCGAAGCGAAACCGGCGCTGCCGATCGGTCCCCATGCGCGGCTGATCGACTTCACCCTGGCCAATGTCGTCAATTCCGGCATCGGTCAGGCCATGGTGCTGACCCAGTATCAGCCCGATACGCTCCATCGCCACCTGCTGGACAGTTGGCAGGCCGAAACCGCGCAGCCTGCCATCTCGATCCTCGATGGCGCCGAGTACGGCCCTTACGAAGGCACGGCTGCCGCGGTTTCCTGCGTCGTCGACGAGATCGACCTGATCGCGCCGCGCCATGTCGTGATCCTGGCCGGCGACCATCTTTACCAGATGGACTACCGCCCCTTCGTGGAGCGCCACATCGCCACCGGTGCCGAAGTGACGGTGGGCGTCGTCCATGTCCCGCAAGAGCAGGCAGCGGGGCTGGGCGTGCTCGAAGCCGATGCCGCGCATCGCGTTACGTCCTTCGTCGAGAAACCCTTCGTGGCGCCGCCGGCGCCGGACAGGCCGGGCTTCACGCTCGCATCCATGGGCATCTACGTCTTCGGATGGCCGCTCCTGCGCGATCTGCTGAAGGAGATCGAGGGCACCGTGGCCGATCTCGACTTCGGCAAGCACATCGTTCCCGCGCTCGTCTCCTGCGGAACGGCCTTCGCCTATACCTTGCCCGGGCGACAGGGCCGCGAGCCCTTGTGGCGGGATCTCGGCACGCTCGATGCCTATCACGGCGTGCAGCGCCAGTTGCTCGACGGCTCGCTGCCGCTCGATCCCGCGTGGTCGATCGACTATCCGGTTCATCATGGCCTTGGAGACCGCCGCGCGATCGGGTTCGGATCGCGCTTGCGCAATGTCGTGTTGCTGCCGGGCGCCACGATCGGGCGGGCGGTGACGATCTCCGATGCGATCGTGCTGGCCGATGCCGTCGTGCCTGACGGCTTCGACCTCGATGCCGAACTGACCGAGCACGGCAGGTGGTGTGTCGTTTCGGAAGGCGGCATCCGGGTGATTTCCGCAAGGGCGCTCCAGCGTCTGGCATCACGGCGGCGGCGCGAAGCCGAACCCTCATCGATCGGCGGCTTCCGCGAGCCGGACCGGCGCCCTCGCAGGGCTGGAGCGGTTTCGCCTCCCTCTTTCCTCTGAACCCTGCTTACTGGCGGCCTACGGCCCGCGTGTTCCGGCGGCGTCCCGGCACGGCAGGATCGCGCCTGCTCGATCGGTCTTGACAAAGCCCTCCGATCTGCCGATTGGTAGCGCTATCACTTAAAGAAACATGGGAGGGGGAATCCGTGGCGAATCCCGATACTGCATGTCGTTGATGCCTGCCGACTGGACTTCCGGTACTTTTCTGGGGCGCGCCGATTTCGGCGAAGGGCCCAGCCCGATTCTCGTCGTTCGCGGCGAAGTGATCGACATGTCCGCCGTGGCGCCGACTGTCTCGGCGCTGGTCGAGGCGGGCGACTTCTCCGGCACCGGCGGCAAGAACCTCGGCGCTTTCGATCCCGAGGCCGTGAACCTGCTCAGCCCGGTCGATCTGCAGTGCGTGAAGGCCTGCGGCGTCACGTTCGCCACGTCCGCCATCGAGCGCGTGATCGAAGAGCGCGCCCGTGGTGACTGGAGCGCCGCCGCTGCCATTCGCGAGCGTCTGGAATCGCGCATCGGCGGCCAGATCCGCTCGGTCGTGCCCGGTTCGGAAGGTGCTGCCGCGCTCAAGGCCGCGCTGATCGAGGACGGCCTCTGGTCGCAGTACCTTGAAGTCGCGATCGGTCCCGACGCGGAAGTCTTCACCAAGTCGCCGGTGCTCTCCACCGTCGGCGTCGGTGCCGAGATCGGCGTGCGCTCGGATTCGAGCTGGAACAACCCCGAACCCGAAATCGCCCTGCTGGTCGGCAGCGACGGCAAGGCGGTCGGTGCCACGCTCGGCAACGACGTCAACTTGCGCGATTTCGAGGGGCGCTCGGCCCTGCTGCTGGGCAAGGCCAAGGACAACAACGCCTCCTGCTCGCTCGGCCCGCTCGTCCGCATCTTCGACGGGAGCTTCACCATCGACGACGTGCGCGTCGCCGAAGTGCGCCTCTCGATCACCGGCGAGGACCAGTTCGCGCTGCGCGGCACCAGCAATATGGCCGAGATCAGCCGCGATCCGCTGGACCTCGTGCGCCAGACGCTGAGCGAACATCAGTACCCCGACGGTTTCGTGCTGTTCCTCGGCACGCTCTTCGCGCCCGTGCAGGACCGCGACGAGGAAGGCCGCGGCTTCACCCACAAGGTGGGCGACGTCGTCACCATCGAGAGCGACAAGCTGGGTCAGCTCCGGAACCGCGTCGTCACCTCGCGCGATGCCGCGCCCTGGCGCAACGGCATTGCCGCGCTCTATGCCAACCTGCTCTCGCGCGGCCTGCTCAAGGCTTGATGAAGGCCCATCCATGACCAAACATTCCGCCATCTACCCCAGCCTCAAGGGCAAGCGCGTGGTGATCACGGGCGGCGGCACCGGCATCGGTGCGGGCCTTGTCGAGGCTTTTGCCGCGCAGGGTGCCCAGATCGCTTTCGTGGACATCAACGCCGCCGCGGGCGAGGCGCTTTCCGCCTCGCTGCCGGGCACGCATTTCCGCGCCTGCGACCTTCGCGATCTTGACGCCACCGCCGCGACTATGGCCGAGCTTTCGGGCCTGCTGGGCGGCGTCGACGTGCTGCTCAACAATGCCGCCAACGACGATCGCCACACGATCGACGACGTGACGCCCGCTTACTGGGACGATCGCATGGCCACCAACCTGAGGCACCAGTTCTTCGTCGCCCAGGCGGTGCTTCCCGGCATGAAGGCGCAAGGTTCCGGCGTGATCCTGAACTTCGGTTCGATCAGCTGGCACCTCGGCTTGCCGGACCTCGTGCTCTACCAGACCGCCAAGGCGGCCATCGAGGGCATGACCCGCGCGATGGCGCGCGATCTTGGCGCGGACAATATCCGCGTCAACACGATCGTGCCGGGCAATGTCGATACCCCGCGTCAGAAGCAGTGGTACACGCCCGAGGGCGAGGCGGAGATCATGGCTGCACAGTGCCTGAAGGCGCGCATCCAGCCTGCCGACGTCGCCGCGCTCTGCCTGTTCCTGGCCTCGGACGACGGCGCCATGTGCACGGGGCACGACTACTTCGTCGATGCCGGGTGGCGCTGAGATGAAACCGGAATCCGTCCTCTCCATCGGCGCCACGCTGGGCGAGGGGCCGGTCTGGACCGGCGACCGCCTGTGGTTCGTCGACATCAAGGAGCACCGGCTCTACCGGCACGATCCGGCGACGGGCATGCTCGACATGTGGCATGCGCCCGACCAGATCGGCTGGGCACTGCCGACCGAGCGCGGCGACATGATCGCCGGGATCAAGACCGGGCTGCATCGCTTCAGCCCGGAAACCGGCACGTTCGAGCTGCTTCACGATCCGGAGCCGAGCCGTCCCGAAAACCGGCTCAACGATGCCGCTACCGATCCTGCGGGGCGCATCTGGCTGGGTTCGATGCACGACGACGAGACCGAGGCTTCGGGCGCGCTTTACCGGCTCGACAACGGGCACTGCGCCCATGCCGGTCTGCCCGAGGTGGTCATCACAAACGGCCCGGCGATCAGCGCGGACGGACGGACGCTCTGGCACACCGATACGCTGGGCAAGACGATCTGGCGCGTCGCCGTCGCTGAGGACGGCACGCTCGGCAGGCCCGAGCTGTTCGTCACGATCGAGGACGGCGCGGGCTGGCCCGACGGCTGCGTGATCGATGCCGAGGGCTGCCTCTGGACCGGCCTGTTCGGTGGCTGGGGCGTGCGCCGCTACGACCCGGCGGGCAAGTTGATGGAGACCGTGAAATTCCCGGTCGCCAACATCACCAAGATCGCCTTCGGCGGCCCGGATCTGCGCACGGCCTATGCCACCACGGCGCGAAAAGGCCTGTCGGCGGCGGAACTGGAACAGCAGCCGCTCGCGGGCAATGTTTTTGCTTTCGATCCGGGCGTTTCCGGCTTGCGGGTGAGCCCGGCCAACAGCTAAGTCCGGGCGACTGATTTCGGGCGCTAAAAATAATATCGCGCATCTCGATGAAGGGGAAAGAGGAATGACTGCGGCGCAGACTGGGCCAGCTTTTGGTTCGGAAAGCCGGATCAACATGGCGTTCATCATCGCCATCGTGGCCGTCGCCACGATCGGCGGTTTCATGTTCGGCTACGATTCCGGCGTTATCAACGGCACCCAGAAGGGGCTTGAAGCCGCCTTCGATCTCGGCAAGCTGGGCATCGGCTTCAATGTCGGCGCGATCCTCGTCGGCTCGTCGATCGGCGCTTTCGCCGCCGGTCGCATGGCCGACGTCATCGGCCGCCGCGGCGTGATGATGCTCGCCGCCGTATTGTTCTTCGTCAGCGCCCTTGTAGCCGGTGCCGCCGGTTCCTCGGCCATCTTCATCATCGCGCGCATCATCGGCGGCCTCGGCGTGGGCGCGGCCAGCGTGATCTCGCCGGTCTATATCTCGGAAGTGACGCCCGCCGCCATTCGCGGTCGCCTGTCGAGCGTGCAGCAGGTGATGATCATCAGCGGTCTCACCGGCGCCTTCGTCGCCAACTTCGTGCTCGCGCGCTACGCCGGCGGCTCCACCGCGCCGCTTTGGCTCGACCTTCCGGCCTGGCGCTGGATGTTCTGGCTCCAGTCGATTCCGGCCGCGATCTACTTCCTGGCGCTGCTGATCATCCCTGAAAGCCCGCGCTACCTTGTCGTCAAGGGCCAGGAACCGCGAGCCCACGCCGTCCTGACCAAGCTGTTCGGCACGGCCGAGGCCGACCGCAAGGTCGCCGAAATCCGCGCCAGCCTCGCCGCAGACCATCACAAGCCCAAGCTCTCGGACCTGATCGAGAAGACCACCGGCCGGGTGCGCCCGATCGTCTGGGCCGGCATCGGCCTCGCCGTGTTCCAGCAGCTCGTCGGTATCAACGTGGTGTTCTACTACGGCGCCACCCTGTGGGAGGCGGTCGGCTTCTCGGAAGACTACGCGCTCCAGACCAATATCCTCTCCGGCGTGCTCTCGATCGGCGCCTGCCTGGCGACGATCGCGCTGGTGGACCGCATCGGCCGCAAGCCGCTGCTGCTGATCGGTTCGGCCGGTATGGCGGTGACGCTGGCGACCGTGGCCTATGCCTTCTCGACTGCCGTCGCCGGCGCCGATGGCGCGGTCTCGCTGCCCGGCAACAACGGCGTGATCGCACTGGTCGCCGCCAATCTCTACGTGATCTTCTTCAACATGAGCTGGGGCCCGATCATGTGGGTCATGCTCGGCGAGATGTTCCCCAACCAGATCCGCGGCTCCGGCCTCGCGGTGGCGGGCTTCGCGCAGTGGATCGCCAACGCGGCGGTTTCGGTGAGCTTCCCGGCGCTGGCGGTCAGCCCCGGCCTCGCCGTGACCTACACTGGCTATGCGTTCTTCGCGGCGGTATCGTTCTTCTTCGTCCGCGCCATGGTCAACGAGACCAAGGGCCGCGAGCTGGAAGAGATGGAAGGCTGATAAACCCCGGGGCAGGGGCCGCGTGTCCTTGCCGCTTTCCATTCGTCATTGCGAGCGTAGCGAAGCAATCCAGGACGGATTACGCGGCTCTGGATTGCCGCGTCGGCTTCGCCTCCTCGCAATGACGAGGGTGGGGAATGGACTGCCAGAAACGAAAAACGCCCCTTGCGATCTGTCGCAAGGGGCGTTTTTCGTACCGTCAGGTCAAGATCAGGCTGTCGGGCCGGCGTCCGAATCCCGGCGGATCAGCTTGAACTCCGCCACGACATGCGGGTGTTCGCCTGCCGACTTTCCACTATTGCGCGAGCGGATTTCGCCGATCAGCAGGCGGACTGCCCGCCTTGCCATTTCGGTGGTGGGCTGGCGGATCGTCGTCAGCTCGGGCCAGACCGAAACGGCCAGCGCGGTATCGTCGTAGCCGCAGACCGTGAGCTGACGCGGCACGTCCAGCCCGCGCCGGTGCGCCACGGTGATCGCGGCGGCGGCCATGTCGTCGTTGGAGGCGAAGATCGCCGTCGGCGGCGTGTCGAGGTCGAGAAGCTGCGTCGCCGCTTCCAGCCCCGAGCGATAGGTGAAGTAGCCCTGCGCCACCAGCGCCGGATCGAACGGCAGGTGCAGCGCCGAAAGCGCTTCGCGGTAACCGTCGAGGCGCTCGGCGCTGGCCGTCTGGTTGGGATGGCCGGTGATGAAGCCGATCCGGCGGTGGCCCAGCGAGGCGAGGTGGTGGGTCATCGTGAAAGCCGCCTCGCGGTCGTCGATGCTCACCGAGAGCGCCCATTCCGGCGCACGGCCCGTGGCGACGGCCACCACCGGCACGTCGGCATGGCGGAGCGCTTCCAGCACGGCAGGGGAGTCGCTGAGCGGCGGCGGCAGGATCACGCCGTCGATGCGGGTGCGCAGCAGTTGCGCCACCGCCTTGGCTTCCCCTCCGCCTCCTTCACCCTCCTCGTTGCAGGGCTTCACCAGCAGCTGCGCATTGGCGGCGCTGGTTTCCTCCAGCGCGCCGACCAGGAATTCGCTGAGATAGGCAAAACTGGGGTTGGAGTGGAGCAGGCCGATCCTGATGTCCTCGCCGCCCGCCAGGATGCGCGCGGCATTGCTGGGGGCATAGTTCAGTTCCGCGATGGCGGCCTCGACCTTGCGGCGAGTCTCCTCGCGAACATTGGCGCCCTTGTTGATGACGCGGCTGACCGTCATCGGCGAGACCCCGGCTAGGCGCGCAACGTCGTCGATCTTGGCGCTGGCGCGCTGCTTGCGTGGAACTCTGGTCTGGCTGCTCATCTGGTTCCCCGGTGGAGTCCCGGCACGCGCGAAACGTGCCGGGGAATGTTCGCTAACACCACAAGTCGGGCTGATAGCGCAACCATCGAAACGCGATCAGTTTGTCCCGATCGATGGGGCCAATCAATGAGGATGCCCAGGCGCGAGGGGGAAGTCCTGCGCCTTGTACCAGGCCAGATCGTGTTCCGGTGCAGCCACGCCGGAGGGCAGCGGCAGTCCGTTGACGGACATCCAGTAGGCCAGGCTGGCATCGCGCCACCACTTGGCCTCGTTATGCTGGATCTGGAGGTACGAGGCCGTCTTCTGCCAGCGTTCGGCATCGACGAGACCTTTCACGCCCTGCCACTCCGCCTGCATCTGGGCGACGGTGGCAACGCCGCGGTCGTAATGCGCGACCATGTCCTGCCACAACGTACGGCCGGACTTCATCTTCCAGTCCCACGGCAGGTGATGGAACCACAGCAGTTCGCTTTCGGGCGCCGTGCGCGGGTCTGCCAGCATCTTTGCGACCGCCGGTTCGTACTGCGCGACGGCATTGCTGCCGGTCTTCGTGCGGTCGAAGCCGATGCCGTTTTTGTCGGCCTTGTGATAGTAGACCGGGTTCCATTCGGGCCGGGCGAGATCGCTGATCCACGGCCCCGGACCGTAGTGGTGGCCGGTGCCCATTAGGTGGGCGAGGCCGAACGGGCCGGTATAATCGACCACCGCCTCGCGCGAGGCCATCATCATCTTGACGGCGGTATCGACCACGCGCGGATCGTTGCCGAAGGTCTGCTGCGCCCATTCGCGGGCGATGGCATCGGCGGGGAGCGTCGGGTCCCAGGCGAGGCGGCCGAAGGCGTACCAGTTGGCCTGGTTTAACGTCGAGCCGGACCAGTCGCGGTCGCGCCCGACATTGGCGACACCGGCAATGCCGCTGAGCTTATGGCCATAGAGCGAACCGTCCACCACCTTGGCGACCGTCGATCCCTTGCCCTTGGCGCGGGTGTCGGCCTCCAGCACTTCCTCGAACAGCGGGCCGAGGTAGGCGAGGTGGGTGGCGAAGCCGAGGTATTCCTTGGTGATCTGGAGTTCCAGCATCATCGGCGTCTTCGGCATGGCGCCGAACAGCGGGTGGAACGGCTCGCGGGGCTGGAAGTCGATGGCGCCGTTCTTCACTTGCACCAGCACGTTGTCGGCGAACTTGCCGTCGAGCGGCTTGAACTCGGTATAGGCCTGCTTGGCGCGGTCGTCCGGGTCGGTCTCGGCATAGACGAAGGCGCGCCACATGACGATGCCGTTATGCGGCGCGACGGCGGCGGCGAGCATGTTGGCGCCTTCCGCATGGCTGCGGTGATAGTCGCGTGGGCCGGGCTGGCCTTCGCTGTTGGCCTTGACCAGGAAGCCGCCGAAATCGGGGATTTCGCGGTAGATCTCGTCGGTCTTGGTCTTCCACCAGGCCTGAACTTCGGGATCGAGCGGGTCGGCGCTCTTGAGGTGGCCGATCTCGATCGGCGCCGAGAATCGGGCGGAGAGGTAGACCTTGATGCCCCAGGGCCGGAACACGTCTGCCAGGGCCTTGGCCTTGGCGATATAGGGCGCGGTCAGGCTTTCGGGCTTGGCGTTGACGTTGTTGAGGACGATCCCGTTGATGCCGAGCGCGGCATTGGCGCGGGCATAGTCGGTATAGCGCGGGTCCTTGAAGTCCGGCAGGGTCCACCAGTCCCACAGCGACTGGCCCGCGTAACCGCGCTCCACCGAACCGTCGAGGTTGTCCCAATGGTTGAGCACGCGCAGGCCGATCTTCGGGGCGGATTGGAGATCGATCGCGGCAAGGTCGGCGCCGGTCTTCTGTGCGCGGATCAGGGCGAAAGCGCCGTAGAGCACGGCGCGATCGGTCTTGCCGGTGACGACCAGAGACTTGCGGCCATCGAGCGTGGCGGCGCGCACGAGATAGCCTTCCTCGCCCAGCGAGGCCGTGGGCAGGCGCAGGGCGGCAAGCGCCGGGTCGCCTACTTTCGCAAGGACGACCGGAAGCGGCGTGGCGGCAAGGTCGCGGCGCAGTTCGCCGGCGGCGCGCTCCAGCGTCTCCGACTGTCCGATCACGCGGATTTCCGTGGTGGTCGAGGCATTCGCAGGCGCCAGCCAGAGGTCGTAGCCGTCGTTTGCAAAGGCCGGAGCGCTCGCGAAGCCGAGGGCCGTCACGCATACGCCGATCGTCAGAAGCCGCTTCTTCATCATCCTCCCCTGTATCCCAGATCGTGGCCGGTGGCCGAAATGCAATTAGCGCGGCGATGCCATTGACAAGCTCGCTCGTTGTCGCGCATGATACCGCTAACACACAAAGTTCCGGGCAGGCAACAGCCTTTGCCGCCGGATTGGGAAATGGGCCGGATAGAGGGCCTGAGGATGCAGGGGAGCACGATGATTCTTCCGGTTTATCTGGCGCTTGCGGGACGTTTCTGTCCGCTTCCGGAGGTTTTGGCATGATCGCCGCTGCGGTGAAGCGCCGTGAACTTCTGCGCTGGGGCGCGGGCGCCTCGATGCTGGCCTTCCTCCCGGTCTCCGCGCGCGCCGCGACGCCGCTTTACAAGGACCCGAAGGTCCCGGTGGATCTGCGCGTCAAGGATCTGATGGCACGCATGACGCTGGACGAGAAGGTCGCCCAGCTCGTCACCCTTTCCACCCGCAAGCGCGAGATCATGAACGAATCGCGCGCTTTCGATCCGGTACTCGCCAGCAAGGCGCATCCCGACGGTATCGGCCAGATCGCGCGCCCTTCGGATCGCGGCGGTGCGGCCACGGCCAACAACACCGGCACCGAAGTGACGGGCCGCTGGCGCAAACCCGCCGATACCATCGCTTTCGTCAACGCCACCCAGAAGTGGGCGCGCGAGCAGACCCGCCTCGGCATTCCCGTGCTGTTCCATGAGGAATCGCTCCACGGCTACATGGCGCCCGAAGCGACCAGCTTCCCGCAGGCCATTGCCATGGCCGGCAGCTTCGACACCGATCTGGTGGAGCGCGTGCAGTCGGTGATCGGCCGCGAAGTGCGCGCGCACGGCTCCACCCTGGCGCTCTCGCCGGTGGTGGACATCGCCCGCGACCCGCGCTGGGGCCGTATCGAGGAAACCTTCGGCGAAGACCCCTATCTCTGCGGAGAAATGGGCGTCGCCGCCGTGCGCGGCCTGCAGGGACCGGGCAAGGAACTGGCCGAGGGCAAGGTCTTCGCCACGCTCAAGCACATGACCGGCCACGGCCAGCCCGAGGCAGGCAACAACGTGGCCCCGGCGCCGCTCGGCAAGCGCGAGCTTTACGATTCCTTCTTCCCGCCGTTCCGCGAAGTGGTGCGCCGCACCGGCATTGCCGCGGTCATGCCCTCGTACAACGAGATCGACGGCATCCCCAGCCATGCCAACCGCTGGCTGCTGAACGACGTGCTGCGCGGCGAATGGGGCTTCGACGGGGCCATCGTCAGCGACTATGCCGCAATCGGCGAACTCGCCTCGTTCCACCACCTTGCCAGCGATATCGAGGGTGCGGCGCGTCTTGCCCTTCACGCGGGGGTAGATTGCGACCTGCCCGACGGCGAGGCCTATCGCACGCTGGCCGATCAGGTCCGCAAGGGGCTGGTGCCGCTTGCCGCCGTCGATGCCGCCTGCCGCCATATGCTGACGCTGAAGTTCCGCGCGGGCATGTTCGAGGCCGGACCGGTCGATCCCAAGGCTTCCGCGAAGCTCACCGCCAATGCCGAAGCCCGCGCGCTGGCGCTGGAAGCGGCGCGCAAGTCGATCTGCCTGCTCAAGAATACGGGGGTTCTTCCGCTCGCGGCGGGCGCGCAGAAGCGCATCGCCGTGGTCGGCCCGAACGCCAATGTCACCCGCCTCGGCGGCTATTCGTCCGAGCCGCGTTCCAGCGTGAACCTCGTCGAAGGCATCAAGGCGCGCGTCGCGGGCAAGGCCGAAGTCGTCTTCGCGCAAGGCGTGTTCATCACCCGGAGCGAGGACCGCTCGGCCAACGAAGTCCTGCTGGCGGACCCTGCCAAGAACCGGGCGCTGATTGCCGAAGCCGCAGAAATCGCCAAGGGCTGCGACGTGGTGGTTCTGGCCATCGGCGATACCGAGCAGACCAGCCGCGAAGGCTACGCGAAGAACCACCTCGGCGACCGCACCGACCTCGACCTCGTGGGAGAGCAGAACGACCTGTTCCGCGCGCTCAAGGCAACCGGCAAGCCGGTGATCGTCGTTGCGCTCAACGGCCGTCCGCCGTCGTGGCCAACCGTGGCCGATCAGGCCGACGCGATCCTCGAATGCTGGTATCTCGGCCAGGAAGGCGGCACCGCGATGGCCGAGGCGCTGTTCGGAGACGTCAATCCGGGCGCCAAGCTGCCGGTCACCGTGGTCAAGGACGTGGGGCAGGTGCCCTTCTTCTACAACCACAAGCCCTCCGCCAAGCGCGGCTATCTCTTCACCGAGACGGCGCCGCTCTATCCCTTCGGTTTCGGCCTCAGCTACACCACCTTCACCGTGGGGGCGCCGAGCCTTTCGGCCGCGCGGATCGGTACGGCGGGCAATGTCACCGTCTCCGTCGATGTGACCAACACGGGCCAGCGCGAGGGCGATGAAGTGGTGCAGCTCTATGTCCATGATCAGGCGGCAAGTGTAACCCGCCCGGTCATGGAAATGCGCGGATTCCGCCGTGTCACGCTCAAGCCCGGCGAGACGCGCAAAGTCGAGTTCACGCTCGGCCCCGACGATTTCAGCCTCTGGAACGAGGACATGCGCGAAGTCGTCGAACCCGGCCTGTTCGATATCCTGGTCGGCGCCAGCAGCGTCGATCTCAAGACCACAACTCTCGAAATCGCCTGAGGATTCACCCAATGCCCAAGATTGTCGATGCCAAGGTCATCATCACCTGCCCGGGTCGCAACTTCGTCACGCTCAAGATCACCTGCGACGATGGCACCACCGGCGTCGGGGACGCGACCCTCAACGGCCGCGAGCTGTCGGTGGCCAGCTACCTGACCGACCATGTGATCCCCTGCCTGATCGGCCGCGACGCGCACCGTATTGAGGACGTCTGGCAGTACCTCTACAAGGGTGCCTACTGGCGCCGCGGCCCGGTGACGATGACCGCCATCGCCGCTGTCGACATGGCGCTGTGGGACATCAAGGGCAAGATCGCCGGGCTGCCGGTCTACCAGCTGCTCGGCGGCGCAAGCCGTGAAGGCGTGATGGTCTACGGCCACGCCAACGGCACGACCATCGAGGATACGATCAACGTCGCGCTCGATTACCAGGCGCAGGGCTACAAGGCGATCCGCCTCCAGTGCGGCGTGCCGGGCATGGCTTCGACTTACGGCGTCTCCAAGGACAAGTATTTCTACGAGCCCGCCGACGCCGACCTGCCGACCGAGAACGTCTGGAACACCGCGAAGTATCTGCGCGTCGTGCCCGAACTGTTCAAGGCCGCGCGCGAGGCGCTGGGCTGGGACGTGCACCTGCTGCACGACATCCACCACCGCCTGACCCCGATCGAGGCGGGCCGCCTCGGCAAGGATCTGGAGCCGTACCGCCCGTTCTGGCTGGAAGACGCGACCCCTGCCGAGAACCAGGAAGCGTTCAAGCTGATCCGCCAGCACACCACCGCGCCGCTGGCCGTGGGCGAGATCTTCAACTCGATCTGGGACTGCAAGGACCTGATCCAGAACCAGTTGATCGACTACATCCGCGCCACCGTGGTCCACGCGGGCGGCATCACCCATCTGCGCCGGATCGCTGCGCTGGCCGATCTCTACCAGATCCGCACCGGCTGCCACGGCGCCACCGATCTCTCGCCGGTCTGCATGGCCGCCGCGCTGCACTTCGACCTGTCGGTGCCGAACTTCGGCGTGCAGGAATACATGCGCCACACACCGGAAACCGACGCGGTCTTCCCCCATGCCTACACTTTCGAGAACGGCATGATGCATCCGGGCGACGCGCCGGGCCTGGGCGTGGACATCGACGAGGAACTGGCCGCCGGCTACGAATACAGCCGCGCCTTCCTGCCGGTAAACCGCCTCGAAGACGGCACGATGTACAACTGGTGATCACGGTGAACGGCGTGACGCCTATCAATGACGCGGCGGCGGAGCCGAAGAAGCCCTCGGGCCGTATCCGCTGGATCGTCTGCGCGCTGCTCTTCGCGGCGGTGGTGCTGAGCTATGTGGACAGGCTGGTCCTGCCCACGCTCAAGCCCGAGCTTCAGGCGCGCTACGGCTGGAGCGAGAGCGGCTATGCCGACCTCGCGATCTGGTTCCAGGCGGGCTATGGCATTGCCTATGTGTTCTTCGGCCGCCTGATCGACAAGATCGGCGCGCGGGCGGGCTATGCCCTGGCCGTGACGCTCTGGACGGTGGGCCACATGGCGCACGCGCTGTTCACCTCCACCAGCGGCATGCTTTTCGCGCGCATTCCGCTGGCCATCGGCGAGGCGGGGACGTTCCCCGCCGCCATCGCTGCCACCAACGAATGGTTCCCCAAGCGCGAGCGCGCTTTCGCCATCGGCATCTTCAACGCCGGTTCCAACGTCGGGGCGATCCTGACGCCGCTGGTCGTGCCGATCATCGCGCTGACGCTGGGCTGGCGCTGGGCCTTCATCCTCACCGGCCTGCTCACGGTCCTGTGGCTGGCGGCCTGGCTCGGCTTCTACCGCCGCCCGCGCGACAAGAAGAACCTGAGCGCCGAGGAGCTTGCCTGGATCGAGGCCGATCCTGTCGAAAAGCCGCGCCCGGTCAAGTGGCGCGCGCTGTTCGGCTATCGCCAGACTTGGGCCTATATGCTGGGCCGCTTCCTGATCGACCCGGTCTGGTGGACCTTCCTGTTCTGGCTGCCGGACTTCTTCAACAAGCAGTTCGGCGTGAAGATGCTGGACTTCGGGCCGCCGCTGATCGCCGTCTACCTGCTGGCCGATGTCGGCTCGGTGCTGGGCGGCTGGGCTTCCTCGCGCTTCATCGGCCGGGGCTGGAGCGTCAACCGCTCGCGCAAGACGGCGATGTTCCTCGCCGCGCTCTGCGCCGTGCCGATCGCCATGGCACCGCACGCGCCGGGCCTCTGGACGGCGGTTGCACTGGTCGGCCTCGCCTGCGCCGGACACCAGGGTTTCTCCGCCAACCTCTACGCGCTTCCCGGTGACACGATGCCGCGCTGGATGACCGGATCGGTCGTCGGGCTCGGCGGGCTGGCGGGCGCCGTGGGCGGCATGCTCATGGCCAAGTTCGCCGGTGCCATCCTCGAAACCGTGGGCAGCTACGAGCCGATCTTCGTGGTCGCCTCCTGCGCCTATCTCGTGGCGCTGGCCGTCATTCACCTCGTTCTTCCCCGTTACCAGATCGCCGATCCCGACGCTGAGAAAGCCACAGCATGACCCGTCCGCTCGTTCTCCATCCCGACCGCCTGTTTCCCGCCGATCCCGGCACCCGCGCGATTGCGCGTGCGCTCTACGAGGGCGTGAAGGACCTGCCGATCGTCAGCCCGCACGGCCACACCGATCCGGCCTGGTTCGCCTACGACGAGCCTTTCACCGACCCGGCTTCGCTGCTGATCGTGCCGGACCACTACGTGTTCCGCATGCTCTATTCGCAGGGCGTGGCGCTGGAATCGCTGGGCGTGCCGAGCGTCGACGGCAGCCCGGTAGAGCAGGACCCGCGCAAGATCTGGGCGATTTTCGCGCAGCACTACCACCTGTTCCGGGGCACGCCCTCGCGCATGTGGCTGGACTGGGTCTTCGCCGAAGTCTTCGGCCTCGACGTGCTGCTCGATGAGACGACTGCCGGCCACTACTACGAAGTGATCGACGCCGCGCTCAAGACCGAGGCATTCCGCCCCCGCGCCCTGTTCGAGCGCTTCGGCATCGAGGCGATCGCCACCACCGAAGGCCCGCTCGATCCGCTCGCCCATCACCGTGCGATCCGGGAAAGCGGTTGGAGCGGCCGCGTCGTCACCGCCTATCGCCCCGATCCGGTCGTCGATCCCGAAACGCCGGGCTTCGCCGGGAAAGTCGCGAAGTTCGGCGAGATGGCGGGCGAAGATGTTTCGACTTATGCGGGCTACCTCGCCGCGCACCGCTTCCACCGCGCCCGCTTCCGCGAGGCCGGGGCGACCTCGACCGACCACGGCCACCCCAGCTCCCTGACCGCCGATCTCTCGCCGGAGGATTGCGAGGCGCTCTATCAGCGCGTTCTGTCCGGCGCGAGCAAGGACGACGCTGAACTGTTCCGCGCCCAGATCCTGACCGAAATGGCGGGGATGAGCGTGGAGGACGGCATGGTGATGCAGCTTCACCCCGCGGTCCATCGCAGCCACAACCAGGCCGTGCTCGACCGCTTTGGGCGCGACAAGGGCGGCGACATTCCGATGGCGGGCGAGTTCGTGCAGGCGCTGAAGCCGCTGCTTGACCGCTACGGAAACGACCCGCGCCTGACCTTGATCCTCTTCACGCTCGACGAGGATGTCTACTCGCGCGAACTGGCGCCGCTGGCCGGGCACTATCCCTCGCTGCGCCTCGGTCCGCCGTGGTGGTTCCACGATTCCCCGGAGGGCATGCGCCGCTTCCGCGAACGCGCGACCGAGACCGGCGGCTTCTACAACACCGTCGGCTTCAACGACGATACCCGGGCGTTCCTCTCGATCCCGGCGCGGCACGATGTGGCTCGCCGCATGGACTGCGCCTGGCTGGCTCAGCTCGTCGCCGAACACCGCTTGCCCGAGGACGAGGCACACGAAGTGGCGCGGGCGCTTGCCTATGATCTCGTCAAGGCGGCGTACAACCTGTGAGGCTTTCGAACGACACTCTTGCCGGCGTTCCGGCCTCCGTCGCCCGGCCCGCCTATGACCGCGCGGCGGTCTCGGCGGGCGTCGTCCATCTCGGGATCGGCGCCTTCCACCGGGCGCATCAGGCCGCCGTGTTCGAGGCGGCGCTCGCATCCGGCGATCTGCGCTGGGGCGTGATCGGCGTCTCGCTGCGCTCCGCTTCGGTGCGGGACCAGATGAACCCGCAGGACGGGCTTTACACCCTGCTGGTGCGTGAAGGCGAAAAGCAGACGCCGCAGATCATGGGCGTGGTGCAGCGGGTGCTGGTCGCGCCCGAGGACCCGGAGGCGGTCGTTGCTGCGCTGGCTTCGCCCGATACGCATCTCGTCACCCTGACGATCACCGAAAAGGGCTATTGCCTCGATCGCAAGAGCGGGCGTCTCATGGCCGAGGACCCGGACGTGGCCGCCGATCTCGCCGGGCTGGAGCGCCCGCGCACGGCGGCGGGGTTCTTGGTTGCGGCGCTGGCGCGTCGGCGTGCCGAGGGCCTCTCGCCGCTCTCGATCCTCTCCTGCGACAACCTGCCGCACAACGGCGCCCTGCTGAAAGGCGCCGTGCTTGCCATGGCCGAGGCGCACGATCCGGCGCTCGCTACATGGATCGCGGAAAATTGCACGTTCCCCGCCACCATGATCGACCGCATCGTCCCTGCCACGACGGACGAGGACATCGACGGTCTCGCGGGCCTGATCGGTGTGGAAGATCGAGCCATGGTCAAGGCCGAACCCTTCCTGCAATGGGTGATCGAGGACAGCTTCGCGGGCGAGCGCCCGGACTTCGCAGGCCTCGGCGTTCAGCTTACCGGCGCCGTCGCTCCGTGGGAGGAAGCCAAGCTGCGCCTGCTCAACGGCGCGCATTCGGCGATCGCCTATCTCGGCGGCCTGGCGGGCGACCAGTTCGTGCACGAGTTTGTCGGCACCGCACAAGGGCTGCTGTTCGTCGAGCGGCTCTGGGACGAAGTCGTGCCCACGCTCGATCCGCCGACCGGGCTGGACATCGCCGCTTATCGCCGCGAACTGATGGCGCGCTTCGCCAACAGCGCACTCCAGCACCGCACCCGCCAGATCGCCATGGACGGTTCGCAGAAGCTCCCCCAGCGCTTGCTAGCGCCGCTCGACGCGGTGCATGGGCAGCGTGCCTCCTTCACCGCCGTCGCGCTCGCGGTTGCGGCCTGGGTGCGCTGGCAGGCAGGGACGACCGACGCCGGTGAGAGCTTCACCGTCGACGATCCCGCCGCCGCGGCGCTGGCCGATGCCCTTCGCGGTGCCGAAAGCCCGCGTGCGCGGGTGGTCGCTGCGCTGGGCGTCCTCGGCTACACCCCCGATACTTCCGTGCTCGACGCCGTCACCGCGCATCTGGGCCATCTCGAAACATCCGGCGCCCGCGCCGTGATCGCTGCCTTCCTGGGAGAGACCGCATGACCTTCCGCACTGCCATTCTGGCAGTCACCGCTCTCACGGGCAGCCTCGGCCTGGCGGCTCCCGCTCTGGCCGATGCGCCGCGTCTGGAGGCGAAGGGCGATACGCAGCAGCTCATCGTCAATGGCAAGCCCATGTTGATGATCGCAGGCGAACTCAGCAATTCCGCCTCCTCCAGCGCGACTTACATGGAGCCGCACTGGAAGCGGCTGAAGGAGATGAACCTCGATACCGTGCTGACGCCGGTGTCGTGGGAACTGATCGAACCTGTCGAAGGCACGTTCGACTGGTCCTCGGTGGATTCGCAGCTCAAGGCGGCGCGAGCCAACAATCTCAAGCTGGTGGTCCTGTGGTTCGGTGCGTGGAAGAACTCCATGTCCACTTACGTGCCCGCCTGGGTGAAGCGCGACCAGCAGCGCTTCCCGCGTGCGCAGCTTCCGAACGGACAGGGCGTGGAGATCCTCTCGACGTTCGGCACGGAGACGCTGAAGGCCGACGAACGGGCCTATGCCGCCCTCATGGCGCATCTGAAAGCGGTGGATTCGAAGGACAACACCGTCGTCCTAGTGCAGGTGGAGAACGAGATCGGCATGCTGCCGGTCGCGCGCGACTACAGCGCCGCCGCCACTGTCGCCTACCGGGAGCCGGTTCCGACTGAGCTGGTGAACTACCTCGTCGCCCACAAGGACACGCTCGTGCCGGGCATGCGCAGGATGTGGCTCGATCGCGGTGCGCGCACCAGCGGCTCCTGGGACGAACTGTTCGGCGGCGGCGACGCCTCGGCGGAAGTCTTCGCCGCCTGGCACTATGCCCGCTTCGCCGACCAGCTCGCGGCGGCGGGCAAGGCGGCTTACCCGATCCCGATGTATGTCAACGTCGCGCTCAACCGTCCGGGCCGCATTCCCGGCGAATACCCCAGCGGTGGCCCGCTGCCGCACTTGCTCGACGTCTGGAAGGCTGGCGGCCCACACCTCGATTTCCTGGCGCCGGACATCTATTTCCCGAACTTCGTGGATATCGTGAACGGCTACAAGCGGCCGGACAACGTGCTGTTCATTCCCGAAGCGCACAACTCGAATAATCCGACGGCACCGGCAAACGCCTTCTATGCCATCGGCCAGCTCGACGCGATCGGCTTCGGCCCGTTTTCGATCGACTCGGTGGACGAGGAGCCAGGTGCGCTGAAGGATGCCTACGGGGTGCTTCAGCAGCTCAAGCCCTATATTCTGGACGCGCAGGGCACCGATCGCATGGTCGGCTTCAAGCCGCGCCAGCTCTATGACGATACGCTCGTCTACGAGCCGGAAACCCGTGACGTGGGACCCTACCGCTTCACCATCGCTTATGCCGACATCCAGAGGCCGGTGGCGAACCCCGGCGCCGATGCGTCGCAGCCGGGCACGACCGCGGCGATCGCGGCGGCGGGCGGCATGATCATCCAGATCGCACCGGAGGAATATCTGATTGCGGGGCAGGGGATCACGGTTACCTTCAAGCCCAAGACCGATACCGCTGCTCTGGCTGGAATCGATTCGGCCTTCGAAGGCAAATTCGACCAGACCGGCAAGTGGGTGCCCGGCAGGCTGCTGAACGGAGACCAGACTCATCAGGGGCGCCATATCCGCCTGGAAGCTGGGAAATGGCAGATCCAGAGGGTAAAGCTCTACAGCTACAGATAAAAGATACCGCTAACATAAGTGTTGACGCGCCGCTGCACCGGGCATATGTAGATAACAATGATAGCGCTACCAGCAGTGGCGCAAGCCGCGATCCGCCATGAGGCGGACGCACCGTTACATGGGAGGGGATATCCAATGCGATCCAACCTGATTTCCGTTCGTGCCGTTCTCCTGAGTGCCGCTGCGCTCCAGGGCTTCGTCGTTCCCGCTGCCTACGCGCAGGATGCCGAGCCTGCTGCCACCACCGATGCAGCAGCGCCCGCGCCGCAGGACGAGCCGACGAGCGAGGACATCATCGTCACCGGCATCCGCGCCTCGCTGGCCAGCGCCACCAACGCCAAGCGTGAAGCCGTGACTTTCGGCGACTCCATCTTCGCCGAGGATATCGGCAAGCTGCCCGCCACCAACCTTGCTGAAACCCTGAACCGCATGCCCGGCGTGCGCCTCAACCGCGATATCAACGGTGAAGGCACCCAGGTTGCCATCCGCGGCCTCGGCCCCAGCTTCACCCGCGTGCTGCTGAACGGCTCGCAGCTTCAGGTGGCTTCGGACGGCGGCACCAACGGCGGCAGCGCCAACCGCGAAGTCGATCTCGACTTCTTCCCCTCGGAACTCTTCACCCGGCTCGACCTTGCCAAGAGCCCGACGCCCTCGACCCTCGAAGGCGGCATCGCCGGCACGGTCAATCTGCGTAACGCGCGTCCCTTCGACAAGGAAGGCACGCATATCACTGCCGTGGCGCAGGGTCAGTACACCGACAGCAACGGCAAAGTCAGCCCGCGCGGCGCGCTGGTCGCCAGCCACACGACCGATACTTTCGGCATCCTCGTCGGCGTGGCCGGCGTGAAGACCAAGACCCGTGTCGACGGCTTCGAGACCGTGGGCTGGGGCGACGGCAACCTGTCGTGCGGCACCGGCTGCACCGATCCGGGCAACAACAACTGGAACTGGGCCTCGGTGGTTCCCGCCAATGCCGGTCACGGCCTCGTTGCCGGTCAGCCGGTCGACGTCGTCGCCACTTCGGGCCTGACCCGCAGCCAGCTCAGCACCGCGCTGCTGCCGCGCCTCGGCCGCAACAGCCTGACCAGCGGCGACCGCTCGCGCATCTCGGCGCTGGCCTCGCTCGAATGGCGCCCCAGCGACGAGCTGCACTTCGCGCTCGACGGCATCTGGGCCAAGTCCAAGCGTGACTACAACAAGGTCAACATGAACTGGCAGGTCCGCAACTCGGGCCCCGGCACCGGCGCGCAGGCGACCGGCGGCATGGTCCCGATCGACCTCACCGTCGATGACAATGGCGTCGTCACCAGCGGTACTTTCGCGAACTCTTCGTTCTTCCTCGAAGCCAGCCAGTTCAAGCAGACCACCAAGTTCTGGAACATCAACCCGAGCGTGACCTGGCAGCCCTCCGATACCGTGAAGGTGGAGGCGAGCGCCAACTGGTCGAAGAGCAAGTTCTTCCGCGAACAGCCGACTTTCGCGTTCCAGACCGCACCGAACTCGGGCGTGGATGTCTATTACGACAACACAGGTGCCGCGAACCGGCCGCTCATCACCACGAACGTCGATCTCAACGATCCGAACCTCGGCTGGCAGTGGTATCGCCAGAACATCCAGCTCGTGCGTCGCAGCACCGAGACCAAAGGCGCTCACCTCGATACCACGATCGGTGACGATCAGTTCAGCATCAAGGTCGGCGGCGCCTACGATCGCGCCCAGCGTTCGATCCGCGCCTATGACAATTCCATCGCCTACCAGCAGTCGGTCTGCGGCACCGGCTGCACCGGCGCCACCGGCTCGGTTCCGACCACCGCGATCGCGCAGTACCTGAAGCAGTTCCCGGTCAGCAACTTCGGCCATCTCGCCAGCGGCAGCGTCGGCTACAACGCCTTCGTGGTGCCGGACTTCGACGCGCTGAAGGCCGCCACCAACTATGCCAGCTACCGTGACAGCGCTCCGGAAGCACGCGGTGCGGTGACCGGCGGCGCGACCGGCGACATGGACGAGACGGTCTGGGGCGCCTACTTCGAACTGAACGGCGTCACCCAGCTGTTCGGCCGCGACCTGCACGTGAATGCGGGCATGCGCTATGCCCACACCCGTCAGGTCGTCGTCGGCCCGAGCCAGGTCGGCACCACGATCGTCGACATCACCGCGAAGTCGAATTACGACAACTTCCTGCCCTCGATCAACCTGACCTACGACCTTCTGGACAACGTCAAGCTGCGCGCTTCGGCATCGCGGACCATGACCCGTCCGGACGCAGGCCAGATCCTGCCGGGCATCACCTTCTCCGACCCCTCGGCGCTGGTGGCGACCGCGGGTAACCCGGACCTGACGCCTTACACCTCGGACAACTACGATATCGGCGGCGAAATCTACACCGGCGGCATCGGTTATGTCGGTCTCTCGGCTTTCGTGAAGAACATCCAAGGCTTCACCGAAACGCAGGTGACCAGCGCCAGCTTCGGTTCGCTGAACATTCCGTTCGACAGCCTGCTCTCGACCCAGCAGGATGCCCTGCGCAACCGCGCTGCGGCTTCCGGCGTCGCGATCAGCGACCTGCCGATCACGGTGAACCGCCCGGTCAACCTGTCCGACCTCAGGATCAAGGGCATCGAGGCGACCTGGGTTCAGCCGCTCGACTTCCTCGTCAAGGGCCTCGGCTTCTCGGCCAACGGCACTTATCTTGACCAGTCGTCGTCCTCGGGCCTCGTCGCCACCGGCGTCTCGAAGTATTCGTACAACCTTCAGGGCTTCTACGAGAACCACGGTCTGTCGGTCAGCCTGAACTACGTCTGGAACGACAAGTCGATTGCGGTGAACGGTCCGCAGAACAACATCCCGGGCGCGGCGCTGCGCTCCGATGCCCGCGGCCAGCTCGACCTTTCGGCCGGTTACCAGCTGCCGTTCCTCGACAATGGCGTGCGTCTGACGCTCGACGTGCTGAACATCACCAACGAGCCGCTTCGTACCACGTTCGAATATTCGAACGCAGCCTATTCGGTCTACTATCCGGGCCGTCAGGTCCTGGTCGGCCTGCGCGCCAACTTCTGATTGTTCTTGCAGGGAACTCCTCCTCCCTGAAAACTGCGAGCCGGCGATCCATGATCGCCGGCTCATTTCTTTTGAGGGTCATGCGATGCCGCCGAAATTTCGTCCTCTCGTCCTCACTGCCGCGCTTCTGGCGAGCGGCTTGGCCGTGCCTGCCTGGGCCGCCGCCTGCCCCTGGGTTGCGGCTTGGGGTTCTTCGCAAATGGAGCCGGGCGCCGATAATGCGCTGCCTGCGGAGGCCTTGCGCGACGTGACCCTGCGGCAGATCGTGCGCCCCTCGATCGGGGGCAGCGGGCTGCGGGTGCGCTTTTCCAACGCTTTCGGTGACACCCCGCTGGTGATCGAGGCGGCCACGCTGGCGCGCGCGGTGCAGGCCGACAAGGCTGCCGTGGATGCCGCGTCGATCACGCGCCTGCGCTTTTCCGGCAAGGCGCGCGCGGTGATTCCGCCCGGCGCGGACTGGCTCTCCGATCCGGTCGACCTGCCGGTCAAGGCTTTCGAGGATCTTGCCGTCTCGATCCATCTCGAGGCCGTGCCTCAGCGGCAGACCTCGCACCCCGGCTCGCGCGCGACCTCCTACTGGCTTTCAGGCGATCACGTCGCGGAGGCGGAGTTGCCTTCGGCTAGCACCATCGACCACTGGTACATGCTCTCCGGCATAGAGGCGCGGGCCTGCGGCGGCGGGGCCGTTGTGGCCTTGGGCGATTCCATTACCGACGGACGCGGCACGACCACCAACGGTAACGATCGCTGGACCGACGTTCTCGCCCGTCGCCTTGGCGGAAAGCGCGCGGTCATCAACCAGGGCATCGGTGGCAACCGCGTGCTGCTCGACGGTCTCGGACCCAATGCCATGGCCCGGCTCGACCGTGACGTGCTGGCGCTGCCCGGCGTCACCCACCTGATCCTGCTCGAAGGCATCAACGACCTTGGCAACCTGACACGCCTCAAGCCTGTAAGCGCGCAGGAACATGCCGCCATGGTAGAGCAGATCACCGGTGCCTATGCCCAGATCGTTACCCGCGCCCGCGCCCACGGGATCAAAGTCTACGGCGCGACGATCCTGCCCGACATGGGCACCGAGTATTACCACCCCGACGCGGCCAACGAGGCAGACCGCCAGGCCGTCAACGCCTGGATACGCACGCCCGGAAACTTCGACGGCGTGATCGATTTCGACAAGGTGATGCGCGACCCCGCGCGTCCGGATCGGCTGAACCCGGCCTACGACGTGGGCGATGCGCTGCATCCCAATCCGGCCGGATACAAGGCCATGGGCGAGGCGATACCGCTGGAACTGCTGCGTTAAGTTGCCGGACAGACTTCGTCGCCCGGCCGCGAAAGCGGGGCGGTCCGCAGCAGTGCGGGCGAGGGGCCGGGTTGGGTTGGATCGGTCGCCGCGTAGAACTTGTCCCGCTGCGCCTGCTCCAGCGGGATGAAGCGGAAGCCCATCTCGCGATAGAGAGCCAGCAGACGCGGCAACATGCGCGCGTCGAATGCGCCGACGTGGAGCAGCAGCACATAAGGCACGTCGCGGCCGTAGCGCGCATGGGACGCGCCGCGCGCCGCTTCCGCGTCGGCTTGCGCGGCTTCGAGATAGCGCGTTTCGAGATCGGCGATGGCGCCCCCATTCCCTTGCGCAGCGCAGCGGGCATAGGGCGCGTTCCAGGCCCAGTCATCGAAGGACAGGCTGACCCCGGCGATCCGATAACGCCGCTCGGCCAGGGCCTTTCGCACGGCGTCGCGGACGGCCGGATCCTTGCCCTCGGCGAGGAAGGGATAGCGCAGCAGCCGCTTCATTCCGTAGGATGCGAGGGCCGTCTGGTTGCGGTCCACCTCCGCGATGAACTGCGCCGCGCCTACTTTGTCGAGATTGAGGTGGTTGTAGCCGTGATTGCCCAAGGGAAGCCCGGCTGCGCGCCAGTGGGAAAGCACGGTGTCGGGTTCATCCGGTTGGCCCTTGCCCGCGTTGGCGAAACCGAAAGCAGGCGCATGGGCCTGCTTGAGCGCGGCCACTATCGCGTCGACGACCGTGACCGGCGTCTCGCCCGCGGGGTAGGGCGTGTGCGAGGGCAGGTCGTCGAACGTCAGCGCAATCTGCGGGGCGGGCGCCGCGAAGACGGGGAGGGGAAGAAGGGCGAGCGTGGCGGCCAACAGGCACGGGGGCTTTGTGATCATTGCTCTCGCTGCCACTTTTCGTACCCTTTCACGGCGAACCTCTCATGTCGTCATTGCGAGCATAGCGAAGCAATCCAGAGTCGGTCTTAAGCTGCCCTGGATTGCTTCGCTATGCTCGCAATGACGAAAGGTGTTTGAGGCAAGTGATTGTAGGGAGAGGATAACTCGCTCCAACGACATCACGCCGGGACAGCGAACGGGTCATCCGTCCGCTATCCCGGCTTTGCCTCAATGCACGAAGGGATCGATCGTCTTGATCGTACCGTCTTCGTTGTAGTGCAGCTCGGTGACCTTCACATTGCGCAGGCGGGTCTGGCCGGAGAGCTGGCTATCGGCGTAGAACAGCCACCACTTGCCGTCCTTCTCGACGATCGAGTGGTGCGAGGTCCAGCCTTCGACCGGGTTCAGGATGCGGCCCTTGTACGTGAAGGGGCCATAGGGCGAATCGCCGATGCCGTAGGCGATGTAGTGCGTATCGCCGGTCGAGTAGCTGAAGTAGTACTTGCCCTTGTACTTGTGCATCCAGGAGGCTTCGAAGAAGCGGCGGTCGTGATCGCCGCCGAGCAGGAGCTTGCCCTTCTCGTCCACGATCTTCACTTCGCGCGGGGCCTCGGCGAATTCCAGCATGTCGCCGCTCATGCGCGCCACGCGCGGGAGCAGGGCGGGCTTGTCGTCGGCCTGGAGGTCGGTCTTCGAGCCGTTCGGGTCGTACTTGCCGTTCACGTTGCGCTGGAGCTGGCCGCCCCAGATGCCGCCGAAGTACATGTAGCTCTGGCCGTCGTCGTCGGTGAAGACGGCCGGGTCCATCGAGTAGCTGCCCTTGATCGGCTGGGGCTGCGCCTTGAACGGTCCCATCGGGTCCTTCGAGGTGGCCACGCCGATGCGGAAGGCGCCCTGCTTGTCCTTGGCCGGGAAGTAGAGGAAGTAGGTGCCGTTCTTGAAGGCGGCATCGGGCGCCCACATCTGCTTCGAGGCCCAGGGCACCTGCTTCACGTCCAGCGCGACGGGACCGACGGTGACCTTGCCGCCAACATTGTCCATCGACAGGACATGGTAGTCGCGCATCTCGAAGTGGCTGCCTAGGTCGTCCTCGGGCGTCGGGCCGTCGATGTCGTGGCTGGGATAGATGTAGAACTTGCCGTTCCACACGTGGGCCGAGGGGTCGGCGGTGTAGATCTCGCTGACGAGGGGCTGCGAAAGGTACTTCTTGCCGGAAGCGGCGCCGGTTTCGGTCGCGTCTGCCGAAGCGGTGGCTTCGGGCGCCCCGCCGGTTCCGTTACAGGCCGCCATCAGGCCGCAGAAAGCGGTTGCCGCAAGGGCTGCGTAAATTCGCCTCGACACATCAATCTCCCGGTCGGTTTAACCTTCTGGATTGAAAGATAGCGCTAACATGATGGCGGGGCAACCGGGAAAGCGGATCACCCATTGCCGGCATGGTGAGTTTACCTGAGCGAAACTCCAGCTATCGTAATTGCCATTGCCGGGAACGCGCCAAGCTGGCACGGGCAGGGCGAGGGCAATGAACATGACTATCCTGCAAGACATCGAAAAACTCGTCGCCCGGCTCGCGCCGGAGCCGGTCTGTGACGACTGCATCACGCAAAGGCTGGGACTTAGCGTGCTTCATCATGCGGATGTCCAGACCCGCGAGCTGGTGGGAACCAACGGCTTCGTGCGCAGCAAGGACGAGTGCAGCCTCTGCGGCGAGACCAAGCTGGTGATTCGCAGGCACTGAGCCACAGGCCTTCGGTTTCCGGCAGCCGCAACCTCGTCATCCCAGCGAAAGCTGGGACCGCTGTCGGTTTTTACGCCCAGCCGGGTTGCCCGCTAGCGGTCAGCAGCATCGCCCGCCGTTCTTGCCGCCATACCGCGCCTCCTGACGGTCCCGGAAGAACGCCTTGCGATCCATGACCGGACGCTCGGGATGGTGCGCGGTCATGTGCCGGACATAGTCGTCGTAGTCCGGCACCCCGACCATCAGCCGCGCCATGCGGCGCAAGGTTCCGATCACGCTCATGCCGCCACCGGATGCGCCGGGATCTCGTTCACCGTCGGCACGGTGCTGCGGCGCGAGGCCATGCAGGTGCGCCAGGTGAAGACCATCAACGAGAGCACGACCGCCAGGAACACGGCAACCAGCGCGGCATCGACCCGGTCGTTGAAGACGATCCGTTCCATCTGCTCCAGCGACTTGGCGGGTGCCAGGACCTCTCCCCGTTGCAGCGCGGCGGAAAACTTTGCGCCATGGGCCAGGAAACCGACGGCGGGATCAGCGGAGAACAGCTTCAGCCAGCCCGCCGAAAGCGTACAGACCAGGAGCCAGGCGGTCGGCAGCAGCGTGACCCAGGCATAGCGGTCGCGTTTCATGCGGAACAGCACGGCCGTCGCCAGCATCAGCGCGATGGCGGCGAGCATCTGGTTCGAAATGCCGAACACCGGCCAGAGCGTGTTCACCCCGCCGAGCGGATCGGTCACGCCCTGGTTCAGGAAGAAGCCCCAGGCCGCGACGCAAAGTGCCGTCGCGACGAGGCCGGGAATCTGGCTCCTGCTTTCGCTCAAGCGGGGCACGGCCAGCGCCATCAGGTCCTGCAACATGAAGCGCCCGGCGCGGGTGCCCGCATCGACGGCGGTGAGGATGAACAGCGCCTCGAACAGGATCGCGAAGTGATACCAGAACGCCTTCATCGCCGGTCCGCCGACGACATGGGAGAAGATTTCCGCCATGGCCACGGCCAGCGTCGGGGCGCCGCCCGCGCGGGAGATGATGGTGTGCTCGCCGACGTCCCGCGCGGTCTGGGCGATGGTTTCGGGGGAGATCGCGAAGCCCATGGCGGTCACCGCATGGGCGGCGCTGGAGGCGTCGGTGCCGATCAGGGCGGCGGGGCTGTTCATGGTGAAGTAGATGCCGGGATCGAGGATCGAGGCTCCGACCAGTGCCATGATCGCCACGAAGGCCTCCATCAGCATGGCGCCGTAGCCGATCAGCGGGGCGTCGGTCTCGCTCGCGATCAGCTTGGGCGTGGTGCCGCTGGCGATCAGGGCGTGGAAGCCGGACACCGCGCCGCAGGCGATGGTGATGAACAGGAAGGGGAACAGACCGCCCGAAAAGACCGGGCCGCCGCCGCTCGCAAAGGCGGTGAGGGCAGGCATTCTCAGCGGCGGGGCCATGATGACGATGCCGATGGCGAGCGCGGCGATGGCGCCGATCTTGAGAAACGTCGAAAGATAGTCACGCGGGGCCAGCAGCAACCAGACCGGCAGGACCGAGGCGACCGCGCCGTAGCCGATCAGGATCCAGCAGAGCTGTACCGGCGTGAACGTGAACAGCGGCCCCCAGATAGGCGACTGCGCCACTGCCTGCCCATAGACGATGGCCGCGAGCAGGCCGACGAGGCCGAGCACGGAGACTTCGCCGATCCGTCCCGGCCTGATCCAGCGGGTATAGGCGCCCATGACCATGGCCAGCGGCACCGTGGCCGCCACGGTGAACATGCCCCAGGGGCTTTCCGCCAGCGCCTTCACGACGATCAGCGCCAGCACCGCGAGGATGATGACCATGATCATGAAGGCGCCGAACAGGGCTATTGTCCCGGCCACCTGGCCCATTTCCATGCGGATCAGCTCGCCCAGCGAGCGGCCGTCACGCCGCATCGAGATGAACAGCACCATGAAGTCCTGCACCGCTCCCGCGAGCACCACGCCCCCGATGATCCAGAGCGTGCCCGGCAGGTAGCCCATCTGCGCAGCGAGCACCGGCCCGACCAATGGCCCGGCACCCGCGATGGCCGCGAAGTGGTGGCCGAACAGCACGGTGCGGTCGGTCGCCACGTAGTCCAGCCCGTCGGCGCGCCGGATTGCCGGGGTGGGCCGCGCCGGGTCCAGCTTCATGACGTGGCGGGCGATGAACAGCGCGTAATACCGATAGGCGACGAGGAAGCAGCACACCGCTGCCACCACGATCCACAGCGCGTTCACGGTCTCTCCGCGCGAAACCGCGACGACGCCGAGCGAGACGGCGCCGACAAGGCCGGTGAGAAGCCATGGCAGGTGGCGGATCATCTTTCTCTCCTTTGCGCGCCGTACTCGCGCGCCGCTTGTCCGTGCATAAAGCCTTGGACGGGCGAGGGAACCGGGAATCGCAGCAATGTGTGACAGCGGGGCAAAGATCGTTGGCGGAAGGTCCGGCGCGTGGCACCGACGCGCTCCTCATGCGTTCAGGTGCTTAATGTGCTTTGTTTTTAATAGATTGACATGCTGTGCCAGACGCGGCGGAATAGTCCGCTGCTGCCTATCCTGGGGGACCTGAAGCCTTGCGTGGCTGGATTCTGTTTCATCGCGACCTCGATCCCGCGAACTCCGAAGTGCCCGAAGTGCTCCGCTTCCAGGAGGCGGCCAGCGCCATGGGCATCGAACTGTCGGTGCTCCATCCCCACAAGTTCGACCTCGTGGTCGGGGCGGAGGAGGGCTGGAGCACGACCTATCAGGGCCGTCTGGTGGAGCGCCCCGACTTCGTGATCTGCCGCACCGGCGCGGAAACGGACTATTTCACCCTCGCCCTGCTGCGCCATCTGGAGCGAAGGGGCGTGCGGCTGGTCAATGGACCGGCGACGATCGAACAGGTGGCCGACAAGCTCCATACGCTACAGACGCTCAACCGCGCGGGCTTGCCGATTCCGCGCACGATCCTGGGGACGTTCCCCATCGACGTCGATCTCGTGGAGCGGGAACTCGGCTTCCCGGTCATCGTCAAGACGCTCAAGGGCACGCGCGGCGCCGGTGTGCTCAAGTGCGAGGATCGCAATCAGTTCGAGGATCTCGCGGGCCTGCTCGAAAGCGCCGATGCCCAGGCCGATTTCATCCTCCAGCATTACGTGCGCGCCAGCCATGGCCGCGACGTGCGCGTGCTGGTGGTGGGCGGGCGCGTGATCGCGGCCATGGAGCGGCGCTCGCTGACCGGCGGGTTCAAGTCCAACGTCTCGCTTGGCGGCGTGGGCATTGCCTACAATCCGCCGCCGGAAATGGCGGAGCTGGCGGTGCAGGCCGCCGACGTGCTGGAACTCGACGTTACCGGCATCGACATTCTCTTCGACGAGGAAGGCTACCGCATCTGCGAGGCGAACTCGGCCCCGGGCTTCCAGGGGCTGGAGCGGGCGACCGGCTACGACGTACCCTCGGCCATTCTCGAATGGGTGATTTCGACCCAGGAAGAGGCCGCGCCGGTCGTCGCCCCGGCGGCGGAAAGCAATGCCTTGGCGGACCTCGCCTTCGGCGGGCGCGCGGGTCTGAGGGCGCTCAGCGACCGCAATCCCGACTATCGCCGCTTCGCCAGCGCAGTCGGCGTGCGCATGGTGGGTGCCGGTCTGAGTTGCCTCGCCCATGCCGGGCTTCCTCCGGCCCTGACCGATCGCAAGAGCCGGGTCGGCCGGGGTCTCAGGACCTTGTTCGACGGCCGGGTGAATGCCGACCTTTCGGCGCTCAACGATCAGGAACAGGAAAGGACGCTGATGATCGTGCTGGTCGCGGCGATCTGGGCGGCGGTATTGCCCTGGCTGGCGGGCGTGGGGGTGGTGCCGGGCGTAGTGCTTTCGATGATCGCGCTCTGTTTCCCGCTGGTGTTCATGACGACTGCCCCGGCGGGCCGGATCGGGCGTTCGGCTTCCTCGCTGCGCCGGAAGGTGGGCGGATGATCGACATGGCTGCCATTCCCTGGGCCGATCTCGCTCCCTTCATCCTCGCCGGATTCTTCGCGCAGCTGGTGGACGGCGGCCTCGGCATGGGCTTCGGGGTGCTTTCCAACTCGCTGCTGGTGCTGTTGGGCCTGCCGCCCGGCGCGGCCTCGGCGGTGACCCACCGGGTCGAGAGCTTCACCAGCGGCGCCTCGGGCATCGCTCATGCCTTGCAGCGCAATGTCGACTGGCCGCTGTTCGCGCGGCTGGTCATGCCCGGCATTGTCGGCGGCCTGCTGGGCGTCTGGGTGCTGACGAGCGTGAACATGGCGATCCTGCGCCCGGCGGTGCTGGTCTATCTCGCCGCTGTCGGGCTCTACCTGATCTGGCGGGGGCCGAGGCGGCCGCAGTCCTATCGTCGCATGAAGCTGGTCGGTCCGCTCGGACTGATCGCGGGTTTCCTCGATGCCTCGGGCGGGGGCTGGGGGCCGATGGTGACGGGCAACCTCATGGCACAGGGCATGACCCCGCGCATGGCGATCGGCACGGCCAATGCAGCCGAGTTCTTCGTGACGGTTACCGTGCTGACGGCCTTCATCGGACGGCTGGGCCTGCAATCCTTCACGATCGCCGCATCGGGCCTGTTGATCGGCGGCGTGTTTGCCGCGCCTTTCGGGGCCTTGCTGACGCGGCGGATATCGCCGCGCCGGTTGATGGAACTGACCGGGGCCATTCTCGTGGCGCTCAGTCTGGGCGGTCTGGTCTCGCTGATGTTCTCCCCGATCCCCCTGTTTTCGCGCCTCTAAATCGGTGAATTGACGGCCGCGCGGGCTGGCCGAAGGCGGCCAACTGGCCAATCGGCTCATCCTCGGCTATGGAGGCGCGATCACCGGCTGTAATTTGCGTGTCGGCGACTGAGAGACCAACGGGCTCCCGCACACAGGAGCCTTCGATGGAACTCTGTAAAATCCTTTCGATTCAAACCTCGCGGGCCTTGCTCGCGGGGCGTGGCTGGCCGTGGCCTGTCCTGATCGACACGCCTTTCAATGCCAGAAAATCCGGACGACCTGCATGAACGCCAAGACCACCGCCCAACCCGCTCCGCCCACCCGCATCCAGGAAAACCTGCTGGCCCGGCGCGAGCGACAGCTCCTGCAATGGCTCTGCGCCCGGATGCCGCGATGGGTGACGCCGGACCTGCTGACCGCCACCGGCCTCGTCGGTGCGTTCATGACGTTCGGCGGCTATGCGGCCAGCAACCTTTCCGCCGGGTGGCTCTGGCTGGCGATGGCCGGTTACGTGGTACAGTGGTTCGGCGATTCCATGGACGGCAGCCTTGCCCGCTTCCGCAAGATCGAGCGACCGTCCTACGGCTATTTCATCGATCACAGCTGCGACGGGCTGACGACCGCGCTGATCGTCTGGGGCATCGGCACCAGCCCTTACGTTACGATGGACGTGGCGATGGTGGCGCTGGTCGGCTACCTCCTGCTGTCGATCCATGCCTATCTCGCCGCCCGCGTGCTCGGCGAATTCAAGCTCTCCTACCTCCAGGCGGGACCGACCGAACTGCGCTTCATGCTGATCGGCCTTACCGCGATGATGATGGTGCTGGGCAGTGGACGCGGTCTGTTCGGCGTGGTTTCGGGCTTCGACCTGTTCGTCGGTACGGTTGGCGTGATCCTGATGGCGCTCTTCGTGATCCAGACACTGGTGACCGGCAAGCGCCTGAACGTGCTCGCGCACGAGAATCGCTGAGAATTTCCGGATTTTTGACCCAGAGAGATTAAGGCGGTGGGAGATTTGGGCGGGCGATCCGGAAAAACCGGACGCCCTGCGCTCATAGAGTGGCTGCGGCGCGGGCGGCCTGGTTGTAGTCTCCCGAGAGCATCCGCAGTTTTTCCGCCGTTTGCGAGAGCGTTTCCTCGCTGAGCGACGCCTTGACGTCGCCTACCAGCACTTTCTCGCGAATGGCGCGGTAGGCGTCGCAGAAGGCGATTCCGGCCTGTGTCACGGCGATGACCTTCTCCTTGCCGACCCGGCTTGTCTCCACCAGCCCGGCGTTCGACAGTTTGCGGACGGCGTAGTTGACCAGATGCGCATCCTCGACATGAAGCACCAGCATGAGGTCCATGAAGCGCTTGGGCCGGTCGCGATGGCGGACGGAGTGGAGCACCAGAACTTCCAGCGGACTGAGCTGCTGCCCGGCCGCGGCAGCGCAGCGCACGATCCATTTCTGATAGGCATTGGCGGCCAGGGTCAGGCTGAATTCCAGCTCCGACAGGGCAGGGGATGCACCGTCGGCAAGATGTGCGGAAGAGATGATCGGACCGGGTTCGTTGGCGCTCATGCGATCGTATGAAATCGAGGGTGAAGGCTTGTCAATGCCGCGGCTAAGGCGTGGGCGGGAGGAGACGTGCTCGCTTGACAGGACAGACGGAAAGCTATTCATTGACAATTTATCGGTAAATCGTCGGAGTGGGTGATGGCGTCGGGTTGGCAGTTCTGGATCGATCGTGGCGGCACTTTCACGGACATCGTCGGTCGCCGCCCGGACGGCACTTTCGTCTCGACGAAGCTGCTGAGCGAGAACCCCCAGCGCTATCGCGATGCCGCCACGGCCGGGATACGCAGCCTGCTCGGCCTCGAATTCGATGCGCCGCTGCCGGCGGGACTCGTGGCCGGGGTGAAGATGGGCACGACGGTCGCCACCAATGCCCTGCTCGAACGGCAGGGCGCGCCGCTGCTGCTGGTGGTGAACGAGGGTTTCGGCGACCTTCTGGAAATCGGCGACCAGAGCCGCCCCGATCTCTTCGCGCTCGATATCCGGCTGCCGCAGCAGCTCTACAGCGCGGTCGAGGAAGTCGGCGGGCGCTGCGATGTCGATGGCGATCCGATTTCCCGGCTCGATGAGGATACCGCCGCGCGGATGTTTGCGCGGCATCGCGGTGAAGGCATCACGGCCTGCGCCATCGCACTGGTGCACGGCTGGAAATACCCCGAGGTTGAACGGCGGCTGGCGGAACTGGCCCGGCAGGCGGGGTTCACACAAGTCTCCACCAGCCACGGCACCAGCGCCTTGCTCGGCCTGGTGCCGCGCGCCTCGACCACGGTGGTCGATGCCTATCTCTCGCCGGTGCTGAGCGACTACGTGGGCCGCGTCGTCGACCGGCTGGGCGATGTGCCGCTCTACTTCATGCAGTCGAGCGGCGGACTGACCGAACATGATACCTTCCAGGGCAAGGACGCGATCCTGTCCGGCCCGGCCGGAGGCGTCATCGGCGCGGCGCGGACGGCGCAGGCGGCGGGATTCGAGCGGATCATCGGCTTCGACATGGGCGGTACTTCCACCGATGTCGCGCTCTATGCGGGCGCGCTGGAGCGGGTGATCGACGCCGAGGTGGCGGGCGCAAAAGTGCGCGTGCCGATGATAGCGATCAACACGGTGGCCGCGGGCGGGGGCTCGATCCTGAATTTCGACGGCGCGCGCTACCGCGTCGGGCCGGACAGCGCGGGCGCCGATCCCGGTCCTGCGTGCTACCGCCGGGGCGGGCCGCTGACGGTGACCGATGCGAACGTCATGCTGGGGCGGATCGCGCCTGCGTTCTTCCCGGCGATCTTCGGACCGGAGGGGGACCTGCCGCTCGACCGGGATGTCGTCGCGCAGCGCTTTGCTGCGCTCGCACAGGAAGTGGAGGCGGCGACCGGACGTGCCACCGACCCGCGCGAGGTCGCCGAAAGCTTCGTGCGCGTGGCGGTTGCGGCGATGGCGCGAGCGATCAAGGAAGTCTCCACCGAGCGCGGCCACGATGCCGCCGATTTCACCTTGCAGTGCTTCGGCGGCGCAGGCGGACAGCATGCCTGCATGGTCGCGGCGGAACTGGGCATTTCCACGGTCTTCATCCATCCTTTCGCCGGGGTGCTTTCGGCCTATGGCATGGGCTTGGCCGATCGCAGCGAAGTGCGGCGGGTGGCGATCGAGCGTCCGCTCGATGCCGGAACGGTCAAGGCTCTGCGCGAGGATGCCGAGGCGATCGGGGCGGAACTGGCCGATACGATCGCGACGAGTGGCGAAAGCGCCTCGCTGCGTACCGAAGCTCGTGTGCACTTGCGCTATCAGGGCACTGACACCGGCATAGCAGTCGCGCTGGACCATGCCGAGGCGATGGCGGAGGCCTTCGACAAGGCCCATGTCGCGCGCTTCGGCTTCTCCACGCCCGGTCGCTCGCTGGTGGTCGACAGTATCGAGGTCGAGGCGATCCTGCCGGGCGAGACCGTTGCTATGCCCCGGCTGGCGCGGCGGCCCGAGGGCGAGCCGCTGCCGGTCCTCACCCGCATGGCGCTCTGGGCGGAAGGGGCGGAAACCGAGGCCGCCGTTCACGACCGCGCCGAGCTGCTGGCGGGGGACCGTGTGGTCGGCCCCGCGCTCGTCCGCGAGCCGCTGGCCACCACCGTTATCGAGCCGGGCTGGGTGGCGACGATGGACGACTGGGGCAATCTGGTCCTGCGACAGGAAGGCGCTTCGGCCGCGCTGAAGGGGCGCGACGGCGCAGTCGCCGACCCGATGATGCTCGAACTGTTCAACAACATGTTCATGGCCGTTGCCGAGCAGATGGGGGCGGTGCTGCGGCATACCTCCACCAGCGTCAATATCAAGGAACGCCTCGATTTCTCGTGCGCCCTGTTCGATGCGGACGGCAACCTGATCGCCAATGCGCCGCATGTGCCGGTTCACCTCGGCGCCATGGGCGAGAGCGTGCGCGCGGTGCTGGCGGCGCGGGGCGGCAGCCTCAAGCCCGGCGATATGGTCGCGCTCAACGATCCCTATCGCGGCGGCACCCACTTGCCCGATGTCACCGTGGTGGCCCCGGTCTTCGACGAAACGGGAGAACACATCCGCTTCTTCGTGGCCAATCGCGGCCATCATGCCGATATCGGCGGCATCGCGCCGGGGTCGACCCCCGCGGTCTCCACCAGCCTGGAGCAGGAGGGCGTCGTCATCGCCGATTTCCTGCTGCTCGAAGGTGGCACGTTCCGCGAGCAGGCCTTGCGCGATCTGCTTGCCGCGGCGCGCTATCCGGCGCGCAATCCCGACATGAACGTGGCCGATCTCAAGGCCCAGGTTGCGGCCAACGAGACCGGCATTCGCGAGATCATGGCCCTGCTGCGCCGCTACGGCTGGAGCACGGTTTCCACTTACGTCGGCCACATGATGGCCAATGCCGAGGAGAGCCTGCGCCGGGTGATCGATCGTATCGGCGACGGCGTCTTCGACTACCGCATGGACGACGGTGCGCGGCTGCGTGTCCAGGTGAGCGTTGACCGCGCGCGCCGCAGCGCGACGATCGACTTCACCGGCACCGACCCCCAGCGTCCGGGCAATTTCAACGCGCCTCCAGCGGTCACGCGCGCTTCGGTGCTCTATGCCTTCCGCTGCCTGGTCGATGCTGACCTGCCGCTCAACGAAGGGTGCCTGGTTCCGCTCGACATCGTCGTGCCGGAAGGGACGTTCCTTTCGCCTCGTCCCGGGGCGGCGGTGGTTGCGGGCAATACCGAGGTCAGCCAGGCCGTCTGCAATGCCCTGCTGGGCGCGCTCGGCGCCACGGCCAGCGCGCAGGCGACGATGAACAACTTCCTGTTCGGTAACGAGCGCGTCCAGTATTACGAGACGATCTGCGGCGGTGCCGGAGCCAGCGCGCGCGCGGACGGGGCCTCGGCGGTCCATACCCACATGACGAACACCCGCATCACCGATCCGGAAGTGCTGGAAATGCGCTATCCGGTGCGGCTCGAACGTTTCGCGATCCGCAAGGGATCGGGCGGCGAGGGGCGGCAGCGCGGCGGCGACGGCGTGGTGCGCCGGGTCATGGCGCTGGAACCGTTGACCGCGACCATCGTCTCGTCGCGGCGCAGCGAAGGGCCGTTCGGTCTCCAGGGCGGCGCACCGGGACAGGCAGGGCGGCAATGGGTCGAGCGTGCGGATGGATCGCGGATCGATCTGGGCGGCACGGCGGAAGTGCCGCTGGCCATCGGCGATGCCATCGTCATAGAAACGCCGGGTGGTGGCGGCTTCGGCACGCCTGCCGATGACGAAACCGCTGCCTGAAGCAAACTTGGCCTGAAGCAAACATGGGGGGAAGTACGAGATGCTGGTTCTGTTAGCCGTCGTCGTTCTCGTCGCCGGGCTGGTGGCCCGGATCAATCCGCTGGCGGTCGTGCTGGCCTCGGCGGCGACCGCCGGGCTGGCGGCGGGATTGCCGCTTCCCGAATTGCTCGCGCAGTTCGGGGCGGCCTTCAACGCCAACAAGTTCGTCACCGCGGTCTTCCTCGTCATTCCGACGATCGGGCTGCTCGAACGGCACGGCTTGCAGGAACGCGCCAAGCAGTTGATGCGGGGACTGCGCGGCATCACGCTGGGGCGGTTGCTGTTCGCCTATCTGCTGGCGCGCCAACTGACCTCCGCCGTGGGCCTCACCCAGCTTGGCGGGCAGGTCACGATGGTCCGGCCGATGCTCGGGCCGATGGCGGAAGCGGCGGCGGACAAGGAGGGCGCGCAGATCGATGCCGATCGTGCCAAGGCTCTGGCGGCGGCGACCGACAATGTCGGCCTGTTCTTCGGCGAGGACATCTTCCTGGCGATCGGCTCGATCCTGCTGATGAAAGGCGTGATGGAAGGCTACGGCATGAAGGCCGAGCCGTTCGCGCTGTCGATGTGGGCGGTGCCGACCGCGATCGCCGCCCTGCTGATCCATGGCGGGCGCGTGCTGCTGCTGGACCGCGGTCGCAAGTCTTCCTTGGGTGAAACCGCGTGATCGGGCTTGAGCTTGTCTATGCGCTGGCAGGCGCGATGTTCCTCGGCTTCGCGCTGGTCACGGCGCTTCACCGGCGGGACCGCAAGGGCCGCGCCACGGCCCTGCTCTGGGGGCTGATCGCGTTGAGCTTCCTGCTCGGCGACTATATCGGCGACATGGCCAATGGCGTGCTGGCGATCGTCATCGTCGCGGTGGCGGCTTCGGGCCGCACCGGCGCGGCACCGGCCTCGAATGAGGACGGGCAGGAAGCTGCCGCTTCGCACTATGGCAATCGCCTGTTCCTCCCCGCACTGGCGATCCCTGCCATCGCGCTGGCCGGGACGGTGCTGTTCAAGTCGGTGCCGGGGATCGTCAAGGCGTCCGACGCCACGCTCGTCTCGCTGGGGCTGGGAGCGCTGGCCTCTACCGTGATCTGCATGGTCTGGTTCCGCACCCGCGCCGACGCGCCCTTGCGCGAGGGCGTGCGGCTGGCCGACGGCCTCGGCTGGGCGATCCTGATGCCCCAGCTTCTGGCAAGCCTCGGGATCATCTACGCAGCGGCCGGGATGGGAACGGCGGTTGGCAGCCTGCTCGACCATGTGGACACCGGAGGCAGCCTCTTTGCGCAAGTGGCGCTCTATTGCACGGGCATGGCGCTGCTGACGGTGCTGATGGGCAATGCGCTGGCCGCGTTTCCCGTCATGTTCGCGGCGATGGGCGCACCCTTGCTCGTGACCGTGCAGCATGGCGACCCGGCCGCCGTGGCGGCGATCGGTATGCTCGCGGGCTTCTGCGGCACGCTTCTCACGCCGATGGCGGCCAACTTCAATCTTGTTCCGGCCGCCTTGCTGAACTTGCGTGACCCATACGGCGTCATCCGCGCCCAGGCGCCCACGGCGTTCGCGATGCTGGCGGCCAATATCCTTCTCCTCTATTTCCTGGGGTTCTCCCGATGACCACGATCCTGACGGCGGAGCATGCTTCGCATTTCGCGCAGCTCACGCTGGGCCACCTCGGCCGCGAATATCCCAACAAGCTCGACCATATGCTGAATGGACCGGACGATGCGCAGACGCCTTCGGCGCTCCATCCGGTGTTCTACGGCAGTTTCGACTGGCATAGCTGCGTCCATGGCTGGTGGCAGGTCATGCGTTTGCTTCGCCTGTTCCCGCAGATTCCCGAAGCCGAGGTCATCCGGGCGCGCGCCGATGCCATGCTCGTGCCGGAGAAGATCGCCGGGGAGGTCGCCTATCTTGCCCGCCCGCTGTCGCAGGGCTTCGAGCGCCCTTACGGCTGGGCCTGGCTGCTTGCGTTCCATCACGAACTCTCGTTGCACGAGCGCCGGGACTGGGCCGATGCTCTCGCACCGCTGGCCGATATCTTCGCGCAGCGCTTCGAGGATCACCTTCCCAAGCTGACTTATCCGATCCGCCACGGCATCCACAGCAATTCGGCCTTTGCGCTCGTTCTGGCGCACGAATGGGCGAAGGATCGGCGCAGCGGTCTTGCCGCCCTGATCGAAAGCCGTCTCGGCGACTGGTTCGGAGGGGATCGCGCCGCACAGGCCTGGGAGCCGTCCGGCGACGAGTTCCTCTCACCCACTTTGACCGAAGCGCTGGCGATGAGCCGCGTGCTTGCTCCGGCCACGTTCGCAGACTGGTTCGACGCCTTCCTTCCCGATATTGCCGAAGGCCGCCCCGAGACCCTGCTGGTGCCCGCCTTCGTTTCGGACCGGACCGACGGCAAGATCGCCCATCTCGACGGGTTGAACCTTAGCCGCGCCTGGTGCTGGCGGCAGATCGCGGCACGCCTGCCGGAGGACCACTTCGTTCGCAAGGCGGGGGAAGAGATCGCCGAACGGCATTTGCAGGCCGCGTTGCCCCATCTGGCGGGCGACTACATGGGTGAGCACTGGCTGGCGACCTTCGCCCTGCTGGCGCTCGATCGGACGCCTCAGGCCTCGTAGAGCTGCGTTTCGATCAGGTTGACGCCGTTTCGCTCGCAGGCGCCGCGCAAGTCGGGATCGGCGAGGCGGTCGCAGACGAAGAAGTCGATGGCTTCCATACCGCAGACCCGCACCGGCGCCGAGCGGCCGACTTTCGAGGAATCGGCCACGAGAATCACCTTGCGGGCATTGCGGATGATCGTCTGCGAGACTTCCACTTCGTCGATCGCGAAGTCCAGCAGGCTGCCGTCGCTGTCGAGCGCGGAAATGCCGATCAGCGCATAGTCCACGCGGAAGTTCTCGATGAAGCGCATGGCGAGCGCGCCGACCACGGCGCGGTCGCCGGTGCGCACTTTGCCGCCGACGCTGACGAGATCCAGCGACGGATGGCTCGACAGGGTATCTATGACGTTGAGGTTGTTGGAGATCACCATCAGGTTGCGGTGATGCGTGAAATTGGCGGCGACGGCCTCGGTGGTCGTGCCGATATTGACGAAGAGCGAGGCGCCGTCCGGGATTAGCGCGGCGGCGGCGGCACCGATCTGCGCTTTCGCGTCCGAGGCGACGTCGCGGCGCTTGTCGTAGGCGAGATTGTCCACGCCCGACGTGATGAGCGCGCCGCCGTGCACGCGCGAGAGCAGCGATTGCCCCGCCAGCACGTTCAGGTCCTTGCGGATCGTCTGGGGGGTCACGCCGAGGCGCTCGGCTAGATCGTCCACGCTGACGCTGCCCGCGCCGCGCGCAATGGTCAGGATATGGGCGCGGCGCTGGGCGACGATGTCGCCGTTGGTATCCGCAGTGGTCTCGATCATGTTTCCCCGTCTTGTCGCCTTTCGGGCAGACCTTTAGCGCGCCTCGGCTGTGCGGCTTAGCCAGGCATCGATTGCTTCGGCAGTACCGGGCGCCACGTGCAGGCCCAGCTTGCTGCGGCGGAACAGGATATCCTCGGCAGTGCGCGCCCATTCAGCTTCGACGAGGTAGTCGATTTCGCGGGCATGAAGGCCGCGGCCGAAGTCCCGGCCGAGGTCGGCCGGGGTACGGGCCTGCCCCAGGATCTCGGACGTGCGCGTTCCGTAAGCCCGGGCGAGGCGGCGCAGCAGATCGCGGGGCATCTGCGGATAGGCTGCAATCAGATCGGCGACGAAGCGCTCGAAATCACCGCCCGCGATATCGCCGCCCGGCAGCACGACACCGGCGGTCCAGGGCATGGACACTTGCGGGAAGAGCTGGGCGATATGCTCCATCGCGTGTTCCGCGAGCTTGCGGAAGGTCGTGATCTTGCCGCCGAAGATCGACAGCATCGGCGCCTGCCGCGCATCGCCCTTTTCGAAGTCGAGCACGTAGTCGCGCGTCACTGCCGAGGCGTTGGCGGCATGATCGTCGTAGAGCGGGCGGATGCCGGAATAGCTCCAGGCGATGTCCTGCGGGCTGACCTGCCGCTCGAAATAGCGATTGGCGGTTTTGCACAAGTAGTCGATCTCGCCCTGACTGATCGTCGCCTTGCCGGGTGCTTCGGTCCAGGGTTCGTCGGTCGTGCCGATCAGCGTGAATTCGCGCTCGTAGGGGATCGCGAAGACGATGCGGCGGTCGGGGTTCTGCAGCATGAAGGCATGTTCGCCGTCATAGAGACGCGGGACGACGATGTGGCTGCCCTTGACGAGCCGCACCCCGCGATCGTCCCTGGCGCGGCCGATCCGGCGCAGCAGGGCATCGACCCAGGGACCGGCGGCATTGACCAGCATCCGGGCGCGGACTTGGCGCGTGCCCTGTTCGCTCTCGATCGTGGCGACCCAGCCGCCGTTCTCGCTGACGGCATCGGTCAGGCGGGTGCGGGTCTCGATCCGGGCGCCGCGTGCGGCGGCATCCATGGCATTGAGCACGACGAGGCGGCTGTCCTCGACCCAGCAGTCGGAATAGGCAAAGGCTTTTCCTTTCCCTTTCGAATTTTGCGCTTTCAGGCCGCTTCCGCGCGGGCTGCGGTCGAGATCGAGCGTCTCCGTGCCGGGCAGATTCTTGCGGCCGCCGAGGTGGTCGTAGAGGAACAGGCCGAGGCGAACCATCCATGCCGGACGCGGGGAAAGCGACTGCGGCAGGACGAAGCGCAGCGGCCAGATGATGTGCGGCGCCATGCCCAACAGCCGCTCACGCTCGATCAGGGCTTCCCGGACAAGCCGGAACTCATAGTATTCGAGGTAACGCAGGCCGCCGTGGATCAGCTTGGTCGAGGCCGAGGAGGTATGGCTGGCGAGATCGTCCTGTTCGACCAGCAGGACCGAAAGGCCGCGCCCGGCGGCATCGCGGGCGATGCCCGCACCGTTCACGCCGCCGCCGACGATCATCAGATCGTAGGCTTCGTCCTGCAAGGTGCGGGCGGGGGACGTCATGGCGCTCTCTTGTCGATCCGTTGGCTTTCGTTATTCGAAAATATATCGGTTAAACGAAAATGCAAACGAAACTTATGGAGTTCGTTTGAAAACGCGCTCAGAGATCGGCCGTATCAATGTTCCAGCGCGGCTTCGAGGTTGCCGAATACCCCGAGTTGAGCCAGGAGAATCGTGGCTGCGGTGTAGCAGTGGAACGAGGCGACCTTGCCGTCCTGCAAGTGGAACACGTCGCAGCACGGGGTGTGAATTTCCTTGCCCGTGGCCTTGATCGTTCCTGCCGGAAGGCGCAGATCGCCGCGGTGCGTGCCGTTGAGACTGAGTTCGACGATCACGATATCGCCGTGCACGATGAACTTCTCCAGCTTGCGATGCATGTCCGGAAAGGCTTCGGCATAGATGTCTACAGTGTCGCCGATTTCCTTGCCGTAGTACTTCTGCCCGGCGGCGACATCCCAGAAGTAGCCGTCCTCGGTGAACAGGGAAACGAACCGGGCGGTGTCCCTGTCGCTACCTTCGGCGCTGGCGTAGAGCGAGCGGATCACGTCTTCATTGGTCGGCATTTCGATGGTCCTTTCCAAGGGTCAAGCCCGGTCGTCGTCCTGGACGGGCGACGCTGGGCATGACGATGATAGGAAAGGAAGCGCGGCAGTGCGTTCAGGCGCGCGTATGGGCATTTGATACGCGCAGATCAGGGCATCATACGCGGGTATAAACGGCTGTGGGCACGGCTGCGTTACAGGACGCTCTTCACGGCTTCCGCCATCTTCACGAAGTCTGCCAGGTTCCTGGCGCCCATCTTGCGCATGGCATTGCCGCGATGGATCTTGACGGTGATTTCGCTGAGTTCGAGGTCCCAGGCGATCTGCTTGTTCATCCGGCCCTGGGCGACGAAGCCCATGACTTCGCGCTCGCGCGGCGACAGCAGGGCATAGCGATCGCGCAGTTCCTCGAAACCCTGCCGCTCGGCGCGCTGCCGGGCATCGCGGGCCAGCGCGGTGGTCACGGCGTCCAGCATGTCCTGTTCGCGAAAGGGTTTGGGCAGGAAGTCGACCGCACCTGCCTTCATCCCGCGCACGCTCATCGGGATATCGCCGTGGCCGGTCATCAGGATGACCGGCATCTGCACCCCCGCTTCGGCAAGCTGGACCTGGAAGTCCAGCCCGCTGACGCCGGGCAGCCGCACGTCGAGGATCACGCATCCGGCCGCTTTCGCGCATCCGCAGGCCATGAAATCCGCAGCGCTGGCAAACGTGCGAACCGTGTAGCCGACCGACCGGAACAGGCCGTCGAGCGCGATGCGGATCGAAGGGTCGTCATCGACGACGTGGATCGTCTGAACTTCGTCGGTAACGGTCATGGTGGGCAGGGTCATGTCACGCTTTTGCCGTCTGCGTCCAGTCTGCGGGCGATTTCGGATTTTGCATCGTCATTCACCGCCGCCGTCGAGGAAGACGATCAGGGTGGCGATCCGGCCGTTCCTGGCGATCACGACATCCCACCCGGTGTAGCGGGGAAGTTCGCCGACCGGACCGGAGCCCCAGGCAATCCGGCCTGCATCGTGCAGGGTTTGCGGCTCGCCGATCGGCGTATAGGCGTAATCGGGATGCGTGGCACGAAGCTGGCCGGCGAAGGCATCGATCGCCTCGCGGCCCCGGATGACGCCGGGGGGAACATGCAGCGCGCAGTCGTTGGTCCAGAGTTCGTTCAGGGCCGCTCGCCGGCGGTCGGGATCGTTCTCGCCGAACACTTCGCGGAGATTGCGCTCAAGCAATTCTTTCATGCGCACCGTAGATGTCGGCGGTTCGCAATGGTCGTCGGTAGGCTGTTCCACGAGTTCGATCCCCTTCTCTGCGGCGTATCCGCATGACGCGGGTCAATGTGGCCTATCCCGGGGCTGCGCGAACCTCATACACGGGTATGAGCGCCGTGATAGGCGACGGCCATCGTGTTCGCATCCCCCCGTTCGGGGGGGCAATCCGTCCCCGCGAGCGCGCGATTGTTGCGATCGCAGCCGGGCAATATCATTGCGCTGCCTGCCGCTAGTCGGTTCCGGGCCGAAAGGTCCCTGTCCGCGCGGCTCCAGACGAATGTTGCGAGGCTCGCCGGAATGTTGGACACAAGATCAGAGTCCGGGACCGGCGACTACGGTGTCTCGACGGCCGATGCGGTTCCCGCCCTGATCTCGTTCTTCGATGCCGGGCATGTCTGCCGTTTCGCCAACGATCATCATATCCACTGGTACGGCAGGACGCCGGCACAGCTTGTCGGCTGCCATATGCGCGACTTTCTCGGTAAAGCGCTCTATGCCGAGCGGGCGCCCTGGCTGGAACGCGTGGCCGCAGGCGAGACGGTTTCGTTCGAGGCCGAAGTCCCGCACTGCAGCGGCGGCGCACGCGAGGCGGCGATCCGCTACGTTCCGAGATTTTCCGAGGGGCGGTTCGAGGGCTTCCATACCCTCGTCTTCGATCTCTCGCGCGAGCAGAACCGGTTTCACAGCGTGTTCGACGGCACGATCGTCGGCTTCGTGGAGATCGATCTTCGCGGGGTTCGCCGGGTCATGGCCGAACTGGAGAGCGAGGTGGGTGACATTGCCGCCCACATCGCGTCCGATATCACGGTAGTCAGGCGCGTGCTCGATCGCACGCCGATCGTCGGTCTCAACGAAAAGGCATGCCAGATGCTGGGCGTGGCGCCTGCCGAAGCGGTGGGGAAGCCGCTGGGTCTCTGGTGCCCGGACGAGACGATGGGGGTGTGGAACCGTGTCTTTCTCGATTACATCGCCCGCAAGGCCAGTCATGAGGCGGAGACCGTGGTACGCCGCAAGGACGGCTCCCACCTCGACGTGGTCTTGAGCGCCGCCTATCCGAAGCGGCCGGAAGAACAGGTCTTCGTCGTGGTCGGGCTCGTCGATATCAGCGAGCGGATCGCCCGGGAAAAGGCGCTTGCCCGCGCGCAGCTTGACCTTGCCCACGCGGGCCGCGTCTCGATCCTGGGGGAACTGGCGGCATCCATCACCCATGAGATCAACCAGCCGCTGAGTGCGATCATGGCGAACGGCAATGCGGCGCTACGCTGGCTGAACAGGCCGGTGGCTGACCTTGACGAAGCGCGCGCGGCCATCGGCCACATGATCCTGGAGGGAGAGCGCGCGTCCCGGATCATCGCGCGTACGCGCGCCATGGCGATGAAAGGCAGCGGCGAGCGTACCGTCTTCGAACTGAGGAGGACGCTGGAGGAAGCGATCGAGATCACGCGGCGGCAGATCGGCATCCTGGGTGGATCCTGCACGCTTCACGGCTGCGAGGTCCCGCTTCGGATTCTGGGCGACCGGGTGCAACTGCAACAGGTCGTCATCAATCTCATCGTCAATGCCGCTCAGGCGATGGCCGGAGGCGCCTGTCAGGAACGGACGGTCGAAGTCCATTGCCAGGCCCAGGGCGCGCGCGCGATCGTTCGGGTGGTCGATACGGGGCAGGGGTTGGATGCTGTCGGTGCAGCTCGTCTGTTCGAGGCGTTCTTCACGACCAAGGCCGACGGCATGGGCATGGGCCTGTCCGTGTCCAAGGGAATCGTCGAGGCCCACGGCGGCACGATCGCTGCCTGCAACAACGCAGGACCGGGCTGTACTTTCACGGTCGATATCCCGATCGCCGCTGCGCAACGGCCGGACGAGGGCGAAGGATCGGCGGCGTTCAGCCCGCTCGGGGCAATGTGAACCGGAAGCTGGCACCGCCCCCCGCTGCGGCGGTCGCCAGGATCGAGCCGCCATGGGCTTCGACGATCGTGCGGGTTATCGAAAGGCCCATGCCCATGCCGCCGGGCCTGGTCGTGTAGAAGGCGTTGAAGATCTGCTGGCCCAGGGTTTCGGGGATGCCGGGACCTTGGTCATCGACGTGAACCACCATGAAGGTGCCCTCCACGCGAGCGGAAAGGGCTATCCGGCGCGGCGCGGGGATCGCGGTCATGGCCTGCGCGGCATTGACCAGCAGGTTGATGAGCACCTGCTGGATCTGCACTTTGTCGACCTGCACCCTGCCAACGCCCGCAGCGATATCCACGTCGACTTCCGCGCCGAGGCTGCCCAGTTGCCAGCGGCTTATCGCGAGCGCTTCGTCTATGATCGTGGCGAGATCGTGCGGTGCGCGGTCGCCGTCTCCCTTCGTCGCCATGCGACGGGTGCGGGCGAGCACTTCGCTGGCGCGGGTGCCGTCCTCGACGATGCGGGAAATGGCATCGATCGCTTCCTCCAGGTCGGGTGTCGGCCGCCTGAGCCAGCGCAGGGCCGCATTCCCGTTCGCGACCAGCGCGGTGAGAGGCTGGTTGACTTCATGGGCGATGGAAGCGGCCAGTTCGCCCAGAGTGGCGACGCGGGCTGCCCGGATCAGCTCGGTATTGAGCCTGGCCAGCGCCTCCTCGCGCTCGATGCGGTCGCTGATGTCCATGATGGCGAAAGTGCCTGCCGGGGGCGATACCGGCTCCTGCGGAAATGCCGTGCTGACATGGACGGGGAACAGCGAGCCGTCCGCGCGCATCATCAGCGCTTCGCCCTCGTACCCTGCTTCGCCGGTCAGATAGGCGACGAGGTTGTCGAACAGCATCGTTTCCGCCTGGGGCGGACACCAGTGCCCGAAAGGCGTCGCTAGCGCGGTTTCCCGGTCGACGCCGAACAGCACCTGCGCGCGTGTGTTGAGGTCGAGAACGCGGCAGGTGTCGATCGATTGGCGGATGAAGGCAGGATTGGCCCGGACGTAGTCGGCGGGTTCCAGTCCGGTCTCCCGGCACCTTTCGGCCAGCATGGCCTGCATGTCGGCCAGATCGATTTCCCAGAACGCGACGACCGTCGCCTCGAAGATCCGGTGATAGCGATGAGCCTGAGTGCCGGGGTCGGATTCTGGAAAATCGGGTGCCGAAGTCATTCGTCCGCCTTGGGCTGGGATGCCGAAACATCCGCGATACCCGGACTTTCGGTGGAGCGATATACGGCCAGGTCCGAGATTTCGCTATTGTCTTGCGAAGGTTCCGGAGGGCTTGGCGGCGTTCCCACGGTCATGCTGCGCAGCACGCCGTCCTTGCGGATCAGGCCGTGGAACAGTGCGGCGCAGAGGTGGGCGAGGATAAGGGCGAAGAACAGCACCGCGATCACCGTATGCGCCTGCCGCAACACGGCGTAGAGCCGCAAGTCGTGCGGCGCGATGGGCGGCAGTATCAGACCGGGGAACACTTCCACCGGATAGCCGCCGGCGGCCAGCATGGCCCATCCGATCAGCGGCATGGCCGCCATGCTGGCATAGAGCAGCACATGCGAACCCTTCGCCGCCAGCACTTGCATGGGCGGCAGGTCCAGAGGCAGCGGCGGCGAACCTGTGGCGAGGCGCAGCGGAAGGCGTAGCAGCACCAGGATCAGGATCGCGATGCCGACCGGCCGGTGCAGCTCCAGCAGCGTCGTGTAGGCGGGGCCGGTGGTGGAGACCATGCCGACACCGATGAACAGCATGGCGAGGATCAGGGCCGCCATGAGCCAGTGAACCACGCGCAGCAGCGGATGGAAATCGTGGGGAGGGCGGTTCATCGCGCAGACTCCTGACCGGCAGGGGCTTTGGCAAGATCGCCCCCGACCGCGCTTGGATGCGGGCCTTCCTCGGCTCGTCGCAGGAAGGAGGAGGAATAGACTTTCGACCGTGCCGCCAGCAGCGGGTCATCGGACAGGCCGATGCCGGTCGGCAGGATCGTGGGATCGAAGTTGAGATCGCGGCAGGCGCCGACTTCCTCGGGCATGACCTTGTCGACGGTGAGGACACCGGCGTCGATTGTCCGGTGCGGTCCGGACCACGCCACGGTGGCGTCGTCGGTCCGGTCGCCGGGGTTGGCGAGCGTCAGGATCAGGTGCCAGCGCGAGGGACCCTTTGCCGTCCGCTCGATCATCTCGCGGAAGAGGGCATCGCGGGGCAGGGTGTCCAGATGGGCCTTGTCCAGCCCGCTGAGCGGTGCCTCCGGGGTGAACTGCCAGCGCACGAAACGGCTTTGCCCTGCGCTGTCGGTCATGGTGAAGGCATTGATCGCGTAATAGGTCGCATTGGCGAAGCTGCTCGGCAGCACGGCCTTGGCGAGATAGTCCTGGAATGCCTTTACCGAGGGATACTCCGCGATCAGGGCCTTCATTTTCGCCGGATCGGGCTTGCCCGTCGCCGGATCGGGGCGCGAGGCGCGTTGCAGGGCGATAAAGCCCGCCGCGTTCGATACCGGGAAGATGGGTGTATGGTCCATAGCCATGCGCCACTCCTGGCCGTCGGGGGTCTTCAGGAGCAGGGCCATCGAATGGAAGACATTGCGTCCATCGGTGGCCAGCGGATTGCCGCCTGCGACCGAGAAGCGCCCGATCACGGGATATGTGCCGGGTTCGAATGCCTGGGCTGTCGATACTGCGCTTCCGGCACCGTTGGCGGCGAAGTTGCCCGAAAGACAGAGGCCTTTGGCGTGGGCGCGGCGGAAGCCGGGCTGCTTCTTCCCGGTATTGTACTCAAGCGCGCGGGTGACGTCGCCGCCGTTGATGCGCCTGGGGCCGATCCATCCGGCCGCCCACAGGAAGGCCAGCACGAGCAGGGCGGCGATACCGGCGATGACGAGGATGGGGCCGGGAGGAACCGGTTTTCTGGTGGACATGAAATCTCCGTGCCGCCGTTGGCGTTGGGCCTGGGATCGGACGGGCTTATGCCATGGCTTCGGGAAATGCTTTTATACGCGGGGATGATCGAAATCACCTGCGCATCAGGCACGGGGGAGTTCGAGTTCGATGTCGATGCCCGTTCCGGCGCAGTTGCGGGTGACCCGGATCGAGCCGCCATGAAACTGGGCGATGGCGCGGCAAAGACTGAGGCTTCCGGCGGAGAGGTGCGCGGGCTGTCGATCCGAAACCTTGGGGAATGCCGATTCCGTGGCGGTGCTACAGGTGATGCGAAGTCGCATGTAGGAACCGTCGGCAGATGTCGCGATCCTGATTGCCCTTTCGCCTTCGGCGCAGTGCGAGGCGTTCAGGGCGCCGCCGATCAGGCTGCAGACGAGCTGCTCCAGCAGCTGGACCTCGCCCAGGATGTGCGTGTCGCCGTCTTCAGACGCCAGATCGAACGAGGCTCCCGGATGCTCAGCCTGGATTACCTCGACCACGCGCAGGACGAGCGGGTCGAAAGGCAGCAGCGTTCGTTCCAGACGACCGCGTTCCACGACTTCGTGGACCTGGGCAATGACCTGGGTCGCATCTGCCCCGGCATGTTGCGCCTGCGCGATCACCCGGCGCGCTTCGGCGACATCCGGGGGGCGTCTGTCGAGCCAGCGGCGCGCGGCGGCGAGATAGGCGTTGATCGACGACAGCGGCTGGCTGACCTCGTGCGAAATCGACGTGGACAGGCCGCCGATGATCGCTCTGTGCAGGGCTTCGTCGCGCTCCTGACGGGCCGATTCAAGGCTCTTTTCCATGCGTTTGCGCTCGGTGAGATCGAGCACGCTGCCGCAGATGCGATCGTAGCCGTTGCCGTCGGTCGGCAATCGCATCGCAATGAAGATGGGTACGATATCGCCCCGGGCGGTGCGGACCCGGCATTCGGTCTCGAACGTCGGGCTGCGCCGGTCGAGGGCGAGCAGGCCCTGCACGAAACTTCGATCCTCTTCAGGCAGGAAATCGGCCAGACGCTCGAAGAAAACCGCATCGCCGTCGATATCCAGCAGCCGCCTGGCCGCATCGTTGGCATGGCTGATCCTGACCAGGCCGCACAAGTGCGTGACGTGGCCGGGATGGGCTCGCAGATGGGCTTCCAGATCATCGACGCCGCTTGCCTTGAGAGCATTCAGTTCGGCCATGACTTGCGTGAAATCATGCTCCCAGATGGCAAGGGCAACCGAGTTGAAGATCGTTTCGTAACGGACGTCGCTTGCCCGGACTTGCTCGCGAAGCCGGGCGCTGCGGGCAAGCAGCAGGGCGGCGATGGTGATGGCGGCCAGACTTGCCACGAGGCGCAGCATTTCGTCGGTGTCGGCTCGGCCGCCGTGGCTGAGGAGAAAGCTGATGACGGCAAGAGCGGCGCAGGGATAGGCCCAGCGAGAAGCACGCGACCGCGCAGCCCCATCGTCGGCAATCAGCAACACCAGCGCATAAAGCACGGCGACGGCGCTTTGCAGGCGGGTGAACGTATCGATTGCGAATACGGCTCCCGCTGTCAGAGCCGCCAGAGAAACTCGGGTCCTGTCCGTGAAGGGCGTGACCATGGCTAGGCTTTTCCGGTCGAGTCCAGCAGACTTTCGATCATGGCGATGACGGCATCGGCATCGAGCGGCTTGGCGAGGAAACTGTAGGCGCCCTTTTCCTCGGCGCGTCGGCGCCATTCGGCATCGGGAAAGGCGGTCATCAGCGCTACCGGAAGATCGGGCGCCAGGGCGTGGATACGGTCGAGCAGATCGATACCGGAAAGTCCCGGCATCTGGATATCGCTCAGGACGATGATGAACCGGCTCAAGTCGTGTTCGAGCAGGCCAAGGCCGCTTTCGAACAGCTCCGAACGCACGTCGATCGACCGCAGCAGTCCGGCGAGTGCCGTGCGGACGCATTCTTCGTCATCGACGATCGCCACGGAGGGGGGCGGTTGCAAGGGGCGTGTACATTTCATTGAAAAGCCTTCCGATCGCCTCGTTGCCTAAAGCGGATGCCGGGGGCCGGACAATTATACGCGGGTGTGAATGGAGCGGGGCCGGAGGTTCGTTCCGGTTTCATACCCGAGCATGAGTGCGTGCACGGCGGAGCGGTGCTAGGTGCGATCGTGCCGTGCTGCGTCGCCGCTCGGGTGAAGGGGAAATTGGAAGGGTGCCGAACGCGGTGCAACGGACAGGCGGACCGGGTTCGATCCGACGGCGGCAGGGTTGGCGGCCGTTGCGGTTCGTCCTGCTGTGCGCGCCGTGCTTCTTGTGTGCAGCAGAGGCCGGAACCCCGCCACTTTCCCCGGTGGACATGCAGGCCCGGCTGGACATGCAGGGCTGGCAACGCAGCTTCACGGGGCCGCGCGAAGGGGCACCGGCCGGAGTTCGGGCGCTGGCGCAGACGCCGGATGGAATCCTGTGGATCGGCGCCAGCGACGGACTCTACAGGTACGATGGCCGGAGTTTCACGCGGTTGGCGCCCTCCAGCACGAAACCGATCCAGGCGGATGCGATCGGCCCCCTGCTGGCGACCGACGACGGCGATCTGTGGGTAGGGCACGACTACGGAGGGCTATCGCTCGTACGCGGCGGACTGCATCTTGCTCAGACCGGCCTGCGGATAAGCACGGTCTGGGCTCTGCCGACCAATCGTGCCGGGGCGGCCTGGGCCGTGGGCAGCGACGGCCGCCAAGTCTATGTCGCGCGCCTCGTCGATCGCAAGTGGGTGTCGTGGACCGAATTCGAGGCCGATCTGTTCTATGGCAGTGCGGTCGGCGGCGACGGAACTCTCTGGCTCATCGTCGGAGACCGGCTCATCGCGATCTCGGCAAGGGATCGCCGTGCGCACGTTGTCACGCGCGGAATCCGTTTCTCCAGCCTTGCCGGCAGCCCGGACGGCCGCGTCTGGCTGGTGGGGAAGAGCCGCCTCACCCAGCTGCTTCCCGGCATCGGGATCGGTGGCGATGCCTTGGCGATCACAGGCTTTGCCCGCAGGGGCGACGCGCCGGTCCGGTTCGAGGATGCCCGGCACTTCTGGGTATTGCAGGGCGACAACGTGCTGGAGCGTTACGCAATCGGAGCGTCCGGGCATGCCGAGCGGATCGGCGCTTGGCCCAGCGGCTATGCGCTGACCGCATCCTTCCTGCCGCTGAGCGCGCTGCCCTCGATGGTCGATCGCGAAGGGGCATTCTGGATCGGGACGAGCCAGGGGCTCGAACGCTTCAGTCGGAGTTCCTTCGTCCCGGTTCTGGCGGGGGCCAACAACACGGTCGAGAACCGATCGCCGGCATTCGCGACCGTCGACGGGAGGGGAGCGGTCTGGGCCTGGCGGCACGACCGGCTGTTTCGGTCCGACTATAGAGGCGGCCTCGTTTCCTGGCCGGGGGCGCGGCCCGGTGGGGCGGCGCCCTGCGCGGCAGGGTCCGGAGGCGTCTGGGTGTTCAACGGAACGGATCGTCTCGCGCGCATCGGCGGGCCTTCCGCGGCGTCGGTTCGTCTTGACCCTGGCGCGGCACGGCTGGCGAAAGAACTGGGTCTCACCGGATGCCTCGAGGACGAGCGGGGGCGCCTGTGGGGGGCTGGCGATCGTGGACTGGCGCTTCTTGAAGCGGGGCGCACGGCCGCAGTCCCTCTCGGGGAGGATTCGGGCTATTCGATCGGGACTTATGCCGCGTGGCGAGACGGCTGGGTGCTTGCCTATATCGGCAACGGCAATCTGTGGCTGACTGACGGCGCGCATTCCCGGATCGTCTGGCGCCGGGCCGACAATACGCTCGGCTTCATCGAAGCGCAGTATCGCAGCGGGGAGGCGATACTGCTGGGCGGTGACCGCGGACTCGGTCGGTTCGACGGCCGGTCGGTCAAGGTCGTTTCGAGCGCACGCTTTCCCTGGCTCAATTTCGTTGCCGGTATCGTGCAGACGCCGCGCGGTGACACATGGCTTCAGATCAGCAGCGGGGTCGTGCGCCTGCGGACGGCCGATCTCGATCGCACATTCGTCGATCCGCATTTCCAGCCCGATGTGCGCATCTTCCGGGCTGCCGACGGGGTGCCGGGGCCGCCGAATTACGCGAACATGTCAGGCCTATCCGCCGACGGCGACGGACGCGTCTGGGTTTCGACGAGCAATGGGATCGCCGTATTCGATCCCGCCACCGCTCCGCCTGACGGGCCGCCGCCGCGGGTGCTGGTGACGGCGATCGAGGCCGATGACCGGGTCATGCCGGTGGCGGGCAGGGTGGAACTGCCGCCCGGAACCGGACGGCTGCGGGTCCAGCTTGCCGTCGTCGATTTCGACAATCCCATGGCGACGCGCCTGCGCTACCGATTGAAAGGCCTGGACGGCGAGTGGGTCGATGCCAGCGAGCAGCGCGCGGCGATGTTCACGCGGTTGCCTCCGGGCCATTACCGGCTCGAGGTCGTCGGTGCCAATTCTCACGGCGTCTGGAACCATCAGGGACAGAGCATCGAGATCGAGGTGGCGCCGCATTTCTGGCAGACCTGGTGGTTCGCAGCGTCGGCCGCGCTGTTCCTGTTGCTTGGTCCCTGGCTCGCCGTGCGCTGGCGTGTCGCACAGGTCGCGCGGCGGCTTCGCAGCCAGGCGGCCGAACGCGCGAACGAGCGTGAGCGCATTGCCCGCGACATTCACGACACCCTGCTGCAAGGGATGCAGGGGCTGGTCATGCGGATACAGGCGATCACCTCCCGGATGCAGGCTCCCGATCCCAATCGACAGGAACTGGAGCAAAGCCTCGACAGGGCCGATGCATTGATTGCGGAGGGCAAGCAGCGTGTCCACAACCTGCATCTGGAGGACAGCCCCGCCGATCTCGATGTCCTGTTGCGACAGGTCATGATGGAAATGCCGTTTGCCGCCGATGTGGAGCGCTCCGTCTCGGTAACCGGGCACCCTCGTTCGGTCGAGGTCGTGGTCATCCGCGAGGTTCGCGAGATCGTGGCGGAAGCGCTGTTCAACGCCGCGCGGCATGCCCATGCGCGGACCGTGACGGTCGAGATCGGGTTCGGCCCGCGCGTGCTGGACGTTGTCGTTGCCGATGACGGTTCCGGTTTCGAAAGCGCCAGGGATGCCGCTTCCGGTTACGGTCTCATTGCGATGCGAAAGCGGGCCGAAAGCATCGGGGCCCGGTTGACGGTGGAATCGAGGCCGGGACGGGGCACTTCCGTACGGGTTCGGGTGCCGGGGCGAAAAGCCTTCCCCGCTCGCCTTGCGGCTTTGTTCCCGGGCCGTTCAGATCGTCAGCATGCCGCGCCGTAAGGCTTCCATGACCGCATGGGTGCGGTCGGAGACATTGAGCTTTGCATAGGCGGTTCTGAAGTAGTCTTTCACGGTTTCCTCGGAAATGCCCAGGAGCCGTGCGATCTCTCGGTTGCCGTTGCCTCTGGCCGCTTCGGCGAGGACTTGCGTTTCGCGCGGTGTCAGGGACCGCTCGCCGACATGAATGGCGATTTCCGAGGCGACTGCGGCATCGATGAAGCGTTTTCCCGCATGCACATCGCGGATCGCCTGGGCTATGACCTTGCGGGCGCTGCTCTTGAGCATGTAGCCGGCCGCGCCGATCTTGAGCGCGCGCGCCGCCGAGGCATCCCCGGCATAAGTCGACAGGACAATGATCCTTGCCGATGGGGCCTCCGCCAGAATGGTCGCGATGGCTTCGGCTCCGGTTGCCCGGGGCATCTGCATGTCCATCAAGGTGACGTCGGGCCGAAGGGCCGAGAATTGATGCACGGCTTCGATACCATCGCCGGCGGTACCGGCAATCGTCAGATCCTCTTCGTTGTCGATGATGGCGCTCAGGCCCTCGCAAACGACGGGGTGATCGTCGACCACCAATACACGGATCATCGCTGGTTCTTTCGGGCTTCGGAAAACGGCTTGCGGTATAACCTTAGACTTGCTCCGCCTATCCGGACAACCGGATTACGCTCCGGCGGCCATCGTCTGTAACGCCCGGATTCGCCACCGGAACCGCATCTCCTGACGATCGGCTGGACATTGACCGGAAACAATCATGAAATAGATTCATGAGAGTATTCCATATAGCGCATTTTTCTAACGGGGTACGGGTCGTTAGGGGCTGAACTATTCCTTCAGGATTTCCCGTCCGTTTCTGGTGCCTCGCGCAGCAGAGGGTAGCAGCGGCGGAAACCCAACCAAAAAATGAACCGGAGAGGAATTCGCCTGTCCTGCGCGCGCGCCTGCGTGCCGGGCGGCCTATGGAGTACTCGATGCTAGGTATCGTCAAGACCGCGCTGCACCGCCCCCTGACCTTCATCGTCATGGCCATCCTCATCGCCATCGGCGGTCTGCTTGCGGCGTTTCGAACGCCGGTGGACATTTTCCCCGAAATCAAGGTGCCGGTCATCGCCGTCGCCTGGACCTATGCGGGTCTCGCGCCGCAGGACATGACGGATCGTATCGTCACGCCCTATGAGCGCGTGCTGACCACCACGGTCAACGATATCGAGCATATCGAGAGCCAGTCGCTCCAGGGCACCGGCATCGTCAAGATCTATTTCCAGCCCGGCGCCGACATTCGCACCGCCACCGCGCAGGTCACTTCGGTGTCGCAGACGGTGCTGCGCCAGATGCCGCCCGGCATCACGCCGCCGCTGATCCTGAACTACAGCGCCTCGACCGTGCCGATCCTCCAGCTTGCGCTGTCGGGCGAGGGCATGACCGAGCAGCAGCTGTTCGACATCGGCCAGAACCAGATCCGTACCGGTCTCGTCACCATTCCGGGCCTGGCGATGCCGTTCCCTTCGGGCGGCCGCCAGCGCCAGGTGCAGATCGACCTCGATCCCCAGGCGCTCCAGTCCAAGGGGCTTTCGGCGGTCGACGTCGGCAATGCCATCGCCTCGCAGAACCAGATCAACCCCGCCGGTTTCGTCAAGATCGGCGAGACCCAGTACTCGGTGCGCCTGAACAACACGCCGGATTCGATCGAGGCCCTCAACAACCTTCCCGTGAAGGTCGTCAACGGCGCAACCATCTACATGCGCGACGTTGCCTATGTTCGCGACGGCAGCGCCCAGCAGCAGAACGTGGTGCACGTCGAAGGCAGCCGCTCGGCCCTGCTGACCGTGCTCAAGAACGGTGCGACCTCGACGCTCTCGATCGTCGAAGGCGTCAAGGCGGCCCTTCCCAAGATCGCGGAAACCCTGCCGGCCAGCCTCAAGATCCTGCCGGTCGGCGACCAGTCGCTGTTCGTGAAGGCGGCGGTCAGCGGCGTCATCCACGAAGGCGCCATCGCTGCGGCGCTGACCTCGCTGATGATCCTGCTGTTCCTCGGCTCCTGGCGTTCGACGGTCATCATCGCGCTGTCGATCCCGCTCGCGGTCCTTGCCGCGATCGCCATGCTCGCGATCTTCGGGCAGACCCTGAACGTGATGACGCTGGGAGGTCTCGCGCTCGCGGTCGGCATCCTCGTCGACGATGCGACCGTGACGATCGAGAACATCAACTGGCACCTCGAGCAGGGCAAGGGCGTGATGGAGGCGATCCTCGACGGCGCTGCCCAGATCGTGACCCCGGCCTTCGTCTCGCTGCTCTGCATCTGCATCGTCTTCGTGCCGATGTTCTTCCTGCCGGGCGTCGCGGGCTACCTCTTCGTGCCGATGGCGCTGTCGGTGGTCTTTGCGATGATCGCTTCCTTCGTCCTGTCGCGTACCCTGGTGCCGACCCTGGCGATGTACCTGCTGAAGCCGCACGCGCCGCACGGCGAGAACCCGCACAACGCCGGGACGCCGGATTCGCAAAACCCCCTCGTGCGCTTCCAGCGTGGTTTCGAGGCTCGCTTCGAGAAGCTGCGTGACGGCTACCTCGGCCTCCTGCACCGCGCGCTGAACGGCCAGAAGGCCTTCATGATGGGCTTCCTGGCGGTCGTCGTCGTCTCGTTCGGACTGATGCCGTTCCTCGGCAGCAACTTCTTCCCGACCGTCGACTCCGGCCAGATCGCCATGCACGTCCGCGTGCCGGTGGGCACCCGCATCGACGAGACGGCGCTGCGCTTCCAGCGGATCGCTGCGGAAGTGCGCAAGGTCGTCCCGAAGTCCGAACTGGGTTCGATCACCGACAACATCGGCCTTCCGGTCAGCTCGATCAACACCGTCTACAACAACAGCGGCACCATCGGTCCGCAGGACGGCGACATGCTGATCACCCTGAACAAGGGGCATGCCGCAACCGACGGTTATGTCGAGAAGCTGCGCCGCGAACTGCCGCGCCTGTTCCCAGGCACCCAGTTCTCGTTCCTGCCCGCCGACATCACCAGCCAGATCCTGAACTTCGGCTCGCCTTCGCCGATCGACGTCCAGATCGCCGGCAAGGACCTGGCCGCCTCGCGCGTCTATGCCCAGAAGCTGATGGCCAAGCTGGCCCGCATCCCCGGCCTTGCCGACATGCGGCTCCAGCAGCCCGCCAACTCGCCGCAGCTCGACGTCGATGTCGATCGTGCCCGCGCGGGCCAGTACGGCCTCACCGAGCGTGACGTTACGACCAGCCTCGGCAACTCGCTGGCAGGCACGTCGCAGACCGCGCCGGTGTTCTTCGTGAACCCCGATAACGGCGTGCAATATTCGGTCGTTGCCCAGGCGCCGGAATATGCGGTGGATTCGATCAGCAAGCTGTCGAACCTGCCGGTTTCGGGTGCCGCTGCCGGAACCCGTCCGCAGCCGCTGGGCGCGCTGGCGACACTGAACCGTTCGACCACCGCGCCGGTCGTCTCGCACTACAACATCGCCCCGGTCATCGACATCTACGGTACGCCGGTGGGTCGCGATCTCGGCGCCGTGGCCGGTGACGTGCAGAAGGCGATCGACTCGCTGAAGGCCGAAGCGCCCAAGGGTTCGACGATCACCATCCGCGGCCAGTACCAGACGATGAACACCGCCTTCTCCGGCCTCGGCTGGGGCCTGCTGGCGGCGGTCGTGCTGATTTACCTGCTGATCGTGGTGAACTTCCAGTCCTGGCTCGATCCCTTCGTGATCATCACCGCGCTTCCGGCCGCGCTTGCAGGTATCGTCTGGATGCTCTTCGCAACCGGGACTACACTGTCGGTTCCGGCTCTGACAGGTGCGATCATGTGTATGGGCGTCGCCACCGCCAACTCGATCCTCGTCGTCAGCTTCGCCCGCGAAAAGCTGGCCGAGCTGGGAGACCCGGTGAAGGCGGCGATGGAGGCGGGCCTCGTCCGCTTCCGCCCGGTGCTCATGACCGCGCTGGCGATGATCATCGGCATGGGCCCCATGGCGCTCGGCCTTGGCGAGGGCGGCGAGCAGAACGCTCCGCTCGGCCGCGCCGTCGTCGGCGGCCTGATCTGTGCCACCATCGCAACCCTTCTTTTCGTTCCCACCGTCTTCGCCTTCGTCCACGGCCGTCGCCGCGAGAAGGCAGCCCCCCAGGAAGTGCAGGCCGCCCATGCATGATTCGACCTCTGAAACCGCCGTTCACCCGACCGGCCCGCAGACCCGCACCCTGAAGCGCGTCGGCATCGGTGCGGCGGTGATCGCGCTGGCCGTGGTCGGCGCGGGTATCGCCACCCGCCTCAGCGCCACCCGCGATCTCGAAACCGTGGCCGAGGATGCCGCCGTGCCGACCGTCGCGGTCGTGTCTCCGACGGGTGCGGGCGATGCCGGCGGCCTGGCTCTGCCCGGCACTGCGCAGGCCTTCAACAGCGCGGCGATTTATGCCCGCACCAACGGCTATGTCCGCAACTGGCAGGCCGACATCGGCGACCGGGTGGCAGCCGGACAGACGCTCGCCGTGCTCGATGCGCCGGAAGTCGACCAGCAGCTCGCCCAGGCCAAGGCGGACTACCAGACCGCGCTCGCCAACCAGCGCCTTGCCGCCACCACCTCGAAGCGCTGGAGCGCCATGCTCAAGCAGGACGCCGTCTCGCAGCAGGAAGTGGACGAGAAGGCGGGCGATCTCGCCGCCAAGACCGCGCTGGCCAATGCCGCGCTCGCCAGTGTGCGCGAGCTTGAGGCGACACGCGGCTTCACCCGGCTCTCGGCGCCGTTCTCGGGCGTCGTGACCAGCCGTTCGGCACAGATCGGCGCGCTGGTCGTGGCGGGCAATGCCGCCGCGCAGCCGCTGTTCACCGTTTCCGACGTGCACCGCATGCGCATCTACGTGCGCGTGCCGCAGATCTATTCGGCGCAGGTCAAGCAGGGCGTCGGCGTCAACCTGACCCTGCCGGAATTCCCCGGCCGCACTTTCCCCGGCACCGTCACCCGCAGTGCGGGCGCGGTCGATGCCCAGTCGGGCGCGGTCCTCGTCGAAGTCCAGGCCGACAACAGCGACGGTTCGCTGAAGCCGGGCGCCTTCGTGGAAACGCACTTCGACGTGGCGGGCGGCGTCCAGGGCCTGACCCTGCCGGGCAGCACGATCCTCTATACCGACAAGGGGCCGAGCGTGGCCGTCGTCGGCGCGGGCGACCGCGTGACGGTGCGCCCGGTGACGATCGCGCGCGATCTCGGCAAGTCGGTGGTGGTCTCGGTCGGTGTCAAGCAGGGCGACCGCGTGGTCGACAGTCCGCCGGACTCGATGCGCAGCGGCGATCAGGTGAAGATCCAGAAGACCGCGCCGAAGCCCGCTGCTCCGGCGGCTGCAAAGGGTGCGGCTCATGGCGGCTAGGCTGCGCGCAGTCGCGGCGCTGCTGCTCGCCGGATGTTCCGTGGCCGGGTGCTCGATGGCGCCCGACTATCACGCCCCCGAAACCGCCGCGCCGCCGGCCTTCCGCGAAGTCGAAGGCTGGTCTCAGGCCGCCCCGCGCGATGCCGAGGCACGCGGTGACTGGTGGTCGATGTTCGGCGATCCGACGCTCGACGATCTGGAAAAGCGCGCCGAAGCCGCCAGCCCGACGCTGGCTGCGGCGCTCGCCCGTTACGATCAGGCGCGCGCCTCTGCCGGTGTCGCTGCCTCCGACCTCTATCCGACGGTCGGCGTCAGCGGCGATGCTTCGCGGGATCGCGTCTCGGCGGGCCGCCCGCTTTCGACCGGCACGGCGCGGACCTACAACAACTTCGTGGTCGGCGGCAGCCTGTCCTACGAAGTCGACCTCTGGGGCCGGGTCCGCAATTCGGTGAAGGCGGCCAATGCTGAAGCGGTCGCCTCCAGCGGTGATCTCGCCTCGGCGCGTCTCAGCCTTCAGGCCTCGGTGGCGGATGCCTACTTGCGCCTGCGGGGCCTTGATGTGCAGGCCGATCTGCTCAACCGTTCGGTCGAGGCGTTCGAACGTGCGCTCAAGCTCACCGATGCGCGCCATTCGGGCGGCATCGCTTCGGGCATCGACGTCAACCGCGCGCGTACCGTGCTCGGCAATGCCAAGGCGCAAGTCTCGGCCGTCGCCAACGAACGCGCGGCGACCGAGCATGAGCTGGCAGCGCTGATCGGCACCACGCCCGCGGAATTCTCGCTGCCGATGCGCAGCGAGCCGCTCGACGTGCCGGACGTCGCCGTGGGCGTGCCTTCGGAACTGCTCCAGCGCCGTCCCGACATTGCTGCGGCGGAGCGCCGGGTCTTTGCCGCCAATGCTCGCATCGGCGTGGCGAAAGCGGCCTGGTTCCCCTCGATCGGCCTTGGCGGCGGCGCGGGCTGGCAGACCACGCATGGCAACCTGCTGAGCACGCCCAACACGTTCTGGTCGCTCGGCCCCGTCTCGGCCTTGCTGACGCTGTTCGATGGCGGCGCGCGCAAGTCGCAGGTGAAGATGTCGCGTGCGGAGTACGAAGAAGTGGCGGCGAACTATCGCTCCACCGTGCTCGGCGCCTTCCAGGACGTGGAAGACGCGATCGCGGCGATGCATCACCTCGAAACCCAGGCCTCGGCGCAGCGCGACGCCGCGCAGGCGGCCCAGCGCACCAGCGAGATCGCGCTGTCGCGCTACCGGGACGGCGCTTCGGACTATCTCGAAGTGGTGACCGCGCAGACCGATGCGCTCGATGCGCAGCGCTCGTGGATCGGCGTCCAGACCGCGCGGATGCGGGCGAACGTCGCTTACGTCCGCGCCATGGGCGGCATGAGCTGAAAGGCACACACCTCTCGGCCCGCCCCGCCTCCAGTCAGGCGCGGGCGGGCTGTAACCCGGCCACGCGCGCGACAATGTCGGCGGCGAAGCGGATCGGGTCCTCACCGGCAAGAAACGGCGTGCCGTCCGGCTTCCAGTCGAGTCCGCCGATCGCGTAGCGCATGCGCTCCTTCTGCCAGGCGACATAGGCGCGGTGATCGGCGAAGGCTTGGTCGATGGCGGCCACCGGATCGGCGTCGGGCGTGACGACATCGCCGAAGTGCCACATCGCGTAGTCCTCGCTGTCCTGCCACTGTGCGCCGTGGGCGTTGACGAAGAGGCACGGGCGCGGGCGGATCAGGAATTCGTAGACCTGGCTGCTCACGTCGCCGAGATAGAGATCGGCGGCGCAGGTATAAGTCATGTCGTTGCAGCGCGGCGAGCCGAGATCGACGATCACCTGGCCGGGCACGGAAAGCGCTTCCCACTCGCGGCGCTGGCGCGCGGACAAGCCCGCCGCCATGCGGACGTGCGGGGCGACGACGAGGTTGTAGCGACCGTCCCGCACCACGGCGTCGATCAGCTTCTTCGCGAAGGCGTCGAAGGAATTGAGCTTCGCCGTGAAATGCGGGTTGTAAAGCACTGTCTTGCGGTCATTGTCGAACAGCGGCGTGCGGTTCAGACCGGCACGCAGCATGGCGGCCAGCTTGATCGGGCCGGTGGCAGTGCAGTTTTCCGGCGTCACCAGACCGGCGGCGAGCAGGCGGTCTCGGTCCTTCTTTCCGGCGACGATCACGTGCTCGAACAGTTCGAAGCGCTTCTCGAAACCGACCGCGCGGTCGCCCGCGCCGTGCGGGATATGGACGAGCGGGGGGCACTGCTTCCACAGCCGTGCAAGAATGGTCGATGTGCGTTCGGCGCAGAGGACCAGTTCGGCATCGCGGATCAGCGAGGACCAGTAGACCAGCCGCGCCAGCTTGCGGGCGAAACCGGGGATTACGGCCTTGAGGGCCGACGGCAGCCGCATCTCGACGAGAGCGGGCAGGGGCAGGCCGATCTTTGCGGCAAGTTCGCGGACTGCCTCGGCGTCGGCCGCCTTGGGCACGAAGACCGTCACGCTGCCGGGATGGCGCCGTTCCAGTTCGCAGGCGACCGGCACGATATGCGGCAATTGGTGCGCGCCGCCGACGGCCAGGACGTGGATCAGGCGCGGTGCGGCCGTTCTGAGGGTCGTGGCCGGAAGGGCGTGCGGGGGAGCAGTGACGGTCGCGGTCATTTCCGGCCTATGCCGCAGCCTTGTCTCGGCAGGATTGCGGAAACATTTGGATTTGCCCATGTTGCGGGCGGCCTGCCGCTCGACGTGCGAGCGGCGGATCGATACGGGCGGGCTGTTTGACGCGCCTATTTCCGTAATGCCGTGCCGGGACCGAAGTTTATGCAGATCCTGCTTGTCGAAGACGATGCCAGCCTGGCCGCCCACGTCGCGGCGGGTCTGCGCGAGGCCGGGCATCTCGTCGATCACCGCGGCGACGGGCGCGAGGGGCTGATCCAGGCCACTTGCGAGACCTACGACGTGATCGTGCTGGACCGCATGTTGCCCTCGCTCGACGGGCTCAAGCTGCTGGCGGCCCTGCGCGCCACCGAGAACACCACGCCGGTCCTGATCGTCAGCGCGCTGGGGGACGTGGACGAACGCGTCCGCGGCCTGCGGGCGGGGGGGGACGACTACATGGCCAAGCCTTTCGCCATGTCCGAACTGCTGGCGCGGGTCGACAGCCTCGGTCGCCGCAACGCCGCCGTGGCTGAGCCGGGAGACATCCTGCGGGTGGGCGACCTGGAGATCGATCTTGTTGCCCATGTCGTCTCGCGCGCGGGGCGGCGCATCAACCTGACCCTGCGGGAGCTGCGCATCCTGGCCTATCTCGCGCGCAATGCCGGGCGGGTGGTCACGCGCTCGATGCTGCTCGAAAACGTCTGGGACTACAATTTCGACCCGCAGACCAATATCATCGACCAGCATATCTCGAAGCTGCGGCAGAAAATCACCGAGGACGATGAGACTTCTCTGATCCACACGATCCGGGGTCTCGGCTACGTCATGCGAGCGGAGTGACCCGGCGATGACGCGCCTTTTGCGCAGCCTCTCGTTCCGGCTGGCACTGACTTATGCGGTGTTGTTCAGCCTGTCGGTCGCGGTGCTGTTCGGCGCAGGCTATTGGTGGCGGGTAACGCGGCCGATGGCGGAGGTTCGCGCGCGGGTGGAAACCGAGGCGGGCGAGATCGGCGCGATCTACCGCAAGTCCGGGATGGCCGCTGCGCAGGACGCGCTGGACCGGCGGGCACACCGGTCAGCCGCGCGGGCCGCGTTCCACGTCCTCGTCGCGCCCGACGGCGAGATCGTCTCTGCCAATCTGCCGAGCTGGCCGCCGAAGCCCGGCAGGGACCTTACCGTGATCGAGGCCGACCGTTTCGTGGACGGCTTCGAGATCGACCACTCGGCCATCGTTCGCGACCGGACCATGCCGGACGGCGGACGCCTGATCGTGGGGCGGGATGTGCAGGACATCCTCGACGATGAGGACCTCTTGCGCACCGGCGCGATCTGGCTGCTTTGCGGCACGCTGGCGCTGGGCCTGATCGGGGGGTGGCTGATGAGCCGCGCAATCGGCAAGCGCATCGACATGGTGGCGTCCACCGCGCTCCAGGTGATGGAGGGCGACTTGTCCGGCCGCGTGCAGGTGCGCGGCACCAACGACGACTTCGACCGTCTCGGCGTCACGCTCAACCTGATGCTCTCGCGGATCGAGAGCCTGTTCGAGGCGGTCCGCCGGGTGTCGGACAATGTGGCGCATGAACTGCGCACGCCGCTGGCGCGCCTGGCCGGAAAGCTGGAAGTGCTGGAACACGATCTCGGTGAAGATCCGGACTGTAATTTCGGGGCCCGTCGTGCCGTCTCCGAGGCTATCGTCGAGGCGAACCGGCTGCGGCAGATTTTCGCGGCGCTGATCCGCATTTCGCGGCTCGAAGGCGGCAGGGCCGCCGCGCAGATCCAGCGCACCGATGTCGTGCAACTGCTGGAGGACGTGGTGGAATTCTACCAGCCCGAAGCGGAGCGGCGCGGCATCGACCTCCTGCTCGATGCGCGGCGGCCGCTGGTGGCGGATCTCGATCTGGATCTGGTGTTCCAGGCCATGTCCAACCTGCTCGACAATGCGCTCAAGCATGTGCCGGACGGGAGCCGGGTGGACGTGCGGGCCGGACGGCAGGGCGGAGACCTGCTGCTGGCGGTGTCCGACGACGGCCCCGGCCTCGCCCCGGCCGATCTCGCGCGGGTGACGGAGCCGTTCTACCGCGCAGAAAGCTCGGCGGGCGTGCCGGGCGAGGGGCTGGGGCTGAGCATGGTCGCGGCGATCGCGCAGGTCCATGGTGCGCGGATCGTCTTTGCCGACAACCGGCCGGGCCTGAGCGTCACGTTGGAGTTTCCGGGGCAGTTTCCGGGGCGCCTTCCCGGTTCTCAGGGTATCCAGCGATAGCGCGGTTTGGCGGTGACTTCGGGCACCGGCGCGGTGAGGTCCGCGCCGTGCTTGGCGTCCTTGACCGTTCCCGGATCGACGAAGCCATAGAATACGCCGGTTGAGGCGGAACCGCCACGTTGCTCGACGTCGCCGATGTTCCGGGCCGTTCCCGAAAGAACGATGCCCCGTTCGTATTCGCCCAAGGCAAGCATGGCGGTAGCCGCATGGGCCTTGTCCTTGATGACGGTATCGCCGCGCAGCACGGTCAGCCCGGAAACCACCGCGTCGCCGAGCACCTGGGCCTTGTCCAGAACCACGGCGTGATCCTCGATCCGTGCCTTGCCGGAGACGGTGCCGGAGATCACGCGGGCATAGGGGCCGACATAGGCGCTCGCGGCCACGTTCGCCTGCGGGCCGACCCAGCCGCCGCCGTTGGGATGGCGATGGCCGCCGGGGATCGGCTCGGGCGCGTCGGGGAGGGCGCCGTCGAACTCGACCATCCAAGGATAGCGGTAGATCGAATACCAGGGCTGATCCCAGCGGATCTTCTGCATCTCGGAGGGCGTGGCCATGACGACGAGGTAGAGCCCGGTATCGCCGGGGTGTACCGCGATCGAAGTCGTCCCCTTCGCGCCGCGCTGGAGGGCGGTCATGCGGCTCTTGCCGTCCGCGCCGACGGCGACCACACCCCAGCGCCAGTCCGAGGAGGGCGACGGGATCGTCTCCGGTTCATCGGCCAGTCCCGGCAGTGAGGCGACGGCGCTCGCCTGCTGGACCACGCCGCGGAAGGTCACGGTCACATGGTCTCGCCCGGCGTCGGGGTGCAGCTTGACCACGTTATAGCCCCAGCGCTGCGGCGCCCACATCTCGGGCACGGCAAAGCGGCGGCGCTTCAGGTCGATGGGATCGAGCACGGTGGCGGAAAGGATGCCCGCGTCAGTGGTCTGGTCGTACGTGCCGTAGTTGCGGCGGAAGACCGGGCCCTGGTCGCTGCCGTCCGGGTTCGTGTAGTCCCAGTTGGCGTTGTGGAGCGCCCAGTCGCCGAACGTGTCGTTGAGCTGGTCCTGCGTCCAGCCCATGTTGCGCTGAAGCACGCTGAAGGGATCGGCGGTGAGGCGCGCCGGGTCGTCCTTGCCGGGCGCGGTGCGCCAGATCGCGTTGACCGCTTCGAAGCCCTTGGTGTCCTTGAGGTATTCGAGGAACTGCCAGTTGCAGTAGCGCGTCCGGGTCGAGCCGTAATAGAGGTGGGGGTACTGCTTGAGCAGCACCGAGCAATGGGTGTTCTCGCGGAATTCCGGCAATTGCACGGTCATCCAGTTGGCGTGGCTTTCGAACAGCCAGCCGGTGAAGGGCGAGTCCATCAGGCGACCGGTAGCGGCCTGCAAGGCGTGGGTCAGTTCATGCGCGAGGCCGAAGCGATCCTTGAGCGCGCCGGGGTCGATCCACATGCCCATGTGGCCGAGTTCGTCGGCGCCGCCGGTCAGGCCGTAGCCCACGCCGATATAGGCATTGACCTTGAACTTCGTCGCCGAACCGCAATGAGGCTCGGGAAATTTCAGGGTGCCGAGGAAATAGTTCCAGACATATTCGAGGTGCTTCGTGGCAGCCTTGGCGACGTCCGGCTCCACCGTGCCGGGCTTCCAGTGGAGCGCGAAGTGTTCGCTTTCCATCTGGAGCGGCAGCGCGGAATTGGCCGCGTCCGACGGATCGGTTGCTGCGACCTGCCACGCCCCGGCCGCACAAGACGCACTCGGTGTGGATTGGGCGGCCGGGGAGGCAAGCGCCGGTGCTGACGGAATGGCTAGTGCCAGCACCGAAGCCTGAAGCAGGGTTTTCATTATCAGCGCGGGCTGAGCGTGACGGCGGTTTCGCCGGTGCCGAGCGCGATGGCATAGCCGCCGCGATCCGCCGTGCCGGTGTCCGTGCCATAAGTCTTGCCGCCGGCCGTGGTGGTCTCGAACAGCAGGCGGGCGGTGGGTGCGGTGGTCGAGGCCGGGTCGAGCGTGAGCACGATCTTGCCGGTCTTGGCGTCGTAATCCGCGCTCTTGATGCGGCCTGCCTCCAGCGTGATCCAGAGACCGGCGGGGGCGATGAACAGACGGCGACGGGCGCCGTCCTTTGGTTCGATATGGACCTTGCCGCCCTTGGTCGTCAGGTCGCCGCCGAAGCCGAGCCAGCCGAACTGCGGGTCGCTCACCATGTAGGTCGCCGAAGTGATGGCATGGCCGTAGAAGCCCATGCCGTAGTCGCCGGTGATGGCGTCCCACTTCATCATGTCGGGCCAGGAGTGGAATGCGGCCGAGCCGAAGCCCTGCTGGTCGATATTGGTGATCCCGCCCATCATGCCGCCATAGGCGACGCGCAGCAGGTGCAGGTCGCCGGGGTTCTGGCGATAGGCGTCGAACAGCGGCACCGCGTTGAGCGCCGAGCCGTAGTGGTGGATCTGCCGCTCGATGCGCGAGACCTTGCCGCCGTAGAGGAAGTCCCAGTAGCGGCGGGCATTGCCGTTGTAGCCCCAGTTCGGGATGGTCGGGTCATAGGCGAGGATGACCTCGCGCGTCTCGTCCGCCTGCGGCTGATAGCCGAAGTAGCGCATCCAGGCGTAGACTTCGGGCTGGCCGGTGGAATCCCAGGCCATCTCGCTGCCGAACGGGAACTTGAGCGTGCGCCAGTGATCGGCGCGGCCCTTCATCAGGCCCTCCATCTCGGTGGCTTCGGCGGTCAGCCCCTCGCGCTTGAGGTCCTTCAGGATGTCGAGGAAGACGTCGCCTTCCATCTGGCCGAACTGCGCATAGTACGGCGCATCGCGCATCATCGCGACCGAGGTGCGATAGGCCCATTCGAGGTAGAACTTCCAGTCGTGCTGCTTAACCAGCCCCTGGTTGTCGCGGGCGAGGCGGTAGAGCACCCAGTGGCCGATCGCGACGTGCGGATAGTTGTAGGAACGGCCGAGATCGTCCGAATCCTTCTTCGACCAGGCGGTCCAGCTCTTCCAGTTGATCTTGGGGTCGTAGTAGTTCGGGAACTCTACCGGATCGTAGTAGAAGATGCTCTTCTTGACCGCGCCCGCCTGCGGGCCGTCCTTGACCTGAAGCGTGCCGAGCACGGTCTCGTTGACGAGGCGCTCCAGCTTGGCGACTTCTTCCGGGCTGGGATTGTCGAGCTGCTTCATCATCGCGGCAACCCACGAACCGGCGCCGCCTTCGTCGCTCATGCCCGAGACCCAGACGCGGCCGTCCTGCGTGAGGATCTTGTTGTCCTCGCGGTCGTAGGAAAGGATCGCGGGGCTGCGGTGGAAGGGGTCGCCCTTGCCCTCGAACCACTGGTTCGTCGTGGTGAACTGGCCGATGTCCGCCATGACCTGTTCGAGCGGCTTGGTGATGTAGTAGCTGACGGTCTGCTTCTGGCCGTCGGCATATGTCACCGTCAGGCGCGCCTGGCCCCAGCCCGAGGCCTTGACCTGATAGCGGGCCCAGCCGGTTCCCGACTTCTCGGAAGTCGCCGTAAGCGCGCCTTCGGGGAAGGATTCGATCTTGGCGACCTTGCTCGGCGTCTTGAGGAAGAGGCTGGCGGTCTGGTCGGTCGGCACGACATAGCCGGGGATGCCGACCGCGACGGGGCGCTTGTTGGCGACCAGCGTATCCTCGATCTTGCGGATATCGGGCGCAGTCACGAAGCGCAGGCCGATCGTGCGGCTTTCACCCGGCGCGAGGGTGATGCTGGTCGGTTCGTTCCACTGCTGGCCGGCCTTGGCCCATTCCTTCTCGGCAAAGCCCTTGCTGGCGACGGTCCAGTCGTAGAAGCCTTCCGAAACCTGGCTGCGCTGGCTCCTGTCGGTGAAGATGTCGCCGTTCTTCGCTGCGCGCGCTTCGATGATCGGGCGATAGGCTTCGAGCGGGGTGCCCTTCTCGGGCAGGACCAGCAGGGCAGGACCCTGGCCGTTGAGACGGGTGACCTGCAGATAGCCTGCGTCACGGCCGATATAGGGATCGACGAAGCTCGCCTCGGCATGGGCCGTGTCGAGGTCGCGGTCGAGGATGATGTTGTCGAACACCATCGGCATGCCGAGGCCGCCGATCTCCACGGCTGCGCTGCTGGTGTTGACCAGGGTGAAGCGCATGGCGAGGACGCCTGCCTCGTTCACCCAGCGGCGCTCGACGCGCAGCGGCATTCCGGCCCCCATGGAGGCGGTGATGTCGGCAGCGGCGAGCACGCCGTTGCCGCCTGCCAGCGCCGCGATCTGCTTGCGGGCGTGGGCCGAGGAGAAGTCCTGCCAGTCGGAACCGGCCGTTTTCAGGCGGATGTGGATGTCGCCGATGTGGACGTAGCCGTCGCCCGCGCGTTCCGGTTCGCGGCCGGCGGGAACGAAGTCGAAGGCGGTGTTGCCCTTGGGCGAGAGGTGGGCGAGCGTCTGCGTATCTGCGCGAAGTGCGAGATCGAAGGCCGGGGTCTGCATTTCGGTCTTGCTGATCGGCGGATAGACCGGCTTCGGCTTCTGCGCTTCGCCTTCCTCGGCATAGGCCACGGTCGTCGGCAGCATGGCCGGGAGAGTGCCGAGCACCAGGGCGACGAGCGGCAGGGGCTTCAGGAGACGCTTCATTTCAGGTCCTCGCAGGGATTACTTGTTGGCTGCCGGGGCAGCAGATGTGGCCGCCGTCACGGGGCCGAGCGCAGGCGGCGTTTCGCCGAGCAGGTACTGGGTGAAGTAGTCGCGCAGCTTCTTCCAGAAGAAGGGGCGATAGACGTTATGCGTGGCGTTGGGCACGACCACCATGTCGACGTCGCGGCCGGCATCGATCAGGGCCTTGGCAAGGCGGAAGCTCTCGGTGACGGGCACGTTGTCGTCGAT
>NZ_DAISLT010000022.1:94030-95313 GCF_036820275.1 Novosphingobium sp.
CGATATCGCCGTGGACCAGCAGCAGGTGTCCCTTGAGCTGGCCTGCGACGGACATGTTGGAATTGCGCTCCCAGGTTGCCTCGTCGGCATGGCCCATCGAGACTTCCGGCCACCAGGTCTTGTCCAGTCGGAGGTCATGGTTGCCTGAGGACGAGACGCCGACCTTGAAGAAGTCCGGACGGCGCAGGACGAAGCGCGCGGTGTCGTAGCCGCCAGCCGAGCCGCCGAACACGCCGACGCGGCTGACGTCCATGTAGGGGTACCGGGCGGACATCTGCCGGATCAGCGCGATGTGATCGTCCAGCCCCACTTCGCCGAGGTTCTGGAAGGCGGGGAGGCGGAACTTCTGGCCGCGACGCGAGGTGCCGGTGCCGTCGATCATCACGACGATCGCGCCGATCTGCGCGACGCTGTTGCCGGAGACACGGCGGGCATCGCTCCAGGTGGCGGGAACGTCGGTAGTCGTGGGGCCAGTATAGACGTTGTCGATCACCGGATAGCGGCGCTTCGGATCGAAGTGCGCCGGACGGTAGATCATGCCGTAGATCGGCGTCTTGCCGTCCGCCGCCAGGCCCTGGAACGGCTCGGGCGCGGTGTAGCCGGTGGCGAGCAGGCGGCTGTCGTCGGCCTTGGCCAATTCCTTGACGATGCGCCCGGTCGCGCCGTCGCGCAGCACTGCGCGGGTGGGCGAGGTCGGGCTGGACATCTGGTCGACGATCCATTTGCCGTCGGGCGAGACCGCGGCGTTGTGGTCGAGCGGTTCCGGTGTCAGTTCGGTGAGCGCGCTGCCTTTGGCGGGAACGCGGTAGAGCGCGCGCCAGTAGGGATTGCGTGCCGCCTCGCGCCCGACGCCGGTGACGACCAGCGAGGACTTGTCCTCGGCCACGTTGTCGACGGTAAGGACTTCCCATTCGCCGGTGGTCAGTGGCTTGCCGCCGTCGGGATCGTCGGCCGTAACGAGATAGAGCTGCGCCCAGCCGGTCCGCTCGGAGATCGAGAGTTCGCCGCCCAGTTCGGGCGAGGGGAAGATCATGCTCGACGTGACGGTGACGACCGGCTTCACCGCCTCATGCGCGATGATCTTCGCTGCGCCGGTCGCAGGATCGGCGAGGTAGACGGCCTGCTGCTTGTAGCCACGCTCGGTCCAGAGCATGCGGATCTTCCCGTCCAGCCAGCCCATGTCGGGCGGCGAGGGATAGAGGATGGATTCCGAAGGCACCTGGATCGGCACGACCCGGGCCTTGCCCTCCTTCATCGCCTCCCTGACCTCGATCACCAGGCGG